>NZ_JBWKPN010000001.1:0-1088218 GCF_059418265.1 Variovorax sp. GW821-FHT09B05
GCGCAGCGATGGCCCGACCCACCCCCTCTGGCTGCGCCGAGGAGCGCAGCGTTTCGCGGATAAGGGCTCGCAGCTGTTTGAGCGGAACGCAGTGGAGCGAGTTCTGCGAGACCCCGCGAAACGCGAGCACCGCAGGTTGCCCCGGAGCGCAGCGGAGGGGTCGCAGACAGTGGGGTCGCCTTTCTTTGCTTACTTTCTTTGGCGAGACAAAGAAAGTGAGCCGCCCGCCGGGGCGGGACCCGGCCTACGGCCTCACCAAAGAACAAAACCCCAAAACAAAAGAAGCCTACTTCTTAGCCTCGTCAACGTAGACATCCGCCAAATTCGACTCCACCCCATCCGCAGTCAACGAGTGGTCATGCACCCGCTGATTCGCAATGGTGATGAACACAGGCTGATAGAGATTCAAATCCGGCACATCCCGCGCCACCGTCTCCTGAAACTCCTTGAACAGCTTCAACCGCCGCGCAGGATCGTTCTCCACCGCCGCATCCTCGAGCAGCTTGTCCACCACAGGACTCTGATAGTGCGTGCCATTCGAGAACGGCACCCCCTTGATGAAGTTCTTCGACCAGTAAAGCCGCTGCACCCCCACGGTCGGATCGAACAGATTGCTCGCCCCGTTGTGCGTGAACGCGAAATCGCGGTCCGTGTAGATGCGCTTGATGAAGGCGCTCGGGTCCTGTGCCCGCACCGTCACCGCGATGCCGATGCGCGCCAGGGTCGAGCGCAGGTAGTCGGCCAGGCGTGGACCGTCGGCGCCGATCGGGTTGAAGTCCAGCGGCACGCTGAAGCGCACGCCGCCGGCCTTGCGCGGATAGCCGGCCTCGTCGAGCAGGGCGTTGGCCTTCTTGAGGTCGAAGGCATAGGGCGAGGGCGCGGGATCGTGGAAGGCCTTGAGGCCGGGCGCGATCGGCGAATAGCTGACCTGGCCGTAGCCGTAGTTCACCACCTTCACGATCACGCCGCGGTCGACGGCATGGGCCACGGCCTGGCGCACCTTCTCGTTCCTGAAGTACTCGTTGTCGAGGTTGAACTCGAGCCGGGTCACGTTCGACGAGTAGCTGTTGCCCTTGGTCTCGAAGCGCAGCGCGGGCACCTTCTTGAGCCGCTCGAGATCGGCCAGCGGCACCGGCGTGCGATAGCCGAGGTCGACGGTGCCGGTCTCGAAAGCCACGGCGGCTGCCGCCGGGTCGGTCACGAAGCGCACGATCAGCTGGTCGATGAAGGGCTTGGGCTTGTCCCAGTACTCGGGATTGCGCTCGTACACGATGTGGCTGCCGCGCACCCACTCCTTGAACTTGAACGGGCCGGTGCCGATCGGCGCGTTGTTGTTCGGGTTGTTCGCGGGGTCGGTGCCCTCGTAGACGTGCTTGGGCACGATCGGCGTCTCGGTTGCGACCAGCGCGCGGATCAGGTAGGGCGCGGGCTTCGACAGCCGCAGGATCGCGGTGTACTTGTCGGGCGTGTCGATGGCCGTGAGGTTGGCAAAAGTGTTGCGGCCGCGCGGATGGATCTTCTTCAGCAGCTCGATCGAGTAGGCGACGTCGGCCGAGGTGAAGTCCTTGCCGTCGTGCCACTTCACGCCCTGGCGCAGCGTGAAGGTGTAGGTCAGGCCGTCGGGGCTGATGACCCACTTGGTCGCCAGCTGCGGCTGCGGATTGACGTCGTAGTCGTACTTGAGCAGGCCCTCGGTGACCTTGGCGCTGACGCTGAGGATCGGCGTGGCGACATTGCCGATGGTGACGAGCGCGGTCGGCTCGCTGGTCGACAGCAGGGTCAGGGTGCCGCTGTGGTTGGGCGGCGCAGCCTGGGTGGCGGCGGCGAGGCCGGCAGCGAGCAGCAGCGCGACGGCGGCGCGGCGAAGGTGCGGGGGGCGGAGCAGGGAAGACATGGTGAGAGGACAGAAAGAAGAAGAGGAACGAAATCAGGCCAGCGCAGGATCGGTCGCGGGCGCCGGCGCGGCCGTCACCAGCCCTTCGCGCAGATCGCGCGCGATGGCGGCTTCGGCGCGCCGGGCGGCATCGCCGAGACCACCGCCGCCAGGCGTCTCGACCACCAGCTTGTCGCCGGCCGGAATGAGCTGGCGCCCCTTGGCGCGCAGCGCGCGGCCCGAGGCCAGCCGCAGCCGGCCCGGCGCGCCGTCGCTGCCGCCGAGCGCGCCGCGCGCCGGGTGGTCGACGCGGTCGAAGGCGGCGGCGATCAGGAAGGCCGCGTCGGGCTGCGCATGGCGCACCTCGATCACCTGGCCCAGGCCGCCGCGCACGGTGCCGGCACCGCCCGAGTCGACGCGGAACTCCTTGCGCTCGAACAGCAGCGGCGCCTGGGTCTCGAGGATCTCGAGCGAGACGTTGCGCACGCCGCTCGGGTAGGCGGTGACCGAGAGGCCGTCCTTGCCGGGCCGTGCGCCGGTGCCGCCGGTGCTGAAGCTGATCACGTTGAAGCGCGGGCCGCGGCGCACCGCCTCGGCATCGGCCGGCGCGGTGCCGGCCAGCACCTCGCCACCCACGAGCTGCAGGTTCCACAGCGACGACGAACCCTCGGCCGGCACGCGGTCGGGCCGGGCCTGGCGCAGCGCGCCGAACACGGCGTCGGGCAGCAACTGGCCGATGACGTGGCGCGCGGTCACGGCCGCGGGATGCAGCGCATGCAGGATGCAGCCCTCGGGCGCGGCGACGCGGATCGGCGCCAGCGAGCCCGCGTTGTTGGGCACGTCGGCGCCCACCAGGCAGCGGATGCCGAAGGAGGTGTAGGCGTCGGTGTAGGCCTTGGGCACGTTGATGCCGCGCGCCACGGTGCCCGAGGTGCCGGCGAAGTCCACGTCGATGCCGTCGTCGCCGATGGTCACGGCCACCTGCAGCGTGATCGGCGCGTCGTAGCCGTCGGCCACCAGCGTGTGGTGCCAGGTGCCGCGCGGCCATTCGGCCAGCGCCTCGCGCATGGCCTGCGCCGAGCGCGCGATGACGAAGTCGCCGAGCGCCTCGAGGTCGGCCAGGCCGAACTCGCGCAGCAGGGTGCGCAGCCGCCGGCCGCCGACCTCGTTGCAGGCCACCAGCGCGAACAGGTCGCCCTCGACCTGCTCGGGATCGCGCACGTTGGCGCGGATGATGGCGTGCACCGCCGGGTCGACCGTGCCGCGGCGCACGAAGCGCAGGATCGGCAGGAACAGGCCCTCGTGATAGATCTCCAGCCCGTCGGGACTCGAGCCGATGCCGCCGATGTCGACCACGTGCAGCGTGGAGGCGAACAGCGCGACCGCGCGCCGCGCCTCGCCCTCGCCATGGAACACCGGCGTGACCATGGTCATGTCGAACAGGTGGCCGGTGCCCTTCCACGGATCGTTGGTGAGGAACACGTCGCCGTCTTCCATGGTCTCGATCGGAAAGCGGCGCAGGAAGTGCTTGACCGACTCGGCCATCGAGTTGACGTGGCCCGGCGTGCCGGTCACGGCCTGCGCGATCATCCGTCCATCGGGCAGGAACACGCCGGCCGAGAGGTCGCCGGCCTCGCGCGTGGAAGTGCCGAAGGCGGTGCGGATCAGCGTCTGGGCCTGCTCCTCGACCACCGAGAGCAGGCGGTTCCAGGCGAGCTGGTGGCGGATCAGTTGGCGGCCGGCGGGAGCCGCGGGCTTGGGTGTGGAGCTCATGCGTGGTGGTCCGAAAGTTCGGGGGCGAAGGAAGACGAAGAAGAAGGAGGGGAAGCCGCGGCCGCATGGCTGACCAGCCCGGCCTTGAGGTCGCGCGCGACCAGCGCGGGGTCGCGCCGCGCGGGATCGCCGAGGCCGGCACCGCCGGGCGTCTCGACCACCAGCACCTCGCCGGCCGGCACGAGCTGGCGGCCCTTGCCGCGCAGGGTCGTGCCCGCATGCTTGAGCCGCGCGGTGCCCGGCGCACCGTCGCCGCCGCCGAGCGCGCCGCGCGCCGGAAAGCGCACGCGGTCCCAGGTGGCCGACAGCACCATCGGGTCGCCATCGGCGTTCTCGACCTCGATCACCTGGCCCAGCCCGCCGCGCGAGCTGCCCGCGCCGCCCGAATCGGGCCGGTACTCCTTGCGCCGGAACAGCAGCGGCGCCTGGGTCTCGAGGATCTCGAGCGAGACGTTGCGCACGCCGCTCGGGTAGGCCGTGGCCGAGAGCCCGTCCTTGCCGGGCCGCGCGCCGGTGCCGCCGGTGCTGAAGCTCACGATGTTGAAGCGGCGCGCGCGCCGCAGCGCGTCGTTGGGCCCGCCCTCGATCGGCTGGCCGCCATACAGGCGGATGTTCCACAGCGACGAGGCACCCTCGGCCGGCACGCGGTCGGGCCGGGCCTGGCGCAGCGCGCCGAACACAAGGTCGGGCAGCATCTGGCCGATGGCCGCGCGCGTGGCAACGGCCGCCGGCGGCAGCGCATGGACGATCGAGCCCTCGGGCGCGACCACGCGGATCGGCGCCAGCGAGCCCGAGTTGTTGGGCACGTCCGCGCCGATCAGGCAGCGGATGCCGAAGGAGGTGTAGGCATCGGTGTAGGCCTTGGGCACGTTGATGCCGCGCGCCACCGTGCCCGAGGTGCCCGCGAAGTCGACCAGGATGCCGTCGTCGGAGATCGTGACCGCCGCATGCAGCTCGACCGGCGTGTCGTAGCCGTCCACGGTCATGTGGTTGCGCCAGGTGCCGCGCGGCCAGTCGGCCAGCGCGGCGCGCATGGCCTGGGCCGAGCGCTCGATCACGTAGTCGCCCTGCGCCCGCAGGTCGTCCAGGCCGAACTCGCGCAGCAGCCGCTGCAGCCGCGTCGCGCCCACCGCGTTGCAGGCCACCAGCGCATGCAGGTCGCCCTCGACCTGCTCGGGCTCGCGCACGTTGGCGCGCACGATGGCCAGCACCGACTCGTCGAGCACGCCGTCGCTCGCGAAGCGCAGCGGCGGCAGGAACAGGCCCTCGTGGTAGATCTCGAGCGCATCGGGGCCGGCATTCACGCCGCCGATGTCGACCACGTGCACGGTCGAGGCGAACAGCGCCACCAGCCGGCCGCCGTGGAACACCGGCGTGACCATCACCACGTCGAACAGGTGGCCCGTGCCCTTCCAGGGATCGTTGGTGACGAACACGTCGCCGTCGCGCATGGTGTGGGCCGGAAAGGCGCGCAGGAAATGCAGCACCGAGTCGGCCATCGAGTTGACGTGGCCCGGCGTGCCGGTCACGGCCTGCGCCACCATGCGGCCGTCGGGCAGGAACACGCCGGCCGACAGGTCGCCGGCCTCGCGCGTCGGCGTGCCGAAGGCGGTGCGGATCAGCGCCTGCGCCTGCTCCTCGACCACGGCGAGCAGGCGGCTCCACACGAGCTGCTGGCGCAGCGCCTGGCGCCCATTGGCGGTGCTGGCAGCGTTGGCGGTGCTGGCAGCGCTGGCAGCACTCATGCCGCCACCGCCGCCGCGTGCTCTTCCTCCTCGTGCCGCACGGCCGTGGTGTCGTCGAGCACCAGCGCGCCGAGCCGGCTCACGCGCGCCTCGAAGCCCGCGATCAGCTGCGTGGTGGTCTCGTCCTCGACGACCAGCGCCGGACCCTCGACCCACAGGCCGGGCCGCAGCGCGGCGCGCTCGTACACCGGCACCGCCTGCCAGCGGCCGGTCTCGGCGTCGTAGAGCTCGCGCGTGGCCGAGGCCGTGGCACGGCCCTCGTCGGCCACGAGGCCGTCGGCCTCCGGCGCGGCGCGGCCGCCGGCTTCCACCGCGACCGACCAGCTCACGGCCTCGGCCGCGATGTGCGGCAGGCTGCGGCCGTAGAGCGCGGCATAGCGCGCCTCGAAGCGCTGGTGCAGCGCGGCGCTGGCGGCCGCGTCGAACGCGCCCTCGGGCAGCTCGACCGGGATCTCGTGGCCCTGGCCCGCATAGCGCATGAACACCACGCGCTGGCGCACCAGCGGCGCGCCGGGCGCGGCGCGCAGCACCACGTCGTCGGCGGTGGCGGTGAGCTCGTCGAGCAGACGGCCCACGGCCGCATGGTCGATGCGGTCGAGCCGCTGGTGCAAGCTGCGCACCGTCTGGTAGGCCACCGGTGCCCAGAGGAAGCCCAGCGCCGAGCCCACGCCGGCCGAGTTCGGGATCACCAGCCGCGCGATGCCGAGCTTGCGCGCCAGCAGCGCCGCATGCAGCGGCGCCGCGCCGCCGAAGGCGATCAGCGTGCTCTCCTCGGCCACCTTGCCGAGCTCCGAGGCATGCACGCGCGCCGCGTTGGCCATGTTCTCGGTCACGATCTCGACCACCGCCTGCGCGGCGGCCTCGACCTCGAGCCCGGTCTGCGCGGCCACGCCCTGCAGCAGCGCGGCGCGCGCGCGCTGCGGATCGAGCCGCACCTTGCCGACCGCGAAGCGCGCCGGGTCGATCGCGCCGAGCGCGGCATGCGCGTCGGTCACGGTCGGCTGTTCGCCACCCAGGCCGTAGGCGGCCGGGCCGGGCGAGGAGCCCGCGCTGTCGGGGCCGACCTGCACCACGCCCAGGTGGTTGACGCGCGCGATCGAGCCGCCACCGGCGCCGATCTCCACCATCTCGATCACCGGGATGCGGATCGGCAGGCCCGAGCCCTTGAGATGGCGATGCACGCGGCCGAACTCGAAGCTGCGGCTCAGCTGCGGCTGGTAGTCGTCGATGAAGCAGATCTTGGCCGTGGTGCCGCCCATGTCGAACGAGAGCGCGCGCGTGGCGCCGATCTGCTCGGCCACCTGGCGCGCGAGCACCGCGCCGCCCGCCGGGCCCGACTCGACCAGCCGCACCGGCTCGTCGATGCCGGCCTGCAGCGTGGTGATGGCGCCGCCCGAGGTCATGAGGAAGGGCTCGGCCTTCAGGCCGCGTTCGCGCGCGCCTTCCTGCAGCCGGCGCAGGTAGCCGGCCACCTGCGGCTGCACGTAGGCATTGGCGCTGACGGTCGAGAGCCGCTCGTACTCGCGGATCTCGGGGCAGACGTCGGAGGCCAGCGACACCCACAGCTGCGGCGCATGCTCGCGCAGCAGCTCGCGCACGCGGCGCTCGTGCACGGGGTTCGCATAGCCGTGCAGGAAGCACACGGCCACGCTCTCGATGCCGTCGGCCACGAGCTGGCGCGCGAGCACGGCCACCTGGGCCTCGTCGAGCGGCGTGACCACGCGGCCGGCCGCGTCGGTGCGCTCGACCACGCCATGGCGCCAGTGGCGCGGCACCAGCGGCGCCGGCTTGTCGAGGAACACGTCGTACTGCGCGAAGCGGTCCTCCAGCCCGATCTCGACCAGGTCGCGGAAGCCGTGCGTGGTCAGCAGCGCCGTGGGCGCCCCCTTGCGCTCGATCAGCGCGTTGGTGGCCAGCGTGGTGCCGAGGATCAGCAGGTCGACGTCGGCCCAGGCCGCGCCGGCGTGCTGCAGCACCTCCGCCACGCCGTCGAACACGGCCTGCTCGGGCGCCGCCGGCGTGGTGAGCACCTTCACGGTGTGCTTGCGCTCGCCGCGCAGCAGCACGATGTCGGTGAAGGTGCCGCCGACGTCGACCGCCACGCGCACGCGGGGGTCGATGACGGGGACGGTGGGGGAGGAGGAGTGCGAGGACATGACGACGGTACGGGAAAAACGGGAGAGGAAGGGAAGACTCAGAGCAGGTGCGCGCCTGCGCTCAATTCACGGAACGGCGCCGCGGCGGGGGCCGGCACGGGTGCGGGCGCGGCTGCGGGCGCGGTAGTGGTCGGCGTCGCCTTCGCGAAGGCCCGCGCCAGGTCGGCCACCAGGTCGCCCGGATCCTCGAGGCCGACATGCAGCCGCACCACCGGCGCGTTGCCCTGCCATTGGCGGTGCTCGCGCAGCCGCTCGGGCTGGGCCGCGAGCGCCAGGCTCTCGTAGCCGCCCCACGAGGCGCCGATGCCGAACAGCGTGAGTGCGTCGACGAAGGCATCGGCCTCGGCGGCCGTGGCATCGCGGAACGCGAAGGACACCAGGCCGCTCGCGCCGCTGAAGTCGCGCCGCCACAGCGCATGGCCCGGGTCCTCGGGCAGCGCCGGGTAATACACGCGGCCGACCTGCGGCTGCTGCTGCAGGAAGCGCGCGACCTCGGTGGCATTGCGCTGATGCTGCGCCAGCCGAACCGGCAGCGTGCGCAGGCCGCGCAGCGCCAGGTAGGCGTCGTCGGCGCCGATGGTCAGGCCCAGCGCCTCGTGCGCGCTCAGCAGCTTCGCGGCCAGCGCGGGGCTGTCGACCACCACGATGCCCTGCATCAGGTCGGAATGGCCCGAGATGTACTTGGTGGCGGCCTGGATCGAGATGTTGGCGCCGAGCGCGAGCGGCTTGTAGAACCAGCCGCCGCTCCAGGTGTTGTCGGTGGCCACGGTCACGCCGCGCTCGCGCGCGATCTTGCTGAGCGCGGGCAGGTCGAGCACCTCGTAGAGCAGCGAGGTCGGCGACTCGAGGTACAGCAGCCGTGTGTTGGGCCGCAGCAGGCTCGCCAGGTCGTCGTGCGCGGGCGAGAAGTATTCGACCGTGATGTTCAGCCGCTTGAGCAGGGTGCTGTCGACGCGCCGCAGCGGCGCATACACGCCATCGGCCACCAGCGCATGGTCGCCGGGCGACAGCAGCGCGAGCAGCACCAGCGTGATCGCCGACAGGCCCGAGGGCGTGAGGAAGGCGCGGTGCCCGCCCTCGAGCGCGGTCACCGCATCCTCGAGCGCGCGGTGCGTGTCGAGGCCATGGCGGCCGTAGGAGGCCACGCGCTCGCCCGCGGCGCGGCGGTGGTGATGATCGGCATGGGCGGCAGTGTTCTCGAAGCGCACGGTGCTCGTGCGCACCACGGGCACGCTGACCGGGCCCGAGCCGGCGCGCAGCTGCGGCGCGCCCGCGTGCAGCAACCGCGTCGCGTCGTTCAAGCCGTTGGCCGCGTTCATCGGAGTACCTTCGTGCTTCGCACTGCGGTGCGAGCTTGCTTGGGGCGGCCCGGCGCGGCGCTCATGCCACCGCCTTGCTCGGCTGCAGCTGCGTCGCGTTGTAGTTGACGATCGCGCCGGTCTCGAGGTTCACGCCGATGCGGCGCGACAGCGTCTCGAGCGGCTGGCCGTAGAGATGGAAATGCAGCGTGGGCCGGTCGCCGATCACGTGGATGCTGTGCAGGTCCTCGGGCAGGAAAGCGATCGAGGTGCCGGGCTGCACCGTCACCTCGCGTTCGAGTTCGAGCCGCGCCTGCGCGGGATCTCTGCCGTCGTCGGTGCGGCGGTAGACGCGGTTCTCCTCCTGGCCCTCGACCGCCACGATGGTGGCCCAGGTCGTGTGGTTGTGCGGGATCGAGGTCTTGCCGGGGTTGATCGAGTTCAGGTAGAGCGCCACGTCGTCGTCGCCGTCCCCGGGGTTGAGCCGGTAGCGCGTGGAGGCGCCCACGCCTTCGCTCGCAGCCGGTGGCGGGAAGTCCTCGCGCGTGAACAGGGCGGTGTGGGCCGCAAGCTTCTCGAGCCGCGCCGTGATGCGCGCGAGCACCGCGCGGTCGAGTGCCTGGGCGGCGGCGATGGCGCGGATGTCGGCCAGGGCCTGGTCGACGGCGATGCGGCGCTGTGCCGCGATGGCGGTCGTGTCGTTCTGGGAAGTGGTCATGGGGAGCCTCGGTGGGTCAGAGGGCGAAGCGCAGTCGGTCGAAGGGCAGCGTTTCGGGGAAGGGGGCGGGGCGGCGCGCGGGCACGGCGGCGTCCGCCTCGTCGGAGCGGTCGCGCGCGCCGTCGCCGAGCGCGCGGTGCAGGAAGGCGCGCGTGCGGTCGCTGGCGGGCGCGCGGAAGATGCGCGCGGGCGGGCCGTGCTCGACGATCACGCCGGCCTCGGTGAAGTAGACGGTGTCGCTGATCTCCTCGGCGAAGCGCATCTCGTGCGTCACCAGCACGCAGGTCAGGCCTTCGCGCACCAGGTCGCGGATCACGGTCAGCACCTCGCCCACGGTCTCGGGGTCGAGCGCCGAGGTCACCTCGTCGAACAGCATCAGCTCGGGCCGCATCGCGAGCGCGCGCGCGATCGCCACGCGCTGCTGCTGGCCGCCCGAGAGCTCGCCCGGATAGGCCGCGGCCTTGTGCGAGAGCCGTACCTTGTCGAGCAGCTCGCGCGCCTCGCGCTCGGCGGCGGCGCGCTCGCGGCCGGCCACGCGCGTGGGGGCGATCACCAGGTTCTCGAGCACCGTGAGGTGCGGGAACAGGTTGTACTGCTGGAACACGAAGCCCACGCGCTTGCGCAGCGCGATGAACTCGGCCTCGGCGCGCAGCGCGTCCACGCGCGTGTCGCCGACGCGGATCTCGCCGCGCTGCGGGCGCAGCAGCCCGGTGATGCAGCGCAGGATGGTCGACTTGCCCGAGCCCGAGGGCCCGATGATCGACACCGCCTGGCCGCGCTGCACCTCGAGCGAGATGCCGCGCAGCACCGCGTTGGCGCCGAAAGCGAGCTCCACGTCGCGCAGGGCGACCAGGGGCGTGTTGGAAATGGGGGTGGCGGTCTCAGTGGCGGGCATGGCGGCGTTCCAGCGCGCGCGTGGCGCGGGCGATCGGGTAGCAGTAGGCGAAGAACACGGCGAGCAGCGTGAAATAGACCAGCACCGTGAAGTCGGTGCGCGCCACCGTGTTGCTCGCGACCTGGGCGGCGTCGACCACGTCGTGCGCGCCGACCAGCGAGGACAGCGCCGTGCTCATCGTGATGCTCGCGTAGAGGTTCATCCACGGCGGCAGCATGCGGCGCAGGCACTGCGGCAGCACGATCAGCCGGAAGATCTCGCCGCGCCGGAAGGCCAGCGACTGCGCCGCCTCCCATTGCGCGCTCGGGATCGACTGGATCGCGCCGCGGAAGATCTCGGCCACCACCGCGCTGGTGGGCAGCGCGAGGCCCAGCACCACCTTGAGCCAGTCGGGGAAGGGCACGGTCCAGGCCACCAGCCGCAGCTCGAACGGAAACACGTAGGTGGTGAAATAGATCAGCACCAGCACCGGCGCGTTGCGGAAGAACTGCACGTACCAGCGCGTGGCCCCGCGCACCGGCGCGAACGGCGAGAACGACAGCGCGCCCACCAGCAGCCCCACGGCGGTGCCGATCGCCATCGCGAGCACGCTGATCTGGACGTTGGTGAGCAAGCCCAGCAGCAGCGTGGGCGACCATTGCCACAGGTGGCGCAGCGCGACGGGCGTGGTGCCGGTGGCGCTCCAGGCCGCGATCAGCAGCAGCACGGCGGCCAGCGCGGCGAGCCAGGGATGGCGGCGCGGATCGAGGTGCGCGACGAGGCTGGTGCCGGCTTCGGCGCCGAGCGGGGGAGCGGCCGGTGCCGCGGCGATCTCACTGGCCATAGCCGGGCATCCGCCAGCGCGCCTCGAGCCAGCGCCCGGCCAGGCTCACGAGCCAGGTCAGCAGGCCGAAGTACAGCAGGATCAGCAGCAGCAGCTCGAGCACGTTGTCGCGCTGCGTCCAGATCATGATCGACTCGTAGGTCACGTCGCCCACGGCGATGGCCGAGGCCACCGCGGTCATCTTGACCAGGTCGACCAGGTTGTTGACCAGCGAGGGCAGCGCGAAGCGCAGCGCCAGCGGCAGCTCGACGCGCCACAGCAGCTGGCGCTGCGAGAAGCCCAGCGAGCGCGCGGCCTCGAGCGTGACGCGCGGCACCGCCTCGATGCCCGCGCGCAGCGCCTCGGCATGGAACACGCCCTTGTGCAGCGCCACCACGATCACCACCCAGACGAAGGGCGTCAGCGGATTGCCGCCGAGGCCCTGGAGCTGCTGCGTGATCAGCATGTTGAGCACGAGGAAGGCGCAATAGAGCTGCACCAGCGTCGGCGTGTTGCGCGTGAGCTCCACGAAGGCACGCGCCGGCAGCGCGACCCAGCGCCGCGGCGAGGTCAGCGCGGCCGCGATCGCCACGCCGGCCGCGAGGCTGCAGGGCACGGTCAGCACGCAGAGCTCGAAGGTGACGAGCAGCCCGCGCAGGAAGGCCTGGCGCTCGCCCGCGTCGAGCACGAAGGCGTAGTTGAGGCCCAGGGTCTTGAGCGCGGCCACGGCCTGCGCGAGCAGTCCGGCGTCGTTCATGGCTGGCGCGCCGACGATGGTGTGTCGGTGGAGGAGCGTGGCTTCATGGCGCGAACGGAAAGGGCAGGGCGCGGCGCCGGTTCAGGGGCGCCGCTCACGGCGAACGGAAGGTTGCGATGCGGGCGGGCCGGACGGGGCCGTGGCCGTGGGTTCAGGGCGCGGCGCGCAGCTTGGCCTGCAGCTCGGGCAGCAGCGGCTGCGGCGGCTCGATGCCGTTGCGCTTCTCGGTCTCGATCAGCCAGCCGCTGCGGTGCCACTGCTTCACCACCTTGTCGACGGCGGCGATGGTGTCGGCCTCGCCCTTGCGGGCCCAGACCACCGAGGGCGCGGGCAGGATCTCGTCGCGGATCGGCGCGGCGTAGGCGGCCCACTCGGGATTGCTGCGCAGCAGCGGCTGGATCAGCGTGGCGTCGTGCACGGCGGCCACGCAGTTGCCGCCGCGCAGCGCCAGCAGCGATTCCTGCGCGGTCTTGAAGCCGCGCACCTGGGCGCCGTACTGTTCCTGCAGCGGCTTCACGAAGCTGCTGCCCTGCGAGGCGCACACGGTCTTGCCGCGCAGATCCTCCCACTTGGCGATGCCGCTGGTCTTGAGCACGGCGGCCGTGCCGCCCACGCGGTAGAACGGCGTCGGCGCATGGCCGAGGATCTCGCCGCGGTCGGCGTTGTATTCCATCGAGGCGATCAGCAGGTCGACCTTGCCCGACTGCAGGAACTGCACCCGGTTGGCCGGCTGCACCTGCACCAGCTCGACTTCGGCGCCGAGCTGCTTGGCGAGATCGCGCGCGAGGTCGGGGTTCCAGCCCACGAGCTGCTGGGTGGCCGGGTCGATCGAGCCGAAGGGCCCGCCGTTGACCACCACGCCGATCGCGACCTTGCCGCGCTGCTTGATGCGGTCGAGCGTGGCGTCGGCATGGGCCGCGCCGACCAGGCCGAGCAGGGTGGCGAGCGCCGCGGCGGCGAATCGGGAGGAAGAGGGGGAGAAACGCGAACGCGGACGGGAAGTCATCGAATGAAAGGGGCGAAGCAGGGCAGGCGGCGATCTTCCGAGGCCGCGCCTGCCGTCGCAACGAAGGCCTTCAACTATCGATATGCGCTTTTCCGTGCAAGCCTCGGGTCGCTTCGCCGTGCGGCCGGAACACGGCCAGCTCGTCGCTCGCGCATTGCGCGATCAGGCCCAGCTCCCAGTCGAGGTAGCGGCGCGCCGCGTCGAGGTTGCCGTCGTGCCGGTCGTGCACGAAGAACAGGTAGTCGATGGCCTCGGCATCGCCGGGCGACGCGGGCGTGGCCTCGACGCCGTGGCCCGCGGCCGCGAGCGTCTCGTGCGTGGTCCAGGTGGGCGCGGGCCAGCCGGCATCGCGCAGGTCGGCGGCGGCGAGCCGTGCCACCAGCGCGTCGGGCGCGATCAGCAGCAGCGGGCGGCGCGTGTCGTCACCGGTGGCGGTGCGCGCATCGGCCAGCAGGCGCGGGCGGATCGACCAGCGCGCGCCGTGCACATGGGCCTGGCGGTAGGCCGGCGACGCGCGCAGGTCGAGCAGCACCGTGCCCTCGGGCAGCGCGGCGAGCTGCCCGGCCGAAGCCGAAGCGGGCACCGGGCCCAGCGTCGGCGGCGCGCCCTCGGGCACGCGCAGCCCGCTCGCGAGGCCGCCTTCGACCAGCGCGGCCTCGAGGCCCAGCCGGCGCAGCCACAGCGCGATGACCGGCGCGCGTACGCCATCGTCGTCGAGCACCAGCACGCGCGCATGGCGCACGCCGATCTGCAGGTCGGTGGCCTGCAGCAACTGGCCGCCCGGTGCATGGCGCGCGCCGGGCAGGCTGCCGGCCGCGAATTCCTCGGCCGTGCGCACGTCGAACACGAAGGCGGTGCGGTTGGCGTCGTCGAGCCAAGCCTGTGCCGCGGCGTGCGACAGCACCGGCACGCCGAAGCGCCGCGCGGCGGCCTCGGCACTCGCGCGCGCGGCTTCGTGCTGCGCCGCATCGGGCGCGGCCGGCAGCGCGCGGCGGCTGCCGCGTTCGAGCGCGAGGCCGGCCAGCGCCCAGCCCTGGGTGCCGTTCTCGAGCGCGAACACCGGGTTGGGCACGCCGAGGTCGCGCAGGATCTGCGCGCCGACGATGCTGCGGGTGCGGCCCGCGCAGTGCACCACGATCGGCGTGCGCTCGTCGCTCACCTGGGTGCGCCAGCGCAGCGCCAGTTCGCCGTTGGGCACGGGAATGGCACCGGGCAGCGTCATCTTGCGGTGTTCCTCGAGCGTGCGGCCGTCGAGCAGCACGAAGGGCTCGGCCTCGCGCTGCCAGCGCGCCAGCGTGGGCGCGTCGATGTGCGGCACCTCGAAGGCATGCTCGGCGACCTCGCCGAAGGTCTTCGAAGGCAGGTTCACGCCCTTGAACAGTGTGCGGCCCGCGCCTTCCCAGGCCGGCGCGCCGCCGGCCAGCACCGAGACGCCGGACCAGCCGAGCGCGGCCAGCCGCAGGGCCGCGCGCCGGGCCAGCGCATCGCCGTCGATACCGTCGTCGAACAGCACGGTGCGGGTCGCGCGGCGCGGCACCAGCCGCGCCACCTCGGGCTCGAGCCGGCTGTAGGCCGCATGCACCGCGAAGAAGGGATGGCCCTCGCCGTACTGGCCGTGCTCGCGGATGTCGAGCAGCGCGAGTTCGTCGCCGTCCTGCAGCCAGCGCTGCAGGATGGCTGCATCGATGGCGGGCACGCGTTCGGGGAGGGAAGAGGGCGCCGCGCCGGTGGCGGGCGCCGCGAGATCGGCGAGTGAGGACATGGAATGGGGACGGTGAAAACCGGCGGCACCTTAACGGCCGCCGGTGCGCGCGGCTACGAAGCCTTCCGCATAAGCACATGCGGTTCAGGCCGCGAGCGACTCGGTCACGAAGTCCTCGATGCGCCGTGGTGGCCGGCCCAGCACGCGCTCCACCGTGTCGGTGACGGTGGCCGCCTCGCCGGCACCGATCAGCGCGGCGAACTGCGCATGCACCTGCGCGATGTAGGGCGAGGGCGCCTGCGCCTGGCGTGCCGCGAGTTCCTGCGGTGACAGCGGTTCGGCCACCACCGGCCGGCCGCTGAGGCCGGCGGCGATGCGCGCGAGCTCGCCATGGTCGACGGCGCGCGCACCGGTCAGCACCCAGGGGCCGGGCGGCGCGTCGTCCGCATCGTTCAGCAGCGCCTCGACCGCCACGTCGGCGATGTCGCGCGCATCGATGTAGGCCACGCGCGGCAGGCCCGGCGGCGCATGCAGCACATCGCCCGCGGCCAGTTCGGCCGCCAGCCGCGCCAGCACCACCTGCGTCCAGGCATTGGGGCGCAGCACGCGGTGCGCGATGCCCGAGGCGGCCAGCGCGGCTTCGATGCGCGCATGCGCGTCGCCCGACAGCGAACGGCCCGGCGGCTCGATGGTCCAGTGCGAGCCCGAGAGCTTGACGATGCGGCGCACGCCGGCCTCGGCCGCGGCCTCGATGGCGGCGATCTGCTGCGCGGCCAGCGCGGGCACGATCGGCGACAGCAGGAACAGGTGCGAGACGCCCTCGAAGGCGCGCCGCAGCGAGGCCCGGTCCTCGAGGTCGCCCACCGCCACCTCGAAGGGCGCGCGCTCGTGCCGGCTCTGGTCGGCCAGCGCGGCGGCGTTCGCCACCTGCCGCGTGAAGGCGCGCACCACCGCGCCGCGCTCGCGCAGCCGAGGCACCAGCAGGCGGCCGAGCCGGCCGGTGGCACCCGTCACGAGGATGCGCGGCGTCGGGTTGGCGTTGGCGGCGCTCATGCGGCGGCGAGCACGGCGGCTTCGGGCGCGGCCGCCTTGCCGGCACGCAACGCACGCAAGGGCTCGGCGTCGACCCAGTCGCCGAGGTCGAAGTCGCCCGGCAGGAAGCCCCACTGCAGCAGGAAGTCCTTGAAATGCCCGATCGCCTCGACCAGCGGCGCGTCGAGCCCGATGCCCAGGTGCCGGTGCACCTCGGGCCCGTTCGAGGCCAGCACCGCCTCCTCGCTGGTGGCGATCTCGCGCGCCACGAAGCGCACCGTCTCGTCGGGATGGTCCTCGGCCCAGCGGCCCGCGCGCTCGACCACCTCGAGCAGGCGCAGCACCAGGTCGGGCCGCCGCTCGGACAGCGCCGCATCGACCGTCAGCACGCGCGGCGTGCCGTTGTTGATGCGGATCTTCGGATCGGGATGGCTGCCGAACTCGGCCACCACCTGGGCGCCGATCAGGTTCGCGACCACCAGGCCCTCGGCGCCCTTGACGAAGATCGCGTCGACCTCGCCGCGCACCAGCGCCTCGACCTCGCGGAAATAGGGATGGCGCCGGCGCAGCCCGAACAGGCTGGGCTCGCCCTGCGCGAGGATCACCGACTCCTCGATCGGCAGCTGCACCAGCGTGAGGTCCTCGGTCGTGAGGCCGGCCAGCGACAGCGCCGACACCACGCCCTTGAGCGCGGTGGCGCGATGGAAGTCGATCAGGTCGTTGACCCGGCGCGGCACCGCGAAGCGCCGGCCCGCGAGCTGCTCGATCGACGCGATGCCGCGCCCCGGCAGCGTCACGATGGCCTGGAACTCGTCGGTCCAGGTGATCGCCACCAGCCGCGTTGCGCGGCCGTTGGCGCGGGCCCAGATTGGCGGGATGTTGCCGCCCTGGCGGAAGGACCAGGCCAGGTGGTGGTCGAAGTGGCTCTCGCGGATGCTGCGGTCCTTCGAGTCGATGATCGATTCGATCGCGATGCCTTCCTCGGCGAAGGTCTGGGCCAGCCAGCCCTGGCGCGCGGCAATGCCCAGTGGCGAGGGCACGGGGCAGCGGGTGTACCAGAGCACGTCGGGGCGGTCGGTGGTGGCGGTGGTCATGGAGAGGTTTCCTTTCACTGTCGATCAGGTGCCGATCCACGCACCGGCCAGGTTGCCGGCGATGCCGTCGGCGCTGACCGTGTGGCCGCGCACGCGGCGGTCGGCGATGGTGTAGTTGTCGAGTGCCAATAACGTGATGTCGGGCAGGTCGCGCACGATGTGGCGCTGGAACTCGGCGAAGGCCTGGCGCCGGCGCGCCTCGTCGGTCTCGATGGCGGCCGCCTCGAGCAGCCGGTCGACCTCGGGGTTGTTGTAGCCCGAGCCGTTGGAGAACGGCAGGCCCTTCTTGAAGTTCTTCGACCAGTACAGGCGCTGGATGCCCACGGTGGGGTCGAAGGTGTTGCTCATCACGCTCACGTGCAGGTCGAAGGCGCGGTCGGCATAGATGCGGCGCACGTAGGTCGCGAAGTCGGTCGCGTTGATCGTGACCTCGATGCCGATGCGCCCCAGGCTCTGCTTCAGGTACTCGGCGGTGCGCTGGCCGCCCTCGTTGGGAATGGGCGTCAGCGCGAGCTTGAGCCGCAGGTTGGGGCCGGCCTTGCCGCGCGCGAGGCCCGCCGCGTCGAGCAGGGCCTCGGCCTGCTTCGGATCGTGCGGCAGCACCGGCAGGTCGGGCACGTAGAACTTCGCGAGCGCCGGATGCACCGGCCCCGGAATCAACCGGCCCTGGCCGTACCACACGGTCTTCTGCACCACCTGGCGGTTGATGGCATGCGCGATCGCCTGGCGCACGCGCAGGTCCTGCAGCGCGGGGTTCTCGAGGTTGAACTCCACGCGCGAGACGTTGTTGATGTACTGGTAGCCGTTCGGCTCGAACACCAGGTTCGGCCTGGCGCGCAGCCGCTCCACGTCGCCCAGCGGCACCGGCGTGCCCGGGCTCAGGTGCACCTCGCCCTTCTCGATCGCGGCCGCGCGCGCGGCGGCGTCGGGAATGAACCGCACGATCAGCCGGTCGACGTAGGGCTTGGGGTTGTCCCAGTAGTCGGGGTTGCGCTCGTAGCTCACGTGGCTGCCGCGCACCCATTCCTTGAAGACGAAGGGGCCGGTGCCCACGGGCGCGTTGTTGGCCGGGTTGGCGTCGGCCTTGCCGTTCTCGTAGAGGTGCTTCGGCACGATCGGCGACTCGGCCGCCGACAGCGCGGTGATCAGGTAGGGCACCGGCTTCGACAGCACGAGGATCGCGGTGTGCGCATCGGGCGTGCGCACCTCCGACACGCTCGAGAAGGTGGCGCGCCCGCGCGGGTGATATTGCTTGAGCAGGCCGATCGAATGCGCGACGTCGGCCGAGGTGAAGGGCCGGCCGTCGTGCCACTTCACGCCGCGGCGCAGGGTGAAGCTGTACTGCAGCCCGTCGGCGCTCACGCTCCAGGCGGTCGCGAGCTGCGGCTGCGGCGAGAGGTCGAAGCCGTAGCTCAGCAGGCCCTCGGTGGTCTTGGCCGAGATCAGCACCGAGGCGCCGGCCGAATGCGCGATGGTGGTGAGCGTGGGCGGCTCGGGATCGATCAGCACGGTCAGCGTGCCGCCGCGCACCGGCGTGCCCGCGTCGCGGCCCTGCGCGAGCGCGGACACCGCCGCGAACGGCGAGGCCAGGCCCGCGAGCCCGAGTCCCGCGCCGGCCTGCAGCCAGGCGCGGCGCTCCATGTTCCAGTCCTGCATGCTCATCCCTTGAGGTGAAGATCGGCGAAGTTGCCCGACAGGCCCTCGGCGCCGACCGTGTGGCCGCCGATGCGGCGATTCGCCACCGTGACCTGGGCCACCGCCACGAGGCCGATGGTCGGCAGCTCGCGCGCGATCACGCGCTGGAACTCGGCATAGAGCGCGCGCCGCTTCGCGGCATCGTTCTCGACCGCCGCGGCCTCGAGCAGCCGGTCGACCTCGGGGTTGTCGTAGTGCGCGCCGTTGGAGAAGGGCACGCCGGGGCGGAAGTTCTTCGACCAGTAGAAGCGCTGGATGCCGACCGCGGGATCGAACATCTGGCTCATGCCCTGGTTGTTGAAGTCGAAGTCGCGGTCGGTGTAGACGCGCTTGATGTAGGCGCCGAACTCCTGCGTGCGCACCGTCACGTCGATGCCCACGCGCGCGAGCGCCTGGCGGATGTACTGGCCCACGCGGTTGCCGCCGCCGTCGAACACGTCGTGGCTCACGCGAAAGCGCACGCCGTCGGCGCCGCGCGCAAAGCCGGCCTCGTCGAGCAGTGCCTCGGCGCGCTTGCGGTCGAAGCCCGGCACGCCCGCCGCGGGCTCGTAGAAGGCGCGCAGCACCGGCGAGATCGGGCCCGGCGCGGCCAGGCCGTAGCCGTACCACACGGTCTTGAGGATCACCTCGCGGTCGATCGCATGGGCCACCGCCTGGCGCACCTTGGCGTGGCTGAAGTAGGGGTTGTCGAGGTTGAACTCGATGCGCGTGGTCGAGTTGTTGAAGTACTCGTTGCCGCGCGTGTCCAGGCTCAGGTGCGGCAGTGCCTTGAGCCGGTCGAGGTCGGGGATCGGCACCGGCGTCGCGCCGGCCAGGTCGACCGTGCCGCTCTCGAGCGCGGCCGCGGCCGCCGCGGGGTCGGGCACGAAGCGCACCACCAAGCGGTCGATGTAGGGCTTGCCGGCATCCCAGTAGTCGGGGTTGCGCTCGTAGATGATGTGACTGCCGCGCTGCCATTCCTTGAACACGAAGGGCCCGGTGCCGATCGGCGCGTTGTTGGCCGGATGGCTCGCGAGATCGCGACCCTCGTAGACATGGCGCGGCACGATCGGCGATTCGGCGGCCGCCAGCGCGGTCAGCAGGAAGGGCGCGGGCTTGCTCAGCACCAGCACCGCGGTGTGGGCATCGGGCGTGCGCACCTCGCTCACGCTCGCGAAGGTGGCGCGCCCGCGCGGATGCGACTGCTTGAGCGCGAGGATCGAGAAGGCCACGTCGGCCGAGGTGAAGGGGCGGCCGTCGTGCCACTTCACGCCGCGGCGCAGCCTGAAGGTGTATTGCAGCCCGTCGGGCTGCACCTCCCAGGCCACGGCGAGCTGCGGGCGTGGGCGCAGGTCGAAGTCGTAGCTCAGCAGGCCCTCGACCGCCTTGGGCGACACCAGGAAGGTGCCGGCCGCGGAGTTGACCAGGCCCACCAGCGTGGGCGGCTCGAGCGCGGTGAGCAGGGTGACGACGCTGCCGGGCTTGTGGCGCGGCGCGGTGTCCGGTGCGGTATGGGGCGCGGCATCGGGCGTGGCATTTGCCGCGGCGGCCGGCACCGCGGCCAGCGCGAGCGGCAGCCCTGCGAGCCGCCGGTGGAAATGCCGGCGGCTGATCGGAGGCGTCGGCGTCATGCGGCGGGCGCGGTCGGGGCGGCAGGTGTCGTGGGCGCGGCCACGCTGTCCTCGTAGCCCGGCGGCGCGATGAAGCCGCCATAGGCCTCCTCGAGCAGCCGCGCGAAGGCGATGGTGGTGCGGTCCTCGAGGTAGGCGCCGACCGCCTGCGCGCTCACCGGCAGGCCCTCGTCGTCGAGCCCGATCGGGAAGCTGGTGGCCGGCAGGCCCGGCAGCACCGGCAGCCCGGCCCAGGCGAACAGGTCGAGGAAGCGCACCTCGCGCGTGCCGTCCTCGAAGGCCACGGGATAGGTGCGCGCATCCTTGGGCTCGCTGTGGTTATGGCGGAAGGCCGGCAGCGGCGCCACCGGCGTCACCACCACGTCGAACTGCGCGAAGAAGCGTTCCCACTGGTGGCGCAGCGCCACGCGCGCCTCGTGGTCCTGCAGCCACTGGCTGTGGCGCAGCGTGGAGGCACGCAGCCAGGCAGCGTCGGCGCTGTCGTCCTCGGGCGAGAGTGCTTCCAGCCGCTGCTGCGCGGCCTCGCTGAGCGCGGGCGGCGCGGCCAGCGACGAGCCCAGCAGGCTGCGATAGACGCGGTGCGAGCGCACCAGGTCGGGCAGCAGACCCGGCGGCAGGTCGGCCGGCCGGCTCACCTGCACGCCCTGCGTGCGAAGCCGGTCGACCACGCGCTCGCTCACCTGGCGCTCATGCACGCTGCGCTCGTTGCCGGGCCACTGGTCGATCACCAGGACGCGGAAATCGGACAGCCGCGCATGGCGCGCCGGCGGCAGGCTCGCCTTCCAGCCCTTGGCCAGCAGCGGGTCGCGATTGATCAGCAGGCCGAGCGCCAGCTCGAGATCGGACGCCGTGCGCGCGAGCGGCCCGGCCACCACCAGGTCGCGCTCGGCATGGCGGCCCGAGGGCACGCCGGTGCCGCGCAGCGCCACCAGGCCGGCGGTCGGCTTGTGGCCGTACACGCCGTTGAAGTGCGCGGGAATGCGGATCGAGCCGCCGATGTCGGTGCCGATCTCCAGCGCCACGTAGCCCGCGGCCAGCGCCGCGGCCGAGCCGCCCGAGGATCCGCCCGGCGTGCGCGCCGGGTCCCAGGGGTTGTTGCTGATGCCGTAGACCGCGTTGTAGCTCTGCAGGTCGGCCAGGCCCAGCGGCACGTTGCTCTTGCCGACGATCACCGCGCCGGCCTCGCGCAGCGCGGCCACCGCGAGCGAGTCCGCGCGCGCCACGTTGTCGGCGAAGGCCGGGTTGCCGCTGCTCGTGACCAGGCCCGCCACGTCGAAGGATTCCTTCACCGTGACCGGCACGCCCAGCAGCGGCCGGCGCTCGCCGCGCGCGAGCGCCGCGTCGGCCTCGCGTGCCGCGGCGCGGGCGCGCTCGTCGTCGCGCACGGGCACCGCGTTGAGCGCGCCGTCGAAGCGGTCGATGCGCGCGAGCAGGTGCTCGAGCAGCGCCACCGCGCTGACGCGGCCCTCGGCCAGCGCGCGGGCCTGTTCGCCGGCGCTGGCGAAGCTCAGCGCGTGCAGTTGATCGTTCGTGATGTCCTGGAGGCTCATGGCGTTGCGTCCGTCTGTCTTACTTGCGGGGTTCGATCCAGGCATCGGCGAAGTCGCCGGCCGTGAGGTCGATGCTGTTGTTGAGTTCGTGCACGCGGGTGCTGTAGACCTGCAGCGCCGAATGCACCGTGACCAGCGGCACCACCGGCAGCTCGCGGCCGACGATCTGCTGGATCTGGCGGAACTGGGTCGCGCGTTTCGCGCCGTCGAGTTCGACCGCGGCCTGGCGGAACAGCGCGTCGACCTGCGGGTTGTCGTAGTGCGAGGCATTGATCCAGATCAGCGGATTGCGCACCCCGTCGCCCCAGTAGATGCGCTGCACGCCCACCGTCGGGTCGAACAGCCGGCCCAGGCCGTTGAGGTTGATGTCGAAGTCGCGCGTGCTGTAGACGCGCTTGAGGAAGGTGGGCAGGTCGCCGTCGACGATCTCGACCTTGACGCCGATGCGCGAGAAGGCCGCGCGCAGGTAGTCGCTGGTGCGCTTGAATTCCGCGCCCGGGATGTAGCTCAGCCGCAGCGAGAAGCGCGTGCCGCCCGCGCCGCGCGGCTGGCCGGCCTCGTCGAGCAGGCGGTTGGCCGCGGTCACGTCGAAGGGATAGCGGAAGGTGCTGTCGTCGTAGTAGTCGGCCAGCACGCGCGGGATCGGAGAGTTCACCACCTCCACGCGCTTGTGGTAGATGGTGTCGCGGATGAAGTTGCGGTCGATCGCCTGCGCGATCGCATGCCGCACCTTCGGGTTCGCGAGCACCGGGTTCTCGAGGTTGAACTCGAGGAACGAGGCGTTGTTGAGGAAGGCGTCGTAGGTGGCGTCGACCTTGAGCTTCGGGTTCTTCTCGAGCCGTTCGAGGTCGGCCAGCCCCACGCCGAGCGCCGCGTCGACCTCGCCGGTCTCGACCGCGGTGGAGATCGCGGCCGGATCGCGCACGAACTTCACGATCACGCGGTCGAGGTGCGGATAGCCCTTGCGCCAGTAGTTCGGATTCTTCTTGAGCACCAGGTGGCTGCCGCGCACCCACTGGTCGAACACGAAGGGACCGGTGCCCACCGGCGCAGTGACATTGGGATTGCCCAGCGGCTCGCCGTCGGCGTAGCGGTGCGAGGGCACGATCGGCAGTTCGGCCGAAGACAGCGACTTCAGCAGGAAGGGCGCGGGCTTCGACAGCACGATCACCGCGGTCAGCGGATCGGGCGCGTCGACGCGTTCCACGTTCGCGAGCGTGATGCGCCCGCGCGGTCCCTGCTTCTTCTGCGTGAGGATCGAATAGCGCACGTCCTCCGCGCCGAAGTCGCGGCCGTCGTGCCACTTCACGCCGGGGCGCAGCTTGAAGGTGTACTTCAGGCCATCGGCGCTGACCTGCCACGACGTGGCGAGCAGCGGCTGCGCGCGGAACTGCGCGTCGTAGCGCAGCAGGCCCTCGGTGATCTTCGCACTGATGTTGCGGTTGTCGGTCTTGGTGTCGAGGAAGGACACCAGCGAGGTCGGCTCCTGCGACACCGCGAGCGTCAGCGTGCCGCCGTCGATGGGTTGGGGGGAGGGTGCGGTGCCCTGCGCGAAGGCGCCCGGGAGCGCGGCGGCCACTGCCGCGGCGAGGGCGACGCGCAGCGCCCATCGATCGAATTTCATTCTCTGACTGGTTAGCGGTTGGGCCGCCGATGGTCTGGGATATCCCCGCGAAATCCAAGCGCGCGCTTAGCATCTTTTCGCGTTTGGAAATGCGCCGTGCTCCACGCGATCCGTGCCCGTTCGCCATTGCAGGAATGCGAGTTTTCTTATGCGGGAAACGGCCATGCCGCGCGCCCATACTGCGTTCATCCTCGACCGCTCGCTGACCGCACCTTCACCGATGAACGCACCCGATCGCGCCGCGCAGGCGCCCGACCTCCAGACCCTGCTCGATCGCCTGCCCGCGCTGGCCGCGGCCATTGCACAAGGCGCCTCGCAGCGCGAACGCGACCGCGTGCTGCCCTTCGAGGCCTTCGCGCTGTTCCGCGCCTCGGGCCTCGGCGCGCTGCGCGTGCCGCCCGAGCGCGGCGGTCCCGGCGGCTCGGTCGAGGACCTGATCGAGGTGGTCGCGACGCTCGCCGCCGCCGACTCCAACGTCGCGCATGCGCTGCGCATCCACTACAACGCGATCGAGCTCTGGACCACCGCGCCACCCGATGCGAACAGCGAGCTGCAACTGGCGCGCGTGCGCGAGGGTGCGCTGTTCGGCGGCGCCTTCACCGAGCTCGGCACGCCCAAGTCGGGCACCGTGACCACCGCGCTCGAGCGCGATGGCGATCGCCTGGTGCTCAACGGCCGCAAGTACTACGCCACCGGCACCGCCTTCTCGGACTACGCGAGCATCGCGGTGCGCGACCCCGAGGGCCGCGATGTCGCCATCGTCGTGCCCACCCGGCGCGAAGGCCTGCACGTGAAGGACGACTGGGACGGCATGGGCCAGCGCCTGACCGCGAGCGGCAGCCTGGAGTTCGAGGGCCTCGAGGTGCAGGCCGACGAGCTGGTGTACGGCAGCCCCAAGACCCTGCAGCGCCGCCATGCATCGTCACTGCGCCAGCTCTACCTGGTGGCCGTGGCCGCGGGCATCGTGCGCAACATCTTTGCCGACGCGCTCGACTACGTGCGCCACCATGCGCGGCCGGCCGCGCACAGCCCGGCCGACAGCGCGGCGCAGGACCACTTCACGCAATGGGTGGTCGGCGACCTCGCGACCGCCACGCACGCGGTCGATGCGCTGGTCTCGGACAACGCGCGGCGCCTCGATCGCTCGGCGCAGGCGCTGCGGCACGATGCCGCGAAGGAGCACGAGGACGAGCGCACGCGCCAGCTCGTGCTCGAAGGCGCGCTCGCCACCGCGAAGACCCAGCTCGCGGTGAGCCGCATCGCGCTGCAGGCGGCCGAGCGGCTCTTCGAGGCCGGCGGCGCATCCGCCACCTCGCGCCGCCACAACTTCGACCGCCACTGGCGCAACCTGCGCACCATCTTCAATCACAACCCGCTGCAGCAGAAGGCACGCGTGATCGGCGACCACCATCTCAACGGCACGACCACGCACCTCGAAGAGGGCAAGGTGTTCTGACAAGGTATGGGCGTTCAGTCCTCGATTGCCTCGATGCCCGCGCGCCTGAGTTCCTCCAGGCGCTCGCGCATCGCCAGCAGCTGCTCGGGCGCATGGCCCTGCCAATCCTTCACCTCGCCCGTGATCCGCAGCGGATGCCGCGTACGGTAGGACTTCGTCGGGTTGCCGGGGAATTTCTTGTCGGTCAGGTTGGGGTCGTCCTCGATCGGGCCGATCGGCTCCACCACGTAGATCCGGCCGCGGCCCTCGCCGACGGCCAGCTCGGCGCCCCAGGTCGCGGCCTCGAGCGTGGCGCTCAGGTAGACATACACGGCCTTCCTGCGCTGGCCGTAGTTGGAGCTGTAGCCCGCCTCGATCAGGTCACCGAGGTTCAGGTCGGCCTTGGTGCCGTGGTAGTAGGGCGGTGGGGTGGGGGTGGCTGACATGTGCGAATGTACCTCCGGGAAAAGTCGAGCCGAAGGAGGTTAGCGGAGTTCCATGCCCACGCTCCTACGCTTTCTCGTGTTCCCCCAAAGCCGTCCACCTTCGCCATTGCGCCTCCCCGCATGTCGATATGCGAATTACGGGCGTGCCATTCCCGCCCCTGCTGGCCAGAATCCGCGCCAGCAGAAAGTAATCCTCCAATGTCCCTGTCACACCGACCCGGCGCCATCGCCGGATGGGAGCGCTTCGTCGCGCCGACCGAATTCGCCGCCAGCCCGATCTCCCGCGCCTTCGAGCAGCCGGTGCTGCTGGGCCTGTTCCTGCCGATCCAGGCCGGCGGCTGGAGCGCGTCGACCTTGCCGCGCACCACCGACTGGCGCTTCGACTACAACCGCGACCTGGTGCTGCAGGCCGAACGGCTGGGCTTCGACCTGGTGTTCGCGCTCTCGCAATGGCTGCCCAAGGGCGGCTACGGCGGGGTGTTCAACGGCAACGCGCTCGACTCCTTCATGACGACGGCCGCGCTCACCGCGGTGACGCAGCGCATCCTGCTGATCTCGACCATCCACGTGCTCTACGGGCCGCTGCATCCGCTGCACCTGGCCAAGTACGCGGCCACGCTCGACCACATCTCGGGCGGGCGCTGGGGCATCAACGTGGTGACCGGGCACCGCGCGGTCGAACACGAGATGTTCGGCTCGCAGCGCATCGAGCACGACCGGCGCTACGAGCTCGCGGCCGAGTTCCTCGAGGCGGTGCAGCGGCTGTGGGCCGACACCGAGAACTGGTCGTTCAAGGGCGAGTCGCCGTGGAAGCTCGACGGCGCCTTCGTGTCGCCCAAGCCGCGCTTCGGGCGGCCCGTGCTGGTGAACGCGACCGGCTCGGACGCCGGCATCGAGTTCGCGGCGCGCTACTCCGACATCGTCTTCATCACCAGCCCGGCCGGCTCGAGCTTCCCGAGCGCGATCGAGGCGCTGCCCGCGCACACGGCGCGCGTGAAACAGGCCGCGCGCGACGTGGGCCGCGAGGTGCGCACGCTGCTCAATCCCATGGTCATCAGCCGCGCGACCGAGAAGGAGACCTGGGCCTACCACGATGCGATCGTGGCGCATGCCGACGTCGACCCGCAGGCCAGCTTCAACCGCTTCGACAGCGACGCCCATGCCTGGCGTGGCCGGGTCGGCAACGACACCGCCAAGCGGCGCGCCATCGGCGGCAACATCGAGGTGATCGGCACGCCCGAGCAGGTGGTCGAGCAGTTCGTGCAGCTCAAGCGCGCGGGTGTCGACGGCCTGCAGCTGAGCTTCTACGACTTCAAGCCCGATCTCGAATTCTTCGGCGACCGCATCCTGCCACTGATGAAGCAGGCCGGACTGCGCTTCTGATGCCGGCGCGTCACGCGCGCCGCCTCTTCCTTCCTCTCTTCTTCCTTCTCCCATGAGCACCATCGACTACCGGCCGCTCGGCCGCAGCGGCATCCTCGTCTCGCCGCTGACCCTCGGCACCATGATGTTCGGCGGCCAGACCGACCGCGCGACCTCGCAACGCATCGCCGACCGCGCGCGCGAGCAGGGCGTGAACTTCATCGACACCGCCAATGCCTACAACCAGGGCCAGTCGGAGACGGTGGTCGGCGAGCTGATCGCGCCGCACCGGCAGCACTGGGTGCTGGCGACCAAGTTCGCCAATGCCGATCCCGACATCGAAGGCCCGAACAACCGCGGCACCGGGCGCCACGGCATCGTGCGCTCGGTTGAGGCCAGCCTGAAGCGCCTGGGCACCGACCACATCGACCTGCTGTACCTGCACCGCGAGGACCGCCAGACGCCGGTGGAGGAAACCGTGCGTGCGCTCGGCGACCTGATCCGCGCGGGCAAGCTGCGCAGCTACGGCTTGTCGAACCACAGCGCCTGGAAGATCGCCGAGTTCGCGCGCACGGCCGATGCGCTCAATGTCGACCGGCCGGTGGCGACGCAGCCGCTCTACAACCTCGCGAACCGGCAGATCGAGGCCGAACACCTGCCCGCGGCCGAGTACTACGGGCTCGGCGTGGTGTCGTACAGCCCGCTCGCGCGCGGCGTGCTCACGGCCAAGTACCGGCCCGGCGAGGCACCGCCGCCCGGCACGCGCGCTGGCCGTGACGACAAGCGCATCCTGCAGACCGAATGGCGCCCCGAGTCGCTGGAGATCGCGCAGCGCGTGAAGGAACACGTGGAAGGCCGCGGCATCACGCCGGGCCAGTTCGCGCTGGCCTGGGTGCTCAACAACCGGCTCGTGACCTCGGCCATTGCCGGGCCGCGCACGCTCGAGCAGTGGGAGGACTACGTGCCCGCGCTGCAGTACCGCTTCACCGATGTGGACGAGGCACTGGTCGACGGCCTGGTGACCACCGGCCATTCGTCGCGCCCGGGCTTCAACGATCCCAGCCACCCGTTCTTCGGCCGCAAGCCGCGGCATCGCGCGGCGGCATGAGCGCGCTGGCCGCATCGATCGAGGTCCAGGCGGATCTGCCGCGGACCGCGCGCCGTGTCGAGCCGGCGCAGCGGCTGCGCTCCGACGCCGAGGTGCTCGAAGCCGCGCAGCGCGTGGCGAAGTCACTGGTCGAAGGCGCGGCCGCGCGCGACAGCCAGCGCCTGTTGCCCGAGCGCGAGCTCGACCAGGTCTCGGGCGCCGGCCTGTGGGCCATGAACCTGCCGCGCGCCCATGGCGGCGCGGCCGTGTCGTATGCCACCGTGGCGCGGGTGTTCGCGATCCTGTCGGCGGCCGATGCCTCGATCGGCCAGGTCCAGCAGAACCACAACAGCGCCGTGTTCTGGCTCTCGACCATCGGCAGCGAGGCGCAGAAGGACTTCTTCCTCGGCGAGATCCTGCGCGGCTGCCGCTTCGGCAATGCCAACGTCGATGCGCCGCGCGACGGTGCCGTGCAGCCGCTGCGGATCGAGCGCACGCCGCGGGGCTGGCTGCTGCGCGGCGAGAAGATCTACGCCACCGGCGCGCTGTTCGCGCACTACGTGTCGGCCATCGGCCTGAACGCGGCCGGCGAGAAGACGGTGGCGATCATTCCGGCGGGCACGCCGGGCCTGAGCATCGAGGACGACTGGCAGAGCTTCGGCCAGCGCACCACCGCGAGCGGCCGCGTGCACCTCGACGACGTGCTGCTGCCCGATCTCTGCGTGCTGCCGATCCACCGCGCCTACAGCGAGCAGCCGATGGGCGCGGTCTCGCAGATCAGCCATGTGGGCATCGACCTCGGCATCGCCCAGGCCGCGCTCGACGACACGGTGCGCTTTTTGCGCGAGCACGCATCGATCGCGCAGCCGGCCGGCGCGCCGCGCGCGATCGTCGATGCGCTGGTGATCGCGCAGGTCGGCGAGATCCAGATCCGCCTGCATGCGGCCGAGGCGATGACGCAGCGCGCGGGCCTCGCGCTTGACGAGGCCATCGCCCGGCCCGACCGCGAACGCCGCGCCGCGGCCTCGCTCGCGGTGGCCGAGGCCAAGGTGCTGACCTCGGAGATCGCGCTGCATGCCTCGAGCAAGCTGTTCGAGCTCTGCGGCACGCGTTCCGCGCAGGCGCCGCATGCCTTCGACCGCCACTGGCGCAACGCGCGCGTGCACACGCTGCACGACCCGGTGCGCCACAAGTTCACCGTGGTCGGCGACCACCTGCTCAACGGCATCCTGCCCGAGAGCGCGGGTGCGCTGTGACCCTGGCCCCCTTTCGCTGAATCGATCCCGCCATGCTGACCCGCCGCCAATTCACTCTCGCCGCGGGCGCCGCCTCGCTGGTCGCCGCCCCTTCCGCCTGGAGCGCCGCCACCGGCCTCAAGGGATCGACCCTGACGCTGGGCTACCAGAAAACCGGTATTCCGTTGGTGGCGCGCCAGCTCAAGGTGTTCGAGAAGCGCTTCGAGCCGCTGGGCATCCGCATCGAATGGGCCGAGTTCACCTCGGGCCTCAACCTGCTGCAGGCCATGGACACCGGTGACGTCGCCTTCGGCAATGCGGGCAACGTGGGCTGCATCTTCCTGCAGGCCTCGGGCGGGCGCGTGGCCTATGTGGCGGCGCAGCCCTCGACGCCGCGCTCCGAAGGCATCCTCGTGAAGGAGGATTCGCCGATCCGAAGCATCGCCGACCTGCGGGGCCGCCGCATCGGCTATGCCAAGGGATCGAGTTCGCACAACCTGGTGGCGGCCGCGCTCGAACGCCAGGGCCTGGACATCAAGGCCGTGACCAGCATCGGCCTGGGCGCGGCCGATGCGGCCTTCGCCTTCGATGGCGGCGACATCGATGCGTGGGCCATCTGGGACCCGTACTTCACCATCGCGCGCCGCCGCAACAAGACCCGCGTGATCGCCTGGCAGGGCGACGTGCTCGAGGACAGCGCTTCCTTCCTGCTCGCCAACACCGGCTTCGCCAAGGCCTGGCCCGCGCATGTGAAGGCGCTGATCGACGGTTCGGCCGAGGCCGGCCGCTGGGCCAGGGCCAACCCCGCCGAGGTCGCGAAGTCGGTTGCGGCCGCCACCGGCATGCCGCTGGACGTGGTGACCGAGGTCAATGCCAATGCGGGCTTCGACGTGGTGCCGCTGTCGAACGCGATCCTCGCTTCGCAGCAGCGCACGGCCGATCGGCTGTTCAAGCTCGGCGTGCTGCCGAAATCGGTCGCGGTGCGCGAGGCGGTCTGGGACGACGCGGATCGCGGCTGAGCTTCGCCGAACAGGCGCACAGGATCGCGCGTCGATAAAGCCGGTCAATTGCCTGAATATTAATTAAAAGAACGGCAATTCAGATCAATTGCGACTGATTCCATGGCCTTTCTAAAAGGCATGTGAATTGCTTCTCCGCGCGGTCCGCAATGGCGAGATGCGCACACCACCAGAGACAGGCGTCGCTCGGCGACGCATCGACAGAACCGCATGCGCGAATCGGACACCCCTCGGAGCGAGTCGTGCCTCGATCGCGGATCGCTCCCATCGTCGAAACAATGTCTGGGAGAAGATCAATGAATGGACAGCGTTGCATGCGCTTGTTGAAAGCCTGCGCGGTGCTTCTGGGATTCGCGCTCGCGAGCGGATGCGGAGGGGGAAGCGATGGCGGTGCGGGATCCCTGGCCCTGATTTCACCCGTGCCCACGACCACCGCCACCGGCGGAACGGCCGACCCGGCGCCGACGATTCCGGTGACGACCCCACCCGAGCCGGAAGATCCCTCCGTCGTCACGCGCTTCACCGCGACCGTGCCCTTCGGAGAGAAGGGCGGCTACCTGTCCTCCGAACAGGTGGTCTATGGCTTCGGCACCACGGCCGTCTCCGATGCGCGCTACAAGGACGTGATCTACACCGTGCCGCTGCAGGGCACGGTGCGCTATCCGACCGGGCCGGCCAGCGTGCAAGGCACATCGAAGGTCCAGCCCTCGGCCAGCGGCGGCCATCCGGTCGTGGTGTTCCTGCACGGCATGCATGACGCCTCCGATCTCAACAATGCCAAGGGCTACGACTACCTTCAGAAGAGCCTGGCCGAGAACGGCTACGTGGCCGTCTCCATCGACGCGGGAAAGATCAACGGGCTCAACGGCAATGCCTCGGATGCCGGTGCGCTGGCGCGCGGGCAGTTGCTGATGACCACGCTCGACCTGCTGCGCGAAGGCAATGAGAGCGGCGTCTTCAACGGCGTCGCGCTGCCGGGGCTGAAGGGAAAGATGGACCTCGAGCGCGTGGGCCTGATCGGGCATTCGCGCGGCGCCGAAGCGGTGGCCTATGCGGTGGAACTCAACCGGCAGCGCGTGGGCATCAGCTACCAGAACATCGAGGCGACACGCGCCCTGCGCCTGGCGGCCCTGCCGCTGCAGGCCGCGCAGGAAGCGGCGCAGAAACGGGTCGACGAGGCCCTGACCGCCTCCACCGACGCGGCCGTGCAGCTGCTGCTGGCGAAACTCCAGCTCAAGGCAGCGCAGGACCGGTCGCCGCCCGCGCCATCGTCGGAAATCGATGCCCTGGCCCAGGAGGTGGAGCGGCTGCAGCGCGAGGCGCTCGACGCCAAGGCCAGGCTCGACGCCGAGCAGTTGGCCCTCGAGAAGGCGGATGCCGCGCTCAGGAACATGAGCACGGTGCTGCGGCGCATCAACGCGAACAGCGAGCAGTGGCTGCAGCAGATCGCATCCGAGGAGGAGCTGCGCCGCTCCGGGGTCGTGCTGCCATCGGCCACGGGGCTGCCGCATCGCATCCGCGCGGTCTTCTCGCTGGCGGCGATCAACAAGAAGCAGCTGTCGCGCGTCACGCACGTGCCGTTCATGACCTTGCTGCCGAGCTGCGATGGTGACGTCTACACGCTCGAAGGCGGGCAGATCTTCGACGAGAGCCGCTACACCGCCGAGGACGACAGCGCGCCCAAGTACCAGGTCCTCGTGCGGGGCGCCAACCACAACTTCTACAACGACTACTGGTCCAAGACCGACGATTCGCAGATCCGGGCGCCGCTCTACTGCAAGGCCGCACAGGCGCAGACCTTGCGCCTGAGCCGCGAAGACCAGCGGCGCAATGGCCAGTTCCTGATGGAATCGTTCATGCGCTACTTCGTCGGCGACGAGTTCCAGTTCGCGCCCTACTGGAAGGGACAGGCGCCGATCCCGGCCGCGGGCTGCCCGGCGGGCGAAAACAGCTGCGACGAGCGCGCCGTGCTGACCATCCACCAACCGGCCGCGCAACGCAAGTTGCTGCAGAACTTCCGCAGCGCCGACGCCAGCGCGAAGAATCCGAGCGGGCTGTCGACCGCCTACGAGAAGTTCAGCCAGGCCGTGCAATGCCGTTTCCTCGCGCTCAGATCCGACCGCGACGCGGCATGCAACGACCCCGTGAGCCAGCTCGCCGTCGATCGTCTGTTCAAGGAAGGCGCGCTGTACGACTTCAGCTATGACGCGAAGACGCTGCTGACCTGGTCGATCACGGACCAGGCCCAGTTGCAATGGGCCGCGGCCGGTGCCGCGATGACGATCCACACGGGCGACCTCTCCACCAAGGGCTTCGACACGCTGAGCCTGCGCGTCGCCGTGGTGGCACCGATCGGCCAGGAGGTCGAGATCGCGCTGACCGACACGCAGGATCGCCAGGCGGCGATCAAGGGCAGCGACTTCAGCGACGCGCTCTATGGCATCGCGCGCAAGCCCGACGGCGCGATCCCGCTGGTCGACGCGCCCGCGGACGCGATCTATGCCGATACCGGCACCACCCGACCGCTGCTGAGCATGGTGGCGGTTCCGCTGAAGGCCTTCGCGCTGCATGGCGTGGACCTCGCGCACATCAAGCAGGTCACGCTGAGGTTTCCGAAGGCCTCGGGCAGCGTGGCGGTGACCGATGTGCTGTTGCAGCGCATGAACTGAGGATCAAGCCCGCCGCTTGCTCGCAATTCACATAAGCAAGCGCCGATTCATCGCTTGGGAGCGCGCCAACGCGCCGCTAATCTGCCCAACGCCGGACGTTCCTGCGAGGACAGGGCGATCCGGCGTTTTTCATTTCTGACGATGAGGGAATTCCAACCATGACGTTTTCGTTTCAGCGCGCCTTCTCGGTGATGGTGCTGTCGGTGGCCGGTCTGGGCGCGATGTCCGCGCAGGCGCAGGAGACGCTGCGCGTGGCGGCCTCGCCGGTGCCGCATGCCGAGATCCTCGAATTCATCCGCCCGCAGCTCAAGGCACAGGGCGTGGACCTCGAGGTCAAGGTGTTCAACGACTACGTGCAGCCCAACCTCGCGGTCGGCGACAAGCAGCTCGACGCGAACTTCTTCCAGAACCGGCCCTACCTCGATTCCTTCAACAAGGACCGCAAGACCGACATCGTCGAGGTGCCGAACAGCGACGTGCACATCGAGCCCTTCGGCGCCTACTCGCAGAAGATCAAGAAGACGGCCGACCTGCGCGAGGGCGCGGTGGTGGCGATCCCCAACGATCCGTCGAACTCGGGCCGCGCGCTGGCGCTGCTGGCCAAGCAGGGCCTGCTCAAGCTCAAGGACCCGGCCAACATCAAGTCGACCGCGCGCGACATCGTCTCGAATCCGAAGAAGCTGGTGATCCGCGAGATCGAATCGGCGCAGCTGCCGCGTGCGCTGCCCGACGTGGACCTCGCGCTGATCAACACCAACTACGCGCTCGAGGCCAAGCTCGATCCGGGCCGTGACGCGCTGTTCATCGAGGACGGCCGCAATTCGCCCTACGCCAACTTCATCGCGGCGCGCAAGGACAACCTGCAGTCGCCGGCCATCGCCAAGCTGGTGAAGACGCTGCACACGCCCGAGGTGCGCAAGTTCATCCAGGACAAGTACAAGGGCGCGGTCATCCCGGCGTTCTGAGCGAGCTTCGCTGGCCACACGCACCCGAACATGACATCTCCCTCCCGCAACAAGAACATCGGCGCGCCGAGCCGCCGCGTGCTGGCCGCCGGCGCCGCCGCGCTCTCGGCCCTCGCGCTGCTGGCCGCGCCCGCCGCCTGGGCCCAGCCCCGGCAGGGCGGCACGCTGAACTGGCTGGTCAATCCCGTGCCGGCTTCCATCGTGCCGCTGACGACCACGGCCGGCGGCAATGCCGAGATCGGTCCGAAGATCGTCGAAGGCCTGCTGACCTACGACTACGACCTCAAGCCCAAGCCGCTGCTGGCCACGGCCTGGTCGCTGAGCGCGGACGGCCTGCAATACACCTTCACCTTGCGCAAGGGCGTGAAGTGGCACGACGGCAAGGACTTCACGTCGGCCGACGTGGCCTTCTCGATCCTCACGCTCAAGCAGGTGCACCCGCGCGGCCGCGGTACCTTCGCCAACGTGGTGGAGGTGCGCACGCCCGATCCCTACACGGCCGTGGTGGTGCTGAGCAAGCCGGCGCCCTTCCTGCTGACGGCCCTGGCCGCGACCGAATCGCCGATCGTGCCCAAGCACCTGTACGAAGGCACGGACATCGCGGCGAGCAAGTACAACAGCCAGCCGATCGGCACCGGCCCCTTCGTGTTCAAGGAGTGGGTGCAGGGCAGCCACATCATCCTCGAGCGCAACCCGAACTACTGGGACAAGCCCAAGCCGTATCTCGACCGCGTGGTGGTGCGCTTCGTGCTCGATGCCGCCGCGCGCGCCGCGGCGCTCGAGTCGGGCGCGGCCGACCTGGCCAACGGCACCGGCGGCATTCCGCTGTCGGACGTGGAGCGCTTCCGCAAGCTGCCCGGCGTGGAGATCGACACGCGCATCTCGCCGTACCTCGGCAGCCACCAGCAGATCTATTTCAATCTCGACACGCCGGCGCTGCAGAAGGTCGAAGCGCGGCGCGCGATCGCGCAGGCGATCGACGTGAATGCCTTCGCCAAGACGGTCTGGTACGGCCTGGGCACGCCCTCGGCCTCGCCGATCGGCAAGGGGATCTCGCGCTACCACGATGCGAGCATCCAGCCGTATCCCTACGACCCGAAGGCGGCCGAGGCGGCACTCGACGCGGCCGGCTTCAAGCGCGGCGCGGGCGGCACGCGGCTCAAGCTGCGGGTGCTCTACAACCCGTTCCAGGAACGCCGCGCGGCCGACTTCGTGCGCCAGTCGCTGGGCCGCATCGGCATCGATGCCGCGGTCGAGAGCTACGACTTCGCGACCTACGTGACCAAGGCCTACACCGAGCGCGCCTTCGACATCACGCTCGAGAGCCTCACCAACCTGTTCGATCCCACGGTGGGCGTGCAGCGCGTGTTCTGGTCGAAGAACTTCAAGGTCGGGCTGCCGTTCTCGAACGCAGCGCACTACGTCAATCCCGAGGTCGACCGGCTGCTGGAAGCGGCGGCCGTGGAAGTGGACGAAACCAGGCGGCGCCAGCTCTTCGTTGACTTCCAGCAGATCGTGCACCGCGATGTGCCCTCGATCGAGCTGGGCGCGAATCCGGCGATCACGGTGCTCGCGAAGAAGGTGCGCGACTACGGGCCGACGGGCGAGCACATCCGCGGGAGCTTCGCGGATCTGTACTTCCAGCCCTGAAGCCGCGCCGGCCGGCCGATCAGGCGGCCGCCGGAAAGCGCGGCACCGCCGCGGCCAGCTCGGCGGTGTAGGGATGTCGCGGACGCTCGAACAGCGCCTGCGGCGCCCCTTCGTCGACGATGCTCCCCGCGCGCATCACCAGCACGCGCTCGCACAGCAGCCGCACCACGCCGAGGTCGTGCGAGATGAACAGGATCGCGAGGCCGAGTTCGCGGCGCAGCCCCGCCAGCAGCGCGAGCAGGCCGGCCTGCACCGAGACGTCGAGCGCCGCGGTGGGCTCGTCGAGGATCAGCAGCTCGGGCGCGGGCGCCAGCGCGCGCGCGATGCCCACGCGCGCGGCCTGGCCACCCGAGAGCTGGTGCGGCCGGCGCGCCAGCAGTTCGTCGCCGAGCTGCACGCGCCGTGCCGTCCGCAGCACGCGTTCGCGCAGCGCCGCGCCGTCGAGCGCCGCGAGCCGGCGCAGCGGATCGGCGATCGCGTCGAAGGCGCTGCGACGCGGGTCCAGGCTTTCGTAAGGGTCTTGGAACACCATCTGGATGCGATGGCGCCAGGGTGCCTCGGCGGCCTGGCCGGCGCGCACGGTGGCCAGATCGATGCGGTCGAACAGCAAGCGGCCCGACAGCGGATCGGCCAGCCGCGCGAGCACGGATGCCAGGGTCGACTTGCCGCAGCCCGATTCGCCGATGAGACCCAGCGCCTCGCCGCGCGCGAGCGCGAAGCTCACGCCATCTACCGCCGGCAGCCAGCGGCGGCGATGCACCAGGCCACCCCAGGCCGGCACCGCAGGCAGCGCATGGCGCGCGTGCAGGTCCTCGACGCGCAGCAGCGCTTGCGACTCGCCCATGGCCTCAGCGCAGCCCGATGCGTTGCGCGGCCAGCGCCTCCACCAGCCGGTGGCGACCGCGCAGTTGCGCGGGATCGCGCAGCCGTGCCAGCGAATGGTCGCTCCAGCGCACCGCCGGCAAGCCCTGCGAGGCATAGAAGGACTGCATGGTGGCGTCGTAGTGCTTCACATGGCCGACGGTGTCGCTGGCCGCATGGCGCTCGTGCGAGAGCACCGCGCGCTGCGGCAGCCGCGGCTTGACGGCCGTGGGCCGCGCCGGATCGGGCCAGCCGATGCACAGGCCGACGACCGCGAACACGCCGGGCGGCAGGCCCAGTTCGGCCGCCACCTCTTCGGGCCGGTTGCGGATCGCGCCGAGGTAGACGGTGCCCAGCCCCAGCGATTCGGCCGCGGTCACGGCGTTCTGCGCGGCCAATGCGGCATCGATCACGGCCATCAGCGAGGTGTCGAGGAAGTCGGCGCCTTCGATGGGCACGGCCGCGTCGTCGGCCAGGGTGCGCAGGCGCGCGACGTCGGCCAGCCACACCAGCAGCAGCGGCGCATCGCGCACCTGGTCCTGCCGGCCCGCGTACTCGGCGATGCGGGCCTTGCGTTCGGGGTCTTCGACCGCCACCACGCTCCAGGTCTGCAGGTTCGACGAACTGGGCGCCGACTGCGCCGCGGCGATCAGCCATTCGAGCGTGCCCGGCGGCAGCGCGCGCTCGGCATCGAAGGCGCGCACCGAGCGGTGGGCCAGCAGGGTTTCGAGCACGGGGTTGGCCGATGGCGGCGCGGACCGCGGCGACTCGCCGCCGTAGCGGCTGCGAAAGAGCGAGGTCAGGGTGTCGGACGTGGGCTGTGTCATGCGGGGACTGCTTCGTGTGTCGGATGGACGGGATGTTCGGCGCCGGGCCGCGCGGCCGGCGCCAGCGGCAGCCAGCAATGCACGCGGTGCTCGGTGCCTTGCCGCTGCGCCACCGGCGGCTGCATCCGGCAGCGCGCCTCGGCCTGCGGGCAGCGCTCGGCGAAGCGGCAGGCCGGCAGGTCGGTGCGCGCGAGATCGGGCAGGCGTCCATCGACGCCGCGCAACGCATCGAGCGTGTTGGCCGACTGCGGCGTGGCGCGCAGCAACTGGCGCGTGTAGGGATGGGCCGCGCCCTCGCGCAGGTGGCGCGAGGGCAGGGTCTCGACCACCTGGCCCGCATGCATCACGGCGATGCGGTCGCAGCGCTGCGCGGCCAGCGCGAGGTCGTGGGTGATCAGCAGGGTCGCCAGCCCGCGCTCGCGCGCGAGGCCGGCCAGCAGGTCGAGCACGCGCGCCTGCGTGACCACGTCGAGGCCGGTGGTCGGCTCGTCGGCGATCAGCAGCTCGGGCTCGCCGGCCAGTGCCAGCGCGATCATCGCGCGCTGGCACTGGCCGCCCGAGAGCTGGTGGGCAAAAGCACGCAGCCGGCGCTCGGGCTCGGGCAGGCCCACGCGTTCGATCCATTCGAGCGCGGCCTGGCGCGCGGCGCGCGCCGACAGGCCGCGGTGCAGCCGCAGCACCTGCTGCAGCTGGTCGCCGATGGTGCGCAGCGGATGCAGCGCGCGGCGCGGACTCTGGAACACGAAGCCGATGCGGCGGCCACGCAGCGCATCCCAGGCCGCGCGCGCCGGACGGCCGCTGCCGTCGAGCAGGTCGAGCCCCTGGAAGCGCAACCGCCGCGCGCCCGCGTCGGCCTGCGCATCGAGCAGGCCCGCGAGCGCCAGCGCGGTCACCGACTTGCCCGATCCGCTCTCGCCGACCAGGCCCAGGGTTTCGCCGGCCGCGAGCTCGAGGCTCACGCGGTCGAGCACATGGACCGCGCCCTGCGCGCCGTGGAAGCGCAGGCTCAGCGCATCGACCTCGAGCAGCGGTGCGCTCATGGACCGCTCCGGTCGGCGGCGCCGCGCGGATCGAGCCGGTCGCGCAGCGCGTCGCCCAGCAGCGTGAAGCAGCCCACGGCCATGAACAGCGCCAGGCCCGGGAAGCCCGCGAGCCACCACTGGCCCGTGATGATGTAGGGCGCGCCCTCGCTCACCAGCACGCCCCATTCGGGCGTCGGCGGCTTCACGCCGAGGCCGATGAAGGACAGGCCCGCGCCGTTGAGCAGCGCCCAGCCCAGGTTGATCGAGCCCTGCACCGCGAGCATGGGCAGCACGTGCGGCAGCAGTACGCCGAACAGCAGCCGCGCCGGCCCCTGGCCGCCGAGCCGCGCGGCCAGCACGTAGCCGGCGCCGCGCCGCACGCCGACCTCGCTGCGCGCGAGCCGGATGTAGAAGGGCAGGTTGATCAGCGCCGTCGCATAGACGATGTTGACGACCGTGTTGCCCCAGGCCGCGACCAGCGCCATCGCGGCCACGAACAGCGGGAAGGCCATCAGCACGTCGACCAGCCGGCCGACCCAGCGGTCGAGCCGGCCGCCGACGAAGCCGCACAGCGCGCCGATGGCGCTGCCCGCCGCCAATGACAGCAGCACCGCGCCCGCGGCCATCGAGAGATCGAGCCGCGTGGCCACCAGCACGCGCGAGAACAGGTCGCGGCCCAGCGCATCGGTGCCGAACCAGTGCAGCGCGCTCGGCGGCTGCAGCCGCGCCGGCACGTCGGTGGCCAGCGGATCGAAGGGTGCGAGCGCGGGGCCGGCGATGGCGGCGAACAGCAGCAGCGCGAACAGCAGCAGACCCAGCGCCTCGTTGCCGCGCGGGCGCCAGCGCGGCCGCGCATCTGCCTCGAACTTGCCCGGCACCGCGCTCATGCCGCATTCCCCACGCGCGGATCGATGCGCTCGTGCAGCAGGTCGATCGCGAAATTGACCAGCACGAACATCAGCGCCACCAGCAGCACGAAGCCCTGCAGCGGCGCATGGTCGGCCGCCATCAGCGCGTCGAGCGCATAGCTGCCGATGCCGGGCCAGGCGAATACCTTCTCGATCACCACGTTGGCGCTCAGCATGTACGAGAACACCATGCCGGCACTGGTGACCACCGGCAGCAGCGCCAGGTGCAGCGCGCCGGTCAGCACGGCGCGCGGCGGCAGGCCGAGCGCGCGCGCGGTGCGCACGGGGTCGCTGCGCAGCACGCCCAGCAGCGACGCGCGCGTGAGCCGCGCCACCGGCGCCAGCGAGAAGGCCGCCATCGCCACGCTCGGCAGCAGCAGCCGGCCGGCCGCGGAAGCGAAGGCATCCCAGCGCAGCGCGAGCGCGGCATCGAGCAGCATGAAGCCGCTGCGCACCGGCGGCGGCTCGATCATCGCGTCGATGCGGCCTGTGGGTTCGGGCGCCCAGCCCAGCAGGAAATAGAAGACGTAGACCAGCAGCAGCGCGATCACGAAGCTCGGCACGCAGCTGCCGCCCACGGTGAGCACGGTGCAGGCGCGATCCCACAGCGAGCGCGGGCGCAGCGCGGCCGCGGTGCCCAGCGGCAGTGCCACCAGCAGCGTGAGCACGAAGGCCGCGAAGGTGAGCTCGAGCGAGGCCGGCAGGCGCTGCCACAGGTCGGTCAGCACCGGCTGACCCGTCGTGTGCGACTGGCCCCAGTCGCCGTGCGCCAGCGCCTGCAGGTAGTGCCACAGCTGCGTGGGCAGCGGCAGGTCGAGGCCCATGCGCGCGCGGATCTGCGCGATCTCCTCGGGGCCGGCGTTCGGCCCCGAGGCGAGGAAGGCCGCGGGATCGCCCGGCAGCACGTGCGTGAGCACGAAGGTGAAGACGGCCGTGCCCGCGAGCACCGGCACGGTGGCCGCGAGCCGCGAGAGGACGCGCCGCGCGAAGCTCATGAGCGCGTCAATGGCCGGAAGTCCACCTGGCCATGGATGTAGTAGGTGAAGCCCTGCAGGTCGGGCTGCAGCGCCGCCTCGAAAGTGGGCAGCCACAGCGGCACCAGCGGCACCTGCTCGAAGGCGATCTCGATCGCGCGCTGGATCGCGCGGTCGTACTTCGCGCGGTCGGTCTCCCAGCGCGCCTGCTCGAGCAGCTTGGCGAGCTCGTCGTTCTTGAACGAGCCGAAGTTCCAGCGCCAGTCGCCCTGGAAGAAGATGCGGAAGAAGTAGTCGGGGTCGTTGAACCAGGCCGAGGAGCTGTCGATGAAGAAGGGCAGCTTCTTCTCGGTCTGCAGCGTGCCCCACTGGGCGCTCGGCACCTTCTCGATGCTCAGCGCGATGCCGATCTTCGCCAGCGCCTCCTGGATCAGCAGCGCCGCGGGCTCGGCCAGCGTGGCGTCGCCGACGTTGTAGCTGAAGCTGGTCTTGAAGCCCTGCGGATAGCCGGCCTGCGCGAGCAGCTCCTTCGCCTTGAGCAACTGGGTGTCGTAGGGATAGGGCTGCGGAAAGCGGCTGCTCGCGGGCTTGCCGGGCCTGGCGCCGTACAGCGCCTCGCCACGGCCCAGGTTGGCGCCGCGCAGCAGGGTGGTGTAGGGCAGGGCGTAGGCGATGGCCTGGCGCACGCGCACGTCGTCGAAGGGCTTGGCCTGGGTGTTGAAGGCGACGAAGCGGAAGCTGGTCGTGACCGGCACCGACACCACCTTGGCGCGCGTGGTATCGGTCAGCGCATCGAGGTCCTTGGGCGGCAGCTGCAGCGCCACGTCGGCGTCGCCCTTGAGCAAGGCGGCCACGCGGTTGGAGGCCGAGGGCACGACCTGGAACACGGCGCGGCGCAGTTGGGGCGCGCTGCCGCCCTTCCAGCCGTCGAAGCGGGTGTAGACCACCTGCTGGCCCGGCGTGAAGCTCTCGATGCGGAAGGCGCCGCCGCCGGCCTCGTGCGCCTTGACCCATTCGGTGGCCCAGGGATCGGCCGCGGTGGCATGCGACTTCGCGAGCTCGCTGTTCAGCACCGAGGCGAAGCTCAGCGCGAGGTTCGGCAGCGTGTAGCGGTCGGCGCGCGGCAGCGCGATGCGGAAGGTGTGCGCATCCACCACCGTGAACTGCGAGGGATTCTCGAGCGAGCCGGTCGCGAGCTGCCGCTTGCTGGCCGGCAGCGAGACCGCGCGGTCGAGCGACCACTTCACGTCGGCGGCCGTCACGGGCTTGCCGTCGTGGAAGGTGGCGTCGCGGCGCAGGAAGAAGGTCAGCGTGCGGCCGTCGGCGCTGGTTTCGAAGCGTTCGGCCAGCTCGCCGCGGAAGCGTCCGTAGTCGTACTTGAAGACGCCCGGCGAGAGTTGGGCGCGGTCGAAGTTGATGAGCCGGTCGTAGACGTTGAAGAACAGGCCCAGCGATTCGCGGCTCACGCCCTCGCCGTGCGGGTCCTGCGAGTTGGGCGCGCCTTCGGAGAGCACGCGCAGCGTGTCCTTGCGCGCCTGGGCCCAGGCCGACAGTGGCAGGCTGGTGCCGGCGACGGTGCCGAGCGAGAAGGCGGCGCTGCCTTGTTGGATGAAACGGCGACGGTCCATGGTGATGGCTTTCGGAGATAGCGAAGAAAAGTCAGATCGAAGCGTGGCGCTGCGGGCTGGCACCGTTGAGCCAGTGGTTGCCGACTGCATGCGGCTTCCAGCGCACCGGGTCGTGCACGGTGTGGGTGCGCGCATTGCGCCAGTGGCGATCGAGGTTGTGCTCGGCCAGCGTGGACTGCGTGCCCGCGAGCTCGATCAGCGCGGTGGCGGCCTCGAGCGCGAATTCGGTGCTCAGCACCTTGGCTTCGGCCACCGCGATCGAGGCCTCGGTCACGTGTTCGGCACCGGGCTCGTCGCGCGCACGGTCGAGCGCGCGGCCCGCGCGTTCGAGCAGTGCCTCGGCCGCATGCTGCTGGATCACCAGCCGGCCGATGCGTGCGAGCGTGAGCGGATCGTCGGCCGCGCGCGCCACGCCGCTATCGGGCCAGGGCCGCGCGCGCTCGCGCACCCAGTGGTGAAGGTCGGCCATGGCGGCACGGCCGATGCCGAGGTCGATGGCGGCGTGCAGGACCTGGGCGAAGGGGCCGTGGATGGTCGGCGGCTCGAACAGCCGGGCGCGCGGCAGCACCTGCAGCGCGCCGACCGCGACGTTGTCGGCCGTGACCGTGCCGCTCGCGGTGGTGCGCTGGCCGAAGCCGCTCCAGTCGTCGACGACCTCGAGGCCCGGCGCCTCGCGCGCGACGTAGACCAGCACCTGCTTGTCCTGCTCGTCCTTGGCCGCGACCGGCACCCAGTGCGCGAACAGCGCGCCGGTGCAGTAGAACTTGCGGCCGTCGAGCCGCAAGCCCTCGGGCGTGGCGCGCAGCCGCGCGGTCACGACCTTGGCGTTGGCGGTGCCGCTTTCCGACACCGCGTTGCCGAAGCGCCGACCCTCGATCGCTTCGCGGAAGAAGAACTTCTGCTGCTGCGCATCGCCGATCAGCCGCACCGCGTCGACCAGGCAGTAGTGGTTCTGCGGGATCTGGCCGAGCGCGGGATCGGCTTCGGAGATCAGCGCCGTGACCTCGGCCAGCGTGGCATGCGAGACCGCGGCGCCGCCGAAGGCGCGCGGCACCGTGATGCCCCACAGGCCGCTGGCCGAGAAGCGCTCGACCTCCTCGAAGGGCAGGCGGCGCTGCCGGTCGCGTTCGGAGGCGCCGGCGGCGAAATCGGCCGCGAGGCGGCGCGCGATGGCGAGGGCCTCGGCATCGTCGCGCACGACGTGGACCGGGCCGGTGGAGGAGGAGGAGGGAGCTGTCATGGCGATGTGGAGGTGCGCCGCCGCACCCCGGTGTGGGAGGACGGCAGCCGGGCTCGGCCCGGGCCGAAGATCTTTTCGCGCCAGCTGCCTTCGGCATAGGCGCGCTTGTGCAGGCCGCGGCGCTGCAGCTCGGGCACCACGAGGTCGACGAAATGCTCGAGGCCCTCGGGGCTCACGGTGCGCACGAGGTTGAAGCCGTCGATGCCGGCCTCGCTGACCCAGGCCTCGATGGTGTCGGCGATCTGCGCGGGCGTGCCGACCACGGGCGCATGGCGCGCGCCCAGCGGCATCTGCGCGAGCAGCGCGCGCGGGGTCAGCGGCGCGCCGCCGGGTCCCTTGAGCGAGGCGACCGAGCTCTGGATCGCATCGGCGCTGCCGCCGCCGATGGCGTCGTCGAGGCCATGGCGCGAGAGGTCGTGGCCGATCGCGCTGCTGAACTGCACCAGGCCGGCCTCGGGTTGCGCATAGCGGCGGTACTCCTCGGAGCGCGCGCGGGCCTCGGCTTCGGTGGCCCCGGTCACGACCAGCAGCGTGGTCACGAAGCGCACCGCGTCGGCATCGCGCCCGGCCTCGGCCAGCGCCGCGCGCAGCTTGCGCACCACGGCCGCGGTGGCGGCCAGGCCCTGGTTGGGCACGAACACCACCTCGGCATGGCGTGCCGCGAAGGCCGTGCCGCGCGCCGAGGCGCCGGCCTGGAACAGCAGCGGCGTGCGCTGCGGCGAAGGCTCGCAGGGATGCACCGCATCGAGCCGCCAGCCTTCGCCCGCATGGCGGATGGCGCGCACGCGCGCCGGGTCGGCATAGATGCCGCGCTCGCGGTCGGCGATCACCGCGTCGTCGTCCCAGCTCTCTTCCCAGAGCCGGTAGACCAGCGCCATGAATTCGTCGGCCAGGTCGTAGCGCCGGTCGTGGCTGGTGGCGACGGCCGCGCCCTGCGCGCGCGCCGAGCTGTCGAGGAAACCGGTCACGATGTTCCAGCCGATGCGGCCCTCGCTCAGGTGGTCGAGCGTGGACATGCGGCGCGCGAAGGCATGCGGCGCCTCGGCCGCGATGGTGGCCGTGATGCCGAAGCCCAGGTGGCGCGTGACGCTGGCCATCGCGCTCACGAGCACGGCCGGGTCGTTGATCGGTACCTGGATGCCATGGCGCAGCGCGGCCTCGGGGCTGCCGCCCCAGACGTCGTAGACGCCGGTCACGTCGGCGAGGAACAGGCCATCGAACAGCCCGCGCTCGAGCGTTCGCGCGAGGTCGAGCCAGTAGGGCAGCCGCTTGTAGTCGGTGGCGCGGTCGCGCGGATGCCGCCACAGGCCGTGGGTCAGGTGGCTGGGCGTGTTCATGTCGAACGCGTTCAGCAGGATGGGACGGCGGGGAAGGGACATGGCTGGCTCGCGCGCGCGCCGCCGCGCGGGGCGGTGGCGCGCATGGCGGTGCGCTTGGGGGACTGCAGGTGGCGGTGTCAGTACGGGCGGCTGCCCGAGAGGCTGATGCGCTTGAGCACGCGGCGCTCGCCGTTGTCGAAGGCGCTGCGCGCATGCAGCGTGGCCTGGTTGTCCCAGTAGACGATGTCACCCACGCTCCAGCGGTGCGTGTAGGCGAAGCGCGGCTGCAGCAGGTGCTGGCGCAGGCGCGCGATCAGCGCGGCGCCGTACTGCGGATCGACGCCCACCACTTCGACCTCGGTGCGCGCGCCCAGGTAGAGCACGCGGCGGCCGCTGTCCGGATGGGTGCGCACCAGCGGATGCACCTCGAAGGGCTCGAGTGGCGCGATGTCGGGCGTGCGGTAGAGCGGGAAGCCGGTGGTGAGCGGCTTGAGCTTGCGCAGGAAGGGGTTGTAGGTGATGAGCCGCAGATGCTCGATCTCGCGCTGCGTGCCCGCATCGAGCTCGTCCCAGGCGGCCGCGAGGTTGTACCAGGTGGTGTCGCCGCCCTCCGAGGGCACCTCGATGCCGTAGAGCAGCGAGCCCGACGACGGCACCGGCGTCCAGTGGTGGTCGGCATGCGCCGCGAGCTCGTCATGGCCGAGCACGCCGCCATCGACGTTCGACACCCGCACGATGTCGGGCGTGTTGCCGCCATAGGGATCGGAGCCGAGCACCGGCACGTTCGACGGCGGACGGAACACGGCGCCGAAGTAGCTGGCCAGGCGCTCGAACTGCGCGTCGTCGAGCCGCTGCTGCTTGAGCACCAGCACATGCCGATCGAGCAGCGCCTCCTTGAGCGCACGCACCTGCGCGGCCGGCACCGGACGCGTGGCATCGAGGCCGGTGACCTCGGCGCCGAGCGATGCGTCGATCGCGGCGATCCTGAACGGGACAACGGAAGAAGGTTCGGCAACGGTCGGCCGTTCGGCGGCAAGCACGGAGGACATGGCGTGGGAGCGCGGGCGCGCTGGATGGAATGGATGCTGCGCCCGATGCTAGGAAAGTTCGCATGGGTTGCATGCGCTCTTTGCGCATGTGGATATGCGGAAAAGCGGGGGCGAGCGACCGATCCGAATCCGTCCCGCCGAGCTTGTATTCCTGCTTGCGCCATCAGGGCAAAATGCCTAACATAATGGGCATTGAGTGAATTTATGCCTAGCCAAATGAGCAGTTTCTCGATGCCCACCCAAGCCGCCGAGCATGTTGCACGGCTGGGGCAGCGCATCCGTGTCGCACGCATACGTCGTGGCTGGTCGGTGGCCGATCTGGCCGGCAAGGCCGGCATCAACCGCAACACGCTCACCGCGCTGGAACTCGGGAAGCCGGGTACGGCGATCGGCGTGTGCTTCACCGTGCTGTGGGCGCTGGGTCTCGACAACTCCCTGGACGCGGTGGCGGATCCCGACGGCGATCTGCACGGCAAGGCGCTCGAAGCATCTCACCGACCCACGCGCGCGGGCAAGGTCCGCAAGACGAGCGACGACTATGACTTCTGAGCGCGAAGCCTATGTCTACATCCAGCTTCCCGGCACCCTGGAGACGGTGCCGGCGGCGTTGCTCCGGGTGCAGACACTGGCCGATGGCACGCGGATCGGTCGCTTTCGCTACGGTGACCGTTACCTTCAGCGCAAGGAAGCGGTTGCGCTCGATCCCTTCCGCCTGCCCCTCGCCAAGGAGGTCTTCGAGTTCACGCAGCTCAAGGGAATTCCGGGCGCGGTGCGGGACGCCGGCCCCGACGCCTGGGGACGGCGGGTGATCGAGCACAAGCTCGAGCGCAGCGCGGGCGATCTCGAGGAGATCGACTATCTGCTGCACGGGCCACAGGACGGGGCCGGCTACCTGAGCTTCGGCCTGAAGGTCGAACCGCCCGCGCCCAGGCGGCACTACAACCGCACGCACCAACTGGCCGAACTGATCGCTGCCACGCAGGCGATCGAAGAGGGCCGACCGGTGGCCGCGCATCTGCTCGAACAGCTCGATCCAGGCACCAGCATGGGCGGCGCGCGGCCCAAGGCCACGATCGAGGACGCGCAAAGCCTCTGGCTCGGCAAGTTTCCCGCCAGAGGCGATCGCTTCAATCTGCAGCGCGTCGAGTTCGCGACGCTGGACCTGGCGCGCCGTTGCGGCCTGAACGTCACCCAGGCCAAGCTGGAAGCGGTCGGCCAGAGCGACGTGCTGATGCTGCAGCGCTTCGATCGCGACCACACCGACGACGGCTATCTGCGCTTCGGTCTCGTCAGCGGGCTGACGGTGCTCGACTGCGGCGACAGCCACCTGGACCGGGAACGCTGGTCTTACCCATTGCTGGCCGACAACCTGCGTCGCTGGTCCGACAAGCCGGAAGCCGACTGCACCGAGCTGTTCAGGCGGATGGTCTTCAATGCCGCCGTGACCAACAACGACGATCATCCACGCAACCACGCCCTGCTGCGAAGGCAGAAGGGATGGCGCCTGTCTCCGGCCTACGACCTCGTGCCCGCGCCCATGGTCAGCCTGGAGCGGCGCGACCTGGCCTTGACCGTCGGCGATCACGGCCGCACGGCCAGCATCTACAACCTGCTGTCGCAGGCCGGGCGCTTCGGTCTGTCGACCGAAGAGGCGCGCAGGCACATCGATCGGCTGGTCGATGGAATCCGGCACTGGCGCGACGGCTTCTTCGCTTGCGGCGTGTCGGCCAAAGACATCGACCACATCGCGCCGGCCATCCTGCCGGACTGCTTCTTCTTCGAGAAGCCACCCGGCATGTAGCCCCTCAAGCCAGCACGTCCAACGACACATGGTTCGCAAACCGAACCACGTCCGTGCTCTTCTTCAGGATCCCCGCATTCCGGAAGTCCGTCGCAAACGCCTCCACCTCGTTGCGCAGCGCCTTGCCCGCCGGATGGTGCTTGTAGGTCAGCTCGGTGAACAGCTTCTGCAGGTCTTCCACCGCGACCTTGGGCGCGTACTTGGCATAGATGCGCGCCGACTCGTTCGGGTTCTCGGCCACGTAGTCGGAGGCTTGCGCCAGCGCGCGCACGGTGGCGGCGGCGCGCGGCTTGTCGTTGCGCGCGAACTCGCCGCGCGCGCCGACGATGCAGCACAGGCGCTCGGCGTACTCGCCCTTGGCGCTGTTGGCGATCTCGGTGAAGACGCCGGGGTTGCGCTTCTCGATCAGGTAGACGTTCGGGTCGCCGTCGGCAATGGCCTGGATCTCGCCCTTCTTCACGGCGATGTCGAGCAGGTCGGCCGGATAGACGCGCCAGTCGACGTCCTTCTCGATGTCGATGCCCTTCTTCGCGAGATGGATCGCATAGAACTGGCGCGCCGGGCTGTTCTGGTCCGACACGCCGATGGTCTTGCCCTTGAGGCTCGCGAGCTCGGTGGTCACGCCGGCGGCCTTGGCGCCCACCAGCCGCAGGCAGCCGCCGTGCACGCTGCCGACCACCTTCACGTCGAAGCCGGCTTCCAGCGGCTTGACCCAGCGGTGGATCAGGCCCACGCCGACGTCGGCCTTGCCGGTGGCCAGCGCCTCGAGCATCTGGTCTGACGAGCCGGCCCAGTTCAGCAGCTCGACGTCGAGCCCGTTCTTCTCGAAGAAGCCGCGCTCCAGCGCGACCGGCACGGGCGCGAGGCAGAAGCCGGCCTGGCTCCAGGCAAAGGTCAGCTTGCGCGGCTGCGACCAGGCCGAGGCGCCGAGCAGGGCCGCGGAGCCCACGACGGCGGCAGCGGCGCCGGCTTGAAGGACGCTGCGGCGCGAAGGCGGCAGGCGCGAGGAAAGAGAGTCGGTCATCAGGGCTTCTCCACCGGAATATTCGAAGCGGCGAGTGTCCGAGCGCGGCCGGTGCCTATCCAACGAATGTTTTCAGTCATGCATATGTCCGGCCTGCAAGAGCGCGAAAAGTGCGCCGTGCCTTGCTCGGAAAACGCATATCGCGCAGCGCTTTTTTTCGTTCCAGCGGCCCCGGGCAACGCGAAGAATGGCCGGCCTGATCTTCATGCCCCGGGACCCCCACACCATGCCAACACCGATCTCCCGCCAACGCTTCCTGCGCCGGATCGCCGCGCTGTCGCTGGCCGGCGCCGCCTTCGCGCTGTCCGCTCCCGTCCTGGCCGCGCCGGCCAGCGGCGAGCCCGTCTGGTTCGGCGTCAGCGGTCCGCTGACCGGCCAGAACGCGCAGTACGGCGCGCAGTGGAAGGCGGGCTTCGACCTCGCGCTCGAGCACATCAACGCGCAGGGCGGCATCCATGGCCGGCCGCTGGCCTACAACTTCGAGGACAGCCAGAGCGATCCGCGCCAGTCGGTTGCGATCGCGCAGAAGCTGGTGAACGACAAGCGCGTGCTGATCGAGCTCGGCGACTTCTCGAGCCCGGCCTCGATGGCGGCCTCGCCGATCTACCAGCGCGCGGGCCTGGTGCAACTGGGTTTCACCAACTCGCACCCCGACTTCACCAAGGGCGGCGACTACATCTGGAGCCCGTCGATCAGCCAGGCCGACGCGCAGCCGCTGCTGGCCGATCTCGCGGTCAAGACGCTCGGCTTCAAGCGCATCGCGGTGCTCTATCTCAACACCGACTGGGGCCGCACCAGCAAGGACGTGCTGGTGAAGGCCGCGCAGGAACGCGGCGCGCAGCTCGCCATCGCCGAGGGCTACCAGCCCGACGAGAAGGACTTCCGCTCCACGCTCGTGCGCGTGCGCGACGCCAACCCCGACGGCCTGGTGCTGATCTCCTACTACCCGGACGGCGCGCTCATCGCGGGCCAGGTGCGCAGCGTGGGCCTGAAGCAGCCGATCGCGGCCGTGGGCTCGGTCTATTCGCCGAAGTTCATCGAGCTCGGCGGCGCCGCGGTCAACGGCATCCACACCAACACCGCCTTCTTCCCCGAGGAGCCGCGCGCCGAGGTGCGCGACTTCGTGAAGAGCTTCCGCGCCAGGTACGACAAGGAACCCGACGCCTTCAACGCCTATGCCTACGACGCCGTGGTGTACGCGGCGGCCGCGCTGCGCCAGGCCGGCCCCAACGCCGACCGCAAGGCGGTGCGCGATGCCTTCTACAAGATCAAGGACGTGCCCAGCGTGATCTTCGGCAAGGCCAGCTTCGATCCGCAGACGCGCCGCGTGATCGGCGTGAAGAGCGTGAACCTGGTGGTGAAGGACGGCAAATGGGCGCAGCTCGACGAGAAGGCGGCGCTGGCCTCGACCAAATGAGCGTGCTCGCGCACGGCGCGCCTTGGCGCGCGCAGATGGCGGTCCTTCGATGAACTTCGGCTCCTTCTTCGACTACACGGTCAACGGCCTGATCATCGGCAACATCTATGCGTTGCTGGCGGTCGGGCTGGCGCTGATCTTCGGCGTCTCGCACCTGATCAACTTCGCGCACGGCTCGGTCTACACCGTCGGCGCCTACATCGGCTGGGCCTCGATCACCTATCTGCACACGCCGCTGCCCGTGACGATCGCGCTGGTGGTGCTGGGCTCGGGCGCGCTCGGCATGCTGATCGAGCGCGTGGGCCTGCGCCCGCTGCAGGGCGCGGCACGCATCGCGCCGCTGCTGGCCACCATCGGCATCAGCTTCGTGCTCGACATCCTGGTGCAACTGGTCTTCAGCCCCGATCCGCGCGCGCTGCCCACGGCCTTGCCCGACTGGCGGCTGCAGGTCGGCAGCGGCACCATCGGCGCGCTCGACCTGCTGATCGCGGGCATCGGCCTCGCGAGCGCGGCCGTGCTGTTCGGCTTCCTGCGCTTCACCAGGCTCGGCTGGGCGGTGCGCGCCACCGCGCAGGACCGCGACGCGGCGCAGCAGATGGGCGTGGACGTGGACCGCGTGAACCAGACCGTGTTCGCGATCGCGGCCGCGCTCGGCGGGCTGTCGGGCCTGCTGGTGGGCATGTACTACAACAACATCAGCCCAGCGATGAGCTTCCAGGCCACGCTCAAGGGCGTGGTGGCCACGGTGGTCGGCGGCGTGGGCAACGTGCCGGGCGCCATCGTCGGCAGCCTGCTGCTGGGGCTGATCGAGAGCTATGGCGTGGCGCTGCTGGGCACGCCCTACCGCAACCTGTTCGCCTTCGCGCTGCTGCTGGCGATCCTGGTGTGGAAGCCCAACGGCCTGTTCGGCCGCAAGCGCGCGCTGCCGCCCGAGCCGCTGACCGGCACCTTCATCGCGCCGAGCAAACCCTGGCGCGTGCCGCGCCGATTGCTCGTGGCGCTGTTCGCGGCCGCGGTGCTACTGCCGCTGTTCGATCCCTCGCCCTACCTGCTGCAGACGCTCACCAATGCCTGGCTCTATGCGGCGCTGGCGCTGAGCCTCACGCTGGTGGCGGGCACCGTCGGACAGATCTCGCTCGGCCATGCGGGGCTGCTGGCCATCGGCGCCTATGCCTCCTCGCTGCTGGTGCTCGACCTGCACCTGCCGGTGGGCACCGGCATCGTGCTCGCGGGCATCCTCACCTCGCTGATCGGCACCGCGCTGATCTTCCCGGCCTTCCGGCTGCGCGGCCACTACGTGTCGATCGCCACGCTGGGCATCGGCGAGATCGTGGCGCTCACCATCCTCAACTGGGAGAGCCTCACGCGCGGGCCGATCGGCGTCTCGGGCATACCACCGCTGTCGCTGTTCGGGCGCGATGCCTCGTCGAACGGCGCGATCTACTGGGCCTCGTTCGGCGCCATGGTGCTGCTCGCGCTATTGCAGTGGCGGCTGCTGAACTCGCACCTGGGCCGCACCTTCCGCGCGGTGCGCGAGGACGAGGTGGCCGCGCGCGCCTACGGCGTGAGCCCCGATCGCTACAAGGCACTGGCCTTCGGCTTCGGCGGCTTCGCGGCCGGCGTGAGCGGCGCCTTCACGGCCCACATGTACTCGTACATCAACCACGAGACCTTCGGCTCGCAGATCTCGATCCTGGCGCTCACCATGGTGATCCTCGGCGGGCTCGGGAACATCAGCGGCGCGTTGCTGGGCGCGGTCGCGCTCGTGAGCCTGCCTGAACTGTTCCGCGTCACCGCCGAGTACCGCATGCTGATCTATGGCGTCGCGCTGCTGCTGCTGATCCGTTTCCGCCCGCAAGGCCTGCTGGGCACCGTCTGAAGAAAGAACCACACACCATGAGCCATCTCAACGACTACCTCGCCGAGAAGCGCGCCGCCGTGCTGGCGCGCAATGCCGCCGTCGACGCGGGCAGCGCGCAGCCGCTGCAACTGAAGGCCAGCGTCAAGGCCGAGGGCCGCAGCGGCGTGCGCCGCCTGCGCATCCGCGACCACCAGGTCATCAGCGACAGCCCGCCGAACTTCGCGGGCTACGACCTCGGCCCGAGCTCGCCCGAGCTGCAGCTCGGCGTGCTCGGCACCTGCGTCACGCACATCTTCCTGATCCAGGCGGCCGAGCGGCAGGTGCCGCTCGAAAGCCTCGAGGTCGAGGTCACCGGCATCATCGATCCGCGCGGCGGCAAGCCGGGCCACGAGAGCACGCCGATCTGGCCGCACCAGATCGGCTACACGGTGCACATCGATTCGCCCGCGAGCCAAGCCGAGATCGACGCGCTGTTCGAGGCAGTGGAGCGCAACTGCCCGATCCTCAACCTGCTGCGCAACCCGCAGACCATCCGCGCCGAGGTGAAGCTCGTGAACTCGAAGGCGCAGGCCGCCACCGCGCCGCAGGAAGCGGGCGATGCCATCGCTGCTTGAGATCCGCGGCCTGGTGCGCCGCTTCGGCGGCCTCACGGCCGTGAACGCGGTCGACCTGCACGTGGCCGAGGGCGAGCTGCTCAGCGTGATCGGGCCCAACGGGGCCGGCAAGACCACGCTCTTCAACCTCGTGACCGGCCTGGACCGGCCCGACGCAGGGCAGGTGCTGTTCGAGGGCCGGGACATCACGGGCCTGCCCGCGCAGCAGCTCGCCGCGCGCGGCCTGGCGCGCACCTTCCAGCATGGGCGCGTGTTCGCCAACCTCTCGGTGCTCGACAACGTGCTGGTCGGCTCGCACACCCGGCTGCGCGCCGTGAAGCCGCGCGTGGGCGGCGTGCCGGGCCTGGGCGCGCTGGCCGAGCTGGCGCTGGCGCTGGTGCAGCCCGCCGCCGTGCGGCGCGAGGAGAAGACGCTGCGCCAGGAAGCGCTCGAGATCGTCGCGCTGTTCGGCGAACGGCTGGCGCCGCGCATCGACCACCCGGCCTACAGCCTCTCGTACGCCAACCGCCGCCGCGTGGAGATCGCGCGCGCGCTCGCGCTCCAGCCCCGGCTGCTGCTGCTCGACGAACCCACGGCCGGCATGAACGAGAGCGAGACCGCCGAGATGCTCGAGATCATCCGTGGCCTCAAGGCGCGCGGCCAGACCATCCTGCTGATCGAGCACAAGCTCGACCTCGTGATGCAGCTGTCGGACCGCGTGGCCGTGCTCGACGACGGCCGCAAGATCGCCGAGGGCCGGCCCGACGACGTGCGCAACGACCCCGCGGTGATCGAGGCCTACCTCGGCCACCGGCAGGTGGGGCAGACACAGCCCGAGGCGGTGCCCGCATGATCGCCACCGTCGCCCGCACGGGCCTGCCGCCGTCGCCGTTGTGGGGAGACGGCCGCGACGATGACCATGCCGCGCCGGCCGTGTCGGCCGCTGGCCCCGCGGCCCGCACCGCCGTTCATCCGCTGCTGCAGCTGCGCAAGGTCAACAGCTTCTATGGCCCGGTGCAGGCCCATTTCGACCTCGACATCGAGGTGCGCAAGGGCCAGATCGTGAGCCTGCTCGGCGGCAATGCCAGCGGCAAGTCGACCACCATGAAGATCGTGCTGGGCCTGCTCAAGCCGCGTTCGGGCGAGGTGCTGTTCGACGGCGTCTCGACGCTGGGCCTGAGCACGCCGCAGATCATCCGCAAGGGCATCGGCTCGGTGCCCGAGGCGCGCCGGCTGTTCCCCGCGATGACCGTGCGCGAGAACCTGCTGATGGGCGCCTACGCGCGCAGCGACCGCCGCGCGGTGGCCGAGGACCTCGAGCGCATGCTCGAGCTGTTCCCGCGCGTGGCCGAGCGCATCGACTTCCAGGCCGGCACGCTCTCGGGCGGCGAGCAGCAGATGGTGGCGATGGCGCGCGCGCTCATGGGCCGCCCGCAGCTCATCTGCATGGACGAGCCGACCATGGGCCTGTCGCCGCTGTATGTGGACAAGGTGCTCGAGCTGATCGCGCGCATCAATGCCCAGGGCGTCTCGGTCTTCATGGTCGAGCAGAACGCCAGCCTCGCGCTGCAGATCGCGCACCACGGCTACGTGCTGCAGACCGGGCGCATCGTGCTCTCGGGCCCGGCCGCCGCGCTGCTCGACGACCCGCGCATCCGCGATGCCTACCTGGGCGGCGACGGCGCCGCGCGCACCGCCTCCTGAACTTCACACGCCCCCCACGGGAGAACACACGACCATGTCATTGAAACTCGACCACATCGTCATCGCGGTGCACGACCTCGAGAGCGCCATCGCCGACTACGCGGCGCTCGGCTTCCAGGTACTGCGCGGCGGCGACCATCCGGGCCGCACCACGCACAACGCGCTGGTGGTGTTCCAGGACGGCAGCTACTTCGAACTGATCGCCTGGCGCGCGCCCTCGCCCGAGGAGCGCTGGTGGCAATTGCTGCAGCGCCATGGCGAAGGCATCGTCGACTTCGCGCTGCTGCCGCGCAGCACCGCGATCACCGTCGAGGAGGCCAAGGCACGCGGGCTCGCGCTCGACGGCCCGCTCGATGGCGGCCGCGTGCGTCCCGACGGCGAACGCCTGCGCTGGCAGACCGCGCGACCCGCGACGGCCGACCTGCCTTTTCTGTGCGGCGACCTCACGCCCCGCGCGCTGCGCGTACCCGAGGGCGATGCGCGCACGCATCCCAATGGCGCGCTCGGCGTCGCGAGCCTCGCGCTCGCGGTGCACGACCTCGACGCCACGCTCGAGCGCTACCGCGCGCTGCTCGGCGACGGGCATGGCGAGGTGGCGGTGCATGTCGGCGAAGCCGTGGCGCTGCCGGGCAGCGGCGTGCGGCTGGCCGTGATCGCACTCGGCGGCAGCGCGCTGGTGTTCTCGTCGCCGCGCGCGAGCGCGAAGACGGACGCCGCCACGCCGATCGGCCGTGCGGTGGAACAACGGCTCAGCGCGCGCGGCGAGGGGCCCTACGCGCTGGTGCTGCACACCGCGGCCACGCCGTCGCCCGAGGCGCCGGACCTCGCGAAGACGCATGGCGCATCGATCGAGTTCGCGCCGGCCGCGCGCGAAGGCGCCGCGCGGCGCGCATCGGCGCTCGACAGCCTCGTGGGCGGCTGAACGGCGCGGGGGCGGGCCGCTTACTTGTCGGCGTGCTCGTCCTTGGCTTCTTCGCCGTCCTCGGCCGATTCTTCCTCCGACTCCTCTTCTTCTTCCTCTTCCGATTCCTCGAAGTACTCGGGGATCGGCTGCTCAGCCAGCGCCTTCGCGAGCTGCAGGCGGAACTCGGCCAGCGCCTTGGCCGACTTGGCGATGTCCTTCGCGCCCTGGTCGGCGATCTTCTCGACCAGCAGGGCCGGTTCTTCCGACAGGATGATCTCGATGTAGTGGTCGGCGAGTTCGGCGGCGGCGATGAGCTTGGCGTCGGTGGACATGCGGTGCTTTCGGTGAAGTGGAGAAAGACGCCATCGTGCGCAGCGAAGGTGACGCCGGCACTACACACGCCGGCGCGGGGGTGTCATGCGTGCGTCATCGGAAGCGGCGTCAATGCCCGGGTCCGCAACAAACCGGGCCGCGACGCGCGGCCTCGCGTCACGCCATGAATCCTGGCCATCCCGTCCACGTCCTGTTCCTCTGCAACAGCAATGCCGCGCGCAGCCTGATCGCCGAATCGCTGCTCAACCAGTTGGGCCACGGCCGCTTCGTCGCGCATTCCGCGGGCCATGCGCCCACGCCCGACGGCCAGGCCGATCCGCGCACGCTCGAGGCGCTGCGCGGCGCGGGTCTGCCGACCGAAGGACTGCGCAGCAAGAGCTGGGAAGAATTCGGCGCGGCCTCGGCCCCGCACATGGACCTCGTGGTCACGCTCTGCGACGAATCCGCGGGCGAGACCTGCCCGGTCTGGCCCGGCCAGCCCGCCTCGGCGCACTGGTCGCATCCCGACCCGCGCGCACCGGGCGCGGAGCTTGGCGACGACGCCTTCGTGCAGACCATGCATGCGATCCGCCGGCATGTGGAACTGCTGGTCAACCTGCCCGACGAACGCATCGACCGCCTCGTGATCGAGGCGGAGGCGCGTCAGATCGGGACGTCTTGAGCCGCTCGCGTGGGCTCAGCCTTCGCGGCGGTAGAGCGCCCACCTGACGGTCAGAACGTCGGCGGCGATCTTGGCGGCGTTGGCGCCCGCGTAGTCCTGCGTGGGGTCGAACTCGAAGCCCTGGCGGTAGCGCACCACCTGCCCGTAGTCCCGGTCGAACACCATCGGCCCGGTCAGTTCGGCAGGATCGGTGCCGGACGGAACGGCCATGAATTTCTCGGGATCGGTGACGCTTTGGTAGAGATCGACGCTGAGCTGGGACATGGTTTTTTTCCTCGAGGTCTTGGTCGGAAGAATGATCGGCCCCCGGCGCGGGTGGCAGGCAGTCCTCCACCGGCAGGCCGAGTCGGCAATGACCTACAGAAGACCCACGGTTCGATCGATACGGTGTATCAAGGCGTAGATGATTGCGACTGCGCCCAACTTCTTCGCTGGGGAACAAGCATGCAAGACAACCGGGACGCCGCCTTTGCGGCATGGGTGGGCGCCGAAGACGCGGCCCAGGCGGCCATTCACTTACTGCACCAGCGAACGCGCGGCGGCCGCATGAAGGTCGCACCCCAGGAGATCGAACAGATCGCGCGCCTGCGCAAGGAGGCCGACGTGCGCTTCGCCGCGGTGTGGGGCGTGCTCGGTACGAGCGCGGCCGCACCCGAGGCCTTGCCCGAGCCGCTGCCGCGCGTGGAGCGGCCGCAGCGCATCGTGGTGGGACCACGCGCCGCGCAGGGGCAGGCACTGCCTTCGATCGCGATCTGAGCGCGGGCCGCTTTGCGCGGCACTCGTGAGCCGAGGCGTCCAGAAGAGCTATCTCTTCTTGCGTAGGTGAGCGCGTTTGCGTGGCGAATGAGCCCGCAGAAGACCGGAATCCTCGAAGCGGTCGCTCCTTTTCGACGTGCAGCAGGACTGGCGACGACACCAGCGAGGATCGCGCAATATCCCAAAGGGCGAGTCCCTTGCCGACAGCGCCATTCGCTCGCCGCACAGCAGCGGTTTTCATGACTTTGGTCATTTCGTTTTTCGCTCGGGGCAGCACTAAGATGCCCGCCCATGGCCCACGCCACACCCCTGTCACCGCATGCCGCGCCGCTGCGCAGCGAAGCCGGCGTGCCTCTGCCGGCGCGCGGCATCCTGGTGGTCGACGACCATGAGCTGGTGCGCCTCGGCCTGCGCGCGCTGCTGCTCGCGGAGACCGGCAGCGTGCCGGTGTACGAGGCGCGCTGCCTCGCCGACGCCTTGCACCTCTACGCGCTCCATGAGGCCTCGCACCACCTGGTGCTGCTCGATCTCGACCTGCCCGACTCGCAGGGGCTGGACACCCTGGTGCGCTTCCGGCGCGCCTTCCCTTCCTCGCCCGTGATCGTGCTCTCGGGCAAGGACAGCCATGCGCTGATGCACGGCGCGATGGCGCTCGGGGCGCAGGCCTTCCTGCCCAAGACCGGCCACCTGGGCGAGGTGCTGCGCTACGTGAGGGACAACGACCTGATCGGCCTGCCGGCCCGGCCATCGATGACCTCGAGCAGCACGCCCACGACGCCGGCACGCGCCGAGTCGCAGCCGCAGCTCAATGCACGCCAGGTCGAGATCCTCGACTGGCTGCTGGCCGGCAAGTCGAACAAGGAGATCGCGCAGCTGTCGCGCCTGACCGAGGGCACGGTCAAGAACCATGTGTCCACCTTGCTGCTGCTGTTCGGCATGCGCTCGCGGGCCCAGCTCATCAGCAGCCTTCGATAAGCTCTCCGCGCCATGCGGCTTTCGATGGAGATGCCCGCATGCTCGCGATGACTGACGCGCCCCCGCCCGAACTGGCCCGGCGGGTGTTGCGCGAACAGGTGGCGGCGGTCCATGCGAACGCGCCGGCCGCCTATCTTGCGGACATGCTCACGGCGCAGGCGCTGGGCATCGGCCTGTTCGTGGCCACGTGGCGCTGGCAGGTGCTGCTGTGGATGGCGCTGCACCTGGCATTGACGCTGCGACGCGCCTACCGGCGCTACCGGCGCAGCCCCGATGCGGCCGAGCATCCCGAGTACTGGGCGCGCTTCAATGCGCGCAACGTGCTGCTGCGCTCCTGCGTCTGGGGCCTCGCGCCCTGGCTGTGCGTGCCGCCGGGGCGCAACCTCGGGCTCTGGGTCATGGTCATCGTGATGATGATGGGCGGCTGCGCGGGCGGTGCGCTGTCGCTGGCGGTCCTCAAGCGCAACATCCCGCGCTTCATCGTGCCGAGCATGGCGAGCCTGACCCTGGCGCTGGCCTGGCGCGGCGACACGGTGCACCTGTTCCTGGCCACCGGCTGCCTGCTCTACATGTGCGTGATGATCACCTTCGCGCTGCAGCACCATCGGCTGCTGACGGCCTCGCTGACCATGCGCTTCGAGAAGGAGGCGCTGGCCGAGCAACTGAGCCACCAGATCGCCGCGACCCAGCGCGCCAGCGAGGAGAAGACGCGCTTTCTCGCCGCGGCGAGCCACGACCTGCGCCAGCCCCTGCATGCGATCGCGCTGTTCGGCGCGGTGATCGAGAAGAAGCTGCAGGGCAGCGAGGAATGGGACCACGCGGTGCGGCTGATGGATGCGGTCGGAACGCTCGGCGATTCGCTCGATACCTTGCTGGACATCTCGCGGCTGGACGCCGGCGAGGTGGCACCGCGGATCCGGCCGGTGGAGCTCAATCCGCTGTTCCTCGCGCTCAACAACGTGTTCGCGGCGCAGGCGGCCGGCAGGGACCTGCAACTCCGATTGCGCGCCACGCCGTGCTGGGTGCTGAGCGACCCGCAGCTGTTGCAGCGGCTGCTCTCCAATCTCGTGGACAACGCGCTCAAGTACACGCCGCGTGGCGGCGTGGTGGTGGCCGCCCGTGCGCGCGGGCCACTGGTGTGGATCGACGTCTGCGACACCGGCATCGGCATCTCGCCCGAGCACCTGGGCCGCATCTTCGACGAGTTCTACCAGGTCGACAATCCGGGCCGCGATCGCGCGCAGGGGCTGGGCATCGGCCTGTCGATCGTGCAGCGGCTCTCGCGCCTGCTGGCGCATCCGCTGCAGGTGCATTCGCGCCCGCAGCGCGGCAGCCGCTTCCGCATGGTGCTGCCGGCGGTGTCGGCCTCGGGTGTCGCGCCGTCCATCGCGCGCCCCGACGCCGTCCTGCCCTTGCCGCGGCGCGTGCTGCTGATCGACGACGAGGCGCCGATCCGCCAGGCCGTGACCGGGCTGCTGCAGGCCCATCGCGTGGCCATCGACGCGGTGGCCAGCGAGACCGAAGCCGAGGCCGTGCTGGCGCAGGCCGCGCAGGCAAACACCCCGGTCGACGTGTTGCTGTGCGACGTGCGTCTGGCCGATGGCGCCGACGGCCTGGCCGCGGCGCAACGGCTGCGCGCGCGCTTCGGCCCCGGCTTGCAGGTGTTGCTGATCACCGGGGAAACCGCGCCGCGGCGGCAGCAGCAGATGCACGACGCCGGCCTGCAGGTGTTGCTCAAGCCGGTGGCGGCCGACCGGCTGCTGCAGGCGCTCGCAGCGCTGACGCGACACGGAACGACGCCCGTCCGCAGGCACGCCTGAGCGTCTTTTTTTCCGCCGAAAGTCGATGACCTTCGACACTAGATCGCAGGTGTCGCGATCCCTACCGTGGAGGCCTTCTCATCCACTCACTTGAAAGAAGGAAGGCCTCTCATGAACACCCGTCTTGCCGTTTGCCGTGCAGCGCGCACACCCGTCGCGTTGCTGGTCATGAATCTCGTGCTGGTGGCCTGCGGGGGAGGCGGCGGTGGCGGGGGCTTTGCCGGCTTCCCGGTCGCTCCCGCTCCCGCGCCTGCCGCGCAGACACCTCCGCCGGCACCCGCTCCAGCCGCGGCCTCGATCACGACGCAGCCATCGAACACCACGGTGGGCCAGGGCGTGTCCGCCACCTTGAAGGTGCAGGCCGCGCACGCCACGGCCTACCAGTGGCAACGCAGCACCGACGGCGGTGCCCACTGGAGCGATGTCGCCGGTGCCACGAGCGACAGCTTCCGCACGGCCGCCAGCCTGCTGGCCGACAGCGGCCAGCAACTGCGCGTGCGGGTGACGGGCGCCAAGGGCAGCGTGACCAGCAGCGCCGCCACGTTGACGGTCAAGCCCTGGGTCGCCACCGTGCTGGCGACGACGGGCGTGAGCTACAGCAGTCCCTATCAGCTCGCGCTCGATGCGAGCGGCGCGAAGCTCTACGTGGCCATGGGCGGCAATGGCTCGGTCTATCGGATCGACACGGCCAGCGGCAGCGGTGCCGAGGTGACGCCGGGGACGACGATGAATGCGCCGGTCGGCCTGGCACTGGCGGCCGACGGCACCCTCTACGTGAGCGACCAGCATCGCATCAGCAAGATCGCGCCCAACGCCACGACCGCCAGCACCTGGGTCGGCACCGGCAGCAGCGGATATGCCGACAGCCCGGCCACCGCGATGTTCAACAACCCCACCGGCATCGCGCTCGACAGCGCGGGCAACCTGTTCGTGGCGGACACGGAGAACAAGCGCGTGCGCAAGGTCGCGCCCGACGGCACCACGAGCACGCTGGCGGGCGACGGCACGCAGGCCTACCTCGACGGTGTCGGCACGGCCGCCCAGTTCGCACGCCCGCAGGGCCTGGCGCTCAGCCGCGACGGCAAGACGCTCTACGACACCGACACCGACAGCCCCTGCCTGCGCAAGATCGACGTGGCCAGTGCCACGGTGAGCACGCTGCTGGGCGATTGCGCCAACGGCAACGCGGGCGCGGGCGTGGTCGACGGAACGGTGGCCACGCCGGCCAAGCTCGGCTATTCGTACGGCGTGGCGGTGGATGCGCGCGACAACGTGTTCCTGACCCACGCCTGGGATGGCGTGGCGCGCGTGGCCACGCCCGCGGGCGAGATCAGCACCCTGCAGGACGGCACCGGCGCGCCGATCGCCTTCAACTTTCCGATCGGCGTGGCGGTGGCCGCCGACGGCACCGTCTACGTGGGCGCGAACCACGGCAACCAGATCCTCAAGCTCACGCTCGCGCCCTGAGCGCGCATGCCCGGTAATGCAACTCGCTCTCGACACGGGGACATTCGTCGAAAAGACGGGGGCGAATCGGCGCTCGCCCCTAAGATCGCGGCCTCAGTCATTGGGGAGTAGCTGACCTGCGCAACGCAGGAGCCCGCGTCAACACACTTGGCCTTCGGCCATGGCGCGAGCAGCTTTAGAGCCTGGCAAGACCTTTGACCACGTCACCTCGGTATGGGCCGGGAAGTGGCGTGGTCTTCGCGTCGCTGGCCCAGGGAGTTCTCTTTTCATCATGGAAGCCTTACTCGTATCCACGGGCGTGGTCGCGCTCGGGGAAATGGGCGACAAGACCCAACTGCTCGCGATCATCCTGGCCGCGACCTTTCGCAAACCCTGGCAGATCGTCGCGGGCATCTTCACCGCCACGGTCGTCAACCACGCGGCCGCGGGCGCGCTCGGCGGCTGGGTGGCCCAGGCCATGGGGCCGAACATCCTGCGCTGGGTGATCGGCGCCTCGTTCCTGGCCATGGCCGCGTGGATGCTGATCCCCGACAAGATCGACGACGACGCCGCGAAGACGAAGAGCCGCTTCGGCGCCTTCGGCACCACGGTCATCACCTTCTTCCTCGCGGAGATGGGCGACAAGACGCAGATCGCGACCGTGGCGCTGGCCGCGCGCTATCCCGACGTGGTGCAGGTCGTGATCGGCACCACGCTGGGCATGATGCTGGCCGACGCGCCCGCGGTCTTCCTCGGCGAGAAGATCGCGGCCAAGGTCTCGATGCGGCTGGTGCACGGCGTGGCCGCCGTCATCTTCGGCGTGCTGGGGCTGCTGACGCTGTTCAACGTCGGCAACCTGTTCTGAGCCCCGGCGGGCGGCCGCCTACTTGGCGGCGGCCGCCGTGCCCAGGCCCAGCTTGTCGATCACGGCCTTCTCGGTCTTCATGGTGCGCACCGCGTACTGCTTGTAGGTGGCGCTGTCCATGTAGAAGGTCTCCATGTCGAACTTGGCGAGCGACTCCTGGTAGTTGGGCATCTCCATCGCCTTCTTGAAGGCGTCGTGCAGGATCGCGACCACCTTCGGGTTCGCGCCCTTGGGCAGCACCAGGCCGAAGGGCGAGGCCTGCACCATGTCGATGCCCGACTCCTTGAGCGTGGGCGCGTTCGGGTACTTCTTCGAGCGCTGCTCGCCCCAGGTCGACAACAGCCGCAGCTTGCCCTGGTCGACATAGGGGCCCCAGCCCGGCGTGTCGGCGACCGACATCACGTGGCCGCCGAGCACCGCCTGCAGCGACTCGGAGTTGCCCTTGTAGGGCACGTGATTGAACTCCACGCCGGCCTGGATCGCGATCGCTTCCATCGTCAGGTGCAAGGTGGTGAGCGCGCCCGGCGTGCCGTAGCTCAGGCGGCCCGGGTTGGCCTTGGCATAGGCGAGGTACTCGCGCATCGACTTGATCGGCGAATCGGCGGGCACCACCAGGCCGAAGGAATAGCCGGCGAGGCCGATCACGTAGCTCAGGTCGTTGGCCGGGTCCCAGTTGAGCTTGGTGGTGTAGGGCAGGCGGAACACCGGCAGCGGCACCTGCGCGAGCGTGTAGCCGTCGGGCGCGGTGGCCTGCATGGTCTGCGCGGGCAGCACGCCGCCCGCGCCGGGCTTGTTCTCGATGATCACCGGCTGGCCGAGGATCTTCGAGGCGTTCTCGGCCAGCACGCGGAAGGGCACGTCGGTCGAGCCGCCGGCGGTGAAGCCGATCAGCACGCGGATCGGCCGCACCGGAAAGGCATCGGACTGCGCGAAGGCGGGAGCGGCGGCGAGGCCGGCGGCCAGCAGCAGGGCGTGCAGCGCACGGCGGGTGAGGGTGGGTTGTTTCATGGCGGGACGTGCGAACGAAGAAAACGGGAAGGGCGGTGCGGCCGCCCCGCGAACGGGACGGGCCGCACCGGCGCCGTCAGGGCGCGGGACAGCCGCCGCGGCTGGCCGAGGAGAACTTGCAGCCGTAGTCGGCGCGCGCCACGGTCGCGGCGTCGAGCACCTCGTCGCCGGCCGGCTTCACGCCGTTCTGCTCCCAGTTCGTCATCGCGTCGAAGGCCTGGGTTTGCTCCTCGGTCGTGAAGTCGCAGTGGCTGATGCCCCGGATCGCGCGCTGCACGAGCCACTTCGAGGTGCCCAGCGCATCGGCGCGGCGCTTGTAGATCTGCTCCATGCTGAAAGGCACGTAGACGTCGCCCAGCGTGTGGATGGTCACCACCGGCACGTCGATGCGCGCATTGGACTTGGGGAACCAGCGCAGGCCGTCGCGCCGCAGCCGGTTGGCCTCGGGGTCGGCATGCAGCCGGTAGGCGCCCTGGTTGAAGGTGACTTCCTCCGGGCTTTGCGCCGGGTCGTTGTCGAGCTGGTAGACGATGCCGGTGGTGTCGTAGCCGTCGCGGTTGAGGATGCCGTTGATGGTGCCGTCGCGGCCGAAGGTGCCCCACACGGTGGCGTTCATGCTGCCCGCGAAGCCGGCGTCGAACATCGGGCGCTCGCCGCCCGTGAGGTTCTTGACGATGGCCTTGTACTTCTCGCCCTGCGCGGTCGTCGCGCTCGGGAATCTCGTGAACAGCGCGGCGCGCACCGTGGGCAGCAGGTCGTTCCAGTTGCTCACGGGCCAGCCGTTGACGGGCAGGCCCGCCAGCTGCTGCGCCGCGATCTGCGAGGCGCCGAAGTAGTTGTAGAGCTCGGTGTCGCCGAGCACGCCGCACATCGGCACCGCGCCGGCATAGCGCACCTTGTGGTTGGCCGTCTCCGTCGCCTCGGCGTCGACCGCGGCCGCGGCCACGTGGCCGCCGAGCGACTGGCCGACGATGTAGGTCTTGCGCGGCGCATCGAGCGTGCGGCCGTTCTGCGAGGCGATGCGCTGGAAGGCCAGCGCGAGCGCGTTGGTGTCCTCGACGCCGGCGCGCACGTCGTAGTAGTTCTTGGTGTAGCTCGACGCGGCCCAGGCATAGCCCTGGCCGATCAGGTGCGCGCGGATGGTGGGATCGCTGACGCTCACCACCGGGCCCGTGCCGCCGTAGCCGTGCGCGTACATCACGAGCATGCCGTTCCAGTTCTTCGGCACTTCGACGCGGTAGCCCGCGCCCTCGAGCACGCCCCACCAGCGGTCGGTGTCGGGCGCGCCCGAGAGCGCCGCGAACGGCAGCTTGGTCTCGTCGACCGTGAACTGGCGGCCGTCCTGCGCGCGCGTTTCCTCGGGCTCGGGTGCGGCCGGGGGCGGCGGTGCCGGGGGATTGCCGGCGCCCGCGCCGCCCGCACCGGCCTGTTGCGCGGCGATCGCGGCGGCCAGCGCCGCGGCGCTGGCGCCCGACGAATCGCCGCCACCGCCGCCGCATGCGGCCAGCGTCGCGGCGGCGATGAGCGAGAGAAGGGTGGCGCGGCGGCCCGGATGGCGATGGAACTTCACGAGATGTCTCCTGCGTGTGGGGATGGGTTCCGCGTGAATCTTTTAATTTCGTTCAGCGGAATTAGATTTATGGAACGTTCTTTCGAACGACGGCGAGTATCTTTCCGCTCGCGTTTCTCTCGTATAGGGAATTCCATGAACCGTTTCCAACTGCTGAAAATATAATTCCGTCCAACGAAATTAAATTGAGAGAAACGCATGGGCCGCACCAAGCAGATCGACTTCGAGGAGGGTGCCGACAGCCCGCGCTTCGTGACCGCGCTGGCGCGCGGGCTGGACATCCTGGCCGCCTGGGGCCCCGACGAGAAATGGCTCACCAGCACCGAGCTCGCGCGCCGCACCGGCCTGCCCAAGCCCACGATCGCGCGGCTCGCCTACACCCTCGTCGTGGCGGGCTACCTGCGCCACTCGCGCGAGACCGGCAAGTACGCGCATGGCGACGGCCTGGTCGCGCTCGGCATCACGATGGTGTCGAACCTCAAGCTGCGTCGCATCGCGCGCCCCTACATGCAGGACCTGGCCGACCGCTACGACGCCTCGGTGTCGCTCGGCATCCGCAACGGGCTGTCGATGCTCTACGTCGAGAACTGCCGCTCGAGCGCGCCGCTGTCGCTGGGCCTGGACATCGGTTCGCGGCTGCCCGTGGCGCTGTCCGCGATGGGCCATGCCTACCTCTGCGCGCTCGATGCGAAGGAGCGCGAGCGGCTGCTCGGCGAGATCCGCCTGGCCGACCGCGAGCGCTGGCCGCAGACGCAGCAGGCCATCGAGACCTCGCTCGCGCACTGGCGCGAGCGCGGCTTCACGATGGTCGTGCGCGGCTGGGAGAGCGACATCAGCGGCGTGGGCGCGGCCATCCGGCAGGCCGACGGCAACGTCGTGACCTTCAACGTCGGTGGCTCGGCCAGCCGCTTCGGCCGCGAGCTGCTCGAGCAGGACATCGGCCCGCAGCTCGCGCGCATGGTCAAGGTGCTCGAGTCCTTCGTGCGCGCGGACGACCACTGACAAGGTGTGAGCCGGCAGTCCGCGCTCAGGCGTTCCCGACCAGGATCCGTTCCGCGTCGCGCCCCGGCGGCAGCCCGAAGGCGCGCGCATATTCGCGGCTGAACTGCGTGGCGCTCTCGTAGCCGACCTCGAAGGCGGTCGCGCTCACGCTCCTGCCCTGGGCCACCAGCAGCGTGCGCGCCTGCAGCAGGCGGATGCGCTTCTGGTACTGCACCGGGCTCAGCGAGGTCGCGGCCTTGAAGTGCCGATGGAAGGCGGACGCGCTCATCGAGGCCTGCTGCGCGAGCGCCTCGACCCGCAGCGGCTGCGCGAAGTCGCGCCGGATCCGCTGGATCGCGCGGCTCACGCGCGAGAGAGCGCTGTCGGGCATGGCGATGCCGCGCAGCATCGCGCCCTGCGGTCCCTGCAGCACGCGATAGAGGATCTCGCGCTCGTAGACCGGCGCCAGCGCCGGGATGTCGGCGGGCCGCCGCATCAGCCGCAGCATGCGCACCCAGGCATCCATCAGGTCCGGCGTGACGGCGGCCACCGAGAAGCCGGCCTCGGGTTTCTGCGCGAGCGCGATCGGCGGCAGGTCGGCGATCAGCGCCGCGATCACCGCCGGCTGCAGGCTCAGGGCCACAGCGAGATAGGGCTCGCCGCCCGGCGCGGGCCGCACCGTGCCGGCCGCGGGCAGCTCGATGGACATCACGAAATAGGTGGCCGGGCCGTAGTGCAGTGTGCGGTCGCCGACGGTCATCGACTTGCCGCCCTGCAGCACCAGGTTGACCATCGGGTCGTAGACCGCGTTGAGCTCGTGCTCGGGAATCTTCCCCTGCACCATGGCCACGCGCGGAATGCCGGTCTCCGTGAGGCGATTGCGCGCATGCGCGGCCAGGTCGCGGAGTTCCGCCAGTTGTTCTTCCATGGCCTGCATCAGATCGCAGCCATCCAGGCACCGCAAGTGCGTGCGCGCCAGCGCGGCAGTTTTGGGCAGGCCCGAGGCAGGAATGGGCAGGCCGCGATGCGGGCCGCCGCCTATCGTCGATGCATCACTGATTCAACGAAAGCACGCATGAACATCGTCATCATCACCGGCGCGAGCCGCGGCCTCGGCGCCAGCACGGCCCTGCAGGCCGCCAAACGCGGCATGGGCGTGATCCTCACCTACAACAGCCACGCGGCCGGTGCCGAGGCGCTCGTGCGCACGATCGAAGCCGAGGGCGGCAAGGCCGCGGCCCTCGCGCTCGACGTGGGCCAGATCGCATCGTTCGCCGGCTTTCGCGACCGGGTCGTGGCAACGCTCGAAGCGACATGGAAGCGCAACAGCTTCGATGCACTGGTCAACAACGCGGGCTACGGCCTCTTCAATCCCATCGCCACGGTCAGCGAGGCCGAGTTCGACGGCCTGCTCGACGTGCATCTCAAGGGCCCGTTCTTCCTGACCCAGGCGCTGCTGCCGCTGATGGCCGACGGCGGCCACATCGTCAACCTCACGAGCGCGACCACGCGCGTCGCGACACCGGGCGTCGCGCCCTATGCCGCCTTCAAGGGCGGGCTGGAGGTGCTCACGCGCTACATGGCCAAGGAGTTCGGCGCGCGCGGCATCCGCGCCAATGCCGTCTCGCCGGGCGCCATCCGCACCGACATGACCAGCGAAGCCCTCGACCAGAGCCCCGGCTTCGAGACCCTGCTCGCCGCGCAGACCGCGCTCGGCCGCATCGGCGCGCCCGACGACGTCGGCCGCGTGATCGCGGGACTGCTGTCCCCCGACAATGCCTGGATCAACGCGCAGACCATCGAGGTGGCCGGCGGCTACAACATCTGAACTGCGGCCCTCCATGCTCGACCACATCTTCCTGTCCGTCAGCGACCTGCAACGCTCGGTCGACTTCTATGCCGCCACGCTCGCGCCGCTGGGCATCGCCCACCAGCACGACTACGCGGGCAAGGACGGCCCGCCCGGCCATCCCGACCTGAAGGGCTTCGGCGCCCGGGGGCGCGTGTTCTTCTGGCTGCGGCAGGGCCCGGTGAACGGCGAGGCGGTGCATGTGGGCTTCGTCGCAGCGGGCCATGCGGAAGTCGACGCGGCCCACGCCGCGGCGATGGCCGCCGGCGCCCGCGACAACGGCGCACCCGGGGCGCGCCTGCACTACGACCCGCGCTACTACGCGGCCAACGTGCTCGACCCCGACGGCCACAGCCTCGAGTTCGTCCACAAGAGCTGGCAGCATCCGCCGCGCTAAGGCCGCTACGCCGCGAACAGCGTGGGCCGCAGCGCCCGCGCGGCATCGGCCAGCGCCTCGCGCGTGGCGTCGAAGGGCCAGCGCATGAACTCGTGGATCATGCCGTCGTAGCGCTTCACGCTGACCGGCACGCCGGCCTCGCGCAGGCGCTCGCCATAGGCTTCGCCCTCGTCGCGCAGCGCATCGAACTCGGCCGTGACGATATGGGCCGGTGGCAGTCCGCGCAGGTCTCCGGCCAGCAGCGGCGAGACCAGCGCATGGGTCTTCAATGCCGCATCGCCGAGATAGTGGTCCATGAACCAGTGCTGCATCTCGCGGCCGATGTTGCCGTACTGCCCCGCATAGGCCTGGATCGAGGTGTTGATGCGGCGGAAATCGACATCGGGATAGATCAGCAGCTGGTGCGCGATCCGCGGTCCCGCGGCATCGCGCGCCTTCAGCGCGACCACCGCCGCGAGGTTGCCGCCGGCGCTGTCGCCCGCGACCGCGAGCCGATGCCCGTCGGCACCGAGCTGCGCCGCATGCTCGGCCACCCAGGCGGTGGCCGCGAAGGCCGCGTCGACACCGGCCGGGAACTTGTGCTCGGGCGCCAGCGGATAGGCCACCGAGACCACGACCGCCTGCGTCGCCACGGCGAGCGCGCGCGCGAGGCCGTCGTGCGTGTCGAGGTCGCCGAGCACGAAGCCGCCGCCGTGGAAGAACACGATGACCGGCAGCACCTGCTGCGGCGACGGGTGGTAGATGCGCACGTCGAGCGGCCCGGTCGCGGTGTCGATGCGACGGTCGGCGACCGAGGCCACCGGCGCGCCGGGTGGCAGCGCCGCGAGCATGCGGCGCATGCCCTGTCGGATCGCGTCGGGCGCGAGCGTGTGCATGTCGGAGAAGCGGGTGGCGGCGAGGCGATCCAGATGCGCCTGGGCCTGGGGATGAAGCGGCATGTCCTGTCTTCCGGTGGTGAAGGGGACAGCCAATCTACGACTTGAACTTCGGTTCAAGTCAAGCGCTTCTTCGCGGTTTTCTTGCTAACGCACCAGCTCGCGGAAGTTGGCCTTGAACTTCGGGCATTCGACCAGCGAGGCATGCGTGCACACGGCCGCGTGCTTGAGGCTGTCACGCATGGTCTGCAGCCGCTCGATCTCGTGGTCGAGCTCGGTGGCGCGCTTGGCCATGCTGCGGCGCAGCTCGACGTCCTTGGGCGTGGACGCGAGGAAGCGGCCGATCTGCGCGAGCGAGAAGCCGGCCGATTTCGCGCAGTGGATCAGTGCCAGCCGCGCGACCACCTCGGGCCGGTAGGCGCGCCGCAGGCCGGTGCGGCCCGCGGACTCGATCAATCCGCGCCGTTCATAGAAGCGCAGCGCCGAAGGCGCCAGGCCGGCGCGCTGCGCGACCTCTGCAATATCGAGCATGGGATGTCTCCATCGTGGATCTCGTCGGCCGGGCCTCAGGCGAATTGCGCGAGGCCATGGCCCACCGACCAATTCTCCTTCGGCGAGTCGACGATGTTCACGAACAGGTCTTCGCCGCGCAGGCCGGGGCTCTCTGCGAGCAGTTCCGCGAGCCGCCGGAACAGCGCCTGCTTCTGCGCGGCGCTGCGGCTGTCGAACACCGTGATCCGGATGTAGACCACGTCGTCGCTGCGCGTCACGCCATAGGCGTTGCCGTGACGGAAGTTCGCGGGCTCGTGCTCGCTGAGCGTCATGAAACGGTTGTCCTCGGACACGCCGAGTGCGTCGCTGAGCGCGCGGCCGAGGCCGTCGAGGATCGCCTTGCGATAGGCCTCGGGCTTGCCGGCACGCAGGAAGACATGGCTGATGGGCATCGTGATTCCTTCAAGGGGGTGGTGATGTCGGACGATGCTAGTCATACGGAATTGCTATGGATAAATATATCAACGACAATTTTTTAAAATGATTGCACGCCCCCTCGATCTCGATGCCGTCCTGGCCTTCATCCGCATCGTCGAGCTCGGCAGCTTCACGCTCGCGGCCGAGGCGCTTCAGACCACGCAGGCCGGCATCAGCCTCAAGCTCAAGCGGCTCGAGGAGCAGCTCGGTTGCCGGCTGGTGGAGCGCACGCCGCGGCACGTGGAGCTGTCGGCCAAGGGGGCGGCCTTTCTCGAGCATGCGCGCGAGCTGCTGGCGGTGCACGACCGCGCGCTCGGCGCCTTCGCGCAGGCGCGCCAGCGGCTCACCATCGGCATCAGCGACCACGTGGCGGGCCCCGAGCTGCCCGCGCTGATCGCGCGCATGAACGCGCAGGACCCCCAGCTGCTGATCGAGATCCGCATCGGCTCCTCGGGCGAGCTGCTGCAGAGCTTCGACCGGCGCGAACTCGACACCGTGATCGTGCGCCTGCATGCGGGCCGCAACGACGGCGAGCTGCTGGCCGAAGAGCGGTTCGGCTGGTTCGCGGCACCGACCTGGCAGCACCGCGCGGGCGAGCCGCTGCCGCTGGCCACCATGGCCGAGCCCTGCGGCGTGCGCGCGCTGGCGGCGCGAATGCTCGACGAGGCGCGCGTGCCCTGGACCGAGGTCTTCGTCGGCGGTGGCGTCGCCGCCGTCGCGGCCGCCGTCATGGCCGGCCTCGGCGTGGCGGCGCTGGCGCCGCGCATGCTGCCCTTCGGCGCGGTCGACGTGGGCGCGCGGCTCGGACTGCCCGAGTTGCCGCGCCTGCCGGTGCTGCTGCACACGCGCGTGGGGGAAGGGCGGCCGCGCGCGGCGCTCGAGGCGCTGTCGGTGGCCTTCCGCAGCGTGGTGCGCGGCTAGTGTCCTGTACCGGCTGATGCATGAGCAAAGTTGATGCAGCTTTTTTCAGAATCGAGTCAGCGGTGGCGGTCCACTTGACCGGCCGAAAGTCAGCGTCGTAGGCAGTGACAAAGCGGTCGATGCATTGCACGAGTTGCTTGGTGGTGGAGAACGAGCGGCAATCGCGTTGCTCGGCTCACTCGCTGTCCTGAGCTCGACGCCTCCCTCGAATGCGGAATCCCGGCCCACCGCTTATCGACTGTTCAACCCAAAAAAAGCTGGGATTCGGCAGTCTCCTCGCGCTCGTGTGAGGCAGTCGCGCGACAGCTATCGCCCGACGCAGGCAAAGGTGCCTGGCGTCCATTTGGCCCCGTTCCACGCAGTCTCCACTGCAGGCGGCAGCAGCGCCAGGATCTCGTCAGAGACAATGCCATTCGCCGCGGGGCAACTCTTAAAGAGTTGCTGGGCGCCAAAGACAAACAGTGAGGCAGCCTCGCCGCAAACGGCCACTGTGCCTTTTGCCGGCGGCGAAAGTTCGGCTCCGAACGCGAGAACTCGCATTGGGGCGTACAGGTACTCCTGCAGTTCCATGAAAGGATACCTGCCGGCAGGCGCACCACTGCGAGGGCGCCAGCCGAAGGTCACGTTGAAGGCGACGAGATCGGCGCTTACACGGCGAGCGAATTCGGCGTCTCTCTCGCCAGCTCGGTGGCTAACCAGTGACTGACTGACCGCCCGCACATGGCGCAGACCGCAGACGTCCGCGCGAACCTCCTCTAGTGAAGGCGGTCGAGGGCAGAACAACTCCCCGCTTTGATGCAGCGCCATGACTAGGCTGACGATCCTTAGTTCCTCCGCCCTCGCTTTTTGCGCCAGAGGACACCGTTCGCCCATCACGTGGGACAGTTCGTGGCCCACTAGCGCGGCCAGAACGTAGTCGACTGTGGCAACGTATACGACGTCAGCCGCTGACAACTTGCTCGCGTCGGCTGAAGGGCCTGAGGATTGATAGGCAGCGTAGTTCTGTTTGAACTTCGAGAGAGCCACATCCAACATGCTATCTGCAGTGAGGCCATCGGCATAGTGAACGGCGGCGACGTTCCACCGGTCGATCCGCATTCGAAAGCCGTCGTAGGAAATGGGCTGGGCATCACCGTATTTCTTAGCAACCCATGCCGCGATGCGCAGAACCCTTTCGATGGCCGTGGCACGACAAATCAGCAGCCGGTCCTCGGCGAAACAAGTAGCGTCGCCGATCACCTTCTCGCAACTAACGAGCTTGAGACCTACCTGCTTGCCGCGAGCTCCTGGCACGATCGCGCGGATGACCGCGGCTCGCATTGCGCTGTCGATCTGCTGCTGCGGAGAGTCGAAGCAAAGCGCAACTCCAAAATCAATCTCAGGTGCAGAAGCAATCGAAGGCTCGGCCGCATAACTGATCCCGACAGTCGCGGCGAGAGCAAGCGTTGCCGCACCAAGCGACATTATCCCGGCCTGAAAGTGCGTCGTCACCGCACCCCCAGCGTCTTCACGAGCACTTCATCGCAGTCTGCTTCGTGCCGGTAAATTGCTTCAGCGAGGGACTGAACGGTCTGGCCGCTCGCCTTGGCAAGTAGCGGCAGACGCTTCAAGCTTGCCCGGCAGGCCTGAACGGCATCGGCAGAAGCACCTCCGGAAGAAGGCTTGACATCGCCTCCTTTGTTGATATAGGCGACCCCGAGCGTCACTACGGCAGTAAGTACAGCAGAGCCGGCACTCCAGAGAAGCGTCCGGCGCCTATTCTCATCCTCGCTGCGTGCCTTCTCCTTCTCGAGGGAGAACTTCTGCTCGTCAAGCGCGGACTGTGGCACTAAATCTCCGGGCACCTCAAGTGTTGCGAACGCAATCGTGGTGCCATCCGACGGCACTACCAGCGCGCCGTCGCGAAGGATAGGGCCGTCATCGTGGATGCCGTCCACAGTGTGCGTCCCCGTCAACCTGACTCCGGGCAGCTTGAACGCTCCTGACAATCTTTTGGCAGGATCCTGTGGATCGGCGATCACTTGAACAGAGAATCTCAGAGGCACCTGCGACATCGCGTATCGCTCCTTCGTTATGGGTCTCTACTGACAAGCGACAGCCGTACGAATGCTATCTTGTAGAGATGCCACCTTGTACTGATTGAGCATTGCTCGCAGCGCCGATGGTTCGTGCTTCGAGCCATCATTGGAAAAATAGAACAGGGTCGCGCGAGAGCGTTTCGTTTCCGAATGAAAGCGGTAGTCAAGCTGCAACACACCGGGCGGTGCGGCAATGGTTACGAACGCGAGTGCAGCGGTCGTCGTCTGCGTGGATTTCGCGATACTCAACGACTGAGCATTGGACCATGTCGTGAAGACCTTCAAAACGTTTGCGGTGCACTCCGACACTTTAGTGATAACGATGTTCTGGAAGTAGCCTTCTGCATCGAAACCGCCGCCTTTTCTCGGGTCATCGGGGTCGGGTGGCGCGTCAAGATCCTCAACGACGCCGATGCTTGTTAGCGGCGAACGAAATGCCATCTGCTCTTTGGAAAAGTCAGCCGCTCGCGCGCTGCCGCCCGACAAACCGCCCAGCAATGCACACAGAGCCAAGACAGAGAAACGCGGCCCTACCCAGATCATCAATATCCTCGCAGTCGGGGAAGTTCAGCTGGATTTTCGTTCATCATTTGTTCACCACCTCACTTTTCCCGGGAACGGCATCGCGGTCAAGTCCTTGCGGCCGCGCAGAGCGAGACCATGGTTGACGCCGCCGTTTCAGTTCTCGACACGACGTCCGTACAAGCCTCTCTCGGGCATCCGTGTGTGAGACTCAAGCCGTACCTCGATGCAGTGGATGTTCAACTCAAGCGGCAGAGCCTTGTCAATCTCGTGCAGGAACGACAAGAACTCCTGGTGTAGATGACGCGGCTGCATGTCGCAAGCACCGCACCATTGAGTACGCTCAAGACTAGAACAGTTTGGGCCCTCAATGGTGCTTGCAATCGTGGGTGAAACCCTCGACATAGCCGGACCCATGGGCGGCATCGGCCGCGTTCACTCCAGCGCCTGGCACTGATTCTTGTCATTCACGCATATGACCAGTTCGCTGTCCGGTGGATTCAGATGCAGGCCGACCACATCACGCAGCTTTTCGATGAATAACGGATTGTCGGATAGCTCAAGCTATCAGTGCGATGCGGCTGCGAATCAACGAGTCGGAAATAGTGCTGGACGCCGGTCTTGAAGAGCCGTCTCAGTGGCAACCGTGCGTACGCTCCAGTGCGTCGAGCTGTTGGTCGGCTTGACCCGAAGCGCGGTCTTGATCAGGTGCGCCACTCGCTCGTCTTCGATTGACGCGGCTTGCTCGGGCAAAGGTCATCGTAAAAGCCTGAGATGTGTTGCTCGATGAACCGTGCCCGTCACTTGCATACCATCTGCGTCTTCATCTCCAGTCGTGTGGCGATCGCATCGTTCGGCTCGCCGGCTGCACTGTCCAATTCAAGGCCTGCGCGATGCTAACGACCGCCACTGCGCTCGCTCGCCCTCGCTTAAAACCAGCTTGCCTTTTGGTTTCCCTGTTCTCTCGTGGTATCTCCGATCTCAAGATACCGCAGCGACATGCAGGATTGGTGCTCGTTACTTGCGGGACACGATACTGGTTCAAAGGAAGCCGATCGACAGCCACGGAACTGCCGCCACCACGATCGTCCCCGCCAGCAGCGCCAGCATGTACCCCACGATCGGCCCGATCCCCGCATCGGGCTGCACGCGCCCGATCGCGCAGGCCGCGTAGTAGCCCACGCCCAGCGGCGGCGCGAACAGGCCCAGGCCCATCGACAGCACCACCACCATCGCGTAGTGCACCTCGTGGATGCCGAGCTGGCGCGCGATGGGAAACAGCAGCGGGCCGAACAGCACGATCGCCGGGATGCCCTCGAGCACCGAACCGAGGATCACGAAGATCACCAGCGACACGGCCAGGAACATCCCGGCGCCGCCCGGCAGGTTCGCCATCAGTTCGGCGAGCCAGCGCGAGAAGCCCGATTGCGTGAGGCCCCAGGCCATCGCGGTGGCGGTGCCGATGATCAGCAGGATCGCGCCCGACAGCGAAGCGGTGGCCACCAGCATCGGCCCGAGCCGGCGCCAGTCGAACTGCCGGTAGATCGCGATCCCGGCCACCACCGCGTAGACGATGCCGAGGGTCGAAACCTCGGTGGCGGTGGCCACGCCCTCGACCACGGCGGCGCGGATCACGAAGGGCAGGGCGAGCGCGGGCAGCGCGACCAGCGCGAGCCGCAGCACCTGGGACCAGGGCGAGCGCTCGACCTGGCTCAGGTCCTCGTGGCGGCTGCGGAAGTGCACCACCACGCACAGCATCAGCCCGAGGATCACGGCCGGCAGCAGCCCGCCGGTGAACAGCGCCGCGATCGACACGCCGGTGACCGAGCCGATGGTGATCAGCACCAGGCTCGGCGGCACGGTCTCGGTCTGCGCGCCGGTGGCTGCCAGCAGCGCGACCAGTTCGCCGTCGCTGGCGCCGCGCTTCTGCATCTCGGGAAACAGCGCCGGCGCGACCGCCGCCATGTCGGCCGCCTTCGATCCCGAGATGCCCGACACCAGGTACATCGCACCCACCAGCACGTACGAGAGTCCGCCCTTCACATGGCCGAGCAGGCTCGCGAGGAAGGCCACCATCGCCTTGGCCATGCCGGTCATCTCGATCAGCAGGCCGAGGAAGACGAACAGCGGCACCGCGAGCAGGATCAGGTGCGACATGCCCTCGTCCATGCGCCCGACGATCACGGGCAGCGCGGTGTCGGTCGTCAGCGCGAGGTAGCCGAAGGTGCCGAGGCCGAAGGCGAAGGCGATCGGGATGCCGCCGAGCACGCAGGCCAGCACCACGCCGACGAAGAAGACCAGCAGGTTGAGCCGGCCCAGGTCCTCGAACACGGCCCGCCCGAAGCCGAAGGCCGCGACCACGATCACCACCACGCAGACGGCCTTGGTGGTGGTCTTCCAGTCGAAGTCGCGGAACAGCCGCAGCACCGCGAACAGCGCCATCAGCGCCACGCCCGCGGGCAGGGCGGCGGCGCGCCAGGCGTTCGAGATGTCGAGCGCGGGCGTGGTGATGAAGCGTTCCTCCGCGGCGTATTCCCAGGCCGGCCACGCGATCATCGCGAGGAAGGCGAGCGCCGCGCACAGCGCGAGCGCCTCGGCCAGCTGCCGGCGCTCGGGCGCGAGGCCCGACACCAGCGCCGTCATGCGCATGTGCTCGCCGCGCCGCAGCGCGACCACCGCGCCGAGCATCGCCAGCCAGATGAAGAGCATCGAGGCCAGCTCGTCCGACCAGATCAGCGGCTGGTGCAGCACGAAGCGCGCGACCACGCCCGCGAGCAGCACCGCCACGTCGGCCAGCACCAGCGCGCCGGCAGCGACGCTCACCGCGGCGCCGAGCGCCTGCTCGATGCGCGCCGCGAGCGGGTTCGATGCCGCCGGGTCGAAGGTCTGCGCGGGCCCATGGCCGTGCGCGACCGCCAGGCGCTGCGTGCTCATGCCAGCTTGCCCACGCTGCGCTCGAGCAGCGCCCAGGCCTCGTCGCCGTACTTGGCCTTCCACTCGGCATAGAAGCCGGCCTTGCGCAGCTGGTCGCGGAAGGCGGCCGGGTCGGGCTGGTTGATCTGCATGCCCTTGGCGGCCAGTTCCTTCTGCAGCCCGGTGTTGAGCTCGGCCACGTCGGCGCGTTCCTTGATCGCGGCGGCGTTGACGTGCCGCGCCACGATGGCCTGCAGCTCGGGCGGCAGGCGGTCCCAGGCGCGCTTGTTGGCGAGGAACCAGAAGCCGTCCCACATGTGGTTGCTCATCGAGCAGTACTTCTGCACCTCGTAGAGCTTGGCCGTCGAGATGATCGCGAGCGGGTTCTCCTGGCCGTCGACGATCTTCGTCTGCAGCGCCGAATACACCTCGGCGAAGTTGATCGAGGTGGGCGCGGCCTCGAGCGCCTTGAACATCGAAGTCCACAGCGGCGAGACCGGCACGCGCACCTTGAAGCCCTTCAGGTCGGCCGGCGCCGCGATGGGCTTGCTCGAGGAGGTGATCTGGCGGAAGCCGTTGTCCCAGATGCGGTCCATCGCGAGGATGTTGGCCTTGGCGATCTGCTGGCGAATGTGGGCGCCGAGCTCGCCGTCCATCGCCTTCCAGACGCTGGCGTAGTCGGGGAACGCGAAGCCCACGCCGCTGATGGAGGCCGCGGGCACCAGGGTGGCGAGGATCAGGCCCGACAGCGTGAAGAACTCGACCCCGCCCGAGCGCAGCTGGCTCAGCATGTCGGTGTCCGAGCCGAGCTGGTTGTTCGGAAAGATCTGGATGTCGACCTGGCCCTGGGTCTCGGCGCGGATCGCATCGGCCATCTCCTTGGCCCGGATGTTCATCGGATGCGTGACCGGCAGGTTGTTCGCGTACTTGTAGCTGTAGGGCTTCTTCTGCGCGAAGGCGTGGCGCAGCGGCAGGGCCAGCGTGGATGCGGCGGCGGCGGTGCGCAGCACGGTGCGGCGTTGGATGTTCATGGCGCTTGTCTCCTGTTGTGTGGGTTTTCTGGGGATCTGTGGAACGCTGTGGGGAAGGGGGTGTAACTTCAGGCGATGGCGGCCTCCGCGATCTCGCCGCGCTCGATCAGCAGCCGGCGGATGTCGTTCTTCGCGACCTTGCCGTAGCCCGACTTGGGCAGCGCGGGCCAGAACAGCACGTGGCGCGGCCAGCGGTACTTGGCGCAGCGGCCGTCGAGGTGGCGCAGGATCTCCTCGGCGTCGACGTCGTCGCGCTCGCACACCAGCACGGCCACGCCGACCTCGCCCCACTTGGCATCGGGCCAGCCGAGCACCGCGGCCTCGCGCACCGCCAGATGGGTCAGCAGGATCTCCTCGACCTCGCGCGGATAGACGTTGGAGCCGCCCGAGATGTACATGTCGGACTCGCGGCCCGTGATGTAGAGCAGCCCGCGCTCGTCCATGCGCCCGAGGTCGCCGGTGTGGAACCAGCCGCCGCGCAGCGCCTTGGCCGTGGCCTCGGGGTTGTCGAAGTAGCCCGCGAACACGGCGGGGCCGCGGCAGCAGATCTCTCCCACGGCACCGGCCGGCAGGCGCTGCATCTGCGCATCGAGGATCGCGACCTCCATGCCTGTGCGCGGCCGGCCGCAGGAGCCGACGTTCGCAGCGGGATCGGCATCGTCGGCCGAATGCATCGAGGGCGTCAGCACCGTGATGCAGCCCGTGACCTCGCCGAGGCCGAAGTACTGCACGAGCACCGGGCCGAGCTTGCGCAGCGCGCGCTTCTGGTCGGCGCGGTACATGGGCGCGCCGGCATAGATCAGGTAGCGCAGCGAGCCGTGGTCGAAGGCATCGACCGACGGGTCTTCCACCAGCATCTTGACGATGGTGGGCACGGTGAAGAGGTTGCTCACCCGGTGCCGCTCGACCAACGCCCAGATGGCGGGCGGGTCGAGCCGGTCCGAGGCCGGCAGCACGGTCGCCGCGCCGCGCGCGACGTTGAGCAGCGCATGGATGCCCGCGCCGTGCGACAGCGGCGCGACGGCGATCGAGCAGTCGCGCTCGGTGGTGCCGGGGATCAGGTCGGCGAGATGGTTCGTGACCACGAAGGCCAGTTGCCCGTGGGTCAGCACCGCGGCCTTGGGCTTGCCGGTGGTGCCCGAGGTGTAGAAGTACCACAGCGGCGTGTCTGCATCGACCGCTACCGTGGCATTGGGCCCGCCCACATGCGCCGCGAGCAGCGCCTCGTAGCCTTGCGTGCCCCGTGGGGTCTCGCCGATCGTCACCACATGGCGCAGGTGCGCCGAGGCCGCGCGCACCGCCGCCACGTGCGCGCCGAAGCAGTCCTCCGCGAGCATCACCGTGGCCCGGCTCGCGCTGCCGAGATAGGCCACCTCGGGCGGAGTCAGCCGCGCATTCACCGGCACCCAGACCGCGCCCAGGCGGAACGCGGCCCAGCAGCTCTCGAACAGCGCGATGTTGTTGCGCGATTGCACGAGCAGCTTGTCGCCGGGCTGCATGCCGAGCGCGCGCAGCGCATCGACCAGCGCGTCGACGCGCGCGTCGATCTCGCGCCAGGTCCAGGTCCGGTCCTCGAGGATCAGGCCCGGCCGGTCGGGAAACAGCGCCGCGGTCTGCGACAGCAGCACCGAGAGGTTCGCCGCCTGCGCCGCGCTCACACCGCCTCCAGCACGCTGAGGTAGTTGGCGACCGCCGCGCCGCCCATGTTGAAGACGGCGCCGGGCCGCCCCGTGGCCACCTGCATGTCGCCCGCCAGGCCCGTGAGCTGCATCGCCGCCATCACGTGCTGCGACACGCCGGTCGCGCCGATCGGATGGCCACGCGACTTGAGGCCGCCCGAGGGATTGACCGGCAGCCGGCCGTCCTTGCGCGTCACGCCGTCGAGGATCGCGCGCGCACCCTGGCCGTGCGGTGCCAGGCCCATGGCCTCGTACTCGAGCAGCTCGGCGATGGTGAAGCAGTCGTGCGTCTCGACGAAGCCGAGGTCGTCGAGCGCGAGCCCGGCCGCCTCGAGCCCGCGGCGCCATGCAAGCGCCGCGCCCTCGAAGCGCGTGGGATCGCGGCGCGACAGCGGCAGGTATTCGTTGACCTGCGTGCGCGAGCGCCAGCGCACGGCCGGCACGCGGGCAGAGGCCGTCGGCGCGGCCGAGATCACCAGCGCCGCGGCGCCGTCGGAGACCAGTGAGCAATCGGAACGCTTGAGCGGGCCCGCGACCACCGGATTGCGCTCCGACACCTGGCGGCAGAAATCGAAGCCCAGGTCGCGCCGCATGTGGGCGAAGGGGTTGTGCATGCCGTTGGCGTGGTTCTTGGCCGCGATGGCGGCGAGCGCATCGCCCTGGTCGCCGAAGCGCTCGAAGTAGCTGCCCGCGATGCGGCCGAACACGCCCGCGAAGCCCGCCGGCGTCTCGCCTTCCTCCTTCACGTAGGAACAGCGCAGCAGCGTCTGCGCGACCACCGGGGCCGACACGGCATTCATGATCTCGAAGCCCACCACCAGCGCATGCCGCAAGCGGCCGCTCTGTACCGCATCGAGCGCGGCCCAGATCGCGGCCGAGCCGGTGGCACAGGCGTTCTCCATGCGCACGGCCGGCACATGGCGCAACTGCGGCACCGCGAGCGCGACCAGCGAGGCGCTGAAGTCCTGCGGCATGAAGCCGCCGTTGAAGTGGCCGACGAAGACACCGTCGATGTCGGTGGCCTCGAGCCCGGCCGTGTGCAGCGCGGGATCCACCGCGTCGCGGATCAGCTGTTCGCTGTCGACCGCGTCGAGCTTGCCGAAGACCGTGTGGCCCCAGCCGGTGATGAAGGCGTTGTCGTGGTTCATGGCGTGCGGCCCCTTCAGGCGTGCGCGGCTTCGGCGGCGCGTTCGGACGGCAGCCCGCGGCGCAGGGTCGGCAGGCCGACGCCCGCGGCATCGAAGCCGCCATCGACCGCGATCACCTGGCCGTTGATGAAGCTGGCGGCGTCGCTGCACAGGAAGCCCACCGTGTTCGCCATCTCCTCCACGCTGCCGTAGCGCCCGAGCGGAATCGCGTCGTAGTAGTCGGAGCGGATCGCCACGCTGTGGACCAGCTTGGCCATCTCGGTCTCGACCGGGCCCGGCGCGATCACGTTCACGCGCACGCCGGCATTGCCGAGCTCCACCGCGTACTGCTTGGTCAGGTGGATCAGCGCCGCCTTGCTGGTGCCGTAGGCCACGCGCAGCGTGCTCGCGCGCAGGCCGGAGATCGAGGCCACGTTCACCACCGCGCCGCCGCCGGCCTGCACCATCAGCGCGCCGAAGGCCTGGGTGCAGAGGAAGGCGCCGTCGAGGTTGGTGCCGAGCACCGCGCGCCAGTCGGCGAAGCTGGTCTCGGCCACGCGCTTGAACACCGCCACGCCCGCGTTGTTGACCAGTGCGTCGACGCGGCCGAAGCGCGCGACCACGGCATGCGCGGCCGCATCGACCTGCGCGGGATCGGACACGTCGCAGTTCACGGTCAGCACGCGATCGGGCTGGGCGAGCGTGCGGCCGGTCGCTTCGAGCGTGGCGCGGTCGTTGTCGAGCAGCGCGACCTGGTGGCCGTGCGCGAGGAACCATTGGCCGATCGCGAGGCCGATGCCGCGCGCGCCGCCGGTGACGACGGCGACGCGCCGGGAGGAGGAGGTGTCTGTCATGGGAGTCCTGCAGTTGTCGAAATCAGTTGTCGTCGTCGGCCGGCAGCCACTCCTCGAGCGTGACCTCGAAGGTGACGCACACGGTGTTGGCGCCGGCTACGAAGGGCCCGCCGTAGACCCGGCCCTCGGTGTCGGCGACCACGCCCGTGAGGGCCGAGCGCAGGCTGCCGTCGGGCTGCCGGCGCACTTCGCCGGCCAGGCTCACGACCTCGATGGCCGGGCCGCGGATCATCTGGCAGGCGCCGTCGGGGCGCTCGAGGCAGGCGTCGATCAGGCTGCCGAGCGCGCCGCGCACGAAGGCATGGCGAAAGCCCTGGGCCACGCAGAGCTTCTCGACGCCCTGCATCAGGTCTTCGTTGGGGCCGATGCGTGCGTAGGCCACGCGGCCCATGCGGCCGCGTTCGATCCGGTGGACTTCAGACATGGCCGGCCCTGGCCTCGGGGCGCATCAATGGCATGCGCGTTTCCTCGTCGTAAGCCACGCGCAGCTCGAAGCTGTCGAGCGCGGTCACGAGCACCGTGACCGGCACGCGGCCGACCACACTGCGGTCGCAGAGGATGTGGCCGCCGCGCACCGCGCCGTCCGCCTCGCAGAAGGCGCCATGGCAGTGGACCAGCGGCGCGTTCGAGGCCGAGCGGCCCAGCGTGGCGTTGCCGAAGATCAGCCGCGCGCCGCGCAGCGGCACCGGCGCGCCGTAGGTGGCGAGCACGCGGCCCGAGGGGTCGGGCAGGGCCATGCAGAAGCTCAGGCTCTCGAGGTCGCCGCCGAGCAGCGTCATCGAGGCGCTGTGCACCGCCTCGCGCGCCAGGGCCTCGACCAGGCCCTCGTGCAGGGTGCGGCCCGCGGGCAGCGAAAGCCGGAAGTGCCGACCGTGGTCGGCACGCATGTGGTTGATCCTCACGGGGCCGCTGGGCCCAGGGTGGACCACGGTCCTTGCTCGTGGCAGGGCCGTCGTCGACTGCTTGTTCACGTTGTCTCCTGACTGCGCGGCAGGGGGTAGGGCCGGCGCATGGCCGCGGAGTCTAGGAGCGCTGATCCATAGCAACAAATCTACAATTCAGATCGATCAATACAGGATTCAGATCGATGGAACTCCGCCACCTGCGCTGCCTGGTCGCCGTCGCCGAGGAACTCCACTTCGGCCGCGCCGCCGAGCGCCTCAATCTCTCGCAACCGCCTGTGAGCCTCGCGATCAAGGAGCTGGAGGAGGAACTGGGCGTCGCGCTGTTCGAGCGCAGCTCGCGCCGCATCGCGATCACGCGCGCGGGCGAGGAGGCCCTGCGCGACGCGCGCGCCGTGCTCGGCGGCATGGAGAGCCTGCGCCGCCATGCGAAGGACGCGGCGGCCGGCCTCAAGGGCTCGATCGCGGTCGGCTTCATCAGCCTGCCGGCCTACACCTTCCTGCCGCAGGTGCTGCGCGACTTCAACGAGAACCATCCCAACGCGAGCATCGCGCTGCGCGAGGGCATCACCGAGCAGATCCTGGCCGACGTGCAGTCGGGCCGGCTCGACATAGGCCTGATCCTGCAGCCGGCCGAGATGCCGCCCACGCTGGACTCGCGGCTGGTGCAGAAGGACACGCTGATCCTCGCGCTGCCCGAGACGCACGCGCTCGCGCGGCCCGGCAGCGTGGCGCTCGAGCGCTTCGCGAGCGAACGCTTCCTGGGTTTCGAGCGCCACATCGGGCCGCAGATGTTCGATGCCATCGTCGCCACCTGCATGCGGCGCGGCTTCAGCCCGCGCATGTTTCCGGCGCGCCAGATGAACACCATCGTGAGCCTGGTCTCGGGCGGCGTGGGCGTCGCGCTGGTGCCGGCCTGCGTGAAGGCACTGCATCGCGAGGGCGTGGTGTTCCGCCCGCTCAAGGGCGAGAAGACGCATGTCGACACGCTGGTGGTTTGGCGCAAGTCGGACGAGTCGCCGCTGCTCAAGGCCTTTCTCGCGCTGCTGCCGAGGCTGCGCGACTGAGACCTCGACTTTCTCAAAAGAATACGGATAGACGGTTGTTTCCCTCTGGCGCCCGCGCCATTATTCTTTTCCGCCAGCAGACATCGCCCACGCGGTGAGCCTGTCCGGGTGCGGAACAGGGAGGGAACGCACCCGCGCGTCCATGCGCCATCCATGACCCCGAGACGATTCCTTCGAGGAACCGCGTGGACGCGAATTTCCGATGCCCCTTCGAGACGGTGCCGGCCTGGCCTGCCGTAGCGCGAGCCTGGCCGGTGAATTCCATGAATGCAGCACAGGACACAACCCACATGAGAGCTGATCATCACGCCGCGTCGCGGCCCCAGCGTCTTCGTCTCGCGATCTGCGGCCTGATCGTGCTCGCGCAGCTCGCGCCCCTCGCGACCGCGCAAGGCACGGTGAACCCCGCGGCCGCGCCGCCGGCGCAGCTCGAGCAGGGCCGCATCTGGTCGGTGCGCGTGTCCTATGCGACGCGCGAAGACATCCAGCGCCTGTCGCGCTGGATCGATCACATGCGGGTCGACAAGCTCGGCAAGACCATTGCGACGGAACTCGACTCGCGCGGCGTCGAGCGCTTGCGCAACATGGGCTATGCGGTCGAGATCGATGCGGCGCGTTCCGAGAAGATCCGCGGCTTTCAGCGTGAGCGGCAGCAACAGCTGCTGAAGCTGGGCAAGCCTGGCGATCCGCTGTTCGACGGCAACGCCGCCTGCTATCGCACCGTCGAGCGGGCCAATCTCGACATCGATGCGCTGGTGGCGCAATACCCGAAGCTGATTCGTGTCGTCCCCGTGGGCCAGACCTGGGTGCAGACGCAACTGCTCTCGTTTCGCAACGTGCTGATCAAGTACCTGCCGCAGAGCGTGCTGAGCACGATCGACTTCGATCTGCTGCCCGACAGCGAGGCCAACCCGCTGCGTGCCGTCGTGATCGGCAACCAGGAGCGCATCCAGGACCGGACCGTGCCGCGCATGGTCACCACCTCGTCGATCCATGCGCGCGAATACACGCCGGCCGAGATCTCCACGCGCTTCGCCGAATGGCTGGTGAAGAACCACGGCACCGATCCCACGGCCACCTGGTTGCTCGACCACAACGAGTTCCACTTCATCCTGCATGCGAATCCCGATGGCCGCAAGCTCGCGGAACAGGCCGTGGCGCAGAACATCGGGAATGGCTGGCGCAAGAACGTCAATCTGGTGGATGGCTATTGCAAGGCGCCCGACGACGAGATCATGGCCCAGTTCATCGGGCCCGTTGATTCGGGCATAGACCTGAATCGCAACTTTCCTTTCGGCTGGAACAGCACCGACGGCATGGGTTCCAGCGGCGACGCGTGCGATGCGACCTTCAGGGGGAAGACCGCCGCGTCGGAACCGGAAACGGCCGCCATCGTCAAGTACGTCGCGGGCACCCGACAGCAGGACGGCAATTTCTCGGGTGGCCTCTTGCGCGACAGGCGCACGGCCGCGGCCAACGACTTCTCGACCGGCGCGCCCGATGACTACGAAGGCTTGTACCTCGACATCCACAGCTTCTCGCAACTGGTGTTGTGGCCCTGGGGGATCCGGCGCGACACCCTGGGCGGCGACTCGAAGACCGCGAACGACGACGGCATGGCGGCCTTCGGCCAGCGCCTCGCCTGGTACAACGGCTACGCCGCGACGCAGATCATCGACTACGACACCGACGGCACGACCACCGATACCTTCTACGGCGAGCTCGGCGCGCCCTCGTTCACGATCGAGCTGGGCACCTCGTTCTACGAACCTTGCGACGAGTTCGAGAAAGACACCTTCCCGAAGAACGTGGCGTCGCTGCGCTATGCGGCGCGCACGCTGAAGGCGCCGTACCAACTGCCACTGGGGCCCGACGCCGCGGACTTGAAGCTCTCCGCTGCCACCGTCAGGCAGGGCGAGTCCGTCACGCTCACGGCCACGATCGACGACGACCGCTATCGCTACGCCGAGGGCGACAGCGAGCGGCCGGTGACCCAACACGACCCCCAGCCCATCCAGGCCGCCAACGCCTACATCAACACCGTGCCCTGGGACAGCGCCGCCAAGGCGATCCCGCTGAGCGCCACCGCCGACATCGCCTTCGGCGCGGGGCCCAAGGTGACGGTCTCGGGCGTCATCGACACCTCGGCCTTCCTGCCGGGCAAGCACCTGCTCTACGTGCAGGGCGTCAACCAGAAGGGCAGGGCCGGTCCGCCCGATGCGGTCTTCCTCGAGGTGCTCGCCAAGGATGCACCGCAGCCCTGCCCGCCGACGCCTTCGGCGAGCTGACGGACCTTTGCCTCGTCTTCGACATCGGGAGTCACATCATGCAGATCCAACTCGTGGTCTTCGCGCGGCGCCTGTGCGCGCTGTTCTTCTGCCTTGCGGTCGCTGCCTGTGGCGGCGGCGATGGAGGCGGTGCCAGCTTCATGCCCGTGGGCGTCGCTCCCGGCACCGGGACGATCGCGCCGGTCATTCCGCCGGTCACCGAAAGCAACTGCAAGCCCTAGCGTCGTCGCCGTGCAGTGCGGCGCCGTTCACCTGCATCCCACGATCGACAAGGAGTGACCATGAAAAACGATGTTCGTCCGCGCCGCCCCAAGGCGACCAACCGCGTCTGGTGCGTCCCACTGCTGTGCCTCGTGCTGTCGGCTTGCGGCGGAGGCGATGGCGCGAGCATCTCTCCCCTTGCCATGGCGCCGCCAGCGACGGCCGGGGATGGCACTGCCGCGCCCGTTCCGCCGATCGCTCCCGCCGTCGTGCCGCCCTCGCTCGAAGGCATCGAGTACCTCGACATCGCGAGCCTGAGCGAGAAGATGGCGCAGGGCGCCACCTCGCGCGACATGGCGACCTACCTGCTGGCCCGCATCGATGCGCTCGACAAGAAGGGGCCGGCCGTCAATGCCGTCATCGAGCTCAATCCCGATGCCATGGCCATCGCCGACCAGCTGGATGCGGAACGTGCCGCGGGCCAGTCGCGCGGGCCGCTGCACGGCATTCCGGTCTTCCTGAAGGACAACATCGACACCGGCGACAGGATGCAGACCACGGCGGGTTCGCTGGCGCTGGTGGGGAAGCCCGCGCTGCAGGACGCCTTCGTCGCGAAGAAATTGCGCGAAGCAGGCGCACTGATTCTCGGGAAGACGAATCTCAGCGAGTTGGCGGGCTTTCGTTCCCCGGTCCTGCCCCACGGATGGAGCGGGCGAGGTGGCCAGACATTGAATGCACATGTGCTGGACGGAGAACCTTGCGGATCGAGTGCAGGGTCGGCCGTGGCGGTGGCGGCCGGCTTCGTGCCTATCGCGATCGGTACCGAGACCGATGGATCGATCCTGTGTCCCGCGGCGATGAACGGCATCGTCGGCTTGCGTCCCACGCTGGGGCTGGCCAGCAGAACAGGCATCATTCCGATCGCGAGCACCCAGGACACCCCGGGTCCGATGGCACGCACGGTCCGCGATGCGGCCCTCCTTCTTTCCGCGATGGCGGCCACCGATCCGAAGGACGCAGCCACGGCGGACGCGCAGGCTCATGCAGTCGATTTCACGAAGTTCCTGAGCCTCGACGGATTGAAGGGCAAGCGCATTGGCTATTCGTCGGACCTGCACGCCGCAGCCGACTTCTACCCCGACTTCATGCCCGCGCTGGACACCCTGCGCCGACTCGGCGCGACGGTGGTGCCTGTGGAGAGCCCCAGCGAATTCGAGGCGGATGAATGGACGCTGCTGGGCTACTACTTCGGCAGGGAGCTGAATGCATACCTTGCAACCAGAGTCGGGCTTCCCGTCAAGACCATCGAGGAACTGCAGGCGTTCAACAAGACCGTCCCCTTGTTTCCCGATGGAACGCCCTACTCGCAACGGTGGATCGACATGGCCGTCGATCTGCTCGTACCCTCTACCGTCCCCTATGAGCAAATGGCCCGCGAACAAAAGGCACGGTTGGCCGGCGAGTTCGACCGCGTCCTGTCGTCGAATGGGCTCGATGCCCTTGTGAGCCCGGGACGCAGCAGCGCCATGGCCGGCTACCCCGGCATCACGGTTCCGATGGGAATCGACAGCGGCGGCATGCCCGTCGCGATCTTTTTCGTCGGCACGCGCTGGAGCGAACCCACGCTGCTGTCGATCGCCTACGGCTTCGAGCAGGCCACGAAGGCAAGGCGCAATCCGGAGTTTCGCAAGAATGCCCCTGTGCCATGAGCCTCAACCCGACGGCAGCAGCAGCTCCAGCACGGCCACCGCCACGCCGCCCAACGCGCACAGCCCGCTGCTGACCCGCAGCGCCCTGACATCGCGTGCTTCGCAGCCTTGCCGCCGGGCGGCCCAGGCGGCATAGCCGATTCCCGCCGCGAGCACCAGCCCCATCCAGCCGCCCGCGCCGATCATCGGGCACCTCGCCGATGCGCGGGCGCGAACGACGGCTGCATGCGGTAGTCGAGCCGAACGAGGCCCGGTGTGACCGCTATGCGGCGAAACAGGAAGGGATTCGGTATCGGCTGCGCGCGCAGCGCTCGATGAATGGTCCGCAGGACCCGAAGGAGTTCGGCCATGGCAACACCTCGACAAGGTTGCAGGGCCGTCCCTCAATGTGCGTCAGCGCCGAAGTCGTCCTCGGCGCGTCTCGATGCCGTGCGCATGGAGCGCACCGAGGATAGCAGCCGCATCCGCGATGTCGCGCGAATCGGCCTTCAGGTCGAACGGTTATGCGGTTCAACGCGCCTCGGCCGCCCATGCGACGGCATCGGCGCCGGCCGGGATGCGCATCGGCGCCGCGGGATCGGTGGCCGCGCGCCACACGGCCTCGGCGACGTCGAGCGCCTGGGTGGTCGGGGCCGAGGTGTCCTGGAACTCCGCGAAGACTTTCTGCGCAAGCTCCGCATAGTCCTCGTGATCGAAGCCCGCCATGTTCGGCCGCGCGTTGTCGCCGAAGCGCGTTTCGGGCGAGCGGCCCGGCAGCACCAGCCGCAGCCGTACACCCAATGGCTCGAGCTCGATCGCCATCGACTCGGTGAAGGCATTGACCGCCATCTTGCTCGCGCGGTAGGCCGCGATCAGCGGCAGCGCCTTCAGCGTCACGCTCGAGGTGACGTTGACCACCACGCCCGCGCGGCGCTGCCGGAACTGGGGCAGCACCGCCTGCATCAGCGCGAGGGTGCCGAAGGTGTTGGTCTCGAAGAGTTGGCGCACGGTGGCCAGCGGCGTGAGCTCGGCCGGCGAGGCCGCGCCGAAGCCCGCGTTGTTGACGAGCACGTCGATGGGGCCGGCCGCTTCCACGGCATGCGCGATGCTCCGTGGATCGGTGACGTCGAGCGCGAGCACGCGCAGGCGCGGCGATGCGGGCAGCAGCTCGGTGCGCGGGGTGCGCATGGTGGCGACGACCTGCCAGTCGCGGTCGAGGAAATAACGCGCGGTTTCGAGGCCGAAGCCCGAGGAGCAGCCGGTGATGAGAACGGTCCGGGTCATGGAGATCCTTGAGAAGGGGAGTGATCGATGCCTGACGATAGGTCGCCGGGGCCGGACTTGCTACGATCCCGAGTCCGAGTCTCATCAGGAATCGTCCGAACATGGTGGATCCCCTGGCCGAAGTGGTCATGCTGCTGCGGCCGAGCGCGCGCTTCTCCAAGCGCGTGTTCGGCGCCAGCCCCTGGCGCATCGAGCGCTCCGATGCGGGCGAACCCTTCTACTGCGTGATCCTCGAGGGCGGCTGCCGCCTCGCGGTCGATGGCGGCGAGCCGCTCGAGCTGCAATCGGGCGACTTCGTGCTGGTGCCCGCGGCCCGGCACATCGCGCTCTGCAGCCTCGAACCGCCACCGCCGGGCGTGCAAACCGCACCGCCGGTGCCGTTGGGCAATGGCGAATTCAGGGTCGGCGATGCACAAGGTGCGATCGACCTGCGCATGCTCGCGGGCCACTGCAGCTTCGATTCGCCCGATGCCTCGCTGCTGGTGTCGCTGCTGCCGCAATTCGTGCACGTGCGCGGCGACGAGCGGCTCGCGATGCTGGTGCAGTTCGTGCGCGAGGAGTCGCGCGAGCAGCGGCCGGCGCGCGAGCTCGTGCTGGCACGGCTGCTGGAACTGCTGCTGATCGAGGCGCTGCGCGCCACCGGCGGAACCAATGCCTCGTCGGGGCTGGCGCGCGGCCTCGCCGAGCCGCGCCTCGCGGCCGCGATCCGCGCGATGCACGAACGCCCGGCGCAGGACTGGACGGTGGCCGAGCTCGCGCACGAGGCCGCGCTCTCGCGCTCGACCTTCTTCGAACGCTTCGGCCGCACCGTCGGCGTGGCGCCGATGGAATACCTGCTGGCCTGGCGCATGGCGCTCGCGAAGGACCTGCTGCGGCGCAACGCGGGCAGCGTGGCCGAGATCGCACAACGCGTGGGCTACAACGCCGCGAACACCTTCAGCAGCGCCTTCGCGCGGCACGTCGGACTGCCGCCGACGCGGTATGCGCGCGAGCATGCGGGCCTCGCGCAGGTGCCGGACGGTGCCTGAGCGCGGCGTTCACGCCGTCTCGGCCGGCACGTAGACCACGCCCTCCATCAAGCGTCGCGCCGTGCGCTGAAGACCCAGCGCCGTGAACCGCGGCAGCGCCGCACCGGGCTGCGCGACGACCTTGACCGCCATCACGCCCAGCGGATGGCCGATGCGCAGCACCTCGCCGCGCAGCCGGTCACCCGTGGCCGCATGGACCAGCGTGCCCGGAATGCGCGAGGCCGCCGCGGTGCAGATCGACCCCGTGCCCGCCATGCTGTCGTGGCACTTTCCCAGGAACACGAGGCGCGCGCGCAGATCGCTGTCCTCGCTCCCGGCTGGCGCCACGATCACGGCCAGCGGCAGGCCCGGCAGATGCACGTCCCGCCAATGCGCGTAGAGCCCGATGCGCTCGCCGGCCCTGGCCTGGATCTCGCCGATGATCTCGATCAGCGCGCGGTCGCCGCCGATTGCCGGTGGCATCTCGTCGCCGTTCAGGCCCAGCGACTCGGCCGCGATGAAGACGCAGGGCGTGGCCGCATCGACGATCGAGACCCGCACCTCGCGTCCATCCTCCAGCGCGATCGCATCGACCGGCTGGCCCGTCGGCAACAGGCGGCCCGTCTTGGCACCGAGCGTGTCGGTGTAGTCCATGAGGATCTCGGCCCCGGTGCCCGGCACGCCCGCGATGGCGCAGTCGCCCGTCACGCGCGCCTTGCCGTCGCGCACCTGCACGCGCGCGACCAGCACGGTGCCCGTGTTCGTGTTGTGGATGCGCACCACGGTCAGCGGCTCGACCGCCTCGACCAGCCCCTCGTCGACCGCGAACGGCCCCACGGCCGAGGAGATGTTGCCGCAGTTGGCGTCGTAGCCGATCAGGTCGCGCTCCACGTCGCATTGCGCGAAGGTGTAGTCGACATCGGCATCGGGCCGCGTCGACGGACCGATCAGCGCCACCTTGGAGGTCACCAGCCGCGAGCCGCCCATGCCGTCGATCTGCAGCGGGTCGGGCGTGCCCATGGCGCGCTTGAGGAAGGCGTCGCGCGCCGGGCCCGGCGGCGGCACGTGGCGCAGGTGGAAGAACAGCGCCTTGCTGGTGCCGCCGCGCATCAGCACGCAGGGCACGCCATGCTGTTCGCCGAAGGTGCGGGAGTCGTCGTGCGCCATGGCTTACTCCGGCGTGACACCAGCGGCGCGCGCGGCCTCGCCCCACTTGCGGTTCTCGGCGACCAGGAAGGCCTTGAGCTGCTCGGGCGACCCGCCCTCGAGCTCGCTGCCCGAGGTCTCGGCCGAGCGGATCACGTCGGGGCGGCGCTGCGCCTGGAGCAGCGCCTTGTTGAGCTTCTCGACCACGGCGGGCGGCGTGGCGGCCGGGGCCAGCACGGCGGTCCACGACGCAACCTCGAAGCCCGGATAGCCCTGCTCGGCGATGGTGGGAACCTGCGGCAGTTCCTTGTAGCGGCCCTTGCTCGACACGCCGAGCACCTTGAGCTTGCCCTGGCGCACCTGCGGCAGCACCAGCCCGCCCGCGTCCATCATCACGTCGATCTGGCTGCCGATGAGGTCGGTGAGCGCGGCCGACGAGCCCTTGTAGGGCACGTGCACGATGTCGGCGCCGGCCGCCTTCTTGAGCATCTCCATCGCGAGGTTGGCCGTGATGCCGCGCCCGCCCGAACCGTAGTTGAGCTTGCCCGGATGGGCCTTGGCATAGGCCACGAGGTCGGCCAGCGTGTGGAAAGGCGAGGCCGCCGGCACCACCACGTAGAGCCGACCCACGCCGTTGAGCATGACGGGTGCGAAGTCCTTGACCGGGTCGTAGCCGGGCTTGGCGTAGATCGAGGGATTGATGGCCAGCTGGCCCGAGGTGCCCAGCAGCAGCGTGTAGCCGTCGGGCGCCGCGTTGCGCACGTCCTGCGCGCCGAGGATGCCGTTGGCGCCGGCCTTGTTGTCGACGAACACCGGCTTGCCGAGGATCTCGGTGAGCGCGATCGACAGCGCGCGCGCGCCGGTGTCCACGGTCTGCCCGGGCGGATAGCCGACGACGATGCGGATCGGGCGCGAGGGATAGCCGTCGCCTTGCGCCCATGCGAAGGAGGGGACGAGCGACGCGGTGGTGGCCGCGGCCGCGCACTGCCCGAGGAAGCGGCGGCGAGATGAATCGGGTTGCATGAAAGTCTCCTTTGGAATGTTGTGGGGGATCGATGAGGGCTCAGGCCGGGTCCAGCACCGATCGCGGCACCCAGGCTGTGCCGTCCATCAGGCGGCGCGCGGTGCGCGCGAAGCCCAGCGCCTCGAAAGCCAGCGGCCGCGAGGCCTCGCAGCACCCCTGGACGTCGACGCGCATCGCGCCGAGCGGATGGCCGATGTGCAGGCTGTCGGGCACGACGCGTTCGCCGATGCCGCGTGCCGCCGCATGCACCACCGAGCCCTCGACGCTCGCGCAGGCCGCGGTGCAGATCGCGCCGGTGCCCGCCATGCTTTCGTGGCAGCGGCCGTAGAACACCAGCCGCGCGCACAGGTCGACCTGCGCGGCCGCCACGGTGCGGCCCTGCGCATCGGCATAGGCGGTGGGCGGCGCGACGATCACGACCAGCGGCAGCGCGGGCGACACGCTGTCGGCCTCGCGCCAGTCGGCGCACAGGCCGAGCAGGGCGGCCGCGCGCGCACGCAGCGCCTTCAAGGTCGACAGCAGCGCGGCATCGGCATCGATCGCGTTCGGCAGCTCGGTGCCCGACAGACCCAGGGCATCGGCCGCGACGAAGACGCAGGGATTGCCGACGTCGCAGAGGCTGACCTCGAAGCGCCGCCCGTCGTCGAGCGCGATCTCGTCGCGTGCACGGCCCGTGGGCATGCCGCGCCCGGTCTTGGCGCCGATGGTGGCGCGGTAGTCCATGAAGATACGCGCGCCGGTGCCGGGCACGCCGGGAATCGCGAAGTCGCCGCGCACGCGCGCATGGCCGTCGGCCACGGGCACATGCGCCACCAGCAGCTTGCCGGTGTTCGTGTTGTGGATGCGCACGCGCGCCACGGGGCCTTCGGCCGGTACCAGTCCGGCATCGATCGCGAACGGCCCCACGCCCGCCGAGATGTTGCCGCAGTTGCTCGTGAAGACCACGCGGCCCTCGCCCGGCGGCACGATGCCGTAGGTGTAGTCCACGTCGGCCTCGGGATGCGTGGGCGGCCCGACGATCGCGAGCTTGGCCGTCACCAGCCGCGAGCCGCCGAGGCCGTCGATCTGCAGCAGGTCGTGCGCGCCGAGCAGCGCCATCAGCAGGCGGTCGCGCCGCGCGCCCGCGGGCGGCAGGTCGGCGGCGTTGAAATAGAGGCCCTTGCTGGTGCCGCCGCGCAGCACGGTGCACGGCACGCCGATCTGTTCGCCCATGACTTGCATCGCATCAATCCTCGAGCGGGAAGCGCTTGACCAGCGCAGCGAGGCGCGCATCGTCCTCGCGGATCATGGTCTCGAAGGCGGCCGGGCTGGTGAAGGCCGGCTCCGCCCCCGCGACCGCCAGCGCCTCGCGCACATGGGCGTCCTTGCCGGCTTCGCGCGTGGCATCGGCGATGGCGCGCGCGATCGCGGCCGGCGTTCCCTTGGGCGCGAACACGCCGTACCAGGTCACCGAATAGGAGTCGGGCCAGCCGGCCTCGAGGCTGGTCGGCACCTCGGGCAGGGCCTGCGCACGCCGTTCGCCGTTGGTCACGAGGATGCGCACGCGGCCGGCCTTGTGCAGCGGCATCGCGGCCGTGATGCCGGTGAAAGCCATCGTGAGGTTGCCCGAGACCAGGTCGCCCACGATCGGCGAGGTGCCCTTGTAGTTGACGACCGCGAGGTCGCGCAGCTGGTAGTCGGCCGCGAACTTCTGCGCCCGCACCTTGGAGCTGTTCTCGCCGCTGCCTGCGTTGCAGGGCTTGGTGCGGCAATGGGCGATGAGTTCGGGCAGGGTCTTGAAGGGCAGGGTGGCGGTCATCACCAGCGCGGTCGGCGAGGTCGCCACCGCGGTCACGGGCGTGAGCCGGGTCACGGGGTCGATCGCCTTGAGGCTGCGCTGGTACTTCATCAGCAGCAGCGAGGGCACCTGGAACAGCAGCGTGTAGCCGTCGGGCGCGGCCTCGATCACGCGCCGGGTGCCGATCAGGCCGTCGGCGCCACCGAGGTTCTCGACCAGCACCGGCTGCTTCCACAGCACCGACAGCCGGCTCGCGACAGCGCGCGCGGTGGCGTCGGTGCCGCCGCCGGGGTTGTAGGGCACGACCAGCGTGACCGGGCGTTGCGGCGCCCAGGCGGTCTGGGCCTGGACCGTGGCGGCATGCAGGCCGCAGGCCGCGCAGAGCGCGGGCAGCCAGCGGCGCGCCATCTTGCGTGAGGATGTGTCGAACATGGAAGGCGGTCTCCGGTGGTCAGGATTGCGGCACGGCGGCCGCCGGCCAGGCCCAGGGGCGGGCCGCGCGGTCGCGTGCCTGCCAGGCATCGACAGCGCCGCGCAGCTTGAGCATGCGGCCGATGTCGTCGAGCCCTTCGAGCAGGGCCTCGCGGCGCAGCGGATCGACCTCGAAGGGCAGCTCGCCGCCATCGGGCAGCGTGATGCGCTGCGCGCGCAGGTCGACCTGCCACGGCCCCTCGGCGCTGCAGGCCGCATGGGCACGCGCCAGCTCGGGGGGGGCGAGGCGGATCGGCAGCACGCCGTTCTGGAAGCAGTTGGCGTGGAAGATGTCGCCGAAGCTCTCGGCGATCACGCAGCGGATGCCGCGCGCCAGCAGCGCCCACACGGCGCCCTCGCGCGACGATCCGCAGCCGAAGTTGCGGCCGGCCACCAGGATCGGTGCCTCGCGCCAGCGCGGCTGGTTGAGCACGAAGTCCGGGTCTTCGCTGCCGTCGGCGCGAAAGCGCAGCGCCTCGAAGGCCCAGGGGCCGAGCGCGCCGCGCGCGAGGCTGGTGAGGCGCTCGATGCGCACGATCAGGTCGGTGTCGACGTTGTCGATGGAAAGCGGCGCCGCGGCGCCGCGCAGGAGGGTGAAGGGCTGCATGTTCAGAGGCTCCGTGGATCGGCGATGGCGCCGGCCAGCGCGGCCGCGACGGCGCTGGCCGGGCTGGCGAGGTGGGTGCGCGCGCCCGGTCCCTGGCGGCCGACGAAGTTGCGGTTCGAAGTCGAGACCACGCGCTCGCCCGGCGCCGCCTGCTCGCCATTGGCGGCCACGCACATGCTGCAGCCCGGCTCGCGCCATTCGAAACCGGCTTCGCGGAACAGCCGGTCCAGGCCTTCGCGCTCGGCCGCGCGCTTGACGTTCTCCGAGCCCGGCACCACCCAGGCCCGCACATGCGAGGCCACGCGCCGGCCGCGCAGCAGGGCCGCGGCCTCGCGCAGGTCCGACAGCCGGGAGTTGGTGCACGAGCCGATGAACACGCGGTCCACGCGCTGGCCCTGCAGCGGCGCGCCGGCTGCGAGCCCCATGTAGTCGAGCGCGCCCTGCCAGGCCTGGCGCTGCGAGGCATCGGTGGCATCGGCGGGATCGGGAATGCGCGCGTCGATCGCGATCGCATGCTCCGGGCTCGTGCCCCAAGTCAGCGTGGGCGCCACGGCGCTCGCGTCGATCCGTGCCTCGCGCGCGTAGACCGCGCCGGGGTCGCTCGGAAGGCTGCGCCAATACGCAGCCGCTTCGGCGAAGCATGCCTCGGGCGGCGCGAAGTCGCGGCCGCGCAGGTAGGCCTCGGTCTTCGCGTCGGGCGCCACCATGCCGATGCGCGCGCCCAGTTCGATCGAGAGATTGCACAGCGTCATGCGCTGCTCGATCTCCATCGCGCGCACCGCCTCGCCGGCGTACTCCACCGCGAAGCCCGTGCCAGCGCTGGCACCGAGCCGCGCGATCATCGCGAGCGCGAGGTCCTTGGCGCCCACGCCGGCACCAGGCAGTCCGTCGAAGTGCACGCGCAGGGTGCGCGGCCGGCGCAGCACCAGCGTCTGGCTCGCGAGCGCATGCGTGACCTCCGAAGAACCCACGCCGAAGGCGATCGCACCGAGGGCGCCGTTGGTGCAGGTGTGGCTGTCGCCGCAGATCAGCGTCATGCCGGGCTGCACGATGCCGAGTTCCGGCCCCATCACATGCACGATGCCCTGGCCGGGCTGGCCCAGGTCGAACAGGCGGATGCCCGCGCCGCGCGTCAGCAGCTTGAGGCCCTGGTACAGATGCACGCCGCCCGCGAAGCTCTCGCCGGTACGGCCTGGCGCGCTCGAGACGGCATGGTCGGGCGTGGCGAAGGCCAACTCGGGGTTGCGCACCGGCAGGCCGCGCTCGGCCAGCTCGCGCAGACCGGCGGTGCCCGACAGGTCGTGCAGCAGGTGGCGGTCGATGTGCAGCAGGTCCCAGCCGTCGGGCAGGGGCTGGACCACGTGTGCGTCCCAGACCTTGTCGAACAGCGTGCGCGGCGCGGCGGTGGAGGGCGTCGTCATGGCCGTCATTCCGCCGCCTGGAAGCGCGTGCGCAGCGCATCCCATTCCGCGGCGCCCAGGCGCCGGAAGCGCTCGGCCACGCCGGGCGCATGGGCCGAACTCGGCGGCTGGCCCGTGCTGCGCAGCGCCGACAGCGCCTGTTCGCAGGCCGAGGCCGCGGCGCCGATCAGCAGGCTCGGCAGGATCGCGAGGCGATAGCCCATCTGCTGCGCCGTCGCCAGGTCCAGGTCGGGCGTCTTGCCGCCGCGCACGATGTTGAGCAGGCACGGGCCCTCGACCCGCCGCGGGATCGCGGCCAGTTCCTCCATCGACTGCGCGGCCTCGACGAACACCATGTCGGCACCGGCGGCCAGCGCCTCGCGTGCGCGTTCCACCGCCTCGTCGAGACCGAGCATCGCGCGCGCATCGGTGCGCGCGATCACCAGGAAGGCCGGGTCGCGCCGGGCGGCGAGGGCGGCGCGGATCTTGGCGACGAACTGGTCGCGCGGGATCACCTCCTTGCCGTCGAGATGGCCGCAGCGCTTGGGCGCGACCTGGTCCTCGATGTGCAGCCCGGCCACGCCGCGCATCTCGTACTCGCGCACGGTGCGCGTCACGTTGAGTTCGTTGCCGTAGCCGGTGTCGGCATCGGCGATGACCGGCACCCCGACCGAGCGCGCCAGCATGCCCGCTGCCTCGGCCATCTCGTTCATCGACAGCAGGCCGTAATCGGGAAAGCCGCGCGCCGCCGAGGCGCCGGCGCCGGTCATGTAGACGCAGGCGAAGCCGGCCGCCTCGACCATCTTCGCGGTCATGCCGTCATAGGCGCCTGGGGCGACGACGAGTTCGGGACGGGAGAGCAGCTGGCGCAGGTCGTGGGCGGTGGTCATGGAGCGGGGCATCGAAGTGATTTAGTGATGACATCATAATGCTATAACCTTTCGACGTTGTTAGGGTATGCCTGAATGGGCGGGCACAATCGGCCGAACGCGCGGGCGGCCCGCGCCGCCGAAGCACTGCTCTCCATGGACACACCGAACCCTTCCCAACTGCGCCGCGAACCCGGCACCGCGCTGCACCGGCAGCTCTTCATGGTGCTGCGCGACCAGATCGCCCAGGGCGCCTATGGCGTGGGCGAGCTGATTCCGGCCGAGGACGCGCTGTGCGCCCAGTTCGACGTCTCGCGCATCACCGTGCGGCGCGCGGTGTCGGACCTGGAGCACCTGGGGCTGGTCGAGAAGCGGCCGGGCCGCGGCACCTTCGTGCGTGCCGTGCCGCGCGCGCAGCGGCCGCAGCCCTCGTTCGGCCTGATCGAATCGCTGGGCCGGCAGGCGCGCGAGACCGAGGTGACCGTGCTCAAGGTCGAGACGGCCCTCGCGCCGCCGACGGTGGCGCAGCAGCTGCAGCTGGAGGCGGGCGCGGTCGCCGTTCACGCGGTGCGGCTGCGTTCGGCGCATGGCACGCCGATGATGGTCACCGACGCCTGGGTGCCGCAGGAAGTCGGCCGGCACGTGACCGCCTCCGAGTTGCAGAAGCGCGCGCTGTTCGAGATCCTGATGGCCGAGGGCATCAAGTTCGGCCGCGTGATCCAGGAGGTGACTGCCGTCGCGGCCGACCCCGTGCTCGCGGGCCTTCTGCGCGTGGACCTCGGCGCGCCGCTGGTGCGGCTGGTGCGCCTGCTGCACGACCGGCGCAAGCGGCCGGTGCAGTACATCACCATCCATTTCACGGGCGAGCGCAGCCGCGTGCTGATGGAGGTGCCTGCGGAGGCGGTGAACACGATGGGGGCGGGGCAGATCGTGCATGACCTGGAGCTGCCTTAGGGCTGAGCCCATGTTCGACCCCTACCTGCAGCGTTGGGACCTGGTCCCCGACGGCGAACCCTTCTCCTCGCTGAGCGGCCATCTGCTGCCGGTCCGCGCGCGCGGCCTGCCGGCCATGCTCAAGCTCTCGCACCAGCCCGAGGAGATGGCCGGTGCGGCGCTGATGGCCTGGTGGGACGGGCAGGGCGCGGCGGCCGTGCTGGCGCAGGCCGGCGAAGCGCTGCTGATGGCGCGCGCCCAGGGCACGGCATCGCTGGCGCGGATGGCCAGGGACGGGCAGGACGACGAGGCGACGCGCATCCTCTGCGAGGTCGCGACGCGCCTGCATGCCCCGCGCGACAAGCCGCTGCCGCCGCTGGTCCCGCTAACGCGATGGTTCGCGTCGCTGTGCGCGGAAGGCGCAGGCCACGCGGGCGTGCTCGGCGCATCGGCGCGCACCGCGCGGGCGTTGCTGGCCGCGCCGCGCGAGGCCAGCGTGCTGCACGGCGACATCCACCACGGCAACGTGCTCGACTTCGGCGTCGAGGGCTGGCTCGCGATCGATCCCAAGGGGCTGGTCGGCGAGCGCGGCTTCGATGTCGCGAACATCTTCTGCAACCCCGACGACGCGACCGCGCTCGCGCCGGGCCGTTTCGAGCGGCGCCTGGCCATCGCGGCGAAGGCCGCGGACATCGAGCGCGAGCGTCTGCTGCAATGGGTGCTCGCCTGGGCCGGCCTGTCGTCGGTCTGGATGATCGAGGACGGCGACGAGCCCGGCGGCACGCTCGAGGTCGCCAGGCAAGCGGCCGCGGCACTCGGCATCGCGCATTGAGGCGCCTTCGGCCGGGGCCGCCGAAGAGGGCGGCGCCCGCTATCCGGCCTCGAGGCCCAGGTCGAAATTCAACTCGACCTTGAGCCCGAGCGGATCGCTGAGGAAGACCTGGTGCAGCGAGGTCCCGGTCAACGGCGTTTCGCTGAAGGGCACCTTCGCCGCGCGCAGCGCCTGCCGCGTGGCTTCGAGGCCGCGCGCCTTCAGGGCCACGTGATCGAAGGGGCCGCACTCCCGTGGCGGCGACACCGTCCGCAGCGCGTTGAGATGCACGATCGCGTGCCCGTCGGCATACAGCCAGTAGCCCGGATGACGCAGCGCGGGGCGGTGCCCCTCCTTCAGCCCCAGCGTGCCCACGTAGAAGTCGCGCAGCGCGGGCAGGTCCTCGACCGCGCAGCCGACCGTGAAGTGATGGATGGCGCTGACTTCCATGCTCATGCGGCGCTCCCGGGCGCCGCCGCGCCGCGACACAGGATGGCGCTCATCACCTCCTGCAGCGTGGCCCAAGGGTCGTCGGCGCCCGATGGCGAGCGCCAGGCCACATGGCCGTCGGGCCGCACGAGGACCGCGCCATCCTCGCGCAGGCCATAGGCCGCGAGCCAGTCGCCACCTTCCTCCTCGCGGATCTCGTCGCCGATGACGGCATTGGCGACACGGGGCCCTTCGAGCCGATCCGCGGCGGCCCGCCAGGCCGAGCCCGCGGGCGCGGTGAGCAGCACGAAGCCGCGGCCCAGCAGGTCGGTGGTCGAGAGCTTCTGCGAACCCTTGCGCAGCGCGACATGCGGCGCGCGACAGCCGGGCGCGGCGCTCGGCACATAGGCCTCGATCGCGTCCGCGACCGGCGCGGGCTCTTCCTGCGACACGACCGCGCGCGATGCGTAGCGCGCGCCGAACACCAGGCCGATCTCGTTGAGGAACTCCTTGCGCGGCAGCACCGCTTCGGTCTGCCGCGCCGTGCGCCCCATCGACAGCGCGTTGAGCAGGCTGGTGTGGGTGACGGCCTCGCCGACCGGCCGGCGCTCGGCATCGTAGCTGTCGAGCAGCGCGTCGCCGGCCTCGCCGCGCAGCACCGCGGCCAGCTTCCATGCGAGGTTCTGCGCATCCTGCACGCCGGTGTTGAGGCCGAAGCCGCCGGTCGGCGGCATCTCGTGCGCGGCATCGCCGGCGAGGAACACCGGCCCCGCGCGGTAGCGCTCGGCCACCATCGCCGAGGCCTTCCAGGCGCTGACGCCGAGGACCTCGACGGCGAGGTCGGCTGCACCCACCGCGCGGCGCACGATCTCGGTGCTGAACGCGGGCGTGAACTGCTCGGGCGTGAAACCGTAGTGCGACAGCGAGGTGACCAGGAAGCCCCAGCGGTCGCTGCCGTTGATCGTCAGGAAGGTGCCGCGCAATTCCGGCTGCTCGATCAGGTACAGCGCTGCCGGGCGCTCCGCGATCCACGGCGTGAGGTCGGCACGCAGGTGGATGTTGATGCTGTCGTAGACATCGGCTTCGCCGCGCCGGCCGATTCCGAGCTGCTGCCGGATGCGGCTCTGCGAACCGTCGGCGGCGATCAGGTAGCGCGCGCGCACCTGTTCGCCGCGGCCCTCGGCATCCTCGATGCTGGCGGTCACGCCGTCGGCGTCGCAACTCAGTTCGCGCAGCGCGGTGCCGAAGCGAAGCCTGCCGGCGCCGGCCGTCTCGGCCCGATGGCGCAGCACCGGCTCGAGGATGTCCTGCGAGCAGCCGCAGTTGCCGGCGATCGACAAGGCCTGGTTGGCGGCCGATCCGCGCCCGGGATGCAGCCGCTTGATCTCGCGGCCGGCCAGGCTCTCGGACCAGAGGATGGTGCCGCCGAAGCGATCGGGCATGGCGACGGCGCGGATGGCGTCCTCCAGATCGATCTGGCGGTACATCTCCATGGTGCGGGCATTGAGGGCCCGTGCCTTGGGAAGGATCGCGGTGCCCGGATGTCGCTCGACCAGCAGCGACTCGATGCCGAACAGCGACAGATACAGGGATGCAGTGAGGCCCACGGGACCGCCACCGACGACGAGGACCGGTACATCAATCATCGAACGAAGACTCCATGCGCCCAGCGGCGCGGAACGGGGGAAATGGAAAAGGAAACGGGGTTCACGCCAGGAACTCGCGCAGATGCAGTGCGAGCGCCTCGGGGGCCTGGGCCGTGCCCAGGTGGCCCACGCCGGGCAGCAGCACCGAGTGCGTGTCGCGGATGTGCTGCGCCAGCGAGAACGTGAGCGCTGCCGGCACCACGCGATCGAGCTCCCCCGCGACGAGCAGCGTGGGCCGCTCGATCTCCGACAGCGCGAGCGGGGGCAGGTCGCCGACGACCGCGGCCCGGCGATCGGACCGCGCGGAGCGCGCCGGTGCCGCGGCGAAATGCGCCCTGAAGGCGGGATGCTCGGCCAGGAAGGGCGCGGGAAAGAACAGCGCCGCGAGCTGTTCGGCGCTCGCGGGCAGTTGCGCGCGCAACACGGCGATCTCGTGCGCGACCTCGGCATTGGCTTGCGCGAGCGAAACGGGCAGGGGCCAGGTGCTCGCCAGCACGAGCCGGCGCACGGCCTTCGCATAGCGCACCGCGAAGGCCTGCGCGACCCGGCCGCCGAACGAGGTGCCGAACACGAAGGCGCTCGCGTGCCCGAGGGCCTCGAGCAGTTGCATCGCATCGTCGGCGAGATCGATCAGCGTCGGTGCCCGCTCGGGGCCGACCGTGTCGCCGCAGTCGCGCTGGTCGTAACTGATCACGGTGTAGCGGTCGCTCAGCGCCGGCAGGATGCGCGCGAACTGCCGGCGGCTGCCTTCGGCGCCATGCAGCATCAGCAGCGGCGGTCCTTCCCCCGTTACCTCGAAGGCGGTGCGGACTTCGCCGAGGTCGATGAATTCGAGCATGGCGGCTCCTAGCCGATCTGGATGTCGAGCGGCGGCAGCAGCCGGCGGTAGCGCCCGATCTCGGCCGTGACGTAGGCCCTGAACGGCTCGGGCGGCATCAGGTCGGGCTCGTCGCCGTTGTCGCGCATGTAGGCGATCAGCGCGGGCGTGCGCGCTGCCTTGACGATGGTGTCGTGCAACGCATGCACCGCGTCGGGCGCCATCTTTCCGGGACCGAACAGGCCCGACCAGGCCGGGATGTCCTCGACCGTGAAGCCCTGCTCGGCGAAGGTCGCCACCTCGGGCAGCAGCGCCGAGCGCCGGCCCCCCGAGATCCCGAGCGCGCGCAGGCGGCCCGCGCGGATCTGCGAGCCCGCGGTCGACGGCGCGAGGAAGGCGCAGTCGACCGTGCCCGCCAACAGGTCGTTGGTCGGCGAGCCCTTGAACGGCACGTGCAGCAGGTCCACGCCCACGCCCTTGCCGAAGAACACGCCCATCACGTGCGTGGTATTGCCCACGCCCGAGGAGCCGAAGCTCAACTGGCCCGGCCTGGCCTTGGCGGCCGCCACGAATTCCGCGAGCGAGCGGTACGGCGACTTCTCGCCGACCAGCAGCGCGAAGCCCGAGGACAGCGCCAGCCGCGTGATGGGCAGCAGGTCCGCGACCGGGTCGAAGGGCAGCTTCTTGATCAGCACCGCGCTGGTGGTGTAGCCGCCCGTGGTGTAGAGCACGGTGTTGCCGTCGGGGCGCGAACGCGCCACGTCGACCGAGCCGAGCACGGTGCCGGCGCCGGGCTTGTTGTCGACGATGACGGTGCGCCCGCTGCTCTTGACGATCGCATCGCCCAGCACGCGCGCCGTCACGTCCGTGCCGCTGCCCGCCGAGAAGGGAACCACGATGCGAAGCGGCTCTTGCGCCCGCACCAGCGCCGGCGCGAAGGTGGCGGCCGCGGCCGCCCCGAGGAATGTTCTTCGATCACATGCCATCTGCTTGTCTCCGTTCTTGTGAAGTCCGGCGCGCCACCCGGTGGGCGGTGGCGGCGGCGGACGGCGCAAGATTAGGGACGCGCGCGGCGCAGGTCCAAGTGAATTTTCTGACCGCCCTCATAACGAAGCGGCATGGCCCGGCGCGGCCTGCTCAGGACAGCTGTGCGTTCGGCCACTTGCCTTCGCGCACGTGCCGCTCGATCACCGTGCGCAGCACGCTCATCACGCCTTCGGTGGCGCGCGATGCGGGACGGTCCGAGGCGCGCGCGAGCACGCGGTGCAGGAACAGGCCTTCGATAGGCACGGCGCGCAGCCGCGACGCCGCCAGGTCTTCCTGGACCGCCGCCGCGAAATGGGCCGTGAGCCCGACGCCGTCGAGCACGAGCCGGCGCGCCACCTCGGCGGTCTCGACCTCGACCACGCGATGCAGCTCGAGCTTGGCGCGCGCGGCGGCCGCCTCGAGCTCGAGCCGCACGCCCGACTTCACGAGCCCGGTCATGATCAGCGGCACGCCGGCCAGGTCGCGCATCCGGATCTTCGGCTTGCGCAGCCGGGGGTCGTCGGGCAGGCCGATCAGGCAGATCTGTTCCTTCAGCAGCGGCAGGGTGCTCAGGTTCGATCGCTCGATGGGCTCGATCAGCAGCGCGATGTCGACCTCGCCCTGCGCCAGCATGGTCTGCAGCGACGGCGCGAAGCCCTCGATGAAGCGCAGCCGGACTTCGGGCAGGTACTGGAGCACCGCCTTGGTCAGCAGCACCGTGAGCTGCTGCGCGAGACCGGGCGAGAGCCCGATGGCGACCGGCCCGCGAGGCTCCCGCTGCCGGGCCAGCAGGTCGGACTTGATCTGGTCGACGTAGCGCAGCAGGAACAGTGCCCTCTCGAGCAGCAGCCGCGCTTCATCGGTCGGCGCCGCGCCGCGCGCGTGGCGCTCGAACAGCTGGACGCCCAGTTCCTCCTCGAGCAGGCGGATCTGCCGGCTCAGCGCCGGCTGCGTCACGTGCAGGATGCCCGCCGCCTTGCCGTAATGCTGCTGGGTCGCGAGCGCGACGAAATAGCGGAGTTGCCTGAGGTCCATCGCGCTATCGTAGCCAGCGGGCGGCGGGAGCCGCGACGCCTCGGCATCGCTTCCGCGACACGGGCCCACGGTAGCATCCACCCCATGCTCCCCAGCCTGCTCTCGACCTTCGCCGACCTGATCCTCTTCATGGGCCTGTCCTGGGCCATCTGGCGCGCCCTCGGCCGCTCGGTGCCGATCGCGGTGCTGCCGATCATCATCGGCTTGCTGCTCGCGGCCACTGGCGTGCTGCCCAAGGCCGTCGGCATTCCGTCGGCGGGTGGCGACTTCATCGGCTGGATCGGCGTGCTGCTGCTGGCCTTCACCGCGGGACTCGAAACGCGGCAGACGGTGCACCTGCCGGGCGCGGCCGACCTGCCGCCGGCGCGGCCCGGCGAGACGCTGCGCTTCGTCGCCAGCGCGGTGATGGCGCTGCTGCTGCCGTTCGCGGTGGGCACGCTGGCCGCCAAGCTCTGGTTCAATCACCTGCCGGGCTGGAGCGCGCCGCATGGCGGGCAGTGGTGGGGCGCGCTGGCGATCGGCCTGTGCCTCGCGGTCAGTGCGCTGCCGGTGCTGATCGGTATCGTGCGCGAGCTCGGGCCGCTGCACCGGCCGCTGACGCGCATCGCGCTGCGCATCGCGGTGCTCGACGACGCGGTGCTCTGGATCGGTCTGGCGCTGCTGCTGCTGGCGGCAGAAGGGCAGGCGCTGCTCGCGGGCTCCTGGGTCAAGCCGGCCGCGGCGATCGCGCTGGCCGCGACGCTCGCTGGCATTGCCGCCGTCGCGCGCAAGGCGATGCGCGAGCCGCCGGCCTGGGCGATCTGGCTCGCGATGCCGCTGTTCCTCGCGGCCGGCGCCTGGTCGAGCTCGCAGCTGGGCCTGCACGAGCTGCTCGGTGCCTACTTCGCGGGCGCGATCGTGCCGGCGGCCTGGTCGCGCCGGCTGCCGGTGGAGCGGCTGGGCCAGTTCGCTTTGATCGGCCTGGCGCCGGTGTTCTTCGGCCACAGCGGGCTCAAGATCGACGGCAGCGTGCTGGGCTGGGCCTCGCTGCAGGCCTCGGCCACGCTGCTGGTGCTGGCGGTGGCCGCCAAGCTGGTGGCGGTGCTGGCGTGCTCGCCGGCCAAGTGGCTGTCGCGGCGCGAGGCGCTCGCGGTAGGCACGCTGCTGCAATGCAAGGGGCTGATGGAGATCGTGGCCGCGACGATCCTGCGCGACAAGGGCCTGCTGTCGGAACATGCCTTCGCGGCGCTGGTCACGCTCGCCGTGCTGTCGACCCTGCTGACCGGGCCGGCCTTCCGCTGGATCGTGCGGCGGGTGGTGCCGATGGAGAACGCCAACGGCCGCTCGGCCTCCCACTGAGGTCCGGGGCTTCCCAAAAGACTTGCCTGCCAGGGCCGTGGGACTGCTACAGTAGCGCGGACGACGCCGCAAGGCCTCGACATTGACATGGAGCAGTGAAGCTCCCAGCGGCCTTGAAGGCTGCTGGGGGCTTTTTTCATTGGGAGTCCAGACGTGACCGGATCCAAACCACAACCCTGGCGAGTCGGGGTGCTTTTTTCATCGACGGGCGTGACCGCGGCCGTCGAGCGCACGCAGCAGGCGGCGACCCTGCTCGCGATCGAGGAGGTCAACGCGAGCGGCGGGGTGCTCGGGCGGCCGATAGCGCCGGTGGTGCTCGATCCGGCCTCACGGCCGCCGCGCTACCGCGAGCTGGCCAAGCAGCTGTGCGACCAGGCCGGCGTGGCCGTGATCTTCGGCTGCTACATGTCGAGCACGCGCAAGGCGGTGCTGCCGGTGGTCGAGGCGCATCGCGCGCTGCTGTTCTATCCCACGCTCTACGAGGGCTTCGAGTATTCGCCGAACTGCGTCTACACGGGCGCGGCGCCGAACCAGAACTCGGTGCAGCTGGTGCGCTACCTCACGAGCCATTTCGGCAAGCGGCTGTTCCTGATCGGCTCGGACTACGTCTACCCCTACGAGTCCAACCGGATCATCGCGGACCTGTTCCGCCAGGCCGGCGGCGAGGTGCTCGACGAGATGTACGTGCCGCTGCGCGTGGCCGACATCGACATGCCGAAGGTGATCCGGCGCATCGAGGCCGCGCAGCCCGACGTCGTCTACTCGACCGTGGTCGGCGACGGCATCGCGCGCTTCTACGAGGCCTACGGCGAGGCGGGCTTCGACCAGCAGACGCATCCGATCGCGAGCCAGTCGACGCAGGAGGCCGAGATCGCGCAGATGTCGGCGCGCGCGGCCGCGGGCAGCATCACGGCGGCGCCGTACTTCTCGACCCTGCAGACGCCGGCCAACCTCCGGTTCGTCGCGGCCTGGCGCAAGCGCTTCGGCACCGGCCTGCCGATCACGGCCTGCGCGGAGTCGGCCTACTTCCAGGTGATGCTCTATGCGCAGACGCTAGCGCGCGCGGGCAGCGACCGGCTCGAAGCGATGCTGCCGCACCTGCACGAGCACGAGTTCGATGCGCCGCAGGGCCGGGTGCGCATCGACCAGGAGAACCACCACACCTACCTCTGGCCGCGCGTGGCGCGCGTCGATGCGCAGGGCACGTTCCAGGTGGTGGACGATCCGGGCCTGCGCGTGAAGCCCGATCCCTACATGTACGAGAACCGGTTCGATCCGCTCGCGGGACGGCCGGCCTGAGGGAAGCGGAGGCGCCATGACCATTTCGCTGCTGCGCGAACTGCCCGAGCTCAAGATCGTCGTCGTCCATCCGCCGGACGAGGAGGGCGACGCCCTCGTCAGCCACCTGCGCCGCGTGGGCTGCATGGTCAGCATGGCCTGGCCCATGCCGGCCACCGTGCCGCCCAATGTCGACGTGCTGTTCCTGCTGGTGGAGGGCGAGTCGCGCCAGGCCACCGAGGCGCTGCTCAAGTCGATGCCGCGGCCCGAGCCGACGGTGATCGCGATCGTCAACTACGAGGACCCGACCACCCTGCAGCTGGTGCTCGAGAGCGCGGCCTTCGCGGTGGTGCAGAAGCCGATCAAGCCCTTCGGCCTGCTCGCGCACCTGGTGACCGCGCGCAGCCTGTGGGCCGAGCGCCAGGCGATGCTCAAGGAGAACCGCAAGCTGCGCCGCAAGATCACCAGCGACCAGGCCATGAGCCGCGCGAAGACGATCCTCATGGCCTCCAAGGGCATCAGCGAGGGCGAGGCCTACCAGGCGATCCGCGCGCAGGCGATGGCCAAGCGCCTGTCGATGGAACAGATCGCGAGTTCGATCATCAACATGGAAACCCTGTTGCACCCGTCGCCCTAACTCGCTAGCATGACTGCATCGAGTCGGTCCTCCGGCTCGGTGGCTGCATCCCCTTGATTCGTCAGGCGCCGATGCAGCCGGCATCGGGAACCATGTGTGTTCTCCGGTCCACCTGGCAATGAAGCCCACGCCGCGGTCCCCACCGCGTTGTGGGTTTTTTTTCGCCTGCGCCCGACAGTGCTGTCGGCTGGTTCCACCCATCGAGCTCTTCAACCATTCGTCAGCGCATGGTCGCTGCGTCACGTCCTGAGGTCCCATCATGTTGACAACCAACCGTCGCCACTTCCTCGTTTCCTCGGCTGCTTCCGCGGCTGCCCTCTCGTCGCCCGCGCTGATGCGCAGCGCCTACGCGGCCGACACCATCAAGGTCGGCGCGCTCTATTCGCAGACCGGCGGTCTGTCGATCGTCGAGAAGATGCTCGCCAACGGCGTGCGCATGGCCGTGGCCGAGATCAACGCCGCGGGCGGCGTGATGGGCCGCCAGGTCGAGGTGGTGCTCGAGGACGGCGCCTCCGACCCGAAGACCTTCAACGAGAAGGCCTCGAAGCTGATCACGCGCGACCGCATCGAGACCGTGTTCGGCTGCCACACCTCGGCCAGCCGCAAGGCGGTGCTGCCGGTGTTCGAGCGCCGCAACGCGATGCTGTTCTATCAAACCCACTACGAAGGCTTCGAGTGTTCGAAGAACGTGGTCTACAGCGGCGCGGTCGCCAACCAGCAGCTGGCCAACTACGTGCCGTGGATCGTCGAGAAGCTCGGCAAGAAGAAGTTCTTCATCGTCGGCTCCAACTACGTCTATCCGCGCGAGATGTCGAAGGTCAGCAAGAAGCTGATCGAGCAGTCGGGCGCCAAGTGGGTGGCCGACGAGTACCTCGAGCTCGGCCATTCGGAATGGGCCTCGGTGGTGCGCAAGATCAAGGAGTCGGGCGCCGACGTGGTGCTCTCGCACGTGGTGGGCGATTCGCTCGTGGCCTTCTACCGCGAGTACAAGAACCAGGGCATGTCGCAGGCCGCGGTGCCGATCTGCGCCACCGTGATCAGCGAGATCGAGATCGCTGCCATGGGCGGCGAGTACGCGGCCGGCAGCTACACCTCGGTGCCGTACTTCATGTCGATCGACACGCCGGCCAACAAGTCCTTCATCGAGCGCTACCGCAAGTTCGTCAACGACCCCAAGGCCGTGACCTACCACTCGCTCGAGGCCGCCTACTTCCAGGTCTTCCTCTGGAAGCAGGCGGTGGAGGCCGGCAAGGCCACCACGGCCGACGCCATCCGCGCCCACATCGGCGGCCAGAGCTACGACGCGCCCGGCGGCAAGGTGCGCATCGATCCCGAGAGCCTGCATGCCTGGGTCACGCCGCGCATCGGCCAGTGGCAGGCCGACGGCCAGAGCAAGGTGGTCGACGCCAGCCCGCAGCCGGTGCGGCCGCTGCCTTACTTCGCCTATGGCGAGACCGACGCCAACCTGATCTGCAAGCGCAACGGCGCCGCGCCGGTGAAGGCCTAAAAAAGGCCTGAACAGCCGTCCGCGGGCGCGGCGGCATGTGCCGCGCCCGCAGTCACCCTCGAGAGAAAGACTTCCGATGTTGGACGTACTCCTGATCGGGCTCAGCATGGGCTCGATTCTTCTGCTGGCCGCGCTCGGCCTGGTCATCATCTACGGCGCGATGGGCGTGGTGAACATGGCGCACGGCGAGATGATCATGGTCGGCGCCTATGCCGCGGTGCTGGCGCAGATCTGGCTCGGGCTCGGGCTGTTCGCCGCGATCCCGATCGCCTTCGTGGTCGCGGCCGCGCTGGGCCTGCTGATCGAACGCTGCGTGGTGCGGCGCCTCTACGGCCGCCTCGGCGACACGCTGCTCGCCACCTGGGGCGTGGCGATCCTGGTGCAGCAGGCGGTGCGGCTCGAAGGCGGCCTGGCCTTCTTCGGCATCCACATCGAAGGGCTGGGACCGGGGCTGCAGAACATGCCGATCCCCGCCGTGCTGCAGGGCGCGGTGATGGTCGGCGACACGCCGATCAATGCCTACCGCGCCTTCATCGTGGCCTGCACCGTGGTGCTGACCTTCGCGACCTGGCTGCTGCTCTACCGCACGCGCATCGGCATGCAGGTACGCGCCATCATCCGCAACCCGCGCATGGCCGCGGCCTGCGGCATCGACGTGCAGCGCGTCAACGCCTGGACCTTCGCCTTCGGCGCCGGCCTGGCCGGCATCACCGGCGTGCTGGTGGCGGGCTTCAAGACCGTCTCGCCCGACATGGGCACGGCCCTGGTGGTCGACAGCTTCCTGGTGGTGGTCTCGGGCGGCGTCGGCAGCTTGCTCGGCGCGGTCGTCACCTCGATCGGCCTCGGCGAGGTCACGGGCGTGGTGGCGGCGGTCAGCAACGACATCCTCGCGCGCGCGGTGGTGTTCGGCCTGGTGATCCTGCTGATCGTGGTGCGGCCGCAGGGCCTGTTCTCGTTCAAGGGGCGGTGAGCGGCATGGGCACTCCTCTGGACCGGCGCGCGACCTTCGCCGCCTACGCAATCTTCCTGGCCCTGGTCGCGCTGGCACCGCTGGTGCTCGACGGCTTCTGGCTCAACCGGCTCGCCAAGTACCTGGTGTTCGGCATGCTCGGCATCGCCGTCGCCATGAGCTGGGGCTATGCCGGCATCCTCAACCTGGGGCAGGGGCTGTTCTTCGGCCTCGGCGCCTACATGCTGGCCATGTCGCTGAAGATGGCCAGCCCCTCCAGCCTGCAGCATGGCGGTGCCAACCCGGTGCCGGACTTCATGCTGTCGAACGCGCAGCCCGGCGCCACCGTCGACCTGTGCTGCATCAACCCGGGCGCCTTCCTGTGGCAGCCGTTCCAGTCGCAGGGGTTCGGCCTCGCCATGGGTCTGCTGCTGCCGGCGCTGATGGCCTTCGTGCTCGGCGCGCTGCTGTTCCGCAAGCGCATCGCGGGCGTGTTCGTCTCGATCGTCACGCTGGCCCTGGTGCTGCTGGTGCGCCTGCTGCTGGTCGACGCGCAGCCGATCACCAACGGCTTCAACGGGCTGTCGGACCTGGCCTGGCTGCGCATCGCGGGGCACGAGCTCGATCCCTACGGCGTGTCGACCTACTACCTGGTCGCGGGCGTGCTCGCCGTGGTGCTGGTCGGTGCGCGCGCGCTGCTCGCCACGCGCGCCGGCGTGATCCTGCGCGCCACCTCGGGCGATCCGCAGCGCGCGCGCTACCTGGGTTTCGACGTGGCGCACTACCAGACCTTCTTCTTCGCGATGTCGGCGGCCATCGCCGCGGTGGCCGGGATGCTCTACGTGGTGGTGGCCGAGTTCGCCTCGCCCACCTTCATGGACCTGAGCTTCTCGATCACCATGGTGGTGTGGGCCGCGGTGGGCGGGCGCGCCTCGCTGCTGGGCGCGTGCATCGGCGCGATCCTGATCAACATGCTCGAGGCCACGGCGAGCGAGACCCAGTCGCTGGTCGAGGCCTGGCGCGTGATCGTGGGGCTGACCTTCGTGCTGGTGGTGCTGTACCTGCCCAAGGGCATGGCCGGCTGGGCGCACGACCTGCTCGAGCGCATCGGTCAGCGCCGTGCTGGCGGAGGTGTGCCATGAGCGACATCGCACTCGAACTGCATGCGCTGGGCGTGAGCTTCGGCGGCTTCAAGGCGGTGGACGGCGTGTCGCTGCGCGTGGCCGAGGGCGAGCTGCGCGTGCTGCTGGGCGCCAACGGCGCCGGCAAGACCACGCTGATGGACCTGATCTCGGGCAAGACGCGCAGCACCGAGGGCCGGGTCGAGTTGCACGGCCGCGACCTCACGAACTGGCCCGAGTACCGGATCGCGCGCGCGGGCATCGGCCGCAAGTTCCAGATCCCGAGCGTGTTCCGCGAGCTCACGGTGCGCCACAACCTCTGCGTGGCCGCGAGCCGCGAGCCCTCGATCCTGCGCAACCTGCGCTGGGGCTTCGGGCGCGAGACCGACCGCCGCGTCGACGAGATCCTGGCCCTGGCCGGCCTCGAGGAGGTGCAGCAACAGCAGGCCGGCGACCTGAGCCACGGCCAGACGCAGTGGCTGGAGCTGGGCCTCTTGATCGCGCAGCAGCCGAAGGTGATCCTGCTCGACGAACCCACGGCCGGCATGACGGCCGGCGAGACGCGCAAGACCGCGCAGATCCTCAAGAGCCTGCGCGGGCGCCACACCATCCTGGTGGTGGAGCACGACATGGCCTTCGTGCGCGACATCGCCGAGCGCATCACCGTGCTGCACCTGGGCCGCGTGCTGGCCGAGGGCAGCGTCGCCGAGATCGAGCGCGATGCGCGCGTCCGGCAGGCCTACCTGGGCTCCCACGGAATCTCCCACGCGATCGGAATGCCATGCTGACACTCGCCAACGTCGACAGCTACTACGGCCGCAGCCACGCGCTGCAGGACGTGAGCCTCTCCATCCCGAAAGGGAAGATCACCGCCATCCTCGGGCGCAACGGCATGGGCAAGACCACGCTGCTGCGCACCCTGATGGGCAGCATGGTGCGCGCCACGGGCCGCATCGAACTCGACGGCCTGCGCATCGACGGGCTGCCCACGCACCTGCGCGCGCGCGGCGGCATCGCCTACGTGCCGCAGGGGCGCGAGATCATCCCGGACTTCAGCGTGCGCCAGAACATCCTGATGGGCGCCTTCTCGGGCCGCGGGCCGCGCGCGATCCCGCCGCTGGCGCTCGAGCTGTTCCCGTACCTGGCGGCCAACCTCGACCGGCCCGGCGGCGTGCTGTCGGGCGGCCAGCAGCAGCAGCTCGCATTGGCGCGCGCCCTCGCGGCGCAACCCAGCGTGATGCTGCTCGACGAACCTAACGAGGGCATCCAGCCCTCGGTGGTGCAGGAGATCGAGGCCGCGATCGCGCGCATGAACCGCGAGCTCGGGCTGACGATGGTGCTGGTCGAGCAGAACATCGACTTCGTGCGCCGCGTGGCCAGCGGCTTCGCCATGTTCGAGAAGGGAACCATCGTCGAGAGCGGTCCCATCGAGCAGCTGAGCGACGAGATCATCGATCGCCACATGACCTTCTGACTTCCCCTTTTTGTCTCCCTCTTCATCCACCGCATTCACGAGGAGTTTCTTCGCCATGAGCCAGACCCCCCCCACCATCGACCTCGCCACGCTGACCGTCGACACCGTGCAGGAAGGCTTTCGCAACGGCAGTTTCACGGCCGAGTCGCTCGCGCGCGCCTGCCTTGCGCAGATCGAGACCTGGAACGGGCGCTACAACGCCATCATCTTCCTCAACGACGAGGCCATCGACGATGCGCGTGCCATCGACCGTCGGCGCGCGGCCGGCGAGGCGCTCGGCCCGCTCGCGGGCGTGCCCGTGGTCGTCAAGGACCCGATGGACATGGTCGGCTTCCCGACCACGGCCGGCTGGTCGCTGCTGCACGGCAAGAGCGGCGGCGTCGACCTGATGCCCGCCACCGACGCGCCCGTGGTGGCGCGCATGCGCGCGGCCGGCGCCGTCATCCTCGGCAAGACCAACGTGCCGGTGCTGAGCCACACCGGCACGCATGCCGACGACAGCTGGGCCGGCCCCACGCTCAACGTGGTGCTGCCCGATCGCGTGCCCGGCGGCAGCAGCGCGGGCACGGCCACCGCGGTCGGCGCCAGCATGGCCGTGCTGGGCCTGGCCGAGGAGACCGGCGGCTCGATCCAGAACCCGGCCTCGGCGCAGGACCTGGTCGGCATCAAGCCCACCATCGGCCTGGTGCCCAATGCCGGCGTGATGCCGCTGTCGGGCAACCGCGACGTGGTGGGCCCGATCGCGCGCACCGTGAAGGACGCGGCGCTGTGCCTCGACGTGCTCGCGGGCTACTCGCCCGAAGATCCGAAGACCTTGGCCGGCGTCGGCAAGAAGCCGGTGGGCGGCTACACCGCGCAGTTCGGCAGCCGCAGCCTCGCGGGTGCGCGCATCGGCCTGTACGGCCCGGGCTGGCGCTCCCAGCCGCTGTCGGCCGAGGCGAGCGAGCTCTATGCGCGTGCCGCGAAGGAGCTCGTGCAGCGCGGCGCGGTGCTGGTCGACGATCCCTTCGCCGGCACCGGCTTCGCGCAGCTGCGCCAGCCCACGCTGCCGCTCACGAACTTCGATGCGCGCGGCATGGAGTCGGTGCCCTACGACCTGCAGAAGTACCTCGAGCGGCTGGGCCCCGATGCGGCGCTCAAGTCCTTCGCCGATTTCGCGAAGGCGACCGAGAAGGAATCCGCCTTCGCGCCCGGCGGCGTGCTGAGCTACCTGCACAACCTGCCGCAGTTCGCGGCCGCGCTCAAGTCGCCGGGCACGCCGCCCGACCTGTCGGACTTCATCGCGCTCAAGGAGGCCTACCTGCGCATCGTCGACGCGGTGTTCGCGCGCGAGAAGCTCGACGCGCTGGTGTTCCCGCAGATGCGCGAGGAGCTGCCGGTCACGCGCGGCGGCACGATCCAGGAGACCACGGTGGGCGAGCTCAACATCGCGGGCCTGCCGGGCGTGACGGTGCCCGCGGGCTACTACGCCTCGGGCGCGCCGTTCGGGCTGCTGTTCGTCGGGCCGCTGTGGAGCGAGGCGACCCTGCTCGCGCTGGCACACGACTACGAGACGGCGACGCGGCATCGCAAGGCGCCGCGGCTCACGGCCGCCTGAGGGGAGCGTACGGAGCGGCGCCTCTGTACTTTCCCGGGCCATGTATAGCTCTGTTCAATACATTGCCCGAAAAACTTGAATTGGACGAATAGAAGCTTCGAGCGGACAGTGCACCCAACGAGAGACGACAAGGTCTCCGAGACAACGCACTGATTTCCAAAGGAGCTTCCCGATGACATTTCAAGCCGAGACCGTCCTGGCCAATGGACGGCATTACGCGAAGCCGCGCGCGCCGGTGGTCGTGGTGTGCGTCGATGGCTGCGAGCCCGACTACATCACGCAGGCCATCCAGGCCGGCGCGGCGCCGTTCCTGCAGCGCATGCTCAAGCAGGGCAGCTCGCTGATCGGCGACTGCGTGGTGCCGAGCTTCACGAACCCGAACAACGTGTCGATCGTGACCGGCGTGCCGCCCTCGGTGCACGGCATCTGCGGCAACTTCTTCTACGACGTGGCGGCGGACAAGGAGGTCATGATGAACGACCCCGAGTACCTGCGCGCGCCCACGCTGCTGTCGGCCTTCTCCGATGCCGGCGCGCTGGTGGCGGCCGTGACCGCCAAGGACAAGCTGCGCACCATGCTCGGCCACGGCCTGCGCGGCATCTGCTTCTCGGCCGAGAAGGCCGACAAGGCGACCGTCGCCGAATGCGGCATTGACCGCGTGCTCGAACTGGTCGGCAAGCCCGTGCCCTCGGTCTACAGCGCCGACCTCAGCGAGTTCGTCTTCGCCGCCGGGGTGCGCCTGCTCGAGACGCGCAAGCCCGACCTGATGTATCTCTCGACCACCGACTACGTGCAGCACAAGTGCGCGCCCGGCACGCCCGAGGCCAACGCCTTCTACGCGATGATGGACGGCTACCTCTCGCGCCTCGACGCACTGGGCGCGGTGATCGGCCTCACGGCCGACCACGGCATGAGCCCCAAGACCGACGCGGCCGGCAATCCACGCGTGCTCTACCTGCAGCAGGAACTCGATGCGCGGCTCGGCGAAGCCAGCACGCGCGTGATCCTGCCGATCACCGATCCCTACGTGGTGCACCACGGCGCGCTCGGCTCGTTCGCGACGGTGTACGTGAACCGCGCGCCGCTGGAGCAGGTGCACGAGGCGCTGGCCGGCCTGCCCGGCGTGGAGCAGGTGCTCACGCGCGACCAGGCGGTGCGGCAGTTCGAGCTCGCGGGCGACCGCATCGGCGACCTGGTGGTGGTCGGCGACCACCTGACGGTGCTGGGCACCAGCGCGGCGCGGCACGACCTCAGCGGCCTCACGGTGCCGCTGCGCTCGCACGGCGGCGTCTCGGAGCAGAAGGTGCCGCTGCTGTTCAACCGCGCGCTGCAGGGCGTCGACCCGCGCCGCCGGCTGCGCAACTTCGACGTCTTCGACCTAGCCCTGAACCACGCGGGCGCCGCCCACTGAAGCGATCCAGATGTCCCAGGAATTCTTCAATCCCGTGCGCAGCGTGTACGGGGCAGGGGCCTTGTCGTCCCTGCCGAAGCTGCTGGCCGGCCGCAAGGCCGTGGTCGTGACCTTTCCGGAGGCGCGCCGCTTCGGGCTCGTCGACCGGCTGCAGGCCTTGCTCGGCGACGGCCTGGCCGGCGTGATCGACGCGGTGCTGCCGAACCCCGACGTGGCTGAACTGCGGGCGCTCTACGAGGCGTTCTGGAGCGATGCGCAGCAGGCCGAGGTGCTGGTCGCGGTCGGCGGCGGCAGCGCGATCGACACCGCCAAGGCGCTGATGGTCGGCACGCAAAGCGGCCGCTTCGACGACCTGGTGGCGGCCCTGGCCGCGGGCGGGCCCTTCGTGCCGGCGCGCGTGAAGACGCTGATCGCGGTGCCGACGACTGCCGGCACCGGCAGCGAGGTCACGCCCTGGGCCACGATCTGGGACCGCGAGGCGCAGCGCAAGCATTCGCTGCACCTTCCCGAGACCTGGCCCAGCATCGCGATCGTCGACCCCGAGCTGATGCTCTCGCTGCCGGCCTCGGTGACGCTGCAGAGCGGCCTCGACGCGCTGTCGCATGCGCTCGAGTCCATCTGGAACGTGAATGCGAATGCGCTGTCCGACACCTTCGCGGTCGCGGCGGTGCAGCAGATCTTCGAGACCCTGCCGCTGCTGATGGACAAGCTCGGCGACCTCGAGCTGCGCGCCCGCATGGCGCTGGCCGCGCTGCAGGCCGGCATGGCCTTCTCGAACACCCGCACCGCGCTCGCGCATTCCATCTCCTACGAGATGACCCTGCGCTACGGCCTGCCGCACGGCATCGCCTGTTCGTTCCCGCTGCCGATGGTGCTGCGGCGCGCGATCGGGCAGGACGCCGGCCGCGACGCGGTGCTCGAGCGCGCGCTCGGCCCGCTGGACCGCGCACCGCAACGGCTCTCGGACTTCATCGAGCGCCTGGGCGTCAAGACGCATTTTTCGGACTACGGCGTGTCGAGCGAGCAGGCCGACCGGATGGTTGCGCATGCGCTGACCGGCGCGCGCGGCAAGAACTTCATCGGCACCCCACAGAAGGAGGCGGCATGAACGCCATTCTCGAGAGACAGGACATCCGCGTGGAGGCGCTGCGCATCGGCGGCGAGAAGGTCCACACGCCGCGCACGATCGCCGTGCGCAACCCCTACAGCGGCGAGACGGTGGGCACCGTCGCCATGGCCACGCTGGAGGACGTGCGGCGCGCCTACGAGATCGCGCACGCCTACGTGCCGCGCCTGTCGCGCTACGAGCGCTCCGCGATCCTCAACCGCGCCGCGCTGCTGCTGCGCGCGCGCACCGACGAGGCCTCCACGCTGATCACCAGCGAGTCGGGCCTGTCGAAGAAGGACAGCATCTACGAGATCGGCCGCGTGGCCGACGTGCTGAACTTCGGTGCCAACGAGGCGCTGCGCGACGACGGCCAGGTGTTCTCGTGCGACCTCACGCCGCACGGCAAGCAGCGCAAGGTGATCACCACGCGCGAGCCGCTGCTGGGCGTGATCACCGCCATCACGCCCTTCAACCACCCGATGAACCAGGTGGCGCACAAGGTGGTGCCCTCGGTCGCGACCAACAACCGCATGGTGCTCAAGCCCTCGGAGAAGGTGCCGCTGTCGGCGCTGTACTTCGCGGACCTGCTCTACGAGGCCGGCCTGCCGCCCGAGATGCTGCAGGTGATCACGGGCGACCCGCGCGAGATCGCCGACGAGATGCTGACGCATCGGCACGTGGAACTGATCACCTTCACCGGCGGCGTCGAGATCGGCAAGTACATCGCGAACAAGGCCGGCTACCGGCGCATCGTGCTCGAGCTCGGCGGCAACGATCCGCTGATCGTGATGGACGACGCCGACCTCGACCGCGCCAGCGACCTCGCCGTGCAGGGTTCCTACAAGAACTCGGGCCAGCGCTGCACCGCCGTCAAGCGCATGCTGGTGCACGAGAAGGTGGCCGCGGCGTTCACCGAGCGCGTGGTGGCCAAGACCCGCGCCTGGAAGTTCGGCGATCCGATGGACGCGGGCAACGACATGGGCACGGTGATCGACGAGGCCGCGGCCCGCCGCTTCCAGGCGGTGGTGGACGAGGCGGTCGCGCAGGGCGCGCGGCTGCTGGCCGGCAACGAGCGCGAGGGCGCGCTGTACGCGCCGACGGTGCTCGACCGGGTGCGCCCCGAGATGACCGTGGTGCGCGAGGAGACCTTCGGCCCGGTGTCGCCGATCCTGCGCTTCGCCAACATCGACGAAGCCATCGCGATGTCGAACGGCACCGCCTTCGGCCTCTCGTCGGGCATCTGCACCAACCGCATGGACGACGTGATGCGCTTCGCGAAGGAGCTCAAGGTCGGCACCGTCAACCTCTGGGAGGTGCCGGGCTACCGGATCGAGCTCACGCCCTTCGGCGGCATCAAGGACTCGGGCCTTGGCTACAAGGAAGGGGTGCAGGAGGCGATCAAGTCGTTCACCAACTGCAAGACGCTCTCGCTGCCATGGTGAGCCCACCGACAATGGATTGAACGGCGCGCCGCCTCGCATCGACATGCGATGCGAGGCGGCGCGAACCGAAGAGCGCCGACCAGGCGCCCGATGACTGCCAGGAGACACGATGAACCCCAACGACAACTGCCTGATCGACGCCATGCGCCGCCGATTGCTGACGGGCGCCGGCGCCGGCGCCGCGCTCTCGCTCGGCGAGCTGCTCTTTCCGCAGGCGGCCCACGCGGCCCCCAAGCGCGGCGGCACCTTCGTCTACACCAACACCTACCCGAACAACCGGATGGGCGATGCGCGCACCGGCCGCCATCCGCAGCATTGGCTCGACCTCAACAACCGCAGCGCCTACAACGCGCTGACCTGGGTCGACGAGAACCTCGAGGTGCAGCCCGAGCTCGCCACGGCCTGGGAGCCGAGCGCCGACCTCAAGGTCTGGGACATCACGCTGCGCGAGGGCGTGCTGTTCCACGACGGCCGCGAGATGACGGCCGACGACGTGGTGTCGTCCTACCGCTTCCACCAGACAGCGACCGGCTACGCCAAGCAGATCGTCAAGGTCGAGAAGGTCGGCAGGAAGGTGCGCATGACGCTGGACGCGCCGAACAGCGAGTTCCCCTACGTGCTCGCCGAATACCACCTGATGATCATGCCGGCCGCCGAGAAGGACGCGATCGGCCTTTCGGGCATCGGCACCGGGCCGTTCCGGATCGCGAGCCTCGATCCCAAGCGCCGCATCATCCTGGAGCGCAACGAGAAGTACTGGCGCGCCGGCTTCCCCTACCTCGACCGCCTCGAGGTCGTGAGCTCGCCCGGCCGCATGGAAGGCGCGCTGAACGGATTCCGCGGCGGCCTGTTCGATGCCGTGATCGGCGTCGACCCCGGCCTGCTGCCCGACCTCGAGCGCACGCCCGACCTCAAGTACAGCCTGTCGAGCAGCGGCGACCAGGCGCTGATGGTGATCCCCAAGGTGGCGGGCTCGCCGCTCGACGACAAGCGCGTGCGGCAGGCCCTGGCGCTGGCGGCCGACCGCGAGAAGATCATCCGCATCGTCTACGGCAAGAAGGCCGGCTGGGTCGGCAACGACTCGCACCTGACGCCGGCCAATGCCGCCTTCCAGCCGCTGCAGCGCATGCACGACGTGGCGCGCGCACGCGCGTTGCTGGCCGAGGCCGGCCATCCCAACGGCGTGAAGCTGCCGACCTTCTACTTCGCGCCCACCTGGCCCGAGGTGCCGCGCGTGTTCCAGGTGCTGGCCGAATCGGTCAAGGAGGCCGGCATCGTGCTGCCGATCGAGCAGCGGCCGAGCGACGGCTACCGCCAGTGGCGCGTCGAGGATGCCGAGAAGACGCGCAAGCACCGCTTCGCCTACACGCCGGCCGGCCCGCGCAATCCCGGCGTGAGCCTGTACCGGCTGCGGCCCGACAACAACGAGAGCGGCTACTGGCGCGGCGCGGGCTGCGACGAGTACATGGCGCTCTACCAGAAGTCGCTGGCCGAGCCTTCCACCGAGAAGCGGCGCGCGAACTACGTGCGCATGCAGGAGATCCTGCGCGACGAGGTGCCGATCCTGTCCGCGGGCGGACGGCGCAACCTGCTGATCCACAAGCCCAACGTGCACGACCTGCGCAACCACTCGCAGTTCTGGTCGATGCGCTTCGACGAGGTCTGGAAATCGTGAGCCGGCCCCGCATCTCCTTCACCGACCCGCGCGCGAACGGCGACCCATCATGCTCATGACCTTCCTGCGGCGCGTGGGCCTCTACGCGCTGACCCTGCTGCTGGCCTCGATGCTGGTGTTCGTCGCGACCGAGGTGCTGCCCGGCGACGCGCTCGAAGTCAGCCTCACGGCCGACGAGATCGCGATGATGAATCCCGAGGACCTGGCGCGAAAGCGCCACGACCTCGGCCTCGACCGGCCGGCGCCGGTGCGCTACTTCGAATGGCTCACGGGCGCCATGCGCGGCGATTTCGGCAAGACCATCCTCGGCGGCACGCCGGTGGTCGAGATCATCCGCGAGCCGGTGAAGAACTCGCTGCTGCTCGCGGCCGTGACGGCTCTGGTGGCCATTCCGGTGTCGCTGCTGCTGGGCATCGTCGCGGCCTTCTGGCGCGGCCGGCTGCCCGACACGCTGGCCTCGATGGGCGCGGTGATCGGCTACTCGATCCCCGAGTTCGCCTCGGGCAACCTGCTGGTGCTGGTGTTCGCGATCTGGATCCCGGTCTTCCCGGCCGTGATCCTGGCCTTCGCCGACGCGCCGCCGTCCGCGCTGCTGGCCGTGTCGGTGCTGCCGGTCGCGACCATCGTGTTCGGCTCCATCGCCCACCTGGTGCAGCTGATTCGCACCGGGCTGATCGAGTCGCTGGCCAGCGACTACGTCGAGCGCGCCCGCTTCACCGGCCTGGGCGAGCTGCGGCTGATCCTGCGCCATGCATTGCCGGCCTCGGTGATCCCGGCGCTCAACTCGGCCGCGCTCTACGTGGCCGGCCTGCTCAGCGGCATCGTGGTGGTCGAGAAGGTGTTCGGCTACCCCGGGCTCGGAATGATCCTGCTGCAGGCCGTCGACAAGCGCGAGGTGCCGATCGTGCAGGCCATCAGCCTGCTGGCGGCCCTGGCCGTCGTCTCGATGAACCTGCTGGCCGACCTCGCGGTGGCCGCCCTCGACCCCCGCGCCAGGAGCCGCTGAATCATGATGTTCAAGATCAACCACCACGCGCTGCTGCGGCCCGTGGCCCTGTTCGGCATCGGCATCGTCGTGCTGCACCTGGCCGTCGCGCTGGCCGCGCCCTGGATCGCGCCCTACGACCCGATGTCGCTCAACGGCGGCCGCGCCGAGCCGCCGAGCGCCGAGTTCTGGCTCGGCACCGACGTGCTGGGCCGCGACTACCTGTCGCGCCTGCTGTGGGGCGGACGCACGGCGCTGCTGGCCGCCTTCACGGGCGTGGTCGTCGCGGTCAGCGTCGGCAGCATCCTCGGCGTGACGGCCGCCTACCTCGGCGGGCTGTTCGACGACGTGATGATGCGCATCGTCGACCTCAAGCTGGCGCTGCCGGGCATCCTGTTCGTCGCGCTGTTCGCGGTCGGCTTCGGCGAATCGCTGCCGGTGCTGATCGTGCTCATCGGGATGGTGTACTTCCCGGGCGTGATCCGCATCGTGCGGGCGCAGGCGCTGACGCAGGTGCAACTGGGCTACGTGAAGGCCGCGCAGCTGCGCGGCGAGGGCACGGTGTCGATCATCCTGCGCGAGCTGCTGCCCAACACGCTCGACGTGGTCTACGTCGAGTTCGCGATCCGCATGTCGCACGCGATCCTGCTGCTGAGCTCGCTGTCCTTCCTGGGCATGGGCATCTCGCCGCCCACGCCCGACTGGGGGCTGATGGTGGCCGAGGGCGTGAGCCAGCTCGCGTTCGCACCCTGGCTGGTGCTGGCGCCGGCGGTCTTCATCTCCACCTTGGTGGTGGGACTCAACTTCGGCGCCGAGGCGCTGGCACGGGCCCTGGGACTGGACGCCACGCGCGGCCAGGACGCGGCATGAAGGAACAGGCAACGATGAAGCATCCCGAATCCAACGCGCTGGCACGGCGCCAGCAGGCGGCGCGCCGCATCGGCGGACGGCTCGAGGTCCAGGGCCTGGGCATCGGCTACCGGCGCGCCGACGGAGAGATCGTCGGCGCGGTGCGCGGCGTCGAGTTCACGGTCGAGGCCGGCAGCAGCCTGGGCATCGTCGGCGAGAGCGGCTCGGGCAAGTCGACCGTGGCGCGCGCCCTGCTGGGCCATTGCCGGCCCGGCGGCGTGATCACCGCGGGCGCGGTGCGCATCGCGGGCGAGGACATCCTGCGCCTGGACGAGCCGGCGCGGCGCCGGCTGCGCGGCCGGCACATCGCCTTCGTGCCGCAGAACCCGCTGAGCTCGCTGACGCCGCACATGCGCATCGGCGACCAGGTCGACGAGGCCGTGCGCCACCTGCGCGGCTGCGGCGCCGCCGAGGCACGGGCGCGCACGCTCGAGCTGTTCGAGGCCACCAACCTGCCCGATCCGAAGGGCATCTGCGCGCGCTATCCGCACGAGCTCTCGGGCGGCCAGCGCCAGCGCGTGGTGATCGCCGCGGCGCTGGCCGGCGACCCCGGCGTGCTGGTGCTCGACGAGCCGACCACCGCGCTCGACAAGACCACCGAGGTCCAGGTGCTCGAGCTGGTGCGCACCCTGCGCGAGCGCTTCGGCACCTCGCTGATCTACGTGAGCCACGACCTCGGCGTGATCTCGCGCATGTGCGACCAGGTGATCGTGATGCACCAGGGCCGCATCGTCGAGCAGGGGCCGGCCGCGCGCATCTTCGGCGCGCCCGCGCATGTCTACACGCGGCAGCTGATCGCGGCCATTCCGCGCGTCGATGCCGAGCCGCCGGCGCGCGAGCAGCAGCCGGCGCAGGGCGCGCTGCTGGTGGCGAAGGACCTCGCGTTCTCGTACCCGGCGCGCCGCCGCGCCTGGTTCCAGCCCCCGCCGGCCACGGCGCGGCCCGCGCTGGCCGGCCTGTCCTTCGCGATCGGGCGCGGCGAGACGCTCGGCCTGGTCGGCGAGTCGGGCAGCGGCAAGTCCACCGCGGCCTCGCTGGTCGCGGGGCTGATGGCTCCCACCAGCGGCTCGCTGCACTTCGACGGCCAGCCGCTGGCCGCGAAGGCCACCGACCGCTCGCCGACGCTGCGCCGGCGGGTGCAGATCGTGTTCCAGGATCCGCTGTCCTCGCTCAATCCGCGCCAGCGCATCGCCGCCATCCTCGAGCGGCCGCTGACCCTGTTCACCGGGCTGCGCGGCCCGGCGCTGCGCGAACGCGCGCGGGCGCTGATGCGGGCCATGCACCTCGATCCGGCGCTGCTCGAGTGCTACCCGCGCCAGCTCTCGGGCGGGCAGCAGCAGCGCATTGCCATCGCGCGCGCCTTCGCGGCCGAACCCGACCTGATCGTCTGCGACGAGATCACCTCGGCGCTCGACGTGTCGGTGCAGGCCCAGGTGCTGGAGCTGCTGCTCGAGCTGCAGCGCAAGACCGGCACGGCCTACCTGTTCATCAGCCACGACCTCGGCGTGGTCCGGCGCATGGCCGACCGCGTCGTGGTGCTGCGCCATGGCGAGGTCCGCGAGGCCGGCGCCACGCGCCAGGTCTTCGATGCCCCGGCCGACGACTACACGCGCCTGCTGCTGCAGGCCACCGCCCTGCATTCCGTGACCGCCTCACCCGAAACCCTTGCCGCATGACCAAGTTCATCCACATCACCGATCCCCACCTCGTCGCGCCCGGCGAGATCCTGCACGGCCTGGACCCGTACGCGCGGCTCGCCGCCTGCATCGACGACATCCTCGAGCACCACCGCGACGCGGCCTGCTGCGTGATCACGGGCGACCTCGCGCACCGCGGCGAGAGCGCGGCCTACGCGGCGCTGCGCACCCAGCTCGCGCGGCTGCCCATGCCGTGCTTCCCGCTGGTGGGCAACCACGACATCCGCGCGCTGCTGGCGGCGCAATGCCCGGGCGGGCCGAGCGACGGCAACGGCTTCGTGCAGGGCCGCTTCGACCTGGCCGACGCGAGCTTCCTGCTGCTCGACACGCTCGACGAGGGCCGCAACGGCGGTCTCTATTGCGAGCAGCGGCTGGCCTGGCTCGCGGCCGAGCTCGACCGGCTCGGCGAGCGGCCGGTCTACCTGTTCATGCACCACCCGCCGTTCGACATCGGCATTCCGTGCCTCGACCGCATCGGCCTCGCGAACCCCGAGCCCTTCGCCCGGCTGCTGGCGGGCCGGCGCAACCTGCGCCACCTGTTCTTCGGTCATGTGCACCGGCCGGTCTGCGGCAGCTGGCGCGGCATCCCGTTCTCGACCCTGCGCGGCCTCAACCACCAGGTGCCGTTCGACCTGCACACCATCTCGCCGGTGCCCAAGAGCCACGAGCCGCCGGCCTATGCGGTGGTGTTCCTCGCGGCGGACCAGGTCACGGTCCACTTCCACGACTACCTCGACAAGTCCACGCTCCCGGCGCCCCGGGGCGCTTCGAAATGAGCAGCCGGCGGCGCGCCGTCGTGGTGGTCTGCGACAGCCTGTGCGCGGACCTGGTCACGCCCGACGCGGCCCCCGCGCTCACGGCGCTGCGCGCGCAGGGCGCCGACTTCGTTTCGGCGCGCGGCGTCTTTCCCTCGACCACGCGCACCAGCTCGGCCTCGATGGCCACCGGCTGCCTGCCGGCCGCCCACGGCCTGCTGGGCAACACCATGGTGCTGCGCGAGCAGGGCGCGCTGGTGCGGCTGTCGGTGGGCAAGCCCGACTTCCTCGAGCGCCTGCGCCGCGCCACGGGCCGCACCTTGCGGCGCCCGACCTGGGCCGAGCGGCTGGCGCAGCAGGGCGGCGCGATCGTCATGTCGAACGTGTCGCCGGGCGCGGCCTACCTGCAGGACCCCGACGGCTTCGGCCATGTCTACCACCGCGCCGGGTCGCGCGGACCGGGCGGCGCCGCATTGACGGACGGCCTGGCCATCGAGGTGGGCGCCGCGGGCGACCGGGCGATGACCGATCGCTTCTGCCGCGAGGTGCTGCGCGAACGCGCGCCCGCGCTGGCCGTGCTGTGGCTCTCGGAGCCCGACCACACGGCGCACGGCGTGCCGCTCGGCTCGAGCGAGCACCTGGCGATGATCGCCCACGCCGATGCCTGCGTGGACCAGGTGCGGCGCACCGTGGAGGCGCTCGATCCGGCCGGCGACGAGATCCTGCTGGTCGCCTGTTCCGACCACGGCATGGAGACGGTGGAGCGCAGGATCGACCTCGACGCGCTGCTGGTCGAGGCCGGCTGGAAGCAGTCGCGCGAATCGCAGGAGGTGGTGGTGGCGCCCAATGGCAATGCCGCGCTGCTGTACTTCGCCGACGAAGCGCGCGATGCGATCCCGGCGCTCACTCGATGGCTGGAGGACCAGGACTTCACGGGACGCGTGTTCGCCGGCCAGGCCCTGGCGGAGATCGGCTTGCCGACCGAAGGCCCGCTCGGCCTGACGCTCGCGCTGCGCCATGACGCGAGCGCCAATCCCCATGGCGTGCCGGGCCGCAGCGTCTCGCTGCTGAGCCCGTTCAGCGATTCATCGCCCGTCGGCTGCGCACAGCACGGCGGACTGGGCGAGCACGAACAGCATCCCTTTCTCTACCTGAGAGGGGGAGGGTTTCGTCCCGGCGAGCGACGCCAACCCGCGTCGCTGATCGACATCGCGCCGACCGTGCTGCGCCACCTCGGCGTCGCGGCGGACGGCATGCAGGGACGCGCATTGCAGTAGACGCGCCGCGTCTTTCGCTCCCCCGACGCCGGATGGATTCGTCACGCATGCGCGTGAGGGGCCCGCCTGCGCGTCGCCATCCCCGGGTCACCCCTACCACTCGAAGAAAAAGATGAAGAGACAAAGAAGATTCACCCCCGTCATCGCCGGCGGCGCCATGCTCGCCATCGGCGCCTGCCACGCGCAGTCGACCGTCACCCTGTTCGGGCTGATCGACACCGGCGTCGCCCACTACCGCGTGCACGGCAAGGGCAGCCAGACCGCGCTGGCCTCCGACGGGCTCGCGAGCAGCCGCCTGGGCTTTCGCGGCCAGGAAGACCTGGGCGGCGGCCTGAGCGCGGGCTTCTGGCTCGAGGGCTCGCTCGCCGTCGACAACCCCACGTCTTTCGACCTCGCGCGGCGCTCGACCGTGAGCCTGGCCGGTCCCTGGGGCGAGCTGCGGCTGGGCCGCGACTACACGCCGACCTACCTGATCCAGTCGGACTTCTCCGGGCCCTGGGTCACCAATGGCGTCGGCGAGAGCATCGTCTACCGCGGCCGCGCCGTCCTCTACGGCAGCGCCAACGCGGGGCAGAGCTCGCATGTGCGCGTGAGCAATTCGGTCGGCTACTTCCTGCCGCGTGACCTGGCCGGCTTCTCGGGCCAGTTCCAGTACGGCCTGCCCGAGGCGGTCGACGGCGGCGACGCGGAGCGCTACCTCGGCGGGCGCCTCGGCTACCGGCAGGGTGCGTTCCGCGTGGGCGCGGCCTACAGCCGGACCATGGGCGGGCCGAAGGCGCCGACCACGCGCCCGCACGACATCCGCTCGGCCAGCCTCGGCGTCGCCTACGACTTCGGCGTGGCATCGGTCGAGGCGCTCTACGCGCAAGACCGGGTGGAGATGCCGCTCGGTCACAAGCGCTTCGAAGGCGCGACCGTCGGCGTGACGGTGCCGGTCGGCCCCGGCGAGATCCGCGCGAGCTACGGACAGGTAGCCTTCCGCTACCCGGGCGACCGCTCGCGCGCCAGCAAGATCGCGCTCGGCTACGTGCACCACCTGTCGAAGCGCACCGCGCTCTATGCGACCGTTGCCCATGTGCGCAACCGGCGCGGCGCCGCGCTGACCGTCGGCGGCGATGTCGCGGGCCTCGCCGACCACGCGGCCAGCGGCCAGAACTTCGGCATCCGCCACGCGTTCTGAGCGCGCCCGTCCGGCTGAACCACCCCCACAATCCACGATTGGAGACAAGCATGCACCGTCGCGATCTCATCCGCCTGGCCTCGGCCGCCGCGGCCGCCACCTCCCTGCCGCGCTGGAGCTGGTCGAGCACGCTGGCCCAGCGCGACCTGTTCCCGCTCGGCGTCGCCAGCGGGTCGCCGACCCCCGACGGCTTCGTGCTGTGGACGCGGCTGCTCGACGGCCCGGTGCCCGGCACCGTGCCCTTCGACACGCCGCGCCTGCCGCTGCCCGCCGCGCTGACGGTGCGCTGGGAGGTGGCCGAGGACGAGGCCTTCCGCCGCATCGTGCGCGCGGGCCAGGCGAACGCGCTGGCCGAGCTCGGGCACGCGGTGCACGTGGAGGTGTCGGGCCTGCGGCCGGACCGCTGGTACTTCTACCGCTTCATGCACGGCGACGCGGTCACGCAGACGGCGCGCACGCGCACCGCGCCGGCCCCGCACGCCATGCCCGGGCGCACGCGCTTCGCCTTCGTCTCGTGCCAGCGCTGGGAGCAGGGCCACTACGCGGGCTACCGCCACATGCTCGACGAGAACCTCGACCTGGTGGTGTTCCTCGGCGACTACGTCTACGAGTACGCGATGCCGAAGAAGCCACCGAGCTACCAGCTGGTGCGCACGCACACGCTGCCGGCCGCGAAGACGCTCGCGGACTTCCGCGACCGCTACGCGCTCTACAAGACCGACGTTCAGCTGCAGGCCGCGCACCGCGCCTGCCCGTGGCTCGTGACCTGGGACGACCACGAGGTGCAGAACGACTACGCAGGCCTCGAAGGCACCGGCGCGGCGGGCGACTTCCTCGCGCGGCGCGGCGCCGGCTACCAGGCCTTCTACGAGAACATGCCGCTGCGCGCCTCGGTGCTCACGCAGGGCGTCGGCGGGCTCGGCACGCTCGACGGCCTGCGCATCCACGAGCGGCATGCCTGGGGGCGGCTGCTGCGCTTCCACATGCTCGACACGCGCCAGTACCGCGACCGCCAGCCCTGCCGCGTGCCCGGCGAGGAATCGCCGAGCTCGGTGACGCCCACCGGCTGCCCCGAGCTGCGGGACCCCGCGCGCTCGATCCTCGGCAGCTACCAGGAGCGCTGGCTCGAGCAGGGCCTGGCGCAGGACGCCGCGCTGGGCGAGCGCTGGAGCGTGGTGGCGCAGCAGACCATCTTCGCGCAGCGCAACTACAAGCCGCTGCCGGCCGAGAGCTACCACCCCAGCACCTGGGACGGCTATCCCGCGAGCCGCCAGCGCGTGCTCGACGCGGTGCAGGGCGCGGGCGCGCGCAACACCGTCTTCCTCGGCGGCGACATCCACCAGAACTACGTGAGCCGCGTGCTGGCCGACTTCTCGCGGCCGCAGTCGCCGGTCATCGCGAGCGAGTTCTGCGGCACCTCGATCGCCTCGGCCAGCGGCACGGCGCAGAGCCGCGCGCAGGAGATCGCCGACAACAACCCGCACATCCTGCTCGCGCGTTCCGACAGGCGCGGCTATGCGGTGGCCGACGTGACGCCCGGGCGCTGGCTCACTTCGCTGCGCGTGCTCGACGACGTGGCGCAGCCCGACAGCGGCATCTCGACGCTGGCGCGCTTCGCGGTCGACGACTGCGTGCCGGGCCCCCGGGCGGTCTGACCCCATGCCAGACAAGACCATCCCCATGACCACCGGGGCCGAGTGGCCCTACCTGGAGATCCTGGTGCGGCTGGCGCTGAGCCTGGCGCTCGGCCTGCTGATCGGGCTGGAGCGCGAGCGCCGCGGCAAGGAGGCGGGGCTGCGCACCTTCGGCTTCATCTGCCTGCTGGGCGCGCTCGGCGGCCTGCTCGGCATGCCGGTGGCGCTGCTGTGCCTGGCGCTGGTCGGCGTGCTCGCGGTGCTGCTCAACGTGCAGACGCTGCGCGCCGGGCAGGGCGCCGAGCTCACGACCTCGGCCGCCATGCTCGTGACCTGTCTGGCCGGCGTGCTCTGCGGCCAGGGCCACACCATCTCGCCCGCGGCCGTGATGGTGCTGGCCACCGCGCTGCTGGCGTGGAAGGAGCGGCTGGCCGGCTTCTCGGCCGGGCTGACCGAAAGCGAGATGCGCTCGGCGCTGCTGCTGGCGATCCTCGCGATCGTGATCTATCCGGCGCTGCCGGCCGGGGCCGTGGGACCGTGGCACCTGGTGGAGCCGCGCGCCGCCTGGGTCACGGTGATCCTGATCGCGGGCATCGGCTTCGTGAACTACATCCTCTGGAAGCTCTACGGTACGCGCGGCACCGAGCTCTCGGGCTTTCTCGGCGGACTGGTGAACAGCAACTTCACGGTGATCGAGATGGCCTCGCGCGTGGTCGCCACGCGCGGCGCCTACGTGGGCACGGCCTACCGCGGCATCCTGCTGGCGACCACTGCGATGGTGGTGCGCAATGCCGGGCTGCTGCTGATCCTGGCGCCGCTCGCGCTGCTGGGCGCCTCGGGCGCCTTCGCGCTGATGATGCTCGCGAGCGCGGTGCTGGTACTGTGGAGCTACCGGCGCGCCACGCGCGGCCCCGTGCCCGACGTGCCCGAGATCAAGCTCGACCTGCCGTTCTCGTTGCCGCTGGCGCTCAAGTACGGCGTGGTGTTCCTGGTACTGCACATCGTCGGCGGCCTCACGCAGCGGCAGTTCGGCGATGCGGGCTTCTACTTCGTGAGCGTGGTCGGCGGCCTGATGTCGAGCGCGAGCGCCGTGGCCGCGGCCGCCGCGCTCGCGTCGCAGGGCAGCCTGTCGGCCACCACCGCGGGCACGGGCGCGGTGCTGGCCTCGCTCACGAGCATCGCCTTCAGCATGTCCTTCGTGCTGCGCACGCGCGAACGCCGCCTCACCACGAAGCTTTGCACGGCCATGCTGTGCATCGCCGTCGCCGGTGCCCTCGGGCTGGCCGGTTGGCATGTGGTCCTGCCGATGCTGCCGATCGGCCACTGAAGGCCGCACCGATACCTCCATCCCTCGAACCCGACACCATGAGCCATCCCTCGAAGAACATCGAATCCGTCCTGGTCGAGAACCGCGTGTTCCCGCCCGATGCCCGCGCCACCGAAGGCGCCCGCATTTCCGGCATGGCCGCTTACGACGCCCTGTGCAAGGAAGCGGAACAGGACTTCGAAGGCTTCTGGAGCCGCCAGGCCACGACCCACCTGCAGTGGACGAAGCCCTTCAGCAAGATCCTCGACGAATCGAACGCGCCGTTCTACCAATGGTTCGGCGACGGCGAACTCAATGCCAGCGCCAACTGCCTCGACCGTCACATCGGCACGCCGGTCGAGAACAAGACCGCCATCGTCTTCGAAGCCGACGACGGCACCGTCACCCAGGTCACCTACAAGGAGCTGCTCACGCGCGTGAGCCAGTTCGCCAATGCGCTCAAGGCGCAGGGCATCAAGAAGGGCGACCGCGTCATCGTCTACATGCCGATGACGGTCGAGGGCGTGATCGCGATGCAGGCCTGCGCGCGCATCGGCGCCACCCACAGCGTGGTGTTCGGCGGCTTCTCGGCCAAGGCGCTGCAGGAACGCATCATCGACGCCGGCGCGGTCGCGGTCATCACCGCCAACTTCCAGCTGCGCGGCGGCAAGGAGCTGCCGCTCAAGGCCATCGTCGACGACGGCATCGCGCTCGGCGGCTGCGAGTCGATCAAGACCGTGTTCGTGTTCGAGCGCACGCCCTCGGCCTGGCACCGCGTCGAGGGCCGCGACAAGACCTTCGCCGAGGCGCTGGCCGGCCAGAGCACCGAGTGCGCGCCCGAGCCGGTGAATGCCGAGCATCCGCTGTTCATCCTCTACACCTCGGGCTCCACCGGCAAGCCCAAGGGCGTGCAGCACGCCACCGGCGGCTACCTGCTGTGGGCCAAGATGACGATGGACTGGACCTTCGACATCCGTCCCGATGACGTGTTCTGGTGCACCGCCGACATTGGCTGGATCACCGGCCACACCTACGTCGCCTACGGCCCGCTCGCGGCCGGCGCCACGCAGGTGGTGTTCGAGGGCGTTCCCACCTTCCCGCACGCGGGTCGCTTCTGGCAGATGATCGAGAAGCACGAGGTCAGCGTGTTCTACACCGCGCCCACCGCGATCCGCTCGCTGATCAAGGCGGCCGAGGGCGACGAGAAGGTGCATCCGAAGAACTGGGACCTCACGAGCCTGCGCATCCTCGGCTCGGTCGGCGAGCCGATCAATCCCGAGGCCTGGATGTGGTACCACCGCAATATCGGCGGCGAGCGCTGCCCGATCGTCGACACCTTCTGGCAGACCGAGACCGGCGGCCACCTGATCACGCCGCTGCCGGGCGCCACGCCGCTGGTGCCGGGCTCGTGCACCCTGCCGCTGCCGGGGATCATGGCGGCGATCGTCGACGAGACCGGCAAGGACCTGCCCAACGGCGCGGGCGGCATGCTGGTGATCAAGCGGCCCTGGCCCTCGATGATCCGCACCATCTGGAACGACCCCGAGCGCTTCAAGAAGAGCTACTTCCCCGAGGAGATGGGCGGCACGATCTATCTGGCCGGCGACGGCGCGGTACGCAGTGCCGACCGCGGCTACTTCCGCATCACGGGCCGCATCGACGACGTGCTCAATGTCTCGGGCCACCGGCTGGGCACGATGGAGATCGAGTCGGCGCTGGTGTCCAAGACCGACCTCGTGGCCGAGGCCGCGGTGGTGGGGCGCCCGGACGACCTGACGGGCGAGGCGATCTGCGCCTTCGTCGTGCTCAAGCGCGCGCGGCCGACCGGCGAGGAGGCGAAACAGATCGCCACCGAGTTGCGCAACTGGGTGGCCAAGGAGATCGGGCCGATCGCCAAGCCCAAGGACATCCGCTTCGGCGACAACCTGCCGAAGACGCGCAGCGGCAAGATCATGCGGCGGTTGCTGCGCAGCATCGCCAAGGGCGAGGCGATCACGCAGGACACCTCGACGCTGGAGAACCCGGCGATCCTCGATCAGTTGTCGCAGACGAATTGAGCGACGCGCCGGGCGCTGCCGGCCGCCGGTGCAATGACGCCAGCGAAGCGGCGTGTCCTACAAGGGGCGGTGAACGGACGGGCTAGCTTGCAGCGTCCACATTCACCCCGCACGGGAACACCGCCATGACCCAGCCACCAAAGAACGCGCGGTCGCCCGCCACACCGATCCACCACGCCGTCGCCGCGCGAGGCGCGGCATGATCGGCATCGTCGTCCCCGCCCACGACGAGGAGGCGACGATCCGCGCCTGCCTCGCGGCGACGCGCCGGGCGTCGCTGCATCCCGCGCTGGCGGGCGAAAAGGTCGAGACCATCGTGGTGCTCGACGCCTGCACCGACGCGACCGGCGTGGTGGCCGCCTGCTGCGATGCGCTGACGGTGACGATCCGTGCGCGCAACGTGGGCATGGCGCGCGCCGTCGGTGCCGAGGCCCTGCTGGCGCGCGGCGCACGCTGGCTCGCGTTCACCGATGCCGACACGCTGGTGTCCGAGGATTGGCTGGCCGCGCAACTGGCGCTGCAGACCGAGGTGGTGTGCGGCACGGTCTCGGTGGCCGACTGGTCGCCCCATGGCGGCAACGCCGGTCTGCTCGCAGCGCATTTCGGCGCGACCTACACCGATCGCGAGGGCCATCGCCACGTGCATGGCGCCAACCTGGGCGTCTCGGCCGCGGCCTACCGCCGGGCCGGCGGCTTCCGGCATCTGGCCTGCAGCGAGGACGTCGCGCTGGTGCGGGCGCTGGCGGATGCCGGATGCTCGATCGCATGGAGCGCGCTGCCGCGCGTCGTGACCAGCGCGCGCACCGATGCGCGCGCGGAAGGCGGCTTCGCCACCGCGCTGCTCCATGCGGTGGCGCAGCGCCTGGCCGAAGCGGCGGGCGGGCCCTCGGGCGCCGCCGCTGTCGCTTGAAGCTCAGTCCGTGTCGGCCAACGGGCCGACGGGCGGTGCATCCTCGTCCTCGCCGGGAGTGCGCGGCCCGATGTTCTCGTCGCGGACCATGCGCTTGAGTTCGGCGCATCCGTCCTCGAAGGCGTCGAGCCACAGGTCGTAGGCCATGGGGCTGGCCGACAGCTCCACCCACTCGGAGGCGTCGTCGCCCTGCTCGTGCAGCACCCAGTGGAAATGACCGGGCTCCACTTCCTCGACGAACACCGCGATGCGGCGCAGCCGGCTCATGGCCGCTCTCCGGCGGCCTTCGCCGCGTCGCGAAGCATGTTGGAATCGTCTGCCATAAGGCCTCCTGAAAGTTGTTCGACCACTGCCGATGCAGGCCGCGAGTCTGTGGAGTGGGCCCACCCTGGTGCCGTAGGTGTTCGACGCATCGCGACGCAGGAGACGGGCAGGGCCAGGGATGCCGGGCGCAACGCCAGTGGGTGCGCGGTCGTGCGGAAGGCGATCGCAGCCACTACCCGGTAACGCGCAGGTCGTGTTCCCGCAGCATCACGGGCGGTGTCGAGCCCTGGGCCAGCCGGCGTCGCACGGCGGCATCGATCTCCTCGGCATGCGATGCATAGGTCTCGAGGGGATCGGCGTTGTCGGCGGTGCGGAAGTGGTAGTGCAGGGCCGCCTTGCCGACGCTGGCGCTCACCGATTGGCCGTCCACAGTGACGAAGAAGCGGACCGCGCTCGAGGCGTCGTGGAAGAAGGGGGTATCGGACATCGATGGACTTTCTGGCGCGAACGAGCGCGACCTGGAGGGGGTGGGAAGGCGAAGAGGCGTCACGGCGCGCCGGCGCTACGGGGGCGCTGCGTGGAAATACGCATCGATCGCCCAGAGCGCGAGCAGCACGGCGGCGTAGAGCACGCCGGCGAGGATCAGGGCGGCGCGCAGCGATCCCATCTCGGCGGTCGCGGGCACGATGACCGGCGGGCCCGCGGCGGCGGGAAGGGCGGGGAGGGGCTTATTCATGGGAGCGCTTTCGTTGCAAGCCTTGGCGTCGAGCGGTGCGCCCGGTTCGGGTGTCCGCTGCCAGGCAGCCGGCCCACGCTACGCCTGTTTGACGGAAGGCGTGCGACTTTCGGTGCGCGCCGCGCGCCATGCAGTCGCAGCGCGCGAGGCCTTGTAGGCGAACAGGCCTTTCTCGCGCGCAGGCCGAATAAGCGAGCGCGGGCGCCGGAAAGAGAGTACGGTCGGCAGACGTTCACACAGTTCTCGCGATCGCGCGGCAGCTCTTGATCCGTCACAAGGAGCCGTAGCCATGTCAGCCCCCCTCTCGTCCATCCCTTCGCACGCCGACCTCATCGGCAGCGACGTCGATTCCCTCGCCTCCCACATGCGCCATTGCGCGCGCGCGCACGGCCGCTGGTCGTCGCTGCGCGGCCGCCTGCAGCAGCTGCACGCGCTCGCGGCCGGCCGCATCGTGACCCTGGCATGCGCCGCCGTGGTGCTGGCCATCGGCCTGTTCCTCGCGGCTTGAGCGCCGCGGCCATCGTCCACAGGCTCGACGGACTGAGCGCCTATGCGCGCAACCTGCTGCTCAACCCGCACGATCCGGTAGCGCCACCGATCCGCGCGGAGCTGTTCGGTGCCCAGCGTTTCGAACAGCACGGGCGCAGCCTCGCGCGCGCGCAGGCGGTGGTGGCGGACGACGACCGCGCGCGCCACGCGCGCGAGCGCGCGCCGTTCTTCCCGCGCGTGCACGAGAACCTCGAGTCGCTGCGCAGCGCCTTCGACTACATCGCGCTGATCTCGCAGAGCGGGCGCTACGTGTCGCCGGCCGCGGAATGGCTGCTCGACAACTTCCACTTGGTCGAGGCGCAGCTGCAGCAGATCCAGGACGGCGTGCCGCGCAGCTATTACGCGCGCTTGCCCAAGCTCGCGCGCGCGCCGCTGGCCGGCCTGCCGCGCGTCTACGGCATCGCCTGGGCCTACGTGGCCCACACCGACAGCGTGCTCAACCAGGCGCTGTTCACCGCCTTTCTCGATGCCTACCAGGACGTCGACGAACTCACGCTGGGCGAACTCTGGGCCCTGCCCACCACCTTGCGCGTGGTGCTGCTCGAGAACCTGCGCCGCGTGGCCGAGAGCATCGCCGAGAACAAGGTGGCGGGCGAGATCGCGCACGCGGCCTGGGACGCGGCCGCGCGGCTCGACGCGGCCGACCTCGACGTGCTGTTCCGCGCGCTGCACAGCCACGGCCTGCAGCACAGCTACCTCACGCAGCTGTGGCAGCGCCTGCCGGGCGAGCATGGCGAGAACATGCCCGCGCTGGTGCGCTGGACCGAGCTGCACTGCCCGAACGGCGCGGCGCTGATCCGCGATGCGCAGGACGCGCAGGTGGCCGCCAACCTGACGGTCGGCAACATCATCACCACGCTGCGCATGGTCGGGCAGGTGGAGTGGAACGACCTGATCGAACCGGTGAGCCGCTCGCTGCGCGTGCTGCGCGAGCTGCCGAGCTTCGCGGCCGAGAGCGAGCCCACGCGCCAGCAGATCACGCATGCGATGGAGCAGGTGGCGCGCCAGAGCCGGCGCTCCGAGCGCGACGTGGCGCAGGCCGTGGTGCAGCTGGCCATGGCGGCCGCGCACGACGGCATCGATACGCGCGAGCCCGATGTCGACCCGGCGGACGAGACCGCCGGCTACTACCTGTTCGGCCAGGGCCTGCCCGCGCTCGATGCGCTGCTGCGCCCGCGCGCCGACGGCGCGGGCTATCGCGCGCGCCGCGCCGCGCGGCACGGTGCGCGCTCGTGGCGGCTGCCGCTGTACGCCTTCGCGGTCGTGCTGGTCACCGGCCTGCTGTTGCTGGCCGCCGCGCGCGGGCTGCCGCACCGCGGCGACTGGCTGTCGGTGCTGGCGCTCGTGCTGCTCGCCTGGCCGCTGTCGGAAGCGGTGACCGCGCTGGTCCAGCGCATCGTCGCGGAATCGGTGCGCGTGCAGGCGTTGCCGCGGCTCGATTTCGCGGCCGGCATTCCCGCGCGCCACCGGGTGCTGGTCGCGGTGCCGGCCATGCTGGTCTCGGCCGAGGGCAACGCGCAGCTCGCGCACCGCCTCGAGCTGCACTGGCTCGCCAACCGCGAGGCGCACGCCCAGTTCGCGCTGCTGACCGACTGGGTCGATGCGCCGCTGGCGACGCTGCCCGGGGACGCGCCGCTGCTCGAGGACGCGCTCGCGCGCATCGCGGCGCTCAACGCGCGCCATCCCGCGGCCGAGGGCGCGCTGCCGCGCTTCGTGCTGCTGCACCGCCCGCGCAGCTGGAGCGACACCGAGCAGCGCTGGATCGGCTGGGAGCGCAAGCGCGGCAAGCTCGAGATGCTGCTGCGCCTGCTGGCGCAGGGCGAGGCCGACGGCTTCCTGCCGCTGGCGCCCGGCAGCTTCGCGACCGGCCGCACGCCCTACGTGCTCACGCTCGACAGCGACACCGTGCTGCCGCCCGGCGCGCTGCGCGAGCTGGTCGCGGTCGCCGCGCATCCGCTCAACGCGCCGCGCGTCGATGCCGCGCGCCGCCGCGTGGTCAGTGGCTACGGCATCCTGCAGCCGCGCATCGTCACGCCCTTCGGGCCGCGCGAGGAGCGCTCGCTGTTCCGCTGGATCTTCGCGGGCGCCTGCGGGCTCGACCCCTACAGCAACAGTGCCTCCGACGTGTACCAGGACGTCTTCGGCAGCGGCTCGTTCACCGGCAAGGGCCTGCTCAACGTGCGTGCCGTGCATGCGGTGCTCGACCGCCGGCTGCCCGACGACGCGGTGCTGAGCCACGACCTGCTCGAAGGCTCGATGGCGCGCTGCGCGGTGGTGAACGACCTGGTGCTGGTGGAGGACTTCCCGCACCACGCGGGCGTGTTCGCCTCGCGCGTGCACCGCTGGGTGCGCGGCGACTGGCAGCTGCTGCCGCTGATGCGGCGCGCCCGCCACTACGGCATCGACGGCGTGGGGCTCTGGAAGATGGGCGACAACCTGCGCCGTTCGATGGTGGTGCCGGCCTCGTTCGCGCTGCTGGTGCTGGTGGTGTTCACGCATGCGCTGCCGCTGGGCTGGACCTTGCTGGCCGTGGCCGCGGGGCTGACCATCGGCCCGGTGCTCGGCGCGCTGGCCGGGCTGGTGCCGACGCGGCGCGCGATCGAGCTGCGCCATTTCTTCGACGTCGGCGCGGTCGAGCTGCTGCGCGCCCTGGCCGGCGCGGCCTGGCAGTTCGTGCAGCTCGCCGCGCAGGCGCGGATGCTGCTCGACGCGATGGCGCGCGCGCTCTGGCGGCTGCTGGTGAGCCGGCGGCGCCTGCTGCAATGGACCACCGCCGCGCAGTCGCAGGCCCAGTCGAGCCAGCGCCTGGCCGCGTTCCTGCGCGGTGGCGGCGCGGTCGCGGGGGCCTGCCTGCTGCTGGCCGTGGCCGCGCACTACAGCGACTGGCCGGTGCTGGCCCCGCTGCTGTTCGTGCTGTGGGCACTGGCGCCGGTCGCGGCCTGGTGGGGCAGCCGGGTCGAGACCGGGCGTCCCGATGCGCTCGACACCGGCCAGCGCGACTACCTCGAGGCGCTGGCGCGCGACACCTGGCGCTTCTTCGAGCACGTGGTCGGCGCGCAGGACAACCACCTGCCGCCCGACAACCTGCAGACCGATCCCGAGCCGGCCCTGGCGCACCGCACCTCGCCGACCAACATCGGCATGTACCTGCTGGCGGCCGCCTGCGCGCGCGAGTTCGGCTGGATCGGCAGCACCGAGCTGGTGGCGCGGCTGACGGCCACGCTCGGCAGCGTCGACCGGCTGCACAAGCACCAGGGCCACCTGTGCAACTGGTACGACACGCAGACGCTCGAGCGGCTGGCGCCGGCCTACGTCTCGAGCGTGGACAGCGGCAACCTGGCCGGCCACCTGATCGCGGTGGCGCAGGCCTGCCGTGCCTTCGCGGCGCAGGACGCGGCTGGTGGCGGCACGGCCGGGGCACCGAACGGCGAGGCCCTCGAGGCGCTCGCGCGGCGCTGCGAGGCGCTCAGCGACGGCATGGACTTCCGCGGCCTCTACGACCCGAAGCGGCACCTGTTCCACATCGGGCTGCGCGTGGACGACGACGTGCTCGACGCCAGCTACTACGACCTGATGGCCTCGGAGTCGCGGCTGCTGAGCTTCCTCGCGATCGCCAAGGCCGACGTGCCGCGGCGCCACTGGATGGCGCTGGGCCGGCCCTTCCTGCTGGTGGGCTTCCGGCCCGGCCTCAAGTCGTGGTCGGGCTCGATGTTCGAGTACCTGATGCCCTCGCTGGTGATGCCCGAGCCCGACGACGGCCTGCTGCAGGTGGCCAATGCCGCCGCCATCGCCGAGCACCGGGCCTTCGCGCGCGCGCAGGACCTGCCCTGGGGCGTGTCGGAGTCGGCCTATCACGGCCGCGACCATTCGCTGGCCTACCAGTACGCGCCTTTCGGCGTGCCGCGCCTCGCGCTGCGCCGCACGCCGCCCACCGACCGCGTGGTGGCGCCCTACGCGAGCGCGCTGGCCGCGGTGCTCGCGCCGGCCGAGGCGACCGACAACCTGCGGCTGCTCGAATCGCTGGGCGCACGCGGTGCCTACGGCTTCCACGACGCGGTCGACTTCACCGCCTCGCGCCAGCACGAGGGCCAGGCCTTCACGGTGGTGCGCAACTTCATGGCGCACCACCAGGGCATGACCCTGGTGGCACTGTGCAACGTGCTGCGCGACGACGCGCCGCGCCGCTGGTTCGGCAGCGCGGCCGTGGTGGAGGCGCATCTCTCGCTGCTGCACGAGCGCACGCCGCGCCAGATCATCGGCAGCGCCGATCCGCGCTCGCCGCCCGAACCGAGCCGCGGCGAGCTGCCGCCGATGTTCCAGCCGCGGCTGGTCGATCCGCTGGCGCCGGGCCCGCAGCCCACGCACCTGCTGTCGAACGGCCGCTACACGGTGGCGCTACGCGCCAGCGGCGCCGGCGTGAGCCGCTGGCGCTCGTTCAACGTGACGCGCTGGCGCGACGACCCGCTGCGCGACGGCTACGGCACCTTCTTCTACCTGCGCGACGACGCGAACGACACGCCCGTCTCGCTGACCGCGCTGCCCGCGCCCGGCATCGACTGGGACTACCGCACCCGCTTCCTCGCCGACCAGGTGCAGTTCGATGCCAGCGGGCCGGGCCTGCAGGTGCGCACCACGGTGCTGATCAGCCCCGAGGACGACACCGAGCTGCGCAGCATCACGCTGCAGAACATCAGCGACCGCACGCGCACGCTCGAGCTGTTCTCGTACTTCGAGCCGGTGCTCTCGAACCCCAAGGCCGACGAGGCCCATCCGGCCTTCGCCAACCTGTTCGTCGAATCGCGCTGGCGCCCGGACTTGCGCGCGCTGCTGATGTCGCGCCGGCCGCGGCTGCAGGGCGATCCGGCGGTGGCGGCCGTGCATTTCGTGGCCTCGGTCGATGCCCACGTGATCGCCATCGACTGCATGACCGACCGCCGCGCCTTCGTCGGCCGCAACCGCACGCTGGCGGCGCCGGCGATCGACATGCAGCCGCTCGATGCCACCGGCGCGCCCATCAACGGCCTCGACCCCATCGCCTGCCTGCGCGTGCGACTGTCGATCGCGCCGGGCGCCACCGCGCGGCTGGGCTTCGCCACCGCGGCCGACGACAGCATCGAGGCGCTGATGCCCACCATCGACCGCTACCTGGAGCCGATGCACGTGGAACGCACGAAGCGCATGGCCGCCACGCTGGCGCAGGTGCGGCTGCGCGACCTGACGATCACGCCCGCGCAGAACGTGGCGCTGCAGGACCTCACCACCATCCTCACCTACACCACGCCGCGCCCGATGGGCGAGCGCGGCCTGTTCGACCTGCGGCAGATCTGGCGCTTCGGCATCTCGGGCGACAAGCCGATCGTGCTGGTGCTGATCCATTCGGTGAGCGGCATGGGCTTGGTCAACGCGCTGCTGCGCGCGCAGCCGTGGTGGGGCTTCGGCGGCGTGGCCTGCGACCTGGTGGTGATCAACGGCGAGCCGGCCTCCTACCTGCTGTCGCTGCAGCGCGAGATCGAGACCTTGCGCCAGCGCGTGCTGCAGCAGACCCGCAACAGCTTTCCGCGCAACGACACGGCCGGCTTCTACCTGCTGCACGAGCAGGAAGTGTCGGCCGCCGAGCGCGCGGCGCTGTCGAGCATGGCGCGCGTGGTGTTCACCGCCGACGGGCGTGCGCTCGACGTGCAGGTGGCCGCCTTGCGCGAAGCGCGCGGCATGGGGCCGTGGGCACCCGAGGCCGTGCTGCCGCCGGCCGTGCCGCTGGCGGCAGGCGTCGCGTCGAGCCTGCCGGCCGAAACCGTCGCGGGCGAGTTCGATGCCGCGAGCGGCGAGTTCCGCTTCGAGGTGGGCCTGGCACGCCGCACGCCGCGGCCATGGATCAACGTGATCGCCAACGCGGGCTTCGGCTTCCAGGTCTCCGAGTGGGGCAACGGCTTCACCTGGGCCGGCAACAGCCGCATGCACCAGCTCACGCCATGGTCGAACGACCCGGTGCAGGACCCGGCCTTCGAGCACTACCTGCTGCAGGACCTGTCGACGCGCGAGCTACTGCCGCTCACGCCGGCCGGACGAGGTGGTGGCGGCGGTGGCGACGGTGCGCCCGACGACCTGCTGCATCGCGTTCGCCATGGCCAGGGCTATACCGTCTTCGAATGCCGGCTGGGCGGGTTGTCATTGAGCACCACCTTCCTGGCTGACCGCGACGATGCCGTGAAGCTGGTGCACGTGCGCCTGCGCAACGAAGGCAGCGGCACGCGCCGGCTGCGCGCGCTCGCGATGGCCGAGTGGCAGCTGGGCGCGGCGCGCGGCGAGCGCCGCAGCGTGCGGACCTGGAAGCAGGACGACCTGCCGGCCGTGTTCGGCGAACAGCGTGAATCGAGCGGCGGCTTCGGCGGCGGCACCGCCTTCCTGATGCTCGCGGGCCTGCCGGGCGCCACCCAGTGGACCTGCGACCGCAACGAGTTCTTCCGCGGCCGCGGCATCGTCGAGGTGCCCGACAGCCTCGGGCGCCGCGGCGGCAGCGGGCTCGATGCCTGCGCGGCCGTCGACGGCGAATTCAGGCTGGCCGCGGGCGAGAGCGCGAGCTTCACCTTCGTGCTGGGCCATGCCGACAGCGCCGAGGCCGCCATCGCGCTCGCGCGGCGCTGGCGCGAACGCGACGTGCCGGCCGCGCTCACGCAGGTCGGCGGCTTCTGGGACGAGCTGCTGGGCCGGCTGCAGGTGCGCACGCCCGATCCGCTGTTCGATGCGATGGTCAATCGCTGGCTGGTCTACCAGACCCTGGCCTGCCGGCTGTGGTCGAAGGCCGGCTTCTACCAGGCCGGCGGCGCCTTCGGTTTCCGCGACCAGCTGCAGGACGCGATGGCCTTCGCGCTCACCGATCCCAAGCGGCTGCGCGCGCAGATCCTGGTCAACGCGGCGCGGCAGTTCCCCGAGGGCGACGTGCAGCACTGGTGGCACATGCCGGGCGGCGCCGGCGTGCGCACGCATTTCTCCGACGACCTGCTGTGGCTGCCGTTCGCGGCCGCGCACTATGCGCAGGTGACGGGCGACGCCACGCTGTTCGACGAGAGCGTGGGCTTCATCGAGGGCGCGGCGATCCCGGCCGGCGCCGAGGACGCCTACTACACGCCGCAGCATGCCGGCCGCGTTGCCAGCCTCTACGAGCACGGCGCGCTGGCCATCGACCGCAGCCTCGCGACCGGCACGCATGGCCTGCCGCTGATGGGCACGGGCGACTGGAACGACGGCATGAACCGGGTCGGCCACGAAGGCCGCGGCGAATCGGTCTGGCTCGCCTGGTTCCTCTGCAGCGTGGTCGAGCGCTATGCGCCGATTGCGCAGGCGCGCGGCGAGACCGAACGCAGCGCGCGCTGGCTGCGTGCGCGCGAGGGCTGGATCGCCGCGCTGCACGATGCCGGCTGGGACGGCGCCTGGTTCCGCCGCGCCTTTTTCGACAACGGCGCGCCGCTGGGCTCGGCGGCCAACGACGAGTGCCGCATCGACCTGATCGCGCAGGCCTGGTCGGTGCTGTCGGGCGCGTCGGACGAAGGCCACACCCACGCCGCGATGGCCGCCGCGAAAACGCATCTGCACGACGACACGGCCGGGCTGCTGCGCCTGCTGGCGCCGCCCTTCGTGCAGTCGGCCAACAACCCGGGCTATATCCAGGCCTACCCGCCGGGCGTGCGCGAGAACGGCGGGCAGTATGCGCATGGCGCCGTGTGGGGACTGATGGCGCAGGCGCTGACGGGCGACCGCGAGGCGGCCTGGGCGAGCTTCGAAGGCCTGAGCCCGGCCCATCGCGCCAGCGATCCGCGGCGCGGTCCGGCCTACGAGCTCGAGCCCTACGTGATGGCCGGCGACATCTACGGCGCCGCGCCCTACGTGGGACGCGGCGGCTGGAGCTGGTACACCGGCTCGGCCGCGTGGCTGCACCGCGCGGCGGTCGAAACGCTGCTGGGCCTCACGGTGAAGGGCCACGCGCTGTCGCTCGCGCCGCGCGTGCCCGCGCACTGGCCAGCCTTCGAGATCGAACTGCGGCTCGGGGAGCGTGAGTTCACGCTGCAGTGGGGCGCGCCGCAGGGCGCTGCCAGTGCCACCCACCATGCGGGGGAGGGCGACTGGATCGACTGGCAGGCGCTGCCCGCGAAGGCGGTGGTGCGGGTCGGGAAGCGCATGAGCGCCTGAGCCGCCGGCCAGGCGTTCGCGCCTGCGCCCGGCTCACAGCAGCCCCGTCAGGGTCGCGCGGCTCACGGCCTGTGCGCGCGAATGCACGTTGAGCTTCTTGTAGATGTTCTTCATGTGGGCATTGACGGTCTGCATCGAGATGCCGAGCGCCAGGCTCACCACCCGCGATGCCTGCCCCCGCGCCACGCAATGAAGCACTTCGCGCTCCCTCGTCGTGAGCACGATGTCCAGGGGATGGGGTTCGGGGGCGGGCCCGTCCACCGAATGCCGCCCCATGCGCGCCAGCAGCCGCCGCGACAGCCTGGGCGTGATGGCCGCGCCGCCATTGACCACCTGCAACACGGCCTGCGCGAAGCTCTGCTGCCACGCGTTCTTCAGCAGGTAGCCCGTGGCGCCGGCCTCGAAGGCACGCAGCACGTGGGCGTCGTCCTCGAGCGCGGAGACCACGATGATCTCGCAGTGGCTCTGCTGCTTGCGCGCATCGCGGATCAGTTCGAAGCCCGAGCCGTCGACCAGGCGCAGGTCGAGCATCAACACGTCGAACTCTTCCGACGCGAGCAGGCGCCGCGCATCGCGCGCGCTGCCGGCCTGGCCCTGGAGCCGGATACGCATGTCCGACAGCAGCTCCTGCGCGATGACGCGGCGCATGCCCTCGTCGCCGTCCACCAGCAGCACGCGCACGGGGGCGTCGTCCTGCCCGGTCATGAAATGCGGCCACTGCGGCTCGCCGGGCCGGCAGACGCCGGTCCCGTCACGGGTGCGGTAGCGGGTGATGCGGCCGCCGTCGAGCCTGGCGAACGTCTCGGAATCGGACGATGTTTCGTCGGTCATGAGTAACTCCCTTGTGTCAAAGCGACCTGAATGTTTTATGGGGTCGCGGAATCCACGAATGGAGTACTTTCTAATTGCTTTGAATGTAGGCCAGGGCGCTGTCGATACCGCAAGCGAGGGGTGATGGGTACGTAGTCGAAAGGCCCAAGTTGCCCACCGCGACGGCGGAACTCCTGTACGCTGCATCACGAGTCAACCAAGGAACCGTGATGAAGAAGAAGACCGCGATCGTCACGGGCATCAGTGGCCAGGACGGCGCCTATCTGGCGCAACTGCTGCTGGCCAAGGGCTATGTGGTCCATGGCACCTACCGCCGCACCAGCTCGGTCAATTTCTGGCGCATCCAGGAGCTCGGCATCCAGGACCATCCCGATCTGCATCTGGTCGAGTACGACCTCACCGACCAGGGAAGCTCGCTCAGCCTGGTCCAGCAGACCGAGCCCGACGAGATCTACAACCTCGCGGCGCAAAGCTTCGTCGGCGTCAGCTTCAACCAGCCCGTGGCCACGGCGCACATCACCGGCATCGGGGCGCTGCACCTGCTCGAGGCGATCCGCCTCATCGACCGGCGGATCCGCTTCTACCAGGCATCGACCTCCGAGATGTTCGGCAAGGTACAGGCCGTGCCCCAGGTCGAGGGCACGCCGTTCTATCCGCGCAGCCCCTACGGCGTGGCCAAGCTCTATGCGCACTGGATGACCGTCAACTACCGGGAGAGCTACGGCATCTTCGGCAGCTGCGGCATCCTCTTCAATCACGAAAGCCCGCTGCGCGGGCGCGAGTTCGTGACGCGCAAGATCACCGACGCCGTGGCCCGGATCAAGCTGGGAAAGCTCGAGGTGCTGGAGCTGGGGAATCTCAACGCGCAGCGCGACTGGGGCTTCGCGCGGGAGTACGTGGAGGGCATGTGGCGCATGCTGCAGACGAGCGAGCCCGATACCTACGTGCTGGCGACGAACCGTGCCGTGACCGTGCGCGACTTCGTTCGCCTGGCGTTCCGGGGCGCGGGGATCGAGGTGGAATTCAGGGGCGTCGACGAGGCGGAGACCGCCGTCGACACGGCGACCGGCAAGACGGTGCTGCGCGTGAACCCGAAATTCCACCGCCCCGCCGAGGTCGACCTGCTGATCGGCGACCCCAGCAAGGCCAGGGACCAGCTGGGATGGGCGCCCACGACCACGCTCGAGCAGCTCTGCCAGATGATGGTGGACGCCGACCTGCGGCGCAACGAGGCCGGCTTCTCGTTCTGAGCGCCGCGCCGCCTCAGGCGGGCTGCGCTTCGGGCAGGGGACGCGGGCTGTTCCACTCCACCGTCGGCGTCGCGACGGCGCCTTCGCCGGCGATCGACAGCAGCGCCTGGTTCTGTGCATCGCCGCGATCCGCCACGATGCCGCAGCGCCCGTAGCTGTCGTCGAAACGCACGATGTCGTCCTCGCCGAGATAGCTGCCGGTCTGGACCTCGATCACCTCCAGCGTCGTCTTGCCCGGGTTCTCGAGCCGATGCACGCAGCCCAGCGGCAGGTAGATCGATTCGTTCTCGCGCACCAGCCTGACCTTCCCGTCGCAGGTGGTCTTGGCCGTGCCCTGCACCACGATCCAGTGCTCCGAGCGGTGGTGATGCATCTGCAGCGACAGCTTGGCGCCGGGCTTGACCGTGATGTGCTTGACCTGGAAGCGCTCGCCGTTGTCGATGCTGTCGTACGCGCCCCAGGGCCGCACCGTGCGCCGGTGCTCGGTGGCCTCGGGCCGGCCCTCGAGCGCCAGCATGCGCACCACCTCGGCGACCTGCTCCACGCAACCCGCGCTCGCGACCAGCAGCGCGTCGGGCGTGTCCACGATGATCAGGTTCTCGGTGCCCAGCGCCACCACCGGACGGTGCGGCGCATGGATGAAGGTGTTGCGCGCGCGCAGGCTGCGGCCCTTGCCGCTCGTGCGGTTGCCTGCTTCGTCCGCGGGATGCAGGGTCGCGACCGCGTTCCAGCTGCCCACGTCGCTCCACGCGCCCTCGAAGCGCACCATCGCGATGTCGGGGTGTTTCTCGAGCACCGCGTAGTCGATGCTCTCGCTGCGGCAGGCCTGGAAGGCCTCGGCGCCGAGGCGGCGGAAGCTGCCGTCGATCGACGAAGTCGCGAGCGCGCGCTCGCAGGCGAGCAGCACGTCGGGCGCATGCGTGCGCAGGGCCGCGACCAGCGTGCCGGCGCGCACGAGGAAGATGCCCGCGTTCCAGCAGAAGCCGCCGTGCGCGAGCAGCGCCGCCGCCACCTCGGCCTGGGGCTTCTCGAGGAAGCGCGCGACCGCGTGGCTGCGTCCGTCGGCCGAGGCGGCCCCCACCTCGATGTAGCCGTAGGCCGTGCTCGCGAAGGTCGGCGCCACGCCGAAGGTCACGATGCGACCGGCGCGCGCGGCCTCGACGCCGGCGTGCACGGTGTGCGCGAACAACTCGGCATCGGGGATGTGATGGTCGGCCGGTGCAAAGAGCAGCAGCTCGTCGGCTCCGGCCTGCAGCGCCGCCACCGCCATCGCGGCCGCGGTGTTGCGCCCCACGGGCTCGAGGATCTGGCACCCGCCGACGCGGGCGGCATCCACCGTCTCGCGCACCAGGAAGCGGTGTTCCTCCGCGGCGATGCAGGTGATCTCGCCATGCAGGCCGCGCAGCCGTTCCAGCGTGAGCTGCAGCAGGCTCTTGCCGCCCACCAGCGGCGCGAACTGCTTGGGCAATGCCTTGCGCGACAGCGGCCACAGGCGCGTGCCGCTGCCGCCGCACAGCACGACGGGATGGATGATGGAAGTGGTCATGGGGGTGTCCGATGAAAGAAAAAGGAGGAGAAGAGGAGGGGCGGCGGCTCAGAGCTGGCCGGTGTGCGTCGCGAAGCTCACGGCCTGCGCGCGCGAATGCACCTGCAGCTTCTTGTAGATGTTCTTGATGTGGGCATTGACGGTCTGGCCCGATATGCCGAGCCGTTCGCTGATCTCCTTGGAGACGCAGCCGCGTGCCACGCAGCGCAGCACCTCGCGCTCGCGCGTGGTCAGCGTGGCCTCGCGCTGCGGCGCATCGGGTGGTGGATCGCCGGCCTGCTGGCTCAGGCGCGCGAGCAGGCGGCGCGACAGCCGCGGCGTGATCGCTGCGCCGCCGTTGACCACCTGCAGCACGGCCTGCGCGAAGCTCTGCAGCCAGGCGTTCTTCAGCAGGTAGCCGGTCGCGCCGAGCTCGAAGGCACGCATCACGTGGGCGTCGTCCTCGAGCGCCGAGACCACGATGATCTCGCAGTAGCTGTGCTGCTTGCGCGCCTCGCGGATCAGGTCGAAGCCGGTGCCGTCGCCCAGGTGCAGGTCGAGCATCAGCACGTCGAACTCCTGCGTCGCCAGCAGGCGCCGCCCCTCGCGCACGCTGCCGGCCTGCGCCTGCAGCTGGATGCGCATGTCCGACAGCAGCTCCTGCGCGATCACGCGCCGCATGAACTCATCGTCGTCCACCAGCAGCACGCGCACCGGCGCGTTCTCCTGCCCGGTCAGGAAGTGCGGCCACTGCGGCTCGGCCGGCGGGCAGACGCCCGTGGTGTAGCTCGCGCGGCGCGCGAAGGTCCGGCCGGACTCCGGCGTCTCTAGAGAGGAAGGAACGGTATCGGACATGAAGGGATCCCTGGTTGAGTGGAAGGCGTTCGGGGTAGCGGAAGCGGGAGCGGTGGGGATGGCGGCGGCGGCGCGGCCTCGTCGAAGCCGTGCGGATTGCCGACCTGCCAGCGCCAGCTGTCGGCGCACATGTCGTCGAGGCTGCGGCGCGCGCGCCAGCCGAAGCGGGCCTGGGCGCTGCCCGCGTCGGCCCAGTAGGCCGGCGCGTCGCCGGGGCGCCGTGGCCCCAGGCGCAGCGCGATCGCGCGGCCGCTGGCGCGCTCGAAGGCCGAGACCACCTCGAGCACCGAGGCGCCGCGCCCCGTGCCGAGGTTGGCCATCAGGATCCCCGGCTCGCGCGTCACGTGGCGCAGCGCCGCCACATGGCCCTCGGCCACGTCCATCACGTGCACGTAGTCGCGCACGCCGGTGCCGTCGGCGGTGTCGTAGTCGGTGCCGTGCACCACCAGGTGCGCGCGCGTGCCCACCGCCACCTGCGAGATGTAGGGCATGAGGTTGTTGGGGCGGCCGTTCGGGTGCTCGCCGATCAGGCCGCTCTCGTGCGCGCCCACGGGGTTGAAGAAGCGCAGGCAGGCGATGCCCCAGCGCGCGTCGGCGTGCGCCAGGTCGAGCAGCACCGTCTCCACCATGGCCTTGGTGCGGCCGTAGGGATTGACGGCGGCGTGCGGCGCGCTCTCGGGGATCGGCGAACTCGCCGTGTCGCCGTATACCGTGGCCGAGGACGAGAACACCAGCCGGCGCACGCCCGCGCCGTCCATGGCGCGCACCAGCGCCAGCGTGCCCGCCACGTTGACCTCGTAGTAGCCGAGCGGGTCGTCCACCGAATCGCCGACCGCCTTCAGCCCCGCCAGGTGCAGCACCGCGCCGAAGGCATGCGCGGCGAACACCCGCTCGAGCGCCGCGGCGTCGCGCACGTCGGCGCGCACCAGGAGCGGCGCCACGCCCGTGATGGCCGCGATCCGCTCCAGCGAGCGCGCGCTGCTGTTGACCAGCGTGTCGAGCACCACCGGCAGGTAGCCGGCCGCGATCAGCGCCACGCAGGCGTGGCTGCCGATGAAGCCCGCGCCGCCGGTCACGAGGATTTTGGGAGGGGAGAAGGCGGCGTTCATGGCGATGCGGGCTGCGCGCTGCGTTCCGCGAGGCAGCGCAGCAGCTCGGCCTCGAGGCGCCGGAAGATCGCGTCCTGGTCCAGCTCGGCCTCGGCGAGGGCGCGGCCGGCCGCGCCCAGGGTCTCGCGCCGCGAACGGCAGGCCGCGAGCTGCGCGATCGCGTCGGCGAGCGCGCGCGCGTCGCCCGGCGGCACCACCACGCCGCGGCCCGTCACGGCGCGGCCGAGCTCGGTGTCGGGATGCGCGGTCACGATCACGGCCCGCCCACTCGCGAGCATGCCGGTCAGCTTCGAGGGCATCACCAGGTCGGCGGCGTCGGCGCGCTGCGGCAGCACATGGATGTCGGCGCTGCCGAGCAGCTCGTCGAGCCGCTCGGCCGGTTGCAGGTCGAGGAAGTGCACGTGGCGCAGGCGCAGGCAGGCATCCATCAGCGCCGCGCGGCTCGGCCCGTTGCCGCAGATGACGAAGTGCAGCGCCGGCGCATCGGCCAGCAGCGCGGCGGCTTCGGCCAGCAGCTCGATGCCCTGCTTGTGGCCCAGGCTGCCCGCGTAGAGCACCAGCACCGCGTCGGGCGCGATCCCGAGCGCGGCGCGATAGCCGCCGGCGGGATTGGGTACCTCGGGGTCGCGCGGTGGGGCCGGCCGGATCGCACGCAGGTCGACGCCGTTCGGGAACAGCACGAGCCGCTCCGGCGCCACGCCCTTGTCGCGGGCCTTGGCGAGCATCGCGGCCGAGATCGTCGAGACGCGGTCGAAACGGCCCATCAGCCAGCACTCGGCCGCCAGCGCCATGCGCCGCACCCGGCCACCGCGCACCAGGCCCAGGCCGAAGGCCGCGTCCACCTCGTAGTCCTGGATATGCAGCCACGATTTGCAGCGCAACAGCTTCGACAGCAGCAGCACGCCCGGCGCGCAGAACAGCGGCGGCTCCACCACCATCACCACGTCGGGCCGCCAGCGCGCCTGTGCCAGCAGCAGCGGCAGGCTCGACAGCATGAACGACGCGAGGTGCGCGAGGCGGGCCAGCGTGCGCGGACGCGCGGGCACCCAGGTCGGCGCGCGCCAGACATCGACGCCCTGCCAGTCGCCGCGGCGGTAGGCCCAGGCCGAATGGCCCTCGGCCACCTGCCATTGCGGAAAGAAGGGCGGCGCCGCGATCACGCGCACCGCGTGGCCCCGCGCGCTCAGCCAGCGCGCCATCTCGCCCGAGTACTTGCCCACGCCGGCCAGCTCGGGCGCGAAGTTCATCGAGTGCAGCAGGATCTTCATGGCCGGCTCCGCCATGCGCCGCGCGCCATGCGCGCGATGGGAAATATGCCGAACTCCAGCCGCATGCGCAGCTCGTAGAGCACGAAGTCGCTGACGCAGGCGAGCAGGAACACGTAGTGCGGCTGGCCCGGAAAGGCCCGGATCACCACGGCGTACGACAGCAGCCGCAGCCCCACCTCGAGCAGCGCCCAGCGTGCCAGCGAGGCCACCGGCACGCGCAGCGCGAGCAGCATCTCGTGGTGCACGGTGTAGGTGCGCAGCAGGAAGTAGGGCGCGATGCACAGGAAGATCTCGAGCGCCTCGCGGCCGACCTTCAGCAGCGGCGCGGCCAGCACGATCAGCGCGGCCAGCCCCGCGAACAGGCCGCAGCCCAGCAGGAAGGATTGCCGTGCGAGCTTGAACACCGAGGCGTCGAGCTGCTCGGCGCTGGCCGTGCGCATCGCCGGGGTCTTGGTGTAGAGGAAGGCCTGCACGAACTGCGAGGGCGCCTCGGCCAGCAGGAACGCGAGCTTGAAGGCACCCACATAGCCCAGCGGCATGAAGAAGGCCACCACCAGCAGGTCGGACTTGCGCAGCGCGAACAGCAGCAGCGAATAGACGGTGGCGCCGCCCTGGGCCGAGAGCGCCAAGGTGGCGGCCCCGCGTGGCGGCCGGCTGGCGCGGCCCGCGCGCACGATGGCCACGGCCACCAGCGCGAAGGCGAACAGGTTGATGGCCAGCAGCTGCGGCACGTCCAGGGCGTCGCCCGCATGGCCCAGCGCGGCGAGGCCCGCCACGCCCAGCACCAGGATGCTCGAGCGCACACCGGATTCGAGATTCAGCAGCCCCGCGTGGCCGAGCCCGCGGCTGTAGGCGAGCCGCAGGCTGTTGAACGAGAAGACGGCGAGCGTGGCGGCGACCAGCACCAGCGCCGTGGCGGACGCGGGCACGCGCTGCAGCGCCAGCATGCCGAGCGCGAGCAGCAGCGCGATCGGCAGCCCGATCGCGAGCGTGCGCACCAGGTCGCCACGCTGGATGCGCGGGCCCGGGCCGGCGGCGTGGCGCGAGAACAGCAGCGAACTGCCGAGCGTGCCGATCACCAGCGCCGCCTCGAGCACCGACTGGTAGATCGAGTAGGCACCGAAGCGCGCGGGCGCCACGTGGGCGGCCAGCAGGAAGACGGCGAGGAAGCCCGAGAGATAGACGTAGAAGCGCGACGCCAGCGCGCCCAGCCCGTGCAGCGGCAGCGCGCGCAGCAGCCCCGCGGCGGGCAGGCTGCGCAGCGCGGGCGGCAGGCGGAGCGGTCGGATCGGCATGGTGGGTGTCGCGATCGGCGCGTTACTTCGAGGGCGGCAGGTCGGCGAGCCGATCCGCGGCGGGCGCGCGCCGCGCGAGCAGGCCCATGCCGAAGGCCCGGTTCTTGGCCCGGCGCGCGAACTGCAGCCCGTAGGTCAGCAGCGCGACCCGGCGCGTGCCGCCGCGCAGCGCATGCGCCATCGCCAGCTTCGCGCGGCCCTGGAAATGCAGGGCCAGCGCGTTCACCGTCTCGCCGGCCCGCGTCGTGAGGCAGGGCTGGCCGTCGCGGTAGGTCAGGTGCTTGGCACCGCCCAAGAGCCGGAACTCGTTGGCGCGCAGGTTGTGGGCGCTGCTGATGTTGTGGTCGATCACGCAGCCGCCGAACACGCGGTTGATCGGCCGTGCATTGCCGCTCGCCTGGGCCCACAGATGCAGCAGCGTCATGTCCGATACGCCGCCGCGCTCGCCCCGGGCCGCGAAGCGCGCGGCGATCTCGCGCAGCGTCGCGCGCCCCGTGCGGCTGGTGTAGGTGTCGAGCACGAAGGCGACGAAGCCCGCGAGGCCCGCGGCGCTCCAGTAGCTCACGTGCGGCGATATCTGGCACGGGTCCCAGCCATCGAGGGGCTCGATGAACGAGCCCGAGAAGTCCGCCTCTCCGACCAGCCGACGCACGTGCGCACCGAGGCCGCGGAACAGCAGCACGTCGCTGTCGAGCAGCACGAACTCGCGGCATTCGGGCTGCGCCTCGAGGTGGGCCGCCAGCAGGAAGTAGCGCCGGAAGCAGATCTTCTCGAACGCGGGCGTGTTGCTCGACAGGTGCACGTAGCTGCGGCACAGGCGCTCGTAGTCCGCGCCGGCCTCGGTGCCCGCGAGCACCAGCAGGTTCTCCCGCGCGCGGGCGGCCGATTCGCGGCACAGCGCCAGGGTCTTGTTCTGGCGGTCTTCCACCACGATGAAAAGAAGCGGTTGGGTCATGGTCGGCGAGGCCTGGGGCGGGAGCGGTGAATTCAGGGAGTGGGCGCCGTCGCGCTGCGCACCAGCGCGACATGCGCGGGCAGGAAGCGGAAGTCGGCATCGAGCGGCAGGTCGAGCGTGAACAGCCCCTTGCGCGCGACCGCCTCGGCGATCCAGCCGCGCAGCTGGGCCGCGGCGAAGCGCGGCGCGGAGACGCGGCCCCACGAGGCGGCCAGCGGCGTCAGCACGTGGAACATCAGGTCCGAGGGCGGCGCGACCAGCTGCGCGGGCGGGTCCATGAACTCGCCGGCCATCAGGTTCTGGCATGGCGCGGCCTTGAGGCTGAAGCGCTGCGGCCCTTCGCCCGCGTTGAAGGCGAGCCAGCGGTCGCTCGCGCCGCTGCGCGCGGCGCCGCACAGCGCGTTCCAGTCCGAGGGCGTCATGTCGCGCGTGTTGTAGGTGCCGTCGAACCACCAGCCGCGCACCAGCGTGCCGTAGCGCTGCGACCACTCGCCGATCACCTGCGACCAGCCGGCGATGAAGCGCGCGGGCGGCGGCTGCTGTTCCGAGACGTCGCCGAGGCAGCCCATCAGGTAGCGATCGTCCTGCGGCGCGCGAAACGGCAGGTACAGCACCATCGCGATGCCGCGGCGGCGCAGCGCGCGACCGATCTCCAGCGGCAGGTCGCGCGGCGGGCGGTCGCGCGCGCTGGCCGGGCACAGCGCCTCGAGCGCGGCATTGGGCGCGATGTACTGGCCGCTGTTCTGCCCCAGCGTGAGCACCAGGTAGGAGGCGCGCATCTCGGCCAGCGTGGCCGCGAAGGCTTCGACGTCGAAGCGCGCCATGTCGGCGATCGAGCGGCGGTCGGGCAGGTAGTGGACCATCACGCCGAAGCCGGGCGGTGCCAGCGCGGGCAATGGCGCGGCGAGGGCCGGCTCCGCGGAAACGGTGGTTTGGGCGGTGGCCGTCGCGGCGAACAGCGTCGTCGCCACGATCCGCGCCAGGAACCAACGAAGCGTGCGGGTCATGGCAGTGCGGCCTCGAAGGAAGCGGCCGTGCGCTGCAGCCCGAGATAGCGCGCCGCCACCGCCGCGGGCGCGCAGGCCGGCGCGTTCGCCCATGCCGGGCGTGCCTGCCGGTGCGCCGCGAGGTGGCGCGCCAGCGCGTCCAGGTCGCAGCACTGGTCGTCGACGAGGAAGGCATAGCCGCCGAACAGCTCGCGGTGCACGGGGATGTCCGACAGCAGCAGCGGCACGCCCAGCGTTGCCGCCTCGGCGGCCGAGAGGTTGAAGCCCTCGAAGCGCGACAGCGAGATGAAGGCCTGCGCGCCGCGGTAGAGGCCGATCAGCTCCTCGCGCGGCACCAGCCCGCGGTGGCGCACGCAGCCGCGCAGCGAGGGCGTCTCGGCCGCCACCATGCGCGCCACCTCGGCCGCGCCGTTGCCCGTGATGTCGAGCCGGTCGACCAGGCCCGCGCGCTTCATGCGCTCGAACAGCCGCAAGGTGCCGCCGAAGTTCTTGTGCGGGTAGTAGTGGTAGGCCGCGATCAGGTAGCGCTCGCCCGCGGGCGCGGCCTCGGGCGGGGCCTGCATGGCGACCGCGTCGACCGGGTTGAAGATCACCGTCGAATGCGCGCAAGACCCGAAATGGCGCTCGAAATCCTGCTGGCTGCTGCGGCTGATGAACACCACCTGCGCGTGGCTGCGCGCGAGCCGGCGCAGGTTCCAGTCGAGCCAGAGCCGCTTGGCGCGGCTGAAGTGTTCGGGATGGGCCTTGTACTGCAGGTCGTGCACGATCACGATCGCGTCGCGGTGCCGGCCGAACAGAGCGAAGGGCAGGAAGTAGTTCGGGAACAGCGAGCACAGCCGTCGTTCCGCGCGCCAGGCATGCAGCTGGTGGAGGTTGTAGAGCAGCGTCTCGAGCACGAAGCGGCTGAGCCCGGTGCGGCGCGCGAGCTCAAACAGCCGCGGGTGCCGCTCGCTGGCCGAGGCGATCGCCTCGCCGGCCGACAGCCGCATGCTGCGCAGCAGCACCTCGCAGACGTTGAGCACGCCGCCGGCGCCGCGGTTGAGCCGCAGCGTGTCGTAGAAGAGATAGTCGGACATCGTGGGGCTCATGCTTGGGTGGCGGGACGGGGTGCGAGCGCGCGGCGCGCGGGACCGAAGCCGGTGCACAGGGCACCGACCAGCAGCGCCGCGATCAGCCCCGAGGCCGCGAACGGACCCCAGCCCAGGATCGGCCCGCGCATGAAGGGCACGTAGGCCGCGAGCAGCACCAGCGCCGCGAGGTAGCCGCGCGAGAGCGGGCCGTGCGTGTCGATTGCGCGGTCGACCCGGCGAAACAGGCTCGACAGCAGGAAGCCGAACACCAGCGGGCCTGGCAGGCCGAAGTCGAAGAAGACGGTGGCGAATTGCGCCAGCGACAGGTTGCTCTGCGAGAAGTTGCCGAGCACGGCGGGCCAGCCCAGCGGGTCGAAGTCGGGAAACAGCTTCAGGTCGCGCGGCAGCACGAACGAGAAGCCCGACAGCAGGTAGCGGCCGAAGCCGAGATCGGGCGACGGCGCGCGCTCCAGCAGGCCGGCCACCACGTACATCGCATCGAAGTCGGGGCTGTAGGGAAAGGTCGCCAGCGACTCGCCCCACATGCTGCCGCGCGACAGCAGGTTGAACACCGGGCCCAGGCCCGCGATGGCGGCGAAGACCACAAAGGCCAGCGTCCAGCGCCGCGAGCGGCCGAGACCGTGGATCAACAGCGGCAGCAGGCCGATCAGCAGGATCTGGCGCGCGGTGTTGACCGGGTTCGCCGCGATGGCGGCCGCGGCCAGCGCCAGCGCGGCCAGGCACCAGGCAGTGGCCGTGCGCTGACGCAGCGCATGGATCGCCAGCGCGACGAAGCACATCAGCACCACCAGCTTGGGCAGCGTCGAATAGACGATGAAGTCCAGCGGCGCATTCTCGATTTCGCCGGGAAGCCCGCGCGCCACGAAGTTGAGGTCGGCGCGCGCCAGCAATACCGCGAAGGCCGCGCCCAGCAGGCCAAGCAACAGCAGCGGATGCGCCGCGCCGGGCGCCGGCGCGGTGCCCGCGGTGTGGCGCAACGGTGGATCGACGACGCCGAAGCGCGCCGCCTCCACGCCGGCCATGTAAAGCAGCAGCAGCATCAGCGCCTGCGTGTGCGCCACCGTGCCGATCACGCCGGCTTCCCAGAAGCTCAGGTCCTGCGCGATCTGGATCGCCGGCGCGAGCGAGAAGTAGGTCAGCAGGGTGATGTAGTGCACGAGCAGGAACACGCTCGCGCCCGGGCCGCCGAGCAGCGCAAGCTGCAGCAGCGACAGCAGGAACACCGCCACGTAGCCCCACACCGGGTCGAGCAGGCCGCACAGCATCGCCGCGGCGAGGCCGCACCAGAAGCACAGGATTCTCATGAGCGTCTCGCCGTTCGTTCGTTCGAGGGCGGCGGCGCTCAGGCCGGCGCCAGGGTCTCGACCGGCCGCACCGCGCGGCTGTAGTCGGCATAGGTGCGCCGCAGCCCGTCGGTCAGCGGCATCGTGGCGTGCCAGCCGATGCTGGCGGCGCGCGACACCTCGAGCAGCTTGCGCGGCGCGCCGTCGGGCTGCGAGGTGTCGAACTGGATCCGCCCGCGGTAGCCGACCACCTCGCGGATGTGCTCGGCCAGCTCGGCGATCGACAGGTCGTCACCGGTGCCGAGGTTGATGTGGGCGCGCATCGGCTCGGTGTGCGTGTCGTAGACGGCGCGCGAGAGGTTCATCACCGCGATGCAGCCGTCGACCATGTCGTCGACGTAGAGGAACTCGCGGCGCGCGCGACCCGTGCCCCAGATCAGCACGCTGGGCGCGGCGGTGGACTTGGCGAGGTGGAAGCGCCGGATCAGCGCCGGCACCACGTGGCTGTTCTCGATGTGGTAGTTGTCGCCGGGCCCGTAGAGGTTGCTCGGCATCACGCTGCGGTAGTCGATGCCGTGCGAGGCGCCGTACTGCCGGTTGTAGCTCTCGCACAGCTTGATGCCGGCGATCTTGGCGATCGCGTAGGGCTCGTTGGTCGGCTCGAGCCGGCCGCCGAGCAACGCCTCCTCGGCGATCGGCTGGTCGGCCAGACGCGGGTAGATGCAGCTCGAGCCGAGGAACAGCAGCCGCGTGACGTTCGCGAGGAAGGCCTGGTGCGTCACGTTGGCCGCGATCATCAGGTTCTGGTAGATGAACTCGGCCGGGTAGCTCATGTTGGCGTGGATGCCGCCGACCTTGGCCGCGGCCAGGTAGACCTGGTCGATGCGTTCGCTCGCGAAGAAGCGGCGCACCGCCTCCTGGTCGAGCAGGTCGAGTGCCTCGCGGTCGCGCGTGACGACCTCGTGGCCCATGGCGCGCAAGCGCCTCGAGAGCGATTGGCCCACCATGCCGCGATGGCCTGCAACGTAGATACGCATAGGTTCTTTCGTGAAGTTCGGAATCCGGGATCGATGACTGCGGCGGCTTCGCTAGCCCGAGCCGCGCGCGCCGGCCACCACGGCGAAGGTCTTGAACAGAATGGCCACGTCGTGGCGCAGCGACAGCGTCGCGACGTAGTCGGCGTCCATGGCGGCGCGGCGCCGATAGCTCACCTCGCTGCGGCCGCTGATCTGCCACAGACCGGTGATGCCGGGGCGCACCGCGCAGTAGTGGCCCCAGTAGCCGCCGTACAGGTCCTTCTGCGAGAACATGCAGGGGCGCGGGCCGACCATGCTCATGTCGCCCTTGAGCACGTTCCAGAACTGCGGCAGCTCGTCGATGCTGTACTTGCGCAGGATCGCGCCGAAGGGCGTGATGCGCGGGTCGCGGTCCAGCTTCTGGTACTTGGCCCACTGCAGCCGCGCCGCCGCGTCCTCGCGCAGGTGGCGCGCCAGCACTCCGTCGGCGTCGGCCACCATCGAGCGGAACTTGTAGAAGCGGAACACGCGGCCGTTCTTGCCGTAGCGCGGCTGCATGTAGATCGCGGGCCGGCCCGAACTCAGCAGCACGCCGATCCACACCAGCGCATAGGCCCAGCCGAACAGCAGGAAGAAGCTGCCCGCCATGGCGATGTCGACGCCGCGCTTGGCGGCCATCAGCGCGCGCCCCTCGAGCGAAGGCGCGGCCGGCGCGGTCTGCAGCAGGCTCATGCGGCCGCCCCCGTTGCGCCCGGCGCGGCCAGCGGCGGCGTGAGGGCCGGATACTCGTGCGCGCGCACCCGGTAGGCGCCATAGCGGTAGGCATGGCTGCCGTAGTAGCGCTGCCGCGCATCGAGCGCGTTGAGCACCACGCCCTGGAAGCGCGCGCCCGCATGCCGCAGTTCCTTCATGCTTTGCGTCAGGTCGCCGAGCTCGTTGTCGCCGGCGCGCGCCACCATCAGCAGCGTGCCCATGTGGACCGCCATCTCGGGCGCCTCCGAGGCCAGCAGCGTGGGTGGTGCATCGACGATCACCGTGTCGTAACGCTGCGAGAGCCGATCGAGCAGCCGCGCGAAGGCATCGCCGCACAGCAGGCCGGTGGGGTCGCGCGGCGGCACGCCGCTGGCCATCACGTCGAGTTGCGGCAGCACGGCGCGGTGGATCGCAGCCCGTTCGTCGATCTCGCCGAGCAGCAGCTCCGCCAGGCCGTCCCGCGGTGCCAGTCCGAAATACGGCCCCAGGCTGCTGCGCCGCAGGTCGGCGTCGATCAGCAGCACGCGCCGGCCGCCGGCGGCGAGCACCACCGCCAGGTTGGCCGACACGAAGCTCTTGCCGGCGCCCGGCGTGGCGCTCGACACCATGATGCGGTTGTTGCGCGCGCCCGGCAGCGCGAACTTGAGCGCGGTGCGCAGCCGGCGCACGCCCTCGAGCGCCGGGTCTTCGGGATGCTGCATCGCGAGCACGTGCACGCCGGGCAGGCCGTGCTGTGCCGCGCGGTCGAGCAGGCGCTGGTGCCGGCTCAGCGCCACCGTGCTGTAGACCTCGAGCCCGGTGTGGGCCTCGATCTCGGCCGGGCTCGCGACCGTGGCGCGCCACGAGCGGCGCAGCAGCACCGCGCCCAGGCCCGTGAACAGACCCGCCACCAGCGCCAGGCCCATCGCGATCGCCGCCCGGGGGCGGATCGGCTTCTCGGGCTGCAGCGCCGGGTCGAGCACGCGCACGTTGCCGATGCGGCCCTCCTTCGCGAGCCGCATCTGCAGCGAGCTGTTGAGCAGCGCCACGTAGAGGTCGGTGTTGACCTTGATGTCGCGCTGCATGCGCAGGGCGTTCTGCTGCAGCTGCGGCATGCGCCGGATGCTGAGCTCGACCGTGCCGAGCCCCTTGCGCAACGCGGCGATCTGCGCGTCGATGGTCTGCACGCTGGGATCGCGCGCGGTGAAGCGCTCGGTCAGCTCGAGCCGCTTCTGGGTGGCGTCGAAGAGCTTGGCCTGCAGGGTCACGTTCTGCGTCAGTGCATTGCGTGCCTCGTCGTCCAGGCTGATGGTGCCGTTCTGGTTGCGGTACTGGTTGTAGGCTTCCTCGGATTGCTCGAGCTGCGACTTGAGCTTGGGCAGCTCGCCGCCCAGGAAGTCGAGCGCGCGCTGCGCCTGCGCGGTCTTCTGGTCGATGTTGAGCCGCACGTACAGCCGCGCCACCTCGTTGAGCAGGGTGGCCAGCTGCATGCGGTCGTCGTGCTGCCAGCTCAGGTCCATCACCGAGGACTGCTTGCCCTTCTCGATCACGCGCAGGTCGCGCTGCAGCGCGAGCAGCGTGAGCTGCTTCGACTGGCGCACCAGCTCGAACTGCGCGCCCGGCAGGCCGGCCATCGAGCCCACCAGCAGGTGCAGCGGGCCGAGCGCGGTCTCCACGTCGAGCGGCGCCCCCACCGTGCCGACGATCGGTTCGGCCAGCTTCGGATGCGTCAGCGTGAAGCCGCTGCGCGTGCCCGCGGTGAGCAGGAAGCGCGAGCCCTCGAGCTCGGGCGGCACGTCCATCTGCGCGACGACGATGCGCTCGGCGCCGTGGACGTAGCCGCCCAGGCCCAGCAGGCCGGGCTGCGACAGTTCCCTGGCGCCGCGCGCGAGCCAGGCGCCGATCAGCGGCAGGTACAGCGGCCGGGCCTCGATGTAGAGCTTGGTGTCCTCGATCGCCTGGCCCAGCACCAGCCGCGACTTGAGGATCTCGGCCTCGCCCGCGGTCGGCGTCTTGGCGTTGAGCGCGCTGCTCGCCGACTCGCCCAGCAGGGTGCCGCCCGAGCGCTCGGCGTCTTCCACCTGCAGCAGCACGTTGGCCTCGTACACGCGCGGACCGAACAGGGTGTAGAGCGCGCCCAGCAGCAGCGCGGCCGCGACGAACTTCGCGATCGTCCAGCGGTTGTCGAGGAAGAGGTCGATGTGTTCCCGCAGGCGCGAGCGCACCAGGGGAGCATCGGCCGGCGGGTCCGCGGGCGCGGGGGCCGCGATGAGCGATCGGGCATTCATGAGTTCACCTCGTGGTCTGTCGGGGGCGGGAGCGGGGGAGCCTGGCGAGCGGCGCGCCATCAGCGGCGGCTCGCCGTGCCGCCGAGGTTCACGACCTGGGCGGCGGGCAGGATCAGGCTGATCACGCGGTTCCAGCGCACCAGCGGCACCGGGTCGATGTAGACCACGTCGCGCGGCCGCAGCTCGAAGCGGTCGGCCAGCGCGAGCGCCACCGGGTTCTTCGCGTCGAGGTGGTAGACGTCGGGCACGTCGCCGCTCGCGTTGCGCACCACGTAGATCTGCCCGGGCGAGGAGGTCTGCAGCTCGGGACCGCCGGCGTCGCCGAGCGCCTCGTTGAGGCTCAGCCGGCCGTTGCGCATCAGCAGGGCCGAGGGCCGCAGGATCTCGCCCATCACGTAGACGCGGCTGTCGTCGCGCGTGCCGACGTTCACGACGTCGCCGCTGCGCAGCGGGATGCGGCCCGCGTCGTAGCCCTGGACCTGCAGCGCCGGCAGGTCGATCGTCAGCGCGCGCCCGCCGCGCGTGAGCACGATGCGCGAGCGGTCGGCGCTGGCGTTGGTGCTGCCCGCGCGGCTCAGGGCCTCGGCCAGCGTCATCGGCACGTCGGTGAAGATCTGCAGGCCCGGCATGCGCACGTCGCCCTCCACGTAGACGCGGCGGCTGCGGAAAGTCTGGATGCGCGCGCTGACCAGCGGGTCCTTGACGAAGGGCGCGATGCGCCTGGCGATCATCTCGGAGGCGGCGCTCTCGGTCAGGCCTTCCACCTTGGTACGGCCGATGTAGGGAAAGCTGATCTCGCCTTCGCCGTCCACGATGAAGCCCGGCGCGACGCTCACGCCGGTGGCGTCGGTCTGCTGCGAGATCACGGCGCCCTGGCTGGGCATCAGCTCCGGATGGCGGTAGACCACGATGCCGATCACATCGCCGGCGCCGATCGTGTAGGCCGGCGACTTGCCGAACAGTTCGCGGACCTCGGGCGACGGCCCCGTCGGCTGGCGTGCGGCCAGCTCGCGCACCAGCGCGGGCGTGATCGGCACGATCCGCGGTTCGCCGCGCGCGCCGGTCGGCCCGCTGCCGCCCGTGCTGCCCGCGTTGCCCGAGCTGCGCCAGGTGCCGCTGTCGGGCGAGCTGAAGCCCGGGATGCCGCAGCCGGCCAGGCCGAGCGCGAGCAGTGCGGCCACGGCCGCGACGCCGAGGCGCGCGCGGTGCCCCGGCTGTGCGGCGGGGGCGGTTGAAACGAGGGGCGTCATGGGGTGTCCTTGGAATTCCGTGAGGGGTTACTGCGGCGCGAGCGCGCCCGCGATGGGCGGCTCGAGCGGGGCCGCGGCGGTGCCGGGGCTGCGGCGCTCGGCGGCGGTGCCGCGGGCGCGGGCGATCACCCAGTCGCCCACGGCACCGAGGAACAGCTGCTGCCCCCGGGCCGTGCAGACCGTGTGATCGAGGTCGCGCAGGAAGTCGTACTGCGCGGCCTGCAGGAAGGGTTCGTCGCGGAACGCGCCGAGCTGGTCGCGTCCGCGGTCGCTGACATGCAGCGAACCCGAGTAGAGGAAGTGCAGCGCCACCTGGCGCGCCCACAGGCGCCGCATGGTGGCGCGGAACCAGGCTTCGGCGACGACCGGCGGCAGCTCCTCGCTGAAGAAGCCCGGCAGCGGCCGCGCCGCGCCGGAGCGCGACAGCCAGCGCGACAGGCCCCGCCCGATCCAGCGCCGCACCTTGCCCGCGAAAGCGGGGTGGGCGGGCGCGGCCAGCGCGCGGCGCAGCGTGCGTTCCCAACGCGCGCGCCGCTGCGGAAAGGCGAAGCCGTCGAACAGCGACAGGCCGATCACGCGCGCATCGACCATGCCGGCGCTCATCGCATGCTCGGCGCCCGAGCACATGCCGACGATCACGAAGCGGCGGATGCCGAGCCGCGCTTCCACCAGGTCCATGGCCGCCTGCAGGTCGTGCACCGCGCGCAGCGCCAGCGGCACCGCGCTCGCGCCGCCGGGCGCCTCGCTGTCGCCGATGCCGCCGAGGTCCAGCCGCAGGCTGCTCATGCCTTGGGCGGCCAGCGCATGGGCCAGCTTGACGTTGATGCGCCGCGGCCCGACGCGGTGGTTGGCGCCCATGTTGAGCATCAGGCAGCACACCGGCAGCGGCTGGCATTGCACGGGCTCGGTCAGCATGCCGAGCAGGCCGTCGCCGTGGCCGAAGCGCACCGGGCTTTGGGTCATGTCACTCATGGAGGGCCCCTTGCAGGCGGTGAAGCGCATCGGCCGGAACCATGGCGCTGTTGGGATAGGGATCGGCGGTCCAGTCGAGCCGGTGCTGGAAGTAGGCAAGGCGCACCGGCATGTGGCGCGACTGCTGCTCGGCCGCCCACTGGGCGGTGTGGGCCTCGTCGGGACGCGCGAGCACCAGCGTGTCGTGCAGCGCGGTCAGCGGCAGCGAGGCCGGTACGAGCGCCGAGAGCTGGGCGCGCAGTTGCGTCGAGAGCGACACGCCCAACGCCTCCTCGGGCACGGCCTGGGCATCGCGCAGGTAGCCGCGCCGCCAGCCGAGGTCGGGGATGCAGAAGCTGGTGTCGACCGCCTCCACGTGCCGCTCGCGCAGCATGCGCGCATAGCGCGGGCCATCGATCACGGGCTCCCACAGCACCAGCCGGGCCGGGTCGCAGCGCCCGTTGCGCGCCGCGAGCACGGCGAGGGTGGCGCCCAGGCGCGCGCCGACCCAGACGATGCGCGCGTCGGGCGCCAGCCCGCGCAGCGTCTCGTGCGCCGAGCACAGGTCGCGGCGCCAGCCGTCGAGTTCGCCCGAACGCTCGTCGCCGGGCGAATCGCCGGTGCCGTGGAAGTCGAAGCGCAGGGTGGCGATGCGCGAGCGGGCGAGCCGCTCGGCCAGCACCTTGAAGAAGCGGTGCGTGCGCAGGCCTTCCTGGCCGAAGGGCGGGCACAGCAGCACCGCGGTGTCGCCCGGGTGCGCCTGTTCGGCGGGATGGAACAGGCCGAACAGCTGGCGCGAGGCCGGCCCGAACATGAGCGGGCGGGCCATCATCGCGCCACCTCCACGCCACGGACCGGGTCGCCGGCGAAGGCCGCGCCCGGGTTGGCGCGCAGGGCCTGCATGGCGAGCATCTGCGACAGCGCCTCGGGCGTGTCGAACAGCGTCTCGGGCGCGCGCCATTCGGCGAGCGAGGCCACGCTGCCGGGCCGCGCGGGCGCCGGGCCCACCACCAGCCACAGGATGCGGCCGCCCAGCGGGACCTCGACGCTGCGCAGCTCGGGCCGCAGGCCCACCTCGACCGTGTCGGGCCGCACCCGCAGGCCCAGGCCGATGGCCTTGAGGCAGGCTTCCTTGCGCGTCCAGCAGGTGAGGAAGGCGAGCCCGCGCCGTGCGGCCGGCAGCGCGAGCAGGGCCTCGTACTCGCGGGGCGTGAAGTGGCGCTCGGCCAGCGTCAGCGCGTCGGGCACGGGGCGCAGGTGTTCCACGTCGGCGCCCAGCGGGCCGCGCGTGCCGACCGCGATCAGCGCCAGCGCATGGCTGTGGCTCAGCGAGAAGCGGATGCGCGGGCGCTCGGGCATCCACGGCTTGCCGAACGGTCCGCAGACCAGGCACAGCGTGTCGGCGCGCAGCGCGCTCTGCTCGGCCAGGGCCCGCCGCAGCGCGACATGGGCGGCGATGAAGCGCTCGCGGTCGATGCCGAAGTGCAGGCGCGAGGCGCGCACGCGCTCCTCCTCGGACAGCTCGCGTTCGCAGTCCGGGTCCAGCCGCAGGTCGAGGTCGACGTAGCGGCACACGGGCGCGTCGATGGACAGGGCGTAGCTTGTCACGTTCATGCCCGGTCCCCGCGCAGCCAGCCGCTGAGGGTGCGTCCCAGCAAACCGAGCGTGCGGCCGGGGGGCGGCACGCGCTTCGGGCCCCCGGCCTCGGCCGGCGTGATATCCGCGGAGGGCGGCGAGGCCGCCAGCTGCGCCAGGTTCTCGAACAGGTAGCGGCGCGGCTCGACGCGGTGGCCCAGGGTCAGCGCGGTCCGCTCGACCGAGCGCTGCACCAGCAGCGAATCGCCGCCGAGGTCGAAGAAGTTGTCGCTGGCGCGGATCTCGTTGACGTCGATGCCGATCACGTCGGCCCAGATCTGCGCCAGCCGCGCATGCTCGGGCGGCAGCACGTCGGCGAGCGGCAGCGCGGCCGCGGCGGCCTGCGGTGCCAACGCTTCGGGCGGCTCGGCCGCGAGCTTGCGCAGGTAGGCGGCGCTGGGCGAGCCTTCCTCGCTGGCCAGTTGCGCGAGCGTCGCGTGCGGGCGGTCGGCCGCGCGGCGCAGCAGCTCGAGGTAGCGCTCGCGCAGCCGGGCGCCGGTCTCGCGCAGGTAGATGTCGGCGTTGTAGATCAGCGCGCCCTCGAGCCCGTGCGGGGTGTCGAGCAGCCACACGCCGATGTCGTCGGTGGCGCCGCGCTGCAGCAGGTGCATCTGCTGCGTGCGCAGGCTGCCGATGCGCGAACCGCGTTCGCGCGCATCCTGGAACGAGAACATCGTCTGGTAGGCGCCGGCCGCCCGGGCCGGGCCGCCGGGCTCGGCCACCAGGCGCTCGAACGGCACCTGCTGGCAGGCCATCAGCGCGAGCAGCTCCTGCTTCACGTAGCGCAGGTACGCGGGCAGCGTCAGGCCGAGGTCGATGCGCAGCGACACCGGCAGCATGTTGTTGAAGACGCCCATCACGTTCTCGGTCTCGGGCTGCTGCCGGCCGCGCACCGGGTTGGCGACCACGAGGGTGTCGCTGCCGATGGTGCGGCTCATCGCGAGCGCATGGATCGCGAAAGTGAACATGCTGAGCGTCACGTCGAGTTCGCGCGCGGTCTCGCGCAGCCGCTGGGTGGCGGGCAGGTCGATGGCGATCCATTGCGAACCGCCCTGGCCGCTCCTGCCGGCGCGGCGCGGCATGTCGGTGCGCGGCAGGCGCGGCGCGGCCACGGCGGCGGCGCGCTCGCGCCACAGCGCGCGCTGCGCCTCGAACTCGGGCGTGGCCATCCAGCCGGCCAGCCACTCGGCATAGTCGCCGTGCGTGGTCGCGAGCGCGGGCAGCGTGTGCGGGCGGCCGCGTTCGGCCGCGTCGTAGAGCGCGGCCAGCTCGGCCTGCAGCAGGTCGAAGGACCAGCCATCCCAGACCAGGTGGTGCGGCACGAACACGAAGACATGCGCGTCCTCGTCGATGCGGAACAGCGCGGCGTGCAGCATCGGCGCGCGGTGGATGTCGATCGGGCGGTCGGCCAGCTCCTGCATGCGCTCGGCGAGTTCGGCCTCGCGCTGGTCGGCCGGCAGCTCGCGCAGGTCGATCACGGGCAGCGAGAAGTCGACCGCGCGGGCGATCGACTGCACCGGCGCGCCGTTGGCCGGATCCACGCCCATGCAGGTGCGCAGCGCGGGCTGGCGGCGGATGATCTCGCGCAGCATGGCCTCGAAGCGCGCGGCGTCGAAGGCGCCGAGCAGCCGCTGCGCCGAGGGCGCGTTGTAGACCGAGCGGCCCGGGTGCAGCTCCTCCATGAAGCGGATGCGTTCCTGCGACGGCGTCATCGGCGCCAGCTCGCGCTCGAAGTGGCAGGGCAGTGCGGTCTGACGCGTTTCGCCCGCGCCGCGCAGGGCGGTGATGGCGGCAGCCAGCCGCTGCGCCGTCGGCGCCTCGAACAAGGTGCGCAGCGGCAGCGCCAGATCGAACTCGCGGCTCAGCAGCGTGGCCAGCCGCGCGGCCAGCAGCGAATGGCCGCCCAGGGTGAAGAAGTCGTCGCCCATGTCCATGCCCGGCAGGCTCAGCACCTGCTCCATCGCCGCGAGCACCTTGCGCTCGATCTCGTTGGCGGGGCCGGCACCGCGCTGCACCACCGCGCGCGGCATGGCGCCCGGCGGCGGCAGCGCGACGCGGTCGAGCTTGCCGTTCGGCAGCGTGGGCAGCACGGGCAGGGTGACCACGTGCTGCGGCAGCATGAAGGCCGGCAGGTTTTCGCGCAGGTGCTGCATCAGCGCGCCGAGCTCGAAGGCCGCGCCCGCGGCGCCGGGCTGCAGCGCCAGGTAGGCCACCAGCCGCACGTCGCCGGGCCGGTCCTCGCGCGCCACGACCACGCTGCGCGACACGCCCGCCGCCTCGTTGCAGCGCGCCTCGATCTCGCCGGGCTCGATGCGGTAGCCGCGCACCTTGACCTGGAAGTCCAGCCGTCCCAGGTGCTCGAGCAGGCCGTCGTTGCGCCAGCGGCCACGGTCGCCGGTGCGGTAGATGGCGGTGGCCTGCCCGAGGATGCGCGCGCTGACGAAGCGCTCCGCGCTCAGTTCCGGCCGCTCGAGGTAGCCGAGCGCGAGGCCGTCGCCGCCGATGCAGAGCTCGCCCGGCACGCCGACGGGGCAGGGCTGCAGCGCGGCATCGAGGATCCAGACGCTGGTGTTGTCAATCGGCTGCCCGATCGACACGCCGTGCGCGGCGATCGTGTCGCGTCGCATGTTCCAGGCCGTGGACCAGACGGTGGTCTCGGTCGGGCCGTAGACGTTCCACAGCTGCGTGCAGCGCTCGAGCAGCTCGAGCGCGAGCCGCCCGCGCACCGGCTCGCCGCCGATCCAGCCGCGCAAGCCGGGCGCGCCGGGCCACTGCGCGTCGAGCAGCAGCTGCCACATGCCGGGCGTAGCCTGCAGCACGGTGACGTCCTCCTCCTCGAGCAGCGCGCGCAGGCGGCGGCCGTCCATCGCGGTCTCGCGCGGGACCATCACGATCTCGGCGCCCGCGGCCAGCGGCAGCAGCAGTTCGGCCACCGCGATGTCGAAGGACAAGGTGGTGACCGCGGCCAGCCGGTCGCCCTCGCCGAGGCCCGGCGCCTTGCGCATCGACTGCAGCAGGTTCGCCACCGCGCGGTGCGGCACGCACACGCCCTTGGGCGTGCCGGTCGAGCCCGAGGTGTAGATGACGTAGGCCGCGTCCTCGGGGCCGGCATCGTCGCCACTGGGCGGCAGCGCGCCCGCGGGCGCGCGCTGCCAGGCGGTGTCGCGGTCGAGTTCGAACACGCGCTCGGCGGCATCGGCACGCCAGCCGCGCGGCGCGGTCGCGATGTCGGACGTGGTGAGCAGCAGGCCGAGGCGGGCATCCTCGGCGTAGTGATCGAGCCTTGCCTGCGGAAAGCCCGGGTCGAGCGGCACGTAGGCCGCGCCCGACTTCAGCACCGCCAGCAGCGCGACGACCATGTCGATGCCGCGCTCCAGGCACAGGCCCACGCGCTGGCCGCGGCCCGTGCCGCGTTCGCGCAGCGCATGCGCGAGCCGGTTCGACTGCGCGTCGAGCGTGCCGTAGCTGCAGCGGCGCGCGCCGTCGCGGATCGCGGGGCGATCGGGCTGCAGCAGCGCGCTGGCCTCAAAGCCGGCATGCGCGAACGGCAGGCCCGCCAGCGGGCTCGGCGCGGGCTGCAGCGCGAGCAGCTCGCGCGCCGCCTCGGGCGAGAGCAGCGCCAGCCGGCCGATGGGCTGGTCCGGTGCCTGCACGGCCGAGCGCAGCAGGCACTCGAACATGTCGAGCCAGCGCCGCACGCTGGCCTCGTCGAACAGGCCGGTGTTGTACTGGGCCTCGACCAACAGGCCGCCCTCGGCCGGCCGCAGGTTGAGGAACAGCTCGAAGTTCTCGTAGCGCCGCGGCACCGTGTCCTGCGTGACCGCGAGGCCGGCGAAGTTCTGTGCGCTGCCGGCCACGTCGGGGTCGAGGTTGAACATCACGCTCACCAGCGGCTGGCGGCTCGCGTCGCGCTCCAGCGAGAGCTTGCCGAGCAGCGCGCCGTAGGTCAGCGACTGGTGCTCGAAGGCGTCGAGCACGGCCGTGCCGCATTCGCCCATCAACGCGTCGAAGCGCAGTTGCCCACCCACCGCGAGACGCAGCGGCAGCAGGTTCACGCAATGGCCGACCAGCCCCGGCATGTCGCGCGAGAGCTGGCCCGAGGCGGGAATGCCGATCACGATGTCGTCCTGCCCGCTCAGGCGGTGCAGCGTGGCGGCGAAGGCGGCCAGCAGCCCCGCGAACAGGCTGGTGCCGGACTTCGCGCTCGCGGCGCGCATCGCGCTCATCAGCGCGCGATCGAGCCCGCGCTCGATGCGTTGCGAATCGAAGCCGCGCACCGCCGGGCGCGGCCGGTCGGTCGGCAGCTCGAGCACCGGCAGGGTACCGGCGAAGCGCGCCAGCCAATGGTCCACATGCGCCTGCATGGCGGGCCCGGCCGCCTCGGCGGCTTCCTCTGCCGCGAAGGCCGCGTAGCTCGGCGCGGCGCGCAGCGGCAGGCCCTCGCCGATCTCGTCGGCATAGAGATGGCCGAGCTGCTCGGCGATGACCGCCCACGACCAGCCATCGCACACCACGTGGTGCGCCGACATCACGAGTTCATGCTCGGCATCGCCGAGCCGGTACAGCGCAGCCCGGAACAACGGACCCTGCTCGAGCGGGAATGGGGTGCACACCGCGTCTCGGTGCGCGGCGTCGAGCGCCTGCGCGCGGCCCGTCGCATCGAGCGTGCGCAGGTCGCGCAGCTCGAGGGCCGGCGCATCGCCGCCGCCGACCAGCATGCTGCGGCCGTCGGGCGAGAGGGTGGCGCGCAGCGACTGGTGGCGCTGCACCAGCCGCGCCAGCGCGCGCGACAGGGCCGGGCCATCGAGCGTGCCGCGCAGCCGCAGCAGCACCGATTCGTTGTAGGCCAGCGAGGCCTCGGCGCTCAGCATGGCGCCGAGCCAGACCTCGCGCTGCGATTCGGTGGTGGGAATCACGCACTCGACGCTGCCGAGGATCGGCGCGGTGTCGATGGCGTCGGGGGTGGGGCGAAGCACGGCGTTCATGCAACCACCTTCGCGTTCGCGCCACCGGCCGGGGCCGGGTCCGCCAGCACGGGCAGCGCGGGCAGCGCGCCGCCGTCGACGGTCGGCACGTACCAGAAGGGCTGGCCGTCGACGTCGCGGGCGAGCACCGAGCCGTCCTGCGCGTTCCTGCGCACGTCGAAGCTCAGGGGGCTGGGCGCGCGGCGCGGCAGGAAGTCCGACTCCTGCAGCTCGGCCACCGAGGCCTTGAACGCCGCCTGGATGGCCGCGATGTCCTGCGCGCCGTGCGCGCTGGTCAGGAAGCAGGGGAAGTTGTCGAGGATGTGGATGCCGCGGCTGCGCATCATGGCGAACAGCAGGTCCTGCAGCGGATGCTCCTCGAGCCAGTGCACGCGCCAGAGCGATCCGCAGTGCCGTATGGCGATCGGCGCGCCGACCTCCAGGCACCAGGCGCTCAGTTCGTCGGCCATGGCGCCGGTGCGCTGGTTCAGGCCCTCCTGCAGCGCCGCGCCGGCCTCCTTCAGGTGCATGAGCGCGGCCTTGGCCGCGGCCAGCGCGAGCGGATGGCGCACGAAGGTGCCGGCGAAGTAGGTGACGCCGACGCCCGGGATGGAGTCGTCGCCGTACTGCCAGGCGCCGCCGTCGAGCGCGTCCATGTAGGCGCGCCGGCCCGCGACCACGCCGATCGGAAAGCCGCCGCCGATGACCTTGCCGTAGGTGGCGAGGTCGGCGCGCACGCCGAACAGCGCCTGCGCGCCGCCGAGCGCGACGCGAAAGCCGGTGATGACCTCGTCGAAGACCAGGCAGCAGCCGTGCTGCTCGGTGATGGCGCGCAGCGCGTGCAGGAACTCGCGGGGCTGGAAGTCGGGCCGCCGGCTCTGCACCGGCTCGACCAGCACGGCCGCCAGCTCGTCGGCATGCTCGCGGATGAAGGCCAGCGCCTCGGGCGTGCCGTAGTCGAGCACGCGGATGTCGCCGAACATGCCGCTCATCACGCCGGGCGCGGCGGACAGGCCCTTGGCATTGCGGCCCGCGCGCACCAGCACCTCGTCGAAGGTGCCATGGTAGGAGCCGGTGAACACCACCACCGTGCTGCGGCCGGTGACGGTGCGCGCGATGCGCAGCGCCGCCATCACCGCCTCGGAGCCGGTGTTGCAGAGGGCGGCGCGGTCGCTGCCGGTGAGCTCGCAGACCAGGCCGGCGACGTCGGCCGCCAGCGGATGCTGCGGGCCGATCTCGTAGCCGGCGTCGAGCTGCCGGCGCACCGCCTCCTGCACGAAGTCGGGCTGCCAGCCGAACATGTTCATGCCGAAGCCGTTGAGCGCGTCGACGTACTCGTTGCCGTCGATGTCCCAGAGCTTCGAGCCCTTGGAGCGCTCGACCACGATCTGGTAGGCGATCTCCTTGGTCAGCGGCCGGAAGCCGTTGACCACGCGCGGATCGGCCATGTGGGGCCGGTTGTCCTCGGTGAACTGCTTGCTGCGGCGCGTGCGCTCGACATAGCGGCGCACGAAGGCCGCGAGCCGCGCCTGCTGCCGCGCGCTGGGCTCGGCCGTGCGCTGGGTGTGGATGCGCGCGATGGCGCCGAAGGCCTTGGCCACGTCGTAGCGTTGCGGCAGGCTCGCGACCGGGGCCGCCTCGGCGGTGGGGTGCGGGACTACGGCGGGAGCAGGCGCGATCGAGGCGGCGCCAGACAGCAGCGTGAGCTGCTGGCGCATGATTTCCATTTGCTGCGCAATCAGTTGTGACAGCTGGAATGCGCCTGCGTTTTCATCGAGCCGCGGGACCGCGATCGCGGGCATGACAGGCATCGCGGCGGCGCTCGGCGCCTCGTCCGGCAGGCTCTGGCGCAGGAAGGCGCCCAGTGCATCGAAGCTGCGGTGCTTCTCCATCAATTGCCGGAAGCTCAGCTCGACCTTGAAGTGCTTGCGGATCTGCGTCGCGGCCTGCGTCAGCGTCAAGGAGTCGAGCCCGAGTTCGGCGAACGGCGCATGCCCGTCGGCCTGCGCCATGTCGAGGCCGCAGATGTCCTCGAACAGCGCGCGCAGGCGGGCGTCCAGCGTGGACGCGGACGCGGGAGGAAGGGGCGAGGGCGTTGCAACGGTCACGGTGGACTCCAGGGCGATCGGGGGGACGAGGGGGGCGGCGGCTGGCGTGGCGGCCGTGGCGGAAGCGGAAAGAGGGGGCGCGATGTCGACCCAGCAGCGCTGGCGCTCGAACGGCGTGGTCGGCAAGCGCACGCGCCGCGCATCGGTTCGGTTCGACAGGCGCGCGAGCTCGATCTCGGCGCCGCAGGTCCACAGCCGCGCAAAGGCCAGCCGCAGCAGCGCCACCTCGTCGGCCGGATCGCCATGCAGCAGCGACACCGCCGTGCCCGTGTGCTGGCGCGCGAGCGTGGCCAGCGTGTTGCGCGGCCCGGTCTCGACGAACAGCGGCTGCGACAGCCGCGCGAGGGTGTCGCGCAGCGCGGGCGAGAAACGCACCGTGCCGCGCACATGCTGGGCCCAGTAGGCGGCGCTGGTGGCTTCCACTTCACCGAGCGGCTGGCCGGTGAGCGTCGAGACGATGGGAATCCGCGGCGCGCGCAGCACCACCTGCCGCACCAGCGCCTCGAAGGGCGCGACCACCTCGTCCATCATCGAGGAATGGAAGGCGTGCGAGGTCTGCAGCGCGCGGCTCGCAATGTCCTCCTTCAGCAGCGAGGCCTGCAGGGCGGCGATGGCCTCCGACGGCCCCGCCGCCACGCAGGCCGTGGGGCCGTTGTCCGCCGCGAGCGAGAGCGAGGGATCGAGCCGCGCGAGCAGCTCGGCCGCGCCGAGGCGCACCGACAGCATCGCGCCCGCCGGCTGCGCCTGCATCAGCGCGCCGCGGCGCGCGACCAGGCGGGCCGCATCCTCGAGCCGCATCACGCCGGCCAGCACCGCCGCCACGAACTCGCCGACGCTGTGGCCGATCAGCAGCTGCGGCCGGGCGCCGAGCGACAGCAGGCGGCGCGCCAGCGCGTATTCGAGCGTGAACAGGGCCGGCTGCGCGACGGAGGTCGGCAGCAGGGCCTGCGGATCGCCCGAGAACATGCGCTCGCGCAGGTCGACGTCCAGTTCGCCCGCGAAGGCCGCGAGGGCGTCGTCGAAGGCGGCCGCGAACACCGGGTCGCCACCGTGCAGCGCCCGGCCCATGCCGGCGTACTGGGCGCCCTGGCCCGGGAACATCAGCACCAGCTGCGGCACCCGCGCGCCCACGCTGCCATTCGCGCGCCACGGCGAGCCGGGGTCGCGCAGCGCGGCCACCGCGTCGTCCGCGCGGGCCGCCACCACCGCGCGCCGGAATGCATGCGCCTTGCGGCCGACCGCGAGTGTGTGGGCCACGTCGGCCAGCGAATCCTCGGGATGCATCTCGAGGTGTGCCGCGAGGCGCTCGGTCGCCATCGCCAGCGCGGCCTCGGAACGCGCGGCCAGCGGCAGCACGTGCATGCCCTCGTCGGGCGCCGAGGGCGCGCGCGCGGGCGCCTCCTCGACGATGACGTGGGCATTGGTGCCGCCGACGCCGAAGGAGCTCACGCCGGCACGGCGCAGCGTCGCGCCGCGCGGCCAGGGCTTCGGTTGCGGGTTGACGCGAAAGGGCGTGCGCTCGAAGCCGATGGCGGGATGCGGCTCGCTGAAATGCGCGGTCGGCGGAATGCATTCGTGCTGCAGCGCCAGCGCCGTCTTGATCAGTCCGGCCGCGCCGGCGGCCGTGACCATGTGGCCGACGTTGCTCTTGAGCGAGCCCAGCGTGCAGAAGTCCAGCGCATCGGTGTGCTCGGCGAAGGCGGTGGCCAGCGCCTCGACCTCGATCGGGTCGCCCATCGGCGTGGCGGTGCCATGCGCCTCGACGAAGGAGATGCTGCGCGCATCGACCCGGGCCGCGGCGAGCGCCGCGCGGATCACCGCCGCCTGCCCGTCCACGCTGGGCGCGGTGAAGCTGGCCTTCGCGCCGCCGTCGTTGTTGACGCAGGCGCTGCGCAGCACGGCATGGATGGTGTCGCCGTCGGCCTGCGCGTCGGCCAGCCGCTTGAGCAGCACCACGGCCGCGCCGTCGCTGAAGACCGTGCCCTGCGCCTTGGCGTCGAAGCTGCGCGTATGGCCGTCGGGCGAGAGCATCGCGCCTTCGTTGTAGAGGTAGCCGCTGCGCGGCGGGCAGGTGACCGCGGCGCCGCCGGCCAGCGCCATGTAGCACTGGCCGCTGCGCAGCGCATGGAAGGCCTGGGCCACCGCGACCAGCGAGGTCGAGCAGGCGGTGTGCACGCTGACCGCCGGCCCGGTGAGGTTGAGCCGGTGCGCGACGCGGGTGGCGATGTAGTCCTTCTCGTTGGCCAGCATCGTCTGGAACTCGCCGACCGCCTCGACCAGGTCGGGCCGGGTGCTCAGGTGCCGCTGCGCGTAGCTGGCGTTGTACATGCCGGCATACACGCCGACCGGGCCCGGCGCGGCATCGGGCACGTAGCCCGCGCGCTCCAGGCATTCCCAGCAGATCTCGAGGAACACGCGCTGCTGCGGGTCCATCAGCGCGGCTTCCTTGGGCGCGATGCCGAAGAAGGCCGCGTCGAAGTCCTCGATGCCGTCGATCACGCCGCGCGCCCGCACGTAGGCCGGGTCGCGGCGCAACGCATCGCTCACGCCAGTGTCGAGCGTGGCGTCGTCGAAGAAGCTGATGCTGTCGCGGCCGGCCACGAGGTTGTCCCAGAACTGCTCGACATCGGCCGCGCCCGGAAAGCGGCCGGCGGTGCCGATGAGGGCGATGGCGTCGACATCGGCGTCGGCGGCCACGGCACGTTCGCGCGGCGCTTCGATGGCGGCGCGGGCTTTCGCCTTGCCGCCCGGGCGCAGCCGGGCCGCGATGGCGGCGGGCGTGGGATTGCTGAAGAACAGGTTGGTCGACAGCGGCGCGCGCTGGTCGCGTCGGTCGCGCTGGAGCACGGCCAGCACCTGCAGCACGCGCATCGAGTCGCCGCCCAGGTCGAAGAAGTTGTCGTGCCGGCCGACCTCGGCGAGCTGCAGTGCGTGCGCGAAGGCCTCGCACACCGCCTGCTCGGCGGCATCGCGCGGCGCCTCGTAGGCCTGCGCGAGCGCGGGGCGTTCGCCGGCCGGCTCGGGCAGGGCCTGGCGGTCGAGCTTGCCATTGGGCGTGAGCGGCAGCCGGGGCAGCCACAGCTGGGCCGAAGGCAGCAGCGCGGCGGGCAGCCGGGCCGCGAGGTGGGTGCGCAGCGCCTCCCAGGGCAGCGGCTGCGCACGCGCGACCAGGTAAGCGACCAGGCGCAGCGCGCCGCCTGCATCGGGCCGCGCGGCGACCGCGCAGGACTGGATGGCCGGATGCGAGAGCAGGGCGGTCTCGATCTCGCCGAGCTCGACCCGGTGGCCATGGATCTTGACCTGCCCGTCGCGGCGGCCGACGAACTCGATCGTGCCGTCCGGCAGCCAGCGCGCCAGGTCGCCGCTGCAGTAGAGGCGGTCGCCGGCCGCGCCGAAGGGGTCGGCGACGAAGCGCTGGGCGCTCAGCGCGGGCTGGCCCAGGTAGCCGCGCGCCAGGCCATGGCCACCGATGCAGAGCTCGCCCACCAGGCCCGCCGGCAGCAGCGCGAGCGAAGGGCTCAGCACGCGCAGCACCGTGTCCTGGATCGGACGGCCGAGCGGCACCGAGCGCAGCGTGTCGGGCAGCACGGCGGGAATGCGATGGGTGGCCGCGAAGGTGGTGCACTCGGTCGGGCCGTAACCGTTGCTGAGCACCAGCCCCGGCAGCGCAGCGAGCGCGCGCCGCACGTGCGGCAGCGACAGCGCCTCGCCGCCGGTGATCAGGTGGCGCAGGCCCGCGAGGTGGGCGGGATCGTCGTCGACCACCGCATTGAAGAGCGCGGCCGTGAGCCAGGCCGTGTGCACGCCGTGCCGGGCGATGGTGCGCGCGAGCCCCGCGCCGGTGGGCAGCCGTTCGTCGTGGACCACGCAGCAGCCGCCATTGAGCAGCGGCCCCCAGATCTCGAGCGTGGCCGCGTCGAAGCCCAGCGGCGCGGCATGCAGCATGGACAGGCCATGGCCGAAGGCGGCGAAGTCCGAGCCGACGACCAGGCGCAGGATCGCGCGATGGCAGATCGCTATGCCCTTGGGCGTGCCGGTGGAGCCCGAGGTGTACATGAGGTAGGCCAGCGATTCGCCGTCGACGTCCGGCTCACGCCAGCTGCCGCGTGGGCCGTCATCGGCGCTTGCATCCACGCGCAGCAGCGGGGTCGACGGGGGCAGCAGCGCATCGAACGCCTCGGTCGTGATCGCCAGCCGCGCACCGGCCTGCGCCAGCATCGCGGCGACGCGCTCACGCGGTTGCTCGGTCGGGATCGGCAGGTAGGCCGCACCGGCCTTGAGGATCGCCAGTTGCGCCACCACCGCGTCGATCGAGCGTTCGAGCACGAGAGCGACCGTGTGGCCAGCCTGCACGCCTTGCTGTTGCAGGCACTGCGCGAGTACGTCCGAACGCCGGTCGAGTTCGCGGTAGCTCAGGCGCGCCTGGCCCTGGACCAGCGCGATGGCGTCGGGCACGGCGGCGGCCTGGGCGCGGAAGCGGCCCGTCACGGTCAGCGTGCGGTCCAGCGGTGCCACGGGGCGGTTCCACTCGGCGAGCTGCCGTTCGCGATCGGCCTGCGGCAGGCCGCGGATCTCGGCGATCGGCGCGTCGGGGCGCGACAGGAGGTCGGCCGCCGTGTCGGCCACTGCCGCGAGCAGTTGCTGCAGCGAGATGGCATCGAGCCAGCCGGCGGCGGCGTCGGCATGCAGGCAGGGGGGCTGGGCGCTGAAGCGCAGCCGGATCGGCGCGGGCAACGCGGCGGCGTCGATGGCATTGATGGCATCACGCAGCCACAGCACGGCGGGCCGTTCGGCGGGCAGCGGCGTGGCGCTTGCCTCGCCGCGCTGGCGGTCGATGGCGGCGATCCATTCGCCAGCGGTCGGCGCCGCCTCCCAGGCGAAGGACGAGGCGAATGCATCGTCGGCGCTCGCGGCCTCTTGCAGCACCGGCGCGGGCTGGCCCAGCCAGCGCGATTGCAGCAGCACCCAGGCCGCGGCCCACGGTGCGTCGGGGAATCGGTGGGCGCTGCCCGGATGCCGCGCCGCGTCGCTCGGCAAGGGCAGGGTGGCCGCCAGCCTCGGACCGGCGCCGCGCCCGGAGCGCGACGCGAACAGGTCCTCCCATGCGAGGTGCCGGCTTTCCGGGAGCTCCGGAAACATCGTCTGAATGTCCATATCACCGTCCGATTCGAAATTGCAAAAGACAGCGAAAAAACAGCTTCGAACGGCTATTGATTCGACGACGCAAGAGGTTGTTTGTTATGAATTTGTGTCGAAATAGTAGGAGGTTTGAAGATGTGCGTGGGCCCTATTTGAAAGGCCAATTACGTTTGGACTTGTTTATTTCAGATGGGAACTACCGAATTTCGATTAAACGAGGTAGCCATTTGGCTTTTCGGCCGGAAAAGCCTGGCGATGGCTCTCGCGATGGGTATGCCGGGCCCGTTCCAAGGGCGGTTTCCCTGGAGAAATCCGAGTTTTCTCGAAGCATCGCAGCGAGTGCGAGCGGGCTGGAATAGTGGCGTCCAGGGCTGGCGGGAAAAGGGCGGATCGGCTCTTCAATTCGGATCGACGCGATTTCAATTGCGCAATCTGAGGCGCGAGCGTTATTAATTCATCCGACTCGTAAGCAGAATCGAAAAATCGGCCGGGGATTTGTAATTTCCGGAAATCGCAAGCAGCATCGGCCTCGACGCGAACAATCAATTCTTTCGAAAGGGGCCTGCAATGCTCTCGAACCTGCTGGCGCGGCTGCCCCGCGCGAACGCCTACCGGCGCAAGTTCCTCGACAACCAGGACGACAACCTCTTCATGGGCTCGTTCGAGAGCTTCGCCGCGGCCGAAGCGGGCGCGCCGCCCTCCAAGGCGGTGGGCTACGACAACGCGCAGGCGGCCACGCAGCTCTACAGCCATCAGGTCTACTTCTACGACTACCCGGCGCTGTTCTGGCTCGGGCGCTCGCTCGAGGACGGCATGACGCGGATCTTCGACCTCGGCGGCCACGTGGGGATCAAGTACTACGCGTTCCGCCGCGTGCTGCCCTATCCCGATGGCCTGCGCTGGACCGTGTGCGACGTGCCGGGCGTGGTGCGCGCCGGCGAGGCATTGGCGTTGCAGCGCGACGCGGCGGCCCAGCTGGGCTTCACCACGGCGCTGGCCGACGCCAGCGGCTGCGACGTGCTGTATGCCTCGGGCAGCCTGCAATACCTGCCGCAACGGCTGTCGGAGATCCTCGCCGCGCTCGCGGTGAAGCCCCGGCGCATCGTGCTGAACACCACGGCGCTGCATCCCGATCGCACCCTCTACACGCTCAACAGCATCGGCTTCGCGGTCTGCCCCTATCGCATCGAGCATCACGACGACCTGATGGCGCAGCTCAAGCAGGCCGGCTACCGTCGCCGCGATGGCTGGCGCAACGAAGGCAAGCCGATCGAGGTGCCGTTCGTGGACGGCGGCGACAAGGCCTATTACGCGGGCTGCTGCTTCGATCTGGCCGGCTGATCCGGCACCCGCCCGCGCCGCGCGCATCCCGCCTGCATGCCTGGCGCAGGCGTTGCGGCGGAGGTTCGTTTCCCATGGATGGGAGAGTGAAGCTAGCCAGAACGTCTAGCTATGATTTATTTTCCATCCATCGGAGGACCTAGCCTCTAGACTATGAGCATTCATAGACTGATCCGCGAAGGGCGCCGACGGCTCGGGATGAGCGAGCAGCAGTTTGCTGACGCCGTCGGTGTGAGTCGGGGTGCAGTCCAGCAATGGGAAAAAGCCGGGGGCACCGCACCCAAGCGCGCCAACCAGCCGCGCGTTGCCGAACTGCTCGGCATCTCCGTCGGCGAACTGCTCTCGGGCGGGCCGAACATCAGCCAGGGCACGGTCATGCGCGCTGAGGTGCCGCTGGTGTCCGAGGTCGAGGCCGGCAACTACACGGTCATCGACAACTTCAAGCCACGCGGCAATTTCGAGACCGTCCCCGTGACGGTCCCGGTCAAGCGCCACACCTATGCGCTGCGCGTGCACGGCGACAGCATGGCCAGCGAACTGGGCGACTCTTTCCCCGAGGGCTCGATCATCGTGGTCGAACCCGACCTCGAGGTGCTGCCCGGCGACTACGTCATCGCGCTCAACGAGCACGCGCAGACCACCTTCAAGCAACTGGTCAGGGATGGGGGCGAGTTCTACCTGCGGCCCCTCAATCCGCGCTACCCCATCAAGCCGCTCGGCGCGGCGCGGGTGATTGGCGTGGTGCGCGAATTCAGCAAGCGCTTCCGTTGAGAGTCGCGCGAGCGCAGCGTTGCGGGGCGCCAGGTCGATTCGGATAGATAGAATTGCTACTCATTGATATATTTACTATCAATCCGATCTCTCGAGATACCCCTTCGCCTGGCGAACGGCGCCTGCCTGTCATGACTCCCGACAACGAACTCGACTTCTGCTACCAAGGGTGGCACGTGAAGATTCGCGTCACGACCGCGCAGGGCGCGGCCTTCGCATCGGGCCATGCCGATCTGGATCTGGGCGGCATCGTCCGGCGCCGCCTCGTCGTGGCGGGCACGGACGGCCCCGATGTCATCGATGCGTTGAAGCGGGATGCGAGGACCTTCGTCGAGCAGTGGAGCCGCGAGCGCCATCTCGATTCGTGAAGCACTGAACGGCGCCCCGGGCCGCGAAGGCCTCGTGTCTCTGGCCTACGACTCCGCCGTGAACCCGATGCGCTTGACCAGCGGGCCCCAGCGCTCGAACTCGGCCTGCTGCGACTTCGCCATCTCTTCCGCGGTGGAGCCGCGCGCGATCAGGCCGACGACGCCCAGGCTGTCGATCACGGCGCGCTCCTTGACCGCGGCATTGACGGCGGCGTTGGCGCGCGCGATCGCGGCGGCCGGCGTCTGCGCGGGCGCATAGAAGCCGAACCATTCCTCGGTCGTGAGCTCGGCGAAGCCCTGCTCCGCGAAGGTCGGCACCTCGGGCGAGAACGGCGAACGCTGGCGGCCCGAGGTCGCGATCATCCGCAGCTTGCCCGCGCGGTGGTTGGCCAGGAAGTCGCCGCTCGGCGTGACCATGGCGGCGATCTGCCCGCCCACCACGTCGGTGATGCCGGGCACCGAGCCGCGATAGGGCACGTGCCGCAGGTCGACATTGGCCGTGAGGCCGAGCAGGGCGCCGATGAAGTGCGGCGTGGAGCCCGCGGCCGGCGAGCCGTAGTTCGCCTCCTGCGGGTTGGCCTTGGCCCAGGCCAGGAAGTCCCGCACCGTGACCACGCTGGTGGGCACCTTCGGTCCCACCGCGAGGCCGTGATGCATGACGGCGCCGATCGACACGGCCACGAAGTCCTTGTTCGCGTCGTAGCTGAGCTTCGAGTAGACGTGCGGATAGATCGAGGTGCAGGAGAACGGCGACAGCGCCAGCACCGATCCGTCGGCCGGCGCCGACTTCAGCACCTCGAGCGCGATGCGCCCGCCGGCCCCCGGGCGGTTGTCGACCACCGCGACGTTGCGCGAGTACGCGGAGCCCGCGACCTTCTCGCCGATGCGGCGCGCCACGCTGTCGCCGGCGCTGCCCGCGGGAAAGCCGTAATAGATCTTGACCTGGTCCAGTGCCTGGGCCGAAGCCGCGAGCGGCAGCAGCGAGGCGAGGGCGCCGCCGCCCGCTGCCTGAATGAAGGTCCGTCGTGTCTGCATGAAAGTCTCCTCGGTCGTTGTGAATGTCGTGGCTCAGGCGGCGGGCGCGATGTCCGCGCCGGCCTGCGGCGTGCGCACCTTGGCGCCCGCGCCGTCGAGGAAGGCCTGCACGCGCAGCTTCGCCTCGGGCGCGCTCTGCGTGATGGCGCTCATCAGGGCTTCGGTCATCAGCCCGTGGTCCGCGGGCTGTTCCGCGATGCGCGGCAGCGCCTGCATCACCGCGAAGTTGGTCAGCGGCGCATTGCGCGCCACCTGGCGGGCCAGTGAGAGCGCGTGCGACCAGGCCTTGCCCTCGGCCACGAGGTACTGCGAGAAGCCGACGCGCTCGCCCTCGTCGGCGCGGTACACGCGGCCGGTGAGCATCATGTCGGCCATGCGCGAGACGCCGATCAGCTTGGGAATGCGCACCGATCCGCCACCGCCGACGAAGATGCCGCGCGTGCCTTCGGGCAGCGCGTAGAAGGCGGTGGCGTCGGCCACGCGCACATGGCAGGCCGCGGCCAGCTCGAGGCCGCCGCCGATCACGGCCCCGTGCAGCGCGGCGATCACGGGCACCGGGCCGAACTGGATGGCATCGAGCGCCGCATGCCACATGCGCGAGTGCTGCACCGCCTGCGGCGGATCGCGGTGGGCCAGTTCGGACAGGTCGAGCCCGGCGCAGAAGTGCGCGCCCTGGCCGCCGAGCACGGCGGCGCGCACATGGCCGGGCAGGTTCTCGAACGCATGCCGCAACTCCAGCACCAGGCCGTCGTTGAGGGCATTGCGCTTGCCGGCGCGGTTCAGGTGCAGGTGGGCGATCTCCTCCTGGAGTTCGAGGGTCAGGAACTGGTACTGCATGGCTTTCGATGAGGTCGGGGAAGAAGCTTTTCGCTTTTCTCAATACACGTACAGATGTGTATGGTGTGGCGATGCTAGCAGCCGGATCCGGACGAGCGGCTCAGGGTTTGCCCAAGGGAATGGGCCCTGACTCTGGTGCATGCGGGCCTCCGCTATCATCGGCGCATGCTGACGACCACCCCTGGCAAGCCGCGCCCGCGCAAGGCCTCGGCCGCCCTGCAGCGCAAGAGCGAGGCCGGCGCCAAGCCGGCCTCCGAGCGGTCCCAGCTCGGGCCCGCCGACTGGATCGTGGCCGCGACGGAACTGCTGATCGACAAGAGCATCGACGCGGTCCGCGTCGACGTGCTGGCCAAGCTCCTGCAGGTGACGCGCGGTTCCTTCTACTGGCACTTCGTCGACCGCGACGACCTGCTCAAGCGCATCCTCGTGAGCTGGCAGGAGGCGCAGACCGAGCAGATCATCGCGCGCTACCGCAAGCAGGGCGTCGAGGCGCAGGAGCTGATCGTCGAGCTGGTCGAGCTGCCGTTCCATGGCCGCGCGGCCATGAAGGGCGCGTCGGTCGAGCTCGCGGTCCGTGCCTGGGCCCGGCGCGACGAGATGGCGCGCATGATCGTCGACGAGGTCGATGCCAAGCGGCTCGCCTACATCGAGGAATGCTTCCTCTCCTGCGGCTTCGACGCCAAGTCGGCGCGCTCGCGCGCCTTCACGCTCTATTGCTACATGCAGTCGGAGTCGCTGTTCAGGAACCAGGGCTCCACCGCCGACAAGGCCGAGCGCCGCCGCTTCGTGGCCCAGATGCTGCTGGCACCGGAGCCCGGCAAGGCTCCGGCGCGCTAGCACGCCGCTGCTTCAGTCGTAGGCGCAGCTGAAGCTGGCCGCCAGGTTCTTGTCGCCGGTGCCGCGGTACTTCGGCCAGGTCGGATAGCGGCACAGCGGACGCGTCATCTCCACACTCTTGCCGTCCGTCGAGAGCCGTGCCGCCGTGAGCGAATCGTCGGGCGCGTTGCCCTTCTCGACCCAGTTCTCGAGGATCGCGAGGTTGTCGACGATGCCGGCACCCGGGCCGCCCGGGCCATGGACCACGCCCGGCAGCATGTAGAAGCGCATGAAGGAATCGGTCGTCTCCTGGCCCAGCTTGCCGACCACGCTCTGGTAGTAGTCCGTGGCATAGCCGGGCGGCACCAGGTTGTCGCTCGCACCGGCCCACAGCAGCAGCTTGGCGCCGCGTCCCGCGAAGGCCGACAGGTCGGGATTCGTCGCGTTGACCTTCTCGGAGAGCTCGAGCCAGCGCGCCGGATCGGACCCCGGCGTGTAGCCGAGCACCGTGGTGTTGACGTTCGAGGTCACCTGGTACTTGAGCCACCAGTCGGAGAAGAAGTAGAGCTGGCTCGCCGGCGCCGTCGGGCTGGCGCCGAACTGCGCGATGGTCCAGTTGCCGGCCGCCGCCGCCTCGCCGCCCACGCCCCAGGCCGGCGCCTTGGTGATGCCGTTCGCCACCGGCACGGGCAGGGTGAAGTCCGAGCGCATGAAGTCGACCGACGCGATCTGCGGGTCCGACAGGCAGCTGTCGCCGCTGTCCGCGCCGCCCGGGCAGCGCAGCGTGCGCACGTCGAAGCGGCAGGCGCTGACATGGGAGATGACGCCGTCCACCGCGCCATCGAGGCCGTCGCAGGCCGCCATCTGGGCATCGCCGAACAGCTTGATCTTGGCCGGGCTGAGCCAGCCCGCGCCGTTGTTCGAGAACGCCAGCTTGGCCAGCGCGATGCCGCGCTGGATCACGTTGCTGTAGTCGACCACCGGTTCGCCGGCCACGATGCCGTCGTAGCTCTGCGGATAGCGCTGCGCCTGCAGCAGCGCCTCGCGGCCGCCCGTGGACATGCCGTAGAAGTAGGTCCTGGCGGCGGGCTTGCCGTAGATCGACTGGATCGCGGCACTGGCCACCTTCACCACCTGCGGGTGGTAGGCGAAGGCGAAGTTGTCGAAGGCCGAGGGGTTGTTGAGCGTCGAGCTCAGGTCGGGCACCTGCACGCCGCCGTCCGCGCTGACCCACGCGTAGCCGCGCTTGTAGACGTCGCCATTGGCCAGCATCACGAGGTCGGGCCCGACGACCACGCCGTCGTAGCCGCCACCGCCGATCTGCACCAGCCGCTGGTTCCACACCGAGTCCTCGGGCAGGTCGATGCGGAAGTTGATGGTCGAGGTGGGCGAGCTCACGATGGCGCCACGCACCTGGCAGGTCTGCAGCGTGGTTGCGGACGCGGCCATCACTTCGGCCGTGGCGATGCTGCCCGGTCCGACGGCCTTGCCGACCAGTCCGCTGCAGCGCTCCTTGAACGCGGCCCGCGGGGCCGGCGGCGCGGAGCCCGGCCCGTTGGCCCCGGCGGCGGCCGCATTGGCCGCCGCGATCGCGGCCGCCAGCGCGGCCGCATCTCCACCCCCGCCGCTGCCGCCTCCGCAGCCGGCGGCGAGCGCGGCCAGGGTGCACGAAAGAGCAAAGGCTATCGATCTGTTGCGAGTCATGTTGTCTCCGGTTTGGGTCGCCAGTTCGATCATTCACCATACACATGTGAATGGTCGGAGCGGATGATAGGGAGGACGAAGCGACACGCAGCCCGGGCTTACCCTGACTTTTCCATACAGTAGTGAATGTTCAAGAACGCGACGACGGCTGCGTCGTCGCGGCTCAGCGCGCCTCGATCTTCAGCCCGTCGAGCACCCGCCCCCAGCGCTGCCGCTCGTCGGCCACGAAACGCGCGGTCTCGGCCGGCGTCAACGCACGCGGGAACACGCCGAGTTCCACGAAGCGCGCCGCGAGCCGAGGATCCTGCAGCACCTGGCGGACATCGCGGTTCACGCGCTCGACCACCTCGGCGCTCGCGTTCTTCCGGCCGAACAGCACGAACCAGCCGCTGAGTTCCGGGCTGCCCGGCAGCGTCTCTGCCAGCGTCGGCAGTCCGGGCTCGCCCGGCAGGCGCTCCGAGGCGGTGGTGGCCAACGCCTTGATGCGCCCGGACTGGCGCATCGCGCCCACGCCCGGAATGCCGTCGACCATCAGTTGCGCATCGCCATTGACGAGGGCATTGAGGGCGCCTCCGGTGCTGCCGAAGGAGACGATGTTGACATCCAGCCCCGCGGCCTTCCGGATGTACTCGGCCGACAGGTGCGGAATGGAGTACTGGCCCGTGGCGGCCACCGTGATCGGCTGCCTGCCCGAACGCGCCAGCGCGAAGGCCTCGGCGAGCGTGTTCGCGCCGAAGTCCCGGCGCGCGAGGATCATCATGGGGCTCAGCGCGACGAGCGCGATCGGCGTCATGTCCGCGTCGACATCGAAGCGCGGGTTCGCCAGCGTGCGCGGCGTCACCGCGATCACGGCCGCCTGCGCGAGCAGGAAGCCGTGCTGGTCGGCCGGCGCCTGCTTGAAGGCCGAGATGCCGATGACGCCGCTGGCGCCCGGCTTGTTCTCCACGATCACGGGCTGCTTCCAGAGTTGGCCGAGCCGCTCGCCGAGCAGGCGCGCGATGACGTCCGGCGCGCTGCCCGCCGCCGTGGGCAGGACCACGCGCACCGGCTTCACGGGCCAGTCGTCGGCGCATGCGCCCGGCGAGAGAAGCAGCGCGGCCGCGGCGGCGGCCAGATGGGCAAGGACTTTCATGCGGCGGGAGTCTAGGCAGCGCCTTCGCACGGCGGCAGATGCCGCGGCGTCGATGAAGATAGGTCGCGGTTATGGCTGCGTGCCGCCGCGGTGGGCCGCGACGTGGTACTCGATGTGCCGGCGCAGCAAGGTCAGCATGTGCTCGGCCGCGGGCGTGAGCGGCATGGCGGCTTTCGCGATCAGCACGATCTCCGCGCCCGGCAGCGTCTCGCCGACCGGGATCTCGACCAGGAAGCTGTCGAAGGGCCGGGCGTCCGCGTACTGGCGCGGAACGATGGCGAGCATGTCGGTGCGGGCCAGCAGCGAGAGCAGGGCCGTCGGGTACTCGCACTGCACCACCGATCGCGGCACCGGCAGGCCCAGCCCCAGGAAGACCTGGTCGTGCTCCGCCGCGGCCAGGCCCATCGCACCGGGCACCAGCCACTGGGCCTCGGTGAGTTCGCCCAGCGATCTCGCATGGCGCAGCGGATGGCCGGCGCGGCACACGACGGCGCGCGTGTTGGTGAACAGCCGCTCGACGCAGAACTCCTCGCTCAGCGACACGGCTGGCCGGGGCCCGATCGAGAAGTCGAGCGCGCCCGCGCGCAGCTCGCCGAACATCACGGCGAAGGTGCCCGAGACCACGCGCACCGCGGCGTCGGGATAGCGCCTGCGGAATTCGGTCAGCGCCTCGGGCAGGGCCGTGAGCGCGGCGGCCGCCGACACGGCCATGTTCACATGGCCGCCCGCGCCGCCGAGGTGCTGGAGTTCGGAGGCGGCGCGCTGCAGTTCGTTGAGCACCGTCTCGGCGCGCGGGAGGAAGGCGCGGCCCGCGAAGCTCAGCACGGCGCCGCGCGCATGCCGCTCGAACAGCGCGCTGCCCAGTTCCTTTTCGAGCTGCTGGATGCTCTTCGAGAGCGAGGGCTGCGTGAGCCCCAGGCGCCGCGCCGCCGCGCGCAGGCTGCCGGTGGAGGCCACGGCCACGAAGTCGCGCAACTGGTGCAGTTTCATCGAGCGTCCCCGGTGCCAAACGCCACGCGCCGGCGATAGCCGCCGGCGATCGAGCGCGAGAAATTGCCGTCTTCTGGCCCCGCGAGGCCGTGGCTACCGTGCGGGGGCCGTCGATGCGGCGCACCCGCGAAGACCGGCATCCACCCCCACGAGGACCAGAAGACATGAGACAAGAAAAACGGGCCGTCATGGCCCTCGCGCTCGTCGCGGCGCTCGCCGCGGCCACGCCCGCCCGGGCGCAGGGCAGCCTGCAGACCTACGGCCTGCTCGACCTCGGGGTCGAGCATGTGCAGGGCCATGGCGGGCCGGGCGCGATCGGCGTCACGCGCATGCAGTTCGGCACCCTGCCTTCGCGCCTGGGCTTCCGTGGCGCCGAGGACCTGGGCGGCGGCACGCGCGCGATCTTCAACCTCGAGATGGGTTTCAACGCCGACACCGGGGTCATCGCCAACGGCGGGCGCAGTTTCGGCCGCACCTCCACGGTCGGCCTGGCGGGCGACTGGGGCACGGTCACGCTGGGCCGGCAGCTGACCTTCCTGTTCTGGTCGATGACCGAGTCGGACATCATGGGACCCGGTGCCTACAGCTCGAGCTCGCTCGATCCCTACCTCGCGAACATCCGTGCCGACAACGCGATCGCCTATCGCGGCAGCTTCGGCGCGTGGAGCGTCGGCGCGCTCTACAGCCTGGGCCGCGACGTGGTCGCGACCAACAGCCCAGGCGGCACCAACTGCGCGGGCGAACTGCCCGGCGATGCGCGGGCCTGCCGCACGCTGTCGGGCATGCTCAAGTACGAGCAGGCGTCGTGGGGTGTCGCGCTCGGCGCCGACCGGATCCAGGGCGGCCCCGGTGCCTTCGGTGGCCTCTCCAGCAGCGACCGCAGCGACACGCGGGCCACGCTCAACGGCTACCTGAAGCTCGGCGAGGTCAAGCTCGCCGCGGGCTACCTGCGGCGCGACAACGAAGGCAGCGCGACGCAGCCGCGCAGCGACCTGTGGTGGCTGGGCGGCACCTACCCGAGCGGCCCGTGGCTGTTCGAGGCGCAGCTGTTCAAGCTCGACTACCGCCACACCGCCAACGGAGCGCGGCTGGCCGTGTTCCGCGCCAGCTACTTCCTGTCGAAGCGCTCGCTGGTCTACGCGACCGCGGGCCACATCCGCAACAGCGGCAGCCTGGCGCTGCCGGTCAACGGCTATCCCGGCCTCACGAACACGCCCGGCGGCTCCCAGAGCGGCTTCATGCTGGGCGTGAAGCACACCTTCTGAACCTCCCATCCCGGGGCGCGATGCGCCCTTCATCCTCGAGAAAGCGCCATGCCATTGAAGACCGAAACGACCCTCCACCAGGCCGCCATCGCCGAGCTGATCCAGCGCTGGGCCTTTTGCCGCGACAACGCACGCTGGGCCGCGCTGAACGACTGCTTCACGCCCGCCGGCGACATCGCCGTGAGCTGGTTCCGCGGCCGCCATGTCGATTTCGTCGAGGCCTCGCGCCGATTGCAGGGCCGCAGCTTCAACCGGCACCGCATGCTCGGCACGCTGTGCGAGGTGGAGGGCGAACGCGCCTGGGCCGAGTCGGCCGTGATGATGATCGGGTTCGGCAGCCTGGACGGCACGCCGGTGCGATGGGAATGCCACTTCCGCTTCATCGACCTGCTCGCGCAGGAGGAGGGCGCGTGGAGGCTGGCGCGGCGCACCGCCGTCTACGACATGGACAGCCTCGTCGCGGACGCCGAGGGCGCCACGCTCGCGCTCGATGCGAAGCAACTGTCGCGCCTGCCGCGGCCGTACCGCTACCTCGGCTACCGCCTGCTGCAGGCCGGACACGAGGTCCCCCTCGACCTGCCGACCGCCGACTCGGAGGCCGAGCGCGAACTGCGCGAGCAGGCGCGCGCGTGGCTGCACCGGCCCTGAACCCGCGCGATGCGGAGCAAGCACGCCGCGCTCAATCGAGCTTCACCCGCGCCTCGCGGATCACCTTGCCCCACATCGCGCGATCGGCATCGATGAAGGCCTTGAACTCCGCGGGCGTGTTGCAGCGCAGTTCGCCGCCGTAGTCGCGCCACTTGCGCGCGAGCTCGCTCGACTGGCAGGCCTTGCGCATCGCCGCGCTGAGCTTCTCGAGCACGGGCTTGGGCGTGCCCGCGGGCGCGAGCAGCCCTTGCCAGGCGATCGGTGCGTAGTCGGGCAGGCCGGCCTCGGCGAAGGTGGGCACGTCGGGGAAGCTCGGCGCGCGCTCCTTGCCGGTGATGGCCAGCAGCTTGAGCTTGCCGGTGTGGATGTTGCCCGCGGCGGCCGGCAGGCCGTCGAACATCAGCTGCACCTGGCCCGCGATCAGGTCGACATAGGGGCTGCTGCTGTTGTAGGGCACGAGGTTGGTCTTCACGCCCGCGGCGCTGTTGAACCACAGGGCCGACAGATGCGAATAGCTGCCGATGCCCGCGGTCGCGACCGCCACCGAATCGGGCCGGGCCTTGAGCGCGGCGATCAGTGCGCGCGCGTCGCGCGCCTCCACGCCGGGCGTGGCGATCAGGCCGGTGTTGAGCACGCCGAGCAGGCTCACGGGCGCGAAGTCCCTTTCCGCGTCGAAGGGCAGCTTCGAATAGAGATGCGGCACCACCGACAGCGAACTGGTGGTGCCGATGTAGAGCGAGTAGCCGTCGGCCGGCGCCTTCGCGGCGACCTCGGTGCCGATGATGTTCGAGGCCCCGGGGCGGTTCTCGACGTAGAAGCTCTGGCCCAGCAGCTTCGTGAGCTCGGCCGCGATCTCGCGCGCGTTCGCGTCGGGGCCGCTGCCGGCGGGGAAGGGGGCAATGATCCGCACGGCCTTGCTCGGGTAGTCGGCCTGGGCCCAGGCCGCGCCCGCCAGCAGGCCCGCGGCGGCGATGCATCCAGGGGCCAGCCAGCGGCGGCCCCGTGTCTTCGAAACGTTCATCGGTTTGTCTCCATTCGATCTTGGGTGCGGTTTGCACCGGTCGTGATGATAGATAAAACGTGGTTATTGTCAAAATACGAGAATAACTATAGTATTTCGACATCGAAACGGAAAAGCTCCGTGCGATTTATCGTTTGGAGACATTGAGATGACGGATTTCGTCCCTTCGGACCTGCAGTTCAGCCACATCGGCCTCTACGTGAGCGACCTGCCGCGCATGGCGCGCTTCTACAAGCAGGCGCTGCGCTTCACGCAGACCGACGCGGGCGACCTGGGCCCGGTGCAGCTGGTGTTCCTGAGCCGCGATCCGCGCGAGCACCACCAGCTCGTGCTGGCCACCGGCCGGCCCGCGAACCCGGGCTTCAACGTGGTCAACCAGATCTCGTTCCGCGTGCCCGACCTCGGCGCGCTGCGCCGCTTCCACGACCGGCTGCTGGCCGAGGGCGCGAGCGAGATGCACCCGGTTACGCACGGCAACGCCATCTCCGTCTACTGCCGCGACCCCGAGGGCAACCGGCTCGAGCTGTTCATGGACACGCCCTGGTACTGCGACCAGCCGCTGCGCGAGACCATCGACCTGTCGCAGTCCGACGAAGCCATCCTCGCGCAGGCCGAGGCCATCGCGAAGCGCTTCCCCAAGTTCATGAGCCGCGCCCAATGGCAGGCCGAGGTGGCGCGCCGCATGCAGGAAGACCAGCGTGGCTGAAGCGATGGAGATGCACGACGTCGCGATCGTCGGACTCGGGCCGACCGGCGCCACGCTCGCCAACCTGCTGGGCGCGGCCGGGCTGTCGGTGCTGGTGCTCGAGAAGGAGGCCGGCATCTTCCCGCTGCCGCGCGCGATCCACTTCGACGGCGAGGTGCTGCGCATCCTGCAGGGCGCGGGCCTGCGCGAGCGGGTGCTGGCCATCGCGCGCCCGGGCGAGCAGGGCATGCATTTCGTCAACGGCGCGGGCGAGACGATGCTGATCCGCGGCGGCAGCGCCGCGCTCGGCCCGCATGGCTGCGCCAACAACTACTACTTCCACCAGCCCGAGCTCGAGGCCGTGCTGCGCGAAGGCCTCGCGCGCTTTCCCAACGTGGAGCTGCGGCTGCGGCACGAGCTGACCGGCATCGCGCAGGACGCGGACGGCGCCACGCTGAGCGTGCGCGACCTGCACCGGCAAGAGAACACCACGCTGCGCGCGCGCTATGTCGTCGGCTGCGACGGCGCGCGCTCGCCGGTGCGCCGGCAGATGGGCAGCGCGATGGTCGACCTCGGGCTGCGCCAGCCCTGGCTGGTGTTCGACGTGCTGCTGCAGCAACCGGTCGCGCTGCCCGACCACACGGTGCAGCACTGCGACCCGGCGCGGCCCATGACCTACTGCAACGTGGTCGGCGACCGGCGGCGCTGGGAGATCATGGTGCTGCCCGACGACGACCGCGAAGCGCTGGTGCGACCCGACACGCTGTGGCGGCTGGTCGCGCCCTGGGTCAAGCCCGAGCAGGCGCGGCTCGAGCGCGCCGCCATCTACACCTTCCATTCCGTCATCGCGCAGGGCTGGCGCCAGGGCCGGCTGCTGCTGGCCGGCGATGCCTGCCACCAGACGCCGCCGTTCCTTGGGCAGGGCATGTGCGCGGGCATCCGCGACGCGGCCAACCTCGCCTGGAAGCTCGAGGCCGTGCTCGCGCGCGGCGCGCCCGAGACGCTGCTCGACACCTACGAGTCGGAACGCGCGCCGCATGTGCGCGCGCTGATCGAGCTCGCGGTGCGGCTCGGCGACATCATCCAGACCACCGATCCCGCGCGCGCGGCCGAGCGCGATGCGCGCTTTCGCGCCGGGCGCCCCGAGATCTTCGAGCTGCCGCCGCAGCTGCTGGGCCAGGGCGCTTTCGATGCCGACGCGGGCTCGCCCGCGGGCCGGCCCTTTCCCCAGCCGCGGCTGGCCGACGGCCGCCTGCTCGACGAACTGCTGGGCCGGCGCAGCGCGGTGATCGGCAGCCCCGACGCGCTCGCGGCCGCCGCGCCCGCCACCGCCGAACGCTGGCGCCGCGCCGATGCCGTCGTCATCGACCGGCCCGACGCGCCGCTGCGCCACTGGCTGGCAGCCCACGAGGCGCGGGCGGTGATACTGCGCCCCGACCGATATATCGTCGGCGTCGCGCGCACGGGGCACGATCTGGATCGCATCTCGCAACACCTCCCCGTCGCGCCATGACACTCTGGAGGAATTGGCGTGCCGGAAAAATCCATGTCCAGCCTGGGGCGCATGCTGGGGGTGCTCGACCTGTTCGACGACACCCACCTGACGCGCACGGCGGACGACATCTCCGCGGCGCTCGAGGTCTCGCTGCCCACGGGCTACCGCTACGTGCGGCTGCTGCTCGAAGCCGGGCTGCTGCAGCGCGTGGAGGACTCGCACTACGCGCTCGGGCCGCGGATCATCCTGCTGGACCACTACATCCGCAATGCCGACCCGGTGCTGCGCGAAGGCATCCCGGTGATGCGCGAACTGGTGGCCGCCACCGGCTTCGACTGCGTGAGCTCGGGCATCTTCGGCATGCAGGTGCTCGACACCCATCGCGAGATGGGCGGCGCGCCGCCGACGCTGGCCTACGGGCGCGGCCGGCCGCGCCCGCTGTTCCTGGGCGCCGCGCCCAAGGTGCTGCTGTCGACCTTCGCGCCGCCGCAGCTGCGCAAGGTCTTCGATGCCCGCCACGACGAGGTCGTGCGCAGCGGGCTGCCGGCCGAGTGGAGCGAATTCCGCCGTCTCTACGCGGGGATCCGCAAGGCCGGCCACTACGTGTCGATCGGCGAACTCGAACCGCAGCTCGCGGCCGTGGCCGCGCCGATCCCGAAGGCCGACGGGGGCGCATGGGCCGCCATCCAGCTGGTCTTCGACACCTCGCGCCTGTCCATCGTCGACCTCGACAAGATGGTTCACCTGATCACCGAGGGCGCGCAGCGCATTGGAGGTCGGCTGGCGTAGTTCTATTCCCATCACTCCTCACGGACAGACCATGAAACTCATCAGCTACCAACTCAACGGCACCGACAGCTACGGCGCGGTGACCGGCGACCGCGCGGACCGCGTCGTCGACCTGCGCCAGCTCTTCGGCGAACGCGCCGCGGACCTGAAGGCGCTGATCGCGGCCGACCTGCTGGCCGAGGCCGCCACGGCCGTCGGCCAGGCGAGCGCCACGCTGGCGCTGAGCGAGCTTCAACTGCTGCCCGTGATTCCCAACCCCGGCAAGATCGTCTGCGTGGGCCTCAACTACGGCGAGCATGTGCGCGAGACCGGCCGCGAGATCACCGAGCAGCCCACGCTGTTCCTGCGCGTGGCCGAATCGCAGCTCGCGCACGGCGAGGACATCGTGCTGCCGCCCGAGTCGACGCGGCTCGACTACGAGGGCGAGATCGCGGTCGTGATCGGCCGCGGCGGTCGGCGCATCGCCGAGGCCGATGCCTGGGCGCACATCGCGGGCTATGCCTGCTACAACGACGGCAGCATCCGCGACTGGCAGACCGCCACGCCGCAATGGACAGCAGGCAAGAACTTCTGGCGCACCGGCGGCTTCGGCCCGTGGATGGTCACGCGCGACGAGATCGCCGACGGGCGCGTGATGACGCTGGTCACGCGGCTCAACGGCCAGGAGATGCAGCGCACCACCACCGACAAGCTGATCCACGGCATCCCGCGCCAGATCGCGCACATCTCGGCCTTCACGCCGCTGGCCGCGGGCGACGTGATCGTGACCGGCACGCCGGGCGGCGTGGGCGCCAAGCGCAACCCGCCGGTGTGGATGAAGCCCGGCGACATCGTCGAGATCGAGGTCGACGCCATCGGCGTGCTGCGCAACGGCATCCGCGCCGAGTAACCCGCCGGCGGCATTCCCATGAACCGACGATTCGATCGCCGCAGCGCGCTGCTGCTCGCTGCGCTGTGCGCCGCGCTGCCCGCCGCGGCGGCCTCCGACTATCCCTCGCGCCCGATCCAGATGATCGTGCCCTTCGCCGCCGGCGGCGGGCTCGACATCAATGCGCGCAGCCTCGCGCAGGCCATGTCCGAGAACCTCGGCCAGCCCTTCGCGGTGATCAACCGCGACGGCGCGGCCGGCACCATCGGCCTGAACACGGGCGCCGGCGCGCGCGCCGACGGCTACACCGTGGTCTTCACGCCCGCCGTGCCGCTGACCAGCGAGCCGCACCGGCTCAAGGCGCTGAACTACAAGCTCGATTCCTTCCGCTACGTCTGCAAGGTGTTCGACAACATCTTCGCGATCGCGGTGCCGGCGAAGTCGCCGTACCGCAGCGTGCAGGACATCCTGGCCGACGCGAGGAAGGAACCGGGCAAGGTCAGCTACGGCACCTCGGGCACCGGCTCGATCCCGCACCTGGGCACCTCGGACATCGAGGCCGCCAGCCGGGTCGCGCTCACGCACGTGCCCTACAAGGGCGACGCGCCGATGCTGCAGGACCTGCTGAGCGAGCGCCTGAGCTTCGGCGCCGTGCTCGCGAGCTCGATCACCGGCCACCTGCAGTCGGGCGCGCTGCGCCTGATCGCCGTGTACACCGACAAGCGCCATCCCTCGTTCCCCGACGTGCCCACCCTCAAGGAGTCGGGCGTGCCCGTGGTGCAGGCGAGCTTCGGCGGCGTGCTGGTGCCCGCGAAGACGCCCGATGCGGTGGTCGCGCGCCTCGAGTCCTCGTGCCGCGAGGCCGTGGCCTCGCCCAAGTACCAGGCCTGGGCGCGCGGCGTCAACCAGGTGGTCGACTTCCAGCCGGGCAAGGACTTCGAGCGCCAGGTGCGCGAGGACAGCCGCCTCAAGGCCGCGACCCTCGCGCGCCTCGGACTGGCCACGCCATGACTTAGGATTCGGCGATGACCCGTCCCATCCTCCATACCCTGATCTGCAGCACGCGGCCCGGCCGCGTGGGCCCGGCCGTCGCCCAATGGGCGCACGGCATCGCCGAAGCGCACGGCGGCTTCGACGCCCGTCTCGTCGACCTGGCCGCCTTCGGCCTGCCGGTGTTCGACGAGCCCGAGCATCCGCGCCTGCAGCGCTACACGCACGAGCACACGCGCGCCTGGAGCGCGAGCGTCGCCGAGGCCGATGCCTTCCTGTTCGTGCTGCCCGAATACAACTTCGCGCCGCCGGGCGCGCTGGTCAATGCCCTGAACTACCTCGTGCGCGAATGGCAGTACAAGGCCGTCGGCTTCGTGAGCTACGGCGGCATGTCGGGCGGCATCCGCGCGGTGCAGGTCACCAAGCAGTTGCTCGGCACGCTCAAGGTGGTGCCGATGCTCGAGGCGGTCGCGTTCACGAACGTGGGCCAGCAGCTGCAGGCCGAGGGCGGCCTGTCGGCCAATCCCGCCAACGCGGCGGCCGCGAAGGCAATGCTCGACGAACTGCTGCGCTGGACCTCGGCGCTGCAAACGCTGAGGTCGTAGGGCGCCAGCGAGAATGCGCGCATGAATCCCATCGCGCGCGAAGACATCACGGGCCTGGTGCTGGCCGGCGGCCGCGGCAGCCGCATGGGCGGCGTCGACAAGGGCCTGCAGGACCACCGCGGCACGCCGCTGGCGCTGCATGCGCTGCGCCGCCTGCAGCCGCAGGTGGGCACGGCCATGCTCAGCGCCAACCGCAACCTGCCCGACTACGAAGCGATGGGCGTGCCCGTGTGGTCCGACTCCATCGAAGGCTATGCGGGGCCGCTCGCGGGCCTGCTGACCGGGCTCGAGCATGCGCGCACCGATTGGCTGGTCACCGTGCCCTGCGACACGCCGGACTTTCCGTCGGACCTGGTCGACCGGCTGGCCGAGGCCGCGGCCGCGCAGGGCGCCGAGATCGCGATGGCCGCCACGCGCGAAGACGGCGAGCTGCGCGCGCAGCCCGTGTTCTGCCTGCTGCGCACCGGCCTGGCGCCGAGCCTGCTCGCCTTCCTGCAGGCGGGCGAGCGCAAGTTCGGCCAATGGACCGCGCAGCACCGCAGGGTGCAGGTGGCGTTCGACGATGTGGCCGCCTTCTTCAATGCCAACACCAGCGACGAGCTGCGCCAGTTGCAGCGCTGAGCGCCGCGCTCACAGCCGCGCCCGGTAGCTCGCCGGCGTCTCGCCGAATGTGCGGCGGAACAGCCCGATGAACGCGCTCGGGGTCGAATAGCCGAGGTCGAGCGCGATCGCCGTCACCGAGACGCCGGCCGCGAGCATCTCGAGCGAACGCATCATGCGCGCGCGCTGCCGCCAGGCCGTGAAGTTGAAGCCGGTTTCCAGCACGAAGCGCCGGCTCAGCGTGCGCGAGCTCACTGCCGCCCAGCGCGCCCATTGCTCGAGGTCGCGCTCGTCCGCGGGCTCGGCGATCAGCGCATGCGCGATGCGCTGCAGCCGCGGGTCGCTCGGCAGTGGCAGGCCGAAGGGCTCGACCGGCAGGCTGCGGATCTCGTCGAGGATGACCGCCGCCACATGCGCGCGGCTTTCGTCCAGCGGCTGCGGCGCCTCGAGCGGCCAGCTGCAGGCGCGCAGCACCGCCTCGCGCAGCAGGCCCGAGGTGCGGATCGTGCAGGGCCGTGGGGGCAGGGTGGCGCAGGCCGGCTCCGCCACGTAGACGCTCCAGCCATGGAAGGGGCCGTGCGAACGCCCCGAATGCTCCTGGTGCGGCGGCAGCCAGACCGCGTGGATGGCCGGCACGATCCAGACGCCGTCCTCGACGCCGACCGACAGCAGCCCGCGCAGCGAGCCGAACAGCTGGCCGCGCGCATGGCGGTGCGGGCCCGATGCCAGCTCCTCGCCCTGGCTGCCCTCGGCCGCGATGAGGACCGGGCCGTCCGGTCGGTCGACCAGGCCGGCCAGGCGAAGAATGGGATCGGTCATGGCGGATGAGAGCTATCGATTGGCCGATCCAGTCTACAGCCGCCAAGGCCTTTGTTCGTACGCTGGGTGCCATGAACCCAAGACCTCGCCCTTTCCTCGACGACCCCGCCCCGGCGCCCGACCTCGACGCGCTGTACGCCGCTCCTTCAGAGATGACCCAGAAGGCGGTGCTCGATCGCCTGGTCGACTTCCACGAGGCCTATCTCGCGCAGGCCACCTTCTTCTGCCTCGCCACCGGCAGCGAGCAGGGGCTCGACGCCTCGCCGCGCGGCGGCCCGCCGGGCTTCGTCCATGTGCTGGATGCGCACACGGTCGCCTTCGCCGACTGGCCCGGCAACAACCGCATCGAGTCGATGCGCAACCTGCGGCGCGACGAGCGGCTCGCGATGGTGTTCCTGTTCCCGGGCCTCGAACTCTTCCTGCGCATCAACGGCCGTGGCCGGGTCTCGACCGATGCCGGGCTGCTGAACGACCTGCGCGAGGGCGAGCGCATTCCCAAGACTGCGACCGTCGTGCAGATCGACGAGGTGCTGCTGCATTGCGGCAAGGCGATCAACCGCGCCCGGCTGTGGCAGGACAGCGCCCGCCTCGCGCGCGATGCGCTGCCGACCGTGGGCCAGATGCTGGCCGCGCTGGGCCGGCGCGCCGATGCCGCGGCCGAGCTCGGCACGGACCAGATCGCGCAGATCGACGCGCACTACGACCACGCGGTCAGGCACGAGCTGTACTGAGGAATCGAGCGCCCCACGAAGGCTTCCCATTTTTTCTGGAGAGAACGCGATGCTGTTCGACACGACGAGATTTCCGCTGGTGTTCCTGAAGGAAGACCCGCAGGCCCATTCGCACGACACCGACACCGAGGCGCAGCTGGCCACGCTGCTCGAGCGCGGCGAGCGCTTCGTGCTGCTGACCGACCACCTGCCCGGCGACCACCCTGAAGAAGGCCACGAGGACCGCAAGCGCCGCGCGCTGTTCTTCAAGCGCCACAAGGAACACCTGCGCGCGTTCTGCGCGGGCCTGGTGATCGTCACGGGCGAGCGCACGATTCCCGCGGCGGTGCGGCTGGCGGCGCAGGGCGCGGGCAAGGTGCTGGGGCTGTCCTTCGACTTCGTGCGCAGCGAGAGCGAAGGGGTCGCGGCGGCCGAGCGCTTCCTGGCGCGCGGCTAGTTCAGGCCGTCGCGTCGAAGGCCTCGCTGTACGCAACGCTGCCCGTTGGCACCGCTCCTGCCAGCGCGAGCGCCATGAAGTACTCGGGCGGCACGCCCGGCAGCGTCAGGCCGGGCTCGGCCCTGAAGCCGAAGCGCGCGTAATAGGCCGGATCGCCCAGCAGCACGCAGCCACCGGCGCGCCGCAGGCGCAGCGCGTCCAGGGCCTGCGCCATCAGCTGCGAACCGATGCCCCGGCCCTGGCAGTCGGGCCGTACCGAGAGGGGACCCAGGCCGTACCAATCGCCCGTCTGGCCATCGATGCGAATGGGAGACACGGCCACGTGGCCGACGATCGCTTCGTCCTCGATGGCGACCAGCGACACCGTGAGCTGGCCCCGCGCGCGCAGCGCCCGCACGATGAACTGCTCGGTGTGGCTGGTGTGCGCGGCGTGTTCGAAGGCCGCGATGGTGACGGCCTCGATGGCCGGGGCGTCGGCGGGCGTTTCCTGGCGGATGCGGATGTTCATGGTGTCGGCCCCTCGGGCTGGCCGTGCACCGCATCGAACGCGCGGCGCCGTTCTCTGAAGCCCTCGGCGTTCTCGATCACCCAGGTCCACAGCGGAATCATCTGGTAGAGCAGGCCGCGGCCCAGGCTCGTGAGCTCGTACTCGACGCGCGGCGGCACCTCCCGGTGGTCGAAGCGCAGCACGAGGCCGTCGCGCTCCAGCGCCCGCAGCGTGCGCGTCAGCATGCGCTGCGTCACGCCCGAAAGCCGGCGCCCCAGCTCGGCATGCCGCAGCCGGCCCGACACGCCCAGCGCATGCACCACGCCCAGCGACCAGCGGCTGCCGGCATGCGCGAGCACTTCGCGCTTGAGTCCGTCGTCGTCGTCGCTGAGCGCATCGCAAGCGGCTTGCGATTGCCGGATCAGCGCTTCGATTTTTTCCTGCGGTATCACGCGTGTGCCTTCTTTCATTGGGGGGGGCCGGGTCCAACTGCCGATTTTGATCGGAGATGCATCCATGCCGCAGACAAGACAAGACGCCCTCGAGATCCTGGTGGTGGGCGCCGGGGAACTGGGATCGCGCGTGATTCGCGCACTGGCCGCGAGGGCCGAGCGCGAGGGCGCGCGGATCTCGGTATTGCTGAGGCCCGACACGGCGTCGTCGCCATCGCCCGCGCGGCGCGCGCTGCTCGAAGAACTGGCGGCGTTGAAGGTGGCCGTGATCCATGCCGACATCGCCGCGTCCGATGCGCACGGGCTGGCCCGGATCTTTCGCGCGTTCCATACGGTGGTCAATTGCACGGGCTTCGTCGGCGGTCCGGGCACGCAACTGAAGCTCACGGCCGCGGCGCTCGAAGCCGGCGTCGCGCGCTATGTGCCATGGCAGTTCGGCATCGACTACGACACCATCGAGGCCGGCAGCGCGGGCGGCCTGTTCGACGAGCAGATCGCGGTGCGCGCGATGCTGCGTTCGCAGCAGGCGACGCACTGGCTCATCGTGTCGACCGGGATGTTCACGAGCTTCCTGTTCGAACCGGCCTTCGGCGTGGTCGACCTCGAAGGCCTGCGCGTCAACGCGCTGGGCAGCTGGGACACGCGCGTGACGGTGACCACGCCCGAGGACATCGGCCGGCTCACGGCGGACATCCTCTTCACCCAACCGGTCGACCACAGCGGCATCTTCTTCACCGCGGGCGAGACCTTGAGCTATGGCCGGCTGGCCGATCTCGTCGAACAGCGCTTCCAGCGCCGGGTCGAACGCATCGAGTGGAGCGTGCCGATGCTCGAGGACGAGCTCGCGAAGCAGCCGCGGGACACGATGCGCAAGTACCGGCTGGCCTTCGCGCGCGAGCCCGGCGTGGCCTGGGATGCCGGTCTCACCTACAACGCGCAGCGGGGCATCGCGACCGAGGATGTCGCGCACTTCCTGCGCGGCCATCGGGGTGTGGCGGCGATGTAGTAACAAATCAGTCATCGTCGGGCGCCAAGATCGCGGGTTCCCAACAGTGCCTGCGCCGTGTCGGTCCTCCCCCTTTTCCCATCGTCCCGCCCGCGGCCACGCCCTGGGTGCGGCACGGCCGCCGTCGAGACCCGCTGCGGATGCGCCTTCACGCGCGCCTCCTGAGCAGGCTCCGGGCCGCGACCTGCATGGTGTGCACGCTGGCGATTCCCGCCTGGGCCGCGGACAACGCGATGCAGCCGCCGGTTCCCGAGGCGGCCACGGCGCTGCTCGACTTCGACATTCCCGCCCTGCCGCTGGACGATGCGCTGGGCCGCTATGCCGCGCAGTCGCGGCGCTCGACGCTGTTTCGCAGCGCGACGGTGCAGGGGCGCACTTCCTCGGCCGTGCAGGGCCGCCATTCGCCCGAATCGGCGCTGCGCCTGCTGCTCGAGGGCACGGGCCTGGTCGCCGAGCGGCCCGACGAGGGACCGGCCGAGGCCTTCGTGCTGAAGGAAGCGACGGCACCGGCGCCGCCGCCGGTCCTCGGCAACGCGCCCGCCGCCGACGAGGACGACGACGGCTACGACGCGCGGCTCCAGGCCCGCGTCTGGGCCGCGCTGTGCGCCAACCCGCGCACCGCGCCGGGCAGCTACCGTTCGCTGCTGCGCTTCGAGGTGGACGCGGCGGGCAGCATCCTGCGCCCGCGCCTGCTGGGCTCGAGCGGCGACGGCGCGCGCGATGCGGCGCTGCTGCAGACGCTGCGCGGCGTGCGCATGGACCAGCCGCCGCCCGCGGCCATGCCGCAGCCGCTGACCCTGATCGTGCTGCCGCGCACCCGGCGCGACGCGCCTTACTGCAACGCGGCGCGCTGAACATGTCCGAAGGCGCGCAACCCGCATTGCTCGACTACCTGGTCGAGCGCTATGCCAGCCTCAAGCTGCGGCTCACGCGCGTGCTGCGCAACGGCGACCTGGCCGGCGACGCGCTGCAGGACACCTGGCTGCGCGTGCAGAGCCAGCCCGCCGACGACGCGATCCAGAGCCCGACCGCCTACCTGATGCACATGGCGGTCAACATCGCCATCGACATCCGGCGCAAGCAGGGGCGCACCCTGTCGAGCGACGACGTCGAGGACCTGCTGGAACTGGCCGACCCCGCGCCCGACCCGGCGCGCAGCGCCGAGGCGCGCTCCGAGCTCGATGCGCTGGTGAAGGTGATGCGCGGCCTGCCGCAGCGCCGGCGCGAGATATTGATCCTGGTGCGCTGGGAAGGCATGGCGCAGAAGGACGTGGCGCGCCTGCTGGGCGTGTCGGTGCGCACGGTCGAGCACGAACTCAAGCGCGCCCACGACTATTGCGAAGCGCGCATGAACCATGACAAGAGATAGTTGGGGGATTTGGCCGGTGCCGAACGTCATAGCAGGTGAAGACAAGGATTCCCGCGAGGCATCGCCGGCCCTGAAGCCATGAAGACATCGCCCCACGACGGCATCGCGCCACCCGAGGAACTGCAGCGCCAGGCCGCGGCCTGGCTGCGCCAGCTCACCTCGGGGCGCGCGAGCGACACCGATGCCGAGGCCTTCCTGCAATGGAAACGCGCCAGCCCCGCGCACCAGGCGGCCTTCGAGGAGGCGCGGCGCCGCTGGCAGCTGCTCAAGCCCGCGCTCGGCGAGCTGCTGCGCGAGGATCCGCAGACCCTGGCCCATCACCGGCAGGCGCTGCGCGGCGCGATGCCCAAACCGGCCCTGGGCCGCCGTGCCTTCGTCGGCGCGGCCGTGGGCGCGCTGGCGGTGGCCGGCATCGCGGTGGTGCGGCCGCCGCTCGGCCTGTGGCCCGCGGCCAGCACCTGGACCGCCGACTTCCACACCGGCACCGGCGAGCAGCAGGCCATCGCGCTGGCCGAGCGCATCGATGTGCTGCTGAACACCCAGACCAGCGTGCGCCGTGTCGAGGCCGGTGGCCGCGTCGTCGGCATGGAGCTGCTGGCGGGCGAGGCCGCCATCGACCTGCGCGCGGGCAGCCCCGCCTTCCAGGTCGCGGCCGGCCCGGGCCGCAGCATGGCCGAGTCCGGCCGCTTCGAGGTGCGCTACCTCGCGGGCCGGGTCTGCGTGAGCTGCCTCGAGGGCACGGTGCGCGTCGCGCATCCGGCCGGCGAACGCCTGCTGCAGGCGCGGCAGCAGACCCTCTACGACACGGCGTCGATCGGCGGCGTGGTCGGCATCGAGCCCGCGGCCGTCTCGGCCTGGCGCAGCGGCGAACTGGTGTTCAGCCAGGTGCCGCTCGCGCAGGTCATCGACGAGATCAACCGCTACCGGCCCGGCCGCGTGCTGCTGATGAACGAGGCCGCCGGCAGCGATCCCGTCAGCGGACGCTTCTTCGTCGCCTCGCTCGAATCGGCGCTCTCGCAGCTCCAGCATTCGTTCCAGCTCAAGGCCCGGCGCCTGCCCGCGGGCGTGCTCGTGCTGAGCTGAGCGCCTTCGCTTTTTTCCACCCCCGGATGTGACCGCGCGATGACGCGCGCGGCTTCACGCGCGCGCCATTCCCGCCGCGAAAAATAGTTGGGGGATCGCGCCGAGGTCGCACGTCATAGCCGCAATGGGGTGTTGCTTTGCATGGCGTGCGAAGCGAGTGCCTCTGCATCCATGGCTGCCCATCGCAGGGCGGCCGCATGGCATCGACTCAACCACGGCGGAACTGGCATGAACACAAGAGGGCGCGGCGCGAAGGACAACGGAGTGGGCGGGGAGCTTTCCGTCTTCAGGATGGCACCGGTGGCGAGGGTCATCACGCTGATGCTGGCCGCGATCGGCGCGGCGGGTGCGGCGCATGCGCAGCAGCGTGCGTTCAGTGCGGCTTGGATGGCGCAGAAGAACATCGCGCAGGGGCAGGCGATCGCTACGGGGCGTCTGCCCAATGGCTTGCCCGTGTCGTCGCTCAACACGCCGAGTGCGCAACAGCAGCAGGCGCGCGAGCAGTTGCAGCGTTCGATCGGCAATCTGAACCTGGCGGCGCAAAGCATCGCGGCGCAGCAGGCCGCACAGGCTGCGGCACGGCAGGCTTCCTTGGACGATCCTTCGTCGGTGCCTGATGGCCTTGCCGATGGTGGGCTGCGCGTCGACAGCAATTCGCTGACTGCCGGCTGGCTCAACGCGCAGGCGCCTGTGCAATCGCAAGGCACCGATGGCCGCACCACGGTCACCATTCAACAGACCGGCGATCGCGCGATCCTCAATTGGGAGACCTTCAATGTCGGCAAGCGCACCACGGTCGATTTCAGGCAGCAAGCCGATTGGGCGGTGCTCAATCGCGTCAACGACCCGCAGGCGCGACCCTCGCAGATCCAGGGGCAGATCAAGGCCGATGGCACGGTGCTGATCGCGAACCGCAACGGCATCGTGTTCAGCGGCTCGAGCCAGACCGATACACGCAACCTCGTGGCGGCGGCCGCGAAGATCGGTGACGAGCAGTTCAAGACGCGCGGCATCTACAGCGCGCAGGCGAACGGCGCCTACACGCCGAGCTTCACCGATGCCGGCGGCAAGGTCGACGTACAGGCAGGGGCTCGCATCAACACCGCGCCGACGACCACGGTCACGCAAGGCGGCGGCTATGCGCTGCTGCTCGGCAAGGAAGTCAGCAACGCGGGTGCCATCACCACACCGCGCGGCCAGGTGCAGATGGCCGCGGGCGACTTCTTCATCGTGCGGCCCGGCCAAGGCACCGCGGCGAACCAGACCTCCACCACGCGCGGCAATGAAGTGGCGCCGCAGTTCAATGCCGACAGCACGGCGGGCGCGGTGACCAACACCGGCCTGCTGCAGGCACCCGAAGGCGATATCACGCTCGCGGGCCGCAAGGTGGTGCAGGACGGCGTGGCCGTGTCCACGACGACGGTCGACACGCGCGGCACCATCCATCTGCTGAACTCGGCGAGCGACAAGCTCGGCAGCGTCACCGTCACCTCACGCGGTCTCAATGCCATCCTGCTGGATGACCAGAACGGTCGCACGGCACTCGACAGCCAGCGCGACGCGTTGATCGCCGACTCCGCCGTGCAGGACCTGGCACGCCGTGTCGCGGCGGCCGATGTCTTCGACAACCTCGCGCGGCTCGATGACCGCCGCGACCAGTCGCGCATCGAGATCGTCTCGGGCGGCGGCGTGGTGTTCGAGGGCGGCTCGACCACGCTGGCCACGGGCGGGCAGATCGCGGTCAGTGCCAAGACGGGTCGTAGCACGGTGGCCAATGGCGCGAGGCTCGATGTCTCGGGCGCCGTGGGCGTCCAGGTCGCGATGTCCTCGAACAACGTCGAGATCAATATCCAGGGCAACGAACAGCGCGACGCCCCGCTGAACCGTGACACCACGCTGCTCAACAACAGCAACGTGTGGATCGACCGGCGCAAGCTGCTGCGTGTGGCGGCCGGCGTCGGGGGCTATGACAAGGAACGCTGGTACACGCCGGGCGGCCTGCTCGAGGTCGGCGGCTACCTGGGCCTGCAGGGCCACACGGTGGGCGAGTGGGGCGCGCAGGGCGGCAGTGTGGTGTTCGCGGGCAGCGAGCTGGTCGCGCAGGCGGGCTCGAGCATCAACCTCTCGGGCGGCACGCTGGACGTGCAGACCGGGATGATCAAGCAGAGCTGGCTCAAGGGCGCCGACGGCCGGCTCTACGAGGTGTCGAGCGCGCCGGCCGATGTGCAGTACACGGGCCTCTACAAGGGCTACGAAGACGCGCACAAGCGCTGGGGCGACAAGACCACGGGCTTCTTCTACAACCCGTTGATCGGTCCGCAGCAGCGGCTCGAGAACGGCTACACGGTGGGCCGCGATGCGGGCCAGTTGATCGTCTCTACCGGCGCGGCCGTGCTCGAGGGCGACATCAGCTCGGGCGTTTACCAAGGCCCGAGGCAGACGATCAAGCGCGACGGCGGCGTCGATGGCTATGCGCAGTCGCACGACGCCGCCGCACTCGCCGCGCAACTGATCCTCGGCAGCTACACCAGTGCCTTCAACACCAATGCGAAGAACGGTCCGACCGGCGTGTTCCACAACCTCGCACCGACCGTGGACCGCATCGTGTTCGGCAGCGACCAGCCCGCGCTCGGTGACGGCATCGCGCCCGACGGCCCGCTGCCGCAGGCGCGCAAGGATGCGCTCCATGTCGACAGCGACCGCCTCGATGGCTGGGGCCTCGGCGCGCTGATCGCCGTGGGCCGCGATAGCGTGCGCGTCGACGGCGCGCTCGCGGTGGTGCCCGGCGGCCGCATCGAGTTGCATGCGCAGCAGGTCGAGGTGAATGCGGACCTCACGGCGCGCGGCGGCAGCATCGCGCTGGGCAATGTGCTCAAGACGACCGCCACCACCGGCGTGACGGTCGAGACGCTGATGCCGTCCGACCTCACCCATCCGACCGCGGTGACGGTGGCGAACGGCGCGACGCTCGACACGCGCGGCCTGTGGACCAACCTGCAGCTCGATCCGAGCAACGGCCAGGGCCTGCCCTACGTCGACGGCGGCACGGTCGACATCCGCAGCGCGGGCGCGGTGACGCTCGCGGCCGGCAGCCTGATCGACAGCTCCTCGGGCGCGGCCTTGAAGGCCAATGGCGCGCTGGTCGCGGGCCATGGCGGCGACGTGACGCTGTTCGCGGGCTATGCCGTGCTGCCGGGCGACGCGCCGATCGACGCACCGCTGCGGCTGGACGGCGAGATCCGCGGCTTCGGCGTCGCGGGCGGCGGCACGCTGACCCTGGGCTCGGGCCGCGCGGTGGGCATCGGCGCCGGCGTGCATGGCCTGAACGGCACGCTGGCCGCGGGCGAGACCACCGCGGTCAACCTGCAGCTCGAGCGCGACTACCTGGTGGCGGCCGGCGGCACGGTGCCCGCGGATTTCGCGGTCACGGTGCGCGCGGTAGCGGCGGGGCAGACGCTGGCCGCGGCCACGGCACCGCAGATCGATGCGGGCGCTTCGCTCACGGTCGCGGCCGACTGGGTGGTGCCGGCCGGCGGCCTCTACGTGCAGTCGACCAGCGGCATCTACTACTTCGGCGGCAGCGTGGTGCCCGCGGGCACCGCCCTGAGCCGCTTCAACGGCACGCTGCCCGCGGGCTACACCATTCCGGGCGATGCCTTCCCCGCCGGCGTGCCGATCGCGCCGGTGACCACGCGCTATGCCGCGGGCACGGTGGTCGACAGCGAGCTGCGCATTCCCGCCGGCGCGCTGGTGCTGGGCGGCAGCACCGCGCTCGCGGCGCTGCCGGTGCGCGCGGGCACGCTGCTCGACACCGGCCTGTTCCAGCAGGGCTTCTCGCGCTACGCGATCCAGGGCCGCGATGGCCTCGAGGTCGGCGACGGCACGCGGCTCGAGGTCGCGATGCCGGTGCTGCGCATCGATGCCGAGCGCACGCGGCTCGTGCCCACGGGCGCCGCGCCCGAGGCGGCGCTGTCGCGCTGGACGCCGCCCGTGTATGCGGAGGACGCGGAGGCCGCCACGCTCACGCAGCGCGCGGGCGCGAGCCTGTCGCTCACGGCCGGCGCGCTGAACGCCACCGACCATGCGCCGCTGCGCATCGGCCGCGAAGCGCGGGTCGCGGTCGATCCGGGCGCGGCGATCGCGCTGCGTGCCGACGGGCAGCTCAGCGTCGAAGGCCGGCTCGATGCCTGGGGCGGCCGCATCGACCTCGCGAGCCTGCCGCAGGCGCAGGGCGCGAACGTGCTGCTCTCTACCGCGGGCCAGTCGGTGTGGATCGGCGAAACCGCGGTGCTCGACGTGGCCGGCCGCGCCCACGTGGCGCGCGACACGCAGGGCCGCGCCTACGGCGTGGCGCCCGGCGGCGGCACCATCGCCGTGGGCCTCAGCGATGCCTACGTGATCGTGCGCCCGGGCGCCTTGCTCGATGCCTCGGGCGCGGCGGCCGAGGTCGACGCGGCCGCGGGCGCGAACGGCCCGGCGGTGTCGCGCACGGTGATGCTGGCGGGCGATGGCGGCGGCATCGAGATGCGCTCGTACAGCGGCATCGTGCTCGACGGCACCTTGCGCGCGCAGGCCGGCGGCGCCAACGCCTTCGGCGGCTCGCTGGGCCTGTACCTGCAGGAACGGCTGCAGGACCCCACGCGCGAGCCGGTCGGCGAGGCGCGCAACCAGCTCTACACGGTGCGGCTGGTGCAGAACGCCGCGCCCAGCGGCCTGGCGTCCGACCTCGCGCCCGGCGAGGCCGATGCCCGGCTGGTCTACGGCCAGGCCACGCTCGGTGCCGACCAGGTGCGCGCCGGCGGCTTCGACGCGCTCACGCTGTCGGCGCACGACCGCATCCTGTTCGACGGCGACCTCGATCTGCAACTCGGCCGCAGCCTGAACCTGAAGCGCGGCGTGCTGACCGTGGCCGACGGCACGCCCGATGCGCAGGTGCGCATCGCCGCGCCCTACATCCGCCTGGACGGCGGCAACTGGGACCTGAAGGAGACGCTGCCGCCGACCTTCATGCCGGGCCTCGCGCTGGCCGGTGGCGGCGCCGCGCCCGCGGGCCGCAGCGCGCTGACCCTGTCGGCCGACCTGATCGACCTCTACGGCGCGGTGCTCTCGGGCGCCACTGGCGTGAAGGGCGCGGGCTCGCCCGACGGCGTCGGCTCGCTGCCGCAGAACCGGATCGTGCTCGACGGCTTCGCCGACGTGGCGCTGCACAGCAGCGGCGACGTGCGCCTGGCCGGCGGCTTCAATGTGAGCGGCAACCTCGCGGTGCGCGCCGCGCAGGTCTATCCGATGTCGGGCGCCTACGCGGCGCTGGTCGCGGGCAACCGCCCCACGGGCATCGCGCCCGACAGCACGCTCACCATCCGCTCCAGCACCGGCAGCGTGCCCGAGGTGCCGTACTCGGCCTTCGGCCAGCTGGTGCTGCTCGGCGGCACCGTCGACCAGGGCGGCGTGGTGCGCGCGCCGCTGGGCAACATCTCGATCAACACGCTGGGCGGTTTTCTGGGCACCGACTGGCAGGCCGTGCTGGTGCTCAACGGCGGCCCGGGCTTCGGCCCGGTGAACGCGAAGCTCACCGACCCCACGGTGATCCTGCGCGACGGCAGCCTGACCTCGGTCAGCGCCGCCGGCATGGAGATGCCCTTCGGCGGCACGGTGGACGGCGTGAGCTACGCCGGCCTCGCGAAGAACGGCCGCTACACCACGCAGTACAACCTCGCCGACACCTACGTGAGCCGCGGCGACAACAGCGGCACCAAGTCGGCCGACACCGACGCGCTGGTCAGCGGCATCAGCATCGGCGCCACGCGGCTGGTGGGCGAGGCCGGCGCGGTGCTCGACCTCTCGGGCGGCGGCGTGCTGCATGGCGAGGGCTTCACCTCGGGCCGCGGCGGCTCGGTCAACGTGCTCAACACGCCGCTGGTCAACACCAACCCCGCCAATGCCTCGCTGCGCCGCTTCAGCCAGCCGGGCAACGGCGTCTACGCCATCGTGCCGGGCCACGACCCGGGCTATGCGCCGGTGATCCTCGACAAGGGCGCGGGCGATCCGGCCATCGGCGCGCAGATCGAGATCGGCGCCGGCGTGCCCGGCCTGCCCGCGGGCACCTACACCTTGATGCCCGCGAGCTTCGCGCTGATGCCCGGCGCCTTCCGCGTCGAGCTCGGCGCGCAACTGCCGCTGCGCAGCCTGGGCACGGCGGGCACCGTGACGGCCGCGGGTGGCTCGTGGCTGGCCAGCGCCGTGCAGCGCGTGGCCGGCACCGCCAAGCGCGCCGCGGTGCCCACGCAGGTGCTGCTCACGCCGGCCGATGCGGTGCGCGACCTGGCCCAGTACAACGAGACCGGCTTCAGCGAGTTCCTGCTCGCGCAGGCCGAGCAGTTCGGCACGGTGCGCTCGCGCCTGCCCGAGGATGGCAAGATCCTCGACCTGCAGCTGCGCGCCAGCGACAAGGTGCAGGAGCCGCTGCGCTTCGAGGGCACGGCGCTGTTCGGCGGCGCGACGCGTGGCGAGGCGCGCGGCATCGACGGCCTGATGTTCGTGGGGTCCGACGGCAAGCTCATCGAGGTCCGGCCGCGCGATGCCGCCGACGCGGTGCGCGACGGCAGCCGGCTGTCGCTGGCCGACAGCGCGCTCAATGCCTTCGCGGCGCCCTCGCTGGCGATCGGCGGCGCCTGGCGCTACTTCGACGGTGCCAGCACCCTGGGCGAGAGCGCGCGCATGTACTTCGGCCAGGACGGCCGCGAGCATCCGGGCGTGGTGCTGCGCGACGGCACGGTGCTCAAGGCCGGCCAGGTGTTCCTGGTCGGCGACGCGATCTCGCTCGAGGGCGGCGCCGGCATCGACACGCGCGGCTTCGGCGGCCGGGTCATCGATTCGGCACTCGGCTACGTCTATGCCAACAGCCTCTCGTCGGGGCAGTTCGCGGGCGGACCGGCGGTGCTGGCCGTGGGCAACGGCCTGCTCGACTTCCTGCCCTCGGCGGGCACGAGCACCATCGCCGTGGCCGACGGCGCGCGGCTGCGCACCGAAGGCACCATCGCCTTCGCGGCACCGGGCGCGCTCGAGCTCGGCGAGGTCGACATGGGCGCGCGCTACCTCACGGTGGCGCAGAACCAGATCAGCATCGGCACCGCCGAGAGCCTGGCCGCGGCCGCGGCGGCGGGCGTGCAGCCGCAGGGCTGGCACCTGACGCAGGCCGTGCTCGACCGGCTGCTGCGCCCCTCGGCCGAAGCCGGCGTGCCGGCGCTCGAGCGGCTCAACCTCACGGCCGGCGGCGCCTTCAACTTCTACGGCACGGTCACGCTCGACACCGGCGACTCGCCGGTGCAGATGGTGTTCGCGACGCCGGCCTTCTACGGCTGGGGCAGTGCCGGCGACACCGTGCGCATCGCCACCCGCAACCTGGTGTGGAACGGCATCGGCACCGGCGTCGGCAGCGCCGACAACCCCTATGCCAGCGTGGCGCCCGCGCCGGTGCAGGCCGGCGGACCGGGCACCGGCAGCGGCCGGCTGGTGATCGACGCGCAGACGGTGCTGTTCGGCTACGACGCGCTGAGCCGGCCGCAGCGCCAGACCGCGCTCGACCGCCTCGCGCTGGGCTTCGCCGGCGTGGAGATCCATGCCGCGGACCGCGTGAGCGCGAACAACGCCGGCAGCCTCACCGTGGGCGGCACCCAGGCCGCCGACGGCAGCCGCACGGGCGGCGACCTGCGCATCGTCACGCCGCTGTGGACCGGCGAGGCCGGCTCGAGCATGAAGTACGTGGCGGGCGGACGGCTGGAAGCGATCGCGCCCGACGCCGGCACCCGTGCCGACACCGCGGCGCTCGACACGCTCGGCGCCAGCCTGGCGCTCGAGGCGCGCTCGGTGCGGCTCGACACCGCGCTGGCGCTGCCCAGCGGCCGGCTCTCGGTGCGCGCCGACGGCGACATCGCGCTCGGCGACGGCGCGGCCATCGACCTCGCGGGCCGCAGCATCGACTTCTTCGACGTGCGCAAGTCGAGCTGGGGCGGCGATCTGAAGCTGGAGAGCGCGCACGGCAACATCGACCTGGCGGCCGGTTCGCGCGTGGACGTCTCGGCCGCGCGGCAGGACGCGGGCTCGTTCTCGGCCAGCGCCGCCAACGGCAGCGTGAGCCTCGCGGGCACGCTGCGCGCCGCGGGCGGCGGCGCGGACTTCGCCGACGGCCGCTTCGCGCTGACGACCGCGCGCCTCGGCGACGATGCCTTCGTGCAGCTCAACCGCCAGCTCGGCGAGGCCGGCTTCTTCGGCGCGCGCAGCTTCACCGTGAAGAACGGCGACCTGCGCGTGGGCGACGGCGTGCGCGCGCACGAGATCACGATCGCGGTGGATGGCGGCAGCCTGCGCATCGGCGGCACGCTCGACGCCTCGGGCCGCGGCGTCGGCAGCATCGTGCTGTCGGCGCGCGACGAGCTCGCGCTCGAGGCCTCGGCACTGCTCGACGCGCATGCCACCGCACTGGCCGTGGACAGCCGCGGCGCGCCGATCGATGCCGCGAACCGCGCGCGCATCGCGCTGAGCTCGAGCCAGGGCACGGTGCGGCTGGCCGGCGGCGCCAGCTTCGACCTGCGCGCGGCCGACGGCATCGCGCGCGGCCAGCTCGACATCAACGCGCCGCGCACCGGCGAGACCAGCGGCGACCTGCGCATCGACGCGCCCGCGCCGCTCAACATCCGCGGCGCGAAGAGCGTGGCGGTCAATGCCTTCTGGACCTACCAGCCCACCGACGCCAACGGCAGCGTCAAGCAGAACAACGGCGATGCCAGCGGCAGCCCGGTCGGCGCCGACGGCATGGTCGGCCTCGACCAGATCGACGCGCGCAGCCGCGCCTTCATCGATGCGGCCTGGAACAACGCCGGCCTGCAGGGCCGGCTGGCGGGCCTGAAGATCGACGGCGACGCCTTCCACCTGCGCCCCGGCGTGGAGATCCGCAGCAGCGGCGACCTGCACACCGTGGGCGACCTCGATCTCTCGGGCTACCGCTACGGCCCGGGCGCGAACGGCACGCGCGGGGCGGGCGAGGCCGGCGTGCTCACCTTGCGCGCGGGCGGCGAGCTGCACATCGACGGCAGCATCAACGACGGCTTCGCGCCGCCGCCGGATTCGCCCGACAGCAAGGTCTACCGCGAGGTGCTGAACTCGGTGACGCTGGAGACCGATTACCAGGTGCCCGCGGGCGGCCTCACCCTCGCCGCGGGCAGCCAGCTGCCGTATGGGGGCGTGCTCGGCTTCGACCTCCCGCTGCCGGCCAACACGCTGCTGACCCTGTCGGACGACACACCGCTGCCGATGGACGTGGTGCTCGGCGGCAACACCCTGAACAACCGCGTGAAGGCGAACGTGGTCACCACGGCCGACATCATCCTGCCGACCGGCCGCGTGATCCCCGCGGGCACCAACACCTCGACGCTGGTCGGCGTGATCGGCACCACCACGGCGAACCTGCGGCTGCCGGCCGGCACCGTGCTGCGCGCGGGCATGAACGCGATCCAGTTCAGCAACGTCGCGATCTACGGGATGCGCATGGCGGCCACGACCTGGCGCGCCGGCACCGACGTGGCCGTGCTCAACGGCCTCGAGCTGGCCGACCCGGTCGAGCTCGCGGCCGGCAGCGTGCTGCCGGCCGGCATGTTCGTGAGCAGCGCGCTCGCACAGACCGGCAGCCGCGCGATCTGGGCCATCGCGCCGATGCTCGGCGCGGGCAGCGCCTCGTGGTCGATGCGGCTGGTGGGCGGCGCCGACCTCGGCAGCAGCGATTCGCGCGCCGTGCGTTCGCAGGGCGGGGGCATCACGCTCAACGATCCGTTCCAGGTCAACCTGCAGGGCAAGGGCCTGGGGCCGCAGGCGCCCGGCACGAGCGTGGTGCGCACCGGCACCGGCGATCTCGAGCTGTTCGCCGCGGGCGACTACACGCAGCAAAGCCTCTACGGCGTGTACACCGCGGGCACCTGGGTGCCGGGCACGGGCGCCGGCACGGTCTGGAACGCGCCGCGCGAACTGCAGCCCGACGGCACCACGCTGGGCAGCAACCTCGGCGACCGCGACGGCTACCTCGCGGCCATCGACCCGAACCGCATGTGGTACACGACCGGCGGCGGCGACTTCACGCTGGCGGCCGGCGGCAACATCCATGGCCTGCAGGGGAGCAATTCCGAGCTGGTCGGCGGCTGGCTGCTGCGCCAGGGCGCCGGCGAACTCGGCCAGGCCACCGGCTGGGGCGTGATGTTCGGCTCCTACGTGCTTGACGGCCCCGGCGTGTATGCCGACTACGCGGGCCTCGGTCTGGCGGCCTACGCGGGCCTGGGCGCATTGGGCGGCGGCAATGCGCGGGTGCGCGCGGGCGGCGACATCGGCACCGACCTCGCCGACACCGACCTGCCCACCAGCGGCCGCGGCATCGTGGTCGCGGTCGGCGGCAGCGGCCGCGTGATCGACGGCAAGGTGGCGCAGACCGGCGGCGGCCTGCTCTCGGTGCAGGCCGATGGCCGGATCTACGGCGGCCAGTACGCCAACCTGCGCGGCGACACCGCGCTGCGCGCGGCCAGCCTCGGCGTGATGCAGCTCAAGAGCTACAGCGTGAGCCTCAACGACGACCCGCGCGGCCTCGATCCCTACATCGCCTATTCGGCCGCCAGCCGCGGCGGCGCGGTGTTCGCGCCGGGCGACGGCCGGGTCAGCGTGCAGACGCTGGGCGACCTGGTGCTGCGCGGCGTGATCGATCCGGGCCGCGGCATCCAGCGGCTGGAGACCCGGGTCAGCCTGGCCGACGGCAGCGAGGGCGCCGCCTCGAGCTGGTACACGCTGTGGACCAACGCCACCGCGATCGAGCTGTTCTCGGCCGGCGGCAACCTCTCGCCGCTGGGCACCTCCTCCGACACCACGACCGCGTTCCTGCCCTCGGTGCTGCGCGCGGTGGCGCCCGGCGGCAGCATCTACTTCGCGGGCCGGCAGCAGGACGACTACCTGATGCCGTCGCCCACCGGCCAGCTCGAGCTGCTGGCCGGCAACCGGGTGTCGGGCGTGAGCGCGAACAACAGCAGCAACGCCGGCTCGCCGATCGGCCTGCTGGGCACCCCGGCCGACGCCATCGCCACGCCGTTGCGGCCGGCCTGGCGCGCGATGACGCCCGGCGACTTCGACGACGCGGCGCTGCTCGCGAGCAACTACTGGCGCGGCGGCACCTCGGCGATCGACGGCATCGCGAACCTGATCATCTACGCGAACGCCTACAGCCCCTACAACGGGCGCTACAACGGCACCGGCGGCACGCCGTTCATGTTCGGCCCCAACACGCTGAGCGACGACAGCATGGCCGGCAGCGGCACCGTCTCGCACGTCTATGCGCTGCGCGGCGACATCCAGAGCGTCGCGATCGGCGAGGTGCGCAACATCGGCAGCAGCTTCGACGGCACGCAGGGCCAGTACTTCCTGGCCTCGAAGCCGCTGCGCATGCTGGCCGGCGGCGACGTCGTCAACAGCGGCGGCCTGATCGCGCACGGCAGCGCCGCCGAGGTGTCGATGGTGGCCGCGGGCGGCGACATCTTCAACCAGGGCAGCGCCACCGGCTTCGCGATCCTCGGCCCGGGCACGCTGGAGGTGAGCGCGGGCGGCGACATCTACCTCGGCAACCGCGCGAGCCTCACCAGCCTCGGGCCGGTCTCGGCGGCCGACAAGCGCCCGGGCGCCGGCATCGTGCTGCAGGCCGGCCTGGGCGCGGGCACGCCGGGCGAGGGCGCGAGCGATGTCGCGGGTTTCGCGAAGCGCTACCTCGATCCGGCCAACCTGATCGATGCCTCGGGCGCGCTGGCCGATCAGCCGGGCAAGGTCGCGAAGACCTACGACGCGGAGCTGGCGGCCTGGCTGGGCGAACGCTTCGGCTTCTCGGGCACGGCGGCCGAGGCGCTGCGCTATTTCGAGGCGCTGCCCGGCGAGCAGCAGCGCGTGTTCGTGCGCCAGGTGTTCTATGCCGAACTCACGGCCGGTGGCCGCGAGTACAACGACGTGGACAGCAAGCGCTACGGCAGCTACCTGCGCGGCCGCGAGGCCATCGCCGCGCTGTTCCCCACGCTCGACGCGGCCGGCCGGCCGGTGGCGCGCAACGGCGACATCACGCTGTTCCAGGGCGCCAGCACCAACGCCGGCGTGCGCACCGTGGCCGGCGGCGCGATCCAGACCCTGACGCCGGGCGGCAGCACGGTCGTGGGCGTGGAAGGCGTGGTGCCCGCGACGGGCGACGAGGTCACGCCCGCCGGCCTGCTCACGCAGGGCGAGGGCAGCATCCAGATGTACAGCAAGGGCAGCATCCTGCTGGGCCTGTCGCGCATCATGACCACCTTCGGCGGCGACATCCTCGGCTGGTCGGCCGAGGGCGACATCAACGCGGGGCGCGGCTCGAAGACCACGCTGGTCTACACGCCGCCCAAGCGCGAGTACGACGCGCTCGGCAACGTGAAGCTGTCGCCCAACGTGCCGAGCACGGGCGCGGGCATCGCGACGCTCGATCCGATTCCGGAAGTGCCGCCGGGCGACGTGGACCTGATCGCGCCGCTGGGCACCATCGATGCGGGCGAGGCGGGGATTCGCGTGTCGGGCAACGTGAACCTCGCGGCTTTGCAGGTGGTCAACGCGGCCAACATCCAGGTCAAGGGCGAGTCGGCCGGGTTGCCGGTGATCGCGTCGGTGAACGTCGGCGCGCTCACCAATGCCAGCGCCGCGGCTTCGCAAGCCGCGATGGCGGCGCAGGACACGGTGCAGCGTGAACGCACGGCCGCGCGCCAGGCCTTGCCCTCGGTGTTCACGGTGCGCGTGCTGGGCTTCGGCAACGAGCAGCCCGAGGGCCGCGATGGCCGCGACGAGGCACCCAAGCCTTCGACCGGTGCCAGCCTGCCGCCGAAGGAACGCTACGACCCGGCGAACCTCGTGCAGCTGGTCGGCCGCGGCCAGGACTTCCGCCCCGGTCAGCTGGCGCGGCTCACCGAGGACGAGCGCCGCCGGCTGCTGCAGGACCGCTAGCGCTCCCACCACGGACCTCCCCGCATCCCGCCTGCTTCGCGCAGCGCGGGCGGGGGAGGGCTTCGCCGCGCACCGCGGCCTCGAACCCAGGTCAAGGATCGAACCGCGATGGACATGAGCATCCAGCACGCGCTGAAGCGGCCCGAGGGCATGCCCCAGGGCGCGGCGCTGCGCGACTTCCTGGTCGCGAACTACGAGCGCCTGCGCCAGCGCCTCGCGCGCCGTCTCGGCTGCCAGGACCTCGCGGCCGATTGCCTGCACGACACCTGGCTGCGCCTGGGCGAACTCGGCGTGGCGCAGGCGGTGCAGGCGCCCGAGGCCTATGTGTTCCGCATGGCCTGCAATGCGGCCGTCGACCAGTTGCGCGCCAACCGCCATGCGCGGCAGGGCGGCGAGATCGAGCTCGACCAGCTGATCGACCCGGCGCCGGGGCCCGAGCTGATCAGCGAGTCGCGCTCGAGGCTGCAGGCCGTGGACCGCGCGATGCAACGCCTGCCGCGCCGCCATCGCGCGGTGCTCGAGGCGCTGCGCATCGAGGAGATGACGCGGCACGAGGTCGCGAGCCGCTATGGCCTGTCGCTGCGCAGCGTCGACACCGCCCTTCAGCAGGCGCTGAGCTACTGCGCGCTGCACAGCGGGCAGCAAGTGCTCGCGGGCCCGAGCACCGCGCGGCGGCCGCTGCGCTGAGGCGGCATCAATCGGCGGCCGCGCACGGCGCGCAATGCCGCAGCGCCAACCGCAACGCGGTGTCTACATTGCGCAGCGAGAGCTGGTAGTGCCGCGCCACTTCCTGGCGCGTCATCTCCTCGATGCGCAGCGCCTCGAGCACCGCGCGATGGCGGCGTGGCAGCCGCTGCATCGCGCGCTCGAGCGCCCGCAGCTCGGAGCGCGCCTCGGCCACGGCCTCGGGGCCCGGCGAGGGATCGGCGAAGGTCTCGAGCTCGGGCTCCTGGACCTGGAACGACGCGCGCTCGCCGCGCAGCCGGTCCAGCGCCACGTTGCAGGCGACGCGATAGACATAGGCCTCGGGCGCCTGCACCGCCGGCATCGCCGCCATGTCGCCGAGCCGCAGCCAGGCGTCGTGCAGGCAGTCGCTGGCGCGGTCGGCGCAGCCCAGGTGCCGCTGCAGCCGGCGATGCAGTTGCTGGTAGTTCGCCACCAGGCAGTCGCGCAGCGCGCGGCCGGGCTCGGCGCCGGCCTCGGGCGTGGCCAGGTGAACGTGGATGCTCATGTCCATGACGGGTCTGCTCTCCTGAGGGCGGGAACGGCGGGGCCGCGCCCCGTCCCGCCGGGACAGGGCGCGCTCGCTGCGCGTGACGGACGCGTCAGTCGCGCTGTTGCAGGCGGCGCCGTTCTTCCTCGGTCAGCCGTGCCAGCAGGTCGGGCTTGAGTTCGGCGCCATGCCCGATCACCTGTACGCGGTGGTTCGGCTCGTAGCGCACCACGCCGGGCCGGGCTTCGGGCGGCGGCTCGCGGCCTTCGGCCGGTTCGTTGCCGAAGCCCAGCACGCGCACCGTGAACACCGAGGGCAGGGCCTGGCGGCTCGCGGCGCGCTCGCGCTGCACCGTCTCCTGCGCGGCGTTGGCGGCCTGCGAGGCCGCGGCGCTGGCGTTGGTGAGCGCGCCGACGTTGACGGCCGTCACCACCGGCAGGCCCTTCGATTCGCCCTTGACCTCGATGTTGGCGGCATTGAGCACATGCAGCGCGGCGATGTTGAGGTTGCCGCTGACGCGGATGCCCGCATCGCCCGCGTTGACCGTGCCCTTCGGCGCCACCAGGTCGACGTCGCCCGGTACCACGTTCTCGAAGCCCTCGACGGTGCCGATGCCCGAGCCCGTGATGTCGGCCTTCTCGAGCGCGCGCGTGATGCCGTCGGCGTCGGTCTCGATCACCGGCTGGCGGAACGAGCGCGTGGTCTTCGCGCCGCGGCCCGCGTCGATGTCGCCGAGCGTCGACCAGATGATCTCGTCGCCGCCCGCGAAGGTCAGCATGCGCGAGCGGTTGAGCAGCACGTCGCGCGCGGTGAACACGTGGATGTCGCCGTCGCCCAAGGTGACCAGGCCGCGGCCGTCGGCCGGCGCCTGGCCCAGCGCCGCCACCTGCAGGCCGCCGCCGGGCGCCAGCACCTCGATGCCGCCGCCCTGCAGGGTGCGCACGCTGCCGTCGGCCATCTGCACGTCGCCCTTCCAGCCGCTGCCGGGGAACAGCGTGGCGATGGCGCCGTAGCCGCGGTTGTAGCCGCCATTGAGCGGCAGGTCGTCGACGCCGGGCAGCAGCTGGTCGCGCCCGGCATTGCGCAGCTCCTGCATGTAGACCTCGCGCAGGAAGCGTTCGCGCGCGGGCGCGGGCAGGGTCTGGAAGCGGGCCCAGGCATCGAGCGGTGCCAGCGTCTCGCCCACGGCCTCCTGCACGAACGAGACCAGGCCGCGGCGCTCGAACTTCTTGCCGCCGCCGTCGAGCAGGCGCACGTCGTCGGTGAGGTACAGCGGCAGCGTGCGCCCGTCGAGCGTCTGCGTCAGGTAGGCCGGCATGCTGGCCGCACGCGCGGGGTCGAGGTAGGCCTGCGCGAAGGCGGCGTAGTCGGGCTCCTTGCCCTGCAGGCCGGCCATCAGCGTGATCGAGGCGCCGCGCTCGGGCAGGCCCTTGACGAGGGTCTGGGTGCGCGGCTCGCTCGCGTTGAAGGCGTAGCTCTGGTTGCCGACCGACTGGATGGTCAGCGGGAAGGTGTTGCCGTCGCGCGCACCGGGCGCGAAGATGTCGCGCCCCGCGCTCACCAGCAGCGCGCCGGGCCCCTCGATCACGATGCCGGGGCTGCTGCCGACCACGTCGGTCGCGCTGCCGATGACGTCGTTGCCGGCCGAGACGATCGAGACGTCGCTGCCATGCAGGTTGCGCAGGTTGTACGAGACCTGGCGGATGTCGTGGCCGGCGCGGATCCAGCTCTCCTCGTTGGTCGCCACGGTGGCGCCGAGGATGGAGCCGCCGAGCGCATAGATGCGGCTCGGCGAGTGGTCGCCGTCGAGCGGCATCTTCTCGGGATTGTTGAGCCCGAGCTGGCGCGAATAGGACGAGCCGAAGGTGTTCTGCAGCACGCCGTCCAGGCCGATGCCCGAGCCCGACTCCTCCTCGCGGCCGCGCGGCATCAGCGGCGAGGGGATGAGTTCGGGCGCCGCGCGCGAGAGCACGATGCGCGGCACGCTGACCAGCGAGCCGGTGCCCTCGGAGCGGAACACCAGGTCCTGCGCCGCCAGCAGCTGGAAGTCGGCCTGCGGTGCCGGCGCGCCCGGAGCGCGTGCCGCGATGTAGCCGAGCTCCGGCGTCACGGCCATCGGCGCGGTCATGGTGTAGACCGGTCCCTGCACGATCACCGAGCCGCTCATGGCCACGACCTGCGTCGCGGCCGGGTAGCGGTTGCCGCCCTGGCCGATCGCGCTCTCGGCATAGGGCGAGCCGTCGGGGTCGCGGAAGATCGGCATGTAGGGAATCTGGCGGCTCTCGGCATAGGTGGTGTCGACCAGCGTGAGGTCGCCGCCGAGCGAGACCAGCCGCAGCGCCGTGCGGTTGGTGTGGCCGCTCATGTAGGCGCCCGGATCGACCGGGCCGCAGCAGGGATCGAACACCAGCGGTGCCTGCAGCAGCAGCGGGTCGACCACGGTCTCGAGCCGCAGGTTGCCCTGGGTGCGCACGTCGAGCGTGGCGTCGCCGAGCGCGAGGATCGGCGCGATGTCCCAGGTGTGGACGCCATTGGCGTCGGTGGCGGTGACGGTGCGGCCGACCGCCATCTCGCCGGCCGTGATGCTGCCGGCGCCGCGGCCGACGTAGTAGTGGCCGGCGCGGATCGTGCCGCCCGCCTTGATGTCGAACAGGCCGCCGTTGCGCATCTCGAGCGTGGCCGCCTGGCCCGGTGCCAGCGCGCCGCGCAGGCGGGCATTGGTCGGCAGCACCGCCACCACGTTGTCGAGGTCGCCGCCGGCCTCCAGCGCCAGGTTGCCGCCGCCGAGCGCGCCCAGGCCCTGGAACTGGCCCGGGTCGATCCACCAGCTCGGCTGCATGCCGGTGAAGCGCGTGCCCCATTCGTCGGACCAGTCGGAGAACAGGCCGGTGCGCCAGTTGCCCTGGCCCTGGCGCCGCAGCCATTCGACGAAGCTCTGGTCGGTGGGCTTGGCATGCACCGAGCCCTGCGCCACCAGCCGCATGCTGCCGCCGTCGATGCCGTAGGCCGCGTCGGCCGGTGCAGTGAAGTCGTCGTAGGTGGTGGTGTCGCGGCGCCCGGCCGTATAGATGGCCGACACCTTGTCGGCCAGCACCAGGTCGCGCCCGGCGCGCAGTTCGATCTCGCCGGTGCCGGTGCGCACCAGCTTGCCGGCGTCGGCCGCGCCGAGCGTGATCGTGCCCTGGCCGGCCGCCTGCGCGGCCAGCGGCACCAGCGCCAGCGCATTGGCCGAGCCGCGGTCGGCGCCGGCCACCAGCGCGAGGTTCCACGAGCGGCCGGTCTGCAGGCTGCCGGCGGTGGTCGCGTCGGAGAAGCCATCGCTGATCGATCCGTTGAGCAGCAGGTTGCCGCCGGCGCGCAGGGTCAGCGAGCCTTCGCGCGCGGTGGCGAAATCCTGCGCCAGGTTCCAGTCCGACTGCAGCGCGAGATCGCCCGCGCTGCCGATCTCGATGCCGGGCATCACGGCGATGCCGCTGGCGCCGAGCCGCGCCGCGATGGCCTGTGCCTTGCCTTCGAAAGTGCGCGCATGCGCGATCGCGTCGGCCTTCACCGAGTCGACGCTCAGGCCGTCGTAGTCGGCCACGTCGTAGCGCGCCACGCCCTCGAGCACGGCCGATTGCGCGCCGACGATGTCGGCATTCAGTGCCGTCACCCGCAGGTCGTCATGCCCCGCCGTTTGGCCGGCGCGCAGGCGCACGCGGCCGCCCTGGCCGCCGCCCACGTCGATGCGGCCGCCGCGCAGGTCGAGCGCGCCATCGGCGGCATCGAGCGTGACCGAGCCATAGCCCAGCGGGCCGGTGGCGCCTGCGAGCAGCGCGGCGTTCGCGTTCATCGTGATGCCGTCGCCGGCCACCACGCGGATGCGCCCGCCGTAGGCCGAGCGCGTGTCGAGCATGCCGTCGAGCGTGACGTGGCCCTGGTCGGCCACCAGCAGGAAGTCCTCGGCCCGCGTGGTGCCGTCGAGCAGCACGTCGCCGCTGCGCACGCGGAACGAGCGCGAGGCCCGGAAGCCGGCGTCGTTGAGCCGCGCGCTCAGGCCCGCGAAGTCGGGCAGCGAGGCGCTGTCGTACGAGATCGAGCCGGCGCGTTGCCCGCTCGCGGCATGGGCATCGAGCAGGCCGTCGAGCACCACGGCGCCGTTGCCGGTCACGGTGAGCGCGAGGTTGCCGGCCGCGCCGCCGGCCGGCGCGCCCGCCAGGCGCAGCGCGGCGCCGGCGTCGAGCCGCACCGAGCCGCCGATCGCGGTGAGGACGATCGAGCCCGCGTCGCCGTACTGGGTGACGTCGAAGAAGCGCTTCTCGAAGCCCGAGACGTCGATCGCCGCGCCCTCGCGCAGCCGCAGGTCGCCGCTGGCCGCCGTCACGTTCACCGAGCCGCCGCGCGCGAGCACCTGCGACGCGAGGTCGACGCGGCCGCCGGCCAGCGTGAGGCGCGCGCCCTGGCCATCGGCCGGGTCGGCCTCGGAGGCAGCGCCTTCGCTGCCCGCGAGCGCCAGCAGGCCGGTGGTGCGCAGGGCCTGCGTCGCCGCAGCGCGCGCCGTCAGCAGCGGCGTGGCGAGCCGGATGTCGGCCGCGCCGGCATCGAGCGCGCCGCTGCCTTCGACGAGGATGCGCCGCGTCGCGGCCAGTTCCAGCTGGCCGAAGCCCTGCACCGACTTGTCGCCCGTGCCCAGCACCAGCTCGTCGGCGCGGATCGCCAGCGTGCCGGTGCCCACCGGCAGCGCGCCGGCATCGGCCACCGCCGCCACGCTGTTCTCCAGGGTCAGGCCCTGGGCGCGCAGCACCACGCTCGCGTTGCCGTAGCCCGCCAGCGTGGCCGCGTCGAGCGTCACGTTGCCGAGGCCGGCGCGGCCGAAGTCGATGTCGCCGTGGAAGTCCATGCTGGTGTAGCTGCGCAGCCGCAGCCGCTCGGCATTCGCGAGCTGGGCCAGCGCGCGCTGGTCGAACACCAGCCCCTCGCTGCCGCCGCCGAAGCCCACGCGGCCGCCGCTCAGCGTGATGCCGCTGCCCGAGACCTGCGCCGACGAGGCGAGGGTGGTGCCGCGCGTGGCATCGATGGTCAGCGAGGCGCCGCCCTGCAGCACCGCGCCTTCCTGGATCAGCGCGCGGCCGCCTTCGCTCAGGTCCACGCCCTCGCGCAGCACGCGCGCATCGCCCGCGTTCGACAGCCGGATCAGCGCGCCCCAGTCGCGCGCCTTCGCGGTCAGCACGTCGTCGAGCGCGTCCTTGGCGTCGATCACGCCGTCGTAGTTGTCGTCGAGCCAGCCGTCGGGGTCGGTGTAGATGGCCTTGGCCTGCGGCGCGATCACCAGGCTGCCGGTGCTGGCCGTGCCGCCGCGCGCCGTCAGCACGCTGCCCGACTCGACCGTGACCTGGCCGCTCGCCGCGAGGATCAGCTCGGGGCCCGACAGCGCGGACTGCCCGTCGTTGCGCACCACGATGTCGCTGGCCGTGACCTCGACGCGCATGCCCAGCGGGTCGCCGGTGCGCACGCCGCCGATCAGCAGGCTGGCCGCGCCGGTGTTCGACAGCGAGGCCGCGTCGATCACCAGGTAACCCTGGGCGCGCAGCGCGCTGCCGTCCTGGCCCGCGCCCACCACGACGATCTTCTGGGCCGCGATGTCCAGCATGCCGCCGCGTCCGCCGGCCGCCGCCTTCATGTCGAGGCGGCCGTCGAGCTTGAGCGAGTCGGTGGCGCGCAGCACCAGCGAGCCGGCATCCACCGGCAGCCGCGGGATCGCGATGTCGGTGCCGGTGCGCCGGTACTGCGTGAGCCGGAAGGCGTCGGACGAGAAGAACTCGCTGGCCAGCGCCTCGTTGTATTCGCTGTAGCCGCGCAGCGCCTGGCCCGGCAGCACGCGCCAGGCGGTGTAGCCGGCCTCGCGCGCGCCGGTCAGCCCGTCGCCGCGGTAGCCCGAGACCACCATCGAGCCGTCGGCCACGGCCACGGTGCGGGTTGCGGCGGCCGAGGCCGCGCCGCCGCCGGGCATGACCGCGAAGGCGCCCGGCAGCGCCGCGTAGCTCGCGGGCAGCACGGCATACCAGCCGGCCTCCAGGCCCTGGCCGCCCGCGAGCCAGATGCGTTCGCCCACCGCGGCGCCCGGCGCCATGGCGGCCCGGCTCGCGGGCAGGATCGCGAACACGCCGGGCATGGCGAGCAGGTCGTGCGAGCCGCCGGTGCCAGGCACGAACTCGCGCGCATGCAGGTCGCCGCCGCCGGCCACGTCGACCACCGAGCCCGCCGCCAGTTCCACGCTCGGCGCATCGAGCGTGATGCGCTTCTCGGGCGGCGCGTTCAGGTCGACCGCGGCCTCGGTCTGGGGCCGGGTCGGGTCGGTCCAGAACTCGTTGTTGCGCAGCGCGCCGTAGGGCAGCACCAGGCCGTCGCCCGACACCGAGGTGATGCTGCCCGCGCCGAGCGTCACGCTTTCGCCCGCCTTCAGCACGATCTGGCCGAAGGGCGCGCGCAGCACGCCGTTCTGCGCGATGCGCGGCGCTTCCAGGGTCAGGCTGCCGGCGGCCGACAGCGGCGTCTCGGCCTCGCCGTTGCGTTCGATGCGGATCGCATCGGTGGCGCGGATCGTGGCCTTGGCGCCGGTGGCCGGATAGACCTGCGCCGCCTGCATCAGCAGGCGGCCCTCGACGTCGAGCACGGCACCGGGCGCCTCGACGTTGTCGGCGATGCGCAGGTCGCGCGCCGTCAGCACCGTGTCGGCGAAGCCGCGGATCGCGGCGCCGCCGTCGATGTCGATCAGCGTGGCATCGAGGTTCAGGCTGCCGGCGCGCTCGGCGGCCGCGTTGCCGGGCGTCACCGAGGGCGTCGACAGCACGATGCGCGGCGCCCGCAGGCTGGCATCGGCACGGCCCGCGTTCGCGAGCGTGCCGCCGATGGTGATCGAGCGGCCGAGCTGGAGGTGCACGCCGTCGAGGCGCACCGTCTTCGGCGTCTGGATCGCGAACTGGTCGAAGCCGCCTTCGTTGACGGCCGAAGCCAGCAGCACCGAGGGCGGCTTGGCGCTGGCGGCGCCCGTGAACACGCCGCGCAGGTCGAAGCCGGGGCCGAAGTTGAGGATCTCCTCGAGGTAGCCGTCGGCGAAGAAGGTCGTGGCATCGGGCAGGACGGGGCCGCCGCCGGCGGCCGGCGCCTTGTTCACGACCCGGAAGTCGGCCGCGTCGGGCAGGGCCTCGAACAGCTCGACCATCTCGCGCGTGAACACGAAGGGGCCGGCGGCCGTCGAGAAGTAGCTGCTGTAGTCGACGCCGATCGCGTCCTCCCACTTGGCGACGCCTTCGCCGCCCGCAAACTGCAGCATGATCCACTTGAGCTGGTCGGCCGGCGATTCCGCGCCGCCGCCGCTGGTGAGCTTCAGGCTGCCGCCGCGCGCGCCGGCGCCACCGGCACGGGCGCGCAGGGTGCCCAGCACCTGGGCATGGCCCTCGATCTCGATGCTGCCGCCATCGCTGGCCAGCGCGAGCGTCGCGGCACCGCGATCGCGCGCGAAGCCCTGGCGCGGCACGTCGATCTCGCCCGCGCTGCCCGACACGTCGATCAGGCTGCCCGCGTCGAGCTGCACGTCGCCGCGCAGCAGCACGCGGCCGCCGTCGAGCACGCTGCCGCTGCGGCCGACGGGCCCGTCGCGATGGATCGCCGGCACGCCGCGCGCCAGCAGGCTCGCGCCGTCCGCGAGCCGGAGCTCGCCGGCGCTGTAGAGGCCGATGCGGCCGGCCGGCGCCTCGAGCGTGCCGCGCACGACGATGCTGCCGGGCACGACGCCGATCGCGCCGCTGTCGTTGCCGAGCTGGAGCGAGCCGCCGGTGTCGACCTCGATGCGCGCGCCGGTGCCGACCTCCACCGTGTTGCCCGCCAGCAGCAGCGAGGCGGGTGCGCGCGCGAGCCGCTGCTCGAGCGGCAGCGCGCGCAGCGGGCCCAGCTCGGCCAGGCTCGCGCCCGAGGCGACGCGCGTGGCATCGACGCCGCCGAGATCGATGGCCTGCGGCCGCAGCGAGACCGCCACGCCCTCGGGCACCGCGATGCCCTTGGCGTTGTCGACCGTCAGCGAACGGAAGCCGCGCGAGGCGTAGAGGTCGGCGGGCAGGTGCAGCAGCGCGTCGCCGCCGTCGTTGTTGCCACCCAGTTGCACGTCGTAGCCGTTGGCGTTGATCGACAGCGCGCCGCCCGAGCCGGCCGAGAAGGCGCGCAGGTCGAGCCGATCGAGGGTGTCGGCGCTGCCCAGCGTCAGCAGCTGGATCGCGCCGGCGTTGCCGGTCGTGACGCTGCGCTTGGTCGCGCTGCCCGAGACCTGGCCGCCGCCCGACACGTCGAGCACCGCGCCGGCCTCGGCCTGCAGCGCGCCCAGGATGATCGAGCCGCCCTTGATCGCGTGCGGCAGCCGGTCGGGGCCGTCGGCGACCGTGTTGACCCAGGACCCCGAGACGTCGATGCGCGCGCCCGCGCCGAGCCTGATCTGTCCCGATGGCAGGTTGACCGAGCCGCCGGGCGCGCGGACCGTGCCCTCGATGGCCACGGGCACGTTGGTGTCGAGGGTCGCCAGGCCGACGTTGAGCGCGGCGCCGGGCTCGAGCCTGAGCACGGCATCCTTCTCGAGCAGGAAGCCCTTGCCGACGTTGAAGGTCATGGCGCCGAGGCCGGCGGCCTCGAGCGTGTCAGTCGAGAGCCAGCTGGTCTTGGTGTAGCGGCCCTCGCCGTCGACCGTGAAGAAGCGGCTGTCGACCGGGCTCTCGAGCGTGAAGTCGGCCGGCAGCAGTTCGGGCCGGTTGCCCAGGATCAGCTGGCCGGGCGAGAACGCGAACGCGGGGTTGTCGGCGCTGCCCAACACCAGGCGGCCGCCGCGGCTCTGCGTCACCGGCTGGGTGGCGCGTTCGCCCGCGACGGTGCCGCCCCAGATGCCGCCTTCGAGGATGTAGGCCTCGCCCGCGAAGACCTGGATCGAGCCGGCGTCGCGGCCCTCGGTGTAGCCGGGCTCGAAGCGCGGCCGGCCGATCAGCGCGCTGCGCCAGTCGTCGGTCACGCCCCAGCGCGCATGGCTGTCGCTGAAGCGCCCGGCGATGCCGACGTACTGCATGTCGGGCGTGGCGCGGCCGATGTCGACCACGCGGCCGTCGGCGCTCAGCAGCTTGGTGGTGTCGATCCAGCCGTCGCCATACTTCACCGAGCCGCCCGCGATGTCGAGCATGGAGCCGGCGCGCGTGATGACCGAGCCGCCGGCCTTGAGGTTGATGTGGCCGCCCAAAGTGGCGAGTTCGCCGACCGTGGTCTTGCTGAGGTTGACCCAGGTCGACACGTCGGCCAGCGGCGTGCCGACCCAGGCGCCCGGATCGTTCTCGCCGATCCACAGCACGCCGGCCATCGGGCCGTTGCCGAACACGCCGCGCACGCGCCGGTCCACCACCACCTTCTGGCCGCGCAGCCACGAGTCGCGGTACAGCGGCGAATCGCGCAGCTCGTTGATGCGCAGGTCGGCCGTGACCAGGTTGCTGGCCATCGACAGCGGGATGTCCTGCAGCCCGGCCACGCTGAGCCAGGCGCCATCGTCGATGTAGATGCGGCTGCCGTCGCGCAGGCTGGCGTCGTTGTTGGCGGGCTTGTCGGGCACCACGCCCGAGGGCTGGGCCGTGGCCAGCAGCCGGATGTCGCCCGCGGGCGCGACCAGGCGCGCGTCCTGCTGGACGTCGATGCGCTCGCCGCCCACGACGATGCGCCCGGGCCGGTAGCGCGTGGCCAGCGCGCCGAGCTCGAGCTCGGTCTTGTCGCTGAGGTCGGGCATCACGGCGGTCACGCTGCCGCGCCCGAAAGTGACCGTGCCCGCGTCCCAGTACATCGGCACCGCGAACTCGCCCTCGCGGCTCAGCAGGCCCTGGCTCCAGCCCTGCAGCCGGATCGAGCCCTCGCGGTTGTTGAGCGCCGAGCTCGCCTGCAGGATGCCGTTCTGCGCGATGGTGCGGCCGGTGAGCGTGATGTCGCCGCGCGGCGCGTCGATCTGGCCGCTGTTGTCGACCTGGTAGCCGACCTCGGCGGCGCGCGCCACCATCGCGGGCATCACGGTGTCGCGCACGCCCTTGACCCAGCGCTGCTGCGAATCGGAGGGCGAGAGCTGGCCGATGCCGTACATCGCGCCGTAGTAGCCGAAGGCGATCGCCGGCACCGCGGAGGCCGCGACCTCGAAGCCGCGCGCCGGGCTCAGGTAGTAGGGCACGGTGTCGGGCCCGGCGTTCGAGGGCACGCTCGAGAGCCAGATGTTCTCGCCGGCCGCCAGCACGACCTGGCCGTCGGGCGCCGAGAGGGTGCCGGCATTCGCGACCTTGGGCGCGAACAGCATGAGCTTGCCGCCCTTCTGCGCCGTGAGCCGCGCGCCGGCCTGCACGCTCACGCTGCCGGGCACGTGCGAGGGCGTGAACCAGGGCGCCGAGTTCTCGACCGTGGTGTCGATGGTGTAGGGCGCGACCTCGGGGAACTCGCCGAACTGCGGCGCCGGCGTGTTGGTGGGACTGCCGTAGGGGTCCTTGAGCAGCTCGTTGGTGTTGATGCCGGCCATGAACTGCCGGTCGGTCAGGCGCAGCGCGCTGGCCACCAGCGAGCGCGTGTCGACCTGGCTGCTGCCGGTGAAGACGATGCCGTTGCGGTTGACGATGTAGACCGAGCCGTCGGCCTTGATCTGCCCCGCGATGCGGCTCGGCCGTCCGCTGGGATCGTTGACGCGGTTGAGCGCCACCCAGCCGTTGCTGCCGTCGGGCAGGGTGCCGGCGCGCTGGTCGAACTGCACCGTGGTGTTGCGCCCGACGTTGAAGCTCTCCCAGTTGAGGATCGCCTTCTCGGCGGTCTGCTCGATGCGCACCTGCGTGCGGCCCTCGGCCAGGCTCTGCTGCGGCGCCCTGGCGTTCAGCCAGCCCGCGCTGAGGCTCTGGCTGTCGACCTTGAGGCCGCCGTCGACCAGTCCGTCGGGCACCGAGTCGTCGTTCTGCGCCGCCTGCCGTGCCGCCGCCTGCGCGGCCTGCTGCGCCGCGATCGACTGCGCGGCCAGGTTCAGGTTGTTGAGCGAGCGTTGCCACTGCGCGTTGTTGCGCTGCTGCAGCGCCTGCGGGTTCGTGAGGCTGGAGGCCGGCTGCCCATTGGGCAGGTAGCCCGTGGCCGCGGCCGTGCTCTGCGCCGTGCCCTTGGCATTGAACCAGGCGCCGCTGAAGGCGCGCTGCGCCTGGGCCGGGCCGACCACGCCGCCGGCCATCAGCACCAGCGCGATGGCGCGCGCGATCGGCGCCAGACTGAAATGCTCCCGCCCTGGTTCCAGGGACTGCCGTGGCCTGCCGATGCGCGCGCGCGTGTTCATGTGAGATTCCCGCCAATGAGTGAAGTCGTCGTGTGGTGCCGCCCTTCGCATTGCGACGGGCCGTCCTTGCAAGACACGGGAGGGCGGTGGAATCCGCCAACTTTTTTCTTCTCTCTTTTTCGCGCGCTCTTTTCTTGCGCGGCCGGCTCAGCTCAGTACCAGCAATCCCCCGGGCAACGAACGCGCCTGCAGCCCGAACGAGTGCTGGATCTGCAGCAGCGCCTCGTCGAGCACGGCGATCGAGAAGCGCCCGCTCACCGGGTCGTCGCGCCGCGAGGCCGCCAGCAGCACCACGCGGCCGGGCCGGTAGCGGTTGATCTCGTCCACCACGCGCGCGAGCGGCGTCTGCCGGAACACCAGCTCGCCGCGGCGCCAGGCCGACAGGTCGGCCGGCTCGATCGCGCGCACGCCGCTGATGGCCTGCGCGTCGTACACCAGCTGCTGGCGCGCCTGCAGCTGCCGCGTGCCCGCGGGATGCTCGAGCCGCACCGTGCCTTCGAGGCAGCTGAGGCAGGCCTTGCCCTGCAGGTAGCTGAGCTCGAAGCGGCCCGGCCCGTCGCCGCCCGCCAGCGCGCGGCCCGCGCCCGCGCTCACGACGAAGGGGGCGCCGGCCTCGGCCGGCAGGTCGATCGCGGCCTCGCCCGCGATCAGCTCGAGGCCTTCGGCTTGGCGGCGCACGCTGGTCTGGGTGTTGAGCGTGACGCGTACCTGCCGCGCCAGCACCAGCTGCCGCTGCTCGCCGGTCGCGGTGCGCTCGTCGGCGCGCCATTCGCCGGCCGCGGGCCACAGGCCCAGCGGCGGATGCACGACCGCCACCACGCCGGCCGCCACCGCCGCGCCGGCGGCCGCGCCCAGGAAGGCCCGGCGGCCCGGCTGCGCCGAGGCGCCATGGCGCAGCCGCTCGTGGCGCGCGGCGAGCTTGGGGTCGGCGCGCAGCAGGCCGCCGAGCGCGAGCCGCATCGAGGCCCACTGGCGCCTGGCCTCGTCGAAGGCGGCCGCGTGCGCGGGGCTGGTGCGCTGCCAGCGCTGGAAGGCCTGCACGTCCATCTGCGTGGGCTCGGCACCCGCCAGCCGGCTCAACCAGATGCGCGCCTCCTCGCGCAGCGCCTCGGTGGCTGCGGCGGGATCGTCGACCGGTGCAGAGGGTGTCTTCATGGCGTCACTGGTGCAAGACAGTTGGCGGGGCGCGAATCCGCCAACTATTTTTTCTTTCCCATCTGGGCGGCGCAGAAATCCTGCGCGCGCTTGAGTTCGTGCTCGACGGTGTGCAGCGAGATGCCCAGGCGCTGCGCCACCTCCTTCTGCGGCAGGCCTTCCCAGCGCACGAGCAGCAGCACGTCGCGGCGCCGCTGCGGCATGCGCGCGATGATCCTCTGCAGCGCCTCCATCTCCGAGCGCGACTCGGCGATCTGCTCGGGGCCGGGCGCCGCGTCGGGCACCTCGAGCAGCGCGTCGATTTCGCTGCGCGGCACCACGCGGCTCTGGCTGCGCAGGTCGTTGATCGCGATGTTCACGGCCATGCGCATCAGGAAGGCGCGCGGATTCACGATCGGCGCCTGGTCCTCGAGCCGCCGCAGGCGCAGCCAGGTGTCCTGCAGCGCGTCGCCCGCGAGGTCGTCGTTGCCCAGCACGCGCGTCAGCCGGCGCTTGAGGTCGCCATAGCGCTGCGACAGGAAGTCGAGCAGCAGCAGCCGGACTTCTTCCGACATCGCTAGTGCCCCCGGCTCGCGCAGGCCGGCGTGCCGCCCTGCTCGGGCAGGATCAGCATGGTCACCGGCTGCGGCATCTGCGGCGGCGGCGCACGCCCGATGCGCACGCGCTCGAGCGCCTCGACCAGCAGCAGGTCGCGCCGCGCATCGCCGCTGCCGCCGAGCAGCTGCGCGCGCTGCACGCGGCCGGCCGCATCGATGCGAAAGCGCAGCAGCGAGCGGTAGCGGCCCTGCGCGGTCAGCGGGGCGGCGCACAGCGCCTCCCAGACCCGCGCCTGGATCAGGCTGTCGTAGTTCTCCTGGCCCGCGCTCGGGGCGGCGGCGACAGGGGCCGAGGGCGACGGGCCTGCGGGCTTGAGCACCAGCGCGGCGACGCGGCCCGCGCTGACTTCCTCCGCCTCGAGTCCCGTGCCCTGCAGCAGCGCCTGCAGCGCGGCCAGCGGCGCGAGGCGCCCGCGCACGGCCGCGGACGTGCGCCCGGCCACCAGCGTGCTGCTGAAGAGCGCGGCGCGACCCGTGAGGTCGGCGAAGCGGTCGAGCGCCAGCGCGAGCGGCTGCGCGGGCAGGTCGAATTCGAAGGACGGCGCCTCGATGGCATCGGGCGCGGCGGCGAGCGGCGGCGCCACGGCCGGCTCAGCGGCGGCCAGCATCGGCGCCGCGAGCCCGCAGAGCATCCAGAGGGCGGCGCGCCGGCAGCGCGAACGACGCGCACGATCGGAAGAGGAGTCGCATCGGTGCGGCAAAGACGGGGCGCCTTGTGAGAACCGCGCATGCTCGCACCGGCCGGTGACGGTTTTGTTACTGGCGTGACGACGCGGGCAGGTCGAGTTCGATCCAGGCCGGCGCGTGGTCGCTCGCGCCGGGGCGGCCGCGCACGTCGCGGTCCACGCCGGCCTCGCGCAGCAGCGGCGCGAGCTCGGCATTGAGCAGCAGGTGGTCGATGCGCAGGCCGGCGTCGCGCGGGAAGCGGTTGCGCCAGTAGGTCCAGAAGGTGAAGGGCGCGCGCTGGGGATGGCGCGCGCGGATCGCATCGGTCCAGCCCTGCTTCAGCAGGCGCGCGTAGGCGGCGCGGCTCTCGGGCTGCAGCAGCGCGTCGTCGCGCCACGAGGCAGGGTTGTAGATGTCGGCATCGGTCGGCACGACGTTGTAGTCGCCTGCGAGCACCACGGGCAGGCCGCTCGCGTACAGCTTCTTCGCATGCTTGTGGAAGGCTTCGAACCAGCGCAGCTTGTAGTCGAACTTCGGCCCGGGCTGCGGATTGCCGTTGGGCAGGTAGAGGCAGCCGACCAGCACGCCGTCGACCACGGCCTCGAGGTAGCGGCTCTGCGGGTCGTCCTCCATGCCCGGCAGGCCGCGCCCGGTTTCGATCGGCTCGCGCCCGCGCGCGAGGATGGCCACGCCGTTCCAGGCGGGCTGGCCGTGCGCGACCACGCCGTAGCCCGCGCGCCGGATCGCCGCGAGCGGCAATTTGGCATCGGGCGACTTGAGTTCCTGCAGGCAGGCCACGTCGGGCTTCGATTCGGCGAGCCATTCGAGCAGCCGGTCGAGCCGGCTGTGGATGCCGTTGACGTTGAAGGTGGCGATCTTCATGACGGCCATCTTCCGGCGCGTGCCGGCGCTTCGCGCGTCGGACAACGCGTCCTCCTGCCCGCAGAAATCACCCGGCCATGACGTCCTGCAGGTAGATGCCTTGCGACAGCGCGCCCTTGACCTGGCGCGTGCCCTCGTCGACCAGCACCTCCTCCTGGCCGGCCTCGATGGCCGCGAAGGACTGGCGCACCACGTCGTCGGGCGAGGCCTTCGGCACCTCGAGCGCGCGCACCATGTCGGTATCGATCGGCCCGGCATGGAAGCCCACCACCTGCGTGCCCTGCGCGCGCAGCTCGTGGCGCAGGCCGTTGGTCAGCGCCCAGGCCGCGGCCTTGCTCACGCCGTAGGCGCCGATCATCGGCGTGTTGGCCCAGCTGAAGAGCGACAGCAGGTTGAGCATCGCGCCGCCGCCGTTGCGGCCCAGCACGCCCGCGAAGGCGCGGCTCATGTGCAGCATGCCGAACAGGTTGGTCTCGAGCTGCTCGCGCAGGACGGCCACGGGGTCCGTCTCGGCATCGCCGCCGACGAAGCCGCCGAGCCGGCCGATGCCCGCGTTGTTGATCAGCAGCGTCACGTCGCGGCAATCGGCCGCGGCCTGGGCGACCTGCGCGGGATCGCGCACGTCGAGCCGGATCGGCAGCACGCCCAGCAGCGGGATCTGCGAGGGCTCGCGCGCGGCGGCATAGACCTTGGCGGCGCCGAGCGCCAGCGCCTGGCGGGCGAATTCGAGGCCGAGGCCGCGGTTGGCGCCCGTCACGAATACGACGGAACCTTGGATCTTCATGGTGTTTCCTTGTGCGCCGGAGCGCGGGGTGAGTCAAACGGTGGCCAGGGCGATCTGGTGCAGGAACAGGGTGCGGCGATGGCGGAAGCCGAGCCGCTCGTAGAGCGCGATGGCATTCGCGTTGTCGCTGAGCACGTGCAGGAAGGCGGTCTCGCCGCGCGCCTCGATGCGCGCGCGCAGCAGGTTCACGAGGCCGGCGGCGAGGCCGCGGCCGCGCCAGGGGTCGTCGACGCAGACCGCGCTGATCTCGGCGTGGCCGTCGAAGCGCATGCGCTCGCCGGCCATGGCCACGAGCAGGCCCTGGTCGCGGACGCCGAGGTAGTCGCCCATCTCGAGCGTGCGCGGGCCGAAGGGGCCGGGCCGGGTGCGGGCGACCAGCGCCAGGGCATCGGGCACGTCGGAGGCGTTGAGCGGCGTGGCTTGGAGCTCCGCCGCGCGGCCCGTGCCGGGCTGCAGCGCGACCATCTGGTGGACCTGGCCCAGCAGCCTGGCCTGCAGGCCGTCGATGCCGGCGACGGGCGCGAGCGTGGGCACCATGACGCGATCGTCCGGGCCCAGCAGCGTGCGCAGGGCCTCGAAGGCGGCCGGGCTTTCCTCGACCAGCCCCGCGAACGGCGCGACCTCGGGGTGGTAGCGGCGGGCCAGGGCATTGCCGTGGCCCAGGTGGGCCTGCCGGCCGACCAGCGCGGTCCAGGCCGAACGGTCCAGGGGGGAGTCGATGGGCGATGTCATGGTCCCTAGCGTAGGCGGGCCTTCCCAATGACGCCATGGTCGTAAATGACAATATTGGTATCATTCGCGCCATGATGAAGCTCGCGATCCTGGCGCTCGATGGCGTGTTCGACACCGGCCTGAGCGTGTTCCTCGACCTGTTCTCCGCGGCCAACGAGGTGGCGGCCGAGCAGGGCGCGGCGCGGCCGCCCTTCGAGCTGCGCGTGGTCGGCGTGCGCCAGCGCATCCGCACCGCGCATGGCCTGACCATGGGGGTGGACCCGGCCGACGCGCTGCGCCAGCCCGACTGGGTGCTGGTGCCCGCGCTCAACACCAAGCAGCCCGCGCGGCTGGTCGAGGCGCTGGGCCGGCGCGACGTGCGCGATGCCATGGCCATGCTGCGCAGCTGGCATGCGCAGGGCAGCGGCGTGGGCGGCGCCTGCATCGCGAGCTTCCTGCTGGCCGAGACCGGCCTGCTCGACGGCCAGGAGGCCACCACCATGTGGCCGCTGGCGCCGCTGTTCCGCGAGCGCTATCCGCGGGTGCGGCTCGACGAGTCGCGCATGGTGGTGGCCTCGGGCCGCGTGGTCACGGCCGGCGCGGCGATGGGGCATCTCGATCTCGCACTGTGGCTGATGCGCCAGGCGAGCCCCGAGACCGCCGCGCTGGTGTCGCGCCTGATGCTGGTCGACAAGCGGCCCTCGCAGGCGCAATACATCATTCCCGACCACCTCGCGCATGCCGACCCGTTGATCGAGCGCTTCGAGCGCTGGGCCCGCGAACGCCTCGCGCGGGGCTTCTCGCTGCACGACGCCGCGGACGCGCTCGCGGTCAGCCCGCGCACCTTGCAGCGGCGCATGGAGGCCGTGCTCGGCAAGTCGCCGCTGGCCTTCTTCCAGGACCTGCGCGTCGAGCATGCGCAGCACCTGGTCTCGATCGGGCAGGGCCTCGAGGAGATCGCGAGCGAGGTCGGCTATGCCGATGCCGCGACCGTGCGCAGCCTGCTGCGGCGCAAGCTGGGGCGCGGGGTGCGGGAGCTGCGTTCGGCGCTGGCGTAGGGCGCGGTCGTCGATGCGCGGATTGCCGTTCGCGCATGCCGATGTCGCCATGGAGACTCGGTCCGCAATGCATTCGAATTGGCGCGCCAATGCCAGGAGGCATTGCCATTTCTATTTGCGTTGCTCAACGCATTGGCGAAATAGCGATGTCCCGCTCGACAAGTGCGACGTCCCCGAGGGCATTCGGCGCTCTGCATCACCGAAATTCGACGCATGAGCGGGTGCATGCAGCACGTCTTTTATTCGTAATGAGATAAGTTCTCATTCGAATTCATCGCGTCGTCAGACGGCAACAAGTTCTGCAAACCAAAGGTAAAGATGCCGTAAATCGATAGTGCGAGTCATTATCATTTGCGGATACTTTGTTACGCCGATGTCACCTCCAGTGCACAGCCGCGTGACCGCCGGCGCCGCGCGCCGGCAGCGCTTTCACCTCGACATATCACTCACAACATGACCTACATCAGAAGCCGCAAGCACTCGACTTCGCGCTATCTCAACGCGCACGCCGCCACCAGGACCGCCGCCACCCTGGTCGCGCTCGGATCGGTCGGCGCGGCGCATGCGCAGGGCGCGCTGAAGGAGGTGCAGGTCGATGCGGCGCCCGACTACAAGGTGGAGCAGTCCTCGTCCTCGAAGCAGACCGCGCCGCTGCTCGACACGCCCAAGTCCGTCACCGTCATCCCGCAGGAAGTGATGACGCAGATCAACGCGACGACGCTGACCGAAGCGCTGCGCACCACGCCCGGCATCACCTTCGGCGCCGGGGAGGGCGGCAATCCGGTCGGCGACCGGCCGTTCCTGCGTGGCTACGACAGCCAGGCCAGCACCTTCGTCGACGGCCTGCGCGACATCGCGCCGAGCACGCGCGAAGTCTTCAACCTCGAGTCGGTGGAAGTGGTCAAGGGACCGGACTCGACCTCGGGCGGACGTGGCGGCGCCGGCGGCACGATCAACCTCTACACCAAGGCCCCGAAGCAGGAGAACTTCTTCCTCGGCTCGGTCGGCCTGGGCAGCGACAAGTACCACCGCGAGACGATCGACTGGAACCGCAGCTTCGGCGAGAACGGCGCCTTCCGCCTGAACCTGATGGACTTCGGCGCCGATGTCGCGGGCCGCAACGGCCCGAGCAACAAGCGCTTCGGCATCGCGCCCTCGATCAGCTGGGGCCTGGGCACGCCCACGCGCGTGACGCTGTCGCTGTTCCACATGCGCACCGACGACGTGCCCGACGGCGGCATTCCCTACTACCTGCCCGCGAGCTTCCCGCGCTTCGGCGTGGTCGAGCTCCAGCCGACCTACGGCTTCGACCGCAAGAACTGGTATGGCGTCGAGGGCCGCGACTTCCGCAAGGACAAGTCCGACTCGGTCACCTTGCAGGTCGAACACGACATCTCGCCCGAGATGAAGCTGCGCAACATCACGCGCTTCACCAAGAGCAGCATGGACTACATCTGGACCCAGCCCGACGACAGCCAGGGCAACGTGGCGCGCGGCCTGGTGTGGCGCCGCTTCAACGGCAGCATGCGCGACATCGACACCTTCGCGAACGCCACCGAGCTCAGCGGCAAGCTGCAGACCGGCAGCGTCAAGCACAGTTACGTCACGGGCCTGGAGCTGTCGCGCGAACGCGCCGACAACGACAGCTACACCCAGGTCAACCGCGCCTACACGGCGCAGCAGAAGTGCCCGGGCGGCGCCGGCGTGGGCTCGAGCTTCGTCTGCACGAGCCTGTACTACCCCACGTCCAGCGATCCGTGGCTGGGCACCTTCGTGCCCAACGGCAACCCGACCAGCTACCGCACCGACACCGCGTCGCTCTACGGCTTCGACAGCATCGAGCTGTCGCCGCAGTGGATCGTCAACGCGGGCCTGCGCCTGGACAGCTACAAGACGCAGCAGACCAACCCCTATCCCAGCACCACCGCCACCGGCGGCATGGCGTTGCCGGTGCTCACCAGCGGCATCCGCACGAAGTTCGAGCGCAACGACACGCTGCTGAACTACCAGCTCGGCGTGGTCTACAAGCCCGCCAGCAACGGCAGCATCTACGCGTCGATCGGAACCTCCTCCACGCCGGGCGGCAACAGTCTGGGCCAGGGCTCGGAGAGCCAGGCCCTCAGCGGCACCGTGGGCGGCGTGGCCAACACCGCGATCGACCTGAAGCCCGAGAAAAACCGCAGCATCGAGCTCGGCACCAAGTGGGACTTGCTGGAGCGCAAGCTGTCGCTGACCGGCGCGATCTTCCAGATCGAGACCACCAATGCGCGCATCACCAACCCGACCGACGGCACCGTGTCGCTGGCCGGGGACAAGCAGGTGCGCGGCTTCGAGCTCGGCTTCTCGGGCAACATCACGCACCAGCTCTCGGTCTTCGGCGGCTACACCCTGCTCGACAGCAAGGGCAAGAACCTCGGCCAGAGCAGCACCACCGACGCCAGCGGCCGCACGGTCTACGTGCCCAACGCCGGCACGGGCCAGCCCTTCCCGAACACGCCGAAGCACAGCGCGAGCATCTGGGCGACCTACAAGCCCACCTCCGACTGGACCTTCGGCCTGGGCGCCTTCTACCAGAGCGAGGTCTACGGCGGCTTCGCCTGGGCCGCCGGCACGGGCGGCGCCACGCTGATCAAGCGCAGCGTTCCGGGCTACACCCGCATCGACGCGATGGCCGGCTACCGCGTGAACAAGAGCTTCAACCTGCAGCTCAACGTGCAGAACCTGACCGACCGCATCTACTACAACACGGCCTACTCGACGCACTACGCGAACATCGCACCGGGCCGCTCGGTGACGCTGACGGGCAACTTCTCGTTCTGATCGACGAAGCGCTTGATGCGACGACGAGCGTGAGCAGCGAAGGCGCATCCCCCGCGTTCGTGTTTCCCAACGCGAGCGCGCTCAACACCCTGACGCGCGCGCAATGGGACGCGCTGCTCGCCGGCCCGCCCGAGCGCGCCGCGACCTGGCTGTCGGCGGCCGCCCATGCGGGGCATGCCGAAGCGCAGGCGGTGCTCGGGCAATGGCTGCTCGATGGCCGTGGCGTGGCGCGCAACGAGGCCTCGGCCTTCGCCTGGTTCCAGCGCGCGGCCGAACAGCGCCACCCGATGGCGGCCAACATGCTCGGGCGCTGCTTCGAGCATGGCTGGGGTACCGTGCCCGATCCGCAGCGCGCTGCCAGCGCCTACCGCGCAAGCGCCGAACTCGGCCTCGACTGGGGCATGTACAACCTCGCCAACCTGCTGGCGACGGGGCGCGGCATCGCGCTCGATCACGCCGCGGCCTTCGACTGGTACCGGCGCGCGGCGGCGCTCGGGCATGCGCGTTCGATGAACATGCTCGGCCGTTATTACGAGGAAGGCCTCGTCGTGCCGCGAGACCGGGATCGGGCCCGCGCGCTCTATCGGGCGTCGGCCGAGGCCGGCGACTTTCGCGGTCGCTTCAGCCACGCGAGCATGCTGGCCGAGCAGGGCGAGGTCGACGCGGCGGTGCGCTGGTTCGAACGCATTCCCGAGACCGCGCCAACGCACTACCTGGCCGAGGTCGTTCAGCGACTGCGCGCCTCGCCGTTGGCGGCGCTCAGGGAGGTCGCGGACCGCCTGGAGGCCCAGGCGGCGGCGCGCACCTGAAGACGGCCCCGCGATCCGCTACCTGCGCAGCCCGCGCAGCACGAACCAGAAGACCACCGCGAGCGGGATCGCCAACGCGAGGTCGGCCGCCCACTTGAGCGCCGCGTCGGTCGTGACGCAGGCCACGCCGAGGCCCACGCAGATGCACAGCGCGAGCAGCTTCGGCATGCGCCAGGTCGACGGGCTGCCTTCGGTGGCGGCCTCGGGCTCGCCGCGAGAACGCGCAGCCGGCGCCTCCGCGACGCGCCGCCGCCGCACGACCCACAGGTACAGGCCGCTCACCAGCACGGCGATCGCGAGCAGGTCCAGCACCAGCCACATCCACTTCATCGGCAGCCCGCCGTAGTCGCCGAAGTGCAGCGGCTGCGAGACGAACAGCGCCTTCACGTACCAGGGCATCTCGCGGATGTCGCTCAGCGCCCCGGTGGCCGCGTCTACCAGCGCCGGCTTGAGGATGCGCATCGACAGCGGCGTGGCACCGCGCAGGTAGACGCCGAAGTGATGCGGCGTGGCGAAGCTGGTGCCCGGCAGGAACACGGACTGCACTTCCATGCCCGGCGCCGCGGCGCGCGCGGTGGCGATGGCGGCATCGATCGAGCCGATCCGCCCGGGCGGCGGCAGGCCGCGATAGGGCCCGGTCATCTGCGGCAGCACCTCGGCGCGCCAGTGCGCGGCGATCGGGTCGTGCAGCGTGTTGATCGCGCCCGTGGTGCCCACCACCAGCAGCCAGGCAGCGATGCCGATGCCGACCAGGTTGTGCAGGTCGAGCCAGCGCGCGCGCCGGCCGGCACGCACGGTGCCGAAGCGCAGCTTGCGCATGAAGGGCCCGTAGACCACCACGCCCGAGACCACCGAGGCCACCAGCAGCAAGCCCATGGCGCCGAGCAGCAGCGCGCCCGGCAGGCCCGCGAGCAGGTTCTTGTGCAGCTCGAGCACGGTGTCCATGAAGCCGCCGGTGCGCGGTGGCGGCAGTGGCAGCAAGGTGCCGTCGCGCAGGTCGAAGGTGTGGCGGCGCAGTTGCGCGAACGGCGCCTGCGGATCGGGGCCGGTGGCGACCACGACCGTGGGCGGCTCGGTGGAGCCCGGCGCGGGGCGCGAGAAGCCGAGCGACACCGCCACGCTGCCGGGATGCGCCGCGAGCGCGCGCGCCACCAGCGCATCGAGCATCGGCGCGACGGCGTTGGCGGCCGGCTGCTGGCGCGCGGACGGCGGGTCGAGCCAGTCCTCGATCTCGTCGTGGAAGATCAGCGGCAGGCCGGTGACGCAGGTCAGCAGCAGCAGGGCGGTCGCGATCAGGCTGGTCCAGCGGTGCACCGCGGACCACATCCGAAGCCGGGCCTGGCTCACCATTGGTAGCTCAGCGAGGCGATCACCGTGCGGCGGTTGCCCAAGGTGCAGCCCGAGGTGGTGTTGCAGGTGGAGATGTAGTAGCGGTCGGCGAGGTTCGAGGCCGTGAGGCTCAGGCGCGCGCCGCGCAGCGAGGGGCTGGCGCGGCCCAGGTCGTAGCGCAGGCCGACGTCGACCAGCGTATAGGCCGGCATGCGGTAGAGGTTGCTGGCGTCGAAGGTGGCGCCGATGCGGCGCACGCCGGCCGACAGGCCCAGGCCCGCGAGGGCGCCGCGCTGCAGCTCGTAGTCGAGCCACAGCGAGCCCTGATGGTCGGGCGTGCCGTAGAGCCGCGCGCCCACTTCCGAGGGCGTGTTGCTGCGCGTGATGCGGTGGTGCAGCCAGGCGTAGGCGGCCGTGAGGTTCAGGCCCGGCATCAGCTCGGTCTTGGCCTCGAGCTCGAGGCCGCGCACGCGCACCTCGCCGGTCTGCACGTTGAAGCCGGTGTTCGCGAGGTCGGGCGTGACGCGGTTCTGCTCGGTGAGCTCGAAGGCCGAGGCCGTGAACAGGCCGATGCCGCTGGCCGGCTGGTACTTGAGGCCGGCCTCGACCTGCTTGCCGGTGGTGGGCTGGAAGGGTACGCCGCCGAAGCTGCTGCCCGACACCGGCTGGAACGAGGTCGCATAGCTCACATAGGGCGCGACGCCGTTGTCGAACAGGTAGCCCAGGCCGATGCGGCCGGTGGTCTTGCTGTCGCTCTGCTGCGTGGCGGTGCTGGCGCGCCGGTTCACGGTGCGGGTCTTGGCATCGTCGTGCCGCAGGCCCAGCGTGGCGATCCAGCCGCCCAGGCGCATCTGGTCCTGGAAGTACAGGCCGGTCTGCTCGAGCCGCGACGTGGTGTTGCTGAGGTTGAAGCCGGGGTCGACGATCGGCTGCCCGTAGACCGGCGCATAGACGTCGAGGCTGGGCGCGGCGCGGCGGCCGAAATCGAAGTCGCCGATCTCGCGGCGGTGGTCGATGCCGATCAAGGCATCGTGGCGCACGGCGCCGGTGTCGAAGCGCAGCGCGAGCTGGTTGTCGATGCTGAAGGTGCTGGCGTTGGCCGCGGTGTTGGCGGCGGTGCGCCGCAGGGTGCGCTGGTCGGGCAGCAGGCCGCCGGTCTGCAGGATGGTGATGGCGCGGCCCTCGAACTCGGTGCGCGCGGCGCGCATGTTCTGGCGGAAGCTCACGGTGTCGCTGAAGCGGTGCTCGAAGCTGTAGCCGAGCCAGCTCTGGTCGCGGCTGAGGCGGTCGAAGTCCGGCTCGCCCGCGTAGCGCTCGAACGGCAGGCGGCCGTTGATGTTGGGCCGCAGCGTGCCCTGGATCGGCAGGTAGTTGAACAGCGTGTGGGCGTTGCGCTCGGTCTGGTGGTAGGCCTGCAGCGTGAAGCTGGTGCGTGCGTCGGGCTGCCAGGTGATGGAGGGCGCGATCAGCCGGCGGTCGTTGTCGACGAAGTCGACCTGCGTGCCCGCCTCGCGCGCCAGCGCCACGAGCCGGTAGCGCAGCGTGCCCTCGGCGTTGAGCGGGCCGCTCAGGTCGGCCGCGACCTGCTTGCGCCCGAAGCTGCCGGCCTGCAGCTCGATCTCGCGCTGCGGCGTCTCGGTCGGGCGCTTGCTCACCATGTTCACGATGCCGCCGGGGCCGCTCTGGCCGTAGAGGCCAGACGACGGCCCCTTCAGCACCTCGACGCGCTCGAGCACGTAGGGATCGACCACCGCGCTCGCGAAGCCGCTGCCGGCGGCGCCGTAGGGCAGTTGCACGCCATCGAGGTAGAGGTCGGGGCGGAAGCCGCGCACCTGGGTGTAGATGTCGAACTGCGAGGTGGCGCCGAAGGTCTCCGACAGCACGCCGGCCGTGTAGCGCAGGGTCTGGCCGAGGTTCTGCGCGCCCTGGGCGTCGATCTCGCGCGCGGTCACGACGTTGACGGTCTGCGGCACCTCAAGCAGCGGCGTGTCGGACTTGGTCGCGGTGGCGCTGCGCGTGGCGGCGAAGCGCACGGGTGGGCCCAGCGGGTTCTCGCGGCCGGCATCGGCCGTGACGTGGATCTCGGGCAGCGCGGCACCGGCGGCGGCCGCGGGCGAGGCCGGCTCGACGGTGAAGGCCTGGCCGCCCTGCGGCCGCGCCGCGAGGCCCGTGCCCTGCAGCAGCCGGTCGAGCGCCTCCTGCGCGCTGAAGCTGCCGCGCAGCGCGGGCGCATGGCGCCCCTGCGTCAGCGAGGAGGCGAACAGCACCTGCACGCCGGTCAGGCGCGCGAGCTCGTTGAGCGAGCGCTCGAGCGGGGCGGCCGGCAGGTCGATCGCATGGCGCACGGCCTGCGCCTGCGCCATGCAGGCGACCAGCGCGCAGGCCGAGGCCAGCACGGCGCGGCGCGGGAAGGGGCCGCGCAGTTGCAGCGGCAGGACGATCTGGTGCCGGGTCTGGCGAAGAAGCCCGGCAATGCGGGCGGTAGGGCGGCTCACGGGGTCGGTTCCTTCGGAAAGTGATGGGCTCTCTGAAGGTCTGTCGGATCCGGCCGCGGCCAACCCTACCTCGCGGCGAAAAAATTTTCCGGGCTCAGCGCGCCCGCACCTCGACCGTGCCGTCGGGCAGGCGCGCGACCTGCACCGGCAGGATGCGCGGCAGCAGCTCGAGCGCGCGGTCGGTCTGGGCGCTGTCGAAGGTGCCCGAGAGCGCGAGATCGCCGATCGGGCGCGCCGGGTCCTCGCGCAGCCGCACCGGTTCGCGCCGGTAGCGCTGCATCTCGGCCAGCGCCTGCGACAGCGGCGTGCGGCTGAAGACCAGCCGGCCCTGCTGCCAGCCGCCCTCGGCATCGATGTCGACCGGCTGCGCCGCGGCGGGCTGGCCGTTGCCGCTGTCGTTGCCGACGCGCAGCGCGCGCCCCGGCGTCACCAGCGCGGCCTGGGCCTCGCCGGCGCGCCGCACCTCGACCTTGCCCTCGTACACCACCACCTGCACCTCGGCCGGATCGCGGCGCACGTCGAACACCGTGCCCACCACGCGCACCTGGGCCCGGCCCGCATCGACCTCGAAGGGCCGCACCACGGCCTTGGCGACGGCGAAGCGCGCGCGCCCCTGGCGCAGCTCGACGCGGCGGCTGCGCAGGTGCCACGACACCGCGAGCTCGGTGCCGGTGTCGAGCGTCAGGCGGGAGCCGTCGGCCAGCTCGAGCTGGCGGCGTTCGCCGACGGCGCTGGCGAACTGCTCGTGGCGGTAGGCCGGATCGAGCACCCAGAGGCAGGCCAGCATGGCGAAGACCAGCGCCAGCGCCGCGCCCACCGTGCGTCCGGTGCGCCGCGGCGCGGCCTTGGCGCGCGCCGGCGGCAGCGGGAACAGGGCCTTGAGCGTGTCGCGACCGGCGTCGAGCGCTTCGTCGAGCGCGGCGCCGCCGGGCTGCGCGAGCAAACCCGTGGGTTGGCTCGCAGGTTCGCCCGCCATGGCAGGCGATGCGTCGCGGCGCTCAGCCATGGAAATCCACCAACGCACGGGCGCAGGTCTCCATGCCGCGGCGCAGATGCTTCTCGACCGCCTTGACCGAGATGCCCAGGTGCGCCGCCACCTCGGCCTGCGGCAGCTCGTGCACCTTGTGCATCACGAACACCTCGCGGCAGCGCTGCGGCAGCGCCGCGATGGCCTCGGCCAGCACCTCGATGCCCTCGCGCGCGGCGACGATGCGCGCCGGCTCGTGCAGGTCGAGCGCCTCGGGCGGCTCGGCCATCAGCTCGATCAGCGCGTCGCGGCTGCGCTCGGCACGCCAGCGGTCGACCGCGCGACGCTTGGAGAGGATGCGCAGGAAGGCCAGCGGCGTGTGGATCGGCGTGCGCGGCGGCGTCTCGATCAGGTCGGCGCAGACCTCGTGCACGATCTCGCGCGCGGCGCCGCGCTCGCCACGGCCGAAGCTCAGGCGCCGCACGTGGTCCACCAGTTCTTCGTAGTGGCTCACGAGCGCGGCGATCAGCGGGGAGTCGATGGAGTGCTTGTGCGACACGGGCGGCGTGGCGGCGGTGCGGGTGTAAGCGTTTGATTCTAATTGCGAATCGTTTGCAACTTCAAACGGAACCGGAACCGGGTGCGAAGTCGACTGCTACAATTGAGAACCATTCGTATTAAATCCTGAGCGCAGCCAGTCGCTGCGGGGAGATGCCATGTCGGCCGCCGAGTTCGTGCCTCCGCACGAAGTGCAATCGCTCTACAGCAACCACCACGGGTGGCTGCAGGGGTGGCTGCGCCGCAAGCTGGGCTGCCCGCACAACGCGGCCGACCTCGCGCAGGACACCTTCGTGCGCGTGCTCGGCAAGAAGGAGCCGGTGGCCGCCGCCGAGCCGCGCGCCTACCTCGCGACCATCGCCCACGGGCTGGTGGTCGACTTCCACCGCCGCCGCGCGCTCGAGCGCGCCTACCTCGAGACCCTGGCCGCGTTGCCCGAGCCCCAATCGCCCTCGCTCGAAGAGCGCGCGATCGTGCTGGAGGCGCTGAGCGCCATCGACGCGATGCTCGACGGCATGAAGCCCGCGATCCGGCAGGCCTTCATCCTCTCGCAGCTCGAGGGCCTGACCTATGCGCAGATCGCGCAGCGGCTGCAGGTGACGGTGCGCACGGTCAACAACTACATGCTCAAGGCGCTCGAGCATTGCTACCTGCTCGCGCCATGAGCGCCGCGCCGGGCCGCCCCAAGCAAGCTCGCACCGCAGTGCGAAGCACGAAGGTAGTTCAATGAGCTCTTTCGAACTCGACCTGCCCACCGGCCACGAGGCCCGCGTGCGCAAGGAGGCGATCGCCTGGTACGCGCAGCTGTGCTCGGGCGAAGCCACGCCGGCCGACCACGAGGCCTGGCGCCGCTGGCACCGCGCGCATGCGGAACACCGCCGCGCCTGGGAGAAGCTCGAGGCGATGCAGGCCACGCTGCAGCGCGTGCCCGGCCACATCGCGGCCTCGACCCTGCGCGCGGCCGGCGCGGCGCGCACCGACCGCCGGCGCCTGCTGCGCGGCGTCGCGCTGATCGCCTCGGGCGGCGCAGTCGGCTACCTGTCGTGGCAGGTGGCCGATGGGGGCGCGAGCTGGCCCGCGCTGCTGGCCGACTACCGCACCGGCACCGGCAAGCAGCGCAGCATCGACCTCGCCGACGGCTCGAGCCTGCTGCTCAACACGCGCAGCGCGGTCGACGTGGTGTTCGACGACACGCGCCGGCTGATCCGGCTGCGCGAGGGCGAGCTGCTCGCGGAGACCGCGCGCCACCGCGTGCCCGGCAGCCACGACGCGCGTCCCTTCCTGGTCGAGACCGCGCAGGGCCGCATCCTCGCGCTCGGCACCCGCTTCACCGTGCGCAGCGAGGGCGGCATCACGCGCGTCACGGTGCTCGACGACGCGGTCGAGGTCCGGGCCGCGAATGCGCCCGAACGCGCGCTGCGGCTGCAGGCCGGCCAGCAGGTCGACATCGGCAGCGACGGCATGGGCGTGCCGCAGGCGGCCGACGCGGCCTCGGCCGCCTGGGCCCAGGGCAGCCTGGTCGTCAACGACTGGACGCTGCAGGAAGTGGTGGCCGAACTCGCGCGCTACCGGCGCGGCCGGCTGGCCTGCGATCCCGCGGTGGCGAACCTCAAGGTGTCGGGCGCCTTCCCGATCCACGACACCGACAGGGCGCTGTCGGTGATCGCGCGCAGCTTCCCGGTGCGCGTGGCCGGCCTCACGCGCTACTGGGTCTCGCTGGTGCCGGCCTGATTCCTGCGTTCGGGTCCGCGTCAAAAAAATCTTCCGCCGCCTTTCATCTTTTCCGATTTCGTTCGGCCTTCCTCCTGAGAACCATGGCGAGCGCCATGGATTGCAGTTCTGCCGAAGGAATCCCATGCACGCGCACCCGTCCTCACCCACCCCCGTCTCCAAGGCGCTGCTGTGCCTGCTGGCGCTGGCGGCCGCCATGCCCGTCGCGGCGCTGGCCGCCGAGCCGGCCCGGCCCGCCGCGAGCGCCAGCGCGCCCGGCGCCGCGCGCGCCTACCGCATCGAGCCCGGCCCGCTGGCCGCGGTGCTGGGCCGCTTCGCGGCCGCGGCCGGCGTGGCGCTGTCCTTCGATCCCGCCCACACCCGGGACCTGAACTCGCGCGGCCTCGACGGCAGCTTCACGGTGCAGGCCGGCTTCGCCACGCTGCTCGCGGGCACGGGCCTCGAGGCAGTCGAGGGCGGCGCGGGCGAATTCATCCTGCGCCGCTCGGCGAGCGCGCAGGCCGAGCCCGGCGTGATCGAGGGCACCGGCGCGCTGCCCGCCGTGCGCGTGGTGGCGCGCGCGGCACCCGTGCCCGGCGACGCCGACGACCGCTACCAGCCCACGCCCGATGCCTCGACCCTGCGCACCACCGCGCCGGTGCTCGAGATCCCGCAGGTGGTCAACGTGGTGCCCGCGCAGGTGATCCGCGACCAGCGCCCGCGCAACATCGACGATGCGCTCGCCAACGTCAGCGGCATCAACCAGGGCAACACCCTGGCCAGCACGCAGGACACGCTGATGAAGCGCGGCTTCGGCGGCAACCGCGACGGCTCGATCATGCACAACGGCATGCCGCTGGTGCAGGGCCGCGGCCTCAACGCCGCGGCCGAGAGCGTGGAGGTGCTCAAGGGCCCGTCCTCGCTGCTCTACGGCCTGATGGACCCGGGCGGCGTGATCAACGTGGTCAGCAAGAAGCCGCAACTGACCCAGCGCACCGCGCTGTCGCTGGGCGCCTCGGGCTACGCGGGCGGGCGCAACGGCAGCGGCCAGACGCTCGACACCACCGGCCCCATCGGCGAGAACGGCCTGGCCTACCGGCTGATCGTCGACCGCGTCGACGAGGACTACTGGCGCAACTTCGGCACCCACCGCGAGACGCTGGTCGCGCCCTCGCTGGCCTGGTATGGCGAGGACACGCAGGCCGTGCTCTGGTACGAGTACCGCAAGTTCGTGACGCCCTTCGACCGCGGCACCGCGCTCGATCCGCGCACCAAGAGCCCGCTGGACCTGCCCAAGACCCGGCGCCTGGACGAACCCTGGAACGAGATGCGCGGCGAGAGCCACCTGGCCCAGCTCTCGGTCGACCACCAGTTCGGTGGCGGCTGGGCCGGCCACCTGAACCTCAGCTACAACCGCGAGACCTACGATGCCAACCAGCTGCGCCTCACTGGCCTCAACACCACGCGCGGCACGCTCACGCGCAGCAACGACGCCACGCACGGCGCGTTGAGCACCGACAGCTACGCCACCGCTTACGTCGACGGCCGCGTCGAGCTCGGCGGCATGCGCCACGACCTGCAGTTCGGCTGGGACGCCGAGTACCGCAAGATCTACCGCGCCGACCTGCTGCGCCAGGCCGTCACGCGCAGCTTCAGCTACCTCAATCCGGTCTACGGCCTCGAGTTCCCGTCGGCCACCGTGTCGGCCAGCGACAGCGACCAGACCGACAAGCTGCACAACCAGTCGGTCTTCTTCCAGGACTCGATCCATCTCAACGAGCGCTGGATCGCGGTGGCAGGGCTGCGCTACCAGGCCTGGTCGCAGACCGCGGGCCGCGGCCGTCCGTTCAAGGCCAACACCGACACCGACGGCTCCAAGGTGCTGCCGCGCGTGGGGCTGGTCTACAAGTGGAGCGACAGCCTGTCGCTCTACGGCAGCTACACCGAGTCGCTCAAGCCCACCTCGACCATCGCGCCGCTGTCCTCGGGCTACATCGTCGATGCCTCGGTGGCGCCCGAGCAGGGCAAGTCGTGGGAGCTCGGCGCCAAGCTCGACCTGGCCGGCGGCCTCACCGGCACCGTGGCGCTGTTCGACATCCGCAAGAAGAACGTGCTGGTCTCGCAGTTCAACGACGTGACCAAGCTGACCGACTGGCGCACCTCGGGCGCGGCGCGTTCGCGCGGCCTCGAGCTCGACGTGGCCGGCGAACTCGGCAGGAACTGGAGCGCGATCGCGAGCTACGCCTACATCGACGCCAAGACCACCGAAGACCCGCTGTACGCCGGCAACCGCCTGTGGAACGTGGCGCGCCAGACCGCGTCGCTGTCGGCCGTGTACGACTTCGGCCAGGTCTTCGGCGCCGAGGGCCGGCTGCGCGTGGGCGGTGGCGTGCACTACGTGGGCAAGCGGCCCGGCGACTCGGCCAACAGCTTCGTGCTGCCGGGCTACACCACCGCCGATGCCTTCGCCACCTACGACACGCGCATCCATGGCCGCAAGGTCAAGTTCCAGCTCAACGTGAAGAACCTGTTCGACAAGACCTACTACCCCTCGGCCGCGAACACCTACTTCATCTCCATGGGCGACGCGCGCCAGGTGTCGCTGCTCACCACCTTCGAGTTCTAGGCATGAAGGACGCCGCTTCCATCGATCGCCGGTCCGCACTGCTGCGGCTCGCCATACCGCTTGCCGCGGGACTGACCGGCACGGCCGCCTCTGCCGTCGTGCAGGCGGCACCCGGCCGCAAGCTCGTGCTGCTGGTGCAGCGCGGCAGCCCGAACGCGGCGGTCGACGAGCAGGTCGCGCAGCACCTGGGCACGCGCGGCTTCGCGGTCGCCGTGCTCGACCAGGCGGTGGAGCCCGTCGCAGCGGCGGGCGCCGAGCTGGTCGTGATCTCCTCGACCGTGGCCGCGAAGGACGTGCATCCCGGCTGGCGCCAGTTGCCGGTGCCGCTGCTGACCTGGGAGAACGACCTGCTCGACGACCTCGCGATGACCGGCAAGCGGCATGACGTCGATTTCGGCGAGGCGGCGAAGGAACGCTATCTGTGGCTGGTCAACGCACCGCATCCGATGGGCGCGGGCCTGCCGGCCGGCGTGGCCAACGTCTACCAGCGGCAGGCCGGCATGAGCTGGGGCCGGCCCGGACTCGGCGCCACCACCATCGCCACCCTCTACGGCCAGCCCGAGAAGGCGGCCATCTTCGGCTACGAGAAGGGCGCCACCATGGACTACGAGTCGCTCGCGCCCGCGCGCCGCGTGATGGTCTTCCTCGGCAACGACGGCTTCACCAATCTTTCCCCGGCCGGTCGCGCGCTCTTCGACGCGGCCGTGGACTGGGCCGCGGGAGCGCGCTGAATGACGATGCCGACATGGCGCCAGGCCTGGTTCCAGCTGCACTGGCTGCTGGGCATCACCGCGGGCAGCGTGCTGCTCGTGATCGGGCTCAGCGGCGCGGTGCTGTCGTTCCGCGAGGAGCTGATCGATGCGCTCAATCCCGGTGGTCGCCATGTGGCGGTGCAGGACAAGGAAGCGCTCGCGCCACCGCAACTGCTCGCTGCCGTGCGCGAGGCCTTCCCGGGCCGCCAGATCGGCACGCTCGCGCTGTTCGCCGAGCCCGGCGCCGCGGCGCGCGTGATCTTCGCGCCGCCCCCCGGCGAGCGCCGCGGTGACACCGTCTACCTCGATCCCTATGCGGGCCGGCCGCTGCCGCCGCTGGCGGGCGCCGAATTCTTCGAATGGGTTGAGGCGCTGCACCGCTGGCTGCTGCTGCCGCGCGAGCCGGGCCGCGTCGCGGCTGGCGTGCTGGCGATCGGGCTGTTCGTGCTGGCGCTGTCGGGCCTGTACCTGCGCTGGCCGCGGCGGCCGCTCGACTGGCGCGCCTGGTTCACCTTCGATCCGGCACTCAAGGGCCGGCCCTTTCTCTGGGGGCTGCATTCGGTGGCCGGCACCTGCGCCTTGCTGATGTACCTGGTGTTCACCACCACGGGCGTCTACTGGGCCTTCGACGCCGTGCGCGATCGCGTCGATGCCTTCGCGGGCCAGCCGCGCGCGCCTGCGCAGGCACGCAATGCGCCGCGCGTGCGCAACATGCAGCGCGCCGACGCCGGTGCGGTCGACGTGGCGCCCGCCTGGGCCACGTTCCAGCGCCAGGCCGCCGCCAGCGGCTGGAGCGAGGTGATCCTGCGCGTGCCCACGGGCGCCGCGCCCACGGTGCTGTTCACCTGGCTCGATGCGCATCCGGCGCACGAGCGCGCGCGCAACCGCATGACGGTGCGCCTGCCGGGCGGCGAGGTCGCGCAGGACGAGCGCCATGACGCCAAGCCCCTGGGCGGCCGCTTCCTGGCCGCCATCTATCCGCTGCACATGGGCACCTATTTCGGACTGCCGGGACGCATCGCGATGATGCTCGCGGCGCTGATGCTGCCGGTGTTCACGATCACGGGCTGGATGCTCTACCTCGACCGCCGGCGCAAGAAGCGCGGAGTGGCCGCGGAACGCGCGGCGCTCGTTGCCACGGCGGGGGCAGGGCGGCCGTCGACGGGTGCCGCGACAGCGCCCGAAGGCGTGCTCGTGGCCTTCGCCAGCCAGTCGGGCACGGCCGAGGGCATCGCGCTGCGCAGCGCCGCCGCGCTCGAGGCCGGCGGCCTGCGCGTGACCGTGGCTTCGCTCGCGCGGCTCGATCCCGAGCAGTTGCGCCACCACCAGCGCCTGCTGCTGGTGGCCAGCAGCTTCGGCGAAGGCGGCCCGCCCGATGCGGCGCGACACTTCGCGCAGCGGCTGGTGCAGGTCGGCGGCGATGCGCTCGCGCACCTGCGCTACGGCCTGCTGGCGCTCGGCGACCGGCACTACGCGCGCTTCTGCGGCTTCGGCCATGCGCTCGACCATGCGCTGGTGGCGGCGGGCGCGCAGTCGCTGTTTCCGATGATCGAGGTCGACAACGGCGACACGGCCGCGCTTGCGCGCTGGCGCCGGCAACTGGTGACGTTGCGCGGCGCCGATGCGGGGCCAGCCGAGGCGCTGGCCGATGAACCTCTCGCGCCCGCGTTCGAACCCTGGACCTTGAGCGCGCGCCGGCTGCTGAATCCCGGCAGCCTCGGTGCGCCGCTCTACGAGATCGAACTCGCCGCGCCGCCCGATGCGGCCGCCGCGTGGCGGCCCGGCGCCTTGGCCGAACTGCAGCCGCGGCTCGCGGCCGACACGGTGGCGGCCCTGTTGCGTGCCACGTCGTGGACAGCGGATGCACCCGTCGTCTTCCAAGGCCGGCACTGCACGCTCGCCGAGGCCCTGGCCCGCAGCGCCGTGCCCGCGCCGCAGGTCCTGGTGCAAGGCCTCGATGCGCAGGCGCTGGCCGATGCGCTGGTGCCGCTGGCCACGCGCCGCTATTCGATCGCGAGCCTGCCCTCGGAAGGCCCCGTGCGGCTGCTGGTGCGGCAGGCGCGCCACGAGCAGGGCCTGGGCATCGCCTCGGGCTGGCTCACTGCGCATGCGCCGTTGATGGCACAGGTGCCGCTGCGCCTGCTCGCCAATCCCGGCTTCGCGCCCGTGGCCGACGATCGCCCCTGCATCTTCGTGGGCAACGGCTCGGGTTATGCCGGCCTACGCGGCCATCTGCGCGAGCGCATCGAGCGCGGCCATCGGCGCAACTGGCTGGTGTTCGGCGAACGCCAGCTGGCGCGCGACGCCTTCTTCATGGACGAGCTGCGCCACTGGCAGGCCGCGGGCCAGGTCGAACGCGTCGACCTCGCGTTCTCGCGCGACCATGCGCCGCGCATCTACGTGCAGGACCGCCTGCGCGAGCACGCGGGCGACCTGCGCCGCTGGGTGGGCGAGGGCGCCGCGATCTTCGTCTGCGGCAGCCTGCACGGCATGGCGGCGGGCGTGGACGAGGCGCTCGAGGCCGCGCTGGGGCGTGCCACGCTCGACGACTTGATCGCCGAAGGGCGTTACCGGCGCGACGTGTACTGAGAAGGCGCGCGCGGAGGCGGCGCTTCAGCCGCCGTTCAGCTTGATCGGCAAGCTCGGGGCTTTGGCCATTCTTTCGCGCATGCCCGAGCTTTCCCGTCCTTCCGCCCCCGCCCACCTGTCCATCGAGGGCCTGCGTGCGTTGCACGTCGGCCCCATCGCGCTGCAGGCCGCGCGCGGCGAATGCATCGCCATCCTCGGTCCCTCGGGTTCGGGCAAGAGCGTGTTCCTGCGGCTGGTGGCCGACCTCGACCCGGGCGAGGGCCGCGTGGTGCTCGACGGCATCGATCGCGCGGCGCTGTCGGGTCCCGAATGGCGCCGGCGCGTGATCTACCAGGCGGCGGAGCCGGCGTGGTGGGGCATGGGCGTGGCCGAGCACTTCCCGGCCGGCCTCGATCGCGACATGCTCGCGGGATGGATCGCGGAGCTGGGCCTGCCGCGCGACGTGCTTCAGGCCGACATCGCGCGGCTGTCGACCGGCGAGCGCCAGCGGCTGGCCCTGCTGCGCTCGCTCGCGCACCGCCCCATGGTGCTGCTGCTCGACGAACCCACCGCCTCGCTCGACCCCGCCACCACGCTCGCGGTCGAAGCGCTGCTGGCGCGCGAACAGGCCGCGGGGCTGACGCTGCTCTGGGTCACGCATTCCCATGAGCAGGCCGCGCGCGTCGCGGCACGTCATCTCGAACTGAACGCGGGCCGGCTGCAGCCGGCAGGGAGCGTCGCATGAACCCCATCCACCTCGACGCCACCGATCTGGTGCTGGCCACGGTGCTGGTGCTGCTGAACGCGCTCGCCTCGCTGCTGCTGGGGCTGCAACTGCATCGGCAGGTGTTGTGGGCGGCCGCGCGCATGGTGGTGCAGTTGCTGCTGGTGGGGCTGGTGCTGCGCTTCGTGTTCGCGGCGGCTTCGCCGGGCGCCACCCTGGCCATCGTGCTGCTGATGATCCTGGCCGCGGCGCGCGAGGTGGCGGTGCGGCCCGCGCATCGGTTGCGCGGCGGCGGCAACTTCGGCATCGGCGCGGCGGCCGTGGGCGTGTCGAGCGTGGCGACGGTGGTGCTGGCGCTGATGACCGCGATCCGGCCGCAGCCCTGGTACGACCCGCGCTATGCGATCCCGCTGATGGGCATCGTGCTCGGCAGCGTGCTCAATTCGGCCAGCCTCGGGCTCGACAGCTTCTTCGAGGGCGTGACCGAGGGGCGCGCGCGCATCGAGGCCCGGCTGGCGCTGGGCGCGACCATTCACCAGGCGATGGCGGCGCTGATCCGCTCGTCCATCCGCAAGGGGATGATCCCGATCGTCAATCAGATGTCGGCGGCCGGCGTGATCACCTTGCCCGGCATCATGACCGGCCAGCTGCTCGCGGGCATGGACCCGGTCGAGGCCGCGAAGTACCAGATCCTGCTGCTGTTCCTGCTGACCGGCGCCGGCGGCGTGGCGGCGGCCGGCGCGGTCTACCTGGCGGCGCGCTCGCTGACCGACGACCGGCAGCGGCTGCGCGCCGATCGCCTGCGCTGAACCGATCATGCGGATGCCGCCATCTTTACCTGCTGTTTTCAATCCATCCGGCAGTTTTGCAACTGCGCTGCATCATGCTTTTGGAGAGCGCGCCGCACCGCGGCGGCCACCGTATAGCCCCATCGACCATGCCCATGCCTGCTGAAAAACACCGGGAAGCAACGCTCGACGACGCCACCATCCAGCGGCGCCTCGAGGACGCGGACATCCGCGTCAACCCCGAGCGCCTGCAGATCCTCGGCCGGCTGATGTCGAACGCGGGCCAGGCCTGCACGGCCCAGGAGCTCTATCCGCACGGGGTCGAGGAATCGAATGCCGCCGCGGTGTCGCGCGTGTACCGCACGCTGCACCTGCTCGAGAAGAAGCGGGTGATCGAGCGGCGGGTGCGGCAGGTGCGCGGGCGGCCCGTGTTCACCTACCTCTATGGCGAGGAGAGCGCCTCGTCGCGCATCCGCTTCCAGTGTCGAAGCTGCGGTGCCAGCGTGATCGCCGACGACATCCAGTTGCGCGAGCAGGTCGCGAAGGTCGGGGCCGACCAGGGACTGCCCGTGGCCTCGAAGGAGGACATCGTGGTGTGGATCGCGTGCAACCGCTGCAGCGCGGGCACGCCGGACTGAACTACTCGACGCGCGCGGCCGTCTCCGACCACCAGCCGCGCAGCACCCAGTAGAGCGGCGGCAGCATCAGCACGGCGCACAGCCAGGCATGGCGCGCGCCCTCCTCGAAGAAGGGCGCCACGGTCAACGCCCAGGCCACGCCGTCGTCGCGCAGCTCGGGGATGCGCAGCAGGTCGGCCACGCTGTAGAGCAGCAACTGGATCGCGAGCAGGGCCAGCAGCAGCGCCGAGACCCGAAACGCCAGCAGCAGCCGCGCGCGCAGGTGCAGCCACTTCCACGCGGGCAGCAGCAGCCCGGTGGCCGCGACGCCCAGCAGCACGCCCAGCGCGGCATCCACCATGCCGGCGCGCGCGCCGATCGCGCGCACGAAGACCGCGATCTCGAGCGATTCGCGAAAGGCCGACAACGCCACGAAGGCGACGACCAGGAAGGGCGCGGCCGGGCTGTCGAGCCAGGCTTCGTGGAACAGGTGGACGCGGCCGCGGATCTGCCGCACCGAAGCGGCCATGCTCGTCGCCATGAACAGGATGCCGATCGCCATCAGGGTGCTGAGGCCGGCGCTGACGTTGCGGTCGACCGAGGCGTCCATCAGCAGCACCGACAGCGCCGCGGCCGGCGCGAGCCCCAGGCCCAGGCCCCAGCCGACGTACTTGAGCAGCGAGAAGCGCCGCGACTCGCGCAGGCAGACATGCAGCGAGCCCACGATCAGGATCAGCTCGGCGAGCTCGCGCAGGGTGATGGCGAAGGCGTCAAACATCGGTGAGTCCGCGCGGCGTCGAGATGACAACGATTCTCATTGTTAAAGTATCGCATGGCCCTCCTCGAACGGCCGCGTGCGACACTGCCGTCGCGCCTTCGACAACACAAACAGCGCTCAGCAGCACTCAGGGGTATCGCCGTGGCCGTGAACGATCAAGAAATTCTCAGCATCGTCGACCGGGCCGTCGACGAGTTCAACGGCGACCTCGACGACCTCGAAAGCGCGATCGGCATGCTGCTGCTCGGGCGCCACTACGGCTGGCGCGTGGTGCTGCTGATCCACAGCCCGACCACCGTTCGCAAGTACCTGAAGATCCTCGGCCTGAAGAACCTGCGCGACGTGCTGCCCGAGGTCGGCGTGCTCGCGCACCGTTCGAACGCCTGGCGCCTGCTCGACGGCACCAAGAACTTCTGGAAGGTCGTGCGCGGCCAGATCAGCGGCGTGCGCTCCGCGCGGGTCGAGAAGACCCCGAGCAAGCCCTCCTGAACCCTTCGATTCGTCTGGATCCGGGACGCCCCGGAGGGGTGGCCGCGCGCGCTTGCGTGGCATTTCCCCAACACGAAAGTAGTTCTCCTGAAGACTACTGACCCTTGGCTTTCAGAGCCGACGCCTTCCGTTTATCTCCTTTGAATCTGGATCGGATGGCTCGCATCGCGCTGAATCAGTAGCACTTGACAGTACTACTACCTGCTTCTACATTTGCTCGAAATTGCGAATCGTTCGTATTTCCGTCTCTTTCGCGGCCGCGATCAGAAGGGGGAGGTGGCAGCGGCGATGCGCTCTTTCGCACCCGGCGCGAATGCGCCTTCTCTTCCCTTCATCAGTTCCAAATGAACAAGTCACGCAGCCCGCGCCTTCCGGGCATGGCACCCGCGATCGCGCCCAGCGCCGTCGTCCGGGCGATTCACCTGCTCACCGCCGGCGCCACCCTGGCCCTCGGCGCATCCACCGCCTGGTCGCAGACCGCCGACGGCAGCAACTCGCTGCCGCCCATCACCGTCACGGGCACCGAGCAGGGCTACGCCGCCAAGCGCAGCACCACCGCCACCAAGACCGACACGCCGCTGCGCGACACGCCGCAGTCGATCAGCGTGGTGACCAGCGACGAGCTGCGCGACCGCGCGGTGCAGAGCATTGCCGAGGCCGCGCGCTACGTGCCGGGCGTGGGCTTCGCGCAGGGCGAGGGCAACCGCGAGACGCCGATCTTCCGCGGCATCAGCACCACCGGCGACTTCTTCATCGACGGCATCCGCGACGACGTCCAGTACTACCGCGACCTCTACAACATCGAGCGCGTGGAGGTGTTCAAGGGCCCGAACGCGATGATCTTCGGCCGCGGCGCCACCGGCGGGCTGATCAACCGCGTGAGCAAGCAGCCCGAGTGGACGCCGTCCTACGGCGCCTCGGTCACGCTCGGTTCGCACAGCAACCGCCGCCTGACGGCGGACATCAACCAGCCGATCAACGACCAGCTGTCGTTCCGCCTCAACGGCCTGTACGAGAACTCGAAGAGCTACCGCGACGGCGTCTGGCTCGAGCGCTCGGGCATCAACCCGACCCTGAGCTGGCGCCCGAGCGCGAAGACGCTGGTGACGCTGGGCTACGAGCACTTCAAGGACAACCGTATCGCCGACCGCGGCATCACCTCGTTCCGCGGCGTGCCGGTGGTCACCGATCCCTCGACCTTCTTCGGCAACGCGGCCGGCAGCCCGACCTGGTCCTCGCTCGATGCCTTCAACGCACTCGTCGAGCATGAGTTCGACAACGGCGTGGTGCTGCGCAACCGCACGCGCTGGTCCGAGCAGGACAAGTTCTACCGCAACGTGTTCCCCGGCGCGGTCAACGCGCTCGGCACCACGGTGGCGATCAGCGCCTACGACAACGCGACCACGCGCAAGAGCTTCTTCAACCAGACCGACGTCAGCTTCACGCTGAACACCGGCGCGGTGAAGCACAAGTTCCTCGTGGGCGCGGAGATCGGCAAGCAGGACACCGACAACTTCCGCAACACCGGCTACTTCAACAACACGGCCACCAGCGTGAACGTGCCGCTGTGGCTGCCGACGACCTACGCGCCGGTGTTCTACCGCCAGTCCGCCACCGATGCCAACAACAGCGGCACCGCCAAGGTCGCGGCCCTTTACGTGCAGGACCAGATCGAGCTGACGCCGCAGTTCCAGCTGATCGCGGGCCTGCGCTACGACCGCTTCCGCGTCGACTTCCAGAACAACCGCAATGGCGACCGCTTCAAGACCAACGACGACCTCGTGTCGCCGCGCCTGGGCGTGATCTACAAGCCGGTCGAACCGCTGTCGCTGTACGCGAACTACAGCATCGCCTACCAGCCGCGCGCGGGCGACCAGCTGTCCTCGCTCACGCTGAGCTCGTCGGCGCTCAAGCCCGAGAAGTTCAAGAACTACGAGATCGGCGCCAAGTGGGACGTGCTGCCCGCGCTCGCGGCCACCGCCGCGCTCTACCGCCTCGACCGCTCCAACGTGGTGGTGCTCGACCCCACCGACCCGACCGGCGCGCGCACCATCCTCAGCGACGGCCAGCGCACCCAGGGCTTCGAGCTCGGCCTCAGCGGCAACATCACGCCGGCCTGGAGCGTCTCGGGCGGCTACTCCTACACCGACGCCAAGTTCAAGGCCGACACCTCGGCCACGATCCGCGCCGGCGCGCGCGTGGGCCAGGTGCCCAAGCACACCTTCGCGCTGTGGAACCGCTACGACTTCACGCCGATGTGGGGCGCGGGCGCCGGCGTGATCCACCAGGCCAAGATGTTCGCGTCGAGCGAGCAGATCGTGACCAACGCGGCACCGTTCCCGAACGTGGTGCTGCCGGGCTACACGCGCGTCGACGCGGCCGTGTTCTTCACGCTCAACCGCAACGTGCAGATGCAGCTGAACGTCGAGAACCTGTTCAACCGCAAGTACTTCCTCAACGCGAACAGCAACACCAACATCACGCCGGGCGCGCCGCGCTCGTTCCGCGTGTCGCTGAACGCGAAGTTCTGATGCGCGCGGCCGGCGGGCTTCATCGCCCGCCGGCCGTGTCCGCCTGCGAGCCGAAGGTTTCAGGAGCCCGATGATGAATCCACCCACGAGCCCGCCGTGGCAGCCCGACGCGATGACCCGCCTCGTCAACCGCAAGGCGGGCCTGCGCCATCCGGCGTTCGGACCGCACTCCGGCGTCACCGACCGCAACCAGCTGCAGCACGACCGCATCCTCGCGGCCATGGCCGAGTCCGAGGGCGGCAACCTGCATCCGCGCGACCTGCACCGCAGGCTCACGCAACGGGGCACGCCGATGAACATGTCGGCCATCTATTCGGCGCTCAAGCGGCTGGCGGCCGAGGGCGCGATCCAGCATCTGCTGGTGGAGCGCAACGGCCGCGCCGTCTCGACCTACAGCCTGCCCGACAGCGATGCCTGCGACGCCGCGGGCCGGCTGGTCTGCACCGGCTGCCGGCGCTGGGTCGACCTCCGCGGCACGGGCCTGCTGTCGCGGCTCATCGCCGATGCCTGCAAGACCCACGTACCGGCGGCCTCGGTGGAGGCCGTCGAAGTGCAGGTGCTGTGCGAAGCCTGCCGCGAAGCGCGGGACGACTGAGCTTCGCGTTGCCGCCGAACCGCCTCACCAGCGGTGCGTGTAGCTCAGCTTCAGCACGGCACCGGGGGCCGGCAGGCGGCTCGTGTTGTTGTTGCTGCGAAGCAGCTGGCTGTAGAGCGGGAAGTACTTCCGGTTGAAGAGGTTCTCCACGCCGATCGCCAGGCTGTTCTTGTCGTCGATCTTCCAGCGGCTGATCAGGTCGACCGTGGTGTAGCCGCTGGTGTCGCGGCGCCCGAAGCTGCTCACGCCATCGAGGCGGTAGTCCTTGCCCGAATACGAGGTCGCCTGCAGCCGGTGGCTCCACCGGCCGTCGGGCTTGTACTCGACATAGGCCGTCAGCTTGAGCGGCGGGATGCGGTAGCCGGTCATGTCCTGGTAGCGCGCGGCGCCCTGCGGCAGCTCGCGGCCCTTCATCCAGGTGAAGCTGCCGCCCAGGGCCCAGCGCTCGTCGTCGCTGAAGTAGTCGAGCGCGCCTTCGAGGCCATGGATGCGCTCCTTGGTGCGCAGCAGGTTCAGCCCGTTGTTGAAGCTCTGCACGGCGCCGAGGTCCGACTGCGACTGGAAGGCCGCGAGGTTCGCGACCACGTTGGAGAAGCGGCCGCGCCATCCGAGCTCGAAGGTGTCGGTCTTGACCGGCTGCAGGTCGGAGCCCGCGATGTTGAAGGCCGGCGTGGCATTGCGCACCTGCAGGCCGATGTCGGGCAGCTCGAAGCCCTGGCTGTACGACAGGTAGAGGTCGTGCGCCTTGGTCGGGTTGAAGACCAGGCCCGCGTTGTAGGTCCAGCCCTTGTAGTCGACCGCGCCGCCATTGACCGGGCGCGGATTGGCCACGCGCGATTGCGACAGCGGCACGAAGCTGTCGAAGCGCGTGCGGGCGCGGTCGTAGCGCACGCCGCCTTCGACCGACCACCGGTCGTCGAAACGGTGCTGCAGCTGGGCGAAGCCGCCGAGGCTGCGCGTGGTGATCGGCGGCATGAAGATGCGCGAGCCGGTCTTGAGGAAGCGCAGGCCGCCGCTCAGGTCGTACAGGCGCGGGTCGAACACGTCCAGCGGCATGTCGCTGCGTTCCTGGTTGAAGTCGGCGCCCCAGGTCAGTTGCGTCTTCTTGTCCGCGCCCAGCGGCGTCTTGATGGTCAGCCGGCCGCCGTAGACCTCGGAGTTCTGCGTGACCTGGTCCACGTTGGCGCCGCGCACCGACACGCCGCGCGCATCGAAGGGCGCGAAGCGGGTGAAGAAGTCGCGGTAGTAGAACTGCGCGGCCAGCGAGCTGCCGGCGATGTCGCGGTGCTGGTAGTCGATGCCCACCAGCGTGTTCTTCACGCGGTTCTGCTCGGCCAGTTGCAGCCCGCGCAGCGGCCGGGCCGCGGCGCTGCCCGCGGGCAGCTTCGCCACCGAGGGATCGGAGCCGTAGTCGGTGTCCTGCTTCGCGTCGTAGTGGCTCGCGGACAGCTGCAGCCGCTGGTTCGCATCGATGCGCCAGCCGATCTTGGCCGAGGCGCTGTAGATGTTCGAGTCGAACAGGTCACCCTGGCTCGGCTCGGGCGCGATGCGGTTGCCCCGCGCGTCATAGGAGGCGCCGACGCGGCGCGCGCCGAGGCTCAGCGTGTAGTCGATCTTCTCGCCCGCGCCCGACAGGTAGTGCTGCACCTCGCCACCGAAGCCCGCCGAACCGATGCGCGACAGCGGCGTCACGCCGGTCACCGTGGTCTCGGCGCGCGTCTGCCCGTCGGGCTGGCGCGTGCGGATGGAGACGATGCCGCCGGCCGCGCCGCTGCCGTAGATCGCGCTGCTGCCGCGCAGCACCTCGATCTGTTCGACGTCGGCCGGGTTGACGTTGGCCAGGTTGCGCGAGGAGTCGCGGTTGGTGTTGAGCGGGATGCCGTCGACCAGCACCAGCATGTTGCGCCCGCGCAGGGTCTGGCCGTAGTCGGTGATGGTGTGGCTGGAGTCGGCCATGCCCGGCACCACCTTGCTCAGCAGGGTGGCCACGCTGTCGGAACCCTGGCGCAGGCCCTCGAGCTCCTGGCGTTCGATCACCGTGACCTGGCGCGTGGGCGCCATCAGGTTGCTCTGCGTGCGGTCGGTCACCGTGATCGGTGCCAGCGCATCGCCCGGGATCGCGGGTTCGACGGCCGGTGCTGCGGCACCCGAAGGCGTGGGACGGCCGGCCGGTGCCGCCGCATCGGCCGCCTCCAGCGTGAAGTTGCCGCCGCCCAGCGCGCGCGTGCGCAGGCCGCTGCCGGCCAGCAGGCGGTCGAAGCCTTCCTGCACCGCGAACGCGCCGCGCAGGCCCGGCGTCGAGAGGCCGCGCGTGCGTGCCAGGTCCATGCTGAGGTTGACGCCGGCCTGGCCCGCGAAATTCAGCAGCGCGGGGCCCAGCGGGCCGGCGGGAATGTCGTAGCGCGCGGGGGCCTGGGCCACGGCGGGATCGGCGGCCCGGGCCAGCGGCGCGGCCAGCGTGCCGCACAGGCCGAGCAGGCACAGCGCGCCGCGCACGCTGCGCACGAGCGGGCGCGGCGGCGCCGCGCGGAGGGTTCGGGAGGCGGAAGGGCGGGGCCGTTCGGTCATGAAGAGGGGTCCTGTCGTCGGTCGTTGAAAGCGGGTCTCGTCCTGCATGACAGGCGAGCAGCGAAAACCGGACAGGGCGGCGCAAAAAAAGAACCCGCCGGGATGGCGGGCCAAAGGGGGGTGGTGGTTGGGGCGGTCAACGCGCGGCGATGGTCACCCAGTAGCGCGTTCTGGATTCGATGCGCACCGGCAGGGTCTGGGCCAGCAGTTCCAGGATCCGGTCGGTGTCGTCGAGCTGGAAGGCGCCCGAGACCCGGATCTCGGCCGCCGCCGGATCGCAATGCAGGGCGCCGCTGCGGTAGCGCGCGAGCTCGGCCGCGAAGTCCGCGAGCCGCATCTCCTCGGCGTAGAGCACGCCACGGGCCCAGGCATCGGCGCCGGCCGCCAGCGCGCGCGGCGCCGACACGGTCGTCGCGCTGAAGACGGCCTGGCGCCCCGCGGGCACGATGACGGGTGCGCCGGGATCCCGCGCGGGCCGGATCTCGACCGCGCCTTCCAGCACGCCGAGCCGTCCGCGCGCGTCGTCGCTGCGCACCACGAAGCGCGTGCCCAGCGCGCGCAGGCTGGCATGCGCGGTCTGGACGAGGAAGGGGCGCGGGTCGGGCGCGGTCTCGATCAGGATCTCCCCGGCGCGGTGGCGCAGCAGCCGCTGCGTGTCGTCGAAGTCCAGGCTCACGGCCGATGCGGTGTCGAGGTCGAGCCCGCTGCCGTCGGGCAGCAGCAGGTGCCTGCGCTCGCCGGTGGCGGTGCTGACGTCCGCGCCGATCGCCTGCCAGGGCAGGGTGCGATAGCCGATCCACGCAGCCGATGGCACGCCGAGCAGCAGCGCCACCGTGCGCAACAGCGCGCGCCGGCCGGCCGCGTCCCGGCGCCGGTCGAGCACCGGCATGCCCACGGCCGCGGGCACCGCGCCGAAGCGGCGGCTCAACTGTTCGGCGCTCTGCCAGACCCGCTGGTGCTCGGGGCTCTGGTTGCGCCATGCCTCGCAGCCCCGCAGGTCGGCGGCGCTCGGGCGCCCGGCATGCAGGCGCGCGAGCCACTGCGCGGCTTCGTCGAGCAGCCGGGGATCGACCGGGGCGCCCGCGGTTCTCATGCGCCCTGTGCCAGCATCAGCCGCAGGCATTGCCGGAACCCCTGCGCCATGTAGCGCGTGACGGTGCGCACGCTGAGCTTGAGCCGCGCGGCGATCTCGTCGTAGGACAGGCCTTCGAGCTGCGACATCAGGAAGGCGGTGCGCACCGGCGGCGGCAGTTCGTCGAGCAGGGCGTCGAGCTCGTGCAGCGTTTCGAGCAGGATGGCGCGCTCCTCGACCGAGGGCACCAGCGACTCGGGCAGCAGGGCCAGCGAGGCCAGGTAGGCGCGCTCGAGCGACTGGCGCTCGAAGTGATTGACCATCAGGCGCCGCGCCACGGTCGTGAGATAGGCGCGCGGCTCGCGCAGCGGCGGAATGGCGTCGGCGCGGTAGCCGGTCCACACGCGCATGAAGGTGTCGTGCGCGATGTCCGCCGCATCGCAGCTGTTGCCGAGCCGGCTCCGCAGCCACCCGCAGAGCCACCCGTGGTGATCGCTGTAGAGCGCGTGGACCTCCCGCTGCAGGGCTGATTCGCCGACCACCATGCGCTTTCTCGTGCAGACCTGCTGCCGCCCTCTGTTTCTAAATAGGAATCCTTCGCATTGTAGTGCCTTGTGGCTACCTGGCCCCGCGCAATTCAGTGGCCGGCGCGCGGCAGCACGAAGGCGAGGGTGGCTTCCAGCCCGTCCTCGTCAGCCTCGCTCCTGTCGCCGCGCGGGCGCACCAGCGAGGCCGCGATCACGTTGAGGCCGCTGCTGCCCAGCGTGACCGTGGCGCGGCCCTCGCGGTCCGTCTTCACGCGCGGCCCTGCGGTGTTGCCCGTGAAATCGCCGATCACCTCCACACCCGCCACCGGCCGGCCCTTCGACAGCACGCGCACCGCGAGGCGCTGGCCGCGCCGCAGCGCGAAGGGGTCGGCCAGCGGCACGATCTCCAGCTCGGCACCGAGCGGCGCGAACGGCAGGCGGACCGGTGCGAGCAGGGTCGTGCCGTACTTCATGTAGTGCCCGGCCTTGCGCGCATCGGGCACCTGCCGGCGCGAGCCGGCGACCCACTTGCCGTCGCGGCCCTGCGACCAGAAGCCGTCCTCGAGCGCCACCCACAGCACGGCCGCGTCCTTCGCCGGCTCGACCACCGCGTTGCGCGCACGCGCCGACACCTGCACCTGCGATGCCGCACCGGTGGCGGTGAAGGCCTTCGTCTCGCGCAGCTGCCGCGGCTCGTAGGCCTCGTCGAGCGCGCCTTCGCCGAGCACCACGGCCAGCTCGCCCGCGCGCTGCGCGACCCACACGCCATGGGCCGACGACGCGCCGCAAGCCAGGGCCGCGAGCGCCAGGGCCATGTGCCGCAGGCCATCCCTTGCATCGATCTTCATGCGGGCCTCCGTCAGAAGTTGGCCGTCATCGACAGCCGGACGATGCGCGGATTGCCCTGCGTCACGCCGCCGTAGTTGACCGAGCCCCAGTAGCGCCGGTTCGTCACGTTCTCGATCGACAGCCGCAGAATCGACTGCGCGCCCATCAGCCGCGTGACATAGGCCGCGCCCAGGTCCCAGCGCGTGAAGCTCGGCACGATCAGCGTGTTGGCGCGGTCCAGCGGTCGGTTGCCGACGTGGTAGATGCCGGTGTTGAGCGACAGCCCCGGCACCGCCATCAGCCGGTAGTCGAGGAACAGGTTGGCCTGGAAGCGCGCCACGTTGCTCGGGCGGCGGCCCTCGAGCGCGGGGTCGCCGGTTTCGCGTTGCTGCGCGTCGAGCCAGGACACGCCGGCGATGCCACTGAGTTGCGGCGTGATCTCGCCATTGGCCGTGAACTCCACGCCGCGATGCCGCTGGCGGCCCTGCTGGCGGAAGACGTTGTCGGCCGGCGAGACCGCCTGCAGCGGCTTGTCCATGTCGAAGGCCGCGGCGGTCACCATCAAGCCGTCGCGCACGCGGCTCTTCACGCCGACCTCGTACTGCCGGCTCTTGATCGGCCCGAGCTTCTGCAGCGCGTTGTCGGCATAGCTTGGTGCATAGGCCCCTTGCTCGAAGCCCTCGCCGTAGGTCGCGTAGAAGGTGGTGCGCTCCGAGGGCTTGTACATCGCGCTCACCGTGGGCACGGTCACGTTGGTCGTGTACTTCGGCGTGCCGTCGTACTTGCTGCCGATGTCGCTGCTGTAGTCGATGTGGCGCGCGCCGATCAGCAACTGCCAGTTCGGCCCGAAGGAGATCGTGTCGCTCGCGAACAGGCTGCTCTGGCGCGCCTTGCTCGCGGGCAGGTGCGTGTCCTCGGGGATGAAGGGCGCGAAGTAGGGCAGCGGCCGGTAGATGTTGCCGATGTACTGCGGGAAACGCAGGTAGTCGCCGTCGGGCGACTGCAGGCTCGAGTACGAATAGCCGATGACCGCCTCGTGCCCGATCGAGCCGGTATCGAAGCGCCCGGTCGCGAACACCTGGCCCGCGGTGGTGGGATAGGCCTCGCCCTCGTAGCGCGTGTTGCCGGCGAGCACGTCGCCGTTCGGCGCCACTTTCGAGGCATTGAAGAAGATCGCGTTGCGCTTGGTGCGGCTGAGCGCGAGCTGCGCCGTCAGGTCCCAGTTCTCGCTGAGCGCGTAGTTCAGCCGCGCGCCGAGGTTCCAGGCGTCGGTCTTGTACTGGCCCCAGGGCTGGCCGACCAGCGTGCGCGGATCGAAGCTGCGCGCGGGCACCAGCAGGCCGTCGCTGCGCGGGCCGATCATGCCGCTGGCGGCCAGCGACTTGCGCTGCCAGTCGAAGTCGAGCTGCAGCAGCGCGTCGCGGTTGAGCTTGATGTCCACCGCGCCGCTGAGGAAGTCGCGCCGCAGGTCGCCGAAATGGGTGAAGTCGCCGACCCGCTCGCTCGCGGCATTGAAGCGGTAGCCCACGGTGCCGGCCTCGTTGAGCGGGCCGCCGGCATCGACGCTGGCATAGCGCCCGCCGTAGCTGCGCACCTCGGCGCTCACGCTGGCGAAGCGCTCGCGCGTCGGGCGCTTGAGCACGTAGTTGACGATGCCGCTGGGCTCGCCCACGCCGTACAGGAAGCCCGACAACCCCTTGAGCACGTCGACGCGCTCCTTGTTCTCCAGCGGCACGTCGCTGTAGATGTTCGCCAGCAGGCCGTCGCGGCGCACGTTGTTGAAGGAGTTGGCCGAGAAGCCGCGCACCGCGACGCCGTCGAACGAGGAGAAGCCCGAGGTGGGCGTGACGGAGGGATCGTTGCGCAGCACGTCGAGCGCGGTGCGCGCGCGCTGGTTCTCGATGGTGTCGACGGTGTAGGAACCGACCGCGAAGGGCAGGTCCTGCAGCGAGCGCACGCCGAGCGCGCCGGCGTTCACGTCCTGCACGTCGTAGAGCCGTTCGCGCTGGGCGCTGACCACCACCGGCGCCAGCGTGCCGGTGCGCGCCGCGGCCTCGGCGGCCGCGTCGGGCAGCGCGCTCGCACCGGTGGCCGGCGCGCCGATGCGGCGCAGTCGCCAGCCGCCGCCGGCCCCCGGCACCGCCTCGAGCCCGCTGCCGGCCAGCAGCCTGGCCAGGGCCTCGTGCACCGCGTAGCTGCCCTGCAGGCCGGGACTCGCGAGGCCCTGCGTCAGCGTCGGGTCGATCGCGATCATGGTGCCCGACTCGCGGCCGAAGCGGCCCAGCACGCTGTCGAGCGAGCCGGCGCCGATCGCATAGCTGCGCGGCGCCTCGGCGGCCGGCGCGGGCTGGGCCAGGGCCGGGGCGGTCGAGGCGCCGAGCAGCGCCAGCGCCGCGCTCAGGCAGCCGGAGCGGGCGAAGGGCGCGAGCGGGAAGGGGCCGGTCCGGGCGGCGGACCGAGCATCGAATGCCATGGGAAGAACTCTCCGTGATCGTTGGAAGATGTGGGGCCCACGCGGCCCTCGCCGCGGGGTGTCTCTTCCTGCTTGATGCACGAGGTTTGGAAACCTGCCGTTTTTCTTCGATCTTTTTTTCGCGGCCCGTCGCCCCCGCTATCGCGCCGCGATCGTCGTCCAGTAGGGACCGATCGAACGGCGCCGCACCGGCAGTGTTTCTTCGAGCATGTCGAGCACCGCATCGGTCCGCGCGACCGGAAACGCGCCGCTCACGAGGATGGCGCCCACGGCCGGGTCGCAGCGCAGCACGCCCGGGCGGTAGCGCCCCAGCTCCGCGAGGAAGTCGTCGAGCCGCATGCGCTCGACCACCAGCACGCCCTGGGTCCAGCCCGCGGCGTTCTCGCTGCTGGACTCGGGTGCCGAGATGCCATCCGCCGCGTAGCGCGCGCCTTGGCCCGCGGGCAGGCGCAGCGTGCCCTCGCGGCCGGCCACGCTGAGCTCGACCAGGCCTTCGAGCACGACGACCTCGCCCGCGGCGCGCGCATCGGGCGCGCGCACCAGGAAGCGCGTGCCGATCGGCACCACGCGGCCGGGCCCCGCATGCACGACCAGCGGCCGCGCGGCCGGGTCGTGGCCCGAGCTGACCATGATCTCGCCGCCGAGCAGGCGGATGCCGCGCTCGGCCGCGCTGAAATCGACGTCGATCGCGCTGCGCGTGTTCAGCACCACGCGCGTGCCGTCCGGCAGCACCACGCTGCGCTGTTCCCCGGTGGCCGTGTGGTAGTCGGCGCGCCACCAGGCCAGGTCGTCGCGCAGCGCCCAGGCGCCCAGGCCGCCGCTCGCGGCCAGCACGAAGGCCTTGAGCGCCCAGCGCCGCCGCGCCGCATCGGCGCCGCGCAAGGCGCCGCGGGCCGTCTCGGGCGCGAGGCCGTGCACGCCGTCGCGCAGGTCGGCACCGAGGCCGCGCACGCGCTGCCAGGCTTGCTCGTGGTCGGGGTGCGCGCCGCGCCAATGCTCGCAGGCCGCGCGCTCGGCGGCGGAGGCGGCGCCCGATTGCAGCCGCACCAGCCATTCGACCGCCTGCGCGACGATGGCGCGATCGAGCGCCGCATCGCCCGCGGGCTGGAAGACCGCGCGCCGCGGCGCCGTGCCGATCTCAGCCGCCATAGACGGCGTCGTAGCAATGCGCATAGGCCTTCACCATGTCCTTCTGCACGATGTGGATCGACACGCCGAGCCGCTGCGCGATCTGTGCATAGGGCAGGCCGTCGAGCTGCGACAGCAGGAAGACCTCGCGCGTGCGCGGCTTCAGCCCGTCGAGCACGCGGCTGACCGCGGCCAGCGCCTCGAGCACCAGCAGGCGCGCCTCGGGCGAGGGGCTCGTGGCCTCGGGCAGGTGGGCGATCGCCTCGAGGTAGGCGCGCTCGAGCGCGAGGCGGCGGAAGTACTGCGCCGCGATGCGGCCGGCCACGGTCGTGAGGTAGGCGCGCGGCTCGCGCAGCGGGCCGGTCTCGTTGGCCGACAGGATGCGCGCGAAGGTGTCCTGCGCCAGGTCGGCCGCGTTCTCGATGTTGCCGAGCTTGCGCCGCAGCATCTGCAGCAGCCACGAATGGTGTTCGCCGTACAGCGTGGCGACCAGTCGCACGGAGGCATCGGAGGTGGACATCGGAGGACGGCAGGTCGCGCGGCTCGTTGAGAATAGTTCTCATTGTACGAACTTCGTCTGCATGCCGGACGCAGGCGTCGTAACCGGACAACGCCGGCGCTTCCGCCGACGGGCGCGCTCAGCCGCCGTGGAGCACCGCCGACAGCGGCGCGATCCGGATCGCGCCCGGCTCGCCGGCCGCGGGCAGTGCCAGCGCGCGCAGCACCGCGTACTCGCGCATGCGCGCCGCACCGTGCGGATCGCCGGGCACCCGACCCAGCGAGGGATGGCACATCAGCACGTCGCCGCGCGCGGCCACTGCGAGCCAGGCCAGCAGGCGCGCGCGATAGGCCTGGCCATCGCCCGAGAAGCCATAGACGCCGAGCAGGCGCCGGCTGGTCGGAATGCCGTGCTCGCGCGCCAGCGCCGCGAGCGCCGCGCCGCCCAGGCCGTGGATGACAGCCGCCTTGAAGCCGTCGCTGCCGTGGCGCCAGCCGGGTTCGGTGCTGCGCAGCCACGGCGGCGCGCCCGGATAGCGGCGCGCGAGTTCGGCGACCAGCAGCTCGCGCACGCCCGCGAACTGGTGCACATGCCGGTGGCCGTCGACGAAGGCGGGCGCGCGGCCCATCGCGTCCTCGAAGTGCGCGAGCTGGGTGCGGATCTCCGCCTGGATCGCCTGCCGTGCGGCCGGGCGCAGCCGGGGTGCGACCAGCAGGCCGAGCAGCCCCGGCTCGCGGCCGCCGGGCACGGCCGGGCGGGTCAGGTCCAGGTGCAGGCCGATGTCGGTGCGCTGCCGGTCGAGCCGGCGCAGCAGGCGCGCACCCGACAGCCAGGCGGCGCGCCGCACCATGCAACCCACGGCGCTGATGCGCTCGCGCTCGGCGAGCACGAGCGCCGCTTCGTTGATCGCATGCCCCATGCCGAAGTCGTCGACGCAGATGCAGATCGAGCGCGGGCCCTCGGCAGTGGCTTCGCGTGGCGATGGGCTCATGGCTGCGCGTCCGCGTTCGGGGCCGCGTCGGGAATGCCCGCGCAGTGCGACCCGCGCCGCGTGGCGCCGTCATGGCGCCAGACCGCCAGCCGGTCGTTGACCGCCACCAGCTTCGTGCCCGCGAGCCATGGATGCGCGAGCTGCGAATTGTTCGGCCCCACCAGCCAGGTGGTGCGGGGCGCGCACAGGATCGCGGGCAGCTGCGAGGCATCGACCAGCAGCCGCGAGGCCCGGGCCTTGTCGAAGCGCGCCGCATCCGCGAGCTCCTTGCGCCAGTCGTCGCGCTCCAGCTGCTGCTTCCAGTCGCCGAGCACCATCACCGGCGCGCGCAACTGCCAGTAGAAGGGGATCTCGTAGACGTAGCTGTCGAGCATCAGCACCTGGTCGTCGGGCCCGATGCGCTGGCCCGCGGGCAGGTGCAGTCTCGCGCCCGGCGGCGGCATCGCGACCAGCGTGCCCACGCCCGCGAGGCACAGCGCCATGGCCGCGGCGGCGGCCGCCTTCAGGCCCCGTCCTTCGCGCATCGGGCCGCTGGCCAGGATGCGCCGCGCCACGAGAAAAGCCAGCGGCGCGAGCACGGGCAGCACATAGCCGACGAGCTTGGAGCGCGGCAGCGAGAAGAAGACCGCGATGACGACCAGCCAGACCCCCATCAGCCGGTCGATGTCGCGCGTGGTGGTGCCGATGTCCGGCGCCGCGTTCTTGTGGCGCGGCAGCAGCAGGCCGATCGACCACGGCAGGGTCAACGCGGCCAGCACCGGCAGATAGAACCAGAACGGCTGCTCGTTGTTGAAGCCGCTCGAGGCGAAGCGCCGGAAGTGCTGCGTGATCACGAAGTAGTCGAAGAAGTCCGGATAGGCGCGCTGCATCGCCACGAACCAGGGCGCCGCGAGCGCGAGCAGCAGCACCCAGCCGGGCAGCCAGCGGCACAGCCGCCACAGCGTGCCCAGCCGCCGCGTCCAGGCGCACCAGGCGAGCAGCACCAGGAACGGCAGCAGCAGGCCGATCAGTCCCTTGGCGAGCAGCCCGGTCGCGGCGCAGGCATGCGCACCCGCCAGCGCACCGCGCCATGGCTGCGCCTCGTCGTGAGCCAGCACCGCCCAGGCCGCGAGCAGCACCGTCGCCGAGATGCAGCCGGCCACCAGCATGTCGAGGTTCGCGAACTGCGCGCCGAGGAAGAAATACGGCATGGTGGCGAGCACCACCGTCGACCACAGCGCGAGCCGGTCGTCGGTCCAGCGCCGCAGGAAGGCGAACAGCGCGATGCCGGCGGCGCTGGCGCCCAGCACCGAGGGGAGCCGCGCGGCCCATTCGACCGGCCCGGCCACGCCCATCGCCGCGGCGCCGATCCAGTAGAACAGCGGCGGCTTGTGGAAGAAGGGCAGGCCGTCGAGCCGCGGCACCAGCCAGTCGCCCGAATGCAGCATGGCGAGCGCGACGCCCACATAGCGGCCTTCGTCGGGCGCCATCAGGGACCGCGCCCCCGAGGTCGCCAGCAGCCACGCGACCAGCACCACACCCACCCAGAAAACACGTGCCTGCCCTGGCGTGTCCGCTCTCATGAACCCTCCGTGGCGAGACCGCCGCCACGCTCGCCACGCACCACGTACAGCGGCCGCCCCTTCGATTCCTCGTAGATCCGCGCGATGTACTCGCCGAGGATGCCGGTGGAGATCAGCTGGATGCCGATGAAGAACATCAGGCTCACGACGATCGTGGTCCAGCCCGACACCGCATTGCCGAACAGCAGCCGTTCGGCGCACAGGTAGAGGCCATAGGCGAAGGCCGGCAGCGCGATCGCGAGGCCCGCCACGCTCACCATGCGCAGCGGCCAGGTGGTGAAGGCGGTGAGCCCGTCGAGCGCCAGCAGCACGAGGCGGCGCATGTTGAAGCTGGAGCGGCCCTCGGCGCGCGGCGCCGGCGTGTAGGGCAGCGCCACGGCGCGAAAGCCGACCCAGGCGTACAGGCCCTTCATGAAGCGGCCGCGCTCGGGCAGGCGCATCAGCGCATCGACCACCTTGCGGTCCATCAGCCGGAAGTCGCCCGCGTCCGCGGGCACCGCGAAGCGGTCCGAGGCATTGAGCAACCGATAGAAGAGCCGGCTGCCGAGCCGCTTGACAGGGCCCTCGTCGTCGCGCCGCTCGCGCACGGCATAGACCACTTCGGCACCGGCGCGCCACTGCGCGAGCATCGTGTGGACCAGCTCGGGCGGATGCTGGAGGTCGCCGTCGAGCAGCACCACCACGTCGCCCACGGCCGCGGCCAGTCCCGCGGTGAGCGCGGCCTCCTTGCCGAAATTGCGCGACAGCGAGATGCAGCGGAAGCCAGGCAATTCGCACCAGGCATCGACCACCGCGGCCGTGTCGTCGGTGCTGCCGTCGTCGACGATCACGATCTCCCAGCGCATGTGCGTGGACCAGAGGATGTCTTCCAGCAGCGGCAGCAGCCGGCGCAGGTTCGGCCCTTCGTTGAAGCAGGGGATCACGCAGGAGAGGCTGAGCGCTCGCCCTTCGGGGGGCGTGGGCGCCGGCAGCGGCGCCGGTGCCGCTGCTACCGCTTCGGGCGCGCGGCGCAAGAATGTCTGCGCGTTCACGGCATCCTCCACGTGGCCGGAGCCGCGCCTTCGGCGGGCAGGAGCCGGCGCGCGAGCCGCAGCGCGATGGCGAGCGCACCCGCGAGCACCGCGCCCAGGGCGAGGCCGGCGGCGATGTCGATCGGGAAATGCACGCCCACGTAGATGCGCGCCCAGCCCGTGACGATGGCCGAGGCCAGCAGCGCGAGCCCGACACGGCGCAGACTCGGGCGCAGCAGGCAGGCCACGGCCACGAGGAACATCACGCTCGCATGCGTGCTGGGCAGCGAGCCGCGGCCCGCATGCTCGATGTAGGCCTGGGCCAGGCCCAGCACGAAGGGGCGCGGCTGGTCCAGGCGCAACGCGATGGCATGGGAGAGCATGGCGCAGGGCCCGGCGGCCGCGAGCACGATCCACAGGTAGGCCCGGTCGGCCGCCTTTTTCCAGATCGCGAAGCCGATGATCCCGGCACTGAGCCAGGCGCCACCGAGCGCGAAGGCGGTGGCGAGCCACAGCGCGGGCCGCGCCGGCGGCGTGCCGGCCGCCAGCCATTGAAAGAGGGTGAGATTCAGGTCGCTCATGGCATGCGCTCCCGCGCAGGGACGAAGAGGAGGGAAGACGGCGGGCTGCTGCGCGCGAAAGGCGCAGGGCTGCGCCGGGCGCGGCTGGCGCGCCCGAAAAGGACGAACACGGGGAACCTCCGTTCGAGGAAGAGATGGGTCGCCGCGGCAGGGCATGCGCGGCGGGAAGGGCGGCGCGCGAGGCGTCGCTTCTCTCAGTGCGTCGAGGGTGGAGCGGTGGGGGGAGGGCGGCGCCTCCAGGGGAAGGCGGGTGGCGGCGCGCCGCCGCGCGGCGGCACCTGCTCGGGGCCGATGCGGCCGGTGGGCGCGACCGGCCGGCTGGCGACCCGCGCCAGCGGCAGCAGCGCGAGCACCAGCGCCAGCAGCGTGCCCAGGCCGGCACTCAGCGTATCGGAGTGATCGATGCCCGCGGGCACCTGCGCAAAGATCGTGGTCTCGCGGTCGGTGGCGTGGTTCTCGCGGTCGTCGGCCTCGAACTGGCTCATTTCTCCGAGCGCACGCACCCGCAGCATGGGCTCGTCCTCGATGCCGTCGCAGCAGAAGTGGGCGGCGATGAACGGCTGCAGGAACACCAGCAGGATGCCCGCGAGGCACCACGCGCGGTGGTGCGCTTCGGCGAATCGGCGGATGCGTGCGAGCAGCATGCGCGGATGCTAGAAGCCTTGCGTGAACGGAACCTGATCGGCCGGGGCCCCGATCCCATCGCGGATAATCCCGGCGCGTTCGGACGCTTCCGAACCGCATCAGGTCAGCCACGCCGCGCCGAAGCCAACCTGCCCCAGGGACTTCGACCAACCTATTTCAGGACTTCGGCGGGCTGTGTTCGAGCGTTATTACCGCGAATTGCTGGGCTTTCTTTCCCGCAAGGTGTCCGACCGCAGCGTTGCGGCCGACATGACGCAGGAAAGCTATGCGCGCGTCTATGCGGCGCAGGCTTCGGGCTCGACCATCGGCGATCCGCGCGCGCTGCTCTACCAGACCGCGCGCAACCTCGTGATCGATCACCAGCGCCACGGCAGGGTGCGCGCCGGCGTGGAGCTGCCGCCCGCGCAGCTCGAACCCGTCGAAGCACCGGGCCCGCGAAGCTGGGAACCCGAAACCGCGCTGGCCTCACGCCAGGGCCTGCTGGCGCTGGTCTCGGTCATCGACAATCTGCCGCCGCGTTGCCGCGAAGCCTTCATGCTCAACCGCTTCGACGGCCTGAGCTATGCCCAGGTCGCCGCGCGGATGGGCATTTCGGTCAAGATGGTGGAACAGCACCTCAAGCATGCGCTCGATGCCTGCGAGCGCTGCCGCAACCTGTCCGCGGGCGGCGACGGCAACGCCGCCGCCGCGCCGCGCAGGAAGCTCCACCGCTCGCGGCTCGAGTGAGAAAACCGTATCGCTGTCCGACCTAGGGTATTCGACCGCCCGCACGTCTACCTCGACGAGAACCAACGCCCCATGAGCCACCCATCGATCCAGCCAGCCGATGCCTCGCGCATGCGCGAGCAAGCGCTGGACTGGTTTGTCCGCCGCCGCGACGAAGCCTTCGGCGCGCGCGAGGAACAGGCCTTCCAGGACTGGCTCGCGGCCGATCCGCTGCACCGCGAGGCCTTCGAACGCTGGGGCGGCGAATGGCAGGCCTTCGATGCGATCCCGCAGGACATGCGAAGCCTGCTGCAGCGCAACCTGGCCTACGACCGCGCCATGGAGGCCGCCAGCCCCGCCGGCACACCCGCCATGCCGGCCATGCCCTCGCGGCGCCGCGTGCTGGTGCCCGCCGTCGCGGTGGCGGCCGTCGTGGCCGTGGCCGGCGCGGGGCTGCTCGCCTGGAACCACTGGGAAGCCCAGCCGGTGTTCGTGCAGGCCATGGCCACCCGGCGCGGCCAGCAGCTCGACGTGCCGCTGCCCGACGGCAGCCGCCTGCGGCTCGACACCGCGACCCGGCTGGAGATCAGCTACTACCGCCAGCGCCGCGAGGTCCGGCTGCTCGAGGGCCAGGCGGCCTTCTCCGTGCAGGGCGATCCTGCGCGGCCCTTCCACGTGCTGGCCGGACCGCTGCGCATCACCGTCGTGGGCACGCGCTTCTTCGTGCGTCACACGCCCGACATCGCCGGCAGCGAAGGCGTGCACGTGGCCGTCGAGGAGGGCCGGGTGCGCGTCGGGCAGGCAGCGCGCGGCGCGGGCACCGATGCGGACCTGCTGCTGTCGCCCGGGCAGCAGGTCTCGAGCAATGCGCAAGGCGCGCTGTCGGCCGTCTCGCCGGTCGCCAGCGCCGGCCTCGCGCCCTGGCGCGATCACCGTGTCCGCTTCGACAACCAGCGCCTGGACCGCGCGCTGGCCGAGCTGGCGCGCTATGGCGATCCGCGGCTCGTGATCGCGGACCCCGCCGTCGCGGCCCTGCCGATCACCGGCGTGTTCGATCCGCGCGACATGGCGACCTTCCGGCGCGTGCTGCCGGCCTCGCTGCCCGTGCGGTTGAGAGAGACCGAGGGCGGCGCCGCGGAAGTGGTGCTGGCCCGATAGAAGGGTCGCGCGGTCGCGCGCATCGATTTTTTCGCGGGCCCGACCTGGGGTATCCGGAAGCTCGCCCGTCTCCACGGCTGACTGCCATCCGTTTCATCTCTGGAGAACCCCTCATGTCCCGCTTTCCGTTGCGCCCCGCGCCGCTGGCCATTGCCTGCGCGCTGGTCTTCGCCGTCGCACCGCTGCACGCCCAGACCGCCGGCATCGATCTCTCGGCCAGCGCCGTGCGCTTCGACATCGCCGCCAAGCCGCTGGGCCAGGCCCTCGGCGACTGGGCGCTGCAGACGCGCATGCAGCTGATCGTCCAGCCCGCGCTGGTGCGCGACAAGATGGCGCCGGCCGTCTCGGGCGCCCTGAGCCCGAGGCAGGCACTGGACCGGCTGCTGGCCGGCAGCGGCCTCGCGGCCCGCGTCGACGGCACGGCGGTGATCGTGCAGGAGTCGACGGCCCCGGCACCCGGCGCGACGCTGCCCCCGGTGACCGTCAACGCGCAGGAAGAAACCGTGACCGGGCCGGTGCGCGGCTACGTGGCGCTGCGCAGCGCGAGCGCCACCAAGACCGACACGCCGATCGTCGAGACGCCGCAGTCGATCTCGGTGGTCACGGCCGAGCGCATGGATGCCATCGGCGCGCGGACGCTGGGCACGGCGCTGGGCTACACGCCCGGCGTGACCTCGGCCTACAGCGCCGACAGCCGCTTCGACTGGATCTCGCTGCGCGGCTTCACCAACTACACGCCCGGCAACTACCTGGACGGCATGCCGCTGCGCAACATGAACACCTGGGGCCTGTGGCGGACCGACAACTACGGCCTGGAGCGGGTCGAGGTCCTGCGCGGCCCGGCATCGGTGCTGTTCGGCCAGGGCAGCCCGGGCGGCATCATCAACCAGACCAGCAAGCGGCCGACCGCCCAGCCGCTGCGCGAGATGCAGCTGCAGATCGGCGACCACGGCCGGCGCCAGGTGGCCGGCGATTTCTCGGGCCCGCTCGACGACGAGGGCAAGTGGCTCTATCGCATCACCGGCGTCGCGCGCGACGCCAACCTCCCGATCGATGCCAAGGAGAAGGACGACCGGCTCTACCTCGCGCCCTCGCTGGCCTGGAAGCCTTCCGCCGACACCAGCCTCACGCTGCTGTCCCAGTTCCTGCGCGACCGCTCGGGCGTGGTCTACAACGCGGCGCCGGTCAAGGGAACGCTGCTGCCCAACCCGAACGGCAGGATCCGCGCCTCGACCTTCCTGGGCGAGCCCGGCTTCGATCGCTTCGACCAGAACCAGTGGATGGTCGGCTACCAGTTCGAGCACCGCTTCGGCGACACCTGGACCGTGCGCCAGAACCTGCGCTACGGCCGCCTGCGCACCGACCTGCAGCAGACCTGGCCCGGCACCGGATACCGCACCGTCGACCCCGACAACGCCGACAGCCCGGCCAACTTCCGGCAGTTCGACCGCGTCGTGTTCGCGAGCAAGGAGAAGGCGAAGCAGTTCGTGGTCGACAACCAGGCCCAGGCCCGATTCCAGCTCGGCGCCACGCAGCACACCGCGCTGGTCGGCCTCGAGTACCAGCGCTCGCGCTACGACCAGATCAGCCGCTACGGCGGCAGCTTCGCGCCCATCGACGTGTTCGCGCCCGTCTACGGCGGTCCGGTGCAGGTGCCCGACCCGTACATCTCCAGCGACAGCACGCTGGCCCAGACCGGCCTCTACCTGCAGGACCAGATCAGGTTCGCGCAGAACTGGGTGGCGACGATCGGCGGGCGCTACGACAGCGCCGAAACCGAATCGACCGACCGCCTCGCCGACAGCTTCACGCGCATCCGCAGCCACAAGTTCACCAAGCGCGCGGGGCTGGTCTACCTCGCGCCCAGCGGCTGGGCGCCCTACCTCAGCTACTCCGAATCGTTCACGCCGGTGCTCACGATCAACCCCGACACCCGGCGTCCCTTCGATCCCGAGACCGGCCGGCAGTACGAAGCGGGCCTGCGCTACCAGCCGCCGGGCACCAAGGACAGCTACAGCGCGGCGGTCTTCGACCTGCGGCGCAGGAACTACCTCTCGTACGACCCCGACTTCCAGCCGCGGCAGACGGGCGAGGTGCTGTCGCGCGGCCTGGAACTCGAGGCGCTGCTTCAGCCGATGCCGAAGATGAACGTGTCGCTGAGCTACACCTGGATCCCGCAGTACAAGACCCTCGCCAGCAGCAATCCCAAGGACATCGGCACCCAGCCCAACGCGGTCGCCAGACAGCGCGCCGCGCTGTGGGTCGACTACCGCTTCGCCAACGGCGTCAAGGCGGGCCTCGGCGTGCGCTACTCGGGCTCGACCCGCGGCGAGGGCAGTGCCGCGCCGGCCAAGGTGCCGGCCTACACCCTGTTCGACGCCATGGTCGGCTACGACTTCGAGCGCTGGAGCCTGGCGCTCAACCTGCGCAACCTGACCAACAAGGCCTACTTCGGCGGCTGCGACGCGAACTTCTGCTCCTATGGCGACCTGCGGCAGGTGAGTGCCACGGCGACCTATCGCTGGTAGCTGCCTCGCGTCTTCATGAACAGCAAATGAGAGGAGGGCGACCGGCCCGGCGGTATAGCTGATATGGCGCTTCGTACATGGCCTTCGCGGGCCATCGTCCCGATACTTCGCGCACTTCGCGGCGGCACCCGGGCCGCGAAGGATGCGTGGCCCTTCGAAGCCATTCCGCCTGATCCCGAGAATTCCAGAAAGAGACACTCCATGAAGCTGTTGGGCCTTGCGCTGAGCGCCTTGCTCGTCCTCACCGTCGGAACCCGCGCCCACGCGGGCACCACCTTCGACGCAGTCAAGAAGCGGGGCCTGGTGCAGTGCGGCGTGTCGACCAATCTGCCGGGCTTCGCCTTCACCGACAGCAAGGGCGAATGGCAGGGCATCGACGTCGACACCTGCCGCGCGATCGCCGCGGCGATGTTCGGCGACGCCACCAAGTTCCGCGTGGTTCCGCTCACGACGCAGGCGCGCTTCACCGCGCTGCAGTCGGGCGAGATCGACGTGCTGACGCGCAACACGACCCAGACGCTGACGCGCGACACCACGCTCGGGCTGATCGGCGTGGGCGTCAACTTCTACGACAGCCAGGGGATCATGGTGACGAAGGACTCGAACGTCACCAGCGCGAAGAAGCTCGCGGGCGCCACCATCTGCGTGCTGCCGGGCACCACCACCGAACTCAACCTGGCCGACTGGTTCCGCGGGCTGAAGATGGAGTTCAAGCCGGTGCTGCTCGACACCGTGGACGAGATCAAGCGCGCCTTCATGTCGGGGCGCTGCGACGGCATCACGCTCGACAAGTCGCAGCTGGCGCTGGCGCGCATCAACCTGGGCAGCACCGACAAGTACGTGATCCTGCCCGAGCCGCTGTCGAAGGAGCCGCTCGGGCCGATGGTGCGCCAGGGCGACGAGGCCTGGTTCAACGTCGTGCGCTGGTCGCTCAACGCGATGCTCGAGGCCGAGGAGTACGGCCTGAGCTCGAAGAACGTCGACGAGGCGCTGAAGAATCCGGCGCCGCACATCCAGCGCATCCTCGGCACGGTGCCCGGCATGGGCAAGGCGCTGGGCGTCGACGACAAGTGGGCCTACCGGATCATCAAGCAGGTGGGCAACTACGGCGAGGTCTTCGACCGCAGCGTCGGCGCGGGCAGCCCGATGAAGCTCGATCGCGGGCTCAATGCGCTCTACACCAAGGGCGGCCTGATGTACGGCTGGCCGATCCGCTGATTCGTTCCTGAACGAGAGAGGCCGTGCCGGCGGGCAACCGCCGGCACGGCCGTACCCGAAGCGAATCGAGGATTTCCCATGACCGAAGAAAACACGGGCGCCATGCCCCCACGGCCGCGCGCGCGCCTGTCGTGGAACGACCCCGGCCTGCGCGCGCTGGTCTATCAGGTCGTCGTGGTCGCGCTGGTGGCGCTGACCGCCTGGTACCTGGTGTCGAACACGCTGCACAACCTGGCAGCGCGCAACATCTCGACCGGCTTCGCCTTCCTCGACCGCGAGGCGGGCTTCGCGATCGGCGAGACGCCGATCGACTACACGCCGGCCGATACCTATCGCCGCGCCATCGTCGTCGGCCTGCTCAACACGCTGCGCGTGTCGCTCATCGCGCTCGTGCTGGCCACCGTGCTCGGCACCCTGGTCGGCGTGGCCCGGCTGTCGGGCAACTGGCTGGTGTCGCGGCTGGCCGCGGCCTACGTGGAGTGCGTGCGCAACGTGCCGCTGCTGCTGCAGCTGCTGCTCTGGTATGCGCTGATCTCCGAGAGCATGCCGGGGCCGCGCGCCGCGCACCATCCGCTGCCGGGCGTGTACCTGTCGAACCGCGGCCTGCTGATGCCGGCGCTGTTCGGCGACTCGCTCGCATGGATGGTCGCCGCGCTGGCCATCGCGGGCGCGGGCACCTTCTTCCTCGCGCGCTGGAGCAGGAGACGCCAGGCGCTGACCGGCCATCCGATGGCGCTCGCGCCCTGGGCGGTGGCGCTGTTCGCGGGCCTGCCCGTGCTGGCCTGGGCGCTGAGCGGCGGCCAGCTGTCGATGGAGATCCCGCACCGAAGCGGCTTCGGCTTCGCCGGCGGATGGAACCTCTCGCCCGAGCTGTTCGCGCTGCTGGTGGGGCTCGTGAGCTACACGGCGGCCTTCATCGCCGAGATCGTGCGCTCGGGCGTGCAGTCGGTGAACCGCGGGCAGTGGGAGGCGGCCGAGTCGCTGGGCCTGCGGCGCGGGCGTTCGCTGCGGCTGGTGGTGCTGCCCCAGGCGTTGCGGGTGATGGTGCCGCCGGCCACGAGCCAGTACCTCAACCTCGTCAAGCACAGCTCGCTGGCCGTGGCCATCGGCTATCCCGACCTCGTTTCCGTGGTGAACACGACCCTGAACCAGACCGGCCAGGCCATCGAGGGCATCCTGATCATCATGGCCGCCTTCATGACGGTGAGCCTGTGCATCTCGCTCGCCATGAATGCCTACAACCGGCGCATCGCGCTCGTCGAGCGTTGACATGAACCCCACTTCCCTGACCGGCGGCACGACCGCCACCCCGCGCGCGCCCGAGCGCGCCCTGCACATCTGGCAATGGACTCGGGAGCGCCTGTTCCAGTCGCCCGCGGGCATCCTCGGCACGCTGCTGTGCTTCTGGCTGCTGCTCATGACCGTGCCGCCGCTGGTCGACTGGCTCCTCGTGAAAGCCACCTTCTCGTCGCCGACCGCGCAGGGCTGCCGGAACGCGCCCGGCGGCGCCTGCTGGGCCTTCATCGCCGAGAAGCACCGGCTGATCCTGTTCGGCACCTACCCCTACGACGAGCAATGGCGGCCGCTGCTCGCGACCCTGGCGCTGATCGGCACGCTGGTCTACAGCGCGGCGCGGCGTTCGTGGGACCTCGGGCTCACCATGCTCTGGACCGGCGTGCTCGCGCTCGTCGCGCTGCTGATGTGGGGCGGCCTGTTCGGCCTGAGCTACGTGGAGAACGTGCGCTGGGGCGGCCTGCCGCTGACCTTGATCCTCTCGACCTTCGGCATCGCCTTTGCCTTTCCGCTCGGCGTGGTGCTGGCGCTCGGGCGCCGCTCGAAAATGCCGGCCATCAAGGCGCTGTGCGTGGGCTACATCGAACTGATCCGCGGCGTGCCGCTGATCAGCATCCTGTTCATGTCCTCGGTGATGCTGCCGCTGTTCCTGCCCGAGGGCATGAGCATCGACAAGCTGCTGCGTGCGCAGCTGGCCATCGTGCTGTTCGCCGCGGCCTACATCGCCGAGGTAGTGCGCGGCGGGCTGCAGTCGATTCCGAAGGGGCAGTACGAGGGCGCAGAGTCCATCGGCCTGTCGTATGCGCAGCAGATGCGGCGCGTGGTGCTGCCGCAGGCGCTGAAGGTCGTGATACCGCCGCTGGTCAGCACCTTCATCGCGCTGTTCAAGGACACCTCGCTGGTCGTGATCATCGGCATCTTCGACCTCACGCAGGCCGCGAAGGCCGCACTGGCCGACCCGGCCTGGGGCGGGTTCGGCGTGGAGGCCTACCTGTTCATCGGCGCGATCTATTTCGTCTTCTGCTTCTCGCTCTCCAAGTACAGCCGGTCGCTCGAGCGCTCGCTCGCCACCGGCCATGCCAGCGACAACGCCGGCAAGTAACTCAGGCAAGCAAGGCCGCCATGACCCCCACAAGAACGAAGGACTCCGCCGTGACCGAACCGATCATCCAGATGCAAGCCGTCAACAAGTGGTACGGGCAGTTCCACGTGCTGCGCGACATCCACCTCGACGTGGCGCGCGGCGAGCGCATCGTCGTCTGCGGCCCGTCGGGCTCGGGCAAGTCGACGCTGATCCGCTGCATCAACCGCCTCGAGCAGCACCAGAGCGGCCGCATCGTCATCGACCGCACCGAGCTGAGCAACAACCTGCGCCACATCGAGACCATCCGGCGCGACGTGGGCATGGTGTTCCAGCACTTCAACCTGTTCCCGCACCTGACGGTGATGGAGAACCTCACGCTCGGCCCGGTCTGGGTGCTGAAGAAGCCGATGGCCGAGGCCCGCGCGACCGCCATGAAGTACCTCGAGCGCGTGCGCATTCCCGAGCAGGCCGGCAAGTTCCCGGGCCAGCTCTCGGGCGGCCAGCAGCAGCGCGTGGCGATCGCGCGCTCGCTGTGCATGGGGCCGAAGGTCATGCTGTTCGACGAGCCCACCTCGGCGCTCGATCCCGAGATGGTCAAGGAGGTGCTCGACGTGATGATCGGCCTGGCGCAGGAGAGCGGCATGACGATGCTGTGCGTGACGCACGAGATGGGCTTCGCGCGCAAGGTCGCCGACCGCGTGATCTTCATGGACCGCGGCGAGATCGTCGAGCAGGGGGCGCCCGAGCGCTTCTTCGCCGATCCGCAGACCGAGCGCGCGCGGCTCTTTTTGAGCCAGATCGTGCATTGACCCGAGCGCCACCTATTCCCAACCACCAGGAGCACAGATGCCATCGAACGAAGCCGCCCACGCGGCGGGATTCCAGACCCGGACCATCCACGCGGGCCACGAGGCCGATGCCTTCGGCGCCGTCTCGCCGCCGATCTACCTGACCTCGACCTATGCATTCGAATCGACCGCCGATGCGGCCGCCGTGTTCTCGGGCGAGAGCGAGAAGTACGTGTACGGCCGCCAGCACAACCCCACGCAGGCGCTGCTCGAGCGCCGGTTGGCCGACCTCGAGGGCGCCGAGGCGGGCCTGGTCACCGGCTCCGGCATGGGCGCCATCAGCGCCACGCTGCTGACCCTGCTGTCGGCCGGCGACGAGCTCATCGCGCATCACACGGCCTATTCGACCGTGGGCCTGCTGCTGGCCGACGGGCTGCCGCGCTTCGGCATCCGCGTGCGGCGCGTCGACTTCTCCGATCCGCGCCATCTCGAGCAGGCGCTGTCGGACAAGACCAGGATCGTGTACTTCGAATCGCCGGTCAACCCGACCGGCGAGGTGCTCGACATCCGGGCGCTGGCCGATATCGCCCGCCGGCATGGCGCCAGGGTGGTGGTCGACTCGACCTTCGCGTCGCCGGCGCTGCAGCGGCCCATGGACCATGGCGCCGACCTCGTGGTGCATTCGCTGACCAAGTACATCAACGGCCATGGCGACCTGCTCGGCGGCGTGGTGCTGGGCGACGCCGCCACCGTCCACAAGATCCGCAAGGCCGGCCTGCGCTACCTGACCGGTGCCACGCTGTCGCCGATGCTCTGCTTCCTGGTGCTGCGCGGCCTCAAGACCCTGACGCTGCGCATGCGCCAGCACGGCGAGAGCGCGCTGAAGATCGCGCAGATGCTCGCCGCCCATCCGGCGGTGGAGGTGGTGCGCTATCCCTTCCTGGCCGACAACGCGGGCCATGCGATCGCGCAGCGCCAGATGAAGCACGGCAGCGGCATGCTCTCCTTCGACCTCAAGTCGGGCGAGCAGGGCGCGATCCGCATGATCGACCGGCTGCGGCTGATCTCGCGCGCGATCAGCCTGGGCGACACCGAAACGCTGATCACGCATCCGGGCGCGCTGATCCGTGCGAACCAGCAGGTGGAGCCGGGCGCGCGGCTCAGCGAAGGCGTGACCATGAAGCTGGTGCGCCTCTCCGTGGGGCTGGAAGACGTCGACGACCTGATCGCCGACCTGAAGCAGGCGCTCGAGGCGCTGTAGCGCACCGTCGCGGCGCATGCGGCCGTGCATCCGAGCCCGTCACGGGCCGCGCATGAAAGGCCGCAGCCGCATAGCTGCTATCTCGCGCGATGCATGGCTCGCGCGCCGGCCGCGAGGCGCGCTGGCGGCCCGCGTCCATTCGGCGGAAGGCCCCCAGCGCGGGGCCGAGCTCGCTCCATTCCAACGACCGTCCCGAAGGCCTGCCCACCGCCGAAGCAGGACCCAAAGTTTCCTTCTGGCATGAACGGTGCTCCGTTCCTCCATAGGCAGATAAGCCTTCCTCTCCCTCTGACGCATAGCTGTTATTCAACGAAAAACGCTCGTTTCCCGGTTTGACACAAAGTGTCATATGGGACATATTCATCACACGTTCCGAGGTATCCACATGCGAATCTCTCCCTTGCTCAAGTCCCTGGTCTGTGCGGCACTCGTCGCGACCACTGCTGCTTCGATGGCCACGGAGGCCTGGCCCACGCGGCCCGTGCGCCTGGTGGTCGGCTTCCCGCCGGGCGGGCCGACCGACATCGTGGCGCGCATCGTCGGCCAGTCGCTGTCGAAGGAGCTGGGGCAGCCGGTGATCATCGAGAACCGAGGGGGCGCGGGCGGCACCGTCGCTGCCGCCTACGTGGCGAAGCAGAAGCCTGACGGCGACACGCTGATGCTCACGGCCGAGTCGGTGCAGACCCGCGCGGCGGCCGTGTTCCGCAAGCTGCCCTACGACCCCGTGGCCGACTTCGAGCCCATCGGCAAGTTCGCGAAGCAGCGCGTGCTGATGGTGGTGAACCCCACGCTGGCCGCCAAGGACGTGAAGGAGTTCGTCGCCTATGCCAAGGCCCATCCCGGCGAACTCAACTACAGCGCGACCTACAGCGCGTCCTCGCATTTCGGTGGCGCGCTGTTCGGCGTGCTCAACGGCGTCGACCTCACGCTGGTGAACTACCCGGGCGGCGGCCAGCCCATCACCGACCTGATCGCGGGCGTGGTGCAGGTCGGCTTCTTCACCGAGTCCACCGTCGCGCAGCAGGTGCAGGCCGGCAAGCTGCGCGCCCTGGCCATCGCGGCCGACGAGCGCTCGGCGCTGTTCCCGCAGTTGCCCACGCTGCAGCAGGCCGGCGCCGCGCGCATGGACATCTCGCCCTGGTTCGGCCTCGTGGCGCCCGCCAAGACGCCGCCCGAGATCATCGCCAAGGCCTCGGCCGCGCTGACCCGCGCGATCGCGAGCGAGGACTTCGAGAAGCGCCTCGCGCCGATCGGCGCGGTGGCCATCAAGGGCTCGACGCCCGCGTCCTTCGCGGCCGACATCAGGAAGGAAATCGACTACTGGAAGAAGTTCGTGAAGGACTCCAACTTCCCGATCGTCGATTGAGACGGAAGGCGCTGACCATGAGCTTCTTCGACGAACTGGACAGCGGCCTCACGGCGCGCGAGCTGGCGCTGGTGCGCGACACCGAGCGCTTCTGCACCGAGGTGCTCGCGCCGCGGCTCGTGCAGGCGCGTTCGCGCGGCGAGCCCTGCGAATGCACGGTGATCGCGCAATGGGCCGCGCTGGGCATGCTCGGCCTGCAGGTGCCGGAGGAGGGCGGCGGCTTCGGCGGCTCCTTCCTCTGCAAGATCCGCATCGCGCAGACCATGGCGGGTCACGGCTTCGCCGCGGCCTTCTGCCTCAACAACATGCAGGGCATGGCGACGCGGCTGTGGCGCCACGGCTCGGCGGTGCAGAAGGAACGCCTGCTGCCGAGGCTGCTGGCCGGCAGCCTGATCGGTGCACCCGCGATGTCGGAACCCACGGCCGGCAGCGACCTTACGCAGTTGCGCTCGCAGGCCGTGCGCACCGAGGGCGGCTGGCTGCTCGACGGCAGCAAGGCCTGGGTCAGCAACGGCGCCATCGCCAACCTGCTGATGGTGCTCGCGCGCACCACCGCGGCCGGCGGATCGCAGGCGATCGCGGGCTTCCTGGTCGAGCCCGAGGCCGGCAAGGCCTTCGCCGCGACGCCGCACGAGCTGCCGGGCGCGATGGAGTTCAGGCTCGCCGAGATCCGCTTCGCGCAGCACTTCGTTCCCGACTGGGCGCTGATCCACGCCCCCGGCGAGGCCTTTCGCGCCTCGATGGAAGCCATCAACGCGGCGCGCGTGCATGTGGCGGCCATGTGCACGGGCTCGCTGCATGCGGCGCTGTGCACCGCCGTCGCGTACTGCGGCCAGCGCACCGCGTTCGGCCAACCGCTGCTCGCGCACCAGGGACTGCAATGGGCACTGGCGGAGGTCGCGGCCCAGCTAGAGGCCGCCAATGCGCTCGTGGTGAAGGCGGCGCGGCGCATCGATGCCGGCACCTGCAGCCCCGAACTCGCGGCCGGCGCCAAGAAGATCGCGGTCGAGACCGCCACCGAGGGCATCGAGCAGTGCATCCGCGCGATGGGCGCCGTGGGCGCGACCGCGCCGAGCGGCCTGGTCGCGCTCGCCTCCGAAGTGCGGCTCGCAGCCTTCGCCGACGGCAGCACCGAGATGCTCAACGACCGCATCGGCCGCGGGCTGGCCGCGGCCTATCCCTCGGCACCTGCCCGCGGCGAGGAACAAGGAACGAAGCAACCATGAGCCTGCGACATGTGGTCGTCGACAGCGCCGCGCAGTCCCTCGAGGGCCTGCGCGATGGCGCCACGCTGCTGGTCGGCGGTTTCGGCGGTGCCGGCCTGCCGCGCGCCATCATCCAGGCCGTGCTGGCGCTGGGCGTGCGCGAGCTCACCGTGATCTCCAACAACGCGGGTGCCGATGCCGACGACCTGTCGCTCTGGTTCACGGCCGGCATCGTGCGCAAGATCGTCTGCTCGTACCCGCGCAGCGCCAAGGCCTTCGCCGTGGCCTACCGCGCCGGCACGGTCGAGCTCGAGCTGGTGCCGCAGGGCACGCTGATCGAGCGCATCCGCTGCGGCGGCGCGGGCATCGGCGGCTTCTATTCGCCGGTGGGCATCGGCACCGTGCTGACCGAGGGCAAGCGCGTGGAGCGCATCGACGGGCGCGACTACGTGCTCGAGAAGCCGCTGCGCGCCGACTTCGCGCTGCTCAAGGGCCGGCAGGCCGACACCATGGGCAACATCGTCTACAACAAGACCGCGCGCAACTACTCGCCGGTGATGGCCACCGCGGCCGACACGGTGGTGTTCGAGGTCGACGAGATCGTGCCGGTCGGCGGCCTCGATCCCGAATGCATCGTGACGCCCTGCATCTTCGTCGACCGCGTCTTCCTGGGAGATCGGGAATGAACAGACTCACGCGCGAACAACTGGCCGCGCTGGCGGCCTCGCAGCTGCCGCCGCGCAGCTTCGTCAACCTCGGCATCGGCTTCCCGACGCTGGTGTCGGACCACATCACCGCGGCCTCGGGCGTGATCACGCACAGCGAGAACGGCATCCTGCACATCGGGCCGCGGCCGGCGCCGGGCGCGGAGGACCGCGACCTGATCAATGCGGGCAAGACACCCGTCACCATCCTGCCGGGCGGCTCCTACTTCGACACTGGGCTGTCGTTCGCGATGATGCGCGGCGGCCATCTCGACATCGCCATCCTCGGCGCCTACCAGGTCAGCGCGCGCGGCGACATCGCCAACTGGAGCATGGGCCTCGACGGCTCGGCGCCGCCGGCCGTGGGCGGCGCGATGGACCTGGCCGTGGGCGCGAAGTCGATCTGGGTGCTGATGGAGCACCAGACGAAGGAGGGCGAGTCGCGCATCGTCGAGGCCTGCACCTTTCCGCTGACCGCCGTGGGCGTGGTGCGGCGCATCTTCACCGACCTGGCCGTGATCGAGGTCGAGCCCGACGGGCTGGTGGTGAGCCGCATGGTCGACGGCCTTTCCTTCGAACAGCTGCAGGCGCTGACCGCCGCGCCGCTTCGCCCGGCCGCGACCCTTGCCGCATGACCGCACGACGAACTCCCATCGAAACCGAGTCCTCCATGCCATTCCGCGTCGCCGACCTCCTTGCCGACAGCCTCGCCCTTCACGGCGTGCAGCGCGCCTTCAGCGTGCCGGGCGAGAGCTTTCTTCCGCTGCTCGATGCGCTGTACGGCCGCGAGGACTTCGATCTCGTGACCTGCCGCCACGAAGGCTCGGCCAGCCTCGCGGCAGCGGCCGATGCGCGGCTGACGGGCATGCCGGGCGTGGTGATGGTGAGCCGCGGGCCGGGCCTCGCGAACGCCACCATCGGCATCCACGTGGCCTCGCAGGAGGCGCTGCCGCTGGTGGTGCTGGTCGGGCAGGTCGACCTGCCGAACCTGGGGCGCGACGCGGTGCAGGAGATCGACGCAGCGCGCCTGTTCGGGCCGATGGCGAAGTGGACCGCCCGCATCCACCTCGCGTCGCAGGTCGCCGAGACCCTGGCGCGCGCCTTCTCGACCGCGGCCAGCGGCACGCCGGGCCCGGTGATCGTCGAGCTGCCCGAGGACCTGCTGGCCCAGGAGATCCCCCGATGCGCCGCCACGCGCTTCGGCGTCGCGCGACCCGAGCCGTCGGCGCAGGCGATGGAAGACGCCGCCGCGCTGCTCGCGCGGGCCGAACGGCCCGTGCTCATCGTCGGCGGCGAAGCCTGCGCCGATGGCGCCTTCAGGCAGGCACTGATCGCGCTCAGCGAGGCCTGGCAACTGCCGGTGGCGGTCACGAACAAGAACCAGGACCTCTTTCCCAACACGCATCCGCACTGGCTCGGGCAACTGGGCTTCTTTCCCTCCGCCGTCCACACGGCGCTGTTCGCGCAGGCCGACCTGGTCGTGGGCATCGGCACGCGGCTCGGCGACGTGTCGACGCAGGGCTTCACCGTTCCGCGCCAGTCGCCCGATGCGCAGAAGCTGCTGCATGTGTACCCCGATGCCGGCGCGATCGGCCGCCACTTCGCGACCACGCTCGGCGTGGTGTCGACCGCGCGCGCCTTCGTGGACGCGCTGCTGCGCGTGACGCCACCGCCCATCGACCGCAGCGAATGGCTGCGTGCGGGCCTGCATGCGCGCGAGGCCGCGCACGGCTGGAACGAAGCCCGCGTGCCCGCGCAGGACGTGCTGGGCCACGTGATCAACGCCGTGCGCGGCGCGATGCGCGACGACACGATCCTCACGACCGACTCGGGCAACTTCGCCGCCTGGGTGCATCGCGCGCTGCGGCTCGGGCCGTCGAACCGCCTGCTCGGCTCGGCCTGCGGCGCCATGGGCATGGGCGTGCCCGCGGGCCTGGCCGCGGGCTTGCGGCATCCGCGGCGGCAGGTGATCGCCTTCTGCGGCGACGGCGGCTTCCTCATGAGCGGCAACGAGCTCGCGACCGCGGTGGACCGCGGCATCGACCTGAAGATCGTCGTCGCCAACAACGCCTCGTACGGAACGATCCGCTCGTTCCAGGAGCGCTCCTATCCGGGCCGCGTCAGCGGCACCGACCTGCGCAACCCCGACTTCGCCGCGCTCGCCCGGGCCTTCGGCGCCTCGGGCCATGTGGTGCGGCATGCGGACGAGGCCGCGCAGGTCATGGCCGAGGCATTGGCCGTGCGCGGCCCGGCCGTGATCGAGGTGCGCTGCGCCACCCACTATGCGCTGGCCGACTCGCTGCGGTCGGCCCTTTGAAGACGAACCCGAGGAATCCCATGTTCAACGCGATCCACCTGACCCAGCAGGACGGCAAGACACTGGCCGCCGTGAAGGCCCTCGAGGCCTCGGCGCTGCCCGAGGGCGACGTCACGGTCGACGTCGAGTTTTCCAGCCTCAACTACAAGGACGCGCTCGCCATCACCGGCCGCGGCCCGATCGTGCGGCAGTGGCCCATGGTGCCCGGCATCGACTTCGCGGGCACGGTCGGCGAGAGCGCCTCGCCCGAGTTCAAGGCCGGCGACAAGGTGATCCTCACCGGCTGGGGCGTGGGCGAAGGTCATTGGGGCGGGCTGGCACAGAAGGCGAGGGTGCCGGCCTCTTACCTGGTGGCGATGCCGGCGGGTCTCACCAGCCGCCACGCGATGGCGATCGGCACCGCGGGCCTGACGGCCATGCTGTGCGTGTTCGCGATCGAGCGCGACATCGCGCCGCAGGCCGGCGAGGTGCTGGTGACCGGCGCCAACGGCGGCGTGGGCAGCTTCGCCGTCAGCCTGCTGGCTAGGCGCGGCTTCCGGGTCGTGGCCGCCACGGGCCGACCGCAGGAGGCCACCAGGCTGAAAGCGTTGGGCGCGCACGAGGTGATCGGCCGCGAGCTGCTGTCTGCGCCGGGCAAGCCGCTGCAGAAGGAGCGCTGGGCCGCGGTGGTCGACTGCGTGGGCAGCCACACGCTGGCCAATGCCTGCGCCGCCACGAAGTACGGCGGCGTGGTCGCGGCCTGCGGGCTGGCGCAGGGCATGGACTTCCCGTCCACCGTCGCGCCCTTCATCCTGCGTGGCGTGACGCTCGTGGGCATCGACAGCGTGAAGGCCGGGCTGCCCCGGCGCCTGGAAGCCTGGACGCAGCTGCAGCGCACGCTGGGCGCGGATGAAACGCTCGCGATGACCGCGACCATCGGCCTCGCGCAGGCGATTCCCGCCGCGCAGGACCTGATCGACGGCAAGGTCGCCGGGCGGTTGATCGTCGACGTGAACGCCTGAACGGATTCCGTGGACTCGCTCGACCGCCAACTGCGGTACTTCCTCAAGATCGCGAGCCTGAAGTCGCTCTCGCGCGCCGCGGAGGCGCTGGACCAGACCCAGCCCGGCCTGAGCCGCCAGCTGGCGACGCTCGAGAGCTGCCTCGGCCAGCCGCTGTTCGTGCGCAACGGGCGCGGCGTGGAGCTGACGGAGGCGGGCCGCGGCCTGAAGGAGAAGACCGAGGCCGCCTACCGCAGCATCGACGCCGCGGTCGACTGCGTGCGCAAGCACGACGGCGTGTCGCAGGGCACGGTGCGGGTGGCGGCGGTCCATACCCTGAGCTACTACCTGCTCGGCGAGATCGTGGCGCGCTTCTCGGCCGAATGCAGCGACGTCGCGCTGTCGCTGATGTGCCGCAGTTCGTCGGACGCGGCCGAGCTGGTGGAGAACGGCAAGGCCGACATCGGTCTGGTCTACGACACGGCCGTCGCCTCGCAGACGCTGGACACGCGGCCGCTGTTCGACGACGAGATGTGCCTGATCGCCACGCGCGACAGTGCCCATGGCGAGACCATCGACCTCACGGAGGAGCGGCCGCGGCTGGTGGCTTTTCCGGCCCACTATGCGCTCGGCAAGATGGTGCGCCAGGGCAGCTTGAAGCTGCCGATCGTCGCCGAGGCCGAGACCGTCGACACCCTGGTCAAGCTGGTCGCCGCGGGCATGGGCGCCTGCATCCTGCCCACCCGCATGCCCGACAAGCTGCTGCAGGACAACGACCTGCGCAAGGTCCGCATCGAGCGGCCGCTGATGCGCCGCCGCGTGGTCGTGATCACGCGCGCGGGCAAGCCGCAATCGCCGCTGGTCCAGCGGCTGGTCGACATGGTGCTGGCGGCCGTGCATTGAGCGCCGCGCCTCTTCCTTTCCACCCCACCTTCCTCTCCATCGAACCATGACCCCAGAACTCCGCAGCAAGGAATACTTCGACGAGCGCGCCACCCGCGAGATGGCGCAGCACTTGGCGGGCGCGCCGCGCACCATGAAAGAGACGCTGGCCTATGCCTGCCGCATCCTCGCGATGACCGGCCAGGAGGCCGGGCTCGCGGGCCAGATCAGCGCGCGCTCGGAACGCCCCGGCGCCTACTGGACCTTGCGCTTCGGCCTCGGCTTCGACGAGGCCACGCCCGAGGACTTCATCGAGGTCGACCAGGACCTGAACACCCTGACCGGCACCGGCATGCCCAACCCCGCCACGCGCTTCCACCTGTGGGTGTACCGCGCGCGGCCCGACGTGCAGTCGATCATCCACACCCACTCGCCCTGGGCCTCGGCGCTCGCGGCCGCGCGCCAGCCGCTGGTGATCTCGCAGATGGACATGACGCCGCTGCACGAGGACTGCGCCTTCCTCGGCGAATGGCCGGGCGTTCCGATCGCCGACCAGGAGGGCGTGATCATCTCGGGCGCGCTCGGCAGCAAGCGCGCCATCGTGCTCGCGCACCATGGCTACCTCACGGCCGGCCAGACCATCGAGGAGGCGACCTACCTGTCGGTCTACCTCGAGCGCGCCGCGCGCATGCAGATCCGCGCCCAGGCCTTCGGCCCGCTGACGCCGGTGGACGACGTGCTCGCGCGCGAGGCGCACGACTACCTGCTCAAGCCCTCGATCGTCAACGCCACCTTCGACTACTGGTGCCGGCAGACCCGTGGCGCCCCGGCGCCGCTCGACTGCTGAGCCGCCGGGTCCCGCTGCGCCGACGCTAAGATCGACCGCATGGACACCACAGACACATGGCGCTGAATCTCAAGTTCCTGCGGGTGCAGAGCGGGTTGACGCTCGAGCAATTGGCCAGCGACTCCGGACTCACGCGCAGCTACCTGTCGAAGGTGGAGCGCGGCATCTCCAAGCCGTCCATCGAGTCGGCGCTGAAGATCGCGAGTGCGCTGGGCGTCACCGTCGAGAACCTGTTCGGCCGCTCCACCGTGGCCGATGCCGTGTCCATCGTGCGCGCGCCCGCGCCGTCGGAAGAAGAGGCCCGCACCTACATGTCGCTGGTCGCCGGCGTCAGCCAGGGCCGGCTGATGCGCGCCTTCGTGCTGCGCCCCGGCGAACGCGCGGGCGGCCACAGCAAGATCATGAGCCACCACGACGGCGAGGAGATCCTCTACGTGCTGACCGGCCGCATCGAGCTGCAGATCGGCAACCGCAAGGAGATGCTCAACGTGGGCGACTGCGTGCAGTTCGACTCCACCATCGCGCACAAGCTGCGTTCGGCCGATGGGGAGGATGCGTCGGTGCTGGTGGTGATCGTCGCCAGGTAGCGGCGGCCTCGCCTACTTTCTCGCCACGGACTTCCGCGCCCCGCCGCCCGCGCCCAGCGCGGCGGCAATGGCGACGATGCGCTCGACCATCGGATCCTGCGTCCTCGCGCTCCATGCGACCGCGATGGTCACGACGTCGACTTGTTCCTTCAAGGGCTTGATCGCGACCCGCTCGCCGCCGAGCTCCTGCAGCCCCAGCGGCACCAGCGCGATGCCCTGGCTGCAGCCGACCATGGCGATCTGCGAGGTGACCGAGCGCGATTCGTGCAGGATGCGCGGCGTGAAGCCGTGCGCGCGGCAGGCCGCGACGATGCCGTCGAAGAAGCTCGGGCTCACCGCGCGCGGGAACATGATGAATTCCTCGTCCGCCAGCTCGCGCAGCGCGATGGTCTTGCGCGCGGCCAGCCTGTGCCACGCGGGCAGGGCGACGCCGAGGCGCTCGGTGCGCAGCGGCCGCGCCTGCACCCCTTGCCCCGCGTCGCCCTCGATGCGCGCGAAGGCCACATCGATCACGCCCTCGTCGAGCGCGACCAGCGCCTCGGCACTGTCGATCTCGATCACCGAGATGCTCGCATCCGGCACCTCGGCCTTCAACTGCTCGATCACCGCGGGCAGGGGGCTGGCCATGGCCGTGGTGATGGCGCCGATGGTGAGCATGCGCCCGCGGCCGCGCAGCGCCTCCTGCACCGAGACCTCCACGCGGTCCATCTGGAACACCAGCTTCTTCACGGCCGGCAGGATGGCCGCGCCCTCGGGCGTGAGCTGCACGCCCTTGCTCGAGCGCTCGAAGAGCCGGACCTTGAGCGCGGCCTCCAGCACCTGGATCTGCTCGGTCAGCGGCGGCTGCGACATGCCGAGCCGCGCCGCGGCGCGCCGGAAATGAAGTTCCTCGGCGACCACCGAGAAAAGGTAGAGATGGCGGAGCAGGCGGAAGTTGATCATCGATAGGCCGAGCGTATCAAGTTCTTCCCTTCTTGCGAATGGACGTATCGCACCCGGCCCCGGAACATCGGCTTTCCCTTGCACCCGTGAACGCCATGACGGACCCGATCGCCTCCCTCGGCGCCACCAGCCTCTGAAAGACCATGACCACCGACGCCCAACGACTCTCCCGTCTCGCCGACCTGGACACCAACACCGTGTCCGACGCGCTGGACTTCCTCGAACTGCCCGGCGCCACCGTGGGCCTGCGTCCGCTGTGGCAGTGCCCGACGATCGTCGGCCGCGCCTCCACCATCCAGTTGGCGCCCAAGCAGGCCAGCGGCGGCCTGACGGTGCACCCCATCACCAGCGTGATCGCCGAGAGCCGCGGCGACGACCGGATCCTCGTGATCGCCGGCGGCATCGAGGGCGTCTCGTGCTGGGGCGACATCGTCGCCAATGCCGCCACGATGAAGCACATCCGCGGCACGGTGATCGATGGCTTCAGCCGCGACATCGAGGGCAGCGAGGCCATCGGCTACCCGGTGTACGGCCGCGGCGTGACCATGGTCAGTGCCCGCAACCGCCTGGTGCAGACGGGCTCGGGCGCGCCCGTGAAGGTCGCGGGCGTCGAGGTCGCGCAGGACGACTTCGTGATCGCCGATCGCTGCGGCTGCGTGTTCGTTTCGGCCGCGCGCATCGACGAGATCCTCGACATCGCGGAACGCACCGCCGCGAAGCAGGCCGGCATGGTGGCTCGGATCCGCGCCGGCCAGTCGGTGGCCGAGGCCATGCACGACAGGCACTTCGCGGCGGTGATGGAAGAGCGCCAGCCCGCCGAGGCGCGATAGACCGATCCGCATCGTCCAGTCCTCCGAGGTACTCCATGAGAAAAATCGCAATCCTCCTGGCGGCCGCGCTCGCGCTGGGCAGCGCCGCCGAAGCGCCGGCCCAGACCCTCGAGCGCATCCGCGGCACGGGCGTGGTCACGCTCGGCGTGCGCGACAGCTCGCTGCCGATGTCCTATGTGCTGGGCAGCGACCAGGCCGTGGGCTTCCAGGTCGACATCTGCCAGCGGATCGTCGCCGCGATCAAGACACGGCTGAACCTGCAGAAGCTCGAGGTCCGCTACCAGGTCGTGACCTCGCAGAACCGCGTGCCGCTGGTGAAGAACGGCGCGGTCGACCTCGAGTGCGGCTCCACCACCAACAACCAGGCCCGCCAGCAGGACGTCGCCTTCACGCTCACCACCTACATCGAGGAAGTGCGCATGGCGGTGCGCGCCAGCTCGGGCATCCGCTCGATCAAGGACCTCGAAGGCAGGACCGTGGTGGCGACCACGGGCACGACCTCGGTCCAGCATCTGCGCCGCAACAGCCGCGCCACCGGCCTGAAGTTCAACGAGATCCTCGGCAAGGACCACGCCGAGAGCTTCCTGATCCTCGAATCGGGCAAGGCCGACGCCTGGGTGATCGACGCGGGGCTGCTCAATGCGTCGATCGCCAATGCGAGGAATCCGGCCGACTTCGCCGTGGTGGGCGAGGTGCTCAACACCGAGCCGCTGGCGATCATGCTGAGCAAGGACGACGCGCCGCTCAAGGCGCTGGCCGACCGGACCCTGCGCGACATGATGCGTTCGGGCGAGATGAAGACGCTGTGGGACAAGTGGTACGCCGAACCCATTCCGCCGCGCAACGTACGGCTGAACATGGCACCGCCCGCCGCGCTGCAGAAGCTCTGGCAGGACCCCAACGACCTGCCGATGGAAAGCTACGCGGCCGCGCGATAGACCACCACACCCAACGAGCACACCGTGACCTTTTCCAACTTCGACATCGGGCCCATCCCGAAACTGGCGCCCGAGGCGCTGACCGCCGCGCTGCGGGACGTCGTCACGCCGCACCTCAGCGACAACCTGCGGCGCCTGTCGGGCATCGTCGGCCTGCAGCGCTTCCACCGCGCGCGCAAGCTGGTCGGCACCGCCTTCACGATCAAGGCGCGGCCCGGCGACAACCTGCTGATCTATCGCGCGCTCAAGGACATAGAGCCCGGCCATGTGCTCGTGATCGATGGCGCGGGCGATCCCCACAACGCGCTGGTCGGCGAGCTGATCATGCTCTACGCCATGCAGCGCGGCTGCGCGGGCTTCGTGATCGACGGCGCGATCCGCGACACGCGCGCCTTCTTCGAGGCCGACTTCCCGTGCCACGCACGCAGCAGCACGCATCGCGGGCCCTACAAGTTCGGCCCCGGCTCCATGAACCGCGACGTCTGCGTCGGCGGGCAGGTGGTGCATCCGGGCGACGTGGTGGTCGGCGACGAGGACGGCGTGGTCTGCTTCGATCCCGCGGACGGGGAGCGCCTGCTCGCGGCCGTCGCGCAGACCGCCCGGACCGAGGACGCGATCAAGGCGGAGATCGCCACCGGGCGCGTCGAACAGGGCTGGCTCGACCGGACCCTGTCGGCGCACGGCCTCTGACATCCATCACCACACTCCCAGTGAAAGCCATTCCCATGCAACAAGAAGACAAGGACCTCGTGGCCCTGTTCGAAGGCCTCGACACCCCCGGCGTTTCGGACGCCATGGACAAGCTCGGCCTGCCGGGCCACTGCTTCGGCCTCGTGCCGCTGGCCGACTACGCCGGCGTGACCGTGGGGCCCGCCTTCACGGTGAAGTACGTTCCGGCCAGCACGCCCGCGGGCTCGGTCGGCGACTTCATCGACGACGTGGCCGAGGGCGACGTGCTCGTCATCGACAACGGCGGACGCACCGACTGCACGGTCTGGGGCGACATCATGACCCAGTACGCGGGCCGGCGAAGGATCGCCGCCACCGTGATCGACGGCGTCTGCCGCGACGTGTCGAAGGCATTGAACGACGGCTACCCGTTGTTCACGCGCGGGCGCTTCATGCGCACCGGCAAGGACCGCGTGCAGGTCGAGGGCGTGAACGTTCCCGTGTCCGTCGGGCAGGCCCGCGTGGTCGCGCGCGACATCGTGGTGGCGGACGCGAACGGCGTGCTGGCGGTGCCGCGCGCGCGGGCCCGCGAGGTCGCGGAACTCGCGCGCAGGATCGAGACCGCCGAGTCGCAGATCCGCGCCTGGATCGAGCAAGGCAAGACGCTCGGCGAGGCGCGCGCGGCGATGGGCTACCACACGCTGCAGCGGAAGGCGCCATGAGCAACGACACCGCAGTGGCATCGGCCGCCCGATTGAACGTCCACCTCGAGGCCGCGCAGCCCTCCGCGACCTACAGGATGATGGACCGGGTGGCGGCGCGACGCGCGGGCGGTGCCAGCATCGTCTCGCTGTCGGCCGGCGAGCCCGACTTCGACACGCCCGCGCACATCGGCGACGCGGCCGTGGCGGCCATCCGCGAGGGCCATACGCGCTACACGCAGGTCGCGGGCCTGCGCGCGCTGCGGGAGGCCGTCGCGGCCAAGTTCCGACGCGAGAACGGCCTGGACGTCGGCTGGCAGGACACGATCGTCTGCTCGGGCGGCAAGCAGGTGATCTTCAACGCGCTCGCGGCGACCTTGAACCTCGGCGACGAGGTGATCGTGCCGGCGCCTTACTGGGTCAGCTACCCCGAGATCGTGCAGCTGTGCGGCGCCAGGCCGATCGTGGTGCCCTGCGGAGGCGAGTCCGGGTTCAAGCTCGGGCCCGAAGCGCTGGAGGCCGCAATCACGCCGCGCACCCGGTGGTTGATCCTCAACTCGCCGAGCAATCCGACGGGCGCCGTGTACACGCTCGCGGAACTGCGCGCGCTCGCCGAGGTGCTGCTGCGCCATCCCCAGGTGCTGGTGCTGGCCGACGACATCTACGAGCACCTGGTCTTCGACGGGCTGGCCTTCCACACGCTGGCCCAGGCCGAACCCCGCCTCGCCGCGCGCACGCTGACGATGAACGGCGTGTCGAAGGCCTATGCCATGACCGGATGGCGCATCGGCTTCGGCACCGGCCCGCGCTGGCTGCTCGATGCCATGGAGAAGCTGCAGGGCCAGCAGACCTCGGGGGCCAGTTCGATCTCGCAGCATGCGGCGCTCGCGGCGCTGAACGGACCGCAGGACTTCATCGCGCGTTCGCGCGCCGCCTTCGAGCGGCGCCGCGATCTGCTGGTCGCGGCGCTGAACGCCACGCCGGGCCTGCGCTGCGACAGGCCGTCGGGCGCCTTCTATGCCTTCGTCTCGTGCGAGGCACTGATCGGCCGGACGACCGCGGCCGGTACCGTGCTGGCCAGCGACGAGGACCTTGCGCTCGCGCTGCTCGACGAGGCGGATGTGGGCGTGGTCCACGGCGCGGCCTTCGGACTGGCGCCGTACTTCCGCATCGCCTATGCGCTCGACGACGCATCGCTCGACATGGCCTGCCGGCGCATCGACCGCTTCTGCCGCACGCTGCGCTGAGCCGGGCTCAGGGCAGCAGCCAGGCCTGCATCCACACTGACACGTGATCGAGCATCCGGTCGATCACCTGCGCGTCCGTCAGCCCCGATTTCTTCGGCACGTGAAAGCCATGGTCGGCCGCCGCGTATTCGTCGACGCTCGCCCAGTCACCGAGCGAATCGATGACTTGCGCGAAGCAGGGCGGTTCCGCGAGCTTGTCCTGCGCGCCGTGCACGAACAGCATCGGCACGTCGACCTCGTGCAGGTGCGCCGCGCGATCGATCGAGGGCTTGCCGGCCGCGTGCAGCGGAAAGCCGAGGAAGACCAGCCCGGTCACCTCGGGCAGCAGGCCCAGCGCCTGGGCCTGCGAGGTCATGCGCCCGCCGAAGGACTTGCCGCCCGCGAACAGGGGCAGTCCCTGGAAATGCGCGGCAGCGCTGGCCACGGCCGCGCGCACCGTGGCATGCGCGAGCGGCGGCGCATCGGGCCGCTTCGAACCGCGCTCCATGTACGGGAACTGGTAGCGCAGGCAGGCGATGCGGCGCTCGGCGAGGCCCTGCGCCACGGCCTCCATGAACGCGTGCGTCATGCCCGCGCCCGCGCCGTGCGCAAGCACGAGGGCGAAGCGTGCATCGTCGGCCGCGTCGATCAGGCCCGACACGCGCAGCTCGGCATCGACCTCGATCGTGATCTTCTTCGACGTGCTCATGCGGCGACCTCGACGGGTGGGAGTCCGAACAGCCGCCGGCTGTTGGCGCTGCAGGCCGCGATGACCTCGGCGACATCGCGTTCGAGCAGTTCGGCCACGCCCGCGGCAACCCAAGGCAGGTACGCCGGTTCGTTCGGCTTGCCGCGCAGGCCCGCGTTCTTCGGCAGCAGGTAGGGCGCATCGGTCTCGAGGTGCAGCCGGTCCAGCGGAATGGCCGGGATGGCCGCGCGCAAGGCCTGGCCGCGCTGCAGGTCCGTCACCCAGCCCGTGATGCCGATGTCGAGGCCCATCGCGAGAAAGGCCTCGGCTTCGGCGCGGTCGCCGGTGAAGCAGTGCACCACGCCGTGCGCGCCATCGGCCACCACGGGCGCGAGCATGTCGTGGAAATCGGCGAAGGCATCGCGGCAGTGCAGGAACAGCGGCTTGCCGGTCTGCGCGGCCATCGAGAGCTGCCGGTCGAAGGCCGCGCGCTGCGCCTCGGGCGTCGAGAAGTTGCGGTTGTAGTCGAGGCCGCATTCGCCGACCGCCACGACCTCGGGGCAGCGCCAGAGTTCTGCCAGCTGCTCGAAGGTGGCGGCGTCGAAGGACTTCGCGTCATGCGGATGCACGCCCGCGGTCGCGAAGACCACGCCCCGATGCGCCCGCGCCAGCTCGAGCGCGCGCAGGCTCGAGGCGAGCGAGGTGCCCGTGGCCAGGATCTGCGCCACGCCCGCGGCCTTGGCGCGCGCCAGCAGCGGCGCGGTGATCGACGCCAACTGGCCCGAATGGAAGTTGACGCCGATGTCGACGAGGGAAGGGGAGGCGGCTTTCGCTTCGATGCTCATGCATCGATGGTACGAGAACACCGCGCGTGCACGCGGCGCCCGCGCGATGCCGCGGCCCTCAGCTGCAGCTGTAGCTCGCCGCCACGTTCGCGTCGCCCGAGCCCTTGTACTTCGGGTACTTGGGGTACTGGCAGGCGGGCATGCTGCGGGCCGTGCCGCCGCTGGTGAAGCTGTAGGTCAGCTGCGTGGGCGCGTCGGCGTTCTCCACCCAGCCCATGATGGCCGAGGCCCAGTCCACTTCCTGCAGGCTGCCGCCCGCGCCATGCCCGCCGCCGGGAACGATGAAGAAGCGCGTGGCGCTGTTCGGGTCGGCGAGCCCCAGCGACTTCGCGATGCCCGTCATGGTGGTCCAGTTGCGGTAGTGGTCGTTCGGCGACAGCAGCGCGTCGCTGCCGGCGTGCCAGGAGATCAGCTTGCGGCCCGAGGCCACGTAGCTGGCGATGGCGGCCTTGTCGTGGTCGGCACCGATGCGCGCCAGGCCCGCGCCGAGCATGTAGTAGTCGGTCTCGAGCTGGAAGCCGGCCTGCTTGGCCGGCGTGAGCCAGGCGGGGTCGCCGCTCGCGAGCAGCGCGAAGCCGCCGCCGAGTCCGCCCCAGCCGAGCCCGAGGCCGTTGCCCCACGAATAGCCCGAGAGCACGGTCGAGCCGTTCGAGAGCTTGAGCGGCGACAGGAAGGACTGCAGCGTGCCCACCTGCGCGGCGCTCAGGCAGAGGGCCGGATCGCTGCTCGCGCCCGCCATGCCACACTGCAGCACGGCCGGATCGAAGCTGCAGGCCTGCGGATTGCCGATCAGGTTGTCGCTGGCGCCGTCGAGCGCATCGCAGGCCGACAGTGCGGCCGCATAGGCCGCGCCGGTCTGCGCGGGGCTCAGCGCCGCGGGCGTGCCGGTCAGCGAGGCCGCGCGCAGCCAGGCACCGGTCTGGCCCGCCATGTCCATGGTCTCGCAGCCCGCGACGATGCCGTCGAACTCCTGCGGCCAGCGCTGCGCGGCGATGTAGGCATTGCGTCCGCCGTTGGAGCAGCCGTTGAAGTAGCTGTGCGTCGGCGCCTTGCCGAAGAAGGCCTGCGCGACGGCCTTGCCGAAGCGCACCGTGGTGCCCACCGCGGCATAGGCATAGTCGGTCGCCGATTGCTGGCCCTCGGGCGTGCCGCTGGCCCAGACGCCGGGCGCGGCCTGCGCGGGCACGCTCGCGCGGTTGCCGCCATTCGAGGCCGCATACACCGCGCCCTTCAGCGCGAGCGTGGGATCGACCGCCGTCACCGCGCCGCCACCGTCCTTGGTCACCGCCGAGGCGATGCGTCCGTCGAAGCCACCGCCACCTTGTTGCCAGTAGCGGCCGGTCCAGTTGTCGGGCACGTCGATCTCGATGTCGAGGAAGGGGGCGCGCGTGCCCAGCACCTGGCAGAAGCCCGAGGCGTTGACCGCCGTCTTGGCTTCGAAGCGCGCGGTCTGCGTGACCGTGACGCCCGCCAGCACCTGTCCCTTGAGGCCGTTGCAGGTGCTCTTGAGCTGCTCGACGCTGGGGCCCGACGGACCCGCGGGCGGCGGCGCGGCTGGTGCGGGGGCGGGCGCCGGAATCGGGAGGAAGCCGCCGCCGCCTCCGCCGCCACCCCCGCAGCCCTGCAGGGCCAGGCCGGCGGCCATCAGCAGGCCCGCCGACAGCAGGGCACGGTTCACACACTTCTCGTCGCGCATGGTTGTCTCCGATATTTTGATGGGTGCCGGATGGCCGGCGGATCTCGCTCGATGGGCTTCGTCGTCCGGCCGATGTGGATCGATCAGAAAACCAACCGACCGGTCGGTTTGGAAGCCGCGCAAGGCTAACGCAGCAGCGCGGACACGGGCAAGCGGCAAAGGCTCGGGACTAACCCCTAAGATCGCGGACCGCGTGGCCTCACGCGCAGCCCCTCATTGCCATCCATGACCGTTGACACCGCTTCCTCCCGCCCCAACGACCAGCGCAGCCTGATCGCCAAGGCCGCCGCCGAGCTGTTCGCCCGCAAGGGCTATGCGGCGACGTCGATGAACGAGATCGCCGAGGCCAGCCACCTGTCCAAGCCCGGCCTCTACCACCACTTCAAGGACAAGGCCGAGGTGCTGCTTCATATCGCCGACGGCCATGTGTCGCGCCTGGTCGACATCGTCACGGGCGTGGAAGCGCTGCAGCTCGCGCCCGACGAGCGGCTGCCCGAGCTGATCGAGGCCTTCATGGCCGAGTACGCCGAGGCGCAGCACGAGCACCGCGTGCTCACCGAGGATGTGCGCTTCCTCGCGCCCGAGGCGCAGGCGCGCGTGCTCGACAAGGAGCGCACGGTGGTGCGGGTGTTCGCCGACGCCATCGCCGCCACGCGCCCCGACCTGCACGCCTCGCAGCTGCACAAGCTGCTGACGATGTTCCTGTTCGGCATGCTCAACTGGATGTTCACCTGGTTCAAGCCCGGGGGCCGCTTCTCCTACGACCAGATGGCACCGATCGCGACGCAGCTGTTCCTCAACGGCATCACGGGGCTGGAGGTCGCGCCGGCAAAGAAGTCGCCGAAGGCGCGCAAGCCGTGATCGGCTGATCGAACCCATCGCGCGCCTCTCCGTCATGGATCTTGCGAAGGCCGGGCCGCTCAATCGAGCTTGATGCGGCCGCTCGCGAGCAGCGCGCGGTGGCGCGCGATCTCGGCGGCGATGGTGCGCTGCATTTCCACGGGATCGCCCGAGGCAGGCTCGAAGCCCTGCGCGATCAAGGACTGGCGCAGCTTCGGGCTGGCCAGCGCGCGCTGCCAGGCCTGCAGGACTTCGCGCCGCGCCGCCGCCGACGTGCCGCTGGGCAGCACCAGACCGACCCAGGAGTGGTACTGGTAGCTGCGCAAGGCCGGCACGCCGGTTTCGGCGTAGCTCGGCACCTCGGGCAGCATCGCCCAGCGTTGCGAGGACGTGGCCGCCAGCGCGCGCACGCGACCGCTCTGCACGAGCGGGACGATGGGCGCGGTGGCGTAGAGCATCAGGTCCACTTCGCCGCCCGCCAGCGCATTCATCGCCTGCGCCTCGCCCTTGTAGGGGATGTGCCGCGCGTCGATGCCGAGCGTGCGCAGCAGCTCCTCGCTCTGCAGGTGCAGGCTGGTTCCGATGCCGAAGGAGCCGTAGGTCAACTCGCCCGGATGCGCCTTCGCATAGCGCACCAGCTCGGCCATGTCGGCCACCGGCAGGTCGGCGCGCACGGCCACCACGCCGGCATTGGCCGCCACGATGCCCAACGCATCGAAGTCGTTCAGCGGGTCATAGCCGGGCGCCTTGTCGAGCACCGGGTTGACCGAGGCGATGGAGGGCGAGACCGCGATCAGCGTGCGGCCGTCGCGCGGTGCGCGCAGGGCCGCCTGCACGCCGATCTTGCCGGCGGCGCCCAGGCGGTTGTCGACCAGCACGGGATGGCCGAGAGCGGCCGCGAGTTCGGGAGCGAGCAGCCGCGCGACGCGGTCGATGGGGCCGCCGGGCGGCGCGGGCACGATGATGGTCAAGACCTGCGGCGCGGCGGCGCAGGCCGTGCCGAACAGCAGGCCCGCCGCGAGCAGCAGGGCCGTGCGGCGTTTCGCGGTCCACCGAGGTGCAGGGGGCTCCTGCGGCTTGTCTCTTCTTGTCATGCGGGCATCGTAGGCATGCCCTCTCATATTCGGAAATACCTTTTGGCGTCACATTTCCATATGCCGCGAGTATGGCCGCGTCGATGCCATGTGCTGCTTCACGCGCCGTGCAGGTACTGCGCGGGGGTGGTGCCGAGGCTGCGATCGAACAGCGCAACGAATGCACCGATGTTGCAATACCCGCCGCTTCGCCGCCGCGGCGCCCCCGCTCAGTGCGATGCCAGCACGTGCGCCTGGTACGACACGTCGAGCAGCTTGCCCTTCTGCACGTAGTAGCGGTCGAGCCGCCACTCCTTGAGGATGTCGAGGGCCAGATCGAAGCTCTTGAGCTTCAGCGCATAGAGGCTGGCCAGGGAGAAATCGACATCCGATTCCAGCGCCAGGACCAGCCGTGCCAGGGTCAGGGACTCCTCGCTGTTCGGGTCGGCCGTGATGAGCCGGCGTGCTTCCTTGATCGCGTTCATGGAGGTCCTTCGTCGCGCTCGTTCGAGCGCTGTCGCAGTGGTGAAACGCAACCCTGGCTTGTGATGCACTTCTGCGAGGCCGTCTGCTCCGCGTCGGGATTCGGCCCGCCAAGGTCTTGGAGCGGGAAGAGGCAGTCTAGCACCGCGTTTCCAGCGGCCGGACGCGCTGGAACGGCCCTTACACTGCCGCCCATGCGTACGCCGGGCGCCACCTCCACCCCGTCGGGCCCCGTGCCCGGGCCCGCCGACTCCCACGCCCAACTGGTCCGCGAACGCCTGCTGCGCCGCATGTTCGTGATGGGCCCGCCCACGGTGCTGACGGCGCTGGCCTCGGCGATCGCGATGGCCGGCGTGTTCTTCGGGATGACGCGCGGCTTCGGCGCGCTGGCATGGGGCATCGTGATCTGCACGCTGCTGTGCCTGCGGCTGGTGTTCATGCGCTGGAACGCGCGCCTCTATCCCGAGCCCGAGTTCACGCTGCGCCAGCCCGATGGCGCCTGGCGCTTCATGCTGCCGCTGGGCGCCTACATGTCGATGTGGACGCTGGCGCCCTGGGCGCTGATGCCGCCGGGCACCGAGTCGCCGATGCGCATCCTGATCCTGCTGCTGGGCATGTTCGCGGTGCTGATGGGCTCGGTGCCGGTGATCGCCACCTGGCGCGCGATGGTGCCCGTGGTCACGATTCCGCTCACGCTGGGCGTGGTCACGCGCTTCGCCTGGATGGGCGGCACCGATGGCTGGTTCACCTGCGTGGTCGGGCTGCTGTTCGGCGGCTCGATGGCGCGCTACGCGCTGTCGCAGCACCAGCTGATCCGGCGCAGCCTGTCCGACCAGATCGACAAGGAACTGCTGAGCGAACAGCTGCTGCGCCAGTCCTTCGAGCTGCAGCGGCTCAACCGCGAGCGCAGCCGCTTCTTCGCCTCGGCCAGCCACGACCTGCGCCAGCCGGTGCATGCGCTGGCGCTGTTCTCGCGCTCGCTCGAGCGCGACCTGGCCGACCATCCGCTGGCGCCCGTGGCCGGCCGCGTGGTGCAGGCCACCGATGCGGTGAGCGGCCTGCTCAACGCGATGCTCGACATCTCCAAGATCGATGCCGGCACCGTGGTGCCGCAGCCGGTACGGATGGCGGTGGACCCGCTGTTCCTGCGGCTGTCGCAGATCTTCGAGCCGCGCACCCAGCAGGCCGGCCTCGCGCTGCGCTTCCACACCGCGCCCGAATGGCTGCAGACCGATGGTGACCTGCTGTTGCGCGTGCTGACCAACTTCGTCGACAACGCGCTCAAGTACACGCGCCAGGGCGGCATCCTCGTGAGCGCGCGGCCGCGCGGCGACCGCCTGCGGCTGGCCGTGTGGGACACCGGCCTGGGCATCGCGCCCGAGCACCTGCCCCATGTGTTCGACGAGTTCTACCAGGTCGACAACCCGCAGCGCGACGTCGCGCGCGGCCTGGGCATCGGGCTGGCCATCGTCAAGCGGCTGGTGGACCTGCTCGGCGGCGAGATCGGCGTGCGCTCGCGGCTCGGCCACGGCAGCGTGTTCTGGGTCGACCTGCCGCGCCGCCCGCCCGTGCCCACCGCCTTGCCCATCGCGCCCGCGGCCATGCCCGATGCCGCGCAGATCGACACCACCGAACTGCCGCTGGTGCCGCCGCGCGTGCTGCTGCTCGACGACGAGCAGCCGGTGGGCGAGGCGGTGCGCATGTGGCTCGCGCCCTACTGCGAGCGCATCGAGATCACTTGCCGACTCGCCGATGCCAGCGCGCAGGTGCGCGCCACGCCCGACGGCTTCGACGCCTTCCTCATCGACTTCCGGCTCGCCGATCCGCAGGACGGCATCGAGGCGACCGCGGAACTGCGCCGGCTCGCCGGCCGCCGCGTGCCCACGATCCTCGTCACGGGCGATACCGATCCCGAGCGCGTGCGCGCGGCCTATGCTAGCGGGCTGGTCGTGATGTTCAAGCCTGTGCAGCCGGAGGTGCTGCTGCGAACGCTGCACCAGATCATTCGCGGCGCGCAAGACGAGCGCGCCGAGCGGCACGGCTAGGCCACGCGCTCCGCCGCCTCCAGCGTCTGCGAGATCAGCGTCGAGATCGTCATCGGCCCCACGCCGCCCGGCACCGGCGTGAGCGCCGCGCAGCGCGCGAACAGCCCCTCGGTCTCGATGTCGCCGACGCCACCCTCGTGGTAGCCGGCATCGATGACGATGGCGCCGTCGCGGATCCAGTCGCCGCGGATGAAGCGCGGCCGGCCGACGGCGCCGACGATCACCTCGGCGCGCCGCACCTCGTCGGCGAGCTTCGCGGTCTTCGAGTGGCACACGGTCACCGTCGCATCGGCGTTCAGCAGCATCATCGCCAGCGGCTTGCCGAGGATCGGGCTGCGGCCGACCACCACCGCGCGCTTGCCGGCGACGTCGATGCCGTAGTGCGCGAGCAGCCGCATGATGCCCGCGGGCGTCGCCGAGCCGAAGGCGGGCTGGCCCAATGCCATCCGGCCGAAGCCATGGCTGGTGACGCCGTCCACGTCCTTGCGGATGGCGATGCGGTCGAAGCACTGTCGCTCGTCCACCTGCGCGGGAACGGGATGCTGCAGCAGGATGCCGTGCACCTGTTTGTCGGCGTTCAGCGCATCGATCTCGCGCAGCACGTCCGCGGTCGTCGCGCGCGCATCGAGCGTCACGACGCGCGAATCCATGCCGACGCGGCGGCAGGCATTGCCTTTCATCCGCACGTAGGTCGCGGACGAGGGATCGTCGCCGACCAGGAGGGTCGCGAGGATGGGGGTGCGTTCGCCGTTCCTCGCCTTCAGTGCGAAGACCCGCTGCCGCAGTGCCTCCTCGTTCGCGGTGGCGACCGACTTGCCGTCGAGCAGGATGCAGGTCATCGCGCACCTCCGGAGCGGAAGGGCGAAAGCCGGGGAAGCGAAAGGATGCGCCGGTGCGGCGCGGGCATGCGGACACTCATCGTCGGAACTCCTGAAAAGACGACAGACATGCCCAGGCGATCGGCGTGACGATGGCCGCGCTCCCCGATGGTGCTCCATCCGTTCGCCAGTTGCGCGGCAACGCGATTATCGGACAGCGGCCGTGCGGCCCCGCTCGAGGAAGGCCGCCTAGGCCTTCGGCCCCTCGTCGCGCAACCGCCGCCACAGCGTCGATCGGCTGATGCCGAGAATGGCGCAGGCCTGGTCCTGATCGCCCTGGACCGACTGCAGCACCTCGCGCACCCGTTGCCGCTCCGCGGCCGTGCGCGCGCCCTTGAGCAGGCGATCGCGCGCGGGCGCCGGGCGCGCCTGCGTGCATTCGGCGAACACCTCGAGCAGCCGGGCGCGGTCCAAGCGGCCCTCGGGCGCCAGGTAGCCGTGGCAGGCCAGCAGGCGCTCGACGAGGTTCTCCAGTTCGCGCACATTGCCGGGCCAGCCGTAGCCCGCGGCCAGCTCCAGCAAGGCGGCGAGCCAGGCCGACGCCTGGTCCGCGGGCACACCCGCCGCGGGCGCGCGGCGCGCCATCAGGCCGGCGGCCAGGGGCGCGATATCGGCGCCGCGTTCGCGCAGCGGTGGCGTCTCGATGCGCAGCACCGCGAGCCGGTAGTACAGATCGCGCCGGAACAGGCCACGCTCCACTTGGGCCGCCAGGTCGGCATGGGTGGCCGCGATCACGCGCAGGTCGACCGGCACCGCCGCGGTGGCGCCCACGCGCAGCACCTCCCGCTCCTGCAGCACGCGCAGCAACCGCGTCTGCAGCGCCAGGGGCATGTCCCCGATCTCGTCGAGGAACAGGGTGCCCGTGTGGGCGGCCTCGATCAGGCCGGTCTTGCCGCCGCGCCGCGCGCCGGTGAAGGCGCCTTCCTCGTGGCCGAACAGTTCGCTTTCGAGCAGGCTCTCTCCCAGCGCCGCGCAGTTCACGGCCAGGAAGGGCTGGGTGGCGCGCCGGCTCGCGCTGTGGATGCCCTGGGCCACCAGCTCCTTGCCGGTGCCGCTCTCGCCGACGATGAGCACGGTGGCGTCGCTGGCCGCGCACTGCCGCGCCAGCTCGCGCACGCGCCGTGCCGCGGCGCTGTCGCCCGCGAAGGCCTCGATCCGGTAGCGCGTGGGCGCGCCGCGTTGCCGCTGGTTGGCGCGCAGGTGGCGGTCGGCGCGCTGGATCACGGCGGGGTCGCGGCACACCAGCAGCGCGCCGGTGACCTCGCCGCTCTCGACGATGGGCGCGCGCCGCACGACCAGCGTGCGCATGCCGATCTGCAGCACCTCCTCGACCGGGGCTTCGCCCAGGCACAAGGTGGCGCCGAGGTCCAGCACGGGCTCGACCTCGCTCAGCACGCGGCCGACCAGTTCCGCCACGGAAGCACCGAGCAGCTGCGCCATGGCCGGGTTCAGCGCCTCGATGCGCTGGCGCAGGTCGACCGCGACCACGCCGTCCTGCAACTGGCCGAGGATGGTGCCGAGCCGCTCATGGCGCGCGCGCTCGGCATGGCCGTGGCGCGCCAGGTGGAGGGCGTCCTGCAGCGCCTGGCGCACGGCGTCCTCGGAGTACATCAGCACGCTGGCGATGCCGGCCTGCTCGGCCAGGTCGGCCACCAGCCCGGGCGACACCACGGCCTCGATGCCGGCGGCGCGCAGGGCCTCCACGCAGGCCGGCGCGTCCTCCGCGCCGCGGTAGCTGAACTGCGCAATGCCCATGCCGAACAGGGCATCGAGCTGCGCCAGGTGCTCCGACGGACCGTCGAACGACACCAGGCCCACGCGCGGCGAGAGGGCGCGCGCCGCGGCCAATGCGCGCATCAGGTCGAAGCCGCGCACCTCCACGATGGCCACCGGAATGTCCAGGTGCCGGCGCAGCCATTCGCCGCTGGCGCCCGCGGCCACCACCGCGTCGACGGGGCGCCGGGCATGCAGCGCGCGCACGGCCGCCACGGCATCGTCGAAGGCCTGCCCGACCAGCTCGACCTGCGCCTGCCCGGCCACCTCCGGTATCAGCCGCGCCAGCACGCGGCCCAGGCGGTGGCGGGCCACGGCCACGATGTGCAGCGGCCGCGGCGTGGCGGGGGAATGAGGGCTCGGGGCGGCGGGCAATGTATTCATTTCAATGGATTTCATTGTCTCATTCATGAAATCAGATTGAAATCCAAACCCGGACGAGCGCCCGCCGAGGCAGCGCGAATTCCTTTCGAATCAATGACTTGGCAACGAGGGGCGCGCCCCTCGGACCGATGGCACAGCGCTTGCGCAAACCCCGGTTCCAAGCTGAAAAACCAGGAGACCTCCGTGCACTTCCATCGCCTTTCCACCATCGCCTGCACGACCGCCGCCGCGCTGGCGTGCGCTTTGCCCCTGGCCGCGCAGGCCCAGGCCTGGCCCGCCAAGTCCATCCGCTTCGTCGTGCCGTTCGCGGCGGGCGGCGCCAACGACCTGCTGGCGCGTTCGGCGGCCGAAGGGGCGGCCAAGGTGCTGGGCCAGCCGGTCATCATCGACAACCGTCCCGGCGCGGGCGGCTCGCTCGGCGCCGACCTGGTGGCGCGCAGCGCGCCCGACGGCTACACCTTCCTGATCAGCGCCGCGGGCGTGATCTCCAACAGCATGATCAAGAAGTCTCTGCCGTTCAAGGACGAGGACCTGGTGCCCGTGGTCATGATCGGCCTGGCGCCCTCGGTGATCGTGGTGCCCAAGTCGGCCCCGTACGACAACCTGCGCGACTTCGTCGAGGCCTCGAAGAAGGGCGCGGGCTTCAACTTCGCGACCGCGGGCACCGGCAGCACGCCGCACTTCGTGGCCGAGATGCTCAACGTGAAGTACGGTGCGAAGCTGCAGGCCGTGCCGTACAAGAGCGGCTCGGAGAGCACGACCGCCGTGCTGGGCGGGCAGGTCGAGGGCACCTCCGAGGCCAGCATCATCGCGCTGCCGCACATCCGGGGCGAGGGCAAGTTCAAGCCGCTGGCCACCACCTGGACCCAGCGCATCTCGGCCTACCCGCAACTGCCCACGGCCGTCGAGCAGGGCTTCCCCGAGCTGCAGATCGCGCACTGGGCCGGCCTGCATGCGCCGCGCGGCACGCCCAACGACATCCTGGACAAGCTCGCCGCCGCCGTCGACAAGGCCATGCGCGATCCCGCCACCGTGGCCAAGCTCCAGGGCCTGGGCATCGAGCCCGTGGGCGGCACGCGCCAGGAGTTCGTGAAGTTCACCGATGCCGAGCGCAAGCGCCTGGGCGAGATCGTCAAGGCGGCCCGGATGCAGGAGAAGTGAGCGCACCGCAGGTTCTCCTTCCTTTTCCTTCCAGCCGATCCATGAATACCAAACAACAACTGCGCGCCCTGGCGCAGGCCCGCCGCGGCGTCATCGTTCCGGGCGCCTTCAATGCCCTGTCGGCCCGCGTCGTCGAGGACCTGGGCTTCGAGGCGATCTACATCACCGGCGCCGGCGTCACCAACATGTGGTTCGGCCTGCCGGACCAGGGCTTCGTGGGCCTGGCCGAGATGGCCGACCACACGGCGCGCATCCGCGATGCGGTGCGCGTGCCGCTGATCGTCGATGCCGACACCGGCTTCGGCAACGCGCTCAACGTGCGCCATGCGGTGCGCACCCTCGAGCGCGCGGGCGCCGACTGCATCCAGCTCGAGGACCAGATCGCGCCCAAGCGCTGCGGCCACTTCGAGGGCAAGGCCGTCATCTCGACGGAGGAGGCCGTGAGCAAGATCAAGGCGGCCGTCGATGCGCGGCAGGACCCCGACCTGCTGATCCTCGCGCGCACCGACGCCTGTGCCGTGCTGGGCTTCGAAGCCGCGATCGAGCGCGCGCAGCAGTTCGCCGAGGCCGGCGCCGACATCCTGTTCGTCGAGGCGGTCACCAGCGCCGAGCAGATCCGCGCCTTGCCGCAGCGCCTCGACCGGCCGCAGCTCATGAACATGGTGATCGGCGGCAAGACGCCCGTCTTCGGCGCCGAGGACCTCGGCGGCATGGGCTATGGCCTCGTGCTGTATGCGAACGCCGCGCTGCAGGGCGCCGTGGTCGGCATGCAGAAGGCGCTCACGGTGTTGCGCGATGCGAGGCGGCTCGAGGAAGATCCCGCGCTGGTCGCTCCGTTCGCCGAGCGCCAGAGGCTGGTGGGCAAGCCCGAATGGGATGCCCTCGAGCGCCGCTACACGTAACGCGGCCCCTACAGCATCGATTCGGGAATCACCAGCGACTGCCACTGCAGCTTGAGCCGCATCCAGGCATCGGCACCGGGTTCGCTGTCCGTCACCCGCACCGGCGCGGGCCCGTCGGTGCGCCACCATTCGAGCGCGTCCCCGCCGTCGCCTGCGAGTCGCAGCTGGTACGCCGAATACGTCATCAGCTGCTCGAAGAAGCCGTGCGCCTCCTCGGCCAGCGCGGGGCAGTCGATCAGCAGCCCGAACTCGGTGTTCAGCGCATCGGAGCGCGGGTCCATGTTGACCGAGCCCAGGAACAGCCGCCGGCGGTCGACGATCATGGCCTTGGTGTGCAGCCGCACCTGCGCGCCTTCGCCGATGCGGCCCACGAACAGGGCGCGGCCGGCGTTCGGATGGATCTCGTGGATCTGCATCCCGTTGCGCAGCAGCGCGGCGCGGTAGCGGCGGTAGCCGGTGTGGACCACCGGTTCGTCGGTGGCGGCCAGCGAGTTGGTGATCAGGGTCTGGCGGATGCCGCGCGCCGCGTTGCGGCGCATGCCCTCGAGCGCCGCCGCGCCGGGCACGAAGTAGGGCGACGCGGTGAGGATCTCGCTGCGTGCCTGCTGCGCGGCCTCGCCGAGCAGGCGGCGGCTGGTGTCGATCAGCGCGCCGCTCGCGAGCCGCCGCGTTTCCGAGCGGCCCCAGGCCTTGGCGGGCGCATCGGCAAAGGCCTGCGCGGTGCCGAACGCGAGCCGCACGCGGCCCGCCTGCAGCTCGTCGCCGAGCGTCACGCGCCCCAGCGGGTCGACCGTGCGAAACGGCACCGGCTCGGGCGTGTCGGGGCCGTCCACGCGCGCGTCGAAGGCGCTTCGCAGTGGTTCCGGCGCATCGACGGGCCGCAGCACCGAGGCCGCGGTTCGGACCTGCGGCGCGTTCCAGTATTCGTCGAACAGGCTCGCCATCTGCGGCACCGCGGCGCCCGCGACCAGCACGTCGTAGTCGAAGAAGTTCGAGTCGGCATCGCGCATGAAATACACGTCGCCGAGGTTGCGCCCGCCCGCCACGGCCAGCACGCCGTCGGCCACGAACAGCTTGTTGTGCATGCGCCGGTTCACGCGATCGAAGTCGAACAGCGCCATCCCGAAGCGGGTCGCGAGGCCGCCGCGCGTGGGGAAGGGGTTGAAGATGCGCACCTCGGCATTCGGATACGCACCCAGCCCGTCGAGCAGCGCCGCGATGTCCTCGGTGTAGAGATCGTCGACCAGCAGCCGCACCCGCACGCCGCGCCGGGCCGCGTCGCGCAGTTCGCGCAGCACCAGCCGGCCGGTGGCGTCGTCGTGCAGGTGGTAGTACTGCAGGTCGAGCGAGCGCCGCGCGCCGCGCAGCAGGGCCAGCCGCGTGTCCATGCTGGCCAGGCCCAGCATCAGGCGGAAGCCGCTGGCATCCGCGGGCGCATCGGCCATCGAGGCCGCTGCGATGCGATCGAGCGGCGTGAGCGCGCCCTCGGCCGGCAGCGAGGTCGTGACGCTGCGCGGCCCGTCGTCGGCCGGCAGGCTCGCGCAGCCGCCGAGCGCCAGGCCGGCCAGCACGAGCACGGTCGGCCAGAAGCGACGCCGAGGTTCGAAGAAGAGGAAGGACATGGCCGGGCGCTGGAGAGCGACGATGCGGCATTCAAGCACGCATCGGCAGCCCCGGCAGCAGCTTGTCGAGCGTGATCGGGTAGCTGCGCACGCGCAGGCCGGTCGCGTTGTGGATCGCATTGGCCACGGCCGCGCCCGAGCCGCAGGTGCCGAGCTCGCCCACGCCCTTGGTCTTGATCGGGCTCGCGAGTTCGTCCGAGTCCTGCAGGTAGATCGCGTCGATGGCGGGAATGTCGGCATGCACCGGCACCAGGTACTCGGCCATGTCGTGGTTGACGAAGTAGCCGTGGCGCGCATCGACGATGGCCTCCTCGGTCAGCGCCGCCCCCACGCCGAACACCATGCCGCCGATGGCCTGGTTGCGCGCGGTCTTCATGTTGAGGATGCGCCCGGCCGCGAACACGCCGAGCATGCGGCGCACGCGGGTCTCGCCGGTGTCGATGTCCACGCCGACCTCGCAGAAGTGGGCACCGAACGCCGCCTGCGCATAGCGGCGGTGCAGGTCGCCGGGCTCGACGCTGCCGAGCACGCTCAGGCCCTCGGCGCCCGCCAGTTCGCCGAGCTCGTGCGAACGGCGGCCGCTCACGACGCGGCCGGCCTCGAAGCGCGCACCCGCCGCCTCGAAGCCCGCGCGCTGCAGCAGAGCGGCGCGCAGTTGCTCGCAACCGTCGAGCACCGCGGCGCCCGCGCTCGAGGCGCCGATCGAGGCGATTGATCCGGCGCCCGGTGGCAGGGCCGTGTCGCCGAGCCGCACGCCGATGCGGTCCATCGGGATGCCGGTCATCTCCGCGGCGATCTGCGCCAGCACGGTGTAGGTGCCGGTGCCGATGTCGGTCATCGAGGTCTCGATGCTCAGCCGGCCGCGGGCATCGAGCCGCAGCCGCGCGCTCGAGGAGCGCACCGAGTGGTGATGGATCGCACTCGCCACGCCCATGCCGACCAGCCAGCGGCCGTCGCGCACCCGGCCCGGCACGGGGTCGCGGCGCGCCCAGCCGAAGCGGCTCGCGCCTTCGCGCAGGCACTCGACCAGCTTGCGGCCCGAGTAGGGCCGGCCCGGGCCGCGCTCGGGATCGCAGGGGCTGTCGTTGAGGATGCGCAGCTGCACCGGGTCCATGCCCAGCTTCTCGGCCAGCTCGTCGAGCGCCACCTCGAAGGCCAATTGGCCGCTCGCGGTGGCGGGCGCGCGCATCGCCGCGGCCTCGGGCAGGTCGAGCGCGGCGAGCCGGTGCGCCGTCATGCGGTTCGGCGCCGCATAGAGCAGCCGGGTCTGGCGCGACGCGCCCTCGTAGTAGCTGCGGCCCGGCAGGTTGCTGGTCCAGGTCTCGTGCCCGATCGCGGTGAGCCGCCCGTCCGGCGTGGCGCCCAGGCGCACGCGCTGGATGGTCGCGGCGCGCCGCGTCGTGTGGTTGAGCAGCTGCTCGCGCGCCAGCGCCGTCTTCACGGGCCGCCGCAGTTCGCGCGCCGCGAAGGCCGAGAGCACGGCGTCGGCATGGGTGCGCAGCTTGGAGCCGAAGCCGCCGCCCACGAAGGCCGCGATCACGCGCACCTTCTCGACCGGCAGCTCGACCATCGCCGCCACGTCGCTCGCGGCCCAGTTGGCCATCTGGTGCGAGGTGTAAAGCGTCAGCGCATCGCCGTCCCAGCGCGCGATGGTGGCCTGCGGTTCCATCATCGCGGGATGCTGGTCGGGCGTGTCGTAGCGCTGATCGACCTGCACCGGCGCGGCGGCGTAGGCGCCCTCGAAGTCGCCGACGGCCGTGTCGGCCGCGCTCTCGCTGCCGGCGCTGGGGTCGTCGCCGGGCTTCACCGCCGTGGCCCGCGCGGCCTCGAGGTCGAAGCGGCCGGCGCCGGCCTCGTAGTCGATGCGGACCAGGCACGCGGCCGCGCGCGCCTGCTCCAGCGTCTCGGCGACCACGAAGGCCACGGCCTGGCCGTGGTGCTGCACCTCGGGGCCCGAGAGCTGCGAGACCAGGTTGGCGCGCCCTCGCGGCACCTGGCGCGGCACGTTTTCGTGGGTGTAGACCAGCAGCACGCCCGGCGCCTGCCGCGCTTCGCGGGTGTCGATGCGCGCGATGCGGCCCTTGGCGATGCCGGCCAGCACGATCCAGCCATAGGCCGCGCCCGCCACCTCCTCGTGGTACTCGTAGCTGTAGCGCGCCTGTCCGCTGACCTTGGCCGGACCGTCGATGCGGTCGAGCGGCCGGCCGACGATGCGCTCGCGGTCGAGTGGGCCGGGCCCGGCGGCGGTGGTGAATTGCATGGCGGTGCTCCTCGGTTCGGTTCAGGTCCGGTCCATCGCCTGCGCCAGCGTCGCAGCCAACGTGCGGCGCAGCAGCGGGATCTTGAAATCGTTGTGGCCGTGGCCACGCGCGCCGTCCAGCAGCGCATCGGCGGCCGCGCGGCAGGCCGCGGGCCCGCCGTCGGTGCCCACCAGCCGCCGTTCCGCCGCCTCGTTGCGCCAGGGCCTGGCTGCGAGGCCACCGAAGGCGAGGCGCACCTGTGTCACCGTGCCGCCCTCGCGCACGACCACCGCGGCCACCGAGACCAGCGCGAAGGCATACGAAGCCCGGTCGCGCACCTTGCGGTAGAGCTGCCGCCCGCCCACGGGCGGCGGCAGCAGCACGCCGGTGATCAGCTCGTCGGGCGCGAGCGCGGTCTCGACCTGCGGCGTCTCGCCGGGCAGCCGGTGCAGCTCGGCGATCGGGATCCTTCGCGTGCGGCCATCGGCCGCGACGGTGTCGACGCGGGCCTCGAGCGCGCGCATCGCCACCGCCATGTCGGAAGGGTGCACCGCGATGCAGTGCTCGCTCGCGCCCAGGATCGCGTGGATGCGGTTGAAGCCGCCCAGCGCCGCGCAGCCGCTGCCGGGTACGCGCTTGTTGCAGGGCTTGGTGGTGTCGTAGAAGTAGAAGCAGCGCGTGCGCTGCAGCAGGTTGCCGGCCGTGGTGGCCTTGTTGCGCAACTGCGCGCTGGCGCCCGAGAGCAGGGCGCGCGCGAGCAGCGGATGCTCGCGCCGCACGCGGGCGTCAGCCGCGAGGTCGCTGTTGCGCACCAGCGCGCCGATGCGCAGGCCGCCGTCGGCCGTGGTCTCGATGCGGTCGAGCCCGAGCCGGTTCACATCGACCAGGTGCGGCGGATGCTCCACGTCAAGCTTCATCAGGTCGAGCAGGTTGGTGCCGCCCGCGATGAACTTCGCGCCCGGATGGCGCTGCACGGCGGCGGCCGCCTCGGCCGGGCTCGACGGCCGCTCGTAGCTGAAGGCCCTCATGCCGCAGCTCCCGCCACCTCGCGGATGGCCGCGACGATGTTGGGATAGGCCGCGCAGCGGCAGATGTTGCCGCTCATGCGCTCGCGCAGTTCCTCGTCGCTGAGCGAGGGGCGGCCCGTCAGATCAGCGGTGACGTGGCTCGGCATGCCGCCGCGCAGTTCCGCGAGCATGCCGACGGCCGAGCAGATCTGGCCCGGCGTGCAGTAGCCGCACTGGAAGCCGTCGTGCTTGACGAAGGCGGCCTGCATCGCATGCAGCCTCGGCGGCGCGCCCAGGCCTTCGATGGTCGTCACCGCGTCGCCCTCGTGCATCACGGCGAGCGTGAGGCAGCTGTTGATGCGCCGCCCGTTCACCAGCACCGTGCAGGCGCCGCACTGGCCGTGGTCACAGCCCTTCTTCGAGCCGGTGAGCCGCAGGTGCTCGCGCAGCGCGTCGAGCAGCGAGACACGCGCATCGATGGCGAGCGGCCGGGGCTGCCCGTTGACCTGCAACGTGATGCGCGTCAGGCCCGCGGCATCGACCGGCGCGCCGACCGGTGCGGTGGCCGCATCGTCCGCGGCCTGGCCGGCGATCGGCAGCGAGGCGGCCGCCACGCCAGCGGCGCCGCCGATCAGCAGGCTGCGGCGCGTGGGGCCCGAGGGGGTGTCGACGTCGTCCATGGGCGGCACCGGTTCACAGGCGGGTGTCGGGCGCGGCCAGGGCCTGGGCCTTGGCACGCGACATGGTCGGCACCACCACGCTGTTCACGCGCGAGCCGGCATTGACGTTCTGGTCGGGCGCATGGGCCGCCGCGACGGCCGCCTGGCGCACCGACTCCCGCGACAGCGTCGAGACCAACGGATCGGCGCCGCGCGAGCCGCGCACCACGTTCTGGTCGGGCGCGCGCGCCGTGGCAACGGCCTGCGCCGCGACCGCGTCGCGGTCGAGCAGGTTGGCGCCCTGGTGGACGCCGTCGTAGCTTTCGGCCTGGGCCGCGAAGGCGGCGGCGACGAGGGTCAGGGTGCAGAGCAGTCTGGAAAGGGTTCGCATGGCAGTGAGCTCCTGGAGGGGGAAGGAATCCGAACGGGCCGGGGCACGTTCGGGCTGGGCTCACTGTAGAAATCGTGCTTTATGCGTTCTTTATGCGAGAGTTAACCCAGCGTTAAGGCGAAGGCAGGTGCACCCGCGCGATCAGGCCGCGCACCCGCCCCTCGTCGTCGCCGCGGTTGATGAGCTCGATGCGCATGCCGTTGCGTTGCGCGGCCATCTGCGCGATCGCCAGGCCCAGGCCGCTGCCCTCGGCCGCGGTGCCCGGCACGCGGTAGAAGCGATCGAACACGCGCGCCAGCGCCTCGGGCGGAATGCCCGGCCCATGGTCGATCACGTCCAGCACCGGCCGCCCGTCGACCACGTGCAGCAGCACGTCGACCACGCTGCCTTCGGGCGCATGCCGCAGCGCGTTGTCGATCAGGTTGTCGAACAGGCTCAGCAACTCGGTGGGAGGCGCGGTCACGGTGGCGCTGGTGCGACCGTCGAAGCCGATGTCGATGCGGCGCCGATCGGCGATCACCATGAGGCGCGCGATGCTGTCGCGCACCGCCGAGGCGGCGTCCTGCGGCAGCGCCGCCTCGAGCGGATCGCCGCCTTCCTGCTGCGACATGCGCAGCAGCTGCTCGATCAGGTGCTGCGCGCGCGTCACGCCGCCCTTGAGCTGCAGGTAGTGCTCCTCGGCGCTCTCGCCGGGCACCTCGGCGCGCATGTTGTCGAGCTGCAGCCCCAGCGCCGCGATCGGCGTCCGCAGCTCGTGCGCCGCGTCCTGCACGAAGCGCCGCTGCGCGGCGAAGGCCTGGCGCAGCCGCCCGAGCAGGCTGTTGAAGGCCTGCACCAGCGGCGCGATCTCGTCGGGCACGTGGGACACCGACAGCGCCGACAGGCTGCGCTCGTCCTTCGCCGCCACGTCGAGCGCCACGCGGCGCAGCTGGCGCGCCGAGGTCCACACCACCAGCCACAGCACGGCCAGCGACAGCGGCAGCAGCAGCGCGATCGGCATGGCCGACTGCAGCGCGCGCCGCTCGACCAGCGTGCGCACGAAGCCGCCGTTCTGGATCACCTGCACGCGGAAGTTCCCGCCGTCCGCGCCCGGGTCGGTGGCATAGACGCGCCAGATGCCGGTGTCGCCCGGCGCGAGGCGCACGGTGTGCAGCCCCGGCCGAGGCTGCAGGCCGATCGCGAGCTGCGGCCGGGAACTGGCCAGCAGCCGGCCGTCGGCGCTCCAGACCTGGATCACGAAGCTGCCGCGGCTGTAGAGCGTGGCCTCGTCGGTGGGCTTGAGCACCGGCAGGTTCTCCTTGCCGGCATAGGACTCGGCCAGCATCTGCATCTGGTCGTCCTTGAAGGTGACGATCAGCCGGTCGTAGCTGGTGTAGGTGAACCAGGCCACGCCGAGGGCCGCGGCCACGTGCACCAGCACCAGCCACAGCAGCAGCTTGTTGCGCAGCGAGCCCGGCGAGTACCAGGGGCGCGTCGGGGTGGCGCTCACGGCGCTCATGGCGCTCATGAATCCACGATGCGCCAGCCGAGCCCGCGCACGTTGCGGATGGTGTCGGCACCGAGCTTGCGGCGCATGTTGTGGATGATCACGTCGACCGCGTTGCTCATCACTTCCTCGCCCCAGCCGTAGATGCGGCTCTCGAGCTGCTCGCGCGAGAGGATGGCGCCGGGCCGCTCGAGCATGGCGTGCATCAGCGCGAACTCGCGCGCGGTGAGCGTCTCGCGCGTGCCCTTGTAGAGCACCTCGCGGGTCGTGAGGTCGAGCTGCACGTTGCCGCTGCCCACGATGGAGTTCGAGGCGCCATGGCGCCGCCGCGTGATCGCGCGCATGCGCGCCAGCAGCTCGGGCAGCTCGAAGGGCTTGGTCAGGTAGTCGTCGGCCCCGAGGTCCAGCCCCTCGATGCGCTGGCCCAGGGCCGCGCGCGCCGTCAGGATCAGCACCGGCGTGTCGTCCCGGAGGCTGCGCGCGCGGCGCAGCACCTCGATGCCGTCGGCCTCGGGCAGGCCCAGGTCGAGCAGCACGCAGTTGTAGTCGCCATCGGCCATCGCGCTCTGCGCGAGCAGGCCGTCGCGCACCCAGTCCACGGCCCAGCCCGAGCGCTCCAGGCCGCGGACCAGGCTCTTGCCGATCATCTCGTCGTCTTCCACAAGCAGTGTGCGCACGCAGGGCTCCCGTTGGTTCGCCAACGCGACAGTACCGTAGCGCCCCATCGTTAGGGAAGCGTTAAGCCGGCATTCGGCCGGCGGCGCTCACTGCGGCGGAATGCCGGCCTTGGCGACCACCTCGCTCCAGCGCCGGATCTCCTGCTCGACCATGGCCTTCATGCGGGCCGGCGAGGAGGGCGCGGGCTCGCTGCCGAGCGCGGCCAGCGCGGCCACGACCGAGGGCGCCTCGAGGGCCGAGCGCACCTGGGCCGCGAGCAGGTCGACCACCGGCCCCGGCGTGCCGCGCGGCGCCGCGAGCCCCAGCCAGGAGCGGATCTCGAAGCCCGGCAGCACGCTCGCGACCGTGGGCAGCTCCGGCATCGACGGCCAAGCCTGCGCGCTGGTGACCGCCAGCGCGCGCAGCCGGCCCGACTGGATGTGCGGCGTCGCCACCGTCAGCGTGTCGGCGAGGATGTCGACGTCACCGCCGATCACCGCCTGCACCGGCGCGCCGCCGCCGCGGTAGGGCACGTGCAGCAGCTTCGCGCCCGCGCTCACGCCCAGCAGTTCGCCGACCATGTGCTGGGTCGAGCCCACGCCCACCGAGGTGAAGCTGACCTGTCCCGGCGCCTGCCGCGCGCTCGCGAGCAGCTCGGCCAGGTCGCGGGCCTTGTGCTCGGCGCGCACCGCGATGACGAAGGGAAAGCTGGTCACGGTCGAGACGAAGGCGAAGTCGTTCACCGGGTCGTAGGGCAGCTTGCGGCGCAGCGCGGCCGACACCGTGTGCGCGCCCGTGAGCATGGCGAGGTTGTAGCCGTCGGGCCGGGCCTTGGCCACGAAGTCGGTGGCGATCAGGCCACCGGCACCGCTCTTGATCTCGACGACCACCGGCTGCCCGAGCCCGTCCTGCATCTTCTGCGCGAGCAGCCGCGACACGATGTCGGCATTGCCGCCCGCGCCGAAGCCATGGGTCAGCTGGAGCGGGCGCGTGGGGTAGGCGCCCTGTGCACGGGCAGGGGGCAGCAGCGCGAAAGCGGCGGCCAGGGCGAGCAGTTCGCGCCGGTTGGCGATGGCGGTGGTCATGGTTTCGTTGTCTCCTCGAATCAGGCGCGCGCGGGCTGGAAGCCGCGCCACACGGCGTCGTAGCCGGGCTGCAGGTTGTCCGCGGCGAGCGCCCGCGCCGTGGGCCGGAACACGTGGCGGCTCTCGAACATGAAGGCCAGCGTGTCGTCGAGCCGGTGCGGCGCGAGCGCGGCGGTGCTGGCCCGCTCGAAGGTGGCGGCATCGGGGCCGTGCGGCAGCATGCAGTTGTGCAGGCTCACACCGCCGGGCACGAAGCCCTCGGCCTTCGCGTCGTAGACGCCGCGCACCAGGCCCATCAGCTCGCTCATCACGTTGCGGTGGAACCAGGGCGGGCGGAAGGTGTCTTCCGCCACCAGCCAGCGCGGCGGGAAGATCACGAAGTCGCAGTTGGCCACGCCCGGCGTGTCGCTGCCCGAGGTCAGCACCGTGTAGATCGACGGATCGGGATGGTCGAAGCTGATGGTGCCGATGGCCATGAAGCGCGCCAGGTCGTACTTGCAGGGCACGAGGTTGCCGTGCCATGCGACCACGTCGAGCGGCGTGCCGGCCTGCGTGCCTTCCCACAGGTGGCCCATGAAGCGGTTGACGATGCGCACCGGGCCGGCGTCCTCTTCGAAGGCCGCCACGGGCGCCAGGAAGTCGCGCGCATTGGCGAGGCCATTCGATCCGATCGGCCCCAGCTCGGGCAGGCGGAACGGCGCGCCGTAGTTCTCGCAGGCATAGCCGCGCGCCTCGCCGTCGGGCAGCTCGACGCGAAAGCGCATGCCGCGCGGCAGCAGCGCGATCTCGCCGGGCGCGACCTGCAGGCGTCCGAGCTCGGTGTGCAGCCGCAGCGCGCCCTGCTGCGGCACGAGCAGCAGCTCGCCGTCGGAGTTCACGAGGTAGCGCCCGGCCATCGAGCGGTTGGCGCGGTAGACGTGCACCGCCGAACCGGCCTGCGCATGCGGCTCGCCATTGCCCGCGATGGTCACGATGCCGTCGATGAAGTCCGTGGCCCGCGCCGGCATCGGCCAGGGATTCCAGCGCAGCCGGTTGGCCGGCGTCTCCACCTCGGTGAACGGGCCGCTGCGCCAGTCGCCGTCGTCGATGCGCGCGAAGGCCTCGTGCATGGCACTGGGACGCCGGCGGTACATCCAGGTGCGCAGGTTGCGATCGCGCGGCGCGGTGAAAGCCGTGCCCGACAGCAGCTCGGCATACAGGCCCAGCGGCGCCTGCTGCGGCGAGTTGCGGCCCACCGGCAACGCGCCGGGCAGCGCCTCGCTGGCGAACTGGTTGCCGAATCCGCTCTGGTAGCCGGGCACCGTTGCGGTCTCGCCCGTGCGCGCGTTCATGGCGACTCCTGCCACTGGGGCGTGAAGAAGGCGGCCGGCAGCAGGATCTTCGATTCCTGGCTCTGCAGCAACGGCAGCATCTCCACCACGTAGGCCTGCCATCCCGGATCGGCCATCAGCCGCTCGCGCCGCTCGGCGCGCTCGTTCATGTCGAGGTAGGCCCACATGTGAATCACCTGGTTGAGCGGGCCGGTCTCCGTGCGGTAGTAGCCGACCATGCGCCCGAGGATGCGGCGCTGGATCGCCAGCCCCTTGGCCTCGTACAGCGACAGGTAGGCGCGCCACTGGCCGGGGTGGGTGGTGTAGGTGCGTTGTTCGACGAGCATGGCAGCGGTCCCGCCCTTCACAGGCTGTGGCCTCCATCGATGACGATCCGCGTGCCGGTGGCCGTGCGCAGGTGCGTCACGCAACCCAGCACGGCGAGCGCCACGTCCTGCGGGGTCACGATGCGGCCCAGCGGCGTGGTGGCGGCCTTCTTCTGCAGCTCCTCGCGGTTGCGGCCCTGCACGAAGCCGGTGTCGACCGCCGCGGGCGAGACGGCGACGAAGCGCACCGGCGCGAAGGCGCGCGCCATCGACACGGTCAGCGTGTCGAGCGCCGCCTTGGCCGCGCAGTAGGCGAGGTTGCTGCCCAGCCCCGTGAAGGCGGAGACCGAGGACACGTTGATCACCGCCGCGTCGGCCGAGGCCTGGAGCAGCGGCATCAGCGCGCGCGTGATGGCGTAGGGGCCGCCGACGTTGGCGGCGAGGATCTGCTCGAACAGCGCGGGCGGCAGCGCCTCGAGATCGCCGTGCGCGATGCGCTGCGTGAAGCCGGCCGAGTTCACCAGCACGTCGACGCGGCCGAAGCGCTGCTGCAGCGCGCCGGCCATGGCCGCGTGCGCCGCGGCATCGGTCAGCGGAATGCGCAGGGTGCCGTGGTCGGCGCCCGGCAACTCCTCGCGCAGCGCGCGTGCACGCTCGGCGCCTTCGTTGTAGCCGATGACCACGGTCGCGCCCGCGTCCGCCAGCGCGCGCACGCAGGCGGCGCCGATGCCGCTGCTGCCGCCGGTGACGACCGCGATCCGGCCGGCCAAGGGGGTGGCGGCGGCATTCATCGGCGGCTCCCGCGCGGCGCTGTTGTCTTCATGGAGGTCCTCGGTGGTGGGGCGTTGTCGATGGATGAACCCGCTGCGAGTGCTGTCCGATAGACGGGACACGAAGGGGACACGAGCGGGAATTGTTTTCTAATGGCTCGCCTCGAACCAGTCGTTTGTCCATCAATCGAACATGAAAACGCCCTCCGATGCCGGCTCGCTCAAACGCGGCGTGGCGATCCTCAAGCTGCTGGCCACCGCGGGCTCGCGCGGGCTGGCGCTGACCGAGCTGTCGGAGAAGTCGCAGATTCCGCATCCGTCGGTGCACCGCATCCTGGGCCAGCTCGCCGCGGAGCGGCTCGCGGTCTTCAACGAGGAGCTGCGCCGCTACAAGCTCGGGCCGCTGGCCTTCGAACTCGGCGTGGCCGGCTCGACCATGCACGACATCCGCGACCTCTGCGAACCCGCGATGGACATGCTGGCCCGCGAGACCGGCGACACCGTCTACCTGGTGGTGCGCAGCAGCTTCGACGCGGTCTGCATGCACCGCCGCGAAGGCGCCTTCCCGATCCGCGCGCTGGTGCTCGAGGTCGGCAGCCGGCGACCGCTGGGCGTGGGCGCGGGCGGGCTGGCGATCCTCTCGGCCATCGGCGACGAGGAGCGCGCCCACATCATCGAACGGGTGGGGCCCAGCCTGGCCGCCTTCGGCAAGCTGTCGACGCAGGACCTGGCGCAGGCCTGCGAGGAGGCACGCGCCCTGGGCGCCGCCGTGATCCAGAACCGCGTGAGCCTGGGCGTGAAGGCGGTCGGCGTGCCCTTTCGCGATTCGATGGGGCAGGCCATCGGTGCGCTGAGCGTCGCCGCGCTCTCGCAGCGCCTGGGCCAGCGCCGCATCGCGCAGGTGGCCGGCATGCTGCGCGAAGCCACGCAGTCGGTGGAGATCCTGCTGCGCAAGCGCAAGGCCTGAAAAGGGCGCGACTGGCGCTTCAGCCGCCGTGCTCGCGCAGGAAGGCCTCGCAGCGCGTCACCAGGTAGGCCGGCGTCTCGAGCATCGGGTAGTGCCCGGCATTCGGCAGCGTCTCGATCCGCGCATGCGGGTACAGGCGCGGAAAGGTGGCCCGCACGAAGTCGGGCGACACGCCCCCGTCGTGTTCGCCCACCAGCACCAGCAGCGGCGCGCGCAACGCGGCCGCGCGGTCCGAGAAATCGGTGGCCGAGAAGGCCTGGAAGTAGTCCGCGAAGGCGCCGGGCTCGGACGTGGCGCGCTGGTGCGCGAGGATGCCGCGCGCCAAGGCGGGCGTGAGGCGCGAACCCAGCGAGGCATCGATCACGCCCAACGCGGCGCGCTCGTCCGTGCCGGCCGCGGCGAACAGCGCCGCGACCTCCGGTGGCAGCGGCACGCCCGAGGCCGGCACCGGCGTCACGCAGACCGCGGCCGCGATGCGCTCGGGCGCATCGATCGCGACCTGCTGCGCCACCATGCCGCCCATCGAGTGGCCCAGCAGCGAGAAGCACTCCCAGCCCAGCGCATCGGCCAGCGCGAGGGCGTCGGCCGCGATCTCCGCGATCGTGTGCCGGCCCTCGATGGCGCGCGAGGCGCCATAGCCGCGGTAGTCGGGAAAGGCGTAGGTGAAGGCCTGCTCGTCGAGCAGCGCATAGGTCGGCGCCCAGGCGTGGTGGTCGCCGAACCAGCCGTGCAGGACCATCACGCGCTGCGGGCCGTGGCCCCGGATCTCGTGGCCCAGTGTCATGTGTGTCTCCTTCGTGCCGGGGAATGGGGGGTGGCTTCAATCGACCTTGATGCCCGCGGTGGCGATCACCTTGGCCCATCGCGCCGATTCGCTCGCGATGATGCCCGCGAACTGGGCCGGCGTGCCGGCGATCGGCTCGACGGTCTGGTCGTTGAGTTGCCGGCGCACCTCGGGATCGGCCAGCACCTTGCGCAGCTCGGCCGCCAGCCGGTCGACCACGGCGCCCGGCGTGCCCGCGGGCGCATGCAGGCCGAACCACAGGGCGGCGTCGAAGTCGGCGATGCCCGCCTCGGCGAAGGTCGGCACCTGCGGCAGGGCCGCCATGCGCTGCCGGCCGATCACCGCCAGCGCCTTGACCCGCCCGGCCTGGATCTGTGCCAGCACCGGCGCCGCGGGCGTGAAGGCCAGGTCCACGCGGCCCGCGACCACGTCGGTCAGCGCCTGGGCGCTGCCCTTGTAGGGCACATGGGTCAGCTGCACCTGGGTCGCCTGGTTGAAGGCCTCGCCATAGAGATGGGTGAAGGTGCCGTTGCCCGAGGAACCGTAGCTGAACTTGCCGGGCGCCGCGGCGGCCGCGGCGATCAGGTCCTTCACCGTGCGCGCGGGAAGGTCGGCGCGCGCGATCAGCACCGAGGGCGCCTCGGCCAGCAGGCTCACCGGCGCCAGGTCCTTGACGAAGCTGAAGCGCAGGTTTGGATACAGGCTGGGATTGATGACGTTCGCGGTGGTGCTCAGCAGCAGCGTGTGGCCATCCGGCGCGGCATGGGCCACGGCCTCGGCGGCGATGCTGCTGCCGGCACCGGGCCGGTTCTCCACGATCACGGGCTGGCCCAAGCCCTGCGACAGGCGCGGGCCGAGGATGCGCACGATCAGGTCGCCGGTGCTGCCGGCCGGAAAGCCCACGATCACGCGCACCGGCTTGTCGGGGTAGGCGGCGGAGGCGGACCCGCAGGCGAGCGCGAGCGTGAAGGCCGCCACCAGGGGCGCGAAGGGCGTGAAAGACGCGAGGAATGGAATCCGCATGGCGATGTCTCCTTCTTGTGATGGTCGACCGCGCCGCTCCGGCGCCGCCGTTCAGCGCGAACCGAGCACGTTGGCCAGCAGGCTCGCGCCGTGGAGCACGGCGTTGGCTTCGTGATGGCGCGGCGCGCTCGCGAGGAACTGCTTGACGGCCTGCACGGCCGGCGCCGGAAAGGACAGCAGCCGCCGCACCAGCGCCTCGCCTTCGGCGCGCAGGCTGCCGCCGTCGACCACGCGCCCGACGATGCCCGCGGCCAGCGCCGCCTCGGCATCGATGGGTTCGGCGCCGAAGACCAGGTGCGCGAGCGCCTTGGCCGGCATGCGGTCGAGCAGCGGCGCCATCGCGATGCAGGGCGGGATGCCGCGCTCGAGCTCGCGCAGCGCGAAGCTGCCGTCGCGCGCGCACAACGTGAGATCGCAGCGCGCCGCCAACACCATGCCGATGCCCCAGGCACGCCCGGCCACCAGGCCCAGCACCGGCGCGCGGCAGCGGCCGAAGGCCTCGTACAGCCGCTGGATCGGCGCGGCGTCGTCACGCAGCACGTCGGCCGCATTGACGCCGGCGCCGGGCGTGGGCGGCGCCATCTCGCGGCCCAGGCAGAAGTCCGGGCCCTCGGCCTCGAGCACGATCACGCGGCTGGCGTGCGCCGCATCGAGCGCGTCGGCCAGCGCCAGCGCCATGTCGTTGGTCAGCCGGTTGCCGGCCTGCGGGCGCTGCAGGCGCAGCGTGCTCACCTCGTCGCGCACCTGGTGGCCGATCCAGCTCGGGTCGGCCGCGGTCATGTGCATTCTCCCGCCGCCAGGCGCTCGGCCATCCAGTCGCACACCAGGCTCAGCGCGGGCTCGGGCCGGTCGAGGTTCACGTGCGCCGCGCCGCCTTCCTCCTCGGTGAACACGCGCAGTTGCTTGTGGCGCGAGCTCACCGCGTCGAGCAGCCGCTGCGCCTCGGAGGGCGGGGCATGGCGGTCGTTGGCGCCATGCACGATGAACAGGTCGCAGTCGATGCGCGCGGCCACGCCCTCGAGGCGGAAGTCCTCGAGCTTGCGGAACGCGCGCTCCCAGTCCGGCACGCCGAGGATGCGCAGGATCTGCTTGCCCGTGGTGCCCAGCGGCGCGCTGTTGCCCAGCTGCGTGGCGCCCTGGCCCGGCACGTAGCCCACGCGCCGCACCATGCAGGCATGGGTGTCGAAGACCGCGCCCATCACGGCGCAGGCCCTGATGCGCTTCTCGAAGGCCACGGCGCGCGGCGCGTAGTAGCCGCCCCAGCTCGCGGCCACCAGCCCGATGCGCGCGGGGTCCACGTCGGCGCGGCGCACCAGCCAGTCGACGCAGGCCGTCACCGGCCGCTCGAAGTCGTGGCGCGCGGTCAGGCCGTGCACGCGCAGCGCCGAGCCCTGGCCCGGGCCGTCGAAGGCGAGGGTGGAGATGCCGCGCCGCGCGAGGTTCTGCGCCACGTAGAACATCTCCTCCTTGTTCGCGTCGAGGCCGTCCGACAGCAGCGCCACCGGCCCCGGCCCCTCGCGCCCCACGGCGGGCACCAGGTAGGCCGGGATCACGCTGCCCTCGAACGGGATGTCGACCAGTTCGATCGCCGGATCGCGATGCCGGGCGAAGCTCGCGAAGCACGACAGGTGCTTCGCATAGGCCTGCTCAGCGCGCGGGTCGTCGGGGTCGAGCAGCCCCTCGGCCCACTGGTGGTAGACCGAGGCGCGCAGCGAGAAGTCGCTGGCGCTCACGCGGTGGCCGCGCGCCAGCGCGTCGGCGGCCGACTGCTCGAGCTGGCGCCCGAGCTCGCTCCAGGCGCCATGCCAGGCCTCGACGTCGCCCGAGGGCTGCACGCGCGCCGCGTCCTTCAGCCGGGAGCAGGCCCAGTCGATCTCGCCGAACAGGCCGCCCGCGGCGATGGCGCGCAGCACGGCAAGGGACCAGCGGTAGTTGTCGGGAAAGTAGAAGAACATGGTCTTTCGGGCGCGGGACCGGTGTCCCGCGATCCCGCCTCGGGTCGTCGATGCGATCGATTGTTCGCGCACCCCTTTCCCGAAACCATGGCTTTGTCCGATAGATGAACACGAGAATGGCGGTGCTATCCCTGCCCCGCCGCGAACAGCTCCAGGTGCCCGCTGCGCAGCTGGAACTTCTGCACCTTGCCCGTCGGCGTCATCGGCAGCGCGTCGACGAAGCGGATCGACTTCGGCACCTCGAAGCGGCCCAGGCGCTCGCGGCAGAAGGCCAGCAGCTCGTCCTCGCCGCAGGCTTCGGCGGCGGGGCGCCGCACCACGAAGGCCGCGACCGCCTCGCCCCAGTGCGGATGCGGCAGGCCCACCACGGCCGCGGCACCCACCGCGGGATGGGCCAGCAGCACCGCCTCGAGCTTGATGCTCGAGACGTTCTCGCCGCCGGACTTGATCATGTCCTTCTTGCGGTCGAGGAACAGCATCTGCCCGTCGGCCTCGAACATGCCGATGTCGCCCGTGTGGTGCCAGCCGAAGCGGCGCGCCGCGGCCGTCGCCTCGGGGTCCTTGAGATAGCCGAGGAAGACGTTGGGACCGCGATGGACGATCTCGCCGATCTCGCCCGGCCCGAGCAGCCGGCCGTCGTCGTCCATCACCGCGGTCTCGACGCCCGCCACCGACATGCCCCAGCAGTTGCCGTCCTTGCCGGGATGGTCGCTCGCGCGGTAGACCATGGTCGGCGGGTACATCTCGGTCTGGCCGGTGCCCAGGCGCACGTCGGCGCACATCTCGCTGCGGATCTGCGCGAGCAGGTTCTTCGGTATCGGCGCCAGGCCGTACATGCACAGGCGCAGCGACGACAGATCGGTGGTCGGGCGCTGCGGATGCTTCATCAGCGCGTCGTACATCATCGGCAGGCACGACAGCCAGCTGATGCGCTCGCGCTCGATCGCCGCCAGCATGGCCGCGGGATCGAAGCCGCTGGCCAGCCAGATCGTGGCGCCGGTCAGCAGCGCGCCCATGCTGATGGTGTGCTGCGCGCAATGGAACAGCGGCAGCACCGAGCCGACCACGTCGTGCTCGGTGGCCTCGAAGCTCTGCGCGCAGCTCAGCAGCGCGCCGTGCACCGAGCGGTGCGAATGCATCACGCCCTTCTGCTTGCCGGTGGTGCCGCTGGTGTACATGATCAGCGCGAGTTCGTCGTCGCCGCCCGGCGCGCCCAGCGGCTGCGTGGGCGCGCGCGAGGCCAGCGCGTCGAAGGGCAGGGTGCCCTCTGGCGCGGGTTGCGTGCCACCGATCACCACCGTCAACAGGCCCAGGCGCTCGATCAGCGCGCGCAGCGCCGGCACCGCGAGCAGCGGCGCGTCGATGAAGACGGCGCCGACCTCGGCATGGCTCAGCACGTGCTCGATCGCGGCCGCGTCGAGCTGCACGTTGACCGGCACCCAGACATTGCCCGACTTGTGGATGGCCTGGATCGCGCTCAGGTGCTCGATCGAGTTGAGGCACAGGGTCGCGATGCGGTGGCCCGTGAATCCCTGGTCGCGCAGCGCCTCGCCGACGCGCTCGCTGCCCGCGTCGAGTTCGGCGAAGCTGATGCGCCGCTCGCCCTGGATCACGGCGGTCTTGCCGGGATGGCGGCGGGCGCCGCGGCGCACGATGTCGGCGAGGGACACGCGCGCGATGGCCGCGCGTTCGGGGTCGATGGTCTGCATGCGAGGGTCTCCTGAAGGGGGGCGAAGCGAAGAGGTCACGGTTCCACGAAGAAGTCGATCAGCGGCTCGACGCCCGGCGTCACGAGGTAGGGCGCGAAGTCGGTCACGCCGGCCTCGCGCAGCACTTGCTCGTCGAGCAGCAGCTGGCCCGTGAGCTCGCGGCTCGGCCGGGTCAGGATGTGCCAGGCGGCGTCGGCCATGATGGCCGGCACGCGCGCCTGGCCCGCCACCTCGGGCGCCGCGATGCGCAGCGCGCTGGTGGCGATCACGGTGCGTGGCCACAGCGAATTGCTCGCGATGCCGCGTTCGCGCAGTTCCTCGGCCAGGCCGCGGCTCAGCATGCTCATCGCGTATTTCGAGGTGGTGTAGGCCGCATGGCGCGCGAACCACTTGGGGTTCAGGTCCAGCGGCGGCGACAGGGTCAGGATGTGCGGATTGGCGGCCTTCTCGAGGTGCGGCAGGCAGGCCTGCGCGCAGAGGTAGCTGCCGCGCGCATTGATCTCGAACATCAGGTCATAGCGCTTCATCGGCGTGCGCTCCACCGTCTCGAGATGGATCGCGCTGGCGTTGTTGACCAGGATGTCGATGCCGCCGAAGCGCGCCACGGCGGCATCGACTGCCGCGCGGACCTGGGCCTCGTCGCGCACATCGACCACCACCGCGAGCGCCTGGCCGCCGGCCGCGACGATCTCCTCGGCGGCGCTGTGGATGGTGCCCGGCAGGCGCGGGTCGGCCGTCGCGGTCTTGGCGGCGACCACGATGTTGGCGCCGTCGCGCGCGGCCCGCAGCGCGATGGCCTTGCCGATGCCGCGGCTCGCACCGGTGACGAAGAGGGTCTTGGATCTGAGGGAAGGCATGTACGCTCCGGAATCGCGATCGCTCGATCGCGGGATGCGCAGGCTATGCGCGCCGGGCGGGGCGGCGCTTGCGCAGACTGGCTGGCATGGCGGCGCGCGGCAATTCAGCCAATCGACGCAAGGCGCGCCGGCACGCTGCGAGCGACCATCGGCGGGCCCACTCCCGGCGTCGAGGCCCGCAACCGATGATCACGCTCTACCACTGCGCGAATGCCCGCTCGTTCCGCGTTCTCTGGATGCTCGAGGAACTGGGCACGCCGTACCGGCTGGAGATGCTGCCGTTTCCGCCGCGCGTGCTGCAGCGCGACTACCTCGCGATCCATCCGCAGGGCACGGTGCCGTTGCTGGTCGATGGCGAGATCCGCATGAACGAGTCGGTGGCGATCTGCCAGTACCTGGCCAGCCTGCATGCGCCGACGCCGCTGAACGTGGAACGCGACGAGGCCGGCTATGCGCAGTACCTCAACTGGCTGCACTTCGGCGAGGCCTCGCTGACCTTTCCGCAGGCCCTGGTGCTGCGCTACGGCACGCTCGAGCCGCCAGAGCGCCGGCTGCCCCAGGCCGCGCAGGACTATGCGCAGTTCTTCCACGGCCGCCTGCGGACGATCGAGCAGCTGCTCGAGACGCAGGACTTCGCCTGCGCCGGCCGCTTCACGGCCGCCGACATCTCGCTCGGCTACGCCCTGATGCTGGCGCGCGTGCTGGGGCTGCACGAGCGCTTCGGTCCGGCGGTGGGCGCGTACTGGTCGCGGCTGAGTGCGCGCGCAGGCTTCGAGCGTGCGATGGCGGTGCAGGAAGAGACGGCCGCGCGGCTGGGCCTGCCTTTGGTGCCGACCGCCGGCGTGGGCACCGGCCGGCGGCCGCGGGCGCACGACTGACCCGCGAGCAACGGATCGTCCGCCCGCTGCCTCGAGACCGGCGGCCGATTCCGACAAGTTATCAACTCATTCGCAACTCGAAGCATTTGCAAATGTTCTTCGCGCGAATGAAAACAAAATTTAAATAAACCCCTTAATTCCACATGCACTTGTACGCTCGCAATTGTTAATATAGATTCAGCAAATTAGCTTTTGAGAGAATATAATTTCCCTCATATCGATCATTTATATAGTTCATAATCACAAGAAATCCACAAAATCCTTATCCGGAGCTCACCCCATCCAGACTCAAGATTGATAATGCATTGCGATGGAAATGAGTATTCACTCTCATTTTTTAAATTTCACTTTTTATAAACAGACATAAGCGGCCGAAGCCGCGCGGGGCAGGGGATGAGGGAATCAGCAGCAAGATCAGGTGAGGGCGCATGTCGCGAGCCCGCCGACCTGCCGAGCGTACGCAGCGAGCGCTCCATGCGAGGTGTGGAGGGCCGTGCACCATGACGTCGAGCAAGAACACGAAGCCGTCCACGCTCCAATCCATTTCCTCCCTGGCCCTGATCTTCGGCGACGACCATGAGCGCGGTCCCTTGCGCACCGCGCTGGATTCGCAGGGTTTCACCTCGGCCGCGTTCGATTCGGTGCAGGCCCTGTGGGATTCGATCTCCCTGGGGCGTCGGTACGATGCCCTGGTCGCATGCGCGGACAAGGCATGGAACCAGCGACGCTGGGCCAGCTTGCGCGGCATGGTGAAACTGCCGGTCCTGGTCGTCATATCGCGCGATGCGATGAACGTGGCCTCCACCTTCAACGACGAACCGCTCAACAGCGAACGCATCGAGTTCGTCACCGCGCCCGTCAATGGCGCGGAGCTGTCGATGCGACTGCAATTGCTGCAATCGCGAAAGCAGGCCCCCGTCGATCTGCCGGCCGAGCAGGACCTGGTCTGCGGCGGCTACTACTTCAAGCGATTGCGGCGCATCGTGATGGTCGATGGCGAGGAGGTCCGCCTTCAGCCGCGCGAGTTCGACATCGCGCTCATCCTGTTCGAGAACCTCGGCAAGGTCATCACCCGCGAAGAGATCGAAACCCGGCTTTTCGATCGGCTCGCCAATCCCGGCTCGCGCGTGCTCGACGTGCACATGACGCGCCTGCGCAAGAAGCTCGAACTCGGGCCGCACAGGGGGGTTCAGCTCCTCACGATCTACGGGATCGGCTATCGCCTGGTCGTGCTGGGCTCGCCATTCACTTCGTAGCGCCCGGGGCGCTTCTCCATCGCCGCCGCGCTGGGCCCGAAAGCAGCGCGTGGGCAGGCGCCACCCGAAGGCGCGCTGCCCACGCGACGAACGCCGACTGTCTCAGCGGTATTCGAGCGTGAAGGTCGCGGTGCCGTCGGCGCGGCCCGGCCGGATCCTCGCGGCGGTCTGGTAGTAGCGGGCCGTGTAGGGCACGTCGTAGCTGCCGTTCTTCATCGGGCCGACCTGCATGCCCTTGCCGAAGCGCACCGGCTGGGCATCGCCACCCAGGAGCTGGATGCCCACGCCCGTCGCAATGCCCGCGCCGCCCTGCGTGATCCTCAGCACCCCCTGCCGGTTCGACGGGTCCTGCGTCGCATCCATGCGCAGGTCCACCCATTTCTGCAGGTTCGGATTCGCCTGGCACCGGAGCTTGATGCTGAACCTTCGATCGCCCGTCGTGGAGTCCATCCCCTTGAAGTTGCTGAGCGACACGCGCCCGAATTCCACCGGGATGTTGCGCGAACCCGCATCGACGGAGCACGACGGCGTGATGATCGTGATGCCGCTGACATCCCCCGAGAGAATGGTCGTCAACGCCGACCAGTAAGGCTCGCCATCGCCGTAGTAGCGGGTGTAGGTTCCGCCTGCCAGCGAGCCGCTGCCGGTGCTGTCGGCCGTCTTGATCAACTCCACCTGGAACGACGTGCCCGCAGCCAGTTGACCGGTGCCACTGGGGGTTACCATGGTGTGCGGGTAGTAGACGAGAAAGGAGCCGTCAACGACGCGCGAGAGCCGGATGCCGATGCCCTGCACTTGCGTGGAGTAGACGTTGAAGAAGCCCGGTACGGGCGAGCCCTGCAGCACCGTTCCGTGGACATAACCGCCGCCCCGGCAATTGAACATGAGATCGCCGGTGCCGCTGACCCAGATGGGAAAGCTTTGCGTCTTGATGGTTCCTCCGACCGCCAGTCCGTCGGGAACGTAGACATTTCCCATGTTCATGTAGACGATGTGTTCGTAGGCGCCTGGGTAACGCACGCACGCCGCCCATGCGCCCTGCATGCCCGCCAGCCACAGCGTGGCGAGGAGCAGCACGAGGCGCGACACCTTCCACCCAATGGCCGCCGCTCGATGGTCGGATCGACGATGCCAATTTCTCATTCTGTTTTCCTCTCGGCGTTGATGTCCGCGTCGCACTGTCCCGCGATCTCGCGGATCGGCGGCGGACTGGTTTCTTCGGGCAGCGCGTAGGACACGCTGCATCGGTCGCCCGTGCGGCGTCCCCAGATCACCGTCAGCGTCCCGGCCGGCTCGGCCCCGCTGACGAAGGCCTGGCCATCGGGACCGACGATGCCCATCTCCTGGCCCGCTTCGTTCTCGATGCGCGAACCGAAGGGCATGGGCTCTCCGTTGCCCCGCGTCAGCGTCAGCATCAGCCGATGGCCCACCGCGGTCTCGAAGGTCGCGCGCACCACGGCACCGCGCGTGGGCACAACCTCGGTCGCGGCGTTGCGGACTTCCACGGTGTCGCCGAGGTCCTGCGTGCGCACGGCCAGGCGGTTGATCCGATAGGGCGAAAGATTGGAGACGACGGCGATGCCTGCGCCGTCGGTCGCCACGCCGGGTTGCGATTCGATGCCCACGCCCGAGGCCTTGGGCAGATGCACCAGGGCGATGGTGTCGCCCAGCGGTTGCGCCAGGGTCAGGCCATCGCCATGCAACAGCAGCCCGCCCGCCATGCCGAAGGTGGCTTGCCGATGGCCGGAATTCTGCGAAATCCCGCCCTCGAAACGCCCGATTCGCGACAGGTAGCTGAGGCTCGCATGGCTGGTCGACCCCTGGGCTTCGATGCGGTTTCCCGACAGGTTGTAGGTGAGGCGGGCGTCCTCGAGCGCGGTGCCGAACACGCTGGCCTGCTGGCTGGTGCCGCCGTTGCGCTCGTGCGATACCGAATACTGGACGCTGGCCGCGGAGCCGCCGAGCGGAACGCTCAACGTGAACATGATCTGGTTGTTCGGCGCACGACCCTGGCTGGTGCTGCGGTTGTAGTGGATGCTGTAGCCGAACTGCTTGAAGCTGCCCGAGTAGCCCATCTGCACCAGGCTGTCCTTGGCGCCGGTTCCCCAATAGCTTTGCTGACGCGCCGAGGCGAACACCGAGCCCCGGTCGCCCAGACGTTGCGACAACTCCAGCCGCAGTTCGTTGCGGCGGTTGTGGAGACGTTCCAGCGGGTCCAGTCCCTGCATGTCCGCGGCCTCCTGGAAAGTGCGGTAGCCGCTGGTCGAATAGCGATAGCCCGCCACGCGCACGGTGGTTCCCGCATCGAAGGCCTTGGCGTACAGGAACCGCACCGATTGGCCGTTGTAGTGCTGCTCGGCCAGCAGCGGCGTCGACACCGAGGCACGCGCGGCCGACAGGTCGGCGGACACGGCACCGAAGGCGCGCATGTTCTTGCCCACGCCCGCCATCGCCGACAGGTAGCGCCCCGAGGCGATCAGTCCGCCGTAGACGCTGTAGCCGTTGCCCAGGCCACGTGCCACCGTGCCTTGCGCGAAGGTCGGTTCGGCACGCGATGACCGCTGCCAGGCCCGCAGCAACGACAGACCGCCATCGCGGAAGTCGGGCGAGAAGGACAAGCTCTGGCCGCGAGCGCTGCGGTACTTGCCGAGCGTGGCCGAATAGCGCCATGTGCCTTCGCGCAGCAGCGTGGGCACCGCGGAGAACGCCTGGATGTAGCGGGTCTCCCGGCCATCGGCCTCGACGATGCTCACCTCGAGGTCGCCGCTCGAGGCCGTGGGATAGAGGTCGTCGATCACGAAGGCGCCCGGCGCCACGAAGGTGCTGTAGATGGTGTAGCCGTTCTGCCGCACCGTGATGCGCGCATGGGTCTGTGCAATGCCGCGGATGGTGGGGGCGTAGCCCTGCTGGCTGTCGGGCAGCATCGATTCGTTGGTGGCCAGTTGCACGCCGCGAAACGCAATGCTGTCGAACAGGTTGCCGGGCGTGCTGCCATCGCCGATCAGCAATTGCGCCTGGAGCGGCAACAGGTCGCGCTGGGCATAGGTGTTGACGGCCTGCCATCGGCCCGCGCCATCGATGCCGCGGTTGTAGGTCGAGAAATGGCGAAAGCGCCAATCGCCGAGGTTGAAGCCGCCGCGCAAGCCGACGAACAGGGTGTCGCGCCGAGGCTGCCTGTCGGGCCCGGGGAAGGGGTTGCCGTCGAACACGCTGCGCGGCGTGGCGAAGGGATCGGCGCTGCGACGGTAGGCGTCGCCACCGTAGCGGGCGACGTTGACCTGGTAGTCGAGCATCCCGGCCGTGATGCCCCGGTCCCACATGCCGGGGTCCACGGCCCCGCGCGCCGAGCGCTTCATCGCCGCCTGCGGGATGTCGATGCGCAGGTGCATCTTGTCGACGTCGTAGCCGAAGGAGGCTTCGGGAATGGCCGCGCCCAGATCGACGCAGGCCTCGTCGGCCAGCGCCATCAAGGCCGGGAACACCGCCACGTTGACGCCCCATGCATCGAGCATGGCGCGCGTGAGGCAGGGCTCGGCGTCGTTCCTACCCTCCTTGGCGTCGAAACGGATCGTGGCCTGCCCGGCGCGTCGCTCGTTGAGCGAGACGTCGACGGTGTACGAGCCCGGCAGCACCCGATTGCCGAAGGCGAAGAGCGACAGGTCGGCATTCTGCTGGTCGCCACCCACGCCAAGGAAGCTCGGATTGAAGGACGACGCGGCGAACTGCTGCGCGATGACGGGAGCGCCCCACGCGCCGAGCACGGCGGCGCACAGGCCGAGGCGAAAGGGCACGCGCGCGCGCACCCGCAGGGGATGAGTGCGTGTCATGGTCTCAGCGCTGCGCACCGCCGCTGGACGAAGCCGCGGGCGCGCGAGCCGGCTCGGCCTTCAAGGGCACGGGTTCGGCGCCCTTGGGCACCTTGACGAACTCCTCGGGCGATTCGCTGCCGTAGTCGTTGATCGTGGTGAAGTTGATCTGCACGGCGCGCGGCGCCTTCAGCGTCTGGATCGGAAAGCTCAGCTCGCCGAACGGCGGCACCATGCCCGCGTCGAGTTCCTCCTGGTCCTTCCCTTCGGGGCCCTGCCCCTGGTTGACCGTCAGCTTCAGCAGGGTGACGTGGAAGGCGCTCGCATTGCCGACCTTCAGCACCGCGCCCTGGCCTTGTGCCGGTGCGCTCACCGTCCACTTGAGCAGCGCACGCGCCTCCGTGGCCGAGCCCGGAAGGCCCGTGGGCCGGTAGAACAGCTTGAGCCGGCTGCGTATCGCCACCTGCAGCACGTTCTCCTGATTCGGCGTCTGGGGAATCTCCTTGACGTTGAGCCAGAACGCCGACTCGCGATCGGCCGGAAGCTCGCCGCCGACACGCATGATGCGCAGCAGGTTTTCCTTGCCGGGATCGAGCCGCGACAGCGGCGGCGTGACGACCAGCGGGGTCTTGCTCCTGCCGTCGCCGGCATCGACCCAGGCCTGGACCACATAGGGCGAGGTCCCGGTGTTCTTCATCGGCAGGGAGGTTTCGCGCTGCGTCTCGTGGAGGATCACGCGCGTGCCGGAAAGCATCACGCTGGCGCTCGCCGGCCCCTGGAGGCAGAGCATCGCCAGGATGCCGAGCGCCCACCGAATTCGTTCATTGCTGCACATATCTGTTCCTCGGCGCGACCCACGTCGACGACGCGCGCGCGCAAGCACTCCGACGCGCCGGTAGAGGCGCCCCAAAGGAAAAAAATCAACGGAAGACGAAGGCGCGAAAAGAGCGCGGCATTGCACCGCGGGACAGCGCGCCCATGACGGCATGAGGCCGCGAGGGCCTCATGCCGTGGTGCCTAATTAGTTATAGGCCACCGTGAATTGCGCGGTGCCATTGGCCGGGCCCGACTTGAGCACGGGATCGGCCGGGGAACCGCCCGTCAGCGGCAAGGTCGAGACATAGCGCGCCTGGAATTGCAGTTTGTTCGTGCCTTGGGCCAGGGCGTATTCGCGCGAGGCCGAGCCCAGCGCAATCTTCTGGCCTTCCCAGTCGCCGATCTGGATGCCCACACCCTGGGCCGCCGGCGTTCCGGTGCCGGAGCCATCGATCGCCACCAGATCCACGTTGCGGCTGTCGGCCGTGCCCGAGAAGGTCACCTTGGCCTTGTTGCTGCCCGCGGGGCAATCGGCCAGGTTCAGGGTGAACTTGGCCGGGGTGGAACCCGTTCCCACGGTCGGAAACGCGGTGCGGCTCACCTTGCCCAGCGGCACGGTCAGGTTCTGGCTGTCGGGCGTCAGGGAGCAGATGCTGTCCGTGATTTCGCCGGTGAAGTTGATCTGGCCGTCGGCAGCCAGGGCCGCCTGCGACATGGCGGCGACGGTTGCGATCGCAGCGAAGCGAGAGATGATTTTCTTCGACATTGTTTACCTTAAGAATGAAAACAGGAAATTGCCTGCAAAGCCAATTGCAGACAGCCGAGATCCTATTCATTCATTCATATTTATTGGTCGCGTCGAAAAACAAAACCGCGTAATACGATTAATTCTCCAAGCCAATCCTTAGAACCATTAGCGGGCGCTAATTCAATTAAAAATCCGCTCCGCAGCCTGGAAATTTCCAGGCACGTGCTCCGCGGTGCTCATCGACGCAGGACGCGTCAATCCGCTGGACGGCGCGCCAGCCAGGGCTACAGCGCGAGCGTGCCTTCCACGCAGCTCACGCAGGCACCGCCCACGCGCACCTTGCCGTGGGCATCGACGCGCACCTTCACGCGCCCATCGCGTCCCACGCAGCGCCCCTGCGCGGCCACGTAGGCGATGCCGTCGGGCGGCAGCAGGCCGCGTTCCCACTGGAAGGCCGCCGCACTGGCATTGCCGCTGCCGCAGACGGGGTCTTCCTCGACCCCGCTCGAGGGCGCGAAGGCCCGGACCTCCATCGCCACCTCGCCTTGCGCATAGCGGCCGTACACGATGAGGCCGGTCACGCCGAGACGGCGCTCGAAGGCCGCGAGCCGCGCGAAGTCGGGCTGCAGGTCGATCACCGTGGCCGCGTCGGCCAGCGGCAGCACGACCCAGCGCGGGCCCACGTCCACGATGGCCGGCGCGGCCTCGGGGTTCGGCTGGCGGCCCAGGATGCGCCCGAGCTCCGCGAGGTCGTCGGCCGCCAGCGGCGCCAGTCGCGCGGAGGGCAGGGCGAAGGCCAGTTCGCGGCCCTCGGGGCCGTCCTCCACCGTCACGTCGACGAGGCCGACACCGCACTGCTGCACCAGCCGGCCGCCGTCGCGCAGCGTGCCGCGTTTGGCTTCGAGGAAGGCATGCGCGCTGCCCAGGGTCGGATGGCCCGCGAAGGGCAGTTCGTTGCGCGGCGTGAAGATGCGCAGGCGATAGTCGGCCTCGGGCACGGTGGGCGGCAACAAGAAGGTGGTTTCCGAGAGATTGGTCCAGCGCGCGATGGCCTGCATGGCCTCGGTGTCCAGGCCGTCGGCGTCGAACACCACGGCCACGGGATTGCCGGCCAGCGGCGTGGCTGTGAAGACGTCGACCACGGTGTAGCGATGGGGTTGTTTCATGCGGGGCTCCAGGGGGACGTCGTTGCGTGGGTCAGTTTCGTGGATTCACTTCGCAGCAGCGTCCAGCACCGTCGACAGGGCCGACAGCGCGGGGGCCAGGCGGTCGGGCGGCAGGTAGCCGAAGCCCAGGCGAAAGACGCGCTCGCTCTCGCCGAACCATGCGCCCGAGGCCAATTGCAATTCATGCCCCGGCAGCAGTTGCCAGAAGCGCGCGACCGCGTTGTCGTCGAAGCGATCGGCGCGCAGGCGCAGGCAGCACAGCGCGCCGCCGTCCGGGCGGATCCATTCGATGCGCTCGCGCTCGGCCTCGCACCAGGCCGCCAGTGCCGCGAGGCCTTCGGCGAGCAGCCGGCGGCGCGGCGCGAGCACGGGTTCGCGATGGCGCAGCAGCGCGGTGGCCAGTGCCTCGTCGAGCACCGAGCCCGAGATCACGGTGTTCATCTTGGCCACGACCAGCCGCGCGCGCAGGTCCGCGTCGGGCACCGTGAGCCAACCGGTGCGCAGGCCCGGCGCGCCCAGCGCCTTCGACACCGAGGCGCCCGTGACGATGCGCGGATGCAGCGCGGCCAGGCTTTCGGGCACGGCCTCGTCGCCGTAGCCGGCCTCGCGGTAGGTCTCGTCGATGAACAGGAGGGCCTGCGGCGCCTGGCTCTGCAGCAGCGCGAGCAGTTGCTCGATGGCGGCGCGCGGCGTGCGCACGCCGCTGGGGTTCTGCGGCGAGGCGAGACTCACGAGCCTCGTCTTCGGCGACAGGCTGGCCGCGATCGCGTCCAGGTCGAGCCGGTAGCCGTTCTCGAAGCGCAGCCCGACCTCGCGCACGGTGACACCCGCGCCGCGCAGGCAGTCGCGGCTCGGCGGAAAGCAGGGCGTCACGAGCACCGCTTCGTCGCCGGGCCGGCAGACCTCGAAGGCCAGCAGGAACAGCCCGAGCGCCGTGCCCTGGGTGGTGACGATCTGCTCGGCGGGCACGCCGCAGGCCTTGGCGATCTCCTCGCGCAGTTCGACCGAGCCGGCCGAGCGGCCATAGCCCAGCTTCAGGCCGCGCAAGGTCTCGAGCCCGGCCATGTCGAGCACGTCGCCGACCGTCAGGTCCTGCGAGGTGCTCTCGGCCAGGTTGAACGGCCGGTTCACGTCGAGCAGGGAAATGATCTCGTTGTAGGGAAAGCGGCCGCGCCACTCGGGCTGCGCCGCCGCGGGGGCTTCGTGTTCAAGCACTGTCATTCGTTTCCAGGTCGCCCAGGTGGGAGGGTCATCCAGCGCCCGGGGCGTGTCGGGCAGCAGGGAATACGGGCCATGCTAGTGATCGCCGGGCCATCGGAACAGCCACAATTTCCGCGAATTCGGACCAGTACAGTTTGCGTGCCTTCGGAAGCCGGTTCGCCCACAATCGAACCTCGTCATGCACGAGCTCCCCATGAACACAGGCACCCTTCAGCGCAACAGGCAAGCGGCCGGCAGCGCGCCCGCTCCCCATCGCTACGAGCAGCTCGCGGAACTCATCGTCGACACGATCGACAACGGCACGCTCGCGCCCGGCGAGCGCCTGCCGTCGGTGCGCGCCGTCAGCGAGCAGCACGGCATCAGCATCTCGACGGTGCTGCAGGCCTACCGCCTGCTCGAAGACCGCGGCGTGCTGGTCGCGCGGCCGCAGTCGGGCTTCTACGTCGCCGCCACGCAGGGCGGAACGCTGGCGCTGCCCTCGGCCTCGCGCCTGCGTTCGAAGGCTTCGACCGTGTCGATCAGCGGCGCCGTCGCGGCCCTGCTCGAGCACGCCTCCAACCCGGCGCTCGTGCCGTTGGGCTGCGCGGTGCCCGACGCGGCCCTGCTGCGCTCCCACCGGCTCGACCTCGCGCTCGCGCGTGCCGCGCGCCAGCATGGCGATCGCCACAACGTCTACGGCACGCCGCGCGGCGACCCGCGGCTGCGCCGCGAGATCTCGCGGCGCGCGATGCGCATCGGGCATGCGCTGTCGCCCGACGACGTGGTCATCACCAACGGCTGCACCGAAGCCTTCACGCTCGCGCTGAGCGCCGTCGCCAGGCCCGGCGACACCATCGCGGTGGAGTCGCCCACCTACTTCGGCTTTCTCCACACGCTCGAGGTGCTCGGCCTCAAGGTGCTGGAGCTGCCCACCGATCCCGTCGAGGGCATCCACATCGAGGCCTTCGCTCGGCTGCTCGACGCCGGCCCGGTGGCGGCCTGCCTGCTGTCGTCGAGCTTCAGCAATCCGCTGGGCGTTTCGATGCCCGATGCACGCAAGCGCGAGCTGCTGGCCTTGCTCGCGCGGCACGACGTGCCGCTGATCGAGGACGACGTCTACGGCGACATCCACTTCGCGCGCGAACGGCCCACGCCCTTCATCGCGCTCGACGGCGGCGCGAACATCCTCTACTGCAGCTCGTTCTCGAAAAGCCTCGCGCCCGGCTACCGCGTGGGCTGGATCGCGCCCGGCAAGTACGCGCAGCAGGTGGTCGACCGCAAGCTCGCCTTCAGCCTCTGCAGCCCGGTGCTGCCGCAGGTCGCGCTCGCCGACTTCCTGGCCAGCGGCGCCTACGACGCGCACATGCGCCGGCTGCGCCGCCTGCTCGAAGAGAACCTGCGGCAACTGACCCGCGCCATCGAGGCCAGCTTTCCGGCCGAGACACGCGTCAGCCGGCCCGCCGGAGGCTTCGCGCTGTGGGTCGAACTGCCGCGCGGCTTCGACTCGCGCGCGCTGTTCGACGCGGCGCTCGAGCTCGGCATCTGCTTCGCGCCGGGCGATGTCTTCTCGGCGAGCCGGCGCTTTCGCAACTGCCTGCGACTGAGCGCCGGCTGGAGCTGGAGCGAGCGGATCGAGGAGGGGGTTCGGCGGCTGGGGACACTGGCTCGCCGACAACACATCTGAATGTCGGCGGCCCTCAGCCTCGACGCAGCAGATCGAGGCCGGAGAACGGACCGCGCCCTTGCTGCAGCCTGCCGCCGGTCGACAAGCCCCCGAGCTCGATCGACACCCAACCCACGGTGGCGATCATCGACGCCACCTGCGCATTCGCATCCACGTGATCGCCCGACACGAAGATCACGCGTCGCCCGCCCTGCTGTTGCGGGTCTTCCGCGAGCAGTGCCGCCGGCAGCGTGTTGAAGGCCTTGACCAGCCTGGCGCCCGGAACGAGATCCGCCACGATCTCGCTCGAGCTGCGGCCACGAAGGTCGGCGACGACGAGCTGGCCGTTCCTCTCCAGGTACGGGTTGCTGGTGTCGATGACGATTTTTCCGGCCAGCGATCCCAGGGTCGGCAGGGCCTCGGGAAGATGGCTCCACCGGAGTGCGAGGACCACCGTCGGTTCGGCGGCGGCCTCGGCTGCCGTGCCCGCGCGTGCCCTGGGGCCGAGCTGCCCGACGAGGTCGGCCAGCGAATCCGGCCCCCGGCTGTTGGCGAGGACGACCTCGTAGCCGGCCCGCGTGAATTGCGCCGCGAGCGCCTTTCCGATCCTGCCCGCTCCAATGATGCCGATGGCCATGGGTCCGTGTCCTTCCACTGTCGTGATTGAAGCTGTCCGCGCGTCAAGGAATGAGAACGACCGAGCCCATGACTTCGCGCGCCGCGATGGCGCGGTGGGCCGCGGCGGCGTTCTTCAGCGGGTAGCTGCGATCGATGGCGGCGGTGATGCGGCCCGACCTGAACGCGTCGAACAGCGCGTCGGCGCCCGCCAGCAAGGCTTCGCGGGTCATCAGGTAGTGGGAGGACGACAGCCCCGTGAGGAACAGCGAACCCTTGGCCATCAGGAGGCTGGCATCGACGGGCGGCGTCGGGCCCGAACTGAAGCCGAAGCTCACCATCGATCCCAACGGCCGCAGGCAATCGAGCGACGGCAGGAATGTCTTCTTGCCGACGCCGTCGTACACGACATCGACGCCCTGGCCCGCCGTCAATTCGAGCACCCGGGCCACGAAATCTTCCTCGCTGTAGTCGATGACCTCGTCGCAACCGTTGGCGCGGGCCACGGCCATCTTGCCGGCCGAACCGACCGTGCCGATCACGCGCGCGCCGAGCGACCTGGCCCATCGGCATGCGATATGCCCCACGCCGCCCGTGGCGCCGTGATAGAGGAGGGTGTCGCCCGCCGCGATCGGCCGCGCCTTGAACAGCAGGCACCAGGCGGACAAGCCCTTGGACAGGATGGCGGCGACCTGCCGATCGTCGATGTCGTCGGGCACGGCAATGACATGGTCCGCCTGCACCAGGCACTCCTGCGCATAGGTTCCGCTGGCGCTGCGGTAGGCGACGCGGTCGCCCGGCGCGATGTCCGTGACCTCCGCGCCGACCGCGACGACCACGCCGACGCCCTCGGTGCCGGGCACGAACGGCATCGGCGCGGGGAGAACGCCCGCGCGCCGGAGGGTGTCACTGAAATTGACGCCGATCGCGGTCTGTCTCACGCGCACCTGCGAGGGGCCAGGTTCGGCCATGGGTGCCTGCCCGAACTCGAGGACCTCCGGTCCCCCGGTCGCGCGAACGACGATGACTTGGTTCACTTTTTTTTCTCCCTGTGGCATTGCCCGGTGTGTGCGCCCCTTCCGGTGATCGGGAGGGCGCATGAAGACAGCAGAGGCAGATCTTAGAATGATCATTCTAAAGATGGCGAAGCGACGTCGCTGTGGCACTACCTTCGCCAGGGTTTCTCGCCGCAGAGGGTCTGGAGGCCCGGCTTCGTTCGCACAGGGATGGCCGGGCTTGCGACGGCTTCGCGGCAGCACCTCGCCGTCTAAGATGCCCGCGAGAAGCGCCAGCCCGCGGGCCTGGCAAAGCGGCATCGACCATCGCAGCCGGGTCTCCCGGGATCGTTCAAATGGCAGGAAAAAAAATCATCCACCCCAATGAAGCCGAAGCCGGCCAGAACCGCCGCGCCCAGGTCCTGGAAGCCGCCGCGGTCTGCTTCAGCCAAAACGGCTTCCACGGCACGAGCATCCAGAAGATCTCCGAAGTCGCCGGCATGAGCCCGGGCCACATCTATCACTACTTCCAGAACAAGGAAGCCATCATTCATGCGTTGATCCAGCAGAACCTGGGACGTGCCTTCGAGCACCTGTCCCATATCGAGGAGCGCAGCCGGGTCGCGGGCCCCGCCGATGCGCTGGTCGAGGAGATGAGCCATGCGGTGCGCACGCGCACCGACCCCCGTTACGTGCCCCTCGAACTCGAGATCCTGGCCGAGTCCGCCCGGAACAGGAGCGTGGCGAAGTTCTTCCAGCGCGCCGATCGAGCGATCCACGAAAAGATCGAAGGCGTCGTCAAGGCGATTCCGTCGTCACGCGGCCTCTCCGCGGCCGAGCTGGAAGCGACCATCGACGTGATCGTTGCCCTGTCCGACGGCCTGGTGTTCCGGGCCGTCGGCAATCCGAAGATGAACAAGGAGGAGGTCGGGAAGCTCATGCAGAGGGTCGTGCGATTCCTTGTGGAGGATCAGAAGTCCTGATGTCGCATCCGACGCGGTGGATCGCGCCGCCGCCCGGCCTCACCACGCAGGAGCGCGCCGCCCCTCCTCGGCGAGGAACTCGACCAGCGTCGGCAGCGACGCATCCATCGGCCGGTTGGCACGCACGCGCATCACGTAGCCCCATGAGCCGGCCATGCGCAGGCCCGGCGTCAGCGCCACCAGCCGGCCGCGCGCCAGTTCCTCGTCGACCAGCGGTGCACGCCCCAGCGCGATGCCCACGCCCGCGGCGGCGGCCGCCACCACGGTGCTCAGGCCGCTGAGCACCAGCGGGTCGTGGCCCGCGCCGTCGGGCAGGCCCAGCCGGGGACGCCAGGTGCGCCAGTCGGTTTCGGGGCTGTCGATGTGCTTCTCCTCGAGCCAGCGGTGGCGCGCGAACACGCGCGGGTCGTCGCGCTCGGCGGGCTCGACCAGCGCGGGGCTGCACACCGGCACCACGGTCTCGGTCATCAGCGGGATGTCGCCCGGTGCCGCGAGGTGCGGTCCCAGCGCGCGCACGTGCAGGAACGCGAGGTCGATGTCCTGCGCGTCCCATGCGGGGTCCTGGCTGGCGTGCAGGAACAGCTGGATGTCGATGTCGGGATGCAGCTCGATAAAGCGCCCGATCCGCGGCGCCAGCCACAGCGCCGCCAGCGACGGGTTGGCCGAGATGTTGAGGCTGTTGCGCCGCCGGCCATGGGCACCGGCGCGCGTGTCGCGGCAGGCGGTCTCGAGCAGGGTCAAGGCCTGTTGCACCGACACCAGCAGCGCGGCGCCGGCCTCGGTGGTGCGCGCGCGGCGCACCGTGCCGCCGCGATGCAGCAGGGTCACGCCGAGATCTTCCTCGAGTGCGCGCAGCTGGTGGCTGATGGCGCTCTTCGTCACATGGAGTTCGGACGCGGCGCGGCTCAGGCTGCCCAGTCGGGCGACGGCTTCGAAGGCGCGCAAGGCAGCCAGTGGTGGCATGGGGGAGGGTGGAGCGGCAAAGGGTGCAATCTATCTCAACCCAGGATTGAAAAACCATCGCTTTCGCCACACCGCGCGATGCATGACGATGACGGCCTTACAGGAAGAACCGATCGCACCACCATGTATTTCGATATTCGACTTTGGCAATTGACAGCGGGCCTGCGCCTGCAGATGGCGGGGGGCATCGTGCTCGGCCTGCTGGCGCTGGCGGCCGGCATCGCGCGCTATGTGTTCCTCGGCCAGCTGCTGGCGCGCGTGTTCGACGGCGCGCCCCGCGGCGACTGGATCGCGCCGGCGGCCTGCGCGGGCGCGATGGTGCTGCTGCGCGCGCTGTTCGACCATCTGCGCACGGTGCAGGCCAACCGCGCCTCGGCCGAGGTGCAGCAGGCGCTGCGCGCGCGGCTGTACGACCGCATCGTGGCGCTGGGCCCGGCCTGGTTCGCCAACCAGCGCACCGGCGGCGTGATGCTGACGGTGGTCGATGGCGTGGAACAGCTGCAGACCTTCTTCGGCCAGTACCTGCCGCAGGTCGTGATCGCGGCCGCGGCGCCGTTCGCCATCTTCGCGGTCATCGCCTTCTGGGACGTTCCGACCGCGCTCGTCTTCCTGGTCGCGGCGCTGTTCGCGCTGTTCGGGCCGATGGCCGTCCACATGCTCGACAGCCGCGCGAGCCTGGCGCGCACCCGCTCGCTCAATGCGTTCGGCGAGGAGTTCCTCGATGCCGTGCAGGGCCTGCCCACGCTGAAGGCCTACGGCCAGGGCAAGACCTGGGGCGAGCGCCTCGCGGCCCGCGCGCGCAAGCTCTCGGACAACACCTTCTGGGTGCTGTCGGTGAGTCTGCTGACGCGCGGCATCAGCGACCTCGGCGTGGCGCTGGGCGCCGCGCTGGCACTGACCCTGGGCGCCTGGCGCGTGACGGCCGGCGACATGAGCGTGGAGGCCCTGCTGATCGTGCTGATGGCCGGCACCGAGATCTTCCGTCCGCTGCGCGAGCTGCGTTCCGTGCTGCACCGGGGCATGCTGGGCCAATCGGCCGCGGCCAGCATCCACGCGCTGATGGATGCGCAAGCGCCGACGGCCTCGCCCGAAACGACGCCGAACGCCGCCGGGCCCGCGCATCTCGCGCCCACCATCGAATTCGACGCCGTGGCCTTCTCCTACTCGCCGCAGCGCGCGGCCCACCAGGGCCTGTCGTTCCGCATCGCGGCCGGCGAGCGCGTGGGCATCGTGGGCCCGAGCGGGGCCGGCAAGTCCACCATCGTGCGGCTGCTGCTGCGCGAGTTCGTGCCGCAGTCGGGCACGGTGCGCGTCGGCGGCCACGACGTCAACGGCCTGGCCACGCAGACCCTGCTGGGCCACATGGCGCTGGTGAGCCAGGACATCACGCTGTTCCACGGCACGCTCGACGACAACCTGCGCCTGGGGCGGCCCGATGCCACCCACGAGCAGGTGCGCGCCGCGGCCCGGGCCGCCAACATCGACGACTTCATCATGGCGCTGCCGCAGGGCTACGCCACCCAGGTCGGCGAGCGCGGCCTGCAGCTCTCGGGCGGCCAGCGCCAGCGCGTGGCGATCGCGCGTGCCCTGCTGCGCGACGCGCCGATCCTGATCCTCGACGAGGCGCTGTCCTCGGTCGACACCGAGAACGAGGCGCTGATCCAGCAGGCGCTGGACCGCCTGATGGTCGGGCGCACCACGCTGATCCTCGCGCACCGCCTGGCCAGCATCATCGGTGCCGACCGCTGCCTGGTGCTCGATCAGGGGCGCGTGGTCGAAGAGGGCCGGCATGCGGTGCTGATGCAGCAGCGGGGCCTTTACCACCGCCTGATGCACGAACAGGCCGTAGGCCTGGCCGGCGCGGCGCCCGCGCCCCTCGAGCCGCATGCCGCATCGTCGCGGCGCATGGCCACGGAAGAGGAGGGCGATCGCGGCCCCGCGCTGCGCCCGCTCGATGCCGACGCCGAGAAGGTCGGCTGGAAGGCCACGCTCGCCACCTTGCTGTCGGTGGTGCGGCCCTGGCGCGGCACGCTGATCGCCACCATCCTGCTGGGCGTGGCGCGCGTCGCGGCCTTCATCGGCGTCGGCGTGCTCAGCGCGCTGGTGGTGGCCGCGATCCGCGACGGCCGCGACACCTCGGCGCTGATCGTCGGCCTGCTGGTCGCGGCGCCGCTGGCCGCGCTGTTCCACTGGCTCGAGTCGTGGCTGGCACACGCCATGGCCTACCAGCTGCTGGCCGACATGCGCGTCAAGCTCTACGACAAGCTCGAGCGGCTCGCGCCGGCCTACCTGCTGCAGCGCCGCTCGGGCGACCTGGTCGCGCTGGCCACGCACGACGTGGAGATGGTCGAGTACTTCTACGCCCACACCATCGCGCCGGCCATCGTCTCGGTGCTGGTGCCGCTGTCGGTGCTGGGCTTCCTCGCGCTCTACAGCTGGCCCGTGGCGCTGGCGCTGCTGCCGTTCCTGGCCTATGCGCTGGTGTCGCCGATACGGGGCCGCCGCCAGGTCGATGCGCTCGGCGACCGCGCCCGCCATGCGCTGGGCGAGATGAGCGCCCATACCGCCGAGACCATTCAGGGCCTGGCCGACCTGACAGCCTTCCAGGCCACGGGCCGGCGCCGCGCGCAGTTCCTCGAGGTGGCGGACCGCAGCCGCGCGCGGCGCCTGGACATCCTGAACGACCTGTCGCGCCAGACCGCCTGGTTCGAGATCGCGATGGGCCTCGGCGGCCTGGCCGTGGCCGTGGTCGGCGCGCTGCAGGTCGCGAGCGGTGCCTTGCCGGCCGGCATGCTGCCGCTGCTGGTGTTGATCGCGCTGGCCACCTTCCTGCCGGTGTCGGAGATCTCGCAGGTCAGCCGCCAGCTCGCCGACACCATCGCCGCGACCCGTCGCCTGCACGTGGTCGAGAGCGAGCCCGAGCCCGTGGTCGACGGCCCGCTGCCGCCGCCGACGGCCACCCACGGCCTGTCGCTGGCCTTCGAGCGCGTCTGCTTCGCCTATCCGGGCAAAGCGCAGGACACCCTGCATGCGCTCGGCTTCGAGGTGCCGGCCGGCGCTACCGTGGCCGTGGTCGGCGCTTCGGGCGCCGGCAAGAGCACCGTGGCGAGCCTGCTGCTGCGCTTCTGGGATCCGCGCCAGGGCAGCGTGAAGCTCGACGGCGTGGACGTGCGCGAACTGCGGCTCGACGGCCTGCGCGAACGCGTCGCGCTGGTGTCGCAGGACACCTACCTGTTCAACGACACGCTCGAGGCCAACATCCGCCTGGCACGCCCCGATGCCAGCGGCGAGGAACTGGCGCTGGCGCTGGACCGTGCCGCGCTGACGGACTTCGTGCGCACCCTGCCCGAGGGCCTGGCCACGCGCGTCGGCGAACGCGGCATGCAGTTGTCGGGCGGCCAGCGCCAGCGCATCTCGATCGCGCGCGCATTCCTCAAGAACGCGCCGGTGCTGATCCTCGACGAGGCCACCTCGCACCTGGACACGCTGTCGGAGCTGCAGGTGCGCGGCGCGCTCGATGCGCTGATGCGGCACCGGACCACGCTCGTGATCGCGCACCGGCTGTCGACCATCCGCGATGCCGACCTGATCCTGGTGCTGGAGAACGGCACGCTGGCGGAAGCCGGCACGCACGACGAGCTGCTGAGGCGGCAGGGCGTGTACGCGAAGCTCGCGAGCCACCAGGGGGCGGGGGCCGTGCAGCAGCAGTGGGCGCGGGCGTGAGAGGAGGGCGCGCCGCGGCATGAAAGAACCACGCCATCGAAACGAGGACGATCGGGTGCATGCCGAAAGAGGCGCCCTCCAGCCAGCGTGAAGGCGTCGAATTAGCGCCCCAGTTCGATCACTTCGTAGCCCTTGGCGTTCGGCCGAACGCTGTCGATCGCTTCGGTGCCGCCCGGCTTGTCGCCGTCGACGAAGCGCTGGATCAGATAGCGATGCGCCGTCTCGAGCCGGCCACCGGGCGGGAACACCAGCATGGTTTCGGTCTTGCCCAGGTACAACCAGCGCGGCGCATGGCGCTCGGCGAAATCGAAACGCTGGAAGCGCTGTCCGGCCGCGTCGTGGACCATGACCATGCCGCGCGGATAGCCGGCCGACATGAAATCCCCCATCACCACCAGCGCGCGGCGCGTCCGGCCGGCACAGCGGATGCGGACCTCCGAACCGCGCGAGTCCTCGGCCTCGCCGTCGAACAGCGGCCGCACGGACGCCTTGCCCTCGCGAAGGTGGTAGACGTGGGAGCTCGCGATAGCATCGGTACGCAGGACCTCGACGACCCGCGGCGTGCCGGGCGCGCCCAGATCGCAAGGCAGGGGCGTGCCGGCGAACGCCAACGCGGGACCGAGCAGGCTCAAGCCAAGGGCGGGGCGGATCATTGCGGGGCCCTTCATGGCGTTGCTGCGCGACCCGCCTCGTTCATGCCTTCTCAAAACTTGAAGCCCGCGGGTTTCCGGGGCCCGCGCGGGCCCGGATAGTCGGGCACATAGGCGTCGGAATTGCTGATGACCAGCCGAACCTCGTTGCCGGGCAGGAAGTGCACGTTCATCGTCGACCCGGTGCGGTCATAGCGGTCGATCGGCACGGTCTTCTCGTGCCACGCCTCGTTCAGCGGTCCGACTAGCTGGCGTTGCGCGCCGGCCTGGGCCGAGGCCGGCATCGTGCCTTTGCTTAGCGCCGAATGAGCGATCGTTAGAGGCGAATTAGCGATCGCCGGACAACGCGTTCCACGGCGTTTTTGTAACCCGTCCGACTTCTCCCATTCCTAGACTGCCCCCGGCTCGGGACGGCCGGCCGACGACCGGCCTGCCGCGATCCCTGCCGGTGGACCCGCGCCCTGTGCGGTCCCTCGGCGCATGTCGAAGAACCGGAAGAAGAAATGCGACTCAAGGCAACCCACTTTGCCGTTGGACTGATGGCCACATTGGCACTTGCGGCATGCGGTGGCGGCGGGGGCGACGGGCCCCGGCTGGCACTGCTGCCACCTCCCAGCGATACACCCCCGGCGCAAGGCGCCAGCCCACCGCCCGACGACACCACGACCCCACCCACCGACACGCCCACGCAGGCCGTGAGCACGCAGACCCAGACGCGTGCCTACACCAGCTACCAATACCTCGACACCACGGTGGCCGGCAAGGCGGCAACGCTGACCTTCCAGCCGAACCAGTCCACGGGCAAGCTCGCGATCGACGGCACCGACTACGCGACCCTGACGACCGACGTGGCCAACGACGGCGCGATGTCGGTCGGCGGCACGCCGAGCTTCGGCACGACCATCGGCGCGGTGATGAACGGCGACCAGATCGTGATGCCCGGCTTCATCGAGACCTGCGAAGCGGTGGCGGGCGAGGGCACGCCCAATCCCGGCGCGGGCAATGCGGCGACGAAGTCGACCCATGTGTTCGCCGGCGGTCCCTTCGTCGTCGACGGCACGCAGCTGGCCGGCCACAAGTTCACCGCCTATTACGAAGACTGCCTGCGCGACGGCAGCGCGAGCACGCCCGCCATGCATTCGAGCCTGAGCATCGACGGCTCGGGCAACGAGACCATCTTCGACGCGCGCACCGGCGCCTCGAACACCATCCCCGTCACCAGCACGCTCAAGCAGGCCTCGCCCGCGGGCCTCCATGGCGACTGGATCGTTCCCTACCTGTACGCCACCCGCACCGGACAGCTGCGCTATGCGCTGATCGAGCACGGGCTGGTCAGCGCCGGCAACACGCGCAACTTCGTCGGCGTCTGGCTCGAAGAGTAAGCAAGCACCATGACCTATCGCAATCAAGAGATGAACCCGTTCCACGCCGCCTCCCCGCGGCAGGCATGGGCACCGCGCGGACGCCTTTCGCCCGTGCTGGCAGGCATCGCCACCCTGGTCGCCGCGCTGACGCTGGCGGCCTGCGGCGGCGGCGGTGGCAACGGCGGCGCCTTCCTGCCCTTCGGCGGGGGCGGCAGCGATGCACCGGCGGCCGCGACCGTGCCCTACAAGGGCCTGGTCGTCGGCAAGTACGCGGGTGCGACCGTCTGCGCCGACGTCAATGCCAACGCGGTCTGCGACGACGGCGAAGTCAGCGCGAAGACCGACGCCCAGGGCGCCTTCGGCATGAATGCGCCGGCCGGCAGCGCGCTGCTCGCGACGATCGGCGCGGGCACCGCCTACGACGATCCGCGCACCGGCCCGGGCCGGACGGCGCAGGCGATGGTGCTGCGCGCGCCCGCCGACCTGGCGGGCGTGATCAGCCCGCTCACCACCGAGGTGGTGCGGCAGATCGAGGCCGGCGGTGCCGAGTCCGCCGTGGTGGCGAGCATTGCGCAGCGCCTGGGCGTGACGGCCGCGCAGGTCACCGGCGACTACACGGCGCTGCCCGACGGTGCCGGCAGGACGGCGCTGCTGGGCGAGGCGAATCAGCTCGCCACCCGCTTCGCGCTGGCCAGCACGATGCTGGCGCGCGGCGACGTGTCGAGCACCACCGGCAAGAAGGTGGATCTGAAGCAGGCCGAGCAGGACGCGTTCGCACTCGAGGGCATCCCGCGCTTCGACAACCTGTTCGTCATCCTGCTCGAGAACGAGACCAACACCAAGATCGACGGCGGTGCCTCGACGCCGAAGATCACCGCCTTCCTGAACGCGGGCGCGAAGGCCACCAACTACCACTCGACCGGCCATCCCTCCGAGCCCAACTACATCTCGCTGGGCGGCGCGGACGACTGGGGCGTGGCCGGCGACGATTCGTGGTGGTGCGTGCCCGCGGGCGACACGCTGAACACGCCGACCGATGCCGTCCCCAACGGGCAGGGCGCGTGCACCAACCCCGGCGACGGCGTCTCGCACAACATCAAGAACGCGCGCTCGATCTTCAAGTCGCTGCGCAACGCGGGCCTGGGCTACCACGTCTACAGCGAATCGATGAACCCGGGCATGGACCCGCGCGGCAACAGCCATGGCGATCCGACCGTGGTCGCCCGCGACAACAACGACCCGACGCTGATGCTGCCGTACCCCGGCATGTACGCGCCGCGCCACAACCCGACGCTGGCCTTCGACGACGTGCGCAACGATCCCTCGTTCATGCCGTCGCAGCGCACCATGGGCGGCGGCCAGTGGGACGCCGCCTTCGCGGCCAGCCCGAACACGCCGGCCGGCTACGACCTCGACCAGCTGGGCACCGACCTGAACAGCGGCGACGTCGCGGCCGTGAACTACCTCGTGCCCGATCTCTGCGACGACATGCACGACCAGACCGTGAAGGACGTGACGGGCACGAAGGTCGCCACCGACTGCTCGCCGGGCCCCGGCATCCTCAAGCGCGGCGACGACTACACCGACAAGCTGATCCGGAAGATTCAGGCCTCGTCGCTATGGAAGAACAAGGCGCGCCGCATCGGCATCATCGTGACCTTCGACGAAGGCAGCGGCGGCTACGTCGGCCCCTCGGGCTGCTGCGGCTGGAACCCGGGCAAGGCCGTCGGCGGGCCGCTGGGCGAGGGCGGCAAGTCGAGCGTGCCGGTGCCGATCGCGAACTACGGCCAGGGCAACCACGGCAACGGCCCGGTGATCTTCGGCCTGCTGACCAACCAGGACGGCGCGCCCTCGGGCAAGGTCGACGACGAGCCCTACAGCCACATCGCGTTCGTGCGCACGCTGCAGGACATGTTCGCGCTGGCCGACCCCGGCCAGCCCGAGAGCTACATGAACCGCTCGAAGTACACCGAGGCCTACATCCGGGACCACCTGCTCGAACTGCCCGAGTACGCCGGCAGCATCGACACGCACTGGGACGCGGTGCATCCGATGACGGGTGTCTTCTCGCTGAAGTAGGCAGAGCGCGACGCGTGGCCGAGACGAAGCCGAAGACGGCGGGCGTGGCGCTGCGCCGGCTGTTCGCCGCTGCCGCGCTCGCGCTGCTCGGCGCCTGCGGCGGCAGCGAGCCCGCGGGCGGCCCGCCGCCGTCCGCGGCCGGTGCCTCCGCCGCCACGAGCGCTTCCGCGGCGGAGGCCGGCACGGCGGCGCTGAGCGTCGCGGCCCAGGTCGGCGCGAGGATGTTCTTCGACCAGCGCCTCTCCGGCTCCGGCCGGATGTCCTGCGCCTCGTGCCACAGCCCCGCGCATGCCCATGGCCCGCCCAACGACCTGGCCGCGCAGCTCGGCGGCCCGGCGCTCTCGATGTCCGGCACGCGCGCGGTGCCTTCGCTGCGCTACAAGGAATACACCCCGCCGTATTCCGACCTGGCGCCGAATCCGGACGGTGCCTCGCCGCCCGGTCCGGGCGGCGGCCTCACCTGGGACGGCCGCGCCGCCTCGCTGGCGGAGCAATCCGCCGTGCCGCTGCTCGCCGCCAACGAGATGGCCAACTCCAGCGCCGCGGACGTGGTGTCGAAACTGAAGGCCGGGCCCTATGCCGACCTGTTCAGGCAGGCCTTCGGTGCCCAGGCCTTCGACGACCCGGAGCGGGCCTTCGCCAACGCGCAGCTAGCGCTGCAGCGCTACCAGCTCGAAGATCCGGACTTCCATCCCTATACCAGCAAGTTCGACCTCTACCGGACGAACAAGGGCAACTACATGACGGCCCAGGAGGTGCGCGGCCTGCGCCTGTTCAACGATGCCGAGAAAGGCAACTGCATCGCCTGCCACCTGAGCGGCAACGCCAACGGCGGCAGCATCGCGCCGTTCACGGACTATTCGTTCGAGGCGGTCGCGCCGCCCCGCAACCCGCGCCTGCCCGCCAATGCCGACCCCGCCTGGTACGACCTGGGCCTGTGCCAGGCCACCGCCACGGGCCATTCGCCGTCCGCCACGCCGCAGTACTGCGGCATGTTCAAGACCCCGACCCTGCGCAACGTCGCGACCCGCAGCGTGTTCTTCCACAACGGCGTCTTCCGCTCGCTGCGCGACGTGGTCGAGTTCTACAACAGGCGCGACACCGACCCCGAGCGGTTCTATCCGAAGGCGGCGAACGGCCGCGTGCGCATCTACGACGACCTGCCGGCGCTCTACCGGGCCAACATCGATCCCACGCTGCCGATCGTGCGAAAGCGCGGCGCCGCGCCGGCGATGACCGAGCAGGAGGTGGACGACCTGGTGGCGTTCCTCGGAACCTTGACCGACGGCTTCCAGAAGCCGGCGGCGGCGGGGTCGGTCAGGCCGTAGCGCGGCGAGCGGGCAAGGAACCGGGGAAGGCCGGTTCAGCCATGCCACTTCGACGCATGGATGATGCTGCACATGTCCGCGCGATGGAAATGCGGATCCTTGTGCGCCAGCACATCGTCGTTGAAGGTGCCGAAGGTGCTGTCGGGACGATGCTTGAGCCCCTGGTAGAAGGCCTCGATGATGCCGTGCTTGAAATCGGCCTCGCGCGGAAAGGCGCGCACGACCGCCTCGCGCTGCGCGTCGCTGTAGTCGTCGTAGCCACGACCGGCCACGTCCATGCCGGCACCCGCCTGCACGAGAGCGATCTCCGCGCGCATGAACTGGGGGATGCCCGGCGTCGTGTGCAGCGCGACCGCATTCCACACCGTCTCGATGTCGCGCTCGGAAATGCCGTGCCCTTGCAGGAAATCGCGCGCGGCGTTCGCGCCGTCCACCTCGAAGCGCAGCTGGCTGGTCTGGTAGCGCGCGGTGAGGCCGATGTCGTGGAACATCGATGCAACGTAGAGCAGCTCGGGGTCGTACTTCAAGCCCTTGCGATCGCCCGCCAGCACGCCCCAGCAGTAGACGCGGGCCGAGTGGTGAAAGAGCAGGTCGCTTTCGGTATCGCGGATGAACTGGGTCAGCTCGCGCGCGAGCCTGCTGTCGGGGATACGGATGCCGGCGATGTCCTGGTGGGCCATGGTGTCTAGGGTCGGTGAGGTGCCGCGAAGGCGGCGGAGACCGATCATGAGCGGAACATCGTCCGCTGGGAATTGGCATCTCTGCAATGGCCCGTTGCAGCCCATTCAATATCCCGGAACCAAAGAACCGGCCGCACAACCCGAGCGCCCCCCGTGCACAGGGCAGCGGGTGCTTCCCGCAGCGAAATCAAGGAGGAGGCCGAAGGCCGGGGGACATTCGCGGAGGGAAGTACCCGCTGTCCTGTGCACGCGCCCTGAACAGCAAGCCAAGAATCACTGCCGTTCCTGAACGAACCCGATAGCGATCGCCACCTCCATCCGCCGCGGCGGCTTCTCGAACGGCGCACCGGCCTGCGCCGCCCGCATCGCGCTCTCGTCGAGCACCGGATAGCCGCTGCTCTTCGCCACCGCGAGCGAGCCCGAGAGGATGTTGCCTTCCTCGGTCAGCGTGAAGCGGATCGTCGGCGCACCCACATAGCCGGCCTCGCGCGCCTCGGCCGGGTAGACCAGCTTGCCCTGGATCGCCTTGCGCAGCCCCGCGAGGTATTTGCGCAGGGCATCGGCGCCGTCGTCGCGTGCGCGCACGGTCTGCTGCATGCGGTCTTCCTCGGCGGCATTCGCGACCGGCGGCGGCGCGGCCACGGGCGTCTGCGTCGGCGGCTCCGGCGAGGCTCGCACGGGCTCTTCGGCGCGCGCCACCTGCACCGGGCTCGGCGCGGCCTGGCGCGGCGCCTGCGGCCGCTCGCGGACCTCCTTCCGGGCCACCGGCTTCGGCGGCAGTGTGGGAGGGGGCGGCTCGGCAGGCCGTGCCACCTGCTGCTGCTCGACCTGGCGGTTGCTCACCATGCCCAGCAGGTCCACCACCAGTTGCTCGCGCAACAGCGGCGGCGCCTCGGGCCGCGCGCGCACCAGCCACGGCAGCACCAGTGCCGCATGCAGCAGCACCGAGAGGCCGAGGCCGATCGCGAACCTCATCGCGTCGTCGGTTCCGTCTGCACGGCCACCTTGGCGAAGCCCAGCTGCTTCAGCACATCGGCCACGTCGATGAAGCGCTGCAGCTGCACCGTGCGGTCGGCGCGCAGCAGGAAGGGCGTCTGCTTGTCCATCGCCGCGAGCCGGGTCTTCAGCGTGTCGGCGTTCAGGGCCTCGCCGCCGAAGTGGATCGTGCCCGCCGCATCGATCACGATGGTCTGCGTCTGCGAGGTGTCCGCGGGGCTCGCGCTGGCCTGCGGCAGGTTGACCGGAATCCGCCCGCTCGCGATGAAGCTCGAGGTCGTCAGCACGATGGTGAGCAGCACCAGCATGATGTCGACGAAGGGGAGCATGTTCATGCTATCAATCGGCTTTTCGGTCACGCGCGATCTCCCATTCGAGGATCAACACCTGCACCTTGCGCAGCAGCGTGTTGTAGAGCACCACCGACACCAGCGCCACCCCGAGTCCCACGGCCGTGGCCTTCAGCGCGAGCGCGAGGCCGACCATGATCTTGCCGGTGTCGATGGAGGCGTCCTGACCCATGTTGTAGAAGGTCAGCATGATCCCGAACACCGTGCCCAGCAGGCCCAGGTAGGGCGCATTGCTCGCCACCGAGGCGATGACGAAGAGCTTGCGCGTGAGCACCAGTTCGAGCGACTTGATGTCGCGGATCGCGTGGGTGTCGATGCGGCTGTAGAGCCAGGCGCGTTCGATGCCGATCGCGACCACGAAGACGCTCAGCACCACCAGCAATCCGATGACGCCGTAGTCGATGGCGCCGGCGAGCCAGTTCATGTTCATTCCGTGCTCCTCGTCGGTTCTTCAGAACAGCACGCCGGCCTGTACCAGCACGCGCGTGCGGCCCTCGCGCGCGATCTCCTGCGGCCGCGCGCCGATGGCACGCGCGACCTGCAGCCGCCCGAACAGCGCGCCGTAGCGGGCCTGGTAGCCCACGCCCACGTCCGACAGGCGCACGCCGTTGCGCGTCGTGTAGTCGGCGTTTTGCAGCCAGGCGCGGCCGAGGTCGGCGAAGACGCCCACCGAATGCGTGAGCCCCTCGGGCGCCGGCAGTGCGTAGCGCACCTCGGCGTTGAGCAGGTAGCCGTTGTCGCCGCTCACCCATTCGCGGTACGCCTTCACCCCGTTGGGCCCCGAGATGCTCATTTGCTCGCTGCCGTCAAGGTTCTTGTTGCGCAGCGCCTTCTGCAGGCTCAGTGCGCTGCTCGCGGTCCAGCCCTTGGCGAATTCCACGTTGGCGGCGAGCCGCAGGTTCAGGTGCGCGAAGTCGCCGGCCGTGTTGGCGCCGGCGCGGTTGAGCGCCGCCTGCGCGGGGTTGTCGATGTCGAGGTGGCCGTAGCTGAATCCGGCGACGACGCTGGTGTAACCCGGCCGGCCCAGCAACTGGCTCCAGCGCTCGTGCTGCACGGCGAAGGTCGCGACCTTGGTGGTCTTGCGGTCGACGCTCTCGACCGCGCCCACCTCGTCGCGCAGATGGCGCTGCGCGAGGTTCAGGCTCAGCGACAGGTTCTGCTCGCGGCTGCGCAGCAGCGGATAGCTCAAGGTGGCCTCGACCGTGCGCGCGCGGCCTTTGGCCTCGAGGTCGTCGTAGTCGCCGCCCAGGTGATAGGTGGTGCGCGCGGCGGCAAGCTCCAGCCGCAGGCCGCTGGCGGTCAGCGGAAAGCCGTAGGCCACGCGGCCGTTGTCGAGGCCGCCGCCCTCGGTGCCCATCAGGTTGAGGCTCAGCCGGTCGGCGATGCCGAAGGGCGAGTTGATGTCGAGTCCCGCGCTCAGACGGTTCTTGCCCGTGTAGAGCGAGCCCTGGTTGTCGACCAGTGCATAGCCCGCGAGGCGCTTGCCTTCACCCACCTCGGCATCGAAGTCCGAGCTGCCCGGGGCTTCGCCCGGCGAGATCGTGAGGCGGGGCAGGGTGGCGCCGGGCATGTCGCCGACCAGCAGCATCGCGCGCTCGAGCTGGGCGCGGGAAACCGGCTGGCCCGCCTGCAAGGGCGCGAACGCATCGGCCACGGTCGCGTCGCGCACCAGCGAGCGGTTCTTGAGCGTGAGCTTGCCGTAACTGCCGATCAGGACCCGGATCGTCAGCGTGCCGGCGCTCGCGTCCTGCCGCGGCACGTAGGCGCGTGCCACCAGATAGCCGCGGTCGCGCAGCAGCGCCGTGATCCGGCCCGCGGCCTGCTCGATCTCGGCCATCGACAGCGCGCGGCCGCGGTAGGGATCGAGCGCGGCCTGCAGCTCGGCGGGCGGAATCTCGTCGGCGCCCTCGACCTTGAACTCGCGCACCGTCAGCGTCTCGCCGGCCGGCAGGGCCAGCGGCCGCTCGGGCTGTTCCACGATCACCGGCGCGGGCGGCTGGCTCGTGGTGCCCGGCGGGCGCGGCGGCTGGGCTTCGCGCAGCGCATCGCCGCTGCCGTAGTTGGGAATGGGCGCCACCTGGGCATGGCCACTGGTGGCGAGCGTGCAGAGCACCGAGAAGGCGGCGAGCGCGGGATGCGCCCGGCGTGAGGACGAGACGGGACGAAGGGGATTCATGTCGCAACGGGAACGAGGAGGAGAAGGGGGAGGCGGGATCGGCCAGGCCGTCCCGCCGCGGGGCGGCGATGTCAGCGCGGCGTCGACGGCTGCGCAGCGGGCGCCTTGGCGCCTTCGTCCTCGAGTTCGAACACCTTGCCGTCGATCTCGATGCGTTCCACGTTGGCGGAGAAGCTGCGCCGGTCGGCGAAGACGATGTTGTCGGCCAATGCCGCGGCCCGTTGCGTGAGGCTCGCCGTGGTCTGGACGGCGGGGCGTTCCGGCTGGCGCTGGGCCTCCGAGGTCGCGGCGGCCGCGAGACGCGAACCCGTTTGCGCGCGCTCCTGCAGCGCCGCGGCGCGTGCTGCGGCTTGCGCGGCGGCGACGGCGGCCGCCTGCGCTTCGGCGGCGGCCTGCGCCGCGGCCTCGCTCGATGCACGGGCGGCTGCTTCCGCCGCGGCTTGTGCCGCCGCGGCTGCGCGGGCCGCCGCTTCGGCTGCAGCTTGCGCCGCTGCTTCGGCCGCCGCATCGCGGTAGGTGCTGTTGGTGATGGTGCCCGTGCCCGTGTTGTTTCCGATCAGGCGGCCCGTGGTGTCGTTGCCGTGGATGACCGACCCGGTGGCATGCGAGTTGTCGACGTTGCCATCCTGCATGCGGCCCACCAGCCCGCCGGTGAAGTCGTAATCGGCGCCGCCCGTCACGTTGCCGCTGGCGCGCGAATTGAGGACCGAGCCACCGTCCATCTGCCCCACCAGGCCACCCGCGGCATAGGAACCGAACACGTTGCCGCTCGAGAAGGAGTTCGTGATGAGGCCCGAGTTGCCGCCGACCAGGCCGCCCGCGATCTCGCCCCTCACGTCGCCCGAGGCGTGCGATCCGGAGATGGTGCCGCTGTTCGAACCCGCCAAGCCGCCCACACCCTGGCTGACAGGTCCGCCATTCACATTGCCGGTGGCATAGGAGTTGGTGATCTTCGCGTCGGGACCTCCGTTGCTACCGACCAGTCCGCCCACCGAAGCGCCGAACGCCGTCACGGTACCGCTCGCATGCGATCCCAAGATGGTGCTGCCGTTGTTCCAGCCCACCAGGCCGCCGATGTTCTGCGAGGCGTTGCTCGCGCCGCCTCTCACGTTGCCGCTGGCGTAGGAGTCGACGATGCTGGCGCCCCCGAGGTTTTGCCCGGCCAGCCCGCCGACGTTGGAGTCTCCGCCCGTCACGTTGCCCGTGGCGTAGCTGTTGGTCAGGGATGCGGTGGCACCGCTGTTGATGCCGACGAGGCCGCCGACGGAGCTCGTGTTGTCCGACACCGACACGTTGCCCGTGGCATGGGAGTCGGCGATGGTGCCGTTGATGTTGCCGCCGACCAGCCCGCCGATGTTTCCGTTGAGCAGGCCGGAGCTGGTGTCGGTGACCACCGAGACGTTGCCGGTGGCGCTGGAGCGAAGAATCTTGTAGGTCGCGCCGAAGTTCCTGCCCACCAGTCCGCCGATGTAGCTGAAGCCGCCCGTGTAGCGTGTCGATGCGCTCACGGCAGCGGTCGAAAAGGAGTCCGAGATGATGCCGTTGCCGACGATGAACTCCCCGGTGTCGGGGTTGAAGCTGGTCCCGTTGTATCCCACCAGGCCGCCCACGTTGACGACGCCCTGCACCGACCCCGTGACGTAGGCCTGGCTGATGCCACCGCCGAAGTTTTCCCCGACCAGTCCGCCGACCCGGCCGTAGCCGCTGACGTCGACGCCGATCAGGCCGATGTCGCGGATCGTGCTGCCGACCTGCGCCGTGCCGATCAGGCCCACCGGCGTTTGCAGGTAGTCGTTGTGCACCGGCTCCAGGATCGTCAGGTTGCTGATGGTGTGGCCCAGGCCCGCCAGCGTGCCCGAGAGCGAGGACACCAACGCGCTGCCGTAGGTCTTGCCCGATGCATCGAGATTGCCCGCGAGCGCATAGCGGCCCGTCGCATCACCGCCCACATCGTCGATCTTCTCCAGGTCGCTCATGCTGTGGATCAGCGTGTAGGCCTGCCCGTTCATCGCGAGCGTCGCATTGGCGCCGCTCAGCGTGACAGACGCGCCCTGGCTCATGTCGATGCGGTAGTCGCCACCGTAGTTGAGCTTCAGCCCCGCGCGCGCGCCCGTCGCCGTGATCGGCGCATCGATGCGCACGTCGTTGGCCGCGCTCAGCGTGAGCGCGGTGTTGGCCGACCAGTTCACGCCTTGGCCGACGTAGAGGTGACCATCGGTGCCGTTCCCGCCCGTCGATGAAATCACCACGTTGTTGCTGCCCAGCTGCCTGCCGAGCTGGGCGCCGCTGATGTTCGCGCCCGCACCGACGGTGAAGGCATCGGAAGCCAGCGTCCACGTGCCGGTGTCGCCGTTCGCGGCCTTGGTCGTGACCACGGCGTCGTCCGCCACGCGCACGCTGCGGCCCGAGGTCTCGACGGTTCCGCCGCCGCTGGTCGCGGGCGAGGAGGCATCGAGCGTTCCGCCCACGTTGGCCGTGCCGCCATCGGCGCGCAAGGCGATGCGGCCCTTGAGATCGTCCATCGTTCGCGCCTGCACGATGCCCGTGTTGTTGACCTGGCTGCCCAGCAGCTCGTCGGCGGCCTTCGCGGTGAGGATCACCGTGCCGCCGTCGGCCTGGATGGCGCCCTTGTTCTCGACCAGCGCACCGAGCGCGCCTTCGTCGATGCTGAGGCTCACGAGCGAATCGCCGTTGAAGTTGAGGCTGATCTTCTCGCCGCTGCCCAGCGCCACCGTGCCCTTGGTGGCGACGATCACGCCCTGGTTCGACACCGAGCGCCCGAGCAACGCGACATAGCCGCCCTGGGCCGCGGTGAGCGTGCCCATGTTGATGACCGAACCGCTGCCGCCATTGCCGCTGAACACATAGCGCCCGGCATTGAAGTCCGCGTCGCTGAGGTTCAGCGTGCTGGCCACGAGGCCGGCCGTGTTCACGCTGCTGCCGCGGGTGAACAGCACGCCGTTGGAGTTGATCAGGAAGACCTTGCCATTGGCATTGAGCGCGCCCTCGATCACGCTGCGTTCGTTGCCGACCACGCGATTGAGCGTGATCGCCGAGGCATTGGGCTGGTTGAAATTGACGGTTTCGCCGGCGGCGATGCCGAAGCCCTGCCAGTTGATGCTCGCGCGTTGCGTGCTCTGGTCGATGCGGGTCACGCTGCCCGCCTGGCCGATGGTGGCGCTGCCGCTGGTGACCGTGCCGCCCTGCGGCGCGGCCGTGGCGATGGATGAATAAGAACAAAGCAACGCGTAAATGGCCGCGCATACTTTCGAACTCAATTCGGGAACATGGCCAGTGTATTTTTTCGTGGTCTTCTTCATTTGTTCACCTGTCTCGTTATATTTTTGAGAGTATAGCGTCCGTGATTTTTTTCGCGCCATAGGACGATTTCCAGTCGCCAGAGCCTTCAATTCAATGCCTATGCATTACCCGAATGCTATGCAACCTATATGCAAGCCTATATAGCGAGAAAGATTCACAGGCAGTCATTCATCCAATTCTTCGAGGAGATAACGTGAAAAAGCTTTCGATCAGAAAAATTACCCTGAGCGTTTCGGCATCGGTGCTGATGCTGGGTTCGTCCGCCACCTGGGCGCAGTCGATCACCGTGGCGGTGGCCGCGAATTTCCAGGGCGCGATGGTCCAGCTCGTCAACGCCTTCGGCGCCTCGGGCCTGCCGTTCTCGGGCAGCAGCTTCACCGTGACCTATGGCGCGACGGGCGATTTCCAGACGGCGATCAACACCGCGCTGGCCGCGCCCGGCGGCACCACGCCCTATGACCTGTTCTTCGCGGCCGACGACACCACGCCGGCGGCCCTGCGCACCGGCCATCCCACCGTGGTGCAGGTGCCGTTCCGCTATGCCGAGGGCAAGCTGATCCTGTGGTCCAAGTACGGCCCGAACGTGAGCACCAGCGGCTCGAGCGGCTTCACCAATCCCGCGAGCTACGCCTATGCGAACGGCCAGGTCGCGATCGCCAACCCGGTCACCGCGCCGTACGGCACCGCGGCCCAGCAGGTGCTGAGCCGGGTCAACGCCATCACCTACCCGGGCGGTGCCTACGACGCCAAGTTCGCGCAGTACACGACCATCGGCACCACCTACACGGCGGTGAACGCGAGCACCAGCGCCACGACCTATCCCAACATCGGCTTCGTCGCCAAGTCGCAGCTGTGCGACAGCAGCACCGGCGCCATCCGCACGCCGCTGACCGGCACCTACTTCGAGTACACGCCGGCCACGGTGAACGGCAACCCGCCGCATGACCGCCTGCTGCAGGACGCCGTGGCGATACGCGGCCGCGCCGGCTCGACCAATGCCGCGGTCGACGCCTTCATCGCCTACGTGGGCAGCACGGCCGGTCGCGCGATCATCCTGAAGAACTGCTACATCTAGGGCAGGTGCATCGCCGGCGGGGCGGGATCGGGCATCGCTGTATTTTGTAAGATACAGCGATTGCCTCGATCCAGGCAGACGGATACCGCCGATGACCATGATGCTTCCCGAACTGCTCCGATCCGCCGTCACCGAGGCAGGGTTGCCATTGGCGGCCCTGCGACGCGCTCGCTCCCTGTCGCAGCGCGCGGTCCGGCAGATCGCATCCGGCATCCGGCCTGGCATGACGCATGCGCGAGCCACGGCCCTGGCGGCGGCGACGCTGCAGGCGCTGGAGATGGAACGCAACTGGCATCCGGTCGCGATCCGCTTCGGCGAGGACACGCTCAAGACCGCCAGGGACGCGTCCGACCCGGCTCGCGTGCTCGGCGAACAGGACATCTTCTTCATCGACATCGGCCCGGTGTGGGAAGGCCATGAGGGCGACGCCGGCGAGACCTTCGTGGTCGGCGGCGATCCCCAGATGGAAGACTGCGCGAGAACCGTGCGCGCGATCTGGCAGGAAGTGAGTTCGCGCCTGTGCACCGAGGGCCTCGACGGCGAGGCGCTGTATGCCTACGCGACGCAGCGTGCGCAGGCGAGAGGATGGCGCCTCAACCTGGGCCTCCACGAACACCGTGTGGGCGACTTCCCGCCTGCGATCCCCGCGGCCGGGCGCGGTCCGGGACTCTGGGTGCTGGAGATCCAGATCGCGCATCCGACACGCCCGTTCGGCGCCTTCTACAAGGACCTGCTCATCGCGGACGAAGCGGTGCACGAAGCCATCTGCTAGCGCCCCAGCCGATGATGCCCACCTTGCCCACGCCACCCAGGCAACGACTCGAAGCCACCGCGGATTCGGTCCTGTCGCTGATCCAGGCGCAGGCCTTCGAGCATGCACTGCGGGCCCTGAATGCGGCGGTTCCGCATCGCTTCACCGCCATCTTCAAGGTCGACGGCGATCAGGTCAGGAACGTGCTGCTGATCGACAAGCTGGAGCAACCACGGCCCGAACGCTTCGCCGTGTTTCCGCTGGCGGACAGCTTCTGCCGGTTCGTGCTGCGCGACGCCTTCCTCCACGTCGAGGACTCCTCCCAGGAGGCGCTGCTCGACGGCAGTCCCTACCAGGGAATGATCCGGGCCTACCACGCGGTCGCTCTGACGCTGCTCGATGCGCGGGTCGTCGGAACGCTGAGCCACTTCGACACCGCGCCGCAGAAACTCGACGATGCGGATTTCGGCCTGCTCGTGCTGGCCGCCCGGACGCTGCCCGACTATCTGGTGAACGCGGCGATCTGGGACTAGCGCGCGATCAACCGAAGGTGAACGCGAAGGCCTCCACGCCCGAATCGAGAAACTCGATCTCGAAGCGCCGATCCGCCACCGCGCCGCGCTGCCGCACCAGCTGGTAGAGGCGCTGGCCGTCGACCACCCCATTGCCTTGTGCATCGATGTCGATGCCGTGGTCGTCTCCGGGCGGCTTGCCGTCGAGGGTCACCTTGATGCGCACGGGATGCCCCGGCGTCGTCGATCCGAGCACGAGGTGCAGGTCGCGCGCATGGAAGCGGTAGGCGATGCGCCCCCGTGCCTTGTCGAGCACGGCGCTTTGCCCGCCCACGGTCCAGCGGCCGCCGAGCGCCCACTGGTTGGCCTCGAGCCGGGACGGCGCCGTGTAGCCGTGCGCCTTGCCGCGGACCGGGCCGCCGGGCGAGACGAAGTTCTCGGCGCGTTCGTAGCCGATGTAGGTCTCGGGCGATCGCAGGTTCGCGGCGTCCGCCGCGGCCTGCGCGCCTTGCGCCTCGACCTTGACGAGCTCGGCGGGCATCGCGCCTTGTCCCGCCTCGGCCAGCAGCTGCCGGATGACCTGCTCCGACTCGTCGTAGGCGCCTTCGCCGAAGTGGTGATGGCGGATGCGCCCTTGCGCGTCGATGAAGTAGTGCGCGGGCCAGTACTCGTTCCTGAAGGCGCGCCAGATCGCATAGTCGTTGTCGACCGCCACCGGATAGTCGAGCTGCAGGTCCTTCACGGCCTTGCGCACGTTGTCGAGCTTCTTCTCGAAAGCGAACTCCGGCGCATGCACGCCGATCACCACTAGGCCCTTGTCCTTGTACTTCTCGGCCCATGCGCGCACATAGGGCAGGGCGCGCAGACAGTTGATGCAGGAGTAGGTCCAGAAGTCGATCAGCACCACCTTGCCGCGCAGGGGCTCCATGCGCAGGGGTGGCGAGTTGAGCCATTGCACGGCGCCGTCGAGCGCGGGGGCCTGGTCTTCGACCGGCAGCGCCGCGGCGCCGCCGCTCTCGGCCCGCATCGCGGTATTGGCGGCCATCATGGCGTTGCCGGGCGCCATCATCACGGTGGAATCGGGGTCGGTCGTCACCAGCGGCGATTCATCCCTGGGCCGCACCTTGTCGATCAGCGCCTGTTCGACCGAGGCGGTTCCCGCCAGCGAGAGCTGCGCCAGCACGCCGGTGTCCAGCCCCAGCGCGATGGCCGCCACGCCGCACAGCAGGGCCGCGCCGATGCCGCGGCGGATCCATTCGCCCGCGCCCAGCGACCGCTTCATGGCCTTGAACAGCCGTCCGCCCACCAGCAGCGCACCGGCCAACGAGGTGGCCGCGCCCGCCGCGTAGGCCAGCAGCAGCAGCGAGGTCCGGACACTGGCGCCACCCAGTGCCGCGCCGGTCAGCACCAGTCCGAGGATGGGGCCGGCACAAGGCGCCCACAGCAGGCCCGTGGCCACGCCGAGCAGCAGCGACGTGCCGAAGGCGGAGCGCGGCGATCCGCCCGCACCGGTGGTTTCGGCCGAGGCGGACAGCCGCTCGCCCCAGCCCACGAGCGGCCGCGCGAGGCGCTCGGACAGCCCCGGCAGCAGCAGCGCCAGCCCGAACAGTGCCATCAGCACGATCGCCACGACGCGCCCGTACTGGTTCGCCTCCACGGCCCAGCCGCCGCCGACCGCGGCCAGCGAGGCCACGGCCGCGAAGGTCAGGGCCATGCCGATCAGCAGCGGCAGCCCGTTCTTCATGAAGGGCCGGTCGCCACGCGCGAACACGAAGGGCAGCACCGGCAGGATGCAGGGGCTCAGGATGGTCAGGACCCCGCCCAGATAGGCGACGACGAACAGCAGCATGGTGGAAGGCCCGGGTGCGCGGGATCGGAATCAGGCGGCGCCGGGCGCGAACTTCATGGCCAGGCCGTTCATGCAATAGCGCAGGCCCGTGGGCTGGGGGCCGTCGTTGAAGACATGGCCCAGGTGCCCGCCGCAACGGCGGCAATGCACCGCCGTGCGGGTCATGCCGTGGGAGCTGTCGCTCGTCTCGCCGACGGCGTTCGGCAACGGCTGCCAGAAGCTGGGCCAGCCGGTCTTGCTGTCGAACTTCGTCTTCGAGGAGAAGAGATCGAGCGCACAGCCCGCGCAGGCGAAGCGGCCCTCGCGATGTTCGTCGTTGAGCGGGCTGCTGTAAGGCCGCTCGGTGCCGTCCTGCCGCAGCACCGCGTACTGGTTCCGCGTGAGCAGCTTGCGCCATTCGGCGTCGGTCCGGGTGACCTCGAACTTGCCGGGCTCCGCGGCCTGCGCGGCACCGGAGCGCCAGCCCCAGGCGGCGGCCACCGCGGCCCCGAGCGTCGAAGCCGAAGCACCGAGGAAGAAACGACGATCCGAACGATGGGTCATGACAACTCCTGGACGATGGGGCGGATGGCGGCCATCGATATGTACTGTTGAATATAACGAAGCACGCGCGAGACGCCAGCTTGGCGCAACGCCGCCGCTTCGAAGGCTAGTTCGGTTGCCCGGGGCAAAAGGTTACGCCCCCGGCATCCGGCTCGACGGGCCGGCCGCTTGCCGTGGACCTACCCCTTGAGCTCCTCGCCGATCTGGCGCCGCATCTCGTCGGCCAGCGGATGCAGCACGCGGGCCTCGTTCGCCCCCACCACGCCGTAGCCCAGCCCGCGGTCGGCCCAGGCATAGCCGGTGTGCGGGCCGTCGATCCGCTTCATCGTCGGCGTGTCCTGGTCGACGGCCATCGGCCGCACCATCAGCGAGAGCCGCGTGGCCTGCGCGTCCTGGTAGATGAAGAGGCCGGCCGGGCCATGCTCGGTCATGACCAGGCGACCACCCACGAAGCCGTAGCCCGCGGCCGAAAGGTCGGGGATCGCGACCTGCCGTCCCAGCCGCGACGAGACCCAGCTGACGAGCTCCGCGCGCTGGGACGGTCCCATCTCCACGGGGCGCGTGGCATCCGATGCGTAGACGTCGTAGCCGCGCGCCGCCTCGCGCCCCAGCGCGAAGATGCCGCTTCCCTCGGGGGCCTGCACGCCACGCAGCGACCATCCGGCGCCGCCGCCGACGCCGAGCGCGAGCACCAGCGCGGCCGCCATGCCCCACGGCCATCGCCGCGCGGGCTCGCGCCGTGCCTGCGCTTCCTGCCGATCGTGCTCGGCCACCATGCGCGCGAGGTTCAACCCGGGCGGCAGCGGTTCCTCGGCAATGGGGGCCAGCGCTTCGCGCAGCGCGCGCCGGTGCCGTGCATGGGCCTCGACCTCGTGGGCGACATCGGCGTGCTGCCGCAAATACGCCCGCACCTGGTCATGGCGGCGCGGGTCGAGCACGCCATCGACGTAGGCATGCAGGTCTTCTTCGAGGATGGGTCGGGCGTCGGGTGGATCGACGTTCATTTGAGTCTCCGCAGGTGAGGGCGTGCCGCAGGCTCGGCATGCGACGGATCGGCCGGTGCCATGGCCTCGACACCGTCGAGCATGCGATGCAGCCGCTGGCGCGCGCGGGCCAGGCGCGACATGACGGTGCCCACCGGAATGCCGAGCGCCGCGGCGGCCTCGGCATAGGACAGGTCCTCCACGGCGACCAGCAGCAGCACCGCGCGCTGCTCTTCCGAGAGGCCGTCGAGCGCGCGCATCAGTTCGTGGTGCCGCACGCGATGCTCCTGCTGCGCAGGCACGCCCAGCGCCTCTTCGTCGATCTTGTCGATCTCGTCGATGGCCAGGTGCAGGCCCCGGCGCGACTGCTGGCGCATGCGCTGCACCGCGAGGTTGTGCAGGATTGCGAAGACCCAGGACCGCGTGTCCTCGGCCTCGCGCCGCTGGGCCCAGCGCGCGATCACGCGCTCGAGGCAGTCCTGCACCAGTTCGTCGGCCGATTCGCGATCCCGCAGCAGCGCGCGCGCATAGCGCCGCAAGGCGGGAATCATCGGCTCGACGAGCAGGATCAGGTCGCTCATGGATGCGCGCGGCGCTGCTGGGTCAGGGGAAGGCCCGATGCCATCAAAGGTCCTGGATCTGCACCGGGGCCGAGGGCTTGCCGCCGACCTGCGGCGCGATCACCAGGTAGCGCCGAGTATCGCCCGCGGGGCCGCCCTTCACCTGCTGGCGGATCGGCCCGATGGCATTCACGATGGCGGCGCCCGCCGGGTTGGTCATGAAGCTGGCGAGCGGCTGCAGCGTGCCGCTGCCATCGGGCTTGTCGGCCAGCGCGAGCACATAGGGCTGCTTCGGCTCCAGGCCCGTCGCCGAGGCCTGCAGCACCTGCAGCAGGCCCTGGTCGAAGAGCGCGACGCTGGTCGGCGCGCCGGCCGGGGTTGCTTCCTTGCGCGGTCCGGCCGGCACCAGCGAGAGGTGGGCGACCTGGCCGGCCAGTCCCGGCGGCTGCAGGCCCTGCGTGCCGTCGCCCGCGTCGGCCGGCACCGCGTTCGGCACATAGGCGATCGCCTGCGGCGCCTGGCCGATGGGCACGTTCGCGACCACGGTGTGGGTGGCCGTGTCGATCGCGGCCAGCGCATCGGCGTTCTCGAGTCCCACGTAGATGCGCTTGCCGTCGCCCGAGGGCCACACGCCATGCGGCAGCTTGCCGACGGGAATGGTCGCCACCTGCGAGAAGTCGTCGGTGCGGAACACCTTGACCTGGTTGAGGCCGCCCACGGTGACATAGGCGAAGCTGCCCTTGGCGGTGGTGGCGAAGTTGACGTGGTTGGTGATCGGCCCGGTGTCGAAGGCCTTGATCGGCGCGAACGGCGGCTTCGCGTCGAACACCATCGTGCGGCCGATGTCCTTGAGCGTGAACCAGACCTGCCTGCCGTCGGGCGTGGCGGCGATGTTGGGGCAGAACGGGCTGTCCTGCTTCACGCGGCCCACCACCTGCTTGCTGGCCGTGTCGATCACCACGGTCTCGGGATTGAACGAGGAGCAGATGTAGCCGTACTTCCCGTCGGGCGAAAAGATCTGCATGCCCGGACCGTTGGGCGTGGCGATGCGCGTCTTCTCCTCGAAGGTGGCGGCGTCGAGCACCGCCACATGGCTCTCGCCGCGCACCGTGACCCACACCTCCTTGCCGTCGGGCGTGTAGAAGGCCTCGTGCGGCGAGCGGCCCACGTAGGTGGTGTGCTTCACCGCATTGGTCGCGGTGTCGATGAAGCTCACCGAGTTCGAGCCGATCGACACCACCGCGAGCGTGCGGTGGTCGGGCGAGAAGCCCATGCCGTGCACCAGCACCTGGCCGCGGTACAGCGGGCTGAAGTTGCCGGGCGCGGGATCGCCGAGGCGGATCACGCCCAGCAGCTTGTTGTCCACGGGATCGGTGACCGACACCGTGTTGGAGAACTGCTCGGCCGCATAGACGCGGTCGCGGTGGCTCATCACGATGTCGGCCTCCGCGGCGGCACGCGGCGCCTGGCCGGCCTGCGCGCAGGCGGCCGAGGCCAGCAGCGCCATGGCCGTCAGCCAGCGGGGGAAGATGGGGAAGAGGGGAGAGGGGCGGTTCTTCATGGTGTTCTGGTGCTCGAAGGAAAGTGAAGGTGGACCTGGCGGCGCCTACGGGCGCGCGGGCTGCGTGGGCGCGGGCATGGAGGGCGGCAGCGGCTGGTCGAGCGCCAGCCGCATCGCGGCGATCTCCTGCTGCTGCTCGACGATGATTTCCTGCGCGATGCGACGCAGCTGCTCGTTGCTGCCGTGGCGCAGCTCGGCCTGCGCCATGTCGATCGCGCCCTGGTGGTGCGCGATCATCATCTCGGCGAAGTCGCGGTCCACGTCGCCGGAGGACTTGATGTCCATGCCGGCCATCATCCGGGCCATGGCCGCGTCGTTCTCGGCGGCGAAGCCTGCCTGCGCGGGGTCGCGCGAAGTGCAGACGTCCATCAGCCGGGCCATGAGGCCGGCATCGCCGCCCTTGCCGGACGGCGGCGCATGCCATGCGCCCAAGGCCACGGCCGCGCAGGCCAGCGCCGCGGCACCGAAGAACAGCGCGCGAGGGCGCCGCAAGCGGGAGGGAATCGTCGTCAGCATCGGGAGTCCTCTAAATGGAGGGTTGTTGCGGACGTAGACGCCGCCGCGCACCGCTTATTCCATGCGCTCGAACTTTTCTTTTGCGGGGTTCACCGATGCCGGTCGCTTGCCGGTTCGTTCGCGACGCGGTGTAACCGAGGGCGCGATGCGTTCGAACTAGGAACAGGCGCGCCCGCCCGGCTCGTGCCGCACGACCGCACGCCCATCAACGAAAGGTCCCGTCCCATGAACGATTCCCCGACACCCATCGAGCCCGCGTCCTCCGGTCGCTCCCTGTCGCGCCGTGCCGCGTTGTGGGCCGCCGCCGGGCTGGCCGGCCTGGCCGCCTTCAGGCTGGTGCCCAGCCTGGCCGCCGAAAGCGCCATCGTGATTCCCGCGCCCACGGTCGATGCCGCCGCCCCGACCGCGGCCACCGAGGTCGCGGTCATCGCCGGCGGTTGCTTCTGGGGCGTCCAGGGCGTGTACCAGCATGTGAAGGGCGTCGTCAACGCGGTGTCCGGCTACGCCGGCGGCGACGAGAAATCCGCGCAGTACGAGATGGTCGGCACCGGAAGAACCGGCCATGCCGAAGCGGTCGCCATCACCTACGACCCCCGGCAGATCAGCTACGGACGCATCCTGCAGATCTATTTCTCGGTGGCCCACGACCCGACCGAGCTGAACCGGCAGGGCCCCGATCGCGGGACCCAGTACCGCTCGACCATCTTCGCGCAGAACGCGGAGCAGGCCCGTGTCGCCAAGGCCTACATCGAACAGCTCGGGCAGCTCAAGAGTTTCGGCCAACCGATCGTCACGACCATCGAGATGGAGAAGCGCTTCTTCCCGGCGGAGGCCTATCACCAGGACTACCTGACGCGCAATCCCTCGCAACCGTACATCGTCTTCAACGACCTGCCCAAGATCGAGAACCTCAAGAAGGTGTTCCCGGATCGCTATCGCGCCGCGCCGGTGCTGGTGGGCAGTCGCGCGGCCGGCTGACCGGTCCGGTCCGCGCCGGCCGCCCGTGATGGATCTGCCGGTCTACCTGCGCGACATGGACGCGTGAGCCGACGCATCGGCGGGCCGCATCAGCCCGATGGCTTCGCGCGCCAGCGCATCGATCGAATCGGTCAGCACCACATCGAACTCGCCGCGCCGCGCCGCCGGAACGGCCAGCGGCAGCTCGGTGCACCCGAGCACCACCGCGCGCGCGCCTTGCCGCGCGAGCGCGCGAATGCCTTCGGCCGCGGGCGCGAAAGCCTCGTCGATGCGGTTGGCCTTCACGGCCGCGATCGCGGGCACGCACAGGCGCTGCACCTCCTCGGGCGAAGGCTCGATGGTCTCGTAGCCGGCGTCGCGCAGGTGGCGCTGGTAGAGCCCCATCGCGATGGTCGCGGGCGTGCCCAGGATGCCGACCTTGCCCTCGGTCACGCCCTGGCGGCGCAGGTCCGCCACCACGGCCTCGACGATGTGCAGCAGCCGCGTCGGACTGGCGGCCTGCAGCTCGTCGAACCACAGGTGGGCGGTGTTGCAGGGAATGGCGATGCAGTCGGCGCCGCCGGCCACCAGCGTGTCGATGCCGCGCAGCATGCCGGGCAGCGGGCTCGGCCCCTGGCCGAGGAAGGCCGAGGAGCGGTCGGGAATGGCGGGGTCGTTGCACAGCAGCACGGGGATGTGCTGCTGGTCGTTGTCGGCCGGCGTGAGCTGCACCATGCGCAGCGCGAAGGCGGCGCCGGCCAGCGGACCCATGCCGCCGAGCACGCCCAGCCGCCGCGGTGCGGCGTCGATCACGTGGCGGCTCCGTCGCGCCAGGCCCGCGCGAGCCGGGCCGAGAGTTCGGCCGCCGCCTCGCAGGGGTCGATCACGGGCACGCCCACCGCGGCTTCGAGCGGGGCGCGCAGCTCGGCCATGCCGGCGCAGCCGAGCAGCACGACGTCGGCGCCGTCCTCGTCGACCAGCAGGCGCGCCGCCGCGATCATCGGCGCCAGCGCATGGGCGGCGTCGCCCGACAGGTGCACCGGCAGGTCGAGCGGCCGTTCCGCCACGACGCGCTCGCGCACGCCCAGTGCCTCCCAGTAGCGCAGGTGGCGCGGGATGGCGGCACTGGCAATGGCGATCACGCCCACACGCTCGCCGCGCGCCATGGCGGCACGCATGCCGGCTTCGCCCAGGCCGACGACCGGGCGCTCGCTGCGCATGCGCGCGACGGCGATGCCGGGGTCGCTGAAGCAGGCCAGCACGAAGGCATCGGCCTCGGCGGCATGCGCGGCCACGTCGTCGGCCGCGAGGCGCGCGCCCAGCTCGAAGTCGTCCTGCGTGACGATGCCCTGCGGGCCCTCGTGCGCCGTGACGCAATCGAAGTCGCATTGCGCGGGCGGCACGGTGGCGCGGAAGGCGCGTGCCACGGCCTCGGTCACCGAGACGCTGCTGTTCGGGTTCAGCACGCGCACGCGCGGCGGATTGGCGGCGGTGTTCATGCCTTCTCCTCCCCGAGGCCGATCAGCGCCTTCAGCACATGGCCATGCGGGCGCTGCGCGGGTGCCACCGGTGCGCGGCGCGTGAGGTCCGGTGCGCCGCGGCGCAGGTACTGGCCGCTGCCGCGCTCGGCATGCAGCGCGCCGTCCTCGATCACCACGCGGCCGCGGCTCACGACCACCTCGGGCCAGCCCTGGATGGTCCGGCCCTCGTAGGGCGTGTAGCCGGCGTTGTCGTGCAGCATGGCGGCGCTGATGGTGGTCTCGCGCTCGGCGTTCCACACCGCGATGTCGGCGTCCGCGCCCAGCGCGATCGCGCCCTTGCGCGGTGCCAGGCCGTAGAGCCTCGCGTGGTTGGTGGCGGTGAGCGCCACGAACTGGTGGATGTCGATGCGCCCCTTGAGGAAGCCTTCGCTGAACAGCAGCGGCAGGCGCAGCTCGATGCCGGGCACGCCGTTGGCCATTTCCTTGAAGGTGGTGGCGTCGCCCTTGGGCAGCTTGCCGGTCTCGTCGAAGCGGTAGGGCGCGTGGTCCGACGAATAGGTGGCCAGGGTGCCGTCGATCAGGCCACGCCAGATGGCTTCCTGCGCATCGGCATCGCGCGCGGGCGGCGAGCAGCAGAACATCGCGCCTTCCAGGCCCGGGCGGTCCATGTCGTCCGCCGTCAGGAACAGGTACTGCGGGCAGCTCTCGGCCAGCACGTTGGCGCCCAGGGTCTGGGCCTGGCGGATCACTTCCACCGTGTCGCCGCCAGCCACGTGCACCAGCAGCAGCGGCACGTCGACCAGCCGCGCGAGTGCGATGGCGCGGTAAGTGGCCTCGGTCTCGGCCAGCGGATCGTGCGCCACGCCATGGAACTTGGGCGCGGTGTGGCCGCGGTCGATCAGGCGCTGCGCGATCCAGCGGATCATGTCGTTGTTCTCGGCATGCACCATCACCAGCGCGCCCTCGGCCCGCGCCAGCGCGAGCACCTCGAGCAACTGGTAGTCCTCGAGCTTCATGCGGTCGTAGGTCATGTAGACCTTGAGCGAGGTGATGCCGTCGCGGATGGCCGCGGGCAGGTCGGTCGAGAGCGTGGCGTCGTCGGGGTTGGCCAGGATCAGGTGGAAGCCGTAGTCGATCACCGCCTTCTCGGCCGCGCGCCGGCTGTAGTCGGCCAGCACCTCGGGCACCGACATCTCGCGGTGCTGCGCCGCGAAGGGCAGGATGGTGGTGGTGCCGCCGAAGGCGGCCGACACGGTGGCCGAGTAGAAGTCGTCGGCGCACATCATGCCCATGCCCGAGCGCTGCTCGACGTGGCAGTGGCTGTCGATGCCGCCGGGCAGCACCCAGCGGCCGGTGGCGTCGACGTCGCGGCGGCCCGGCGGCAGCGAGCCGCCGATGGCGGCGATGCGGCCGTCGCGCACGCCGAGGTCGCCCTCGACCACGCGGCCGTCGGTGACGATGCGCCCGCCGCGGATCGTGAGGTCGAAGGGTTCTTCGCCGATCAGCGAAGCGATGGTGGTGTCCATGAGGGGTTCCGTGCGCGCGTTCAGACCAGCGGCTCGCCCGCGCCCGTGCGCTCGACGATCAGGCGGTAGTGCTCGGGGCGGCGGTGCTTGGCGAAGTTGAACACGTGCTGGCGGAAGTATTCGCCCAGCGACATGTCGGCCTTCACGCAGATCACCTCGTCCTCTTCCGTGAGCGAGCGCGCCACGATCTCGCCCGTGGGCGCGACGATGGCCGAGCTGCCGATCATGTGGTGGCCGTCCTCCGAGCCGCACTTGGCGGCCGCGGCCACCCAGATGCCGTTCTGGTAGGCATTGGCCTGCAGCGACACCAGGTGCGTGGTGGTGCGCAGGTGCACCGGCTCGTTCCAGTGGATGTTGAGCGAGGGCGTGTTGTAGCCCAGCACCACCACCTCGGCGCTCTGCAGCGCCATCACGCGATAGGTCTCGGGCCAGCGCCGGTCGTTGCACAGGCACATGCCGAAGCGCGTGCCCATGGTGTCGAAGACGCGGAAGCCCAGGTCGCCGACCTCGAAGAACTTCTTCTCCAGGTGCTGGAACGGCGCCTCGGGCTTGTGCTCGGAATGGCCGGGCAGGTGGATCTTGCGGTACTTGCCGACGATGGCGCCCGCGCGGTCCACGATGATCGCGGTGTTGTAGCGCGTGCCCTCGGGCGTCAGTTCGGCATAGCCGAGGTAGAAGCCCAGGCCGAGCGCCTTCGCCTCGTCGAACAGCGGCTGCACCTGCGCATTGGGCATGGCCGGCTCGAAGAAGCGGGCCTCGGCCTCGGCCTCGTCCATCCAGTAGCGCGGAAAGAAGGTGGTGAGCGCGAGCTCGGGGAACACGACCATCTCGGCACCGCGGCCCTTGGCGTCGCGCATCAGCTCGACCATGCGGCGCACGACCGCCTCGCGGGTGTCCGCCAGGTGTACCGGGCCCATCTGGGCGACGGCCAGGCCCAGGGTACGTTTGCTTGTCATCATTGCTTCCTCAATCAGCGTTGGTGGTTGTAGGGGTCAGGCGCCTCAGGCGGCCTTGGGATTCGGGCGGCGCTGGCGTTTCTCCAGCCGCCCCAGCAGCACGACCAGCGGCCACAGCAGCGCGAGATAGATCAGCGCGGCCAGCACGATGGGCGTGGGGTTGTAGAGCATCGATTGCGCGGAGCGCGCGGCATACAGCATCTCGGGCACCGACACCACGCTGGCGATGGTGGTGAGCTTCACCACCTCGATCATGTTGCTCACGAGGTCGGGGAACACGTTGCGCACCGCCTGCGGGATCTCCACGAACAGCAGGCTGGCCGGGCGGCCCATGCCGGTGGACAGCGCGGCCTCGCGCTGGCCGCGCGGCACCGACTCCAGGCCCGCGCGCAGGATCTCGCCGAAGTAGCTCGAGTTGTTGAGCATGAAGCCCAGCGCCACGCAGGCCATGGGCGAGAGCTCCATGCCGAGGTAGGGCAGGCCGGTATAGAGGAAGATCAGCAGCACCAGCGGCGGGAAGGCGCGGAAGAAGTCGATGTAGACAACGAGCAGCGCGCGCACCAGCCGGTTGCGGATCACGAAGCCGGCCAAAGCCAGCACCATGCCGGCCGCCAGCCCGAGCGGGATCACCCAGGCTGACAGCAGCAGCGTGTTGAGCAGGCCCTGCAGGATGTAGGGACCGACCTCGCGCACCACGCCGAGGTTGAAGAAGTACTGGAGGATGAGTTCCATGGAGGGCTCCGTTCGGCGGCGTCAGTGGCGGCCCGCGCCGTGGCGCCGCTCGATGTAGCGCCCGGCGACCACCACGGGCAGGAAGATCACGAGGTAGCCCAGCGCGCCCATCATCAGCGGCGTGGGATTGCCCGCGAAGCTGGTGGCCGAGGTGGCCTGGTTCAGGATCTCGTTGAGCGCGGCCACCGAGCCGTAGGCCGTGCCCTTGGTAATGGCGATCACGCGGTTGGTCAGCGGCGCCACCATCAGCCGGCACGACTGCGGCAGCAGCACGTGCACCATGGCCTGCGTGTGGCTCAGGCCGGTGGAGCGCGCGGCCTCCATCACGCCGCGCGGCTGCGACTCGATGCCGGCCCAGAACACCTCCTCGGAGAAGGCCGCGAGCACCAGCGTCAGGGCCAGCCAGGTCGAGGCGAAGGCACCGAGCGACAGGCCGAGGAAGGGCAGCGCGTAATAGAACAGGATGATCAGCACCAGCGGCGGCAGCGCGCGCAGGATGTCGACCAGCGTCGACACCAGCAGCGGCAGCCCGCGCACCGGCAGGCTGCGCAGGTAGGCCAGCACGATGCCCAGCGCCAGGCCGGCGGCGATCACGGCCAGGCCCAGCTCGATCGTCACGCGCGCGCCGTCCAGCACCTGGGGCAGGTAGCGCGCGGCGATGTCGCCGTTGAAGAAGGTGAAGACGAGCTTGTCGAACTGCATGCGGCGCTTCCGGTCGGTCGCTCAGAGCGCGCGGCTGCCGATGCTGGCGATGAAAGCCGCGGTGCGCGCATGCACCGGCGCCTCGAACACCTGCGCGGGCGAGCCCTGCTCGACGATGGCGCCGCCGTCCATGAACACCACGCGGTCGGATGCCGCCTTGGCGAAGCCCATCTCGTGCGTCACCACCACCATGGTCATGCCGTCGGCGCGCAGCTCACGCATCACCTGCAGCACGCCGCCGACCATCTCGGGGTCGAGCGCGCTGGTCGGCTCGTCGAACAGCACCAGCGCGGGCTTCAGCGCGATCGAGCGCGCGATGCCCACGCGCTGCTGCTGGCCGCCCGACAGCTGGGTGGGGCGCACGCGCGCCTTGTGCTCCATGCCGACGCGCGCGAGCGCCTCCATGGCGCTGTGCTCGGCCGCGTCGCGCGCCATCTTCTTGACCTTGCGCAGCGCCAGCGTCACGTTGCCCAGCACGTCGAGGTGCGGATAGAGGTTGAAGGCCTGGAACACCATGCCCACGCGCTCGCGCAGCCGGTTCAGGTTGGCGCCGCGCGCATAGATGTCGTGGCCTTCCACGCGCACCTCGCCGCGGCTCGCGTCCTCCATGCGGTTGCAGCAGCGCAGCAGCGTGCTCTTGCCCGAGCCCGAGGGGCCGATCACCGAGACCAGCTCGCCCGCCTGCACATCGAGGTCGATGCCATTGAGCACGGGAACGCTGCCAAAGGATTTGTGCAGGTTGCGGACTTGCAGGAGCGGGGAAGACGTCACGGCGATGCTCGGCTGATGGGGGACGGGGTGGACGGGAAGGGCAGGGGCGCGCTTACTTGCAGACCGGCTTGGCGCTCGTGGCCTCGTAGCCGAACAGGCCCGGGATGCCGTGGCCGGCCGGCGAGACCACCGTGGCCGAGTCGGCCGCGGGCTCGGCGCCGAACCACTTCGTGTGCAGCTTCTGCAGCGAGCCGTCGAGCTTCATGCACTTGAGCACGTTGCTCACCTGGTCGCGCCCGGCCTTGTCGTCGATGCGGAACGGAATGGCCCAGACCGAGCCGGTCTTGATGACGAAGGTGGTCTTGATCGCCGGCGCGCTCTTCACGGCCCAGGCCGAGGGCGTGACGCCCGCGAGGTTGGCGTCGCCGCGGCCCGAGATCACGGCCTGCACCGCGTCGGCGTTGGTGCCGTAGACGGCGATCTCGTAGCCGTACTGCGCCTGGTTGTTGCGCGCCCATTCCTCGGGGCCCGAGCCCTTGTTCACGGCGATGGTCTTGCCCTTGAGGTCTTCCAGGCGCTGGATGTCGTTGCGCTCCTTCTTCACGACCAGCGTGAAGTTGTTCTCGAGGTAGCCCTCGGTGAACAGCACCGACTTCGCACGCTCGGGCGACACCGTGGTCGGCGCCATCAGGAAGTCGAACTTGCCCGCGTTGAGCGCCGGGATCAGCGCCGAGTACTGCGCGCCCTCGATCTCGATGCGGCGGCCGAGGCGCTTGGCGATCTCCTCGCCGAGCTCGACGTTGAAGCCCTGGTAGCCGCCGCTGAGCTTGGGGAAGGCATGCGGCGGGAAGTTGGGATCGACGCCGGTGCGCAGCGGCGCGGGCTGGGCGGCGGCGGTGCCGGCGGCACCTGCGATGAGGGCGAAGGCCAGCGGCGCCAGCAGGGACTTGAGGTGACGGAACATGGGCTTTTCTCCAGAAATAGTCGCGATCAAAACGGCGGGGTTCGCGGGGAGCGAACTGCACCGCGGTGGTGTGCGGTGGCGATGCGACGAATTATTTCGAGCGAGAAAAGCGGCGTCGATTGATGCTTTGTGCGGCGTCCTTACGCGCTGGTTAACACCTGGCCCCGGGCTGGTGCGCCATGTTTTGGCGTGCTTATATGCGGTGCGAAGCGCATGCTATTGGGGCATTCCCTGGTCTCGGGCGCCGGGCCGGACCGAGGCGGCGATCAGTCTTCCTGCGCTTGCGGCGCGGCGAGTCCGCGCTGCATCAGCACGCTGCGCAGGGTGCGCACGAAGGCTTCGGCGGCCGGCGAGAGCGGGTCGGTGCGCAGGTGCACGAGGTGCGCGACCAGCGGCTCGATGCCCTCCACCGGCAGGATGCGAAAGCGCGCGTCGGGCCAGGCCTGCAGCGAGAACTCGTCGACCAGCGCGATGCCCGCGCCCAGGTGCGTGAGCGCGCAGGCGTTCTGCGGCGAGCCCACCTCGAGCATGGTGCGCGGGGCCTCGTCGAGCGACGCGAAGAAGTGGCGCACCAGCTCGCCGAAGGGCGTGCCGCGCGGGTACGACATCAGGTCGTAGGGCAGCAGGTCCTGCGCGCCGACCGCGTTGCGCGCGGCCAGCGGATGCGTGTGCGGGCAGATGCACACGATGCGGCAGCGCGCGACCGGCATCGTGATGAGGTTCGGATGGTCCACCGCCTCGAGCGAGATGCCGAGGTCGAAGTGCCGGCTCAGCAGGCGCTCGCGCAGCAGGTCCTGGTTGAGGCACTTGAAGTGCACGCGCGTCTCGGGATTGGCCTGGTGGTAGTGCGCGATCGCCATCGGCACCAGCATGTGGCCGATGCCCGGGCTCGACACCACGCTGATCAGGCCCGAGCGGCGCGCCATGAGTTCGTGCGAGAGGTCGCTGATGCGCTGCACGCCCTGGTAGACGTCCTCGACCTCGTGGTACAGGCGCCGCGCCTCGGCCGTGGGCGACAGCCGGCCCTTGATGCGCATGAAGAGCGGAAAGTTGAGCTGGGTTTCGGTGTGCGAGAGCACCCGGCTCACGGCGGGAACGGACACATGCAGCAGGCGGGCGGCATCGCTCACGGAGCCGGTGGCCATGATGGCGCGGAACACTTCGATTTGACGCAGATTCATGGCGCGGAACTTTAGCGCTACATCGCGCCGGCCACCGGGACCGCGCCGCGGGCGCCTATTCCTGCAGCGCCGCCTGCGTGTGCTCGATGTGCTTCTCGAGCAGTTCCACCGCCAGCGGGATGTTCTTGGCGATGCAGGCCTTGAGGATCTGCGAATGCTCGGACTGCGAGGACTTGCGCCCCACCTTGTGCGACTGCAGCGCCCGCAGGTGGCGCGCGATGCCGCGCACGCTCTCCTCGATCATCTTGAGCAGCTTGTCGCGCCCGCAGGGGCGATAGAGCGTCAGGTGGAACTCGAGGTTCAGGTCGGCCCATTCCTGCGGCGATTCGCTGCCGTCGTAGCGCGCGATGATCTCGCGCGCGGCGCGGTGGTGCGCGGGGCGCAGGTGCGGGATCGCGAGCTTGAGCGCGCGGGTCTCGAGCGCGATGCGGATGTCGAGCGCCTCGACCAGGTCCTTGATCGACTGCGATGCCACGGTCGAGCCCGCGTGGGCGCGGTGCTCGATCAGGCCCTCGGCCTCCAGCCGCTTGAGGGCCTCGCGCACCGGGATGCGGCTGACGCCGAAGCGCTCGGCCAGCGCCTGCTGCTTGAGTTGCACGCCGATCCCCAGTTCGCCGCTCAGGATCAGTTGCCGCAAGGATTCCGTGACGGAATCGGCCGAGAGGATCTGCTCGCCGGTCGGTGCCTGGGCCACCATTCGAACTCCCTTGTTGTCGTCGCCATGAACTGCGGGGGATTCTACGGAAGATCCCATTTCGGATCCCTTGGGCGGGGGTGCCCGGGACATCCTGTATAGCCGGCGGCGGCCGCAGCGGTTAAAACCTAGATCCTGGATTGGATCCAATCTGGAACGCTTCTTGCTCGCCGTTTTTCCGAAGTCCGGAGGGGGCCTACCAGGCGCCGAATGTGTGCTTTGCGCCCCACATTGGATCCAATCCTGAATTCAATCATGGAGCCATTTGTAGGTATTTCCCCTTGATTTGCCCTCGTGCCCGTTGCGGTGGAAGCGAATGGCTGCCTAACATCTGTACCTGTCTATACATCAGTAGACAAAGCCCAATCATCTTTCTGGAGAGTTCATGTCCGAGTCGAGTTATCTGAGCGGCGCCTGCGTTTGGTCGGGCGCCGAGATGGGCCAAAACCATCGGTGGGTCAAACAGTTTCCCGCCGTCGTTCTGGATCAAATCGATACTGCGTTGCAAAAGACCGAGGGCCTCGACTGGCGCGGGATCGACCGCCAGAACTTCCCGCTGCCCGATGCCAAGGCCTTCTTCGACGAGGTGCGCGAGGAGCTCGAGAACGGCTCGGGCATGGTCAAGATCCGCGGCCTCGAGGTCGGGCGCTACCAGCAGGAGCAGCTGCGCCGGATCTGGTACGCGCTGGGCGCGCACCTGGGCACGCCGATGTACCAGAATTACCGCGGCGAGGTGATGCGCGAGATCAAGGACGAGGGGATGGGCGTGGGCGCCAAGCTCTACGGCGCGACCGTCGACGAGCACGGCAAGCAGTTCCTGTCCTCGGGCGCGCGCACGCTGTCGCCGGGACAGCTGCGCTTCCACACCGACCGCTGCGACGTGGTCGGGCTGCTGTGCGTGCGCCAGGCCTCCGAAGGCGGCGTCAGCAAGCTCGCGAGCAGCGCGACCGTCTACAACCGCATCCTCGAGCGCCGGCCCGATCTGCATGCACTGCTGTGCAGGCCGATTCCGCGCAGCCGCTTCGGCGAGGAGGCCGGTGGCGAGCACGTGGCCTACGACCTGCCGATCTTCGGCGTGCGCGATGGCAAGCTCACGAGCCATTTCTCGCTGACCTACATCGAGAATGCGCAGATGCTGCCCGACGTGCGCAAGCTCGGCGAGGCCGAGCACGAAGCCATCCAGCTGTTGATGGCGGTGGCCGAGGAGGAATGCTTCGAGATGCGCTTCGCACCCGGCGACATCCAGCTGCTCAACAACCACGTGATCTACCACGGCCGCACGGCCTTCAAGGACAACGTGCAGACCGGCGAGGACCGCATGCTCATGCGGCTGTGGCTGTCGGTGCCCAATTCGCGCGCGCTGCCGCCCGACCATGCGGTGCTGTGGGGCGATGTCGGTTCGGGCAAGCCGCACGGCGGCATCGCGCAGCCCGCGGCGGCGCTGCCGGTCTGAAGCAGCACCGCGCCGCCCGATGCCCGCGCGGGCCCGGGCTCTCGGTCTTTCTCTTCGCTGCAGGACTCCTTCGCCAAGGAGTGCTGCCTTCTGCAACCTGCATGAGTTCTCGAGAGGTTTCTATGAATCGATGGATGCGATGGCTGGCCGTGGCGTTCCTGGTCTGCACGGCCGGCGCGGCTTCGGCGCAGGACTGGCCGAGCCGGCCGATCCGTTTCGTGGTGCCCTGGCCGCCCGGCGGACTCAACGACACCATCGCCCGCGCGTTCAACGACCGCGTCGGGCAGGCGCTGGGGCAGCCGGTGGTGCTGGACTTCAAGCCCGGTGCCGCGGGCCGCATCGGCGTGTCGGACGTGGCGCGCTCCGCGCCCGACGGCTACACCGTCGGCATGGGCAACCTCGGGCCGCTGACGATCCATCCGGTGCTCTACAAGCAGATGCCCTACGACGTGAAGAAGGACCTGCTGCCGATCGCGATGTTCGCCGCCTCGCCGCTGGTGCTGGTGGTGCCGGTCACCTCGCAGTTCAAGTCGGCGCGCGACCTGGTCGAGGCGGCGCGTGCGAAGCCCGGCGCCTACAACTTCGCCTCGGTCGGACTCGGCAGCCCCGCGCACCTGACCTTCGAGCTGGTGAACGCCAAGGCCGGCATCCAGATCGTCCACGTGCCCTACAAGGGCACCAACGAAGCCCTGCCCGCGGTCATCGCGGGCGACGTGCACGCCACCTTCGACACGCTGTCGAGCCTGCAGCCCTTCATCAAGGCCGGCAAGCTGCGGCCGCTGGCCGTCACCACGGCCGAGCGCGTCGCGCAGTTCCCCGAGGTGCCGACGCTCAAGGAGCTCGGCCTGCTCGATGATCCGGTGCTGTCCTGGTATGCGCTGATCGCGCCGGCGCGCACGCCGGCCGCGATCGTCGCGAAGCTATACAAGGCCTATGGCGATGCCGCGCAGACCCCGGAGATCCAGAAGCTGCTGGCCGCGCAGGGCCTGATCTACCTGCCGATGTCCTCGGCCGAGTTCCAGGCCGGCATCGACAAGGAGACCACCCGCTGGGGCCGGATCATTCAAGACCACCGCATCGAAGTCACGCCCTGAACACCACGCATCTCTCGCCACCCGGACCGCTTTTTCCCCTCGATTCCAACCAACCCAACGGAGCCCCGACATGACATCCCCCCAGCGCCAGCGAACCACCTCCCACGCCAGGCCGATCGCCTCGGCACTCGCGGCCCTCCTCGTGAGCGCCGCCTCGTTCGCGGCTTCCGCGGCACCGGACTACGGCAAGTGCGAAGTCACGGGCCAGCGCGGCTCGGTGAAGCTCGAGACCGTGGTGCCGGGCGCGCTGTCCGTGCGGCCCGTGCTGCCCTCGCCGGGCTGGTGGAACGGCGACTCGATCGACACCATCAAGGACGGCTTCGAATACTGCATGGCCGCCAACATGGCCTACCGCGCCGGCCTCGACAAGGTGGTGGTGGTGAACCGCTCGTTCGCGCAGATCCTCACCGGCCAGGCGCAGGGCTTCGACATCGCGCTGAGCCAGATCACCATCACCGACGAGCGCAAGAAGGTGGTGAACTTCACCGAGCCGTACTTCAGCTCGGACCAGGGCATCCTCGTGAAGGCCGGCGTCAAGGTCGACAAGGAGAGCATCAAGAAGCTGCGCCTGGGCGTGAAGCAGGGCACGACCATCCTTGGCTACCTCGCCGACAACGTCAAGCCGGTGGAACAGCCCAAGGTCTTCGCCGAGGCGGCTGCGATGTACGCGGCGCTGGCGGCCGGCCAGGTCGATGCCGTGCTCTACGACACGCCCAACCTGCTGGCGCGCGCCAAGCAGTCGAACGGCCTGTTCGAGGTGGTCGGCCGCTACGACACGGGCGAGCGCTGGGGCGGCCTCGTCAACAAGGACTCGCAGAACATGGCGACCTTCAACAAGCTGATCGACGAGATGAAGCGCGACGGCACCTTCGCGCGCCTGGCGAACCAGTACCTGACGCCCAGCCTCGGCGCCGATCCCACCAAAGTGCCCGTCTTCAATCCCTGAGACCGAGATCCGACCATGAACAGTGCAACGCAGCAGTCCGCCGGCCTGCCTTCGCCCGTCGCGGGGCAGGAGCGCCGCCTGAACATCGGAGGCATGCCGAAGGTGCCGCTGATGCTCTTCCTCTTCGCGCTGGCGGGCGTGATCCTGGTCGTCGCGGCCAGCTGGTACACCCTGCAGTCCCTGCGCGAGGCCCTGCGGGGCAGCGCCTGGGACGGCTGGTGGATCACGGCCGGGGCCGGGGTCCTCGCGCTCGCGTCGCTGGCCGTGGTCCGGCCGCTGTGGCGCGCCTTCCAGCGCTGCCGTGGCGTGCGCGCGGCGGCGCTGCGCATGGACATCGTGGCGGCGCGCATCGAGCGCTCCGACGCCTACGTGCAGAGCTGGATCGCGCTCGGCCACACGCTGGCGCAGTTCATCGTGGTGCTGGGCTTCCAGTTCCTGCTGGCCAACAACCAGGCGGTCGCCAAGACCTTCTTCCTGGTGCCGCTGATCGTGAAGACCTTCCCGCTGGTCCTCGATGCGTTCTGGGTCAACGTGAAGATCTTCCTGATCGCCGAGGTGCTGGTGCTGGTCTGGGGATTGATCGTGGCGCTCGCCATGTTCGCGCCCGGGGCGGCCGGCAAGCCGCTGCGCTTCATCGCCACCGCCTACGTCGACGTGTTCCGCTCGATCCCCGCGGTGCTGGTGATCTACCTGGTCGGCTTCGGCCTGCCGTTGACGGGCGTGCCCATCCTCAAGGACCTGTCGCTCACGACCTATGTGGTGATCGCGCTGACCCTGACGGTCGGTGCCTACGTGGCCGAGATCTACCGCGCGGGCATCCAGAGCGTGCACTGGAGCCAGACGGCCGCTTCGCGCTCGCTGGGGCTGTCGCACATGCAGACGCTGCGCTTCGTGGTCGTGCCCCAGGGCGTGCGCCAGATCATCCCGCCGCTGCTCAATGCCTTCATCGCGCTGCAGAAGGACACCGCGCTGGTCAACGTGGTCGGGGTGGTCGACTCCTTCAACCAATCGATGATCGTGGCCTCCAACTACTACAACCTGTCGGCCGCGACCACCGTCGCGCTGCTCTTCATCGTCATCTCCATCCCGCAGACGCGCTTCGTGGAGCGCATGGCCCGCCGCGATCGCGCCCGCATGCGCGCTGGCAACGCATAAACCGAGTCCCCACACATGTCCTTCATCGAGATCAGGGAAATTTCGAAGTCCTACGGCGAGCTGCCGGTGCTCAACCGGCTGGCGATGGCGGTCGAGGAGCACCAGGTGGTGAGCCTGATCGGTCCCTCGGGCTCCGGCAAGTCGACGCTGCTGCGCTGCATCAACGGGCTGGAGCCCATCGACGCGGGCGAGATCCGCGTGCACGGCGACCGCATCACCGGGCCGGGCGTCGACGTCAACTCGCTGCGGCGCGACATCGGCATCGTGTTCCAGGGCTACAACCTGTTCCCGCACATGACCGTGCTGCAGAACGTGACGCTGGCGCCGATCCAGGTGCTCAAGCAGTCGAGGGAGGAGGCCGAGGACCGCGCGATGGCGCTGCTCAAGCGCTTCAGCCTCGCGCACAAGGCCAGGGAGTATCCCGACCGCATGTCGGGCGGCCAGCAGCAGCGCGTGGCGATCGTGCGCGCGCTGGCCATGGACCCGATGGTGCTGCTGCTCGACGAGATCACCTCGGCGCTCGATCCCGAGCTGGTGTCGGAAGTGCTCAACATCGTGCGCGACCTCGCCAACGAAGGCATGACCATGCTGCTGGCCACGCACGAGATGGGCTTCGCGCGCGAGGTCTCGTCCAAGGTCTGCTTCCTGTGCGACGGCGTCGTCTGCGAGGAGGGACCGCCCGAACAGATCTTCGGCGAGCCGCAGCAGGACCGGACCCGTTCCTTCCTGCGCAGCATCCGAGAGGCGAAGCGCATCTAGATGAGCGATCGTGGTGCCGGCCGCCGGCCGCGCTCCGACGCTCCGGGCGACGAGGGCGGCCGTGGCATGCTCGAGGGAATGACGACGACCCTGCACGAGCGAATCAAGGCCCATGTGACGCAGGGCATCCTCGACGGCACCTGGCAGCCGGGCCAGAGGCTGCCTTCGGAGCTGGAGCTGGTCACGCAGTTCGGCGTCTCGCGCATGACCGTCAACAAGGCGCTGCGCGAGCTCGCGAACGCGGGCCGGATCGTGCGCGTGGCGGGGGTCGGCACCTTCGTGGCGGAGAAGAAGCCGCAGTCCACGCTGCTGCAGATCGCCAACATCGCGAGCGAGATCCGGGCCCGCGGCCACGAGCACCGGTGGCGCGGCCTGTCGCGCGAGCGGGTGGCGGCCGCGCCCGACATCGCGGCCTGGCTCAACATGCTGCCGGGGCAGTCGATCTTCCGGCTGCAGAGCGTGCACCTCGAGAACGGCGTGCCCGTGCAGCTCGAGGACCGCTACGTCAACCCGAAGATGGCGCCGGCCTTCCTCGACCAGGACTTCTCGGACATCACGCCGGGCGAATACCTGCTCTCGCTGGTGCAGGCCGATCTGGTGGAGCACGTGGTCGATGCCGTCATGCCGACGGCGGAGCAGGCGCGCATCCTCGAGATGAAGCCCACCGAGCCCTGCCTGCAGCTGACGCGGCGCACCTGGCTGCGCGAGGTGCCCGTGACCTGGGTGCGCTGCCTGAACCCGGCCTCGCGCTACAGCCTGGGCAGCCGGTTCCGGCCCTCGCCCTGAACCTCGCCGGGCCGGAACGCATCATGCGACTCGACGAACAGGTGCAGGCGTGGCTCACGCGCACGCCCGGGCTGATCGAAACCCTGTTCGACCGGCTGCCCGACGTGCTGTTCTACGTCAAGGACCAGCAGGGCCGCTATCTCTGGGCCAACCAGACGCTGATCGACCGCGCCGGCCTCCAGGACGGCGAGAGCGTGGTGGGCAAGACCGCGGACCAGCTGTTCCCGGCCAGCGGCCTGAGCACGGTGGCGCAGGACCTCGAGGTCATCGACAGCGGCCGGCCGATGCGCGAGCTGCTGCGCATGTACCAGACCTGGCGCGGCGACCGCTACTGGTGCCTGAGCTCCAAGTTCCCGCTGCTCGATGCCGATGGGCGCATCGTCGGCCTGGCCGGGCTGTCGCGCGACCTGCCGCGCCCCAACGAGCGCCACCACAGCTACCGGCGGCTGCGGCGCTTCCTCGATTTCATCGACGCCGGCCTCGACGGACCGGTGCTGATCGCCGAGGCGGCCGCCCATGCCTCGGTGTCGATGGACACGCTGGCGCGCCTGGTGCTCGAGGTCTTCCACGTGACGCCCAAGCAGTTGCTGATGAAGAAGCGCATCGACAAGGCCTGCCAGCTGCTCGAGGAGACGCCGGCCTCGATCACGGAGGTGTCGGCCGCCTGCGGCTATGCCGACCACAGCGCCTTCTCGCGCCAGTTCAAGGTGGCGACGAACATGACGCCGGCGCAGTACCGCGCCTCGCGCCGCGACTATGCAGAAAACCGCAACCCGGTGCGCCGTACGTTCTAGCTGCGCCTGAGCCCGGCGCTCAGAATTCGCGGCATGAACTGCCTGATCGTTTATGCCCACCCCGAACCCGCATCGTTCAACGGCGCACTGAAGGACGCCGCGGTCCGCGAGCTCGAGCGCATGGGCCATTCGGTGGTCGTCAGCGATCTCTACCGCATGGGCTGGAACCCGGCGCTGGGCCCCGCAGATTTCGAGGGCGGGCGCGCGAACGCCGACTACCTGGATCTCTCGCGAGAGCAGGAGCATGCCTTCGCGGCCGACACGCAGCACCCCGCGGTGGCGGCCGAGCAGGCCAGGCTGGCGGCCGCCGACTTCGTGCTGCTGCAGTTTCCGCTCTGGTGGTTCTCGATGCCCGCCATCCTCAAGGGCTGGGTCGACCGCGTGCTGAGCCGCGGCTTCGCCTACTCGGCGGGGCGCAAGTACGAGACCGGGCATTTCAGGGGCAAGCGCGCGATGCTCAGCATCACTACGGGCACCGCCTCCACGCTCTACGAGCCGAACGGCATCGACGGCGATCTCCATCACGTGCTCTGGCCGATCCACAACGGCATCCTGGCCTATACCGGCTTCACGGTGCTGCCGCCCTTCGCCGCCTGGATGCCCGCGCGGCTGTCGCCGCAGGAGCGCCAGGCCTGCCTCGATGCCCATGCCGAGCGCCTGCGCGGCATCGAGCACATCGAGCCGCTGTTCTTCCATCCCTGGGGCGACTACGACGAATCGCAGCGGCTCAAGCCGGGCGTGGTGGCGCGCTCGGGCGTGCAGTGGAATCCGCGCGCCGGGCAGAGCTTCGAGGCCTCGGCATCGGCCTTCGCGGCGTCGTCCGGCGCTTGACCGCCCTTGTGCAGGAAACCCGCATGTCCTCTTCCAACACACCCCGCGTCGTCATCGTCGGCGGCGCCATCATCGGCAGCTTCTGCGCCTGGTCGCTGCGCCAGGCCGGCTTCGCGGGCCCGATCACCGTGGTCGAGAAGGATGCCTCGTACCAGTTCTCGTCGACGGCGCTGTCCGCGGCCTCGATACGCACCCAGTTCGGCACGGCCGCGAACATCCGGATGAGCCTGTACGGCGCCCGGATGTTCCGCGACATCAAGGCCGTGTTCGGCGACCAGGCCGACATCGGCTACCGCGAGCGCGGCTACCTGATCCTCGGCGGCCACGACCAGGTCACGCAGCGGCTGGAGGCCGTGCGCATGCAGCGCAGCCATGGCGCCGACATCCGGGTGCTCGATCCCGACGAGCTGGCCGCGCGCTATCCGGGCGTGGACTTCGGCGACGTCGGCATCGGAACGCTGGGCGTGCAGCACGAAGGCTGGTTCGATGCCTGGAGCCTGCTGTCGGAGGTGCGCCGCGCGGCGCGGCGGCTCGGCGTGGACTACGTGGAGGCGACGGCCTGCGGCTTCCGCACCGGTGGCGCGCGCGTGACCGGCGTCGAGCTGTCGAACGGCGAGGTGCTGGCCTGCGACTTCTGCGTGCTGGCCGCGGGCGCGCTCTCTGGCCGCCTGGCCGCCTTGCTGGACATTGCGCTGCCGGTGGTGCCGAAGAAGCGCACCGTGTTCTCGTTCAAGACGCCGTTCAAGGCGAGCGAGCTTCCGATGCTGTTCGATTCGAGCGGCATCTGGGTCCGGCCCGAAGGGGAGGGCTTCATCGGCGGCATCCAGCCCCCGGCCGAGAGCGACGGGGACGCCGACGGCGACTTCGAGCCGCACCACGACCTGATGGAGTCGCTGTTCTGGCCCCTGCTCGCCAAGCGCATCCCGGCCATGGAGGAACTGCGGCTGCAACGCGCCTGGGCCGGGCACTACGAAGTCAACACGCTCGACCACAACGGCGTGGTCGGCCCGCATGACGAGCTCGGCAACCTGATCTTCGCGACCGGCTTCTCGGGCCATGGCGTGATGCACGCGCCGGCGGTCGGCCGCGGCGTGGCCGAGTTGATCACGACGGGCGCGTTCCGCAGCATCGACATGAGTCCCCTGGGCTGGGCGCGCATCCGCAGCGCCACGCCCTTGTTCGAATCCATCGTTTACTGAAAAGGAGATCGCCATGAGACTGGCAGGCAAGGTGGCAGTGGTGACGGGCGCCGCGCGCGGCATCGGGCGCGCGACGGCGGAGCGGCTTCTGGCCGAGGGCGCGAAGGTGGTCGTGTCGGACATCGATGCGCAGACCCTCGAGAAGACGGCCGCCGAGATCGGCCCGGCGGCCAACGTCTTCGCGGTACGCGCCGACGTGTCGAAGAAGAGCGAGGTGGTGGGCCTGGTCGAGGCGGCGGTCCGGCATTTCGGCACCCTCGACATCATGGTGAACAACGCCGGCATCGCGCCGGTGGTGGAGTTCCTCGACGTCACCGAGGAGATGCTCGACCGGGTGCTCGACGTCAATCTCAAGGGCGCCTTCTACGGCACCCAGGCGGCGGGCCGCGAGATGGTCGCGCGCGGCAAGGGCGGGGTGATCATCAACATGTCCTCGATCAACTCGGGGCTGGCCAATCCCAATGTCGCGCCGTACGCGATCTCCAAGGGCGGCATGAACCAGGTGACCTCGACCGCCGCGGTGGCCTTCGCGCCGCACGGCATCCGCGTGGTCGGCGTCGGGCCCGGGACCATCATGACCGACATGGTGGCCGGCGCCTTCGTGCAGAGCGCGGGCAACCATGCCATCCTCTCGCGCACGCCGCTGGGCCGCTATGGCCAGCCCTCCGAGATCGCCTCGGTGGTCGCCTTCCTGGCGAGCGACGATGCCTCCTACATCACGGGCGAGACCATGTACGTGGACGGCGGCCGGCGCGTGCTGAACTACGTGGTCCCGGTCAAGGGCTGAGCGATGACGCATCCCTTCGCCAAGCTGCATCACCTCTGCATCGTGGTGCACGACATCGACCGGACGCAGGCCTACTACGAGTCGATCGGCATCGGCCCCTGGACCGAATACCCGCCGCTGGCCGAGTACGAGGAGCTCGAGGCGCCCAGCAAGCCCGGCTTCCTCGCACTCAAGTACCGCGTGTGCAACCTGCCCAGCGTGCAGCTCCAGCTGTGCCAGCCCGGCGACGAGCCGACGCCGCAGCGGCTGCACCTGGACAGCAAGGGCGAGGGCGTGTTCCACGTCGGCTTCGAGGTGCCCGACGCCGATGCCGCGCAGGCGCAGGCCACCGCGCTGGGCCTGCCGGTGCTGATGCGCGGGCGCCGCGCGAACCGCACGGGCTTCACCTACTACGACAGCGCCGAGGGCGCGGGCGTCACGCTGCTCACGCGGGCGACCCACCATCCGGGCAAATAGCAGCGAGGAGCGGGCCATGCGGATCGATCTGAATTCCGACCTGGGCGAGGGCTACGGCCCGTGGGCGATGGGCGACGACGCGCGGATCCTCGACTGCGTGACCAGCGCCAACATCGCCTGCGGCGGCCATGCGGGCGATGCGGAAACCATGTACCGCACCCTGCGTCTGGCGGCGGAGCGCGGCGTGAACGTCGGTGCCCATCCGGGCTACAACGACCGCGAGGGCTTCGGACGGCGCGTGATCCCGATGCCGCCCGCCGAGATCGGCCGCATGGTCGCGGCGCAGGTCGGGGCGCTGGTGGCGATGGCCCGGCTCGCGGGCACCGAGGTGCGCTACGTCAAGCCGCATGGCGCGCTCGGCAATCTCGCGGCCGCGGACATGGGCGTGGCCCAGGCCATCGTCGCCGCGCTCGAGAAGGTCGACCCCGCGCTCGCGGTCCTCGCCATCTCGGGCACCTGCCTCGAGCAGGCCGCGCGCGCGCAGGGTCTGCGCGCCTTCTCGGAGATCTTCGCCGACCGCGCCTACCAGCCCAATGGCCAGCTGGTGCCGCGCGGCCAGCCGGGCGCGGTCCTGCACGACGCCGAGGCAGCCGCGGACCGGCTGATCGGCTTCGTGCGAACCGGGAAGATGCCGGTGCAGGGCGCGGCGCCGATCGCGTTGAAGGCCGACTCGGTCTGCGTCCATGGCGACAACGCCGAATCGGTCGAGATGGCGCGGCATATCCGCAAGCGGCTGGCGGCCGAAGGGATCGTGCTGGCCTCGTTCCTCGACCAGCCGTAGGGACGCCGATGCCGAACCCCGAATGGCCGCGCTACACACCGGTCGCGGACCACTCGCTGCTGGTGTCCTTCGGCGACACGATCGCCGACCCGGCCAACGCCGCGGTGCTCGCGCTCGACCGGGCCCTGGCCCATGCGCCGCCCGAGGGCCTGCTCGAATGCATCCCGGCCTTCGTCAGCCTGCTGGTCGTCTTCGATCCCCTGGTCACCGATCACGCGCGGATCCGGGAGGCGGCCGAGACGCTGCAGCGCGATCCGCCGGCCGGCCTGCCGGCGGGAGAAGCGCGCGAGGTCGAGGTCTGCTACGACGACGACTTCGCGCCCGACCTCGAAGCGGTGGCACGGGCTTGTGGCCTGGGCATCGACGCGGTGATCGATCTCCACCTGCGGGGCGACTATCGGGTGCGCATGTACGGCTTCGCGCCGGGTTATGCCTACATGTCGGGCGTGCCGACGGAGATCCAGATGCCGCGCAAGCCCTCGGCCCTGCGCGACATCGCCGCGGGCAGCGTGCTGATCGCGGGGCCGCAGTGCCTCGTCACCACGTTGCGGATGCCCACGGGCTGGTCGATCGTCGGCCGCTCGCCCACGCGCATCCTGACGCGCGACGAGGGCGCGCCCTTTCTCTTCGGCGTGGGAGACCACGTGAAGTTCAAGCGCATCGATCGCGCGCAGTACGAGGCAAGGCTGGAGAACGAAACCCATGGCTGAGGCCAGGCTGCGCGTGCGCGCCTGCGGCCCGCTGGTCACGTACCAGGACGGCGGCCGACCGGGCATGCTGCGCTTCGGTGTGCCCGCCTCGGGCCCGATGGACCGGCTCGCGCATGCCGCGGCCCATGTCGCGCTCGGAAACCCGGCGGATGCCACCGCGATCGAGATCTCGCTGGGCGGGCTGGAGTTGCTGTGCGAGGCGGGCGAGGTGAGCTGCGGCATCGCCGGCGGCGAGTTCCAGGTCCGCCATTCGGGCGCGGCGACGGGTTCGTGGTGCGTGCGAACGCTGCGCGCGGGCGACACGCTGTCGATCCGCCCGGGCCGCTGGGGCAGTTGGGCCTATCTGGCCTTCTGCGGCGAGCCCGTGTGCGGGCATTGGGCCGGGCACAGCGCCACGCACTCGACCTCGGGCCTCGGCGGCGGCGGCCTGGTGCCCGGTGCCGAGATCGTGCTGCGCAACACGCGGGTCGTGGAGGAGCGCGAGGGCGACCGCATAGCGCCCGCGCTGGCCGGTCCGCGCTCGCTCGTTCGCGTCGTGCTGGGGCCGCAGACCGACAGCTTCGAGACCGCCTCCGTAGCCGCTTTCCTCGAAGCGGGCTTCTCCGTCACACCCGCCCGCGACCGCATGGGCATGCGCCTCGCGGGGCCGGCACTGGCTTTGAAGGATGCCCTGTCCATTCCCTCCGAGCCGATCGTGCGCGGCTCGATACAGGTCGGTGGCGACGGCGTGGCCTCGGTGCTGCTGGCCGACCACCAGACCACGGGCGGCTATCCGAAGATCGCCACCGTCCTGTCCTGCGACCTCGATGGCCTGTCGCAGCTTCGGCCCGGCGACGGGCTGCGCTTCCAGGCCGTGGACCCGGCGGAGGCGATCCGGCTGGTGCGCCTGGAAGCGCCGCCGAGAAGCCGGTTCCTGCAGGAGATGGCCCGGCCGCCGGGCAGCCTGCCGAGCCGCTTGATGGCCGAGAACCTGATCAGCGGCGTCGTGCTGGCATAGCGCGCCTCAGGCGCCGAGCCAGCGCCCCTCGGGCCAGGCACCGGCATCGATCGCGCGCCGCGCCTCCTGCGTGAGCACATCGACCGCGCAGCGCACATGGCGCGCGATCGGCCGGTTGACGGGCAGCGCCAGCACGATGGTCCGGCGGATGCCCGGATCGGCCAGCGGCGCGCCCCTGAGCTTCTGCGTGCGCAGGTCCTCCGCGACCGCGATCGGCGGCAGGATGGTCAGGCCATGGCCACCGAGCACCAGGCTTCGCTGCACGCTCAGCGCGTTGGTCTCGGCCGACAGGTCGAGCGTCACCTGGGCCACGGCGCAGGCATGCTCGACCAGCGTGCGGATGCCGTGCGGCGCGCTCGGCAGCACCAGCTTGTGGCCCGCGAGCTCGGCCAGCGCCACCGGTCGGTCGGGCCGCAGCTTGCTGCTCTTCGGGCCGATGACCCACAGCGCCTCCTCGATCAGCGGCGTGGTCTGGATGTTGGGCGAGCGCTCCGCGCCATAGAGCAGCGCGGCATCGACCTCGCCCGATTCGAGCCAGCGCAGCAGCGTGCCCGCGTAGCCCATCGCGATGCGCACGCGGATGCCCGGGTAGTCGGCCGCCAGCGTCGCCACCAGCGGGCTCGAGAGGATGTCGATGGTGCTCGGCAGCAGCCCCAAGGTCACCAGCCCGCCGATGCTGTTGTCGACGGTGCCAATCTCGGCCCGGGCCCGGTCCAGCTCGAGCAGCGCGCGGCGCGCATAGCCGACGAGCGCCAGCCCCGCATCGGTCAGCACCATGCCGTGGCGCTCGCGCTCGAACAGGGGCGCGCCGATGTCCTCCTCGAGCAGGCGGATCTGCCGCGACACCGCGGGCTGCACGAGGTGCAGCACCTCGGCCGCGCGCGTGACGTTGCCGGTCTCGGCCACCGTGAGAAAGGCGCGCAGTTGCTTCAGGTCCATGTGGCTGCCTCCATGCACAAACGTGATCGTGGAATCTCGAATTTCTATTTCACATTCTCAGGCATCAAATTCTATGATTTCTGGCACTTTCACCAACCCACCCCGATTCATGAACCAGACCACCCAGCCCGCGCCCGACTGGCAGCAGGCCGCCTTCCGCGTGCTCAAGGCGGGCGGCGTCAGGCAGATCGCCTACGTGCCCGACGCCGGCCATTCGCACGTGATCCGCAGCGCCATCGCCGACCCCGACATCGAGGACGTGGTGCTGACCACCGAGGAGGAGGGCGTGGCGCTGGTGAGCGGCGCCTGGCTCGGCGGCCAGCGCGCCGTGCTGCTGATGCAGAGCAGCGGCGTGGGCAACTGCGTGAACATGTTCTCGCTGCTGCAGGCTGCGGACTTCCCGTTCTTCACGCTCGTGACCATGCGCGGCGAATACGCCGAGTTCAATCCCTGGCAAGGCCCGATGGGCAAGGCCACGCAGGCCGCGCTCGAGCTCATGGGCATCCATGTGCTGCGCGCCTCGAAGCCCGAGGAGGTCGAGGAGATCGTCAGCGCGGGCTTCGATGCCGCCTTCGAGGCCGGCGAGAAGGTCGCCGTGCTGCTGGGACAGGAACTGATCGGCCGCAAGAAGTGGGAGCGCAAGTGATGAACACCAAGACCCCGGCGCAGCGCGCCGACCGCCGCGAATTCGTGGCCAGGCTGATCGCCGCCATTCCCGATGCCCTGATCGTCACGGGCCTGGGCTCGGCCTCCTACGACGTGTTCGCCAGCGGCGACCGCGAGCGCAACTACTACCTGTGGGGCGCCATGGGCGGCGCCGCCTCGCTGGGCCTGGGCCTGGCGCTGGCGCAGCGCGACAAGTCGGTGGTCGTCATCACCGGCGACGGCGAGCAGCTCATGGGCATCGGCAGCCTCGGCACCATCGGCGTCAAGCAGCCGAAGAACCTCAGCATCGTGATGCTCGACAACGGCCATTTCGGCGAGACCGGCATGCAGCGCAGCCACTCGAGCCTGGGCGCCGACCTGGTGGCGGTGGCCAGGGGTTTCGGCATCGCCGATGCGTTCTCGGTCGACAGCACCGAGGCCTGCGAGGACCTGGCCGAGCGCATCAACGCGCGCCGGCAGACCACCTTCGCGCAGGTGTTCATCGATGCCAACGAGCCGCCGCGCGCGCTGCCGCCGCGCGACGGCTCTTACATCAAGAATCGCTTCCGCGCCGCGCTGGGTTTCCAGCCCTTCTGACGGGCACGCCATGCAACGCTATTCATTGCACATCGGGGGCGAAGCCTGCGAGCCCCACGGCGGCACCTGGTTCGAGACCCAGAACCCCTTCACCGGCGAGAGCTGGGCGCAGATCCCGCGCGGCGACGCGCAGGACGTCGACCGGGCCGTGCGCGCCGCGCACCAGGCGCTGACCAGCGGGCCCTGGTCGGAACTGACCGCGACGCAGCGCGGCGCGCTGATGCGCAGGCTCGGCGACCTGATCGCGCGCGACGCGGCCCGGCTGGCCGCCACCGAGGTCCGCGACAACGGCAAGCTGCTCGCGGAAATGCGCGGGCAGCTCGACTACCTCCCGCAGTGGTTCTATTACTACGGCGGCCTGGCCGACAAGGTGCAGGGCAGCACGCTGCCGCTCGACAAGAAGGGCTACTTCGCGTTCACGCGCCACGAGCCCGTGGGCGTGGTGGCCGCCATCACTCCCTGGAACTCGCCGCTGCTGCTGCTGGCCTGGAAGCTCGCGCCGGCGCTGGCCGCGGGCTGCACCGTGGTGGCCAAGCCCTCGGAGTTCACCTCGGCCTCGACGCTCGAGTTCGCGCAGCTGTTCGAGGAGGCCGGCTTTCCCGCGGGCGTGTTCAACGTGGTGACGGGCTTCGGCGCCGAGGTCGGCACGCCGCTGGTCGAGCATCCGCTGGTGGCCAAGATCAGCTTCACGGGCTCGGATTCGACCGGCCGCCTGATCAACGAGCGGGCCGGGCGCCTCTTGAAGCACACGGCCATGGAGCTGGGCGGCAAGTCGCCCAACGTGGTGTTCGAGGACGCCGACCTCGAGCAGGCCGCGTTCGGCGCGATCTCGGGCATCTTCGCCGCCACCGGCCAGACCTGCATCGCCGGCTCGCGCCTGCTGGTGCAGGACAGCATCCACGACGCCTTCGTCGAACGCCTGCTGGCGGTGGCGCGCACCGCGCGCATGGGCGACCCGATGAGCGCCGAGACGCAGGTCGGCCCGATCACCACGCCGCCGCAGTACCGCAAGGTGCTCGAGTACATCGACATCGCGCGCGCCGAGGGCGCGACCGCCGTGCTGGGCGGCGCCAAGGGCACGGCCCCCGAATGCGGTACGGGCTGGTTCGTGCAGCCCACCATCTTCACGGGCGTGCGCAACCACATGCGCATCGCCCAGGAGGAGGTGTTCGGCCCCGTGCTGTCGGTGATCCGCTTCGAGGACGAGGCCGATGCCCTGCGCATCGCCAACGACGTGCGCTTCGGCCTGGCCGCGGCGGTGTGGACGCAGGACATCGGCCGCGCCATGCGCATGTTCGAGAAGCTGCAGGCCGGCACGGTGTGGATCAACACCTACCGCGCCGTGAGCTTCATGGCCCCGTTCGGCGGCTACAAGGACTCGGGCCTGGGCCGCGAGAACGGCATCGACGCGGTCCGCGAGTACCTGCAGACCAAGTCGGTGTGGATCAACAGCGGCGCGGCGACGGGCAATCCCTTCGTCATGCGCTGAGGGCGCCGAGGCCTCACAGGAACAGGAACGCCGCCGCCGCCACGGCGGTCGGCCCCAGCGCCCCCAGCAGCAGCCCGCCCGCGCCAATCGTCTCGTCGGCGAAGCCGCGCTTGAGCAGCGCCACGCCCGCGGGATTGGGCGCGTTGGCGATCACCGTCAGGCCGCCTCCGGCCACGGCGCCCGCCACCAACATGTACTTCGATTCGTCGGAGATGCCGACGATCAGCGAGCCCAGGTAGGTGAGGGCGGCGTTGTCGGTGATGGCGGTAAGGCCCAGGGCGCCGAGGAACAGCGCGACCGGCGCGAGCGCCGAGACGATGGGCTGCAGCCACCATTGCTGCATGCCGCCCAGCACCACCAGGCCGGCGAGGAAGAAGCCCACGAGCAGCGCCTCCTTGAGGATCGGCGGGCTCTGGTGGCGCTCGTAGGCTTGGGCGAAGCCGAGGAACATCAGGAACAGGCCGAGGAACACCACCGGATGGTGGGCGAACAGCACCACGCCCGCGAGCAGGCCCAGGTGCACCGCGACCACCGGCAGCGGAACGCGCGCTTCGGGCGCGGCGCCCTCGTCGCCCGCCGCGGGCTGCAGGTGCTTGCGCAGTACATAGGTCGAGACGGTGGCGTTCAACAGCACCGCGATCGCGGCCTTCCAGCCGAAGGTGGCGAGCATGAAGGCGCTGTCCCATTGCCAGGTGGTCGCCACCATCAGCACCGGTGGCGCGGCATAGGAGGTCAGCGTGCCGCCGATCGAGATGTTGACGAACAGCACGCCCAGCGCCAGGTACTTCACGGCCTCCGGCACGCGCGGGCGGAAGATCTGCGGCGCGAGCATCAGCGCGGCGATGGTCATGGCGGCGGGCTCGGTGATCAGCGAGCCGAGCAGCGGCACCGCCGCGAGACCGAGCCATGCGCGCGCGACCGGCGTGGGCACGGGCGCGATGCGCGCGAGCGTGTCGACCAGCGACATCGCCGTGCGCAGCACGGGCCGCGAGGCCGCGATCACCATCACCACGAAGACGAACAGCGGCTCGGTGTAGTTGCGCGACTCGGCATAGTCGAGCGCGGTGCCGCCGCCGGCGAACAGCGCCATCGACACGACCAGCACGATGGCCCAGAAGCCGAACACGACCTCGACCTCGCCGAGCAGGTGGAACAGGCCGGCATGGCGTGGATGGCGGTGGGAGAGGCGCTCGAACTGCCTGGCGCTGAAGGTGTGGAGCAGGGCGACGGCAAAGATGGCCGCGGCGATCCACTGGATCGGGGTGTGGGACATGGGATTCCTCGACGAGGCGAAACCGCGAGGCGGCCCGACCTGCGCAAATCCTGGAATGCCCGAAACGGCATGCCACCCAGGGCGGATTTTACCCGAGGGCCTCAAAACCCCGGCCGCGAAGGGCCGGCCGCGACGCGCGCCGTCATCTGAACGTCACGAAGCATTCCTAGCATCCGCCTCGACATGCCCCCCGGGCGGCGGCCTTCGCCGGGCGTATCGATTTCATGCGGCATGCACCTCCTCTTCCTTCCTCCCTGGCAAGCTGCGTGCTCGCGGCGTGCATGGCCTTTGCGGCCGTGAGCGCGCGCGCGCAGGCCGAGGCGATGCGCTTCGACATCGCGCGGCAGCCGCTGACCGCGGCGCTGGAGCAGTACGGGCTGCGCACCGGCCTGCCAGTGTTCTTCGATGCCGAACTGGTGGCGGGGCGCGACGCCTCGCCGGTGCAGGCCGTGCTCACGCCGGCCGAGGCGCTCGCCTTGCTGCTGCAGGGCACGGGCCTGGTCGCCGACTACGCGGGCACCGGGCCCGGCGCCGCCTTCGTGCTCAAGCCGCTGCCCGATGAGGCGGCCTCGCGCGAGCGCGCGATGGCCTCCAATGCCGCGCCGGCAGACACGCAGCCCGGCTACGACGGCCTGGTGCAGACGCGCATCTGGGAGGCCTTCTGCGGCAATCCGCGCACCTTGCCCGGCGGCTACCGCGCGGCGATGCGCTTCGTGGTCGACGGCAGCGGGCGCATCGCCAATGCCTTCCTGCTGCACACCAGCGGCGACCGCGCGCGCGACGGCGCGATCCTGGAAACGCTGCGCCAGGTGCGCATCGACCGCGCGCCGCCGCCCGAGATGGCGCAGCCATTGACGATGCTGATCCTGCCGCGCGCGCAGACACCCGGGCTCGAGTGCCCCGGGCGGCACGCAGGGCCCGATCGATGAGCGTGCCCGAGAACGCGCTGCCGGCGCTGCGCAACTTCCTGGTCTCGCGCTACGACGAGCTCAAGCAGCGGCTCGCGCGGCGGCTCGGCAATGCCGAGCAGGCCGGCGACGCGCTGCAGGACACCTGGCTGCGCCTCGAAAGCCGCGACGACATCGACGGCGTGCGCGACCCGGCCTCCTACCTGCTGCGCGTGGCGGTCAACCTGGCCTACGACCAGCTCGGCCGGCAGGGCCGGCTGGCCAGCGCCGAGGAGATCGAGGCGCTGCTCGACGAGGCGCCCGACCCCGCGCCCGGCCCGGCGCAGATCGCGGAGGACCGCTCCGAGATGGCGGCGCTCGCCGCGCTCATCGCGCGCATGCCCGCGCGCCGGCGCCAGGTGCTGGTGATGGTGCGCTGGGAACACCTGCCTCAGCGCGAGGTCGCGGCGCGGCTGGGCATTTCGCTGCGCACGGTCGAGAAGGAACTCAAGGATGCGCACGACTTCTGCGCCGCCCGCATGGGGCGCGCGCTCGCACCGAAGGCTTCGCATGAAAAATAAAACGCGGTTCGCCGCGCGCCTGGCCGTCTTATGGATATGAACATTCCCGCCGAGTCCGGCCCCGCCGATCAGCCGCAGCGCGAAGCGCAGGCCTGGCTGCGCCGGCTCACCTCCGGCGCGGCCACGCAGCGCGATCTAGAAGGGTTGCGCCGCTGGCAGGCCGCGAGCCCCGTGCATGCGCAGGCCTTCGCGGAGGCGCGGCGCCTGTGGAAGGCGCTGGACCCCGCCATCGGCCAGATGATGTCGGAGCATCCCGCCTTGCTGGCCGCGCACCGCCAGGCCTCGGGCCAGCCCGCGCGCAGTCCCGCGCTGCCGCGCCGCGCCTTCCTGGGCGCGGCCGTCGGTGCCGCCGGCGCGGCGGGTGTGGCGCTGGCCGTGTACCCGCCGCTCGGGCTGTGGCCCGCGCTGGGCGAATGGAATGCCGACTTCCGCACCGCCACCGGCGAGCAGCGCACGGTGGCGCTGTCCGAGGGCGTCGACCTGGTGCTCAACACGCAGACCAGCGTGCAGCGCCGCATGCGCGACGGCCGCACGGTGGGCATCGCGCTGATCGAGGGCGAGACGGCGGTGGACCTGTCCGCGGCGGGTCCGGGCTTCAGCGTCACGGCCGGCGCGGGCCGCGTCGAGGCGCAGGCGGGACGCTTCGAGGTGCGCTACCTCGACGGCAGCGCCTGCGTCAGCTGCGTCGAGGGCAGCGTGCGCGTCGCGCACGCGATGGGAACGCAGGTGCTGCAGCCGCGCCAGCAGCTGGTGTACGACGCGGGCTCGATCGGTGCGCCCGAGGCGATCCGCGATGCCGACGCCTCGGCCTGGCGCACCGGCGTGCTGGTGTTCCGCCAGACGCCGCTGTCGCGCGTGATCGCCGAGATCAACCGCTACCGGCCGGGCCGCGTGCTGCTGCTGGCGCGCGGCCTCTCGGAGCGCGCGGTGAACGGGCGTTTCGCCATCGCCGCGCTCGACACCGTGCTGGTGCAGATCCAGCGTTCGTACGACCTGCGCGCGCGGGCCCTGCCGGGTGGCGTGCTGCTGCTTAGCTGAGTCGTGTGACAGCTTGATTGGCCCCCGCGTCCGATCAGGTTTGAGAAAGTTAGCGGTTTTGTTTGCGTTGCCCGGTCTGTCCTGTGAGAGGCATGGATTCCAGCCATGCCAGTGCATTGCATTTCTTATCGGGCGCCAGATGAACACACACGAGGGACACCGCAGCCGCCAGCCGGCCGTGGTGCGAACGAGGAACTTCCGCATTTCGCCGCTGGCGCAGGCCATGGCCCTCGCGCTGGCGGGCGCCGCCTCCGCGGTCGCGCCGCCGGCCCATGCGCAGCGCGCCTTCAGCGCGGGCTGGATGGCGCAGAAGAACATGGCGCAGAACATCGCCATCGCGACCGGTCGCCTGCCCAACGGCACGCCGGCGTCGAACCTCACGAGCCCGCAGGCCCAGCAGCAGCGCGCCAGCGAGCAGCTGCAGCGCTCGATCGGCAACCTGAACCTCGCGGCGCAGGCGATCGCGGCGCAGCAGGCCGCGCAGGCGGCCGCGCGGCAGGCGGCGCTGGACGATCCTTCGTCGGTGCCCGATGGCCTGGCCGATGGCGGCTTGAAGGTCGACACGAATTCGCTGACCGCGGGCTGGCTCAATGCCCAGGCACCCGTGCAATCGCAAGGCGGCGATGGCCGCACCACGGTCACGATCCAGCAGACCGGCGACCGCGCGATCCTCAACTGGGAGAGCTTCAACGTCGGCAAGCGCACCACGGTCGATTTCAGGCAGCAGGCCGACTGGGCGGTGCTCAACCGCATCAACGATCCGCAGGCGCGGCCTTCGCAGATCCAGGGGCAGATCAAGGGCGACGGCACGGTGCTGATCGCGAACCGCAACGGCATCGTGTTCAGCGGCTCGAGCCAGACCGACACGCGCAACCTCGTGGCGGCCGCAGCGAAGATCGGCGACGAGCAGTTCAAGGCACGCGGCATCTACAGCGAACAGGCCAGCGGCGCCTACACGCCGAGCTTCACCGAGGCACTGGGGGCCGTGAAGGTGGAAGCGGGCGCGCAGCTCACGACCCGCACGCCCGCCTCGGTCACGCGCGGCGGCGGCTATGCCTTGCTGCTGGGCGCCGAGGTCGACAACGCCGGCACCCTCACCACGCCGCGCGGACAGGTGCAGCTCGCCGCGGGCGATGCCTTCGTGGTTCGCGCGGGGCAGGGCACCGATGCCAACCAGTCCTCGACCACGCGCGGCAACGAAGTGGCGCCGCTGTTCGATGCCGGCAGCACGGCCGGCACCGTCACCAACCGCGGCCTGCTGCGAGCGCCCGAGGGCGACATCACGCTGACGGGCCGCAAGGTGGTGCAGGACGGCGTCGCGGTGGCCACCACCACGGTCGACACGCGCGGCACCATCCATCTGCTGGCCTCGGCCTCGGACAAGGACAGCAGCATCACCGTCACGCAGAAGGCGCTCAACGCGATCCTGCTCGACGACCAGAACGGCCGCACCGCGCTCGACAGCCAGCGCGATGCCCTGATCGCCGAATCGGCCAAGCTGGATTTCGCGCGCCGGACCACAGCGCAGGGCGTGTTCGACAACCTGTCGCTGCAGGACGACCGGCGCGACCAGTCGCGCATCGAGATCGTCTCGGGCGGCGGCGTGCTGTTCGAGGGCGGCTCCACCACGCTGGCCACGGGCGGCCAGCTCGCGGTCAGCAGCGGAGCGGCGGGCGGCCGCAGCACGGTGGCCGACGGCGCGCGGCTCGATGTCTCGGGCGCGGTCGGCGTGCAGGTGGCGATGGCCTCGAACAACATCGAGATCAACATCCAGGGCAACGAGCAGCGCGATGCGCCGCTCAACCGCGACACCACCTGGCTCAACAACGCCAATGTGTGGATCGACCGCCGCCAGCTGGTTCACGTGGCCGCCGGCGTGGGCGGCTACGACAAGGAGCGCTGGTACACGGCGGGCGGCCTGCTCGAGGTCGGCGGCTATCTGGGCCTGCAGGGCCACGGCATCGGCGAATGGTCCGCGCAGGGCGGCAGCGTGAGCTTCACGGGCGGCGAGGTGGCCACGCAGCGCGGCTCGAACATCAACCTGTCGGGCGGCACGCTCGACGTGCAGACCGGCACGATCCGCCAGAGCTGGCTCAAGGGCGCGGACGGGCGCCTGTACGAGGTGTCGAAAGCGCCGGCGGACCTGAGCTACACGGGCCTGTACAAGGGCTTCGAGGACGAGCACAAGCGCTGGGGCGACAAGGCCACGGGCTTCTTCTACAACCCGCTGATCGGCCCGCAGCAGCGGCTCGAGAGCGGCTACACGGTCGGCCGCGACGCGGGCCGGCTGGTGATTGCCACCAGCGCCGCGACGCTCGGCGGCGACATCACGGCCGATGCCTTCCAGGGCCCACGCCAGGCGCAGAAGGCCGATGCGGGGCTGGAGGACGGCTACGACCAGTCGCACAACGCGGTGGCGCATGCCGGCCAGCTGATCCTGGGCCGCTACGACTCGGCGCTCAACACCGATGCGAAGAACGGCCCCGTCGGCCTGTTCCACAACCTCACGCCGACGCTGGCGCACATCGTGTTCGACGCCGAGCCGGACGGCGCGGCCGCCGACCCGCAGGGCACGCTGCGGCTGGACGCGGACGGACTGACGCGCATGGGCCTCGGCGCCATCGTGGGCAGCGCGAAGGAGGACATCGCGGTGCAGGCCGCGCTCGCCGTGACGCCCGGCGGACAGATCGCGCTGTACGCGCCCACCGTCAAGGTCGATGCCGGCCTGACGGCGCGCTCGGGCCGCATCCTCCTGGGCGACGTGGTGCCCATGGTGTCGCCGGAGAACGGCATCTCGAGCGATGCCCAGCTGGGCGCGCCCGCGGGCACCACGCCCAGCGTCGTCATCGGCGGCGGCGTCACGCTGGACGCGCGCGGCATCTGGAGCAACCTGCAGCAGGACGCGGACGATCGGCGCTCCCTGCCTTACCTCGACGGCGGGACGGTGGCCGTGCGCAACACGGGCGACGTGACGCTGCAGGCCGGCGGCGTCATCGACGTCTCGTCGGGCGCGATCCTGCGCGCCGACGGCAGCCTGCAAGGCGGCACGGGCGGCGACGTCACGCTGGCCGCGGGCTACGTGGTGAACGCGGCCGCGGCCGGGCCGGGCGGCCTGCTGCGCGTGGACGGCGAGGTGCGCGCCTATGGCGTGAACGGCGGCGGCACGCTGACCATCGAGGCCGCGCAGGCGATCGGCCTGGGCCTGGCGCCCGTGGGCAGCGATGGAACGCTGCCGGCGGGCCAGGCCTCGTCCGCGGGACTGCGGCTGGCCAACGACTACCTGGTCGAGGCGGGCAGCGCGATCCCGTTCGGCTTCTCCGCGACCGTGACCCGGGTCGCGCCGGGGCAGAAGATCGGCGGCCCCCTGGTGCCGATCATTTCCGCGCAGAGCCCGCTGACGCTGGCGGCGGACTGGGTGATTCCGCCGGGCGTGGCTTCGGCGCAGTTCAGCACCGCGCCTTTCTTCGCGGGACCGGGCACGCGCGTGCCCAAGGGTGCGGTCATGACGGCCCTCAACCTCGCGGGCAGCGCCACGGTCACGGTGGCGGCCGATGCCTTTCCCGACGGCATCCAGGTCAAGCCGGTGACGACGGTGTATGCGGCCGGCGCCATCGTCGCGCAGCCGCTGGTGATCGCGGCCGGCACGCTGCTGCAGCCCGGTACGACGCTGCCGGTCGACGTGGCGGTCAAGCCGGTGCTGACGCTGCGCGGCGCGCTGTTCGAGAGCGGCTTCTCCCACTACGAGATCCACGGCCATGACGGCGTGACGCTGCCCGCCGGCGCGACGCTGGAGGTGGCCATGCCGGTCTACCGCTGGGACGGCAGCCGGCAGGCGCCGGCCACCGGCACCGACCCCGCGCAGGCCCTGCAGCGCTGGACCCCGCCGCTGTACGAGGAACATCCCGACAGCGCACGGCTCGCCCAGCGCCTCGGCGCCGACCTGGTGCTGCTCGCCGGCTCCGCGTACGACGCGAGTTCGCCGATCGTGCTGGGCGAGGGCTCCACGCTGTCGGTCGATCCCGGCCGGTCCATCTCGCTCTTGAGCAGCGGCGGCCAGGTCACGCTCGAGGGCCGCGTGAACGCCTGGGGCGGCGCGATCGCGGTGAACACGCGCTACCCGTTCTTCCACGGCGCGGCCAGCAGCTTCGTCGATGGCCGGTCGATCTGGGTCGGCGAGCATGCGGTGCTCGATGCCGCGGCGCGCGCCTACGTGGCGCACGACAGCGAAGGCCGCGCCTACGGCGTCGCGCCCGATGGCGGTTCGATCACGCTCGGGCCCACCGACGACTTTGTCGTCATCCGTGCCGGGGCGCTGCTCGATGCCTCCGGTGCGCAGGCGACGGTCGACCTGGCCGCGGGCAGCGGCCCCGGCGCGATCGCGCAACCGACCGTGCTGGCCGGCGCGGGCGGCAGCATCGCGCTGGAGTCGAACACGGGCATCTACATCGACGGCGACCTGCGCGCCCGGGCCGGCGGCGCCGGCGCGGCCGGCGGCGCGCTGACGCTCCTCATGGACGGCCGCGCCTACAGCGGCGCCGACTACGACGCCACCGGCACCTTGCCCGAGGCGGTGCAGCACATGCACGACATCACGCTGACGCAGGTCCGCCCCGGCAGCCGCCTGCCCGCCGAGCTGGCACCGGGCCAGGCCGACCGCAGCCTCGCCGTCGGCGACACGCGGCTGGGCATGGACCAGGTCGTCGCCGGCGGCTTCGACGCCCTGACCCTGGGAACGCAGGACCTGTTCGTGTTCCAGGGCGACATCGACCTGTCGCTGGGCCGCAGCCTGAATCTCAAGGGCGGCGTCTACACCGTGGACGCCGCCACGCCCGACGCCCGCGTGAACCTGCGCGCGCCCTATGTGCGCCTGGACGGCGGCTACCCGATCCGTCCCGACGACCAGCCATGGGCCGGCTCGGTCGGCTTCTATTCGCCCGGGCTGATCAACAAGGACGGCGCGCTCATGGCGTCGAGCGTCAGCGGCACCAGCGCGCTGACCATCGAGGCCTCGCTGATCGACCTCTACGACACCCTGCTCTCGGGCACGGGCGGGATCCAGGGCGACGGCGGGGGCTTGCTGAACGTGCCGTCTCGACCCGTGGACCTGCCGGGTTTCGCCAGCCTGAACCTGAAGGCATCGGGCGACGTGCGGCTGGGCAACACCCGGCTGTACGCGAGCGGCGACATCGCCATCGAGTCGGCGCAGCTCTATCCGATGAGCGGGGCCAGCGCGACCATCCTCGCGGGGCGCATCACCGTGCCGAACGCATTCGGCAACCCGATCGAGCAACTCGATTCGCGGCGCACGCTGACCCTTCGCTCCAGCGGGCAGGACGCGCCGATGCCGGCCTCGGTGTTCGGCAAGCTGCTGCTGCGCGCCGGCACGGTGGACCAGGGCGGCACGCTGCGCGCGCCGCTGGGCACCATCACCATCAACGACAGTCCGTCGCCGCTGGGGGCGCCGCTGAACGAAAAGGCCACGGACGACACCACGGTGGTGCTGCGGCCGGGCAGCGTGACCTCCGTCAGCGCCGCGGGCCTGGTCATGCCCTACGGCGGCACCACCGACGGCCTGGACTACCGCGGTGCCCCCGCCTTCACGGGCCTGCCCGGCGGCGTCAAGGACGGCGGCGAGCTGCTCTCGGGCATCAGCCTGGGCGGCCAGCACGTCGTGGTCGAGGCGGGCGCGACGCTCGACGCCTCGGGCGGCGGCGACCTGCGCGGCCAGGGCTTCGTCACCGGGCGCGGCGGTTCGGTCGATGTGCTGGCCACGCCGCTGTACAACGCCAATCCCGCGGGCAACCGCTACAGCGCGGCCTCGAACCAGGTCTATGCGGTGCTGCCCGGCTATGCCTCGGCCTATGCGCCCGTCATCGCCGACAAGGGGGCCGGCGATCCGGCCATCGGGCGGCAGATCCAGATCGGCGCCGACGTGCCCGGCCTGCCTGCCGGCACCTACACGCTGCTGCCCTCGAGCTATGCGCTGCTGCCGGGCGCCTTCCGCGTCGAGGTCGCCACCGGCCCGTCCGCGACGCCGGGGCTGGCGCGGCAGCCCGCCGTGGCCGTGCCCAACGGTTCGTGGCAGACCAGCGGCGTGCTGTCGCTGGCCGGCACCGGCATTCGCGACAGCCTGCCCACCGCCGTGCTGGTGACGCCGGGCGCCGCGGTGCGCCGGTTCTCGCAGTACAACGAGACCAGCTACTCGGACTTCGCCATCCAGCAGGCGGCCCGCTTCGGCCGCGTGCGGCCGCTGCTGCCGGCCGACGGCAAGATCCTGCGCTTCGACCTGATGCGCTCGGACGCGGGCGGCGACGCGCTCAGCTTCGAGGGCCAGGCGCTGATGGGCGGCGCGCAGGGCGGCGGGGCCGGTCGCGTGATCGTGACCGGCAACGCGGCCATCGACGTCACGGCCGATGGCGCCACGCCCGTGCCGGGGCGCATCACGCTCGCGGCGAGCGACCTCAATGCGATGAATGCCGCGTCGATCTCCATCGGCGGCTGGACCAGCTATTTCGACGGCAACACCAACCAGAGCGACAGCCCGCGCGTCTACTTCACGATGGGGGGCGCGGGCACGGTCCACGTGGGCGAAGGCGCGGCGCTCAAGGCCGGCCAGATCTTCCTGATCGGCAACGACCTGTCGGTCGACACCTCGGCCGTGCTCGACACCCGCGGCTTCGCCGACCCGGCGGCCGACTCCAGCCTCGGCTACCTCTATGCCAACTTCCTGGCCCCCACGGCCAGCGGGCCCGCGGTGCTGGCGGTCGCCAACGGCTTCCTCGACTTCCTGCCCGCACAGGGCACGGGCCGCATCCGCGTGGCCGACGGCGCCAGCCTGCTGACCACCGGCACGGTCGCCTTCCTGGCGCCGGGCGACCTGAGCCTGGGCAACGTCAACCTGGGCGCGCGCTTCGTGACGGTGGCGCAGCACCAGATCAACATCGGCAACGACGCGGCCCTGGCGCAGGCCGATGCCGCCGGCGTGCTGCCCACGGGCTGGCGGCTGACGCAGGACGTGCTCGCGCGCCTGCTGCGGCCCGCCACCGACAGCGGCCTGCCCGCGCTGGAACGGCTGGCGCTGACCGCCGACACCCTCAACTTCTACGGAACGGTCACGCTCGACACCGGGGAGTCGAAGGCGCAGCTGGCCATCAACACGCCGGCCTTCTATGGCTGGGGCAACGCGGGCGACGAGGTGCGCCTGGTCACCGACACGCTGGTGTGGAACGGCGTGCGCTCGGGCCTGGGAACGAACGACTCGCCGTACGCGAGCGCGGACCCGGTGGCGACCGTGCCCGGCGGTCCGGGCTCCGGCGCGGGCCACCTGGTGCTGGACGTCAACACGATGATCTTCGGCTACGACGCCCATGCCCGCGCGCAGAGCCAGACCGCGCTCGACCGCGTGGCGCTGGGCTTCGCCGACGTCACCATCGACGCCGCCCGGGCGGTGACGGCCAACAACAAGGGCTCGCTGTCGGTGGGCCTGACGCGCGATGCCTCGGGCGCGCTGCAAGGCGGCGCGCTCGACATCCGCACGCCGCTGCTGACCGGCGCCAGCGGCGCGACCATGCGCTATGCGGCCGGCGGCGACATCCATGTCGCGCTGCCCGAGGGCGCGACGGCGGGCCGCACGAACGAGGTGCAGGACCTGGGCGCCTCGCTGGCCTTCAGCGGCCGCAAGGTGACGCTGGACACCGCCATCGCCCTGCCCACCGGCAAGCTCGACGTGCAAGGCACGGGCGACATCGTCTTCGGCGCGAACGCCGCCATCGACCTGAGCGGGCGCCACGTGACGTTCTACGACGTGTCGCGCGATTCCTGGGGCGGCGCGCTGACCGCGACCAGCACGGGCGGCAGCATCGCGCAGCAGGCCGGATCGACCATCGACGTCTCCGCCGCCGCGAGCGACGCAGGCTCGATCCAGGCGAGCGCGCTGGCCGATGGCGCCAGCGTGCAATGGAACGGCACGCTGCGCGGCAGCGGCGGGCCGGGCTTTGCGCAGGGCAGCTTCATCGAGCAGGTGGGCGCGCTCGACAACGCCGGCTTCGCCGCTCTGAACACGCAGCTCAACGACGCCGGCTTCACCGCGCTGCGCGGCTTCCGCATCGCGCATGGCGACCTGGCGGTCGGCGACGGCGTGCGCGCGAACAAGATCGCGATCGTGCTCGACGACGGCAGCCTGACGGTGAACGGCAAGCTCGATGCATCGGGCCGCGGGCCGGGCAGCATCGCGCTGACCGCCAGCGGCGACCTGACCCTGAGTGCCTCGTCGGTGCTGGACGTGCATGCCACGCAGCTGGCCGTCGACAGCAACGGCCAGCAGATCGACGCATCCAACCGCGCGCACATCGCGCTGAGCTCGACGCGCGGCAGCGTCACGCTGCAGCCCGGCGCCACGCTGGACCTGAGCACGCCCGACGGCATCGCGCGCGGCCAGGTGGAGATCGCCGCGCCGCGCCGCGGTCCCGATCCCGCCGATGCGTCCCGCGACAACGACATCGCGATCCAGGCGGCCGGGCCCCTGAACATCCGCGGCGCCGCCTCCATCGCCGTGGTGGGCTTCCGCACCTACACGCTGGCGGACGGCACGGTCATCGACCAGCAGCTGCTCGACGGCATCGACGTCGACAGCCGACGCTTCATCGACGCGGCATGGGCCAACGACGGCCTGCAGGGCCGCCTGGCCGGCCTGCGCGCCTATGGCGCGGCCTATCACCTGCGCCCCGGCGTCGAGCTCGACGGCACGGGCAGCCTGTCGACCGAGGGCGACATCGACCTCTCGGGCTACCGCTACGGCCCCGGTGCCGACCCGGCCCTGCGCGGCTCGGGCGAACCGGGCGTGCTGGTGCTGCGCGCCACGGGCGACCTGAAGATCAACGGCAGCATCAGCGACGGCTTCGCGCCGCCCGGTGCCTCGCCTGACGACAACGGCTGGGGCGTGCAATTGCCGGTCGGCACCCTGACCAGTGCGGTGAACATTCCCACCCCCGTGACGGTGCAGGCCTTCACCTTGTTCCCGTCCGATGCCACCTTGAATTTCGCGATCACGATCACCGATCCGGGCTTCTTCTACAGCATCGCCGTCAACCCCAACGCGACCCTGCCGGCGGAGGCCCAGGTGCTCGAAGCCTTCTTCTCCTACGACACGGTGGCGACCGCCAATGTGTACAACGCCGATGGCTCGGTGCTGTACCGCAAGGGCGAGGTCATCCCCGCGCAGACCGTGCTCAACCAGGGCCAGACCTTCGGCGCCGGCTTCAACGTGGGCATGGGATCGGTCGTGTTGTCGTCCATCACCATCCCGGCGGGCGCGCCGCTGGGTTTCCTGACCAACGGCGCCTTGCTGACCGAGGACTTCACCGTGCCGGCCGGCTCCGTTCTTCCCGTCAACACCGTGGTGCAGGGCTACGTGGGCGGCGCCATCGCGCCGACGCGTCCGGTGGGGCCGGACGGCACCCAGGGCCGGCAATGGGCGATGGCGCCGATGCTGGCGCCGGGCATGCAGTCGTGGTCGATGCGGCTGGTGGCGGGCGCGGACCTGGGCAGCGCGGACACGCGCGCGCTGCACGCGGCCGGCCAGCTGGGCGGCATGGGCAACATCACGCTGGAGGACGCGCACCTGATCGGCCTGGCATCGCCCGTGGTCTCGATCGGCAGCAGCGTGATCCGCACCGGCACCGGCGACCTCGAGCTGCTGGCCGGCGGCAACTACGTGCAGAAGTCGCCGTTCGGCGTCTACACCGCCGGCGCCGCCATCGACGGCGCGGCGAGCGCGCCGTTCAACCTGGACCGCGGGCTGCAGACCGACGGCACCGTGCTCGGCGCGGCCAACGGCGCCTACGAGCCCACGCTCAACAGCACGCGCATGTGGATGCCCACGCAGGGCGGCGACTTCACGCTGGCCGCGCAAGGCGACATCCTGGGCTTCCAGGCCCGGGACAGCCAGTCGATCGGCACCTGGCTGTGGCGCCAGGGCGGCGCGGGCCTGGACCAGCCGACCGCCTGGGGCATCAACTTCGGCACCTACTCGTTCAACAGCGCCGCGCCCTTTCCCCAGTTGCTGGAGCTGCCCGCCTTCACGGGCGTGGGCACGCTGGGCGGCGGCAACGTCACGGTGCGCGCGGGCGGCAACATCGGCCTGCCCGACGGGGCGACGTTGGGCGAAGGCAACCGCAGCCTCGTGGTGGCGGCGGCCGGCAGCGGCCGCGTGGTGGACGGGCAGTTGCTGCAGACCGGCGGCGGTACGCTCGACGTGAGCGCGGGCGGCCAGGTCAACGGCGGGATGTTCGTGGGCCTGCGCGGCGATACCACCGTGACGGCCGGCAGCGTGGGCAGCGAACGGCTGCAGGGCTATGGCTATCGCTTGCGCGACCAGCGCCCGCTCGACCCCTACACCCCCTATGCCAGCCGCTCCAGCGGCGAGGCCAGCTTCGCGCCGGGCGACGGCGCGGTGCGCGTGCGCACGCTGGGCGACCTGGCGGTGAACACCTTCACCGATCCCGGCCGCGACACGCCCGTCAGCGAAACCGCGGGCACCAACGCGGACGGCATCACCGGCTTCGGATCGACCTGGTTCACCCTGTGGACGCCGGCCACGCAGATCGACCTGGTGTCGGCCGGCGGCAACCTCACGCCCATCGTCAAGAGCGGCAATGTCGTTCCCTCGGTGCTGCGCGCGGCGGCGCTGGGCGGCAGCATCTACTACGCGACCGGCGGCGAGGTGCTGCTGATGCCGTCCTCGCACAGCGCGCTCGAGCTGCTGGCGCGCGACCTGATCAGCGGCGATGCCGCCAACAACGTCTCCAACGGCTCCTCGCCGATCGCCATCCTGGGCGCCTCGGCGAACAGCATCGCCACCCCGCTGAATCCGGCCTGGCGCCTGGGCGGGGAGCTCGACAGCCGCGGCCGCAAGGTGCTCGACTCCAACTACTGGGGCAACGCCGATACGCCGCTCGACCGCGTGGTCATCGAAGGCACGATGTTCATGTTCGGGCCCAACAACGTCGTCGACGACAGCACGCTCGGCGGCCAGGGCACGCGCATCTATGCGCTGAAAGGCGACATCGTCGGCATCCAGTCGGGACGCATCTACATGACCGACGCGCTCGCCACGGGCGGCCTCTCGATGCCGTACTACCAGTCCGCCGGTCCGCTGCGCATGGTGGCCGGCGGCGACATCGTCGACACCCGCGGCCTGATCGTGCAGAACGGCGCCAACGACGTGTCGCTGATCGCGGCGCAAGGCAGCGTGCTGTTCACCGGCTGGACGATCGCCGGTCCCGGCTCGCTCGAGGTCTCGGCGGGCGGACAGATCTACCAGGGCAGCCAGGCCAGCCTGACCAGCCTGGGCCCGCTGGTCCCCGGCGACACGCGGCCGGGCGCGGGCATCACGTTGCAGGCGGGCCTGGGCGCGGGCGCGCCGGGCGAGGGCACGGTCGACTACACCGGCTTCGCGCGGCGCTACCTCGACGCAACCCGGCTCGCCGCCACCGGCCAGCCGCTGGCCGACCAGCCCGGCAAGGTCGCGCGGACCTACGAGGCCGAACTGGCCCAGTGGCTGGGCCAGCGCTACGGCTATGCGGGCCCGGGCGGGGCCGATGCCCTGGCCTACTTCCTGGCCTTGCCCGCCGAGCAGCAGCGCATCTTCGTGCGGCAGGTCTATTTCGCCGAGCTCACGGCCGGCGGGCGCGAGTACAACGACGCCGACAGCCCGCGCTACGGCAGCTATCTGCGCGGGCGCGATGCCATCGCCACGCTGTTCCCCGACACCGATGCGGCCGGCCGGCCGATCCGGCGCGCGGGCGACATCACGCTCTACCAGGGCGTGGACAGCAACGCGGGCATCCGCACGGTCGTGGGCGGCGGCATCCAGACCCTGGCGCCGGGCGGCCAGACCGTCGTCGGCGTGGAGGGCGTGACACCTTCGATCAAGGAGGACGCGGTGCCCGCGGGCCTGCTGACCCAGGGCGAGGGCAGCATCCAGATGTACAGCCAGGGCAGCATCCTGCTGGGCCTGTCGCGCATCATGACCACCTTCGGCGGCGACATCCTCGCATGGTCGGCCACGGGCGACATCAATGCCGGCCGGGGCTCGAAGACCACCGTGGTCTACACGCCGCCCAAGCGCGAGTACGACACGCTGGGCAACGTGAAGCTCTCGCCCAACGTGCCGAGCACCGGTGCCGGCATCGCGACGCTCGATCCGATTCCGGAAGTGCCGCCGGGCGACGTCGACCTGATCGCGCCCTTGGGCACCATCGACGCGGGCGAGGCTGGGATTCGCGTCTCGGGCAACGTGAACCTCGCGGCGCTGCAGGTGGTGAACGCGGCCAACATCCAGGTCAAGGGCGAGTCGGCCGGGCTGCCGGTGGTGGCGTCTGTCAACGTGGGCGCGCTCACCAACGCGAGCGCGGCCGCCTCGCAGGCCGCGATGGCGGCGCAGGACACGGTGCAGCGCGAACGCAAGTCCGCACGCCAGGCCTTGCCCTCGGTGTTCACGGTGCGCGTGCTCGGCTTCGGCAACGAGCCCGCGGCCGGTCCGGGCGGTGGAGGCGGTACACAAGGCGGGGAGGGCGGCGGGCCGGTGCCGCGCAAGCCGGCGGAGCAGGCCAGCTACGACCCCTCGGGCTTCATCCAGATGCTGGGGCATGGCGCGCTGACCGACGCGCAGATCGCGCGGCTGACCGAGAACGAACGCCGCGGCCTGCCGCGCGGACGCTAGCCCGGCCACCCGCCATGAACTCGCCGATGTCCGTGTCCTGCGGCGATGCCGCAGGGATCGACCGTGCGCCGTCGCCGGACTTCCAGGCGCTGCTGGTGGCGAACTACGCGCAGCTGCATCGCCGGCTCGCACGCCACCTGGGCAGTGCCGACGCGGCCAGCGAGAGCCTGCACGATGCCTGGCTGCGGCTGGCCGGCACGGCCTTCGCGGGCGTGCAAAGCCCGCTGGCCTATGTCTACCGCGTCGCCTGCAACGCGGCCATGGACCGGCTGCGCGCGGAGCGGCCGTGGCAGTCGGCGGATGGCGCGCAGGAAACGCTCGAGCACCTGGCAGACCAGTCGCCCGGGCCGGAGCTGATCGCCGAGGCGCGCTCCGATCTCCAGGCCGTGGAGCGCGCGATGCGGGTGCTGCCGCTGCGTCACCAGCACATCCTGGTGGCGCTGCGGGTGCACGAGCTCACGCGCGAGGAAGTGGCGGTGCGCCACGGCCTGTCGCTGCGGCGGGTCGACACCACGCTGCGCCAGGCGCTGCTGCATCTGCCGCTCGCGCGCTGCGCGGCCTAGGCTCCGCATTCACAGGAAGGGCACGCCGCCGGTCACGGGAATCGTCGCGCCCGAGATATAGCTGCCTTCGTCGGAGGCCAGCAGCACGTAGACGGCCTGCAGCTCGCGCGGCTGGCCCGGGCGCTTCATCGGCGTCTGCGTGCCGAACTCCCTGACATTGCCGGCCGGCAGGGTCGAGGGGATCAGCGGCGTCCAGAAGGGGCCAGGTGCCACGCAGTTCACGCGGATGCCCTTGTCGGCGAGCAGCTGCGCCATGCCGCCCGAGAGGTTCTGGATCGCGCCCTTGGTCGCGGCGTAGGCCACCAGCGTGGCATTGGGCTTGTCGGCATTGACCGAGGCGGTGCTGATGATCGAGCTGCCGGGCTTCATATGCGGCACCGCGGCCTTGCAGAGGTAGAAGTTCGCGTAGACGTTGGTGCGGAAGGTGCGGTCGAACTCCTCGGCGCTGATCTGCTCGAGCGACTTGTGCGACATCTGGAAGGCGGCGTTGTTCACCAGCACGTCGATGCGCCCGAAATGCTCGAGCGTGGTGGCCACCAAGGCCTGGCACTGCGCCTCCTCGCGGATGTCTCCGGGCGCGAGCACGCACCGGCGCCCGGCGCCTTCGACCAGGCCGCGGGTGACCTGCGCATCGGATTCCTCTTCGGCCAGGTACGAGATCACCACGTCCGCACCTTCGCGCGCGAAGGCCAGCGCGACGGCGCGGCCGATGCCGCTGTCGCCGCCGGTGATCAGGGCGGCCTTGCCGAGCAGCTTGCCGGCGCCCACGTACGAGCTCTCGCCGAAGTCGGGACGCGGCGACATCTCGGATTCGAGGCCGGGCGGCTGCTGCTGGGGGGTCGAGAAGGGCGGCCTGGGGCCTGCTTCGCGGGGATCGGTCATGGCGGGTTCTCCGTGCATGTCAAGGGAAGAAAGGGGGGAAGTTCTCAGGAGCGCGCCGCGGACTCCGACCGTTCCGCGCACTTGGCCATGTCCCTGCCCATCGCCACCTTCTGCGCGGCCTCGGACGTCAGGTTGCCAGCCTTGGCGCGTTCCGCGAGACGGGCATAGAACGCGGCCACGCGCTGCAGCTCCTGCTCGTCCAGCGCCTCGATGCCGATCATGCGATTGCTCGCGCGCTGGCTGGTGGCGAGCAGTTCGTCGAGCTTGAGGTGCACGGCCACGCTGTCCTTGTTCTGGCTCTGCTGGATCAGGAACACCATGAGGAAGGTCACGATCGTCGTGCCGGTGTTGATCACCAGCTGCCAGTTCTCCGAGAACTTGAACAGCGGCCCGCACAGCGCCCAGGCGGCCACCGCCATCAAGGCGACGCAGAAGGCGGTCGGGGTTCCAGCCCAGCGCGTGACGCGGCTGGCGAAGCGATCGAAGCGCGCGAGCCAGAGCGACTTGCCGGCATAGGCGACGGTGACGGTGTTGGGCATGCCGCCCACGGGGCCATCGTCGTCCTCTCGAGGGTCTGGGCGTGGAAAAGGCTGGATGTCTGACATATGGGCGAGTGCTCCTGCGATCCGTCGCAGCGTGCGTGCGCAGGCGGCCCGCCCGCGACATCCTCGCGCGCATCCTCTTGCAGGAGTGCGCCTGCGCCCGTGGCGCGCGCGCCGCCGACGGCATGTCGGCGCGGGGCGACCTGCTCCTACGAGATTGTTCGCAAAGAAGAGACGGAGCCGCCGGCTGGCCGGCTTACCGTCCATCGAACCCAACACTGCAAGGAGCCTCAGATGGCAAGTTCGAAGAATGGCGGCGACCAGCCCCTGGTCGCGCCCGCGGGTGGCGCGAACCCACCGGTCGATTCGCTCACCGAAGGCCTGGACGACGCCGCGGCGGCCGCGCCGAAGGAAACCGGCGAGACCGACCGGGAACAGGCGATCCGCGAAGCCGCCTATGCCGCCTACGAGCGCCGCGGAAAGACCGAGGGCAACGCCGAGCAGGACTGGCTGGACGCGGAGGCCGAGGTGAAGGCCCGATCCGGGGCCTGAAGACCCGCGGCCGCGCGGTCGTCGCGACCGTCGCAGCTTTGCGGCGCTGGCCCGCGCCTTTGTTCACAACCCGATTTCCGGAGCACTTTCATGACCCTTCACAACGATGCCTCGCCGAAGATCGATGCCAAGTCCGCCGCGGACGTCGCGCAGCTCGCCCGCAAGCTGGACGCCACCGTCGAGCAGGTCGAGGAGGCCATTCGTGCCGTCGGCCCGAATGCCTCGGACATCGAACTCCATCTCAAGGGTTCGCGCAGCACCACCAATGCGGAGCGCACCGACGCCACCGGCACGGACTGACGATGACGCCGGACGCGGCGTTCAGGCGACCGGGCTGAGCGCCACGCGCACGGGAATCGCCTTCGCCGCCGGCACCATGCTCTGGCGCGCGAAGTGCTCGAGCGGAATCAGCGGATTGCACTCGGGGTAGTAGCCGCCCACGCAGCCCTCGGGCAGGTCGTAGGGCGTGACGCGCAAGCCCGTCACCCGGCGCTCGGCGTCCTCGAAACCTTCGGCGTTCACATCGACCATGTCGCCCTCGGCCAGCGCCAGCCGCGCCATGTCGCGCGCATTCATCAGCAGCACGCGGCGCGTGCCGTGGATGCCGCGGAAGCGGTCGTCGAGGCTGTAGATGGAGGTGTTGAACTGGTCGTCGCTGCGCAGGGTCATGAGCCGCAGCACCTGCTGCGATGGCGCCGCGCCCTCGCGCAACAGGCCGTAGCCCTTGAAGTTGGCCTTGCCGTTCTTCGTCTTCCACACGCGCTCGCGCGCGGGCAGCGGCCGAGGAAAGCCCGCCGGATCTTCGAGCCGCGCATTGAAGTCATGGAACACCTCGGGCAGCACCTGCGCGATGTGCTCGCGGATGCGCGCATAGTTCTCGACCCAGGCCTCCCAGGGCACGGCCGGGTTCGGCGGCAGGGTGGCGAGTGCGATGCCCGCGACGATCGCGACCTCGGAGCGCAGCGTATCGGCAGCGGGCTCGGCCATGCCGCGCGACGCATGCATGACGCCGGTGGAGTCCTCGACCGACACCGACTGCTCGCCGCCGGCCTGGCGGTCGATCTCGATACGGCCCAGGCAGGGCAGGAGGTACGACACCTCGCCATGCACCAGGTGGCTGCGGTTGAGCTTGGTGGCGATGTTGACCGTGAGGCGCAGCTTCTTCCATGCGGGCTCGATGCGGTCGGTGTCGGGCACGGCGCGCGTGAAGTTGCCGCCGAGCGCGACGAAGGCGCGCACCGAGCCGTCGAGCACGCCGCGGCAGGCCTCCACCGTGTTGAGGCCCTTCTCGCGCGGCGGCTCGAAGCGGTAAAGCTTCGCCATCGCGTCGAGCGGCGCGAGCTCGGGCTTCTCGGTGATGCCCACGGTGCGCTGGCCCTGCACGTTCGAGTGGCCGCGCACCGGGCAGATGCCCGCGCCAGGCCGGCCGATATGGCCGCCGAGCAGCAGCAGGTTCGACACCATCTGCACGTTCGCGACACCCTCCACATGCTGGGTCAGGCCCATGCCGTAGATGCCGATCACGGCACGCGACTCGGCGAAGGTGGCGGCCGCCTGTTCGAGCGCCTCGCGCGTCAGGCCCGATTCCGCGGCGATGACGGTCCACGAGACCTCGCGCAGCCAGGTGGCGAAATCCTCGAAGCCCTCGGTGTGCGTGGCGAGAAAGCCGGCATCGAGCACGCGCGGCGCGCCGGCCGCGAGCGCCGCGTCATCGGCCGCCACCAGCGCCTTGCACAGGCCCGCGAGCGCCGCGAGGTCGCCGCCGTTGCGCACCTGCAGGTACTGGGTGCTGACTTGCGTCTCGGCGGGCGTGAGCATCTGCACCGGCGACTGCGGATTGGCGAAGTGCACCAGCCCGGGTTCGCGCAGCGGGTTGAAGGTCACGATCTTCGCGCCGCGCTGGCGCGCCTCCTGCAGCTGGTGCAGCATGCGCGGGCTGCTGACGCCGGTGTTGTGGCCGAAGATGAAGATCGCGTCGCAATGCGCGAAGTCGTCGAGCCGCACCGTGCCCACGGGCACGCCGATGGTCTCGGGCAGCGCCACCGAGGTGGTCTCGTGGCACATATTGGAGCTGTCGGGCAGGTTGTTGTTGCCGTACAGGCGCGCCAGCAGCTGGTAGAGATAGCTGGTCTCGAGCGAGGCGCGGCCCGAGGCATAGAACACCACCGAGGCTGGATCCTCGTGGCGCAGCGCGCGTAGCTCGGCACCGATCTCCGCGAAGGCGTCATCCCATGAGACTTCGAGGTAGCGGTCGCTCGCGGCGTCCCAGCGCATCGGCCGCGTAAGACGGCCGCCGGCCTCGAGTTCGTGGTCGCTCCAGCCGAGCAGTTGCGTGACCGTGTGCTGCTCGAAGAATGCCGGCGGCATGCGCTTGGCCGTGAGTTCCCAGGCCGTAGCCTTGGCGCCGTTCTCGCAGAACTCGGCCGTGCGCGGATGGCCGGGCTTGGCCCAGGCACAGCTCACGCAGGCGAAGCCATCGGGCTTGTTCTGCTGGAGCAGGGCCCGCGCGCCCAGGATGGGAATGTGCTCACGCAGCAGGATGCTGCCCACCGCCTTCAACGAACCCCAGCCGCCGGCCGGATGTTCGTAGGTCTCGAAGCTCGCGGCGTCGTTCACTGCGTCGAGCGCCGGCCGGGACCGGGATAGGGCTGCCGCGCGAGCTCCTCGCGCCGCCGAAGACGCTTCATTTGAGTTTCTCGGCCAGGTACTGGCGGACTTCGTCGGCCGAATTGCCGACGGCCTTCACCGCGTCGCGAAGCTGGGTCTCGGTGCAGCCCAGGCTCTGGGTCCACGAACGGACTTCATGGGGTTCGTGCAGCGCGATGAGCTTGCGATCGAGCGCGGTCTTCTTGGGATCGTCTGTCATGGGACCTCCTGAGGGATTGACTCGATGAGCAGCGACAAGGCGCCCGCCGGCCGGCTAGGCCTTCTCGCCGTTGCGCCGGGTCTGCGCGGGCGGCTTGGCGCCCTCGGTGCCGGGTGCGGGCGCATCGTGGCCGCGCTCGCCCGGATCGCCCGAGGGCTTGCCGGCCTCGCGGCCCATGCGGCTGCCGTCCAGCGGCGTGTCGATGCCGACCTCGCGGTTCTGCTCGATGTTCACGGGCGACATGGGCTTGCGCGTGGCCATGCTCAGCCCTTGGCCTTGTACTGGTCGCGCAGGTCGCGGATCTGGTCGTGGTTGCGCTGGGCACCGTCGGCCTGCCGCTGCACGACGGCGAGCACTTCGGCCGGCAGGTCGTTCTTCAGCGCCTTGCGGTAGCGGGCGACCGCCGAGTCCTCGCCGCGTTCGCACTCCTCGAGCATCGACAGGGCGCTGTCGGCACCCAGCGTGCCCTTCACATGGACCCAGCCGCGGTGCAATGCGCCGCTGACGCTGCCGCCCTGGTCCGCCTTGCCGCCGAGCGCGCGGATCAGGGTGGCCAACTCTTCGGCGGCCGCGGCGCATTGGACCGCGCGGTTCTCGAAGACCTGCTTGACCTGCGTGTCTTCGACTTCGTCGGCGCAGGCGCGGAATCCGTATTCGCCGTCGCGCGAGTTCTCGAGCAGGTCGTTGAGGATCGACAGGACTTCGTCGCTGGTGATGGATGCGGTGGTCATGGTGTAGCTCCTGGGTGGGTTGGTTGACTGATCGATGCCTCACGGTGGGGCTCGGGCCCGGGGCGCCGTGTAGGTGCCCGCCGCGCCAGCTCGTCGTGGCGCACCGACGGCCCCGGAATGCGCAGGGCGCCTGGACGTCGCGGGAACCGGAAACGCGCCTACGCCTGCCGCGCGGTCCGTGGCCGATAACCCGGTGCAGGGGGCAAGGATTCGGTTTCGACCGGGAGGTGGCAGGAATGCGTTCGAAGATGCTCAGCGAACGGCAGCAGCGGGTGCTCGTCAGCATGAAGCTGCTGGCCACCTTCTGGCAGCGGCGGCTGCCGGCCGAGTCCACCTCGCGCGACGAGATCGAACAGCTGCTCTCGCTGGAGGCCGCGGGCCTGGTGCGCGCGACCTTCGATCGGCCGTTGCGGGAGCGAACGGGCGAGTTCTACATTCCGCGCGCCATCGTGCTCGAAGTGACCGCCGAAGGGCTCTCTGCGTTGACGCGCGCGCAGCGTCAGCAGCCGGGCATCCTCGGGGAAATGCCCAGCCGTCGGCCCGCGCGGTCGAGCCGGGGGCGCAAGGCCGGAGCGGGCCCGGAACCCATTCCCGGGCATTCGGTAGTGAAATGACATGGCGCAACCCCCGCGGTCTTGGCTACCATCCGCGCCCGTCGGAGGTCACCCATGCCGATGGATTTTCTACGCCGCATCAAGGATTCGCAGTTTCCGCTCGCCCTTCATGAAGAGGCCGACATCCGCAACGCCATCGTTCTCGAGGCCGCGGGCCTGATCGAGGCCCGGCTTCCGCCGCCTGGCGTTCCATTGACCCAGGGCCCCTCGATCATCTTTCGGGTGACGCCGGAGGGCAGGGCTGCTCTCTCGAAGGCCGAGCGCACGGATTGAGCCCGCACGCGGCGGGCTCGATACGGGGCGCGATGAATCAAGCCGCCGCCGTGAGTTCGGCCATCAGCTCTTCCTTGCGCGCCGCCATCAGCTCGCGCATCGTCACGAGGTCCAGGCCCTTGGCCGCGCGTGCCTTGGGGAACATCTCGTTGCGCTCTTCCTTGACGTGGTGGTCGATGTATTCGCCCAGCACCTTGACCTTGGCATCGAACATCTCGTCGATCTCCTCGGCGTCCTGGATCTGGGCGATCAGGTCCTTGGCGCTGGCGTGCTCGACCTCTGCCTCGTCGAGCAGGTCGGTTTCCTTGATCGCTTCGCGCACCGCCGGATAGAAGATCTCTTCCTCGATCTGGGTGTGCACCGTGAGTTCGGCGCAGATCTGCTGCGCCAGCTGGCGCTTCTTCGCGGTCGCGCTCGCGGCCTTCGAGCCGACGAGTTCGTCGTAGGCCGTGAACAGCTTCTTCACGTTCTTGTGGTCGGTGTCGAGCAGGCTGCAGGCGTCGGGTTCGGCGCGTTTGGTGGTCATGTGGGGCTCCTGGTTGGGTTTCGTGGGAGCCATGACACTCGGTTCGGGGTTGCCCGCATCGCGTAGGCCTGCAGCGCATCGCCACGCAGGAATGACGCATCCTGCGAGCGCGCCGCCTCAGGCCATGTTGGGCTGCCCGTTCGAGGCCATGAGCCCGCCGTCCACCGGCAGCGCCACGCCCGAGACGAAGCTCGCGTCGTCGCTCGCCAGGAAGGCCACGACCGCCGCGATCTCCGAAGGCTCGGCCCCGCGCCCCAGCGGAATGCGCTCGCGGAATTTCGCCATCAGCTTGCGGTCGCCCTTCATGTCCTCGGTCATCGGCGTGAAGGTCAGGCTCGGGCAGACGGCGTTGACGCGCACGCCGTCCTTGCCATGGTCGAGCGCAAGGGCCTTGGTGAAGTTGACGATCGCGCCCTTCGAGGCGTTGTAGAAGCCGAGCGCCCAATCGCCGCCGAGCCCCGAGACCGAGCCGGTGTTGACGATGCAGCCGCGGCTCGCGATCAGGTGCGGCATGGCCGCGCGGCAGCCGTGGAACACGCCGCCGACATTGGTCGCCATGGTCTTCGCCCAGCCGTCGAAAGGCGCCTCGGTCACGCTGCCCTCGACCGCGATGCCGGCGTTGTTGAACAGCACATGCAGCGCGCCGAAGCGCTTGATGGTGGCGGCCACCAGGGCCTGCACCTGCTTGTAGTTCGACACGTCGGTGAGCTTGACCAGCGTGCGTTCGGGCGGCAGGTCGGCGGCGACGCGTTCGAGCTTGGCCTTGGTGTCGCCGGCGAGCACGACGCTGGCGCCCTCCTGCGAGAAACGGCGGGCCGTGGCCTCGCCGATGCCGGAACCGGCGCCCGTGACGATGACGACGCGATCGATGAAACGTTGCATGCTGCTGCTCCTGGACATTGAAGCGCCGCAGCTTGGGCAGGCGAAGCGGCGCGCGGTGTCGGTGCGCGGCGATTGCGTTGTCGGACGCGCGCCTGCGGAACGCGCGCCCCGGATCCCTCAGGCGCGCCGCGCCTCCGACCGATTGGCCCGGCGAATGACCTGCGGCGGCTGCCCATAGGCCCGCAGGAAGGCCCGGCGCATGCGGTCGGGATCGCCGAAGCCGGTGTCGCGCGCCACGGTCTCGATCGGCAGCAGCTGCGACTCGATCATCAGCCGCGCGGTCTCGGTGCGCAGCCGCTCGATCGCCTTGGCGGGCGTCTGGCCGGTCTCCTCCCTGAACACGCGGCCGAACTGGCGCGGGCTGAGGCTGGCGGCCTCGGCGAGCTCCTCGAGCGAGAGCTCGTTCGTCAGGTGGCTCTTCGCATAGGTGAGCGCCTTCTGGATGCGGTCGGTGCGCGGGCGCAGCTCGAGCAGCGCGGAATGCTGCGACTGGCCGCCGGTGCGCCGGTGGTACACGACCATGCGCTTCGCCACCAGCTTGGCGACATCGGCACCGCAGTCCTCCTCGACGAGGGCCAGCCCGAGGTCGATGCAGGCGGTGGCGCCGGCCGAGGTCCAGACGCTGCCGTCCTGCACGAAGATGCTGTCCTCCTCGAGCAGCACCTCCGGGTGATGGCGCCGCATCTTGACCACGTGGGCCCAGTGCGTGGTCGCGCGCTTGCCGTCGAGCAGCCCGGCCTGCGCGAGGTTGAAGGCGCCGGTGCAGGCCGCGCCCATGCGCCGCGCGCGGCGCGCCGACTTGCGCAGGAAGGCCAGCATGGCGGGGGAACCCTCGGTCACGACGGTATCGCCGACCACCAGCACGGTGTCGTAGCGCGCGTTGCCGAACGGCACCGTGCCGACCTCCACGCCGCACGAGGACCGGACGGGCCCGCCGTGCTCGGACAGCAGGGTGTGGACATACAGCGGCTCGGCCAGCGACATGTTGGCGTACTCGAACACCGAGACCACCGCCAGGGTGAGCAGCTGAAAACCGGGATAGATCACCACGCCGACACGAATCATCCGATACCTCGTTCCATGGTGCGCACAGGGCGAACCCATGGCGCAAAAAGACGGAAACCTGACCTTAACGCCATCGAAGTTTAGACCGAAGATCCATGCCTGTCACCCCGCTAGGGGCCCACTTCAGGAGCACGCATTGACTTCCACCCACCTCGACCCGGCGAGCAACACGGTCGCGCATTTCCGCCAGCTTCACCGCGCCGCCACGCCGCTGGTGTTGCCCAATGCCTGGGACGCGGCCTCGGCCCGGCTGTTCGAGCACGCCGGTGCCGCGGCCATCGCCACCACCAGCGCGGGGCTCGCCTGGTCGCTGGGCCATGCGGACGGCCGGGCGCTGCCGGTCGACGAAGCCGTCGGTGCGGTCGCGAGGATCGCCAGGGTGCTCACGGTGCCGCTGTCGGTCGACATCGAGAACGGCTATTCGGACGAGCCGAAGGCCGTCGTCGATCTCGTGCAGCGGCTGCTCGACCTCGGCGTGATGGGCATCAACATCGAGGACGGACGGGACGCCCCGGCGATCCTGGCGGCCAAGATCGAGGCGATCCGGGCCTTCCTGCACCGGACGAACGCCGACCTGTTCGTGAACGCGCGCACCGACGTCGTCCTCGCCGGGCTCGCGGAGCCCTCGGAGCGCGTGGAAGAAACGATCCGGCGCGCGACGCTGTACTCGGCCGCGGGCGCCGACGGCCTGTTCGTGCCGGGCCTGCGCGAGTCGACGGAGATCGAGGACGTCGCCCTCGCCACGCGGCTGCCGCTGAACGTCATGGCCTGGGGTGGCCTGCCCGGCGCGGCGGCGCTCTACAAGCTCGGCGTGCGGCGCCTCAGCGCGGGGTCCGCGATCCCGCAGCTGGTGTGGGGGCAGGCCGAGCGCGCCGCCCGGGGCTTCCTCGAGACCGGCCACTCCGATCCGCTCTCGGCCGACGCCAAGCCGTTCGCCGAGGTGCAGCGGCTCTTCGTTGCATCGCGCTGAGGGAAAAGCCATGGACAAGCGATTGCTGGTGCTGGCCCTCGGGATGTTCGCGCTCGGCACGGACACCTTCGTGATGGCCGGCATCCTGCCGCAACTGGCGCACAGCTTCGACGTCGACATCGCAGTGGCCGGCCAGTTGACGACGCTCTATGCGATCGCCTATGCGCTGCTGGCGCCGACGATCGCCGCCGTGGCGGGCAACGTCCCGCGCAAGCAGCTGATGCTGGCGGGGCTCGGCATCTTCGTGCTCGCGAACCTCGCCACGGCGCTCGCGCCCAGCTTCGCGGTCGCGCTGGTGTCGCGCGTGTTCGCCGGGCTGGGCGCGGCCATGTACTCCCCGACCGCGACCGGGACGGGCGCGAGCATCGTGGCGCCGAACCGCCGCGGCCAGGCGATCGCCGTGATCGTCGCGGGCCTGACGGCGGCCACGGCGCTGGGCTCGCCGATCGGCACGGTGCTCGGGGGACTCGGCGACTGGCGCTGGACGATGTACTTCGTCTCGGCCGTGGGGCTGGCGGCGGGCCTGGGCATCCTGGTGCTGCTCAGGCAGGTGCCGCTGACGCCGAGGATCGGTCTCAGGGCGCGCCTGGCGCCGCTGAAGGATTCGCGCATCGGCTGGACCCTGCTGACCACCTACCTGGGCATGGCGGGCAACTTCCTGGTCTACGTCTACTTCTCGGTCGTGTTCGATCGCGTGCTGGTCAACGCGCTGGTGTTCGGCGCGCTGCTGGTGGTCTGGGGCGCCAGCGGAACGCTCACCAACATCGCACTGGCGCGCGTGCTCGACAGGACGAGTCCGACGAGGGTCATGTTCGTGGTGCTGGCGGCCCAGGCGGTGGACATGGCCTTCCTGCCCTGGACCAGCGCCTCGCTAGGGCCCGCCGTCGTGGCGGTCGCGATCTGGGGGGCGACGGGCTGGGGCATCCAGGGGCCGCAGCAGTATCGGCTGGTCAATATCGCGCCGCCCATCGCGCCGGTGCTGCTCGGCCTCAATACCGCGGCGACCTACCTCGGCGTGACGACGGCCGGCATCCTGGGCGCCGTGGGCATCCATCTGCTCGGTGCCCACTACCTGAGCCTGCTGAGCGTGGGCGTCTTCATGCTGGCGATCTTCACCTCGCACATGGCCGGTCGCCGGATCGCCGGGCACCGTGCCGAGGGGGTTGCGAGCGCCGCGCTGCCGGCGCGCTCATGACGAGGGGCGCGTCGCGGAGGCCGCCGGCTGCTGCTTGTTGCGGGCCGATCGCGAGGCTTCGCTGCGCGCCAGCCACAGGCCGCTCGCGACGATCAGCGCGCCGCCACCCAGGGTCCAGGCATCGGGCACGGCCTGCCAGAACAGCCAGTCGAGCAGGATGGCCCAGGCCAGCGCGCTGTACTCGAAGGGCGCGATGGCGGCCGCCTGGCCGTGGCGGAACGCCTCGGCGATCGCCAGTTGCCCGAGGAAGCCGCTGAGGGCGAGGCCCGCGAGCATCCATGCGTGCTCGGCGCGGATCGGCACCCATTGCGGCGCCGCCAGCAGGCTGCCGCCCAGGGCCATGCCGACGGTGGTCCAGAACACCAGCGCGGCGCTCGGCTCGGTGCGGCTGATGAGCCGGCCCAGCATGTTCGACAGCGCATAGCAGACGGCGGCCACCAGGATCGCGATGGCGCCCGCCGAGAGGAAGGCGCCTTGCTCGGGCCGCAGCGCGATCACCACGCCCGCGAAGCCCAGCCCGATGGCGATCCAGTGCCGCGCGTGGATCGACTCGCCGAGCATCGGCACGGCGATCAGCACCATCAGCAGCGGCGCGATGAAGGTGAGCGTGTAGGCCTCGGCCAGCCCCAGGGTCTTGAGGCCATGGACGAAGAGCACGAGCATCGCCATGTTCAGCACGGCGCGCAGCAGGTGCAGCCGCCAGCGCAACCGGCGGTTGAAGACGCCGGCCGCCTCGCGGCGCCAGGCGACGTAGAGGCAGACCAGGGGCAGGGCCGTGAGGCCGCGCAGTGCCATCACCTGCGCCGGCGGATAGTGCGCGGCCAGGGTCTTGAGCAGCGCGTCCATGCAGGCGAAGAAGGCGCAGGCCAGCAGCATCGCGGCGATGCCGCGCAGGGTTCCGGTCGATTGCATCGGGTGGGTTGTCTCGCGACGGGGCGGAGTGGTTGCCGCCGTCGGGCTTTTGCGGGATGTTTGGCGCATTCTGCCTGTGCGGCGAAATCCTACCCACGATTCCGACGGCTGCCCACGGGCCGCGCGGAGCGCATGCGTAGCCTCTTTTCTTTGTCGCAAAGGAAGCCCCGCATGGCCCACAAGAAAGTCGCCGACCTCGTCATCGAAACCCTGCAGAAGGCCGGCGCCAGACGTTGCTACGGGATCGTCGGCGACACGCTGAACCACGTGACCGACGCGATCCGCCGCAGCGAGATCGAATGGGTGCATGTGCGCCACGAGGAAGCGGCCGCCTTCGCCGCCGGCGCGGAGTCGTACCTGACGGGCGAGCTGAGCCTCTGCGCGGGTTCGTGCGGGCCGGGCGGGCTGCACTTCATCAACGGCGTCTTCGAGGCGAACCGCAACCGCGCGCCCGTGGTGCTGATCGCGAGCCAGATCGTGACGGCCGAGCTCGGCATGGAGTTTCCGCAGGAGGTGGACTTCAAGTCGCTCTACGCGGGCTGCAGCGTCTTCTGCGAGCAGGTGCAGTCGGCCGAGCAGGCGCAGCGCGTGGTGGCGCTCGCGGCGCAGGCGGCGCTGTCGCGGCGCGGCGTGGCCGTCGTCATCTTGCCGAGCGACATCGCGCAGACCGAGGTGAAGGAGGGCCTGGGCTTCTCGGTGCACCGCGCCGCGCCGGTGATCCGGCCCAACGATGCCGAACTCGCGCAGCTGGCGGCCCTGATCGGCAAGGGAAAGAAGATCGCGATCTATGCGGGCCATGGCTGCGAGGGCGCGCACGAGATGCTGCTGGCGCTCGGCCAGTGCCTGAAGGCGCCGATCGCCCACACCTCGCGCGCCAAGGACTTCGTGGAGTACGACAACCCCTTCAACATGGGCATGACCGGCATCTTCGGCGTGGAGTCGGGCTACCGCGCGCTGCAGGAGTGCGACACGCTGCTGCTGCTGGGCGCCGACTTCGCATGGAGCCAGTTCTATCCGGCCAAGGCGACCATCCTGCAGATCGACGTCGACGGCAGCCATCTCGGGCGCCGCCATCCGGTGGCGCTGGGGCTGGTGGGCGACATCGCGCACACGGTCGAGGCGCTGATCCCCCTGCTCGAGGAGCGTGCCGACCGCAGCTTTCTCGACGACTGCCTGCGCCATCGCAAGGCCTCGCTGGAAACGCTGCGCCGCGACGAGCGGCCCGGCAAGGCGGGGCTGATCCATCCGCAGCACCTCACGCGCGTGATCGACGAACTGGCGGCCGACGACGCCGTCTTCACGGCCGATGGCGGCAGCCCGATGGTGTGGTCGCTGCGCCACCTCACGATGAACGGGCGCCGTCGCACGCTCGTGAGCCTGCTGCACGGGACCATGGCCAACGCCATGCCGCAGGCGCTGGGTGCGCAGAAGGCCTTTCCGGGCCGGCAGGTGATCTCGCTGTCGGGCGACGGCGGCATCGCGATGCTGCTGGGCGACCTGATGACGGCCGTGCAGGAGAAGCTGCCGATCAAGGTCGTGGTCTACAACAACGCGAGCCTGAACTTCGTGGAGCTCGAGCAGAAGGTCGAGGGGCTGCTCGACAACTACACCGACCTGCTGAACCCCGACTTCGCGCGGCTGGCGGAGGTGATCGGCTTCTACGGGCAGAAGGTGGAGCGCGCCGAGCAGCTGCCCGATGCCGTGCGCGCCTTCCTCGCGCATCCCGGGCCGGCGCTGCTGGACGTGAAGGTCAACCGCACGGAACTGGTGATGCCGCCGAAGGTGGAGTTCAGCCAGGTCGCGGGCACGATGCTGTACTCCGCCAAGGCGGTGCTCGGCGGGCGCTCGTCGGACGTGGTGGACCTGATCAAGGACAACTTCACCGAATGACGCCGGCCCTTTCCATGCTGCATGGCAACGTTCTTCTGTCCCATGGCGAGACGCTGCTGCGCCTGTTCGTCGCGGCCGCGCTCGGCAGCCTGGTCGGCCTGGAGCGCGAGCGCCTGCTGTGGGCCGCGGGCATCCGCACGCACATGCTGGTGAGCGTGGGCGCCTGTCTCTTCATGCTGGTGTCGGCCTATGGCTTCGCGGACAGCCTGCGCGGCGAGCACGTGGTGCTCGACCCGTCGCGCGCGGCCGCGCAGGTGGTGTCGGGCATCGGCTTCCTCGGTGCCGGCGCGATCCTCGCGCGCGGGGAGATCGTGCGCGGGCTCACGACCGCCGCGAGCATCTGGACCGTGGCCGCGATCGGGCTCGCGGTCGGCGGCGGGCTCTACTTTCCGGCCGCCGCCTCGACCGTGATCATCCTGGTGATCCTCGCGGGCATCAAGCCGCTCGAAGAGGCCTACCGCGCGCGCAGCCAGAGCTGCCGGCTGCGCGTGGTCGCGACGCACGGCGCGGTGAGCCCGGAGTCGCTGGAGCAGGGGCTCGAGCTGCAGCCCGCGCGGTTGCGGCGCTTCCTGGTCGCGGTGCGGCCGGGTGGAGACCTCGACGACATCACGGTGCAGCTGGTGCGCGTGTCGTCGGCCGACATCGGCAACTTCGTGCGGCGGCTCGAGACGCTGGAAGGCGTGCAGTCGGTCGAGGTCGTGACGCGCGGCGGCGGGCACGGCGCCGAGGCCAACTGAGGCGGTCGCTCGGCTTCAGGCCGACGGTTGTGCGGCGAGTTCGTGGCTGCGCAGCGAGGGCTCGAGCGAGAGCGCACGCCTCGCCGCCTGCGCCCGCGCGGCATCGAGCTCGACCAGCAGGCTGATCTCTCCCGCCACGCTGGTGGCGATCGGCACGCCGTCGCAGTACAGCACGCGCGAGCCCGCGACCCGCGGCACCTTCGGACCGTTCACGACCGTGCCCAGCAGGTTGGCCGGGTCGCTGGCCGCGAGCGCGATCAGCGCGCCGTCGCCCGGCTCGCGGCGCACCCGCCGCATCGACGCCACCGCCTCGGGCAAGGCGAACTGCTCGCCCGACACGCCAGCGATGAAGCGGCCGCCACGGATCTCGCCGCGCGCCTCGAGCCGGCGGCACACCCGCACCAGCTCGCGCCAGGGCGGCAGCCACGCGGCTTCGCGCTCGAGCAGCCGCCAGCAGACGACGCCGTAGCGGCGCAGCAGCACGTGCACCACCTGCTCGATCGCCTCGGCGGAGCTGGCCGCCATCGCCTCGGCGGCGGCAGGGGGCCGTACCAATGTCCAGCGCCCGGCGTCCTCGATGCTGAAGAGGGGCGCGCGCCGCCGGCGCCGCAGGTCGGCCGAGGCGCGCTTGGCGGCCGGCACCAGCAGGGCGCGCAGGCCCGCGTAGCTGTCGCAGCGCGCGCGGCCCTTGGCGACCAGTTCGGTCAGCGCCTCCTCGATCTCGACCGGCAGCAGCCGGGTGCCGTGCGCGATCTCGTCGAAGAAGCAGGCGCCGTGCTGGGCCAGGTGCGTGGCGACGCGTGCAGCGCGCGAGCCCAGGTTGTCGTCGTCGGCAGGCGCGGGCGCGAGCGTGGTCCACAGCGCCGAACTGCGGCGCGGCAGCAGCACCACCGGGGTGGCGCGCAGCGACAGGCTGCCCGCGCCCTTGCGCCCCTCGGTGGCCGTCGGCCGCAGCCGCGTCCACAGCACGCGCCCGGCGGTGCACAGGTCGTCGAGCCAGGCGCCCGCGTAGTCGCTCACACGCGCGGGCAGCAGTTCGGCCTCCCACAGCGGCGCGGGCGCTTCGTAGCCTTCGAGCTGCGAGAGGATGCCCGACAGCGCTTCCGGGCCGCTCACGCGCGAGCCCGCGCCGATGTGCTGCCATTCGAAGAGAAAACGCACGAAGTCGCGCGGCTCGACCGGTTCGATCTCGCGGCGCAGGCGCCCGAGCGTGTAGCGATGGATGCGTGCCAGCAGATGGCGCTCGCACCATTCGGGCTCGGTGCCGCCGGGCGTGAAGCGGCCCTGCAGCACGCTGCCTTCGGCCTGCAGCGCGAGCAGGGCGCCTTCGACCTCCGCCGCCGACAGGAAGAGCGGCGCGGCGAGCTGCGCGACGGTCACGGGGCCAAGCCCGCCCAGGCGCGAGCGCAGCAGTTCGCGCAGCGCGGTGTCGCGATCGGCGGGCTGCTCGGCGTCATCCGGCGCGACGATGGCGGGCTGCATCGGCGCATCGGGTGCCACGGCGCGCAGCAGCCCGAGCTGCTCGGCCGTCAACCACAGGCCGCGTGCGGCGCGGCCCTTGCCTTCGAAGATCAGGCGTGTCGCGCGGCCGGCCTTGGCCAGTGCCGTCAGCCATTTCTTCCAGTCCGCCTGCTGCGCCACTTCGTCGTCGCTCAAGGCGCCGAGCATGCCGAGCGCCTCGTGCATCTCGTCGGCGCTGCGCGGCTGCGGCCAGGCCTCCTCGCGCACGCTCGCAATGGCCTGCGCGTCGAGCTGGCCGACGTCGTCCGCGCTCTGCGGATCGGTGTAGCGCCGGTTCTGCACGGCCTGCGTGCGGCGTTCTTCCAGCGGCGCGTCGTCGAGGAAGGCATAGGGCCGCGCGTTCAGGGCCTCGAGCGCGAGCGGCGAGGGCGCGGGCAGGTCGCGCGCCAGCACGCGCACCGCGCCGGCCTCCATGCGCCGCAGCAGCGCGAGCCAGCCGTCGGCGTCCATCGCGTCGTGCAGGCAGTCGTCGAGCGTCTGCGCGACCAGCGGATGCTCGGGGATCTCGCGCTCGCCGACGATGTTCTCCGCGCACGCGACCTGATCGGGAAAGACGGCCGCGAGCAGGTCCTCGGAACGCATGCGCTGCAGCTGCGGCGCCACCTTGCGCCCACCCGTGAAGCGCGGCAGCGCGAGCGCGGTGGTGGCGTTCCAGCGCCAGCGCACGCCGAACAGGGGCGCGTCGAGCAGCGCCTGCACCAGCACATGCAGCGCCGAAGCCGAATGCAGGTAGCGCGCCACCTCGTCGAGCGGGAAGCTGTGGCTGGTGGAGAGCGACAGCACGATCGCGTCCTCGGTCGCCGCGGCCTGCAGTTCGAAGTTGAAGGTGCGGCAGAAGCGCTTGCGCAACGCCAGGCCCCAGGCGCGGTTGAGCCGGCTGCCGAAGGGCGCGTGGATCACCAGCTGCATGCCGCCCGAGGCATCGAAGAAGCGTTCCATCACGAGCGTGTGCTGCGTGGGCAACTCGCCGAGCACGGCGCGCGCCTGCGCGAGATGCGCGACGATCTGGCGCGCTGCCTCCTCATCGAGGCCGATGGTCTGCGTCAGCAGCGCCATCGCCGCGTCGTGGCCGCCCGCTGCGAGCGCCTGCGACACCTCCTCGCGCAGCCGCGACACGCCGAACGACAGCTCGTCGCTGCGCCCCGGCGCCTCGCCGAGCCAGAACGGGATGTTGGGCGCCGCGCCCTGCGCGTCCTCCACCCGCACGCGGCCCGGCTCGATCTTGAGGATGCGGTAGCTGGTGTTGCCCAGCTGGAACACGTCGCCCGCGAGGCTCTCGACCGCGAAGTCCTCGTTGACGGTGCCGATCTTGTCGGCCTGCGGCTCCAGCACGACCGTGTAGTCGCCGGTCTCGGGGATGGTGCCGCCGGAGGTCAGCGCGGTCATGCGCGCGCCCTTGCGTTCGCGCAGCAGGTGGTGCACGGCATCGCGGTGCACATAGCCCGCGCGCTGGCCCTGCCGGGTTGCAAAGCCCTCGGACACCATGCGCACCACCTCCATGAAGCGCGCCTGCGAAAGCTGGGCATAGGGCCAGGCGCGGCGCACGAGGGCGAACAGCTGGTCCTCATTCCATTCGCGGCAGGCGGTCTCGGCCACGATCTGCTGCGCCAGCACGTCCAGCGGCGCCGGCAGCACGCGCAGCGCGTCGAGCTCGCCGCGGCGGATGCAGTCGAGCAGGGCGGCGCATTCGACCAGCTCGTCGCGCGACTGCGCGAACAGCCGCGCCTTCGGCACGCCGCCCACCGCATGGCCCGAACGTCCGGCGCGCTGCAGGAAGGTGGCGATGGCGCGCGGCGAGCCGAGCTGGCACACGAGGTCGACGTCGCCGATGTCCAGGCCCAGTTCGAGCGAGGCCGTGGCGACGAGCACCTTGAGCTCGCCGCGTTTCAGGCGCTGCTCGGCGGCCAGCCGCGTCTCCTTCGACAGGCTGCCGTGGTGCGCGGCCACCGCCTCCTTGCCGAGGATGTCGCCCAGGTGCCGCGCCGCGCGCTCGGCCATGCGGCGCGTGTTGACGAACACCAGCGTGGTCTTGTGCAGCCACACCAGCTCGGCCACGCGCGCATAGACCTGCGTCCACTGGTCGCCCGACATCACGGCCTCGAGCGGTGTGGGCGGCAACTCGAGCGCGAGGTCGCGCTGCTTGGCATAGCCGATGTCGACGATCTCGCAATCGGCCGTGCCGTCGGCGCGCAGCGCGCCCGCGCCGACCAGGAAGCGCGCCACCTCGTCGATGGGCTTCTGCGTGGCCGACAGGCCGATGCGCACCGGCCGCGCGCCGCCTTGCGCCGTGCAGAGCTCCTGCAATCGCTCCAGCGACAGCGCCAGGTGGCTGCCGCGCTTGCTCGCGGCGATGGCGTGAATCTCGTCGACGATCACGCTGCGCACCGTCGACAGCATCTGGCGGCCCGAGGCGGAGCCCAGCAGCACGTAGAGCGACTCGGGCGTGGTCACCAGCACGTGCGGCGGCCGGCGCAGGCTCTGCTGGCGCTCGCGCTGCGGCGTGTCGCCGGTGCGCACGGCGGTGCGGATGTCGACCTCGGGCAGCCCCAGCGCCGCCAGCTCGGCGCGGATGCCCGCGAGCGGCGCGTCGAGGTTCAGGCGGATGTCGTTGGACAGTGCCTTCAGCGGCGAGACGTAGACGACGGCCGTCTCGTCGGGCAGGCCGGCGGGTTCGAGGCCGCGGCGCACCAGGTCGTCGAGCGCCGCGAGGAAGGCCGTGAGCGTCTTGCCCGAGCCGGTGGGCGCGGCCACCAGCGTGTCGCGCCCGGCACGGATCGCCGGCCACGCCTGGGCCTGGGCCGAGGTGGGGCCGGGGAAGGTTCGCAGGAACCAGCGGGCGACGGAGGGGTGAAACGAGTGCAGGTCCACGGGAAGTGCAGGCTACGACAACGATCGCGGGGGCGCAACGCGCGGGCCGTAGACCCTGCAGGTCGGGACGTTGCGGGGCAACTCAAGAGGGTTCGAACGCGACCGGTTGCGATGCCTGGCGCGCTCTCGCGAAATATTCGAGCGAGGAAGCGTCCTCACGAGGCCCCGTCGCGCACCATGTCGATCAGTGCACGCAAGGCACCGGGGACGTGGCGGTGTCCGGGATAGTAGAGACACAGGCCCGGATAGGCGGGACACCATTCATCCAGCACGCGTTCGAGCCTGCCGTCGCGCAATGCCTCCAGGGCGAGGTGATCGGGCACGAAGGCGATGCCGATGCCCTCGATCGCGGCATCGACCATCAGCGGCTGGTCGGTGAGGGTGATCGGCCCCTTGACGTCGATGCTCTCCTCGACGCCATGGCGGGCGAACTCCCAGCGATAGATGGCACCGCTCTCGAAACGGAACCGGATGCAGTCGTGCTGGTGCAGGTCCTGCGGCACGGCGGGCCGACCGCGTGCCGCGAGGTAGCTCGGCGAGGCAACGGCCGCAAAACGCACCGGCCCGCCCACGCGCACCGAAATCATGTCCTGCGGCACGGCTTCGAACAGGCGAATACCCGCGTCGAAGCCGTCGGCCACGACGTCGCCGAGCCTCCCGTCGCAGACGATGTCGAGATGGACCTGCGGATAGGTGCGCACGAAGCGCGCGAGCAAGGGCCGCAGCACCAGGCGAACCGCGCCTTCGCTGGAATTGATGCGTATCGTGCCGCTCGGGGTGTGCTGAAACTCGTCGACCTCCTGCAAGGCCTGCGTGAGCGACGACAAGCTGGGCCGCAGCTTGACCGCCAGCCGCTCTCCGGCATCGGTCAACGACATGCTGCGCGTGGTCCGGTTCAGCAGTCTCACGGCCAGGCGCTGCTCGAGCGTCTTGATGGAGTGGCTGACGGCCGATGCCGTGATGTCCAGCTCCCGGCCCGCGGCACGAAAGCTGCGATGCGTCGCGACCGAAAGAAAGACATTCAGGGCGAACAGATCGCAGCCCTTGAATTGATGAACGGGATTCATCGGAGCAACAAGCGTTGGTGGGATTGTCCGAATGGTATGGCCTTCCTAGACTGGCTCGCACAGTCACACGAAAGGTATTCGAACCATGTCCCAGAAGATCTTGATCACGGGTGCGAGCTCGGGCTTCGGCCGCGGCTCGGCCATCGAACTGGCCCGACGAGGTCACCAGGTGGTGGCCGCCGCCGAAACCTGGCCGCAGGTCCGCGGCCTGCGCGCGGATGCGGCCGCCGCAGGGGTCGAGATGGAGGTGATCAAGCTCAACCTGCTCGACGGCATCGACATCGCGCACGCGGGCTCCTTCGATCCCGACGTGCTGGTGCTCAACGCCGGCGTCATGGAGGGCGGCTCGATCGCCGACATCCCGATGCAGCGCGTGCGCGAGTCGTTCGACATCAACGTGTTCGGCCATCTGCAGTTGGTGCAGGCCATCCTGCCCAGGATGGTGGCGCGCCGCTCGGGCAAGGTGGTGTGGACCTCGTCGATGGGCGGCATCCTGGTGGTGCCTTTCCTCGGCATCTACTGCGCGACCAAGCACGCGATCGAAGCCATTGCCGGATCGATGAAAGCGGAGCTCGCGCCCTTCGGCATCAAGGTCGCGACCGTCAACCCCGGCGTCTTCGGCACCGGCTTCAACGACACCGGGGCCGAGAGCTTCGTGCAGTGGTACGACGCCGACAAGGCGGTCGTGCCGATGCCCGACTTCAGCGGGAGCCTGCTCGATCAGGCCGATCCGCAGGAAATGATCGACGCGATGGTCGAGATCATTCCCGCCGACGAGCACCTCTACCGCACGATGCGTCCGCTGGCGACGATCGATGCCGCCAGGCAGTGGCAGGCGACGGAGTGGTCGCAGAATGCCTGACATCGCCATCGACCATGCCCACCGCGTGGTGGCCCGGGGCCGGCAGGCTGCACAAGAGGCCGGCGTGAACGCGGTGTTCGCGGTCCTCGACCGCGGCGCGAACCTCGTCACCTTTTCGCGCATGGACGATGCGTGGCTCGCCTCGAGCGAACTGGCCGTCGCCAAAGCCCGCGCCTCCGTGATGTTCAGGATGCCGAGCGAAGCGCTGAATGCGCCGCTGCAGGTGGGGGTACCGGCGCCGCACTTCGACCACATCCACGCGGGCGGTCTGCTGCTGATGGGCGGCGGCTTGCCGCTGTTCGATGGCGACGGTGTGTTGATCGGTGCGCTGGGGGTGTCCGGCGGAACACCCGATCAGGATGCGGCACTCGCACGCGCGGCGGTGGCGTGATCGACGCGGGAGGGCATGCAGGCGCCGATGCCCTCGCGTTCAAGCCTCGGGCGGCACCGCGCCATAGGCATCGGTGATCAGGTGCGCGAGCGCGCGCGAGGCCTCATTCATGTTGCGCTTGCTGCGATGAACCAGGCCGATGTCCCGATGGAAGGTGTCGTCCTCGAGGTCGATGACACGGACCGCCGCGGGCCAGCGGCGGTTGCGCATCGTCTGCGGCACCAGCGAGGCGCCCAGGCCGAGCGCGACCAGGCGGATCAGCGCATCGAGTTCGTCCGCCTCGCAGACATCCTTCACGGAGATATGTTCGCGCCGTAGGAACCGGTCCACCTGCCGGCCGGCCAGCGATGCGCGGTCGTAGCGGATGAAGGGGATCGTCATGAGCAGCTCCCGCCAGCCGATGTCCGGCGCATCCCTCGGAACGATGAGCCGGAAAGGCTCCTGCGCCAGCGTGGTCCATCTCAGGTCGCTGTGCAGGGAGAAGGGCGGCCGGATGACGATCGCCATCTCGAGTTCGCCGGCATCGACGAGCTGGGCCAGGTCCATCGAGAGGCCCGGCACCAGCCGTGTCCGGACCTCCGGAAACTGCCGATGGAAGCGCGCGATCGCCTCGGGCAGCAGGTGCGATTGCGCCGAAGCGATCGAGCCGAGGCTGAACCGGAACGAGGTCGGCGTTCCGAGCTTGCCGGCGCACAGGTCCGAATACATGCGGATGAGCTGCTCGGCCTGGCCGACCATCTGGTGCCCGCGATCGTTGAGGCGGGCGGTGCGGCCGGCGCGGTCGAAGAGGTCGTGGCCCACTTCGGCTTCGAGGCGCTGCATCTGGGCGCTGATGGCCGACTGGGTGAGTCCGATCTTGTCGCCGGCGGCCGAGAAGGTGCCCTCGCTCGCGACCGCCAGAAGGGTCTTCAGTTCTCGGATCATGGAAGCGATCTGCTGTTCTCGAGCACCGGGGGCGAGCCCGGACCTCTCGGCTTCATACAAAAAATATTTGTCTAAAACCGCAATATTAATTGCTTTTTTTATTGCATCGGCATGCCTATCGTTCGGGCCTGTACAACCACACCGAGGACCCCGATGCTTGCCCCCCGCACCAACCCCGCGATGCTGTCGCCGTTCCATGTCGCTTTTCCCGTGCATGACCTCGCGCTCGCGCGCCGGTTCTATGGCGAGACCCTCGGCTGCCCCGAGGGCCGCAGTTCTCCGGACTGGATCGACTTCAATTTCTACGGCCACCAGATCGTTGCCCATCTCTCGCCCGAAGAGGCCGGGACCGCGCAGAAGAACGATGTCGACGGCAAGGGCGTTCCGGTGCGCCACATGGGCATCGTGCTTCCGCGCGCCGATTGGGACGCGATGGCGGACCGGCTGAAGGCGGCCGGCATCCGGTTCATCATCGAACCCTACATCCGCTTCAAGGGCGAAGCGGGCGAGCAGGCGACGATGTTCTTCCTCGATCCGTCGGGCAACGCGATCGAGATCAAGGCCTTCGCGAACATCGAGATGCTGTTCGCCAAGTAGCCGCGAAGGTCGCGCACAAAGAAAAACGGGCTAGACGCCTGAACGTCTAACCCGTAGATCTAGAACCGAAATTCTGGTGCGGCTGGCAGGAATCGAACCCACGACCCCTTGGTTCGTAGCCAAGTACTCTATCCAGCTGAGCTACAGCCGCGAAGCCTTCCATTATAGCCCGGAAATCGGCACCTACCCTGCGACTATCTGCCCGAGGACCGGCCGCTGCCTGGCCAGGTGGCAAGCGCTTGATCGGCGACGGCCTCCAGCACTTCGCGGCTGAAGCCTGCCTTGGCCTGCACTGCCATGCCGTGGCACACGGCACAGACATAGGCCGCCAGCGCATCGCACTTCGCATCGGAGGGCAGGTCACCCTCGCGCTTGGCGCGCTCGAAGCGCTCCTGCAACGTCGCCTGAGCTGCGGCACGGGCCTCGACCAGTGCTCGACGCACCGGCTCCGCGTCGTCCGATCCGGCCAGCACGCCGTGTATCGCCAGGCAACCGGTGCGTTCGGGGTCGCGGGTGTTCAGTTCCGCCGTGTTGTAGAGGATGTGCGCGGCAACCTCGCGCGAGGTCGGCAACTCGAGCGCCGCGGGGAAGAACGCCAGGTAGTGGGCGTAGTAGCGCTCCAGCGCCTGCCGGAACAGGGCTTCCTTGTTGCCGAACGCCGAATAGAGCGCCGGGCGTTCGACGCCAATGGCTTGCGTCAGATCGGTGTACGAGGTGCCCTCGTAGCCCTTGCGCCAGAACATGGTCAGCGCGGCGTCTAGCGCCTGCTCCACATCGAATTCGCGCTGACGTCCCATCGGTCACACCACCTTGGTTTTTTCGTAACGATCGATATTAAACCGCTTGACGCTCCTCGTCCATTTTCATATCGTTCGTTACGATACCGATCGTTATGAATTCCCGATGCCCGGGACACGGCGCGCGGTTGTCTTCGAAAGAGCATGTCATGCAGCAATTCTTGAAGGGCAAGCTTGCCCTCATCACTGGCGGTTCGCGGGGGCTGGGTGCCGCGACGGCAGAAGCGTTGGCCGACCTTGGTGCCGACATCGCGATCACCTATGTTGCCTCTGAGGAAAAGGCGAATGCGGTGGTGGCGAAATTGAAAGCCAAGGGCGTTCGGGCCCTGGCCATCCAAAGCGACCAGGCCGACACGACCGCAGCGAAGCCCATGGTCGACCAGGTGCTGTCGCACTTCGGCCGGATCGACATCCTCGTCAACAACGCCGGCATCGCCGTGCAAGGCAAGACCGTCGACGATCCCGCACTCGACACGGTCAACCTCGACCGGCAGTGGCAGGTCAACGTGATGGGAACGGTGGCCACCACGCGCGCGGCGGCACCGGTGCTTTCCGATGGCGGGCGCATCGTCTTCATCGGCTCCCTGCTGGGCACCCATGTTCCTTTCGCCGGGGCCGCCGACTACGCGGGAAGCAAGGCGGCCCTGGTCGGCTATGCGAAGGGCGTGGCGCGCGACCTCGGCAGTCGCGACATCACCGTCAACGTCGTGCAGCCGGGCGTCATGCCGACCGACATGGCGGCCGAGGTCCTCGGGGACGGAGTGCCGGAGGCGCTCCTGAATCTGCATCCGATACGCCGCATCGCGACGCTCGAGGAAGTGGCGGCCCTGGTCTGCTTCCTGGTCGGACCGAACGGCGCCTACATGACTGGCAGCGTGATCGACGTGGCCGGCGGCCTGGCCGTCTGAGCTTCAGCGGCTCTGCCAATGAAATTCGAACTGAACAACGTGCAAGGACCAAGACATGAGCAAGAAATTTGATGCGAAATCGACCGCCCAAGACGTGCTGGCGGGTGCCGATCTGAAGGGCAAGCGCTTCCTCGTCACGGGAACATCGGCGGGGATCGGTGTCGAGACCGCGCGTGCGCTCGTCTCGCGTGGTGCCAGCGTTGTGGGACTGGTGAGGGACCTGGCCAAGGCCCAGGCGGCAACGGCATCGGTGCGCGATGCGGCGGCGCAGGCCGGAGGCAGCTTCGAGCTGGGCGAACTCGATCTCGCATCCCTGCGAAGCGTGCGCGCCAGCGCCGACAGACTGCTCGCCGACGGCCGTCCGTTCGACGCCATCATCGCCAACGCCGGCGTGATGGCCACGCCCTTCGGTCTGACGGACGACGGCTGCGAGATCCAGTTCGCGACCAACTACCTGGGCCACTTCGTTCTGATCCATCGGATCGAACCGCTTCTCGTCGACAACGGTCGCCTGGTCATGTTGTCGTCCCAGGCGCACCGCGTTGCCGATGTGGACCTCGACGATCCGAACTTCTCGCAACAGCCCTACGACCCGTTCGTCGCGTACGGTCGATCGAAGACGGCGGAGACCCTGTTTGCGGTGGAATTCGACAAGCGTCATCGTGACCGTGGCGTCCGGGCGGCGGCGGTGATGCCGGGCAACAGCCTGACCGAACTGCCGCGCAACTTCTCGGCAGAGCAATTGCAAGGCCTGTTCGAAACCGTGGGCAAGGCGCGTGCTGAAGCAGGTCTTCCCCCAGGGCAACTGAAAGATGTCGGACAGGCAGCGGCGACTTCGGTCTGGGCGGCAGTCGTTGCCGACGCGGACGAGATAGGAGGCCGCTATCTCGAGGACTGTGCCGTCGCTCCGGTGAACGATTCGCCCAATCCGTTTGCCGACGGTGTCAGGTCCTATGCACTCGACGCTGGACGCGCCGAGCAACTTTGGGCCAGGACACAGGCACTTCAGGCCGATCGGATTGCAGGTGCTGTGCCCATCGGTCAACCCGTGCTACTTCGATAACCCTTCTTATCACAACAGATTGATTGGGGAGAGAATCTCTCCCCATGAAAAGTAGCCCGCCCACCTCCGAAGCAGCCGCAAGGCCTAGTGACCGAGGCGAGGAGGGCTTCCCCGGCCAGGCCGCCTTGGCGGCATTGCGCGCCTGGTATGCGGGAATGAGTGCACGCGCCAGCGTGGCCCAATACCTCGGGCACACGAGCACCGACGGACAGTCTTCCCGCGCGGTCCTGGGCGCCGTTCGACGCCAACTGGTCGCGCTCGCCGAAGCACGTCGTCGTGCCGACATCGCCGCGCTGCTCACGCATCCCGCCACGGAGCGCGTGGCACGGGCAGAAGCGGTGCGCAATGCCATCGAAATCCTGCGCAAGCTGCCACCGCCCGCGCCCTTGGTGACGGACGACGTCGAAGCCTGGTTGCCGCCACGCATCGCGAAGGCATTGCGCGGCCATGGCATCCGAACGCTCGCGGAACTCACCGTGCGAGTGCCGCGCCGGCGACGTTGGTGGGTTGCGGTCCCGGGACTCGGAGCCGCGGGCGCGCGCCAGGTCGAGGCTCTCTTCGCAGCGCATCCCGAACTGACGGAGCGCGCACGCGCGCTCGTCGTTCCCGACGCGCCGAACGACGTGGTGCCGTGGGAACGGCTTCATGTCCCGAACGATGTCGACGGATCCTGCGGCACCTTTCGCGCGCCGCCGGCCACCTGCGCACTCGGGGCAAGCAACGACTACCAGGCAGTCCAGACTTGGCTGGCTCTTCAGGAATCGCCTGCGACACAACGGGCCTATCGCAAGGAAGCGGAGCGGCTCATCCTCTGGTCGATCCTCGAGAGGGGGCGGGCCCTTTCTTCGTTGACCACCGAGGACGCGGTTGCCTATCGAGCCTTCCTGCGCCGTCCGTCACCCCGAGGTCGCTGGGTCGGCCCTGCGCGCCCGCGCGGCGCGAGCGATTGGCGGCCGTTCGCGGGAGACCTGTCAGCGCGCTCCACCGCCTATGCGCTGTCGGTCGTCGGTGCCATGTTCCGCTGGCTCATGCAGCAGCGATACACCCTGGCCAACCCTTTCGCCGGCATCAAGGTTCGAGGTGGCGCATCGGTTCGGTCCCTGGCCGCCGCTCGCTTCTTCAGCGAGGGGGAGTGGGGGCTCATCCGCACGATCGCCGACGGGCTGGAGTGGGGGAGAGGGTGGGCCCTTCCCGCCGCGCAGAGGCTGCGTTTCGTCCTCGATTTCGCCTATGCGACGGGACTGCGCGTGAGCGAACTGGTCGGCGCGAAGCTCGGCCAGATCGAGATCGACAGCTGCGGCGACCACTGGCTGCATCTCGTGGGCAAGGGCGCAAAGACGGCCAAGGTGGCCTTGCCCTCGCTGGCCCGGGCGGCACTCGATCGCTACCTGCGCCAGCGCAGCATTCCGACCACCCGTGCGCGCTGGAATCCGACCTTGCCGTTGATCGGCAGCATCGATCTCGATAGCACCGAAGGGATCACCTCGGCCAGGCTCTGGAGCATCCTGCGCCGATTCTTCCTGCTTGCAGGTGAAATGGTGGCGAAGGACAGTCCTGCGCTCGCCGAAAAGCTCTGCCTCGCCAGTCCGCACTGGATGCGTCACACGCACGCGACCCACGCGCTGGCGCGGGGGGCCGAGCTCACCATCGTTCGCGACAACCTGCGGCACGCCTCCCTGCAGACCACGTCGATCTACCTGCACGCCGATGAAGTCGCGCGTTCACGGCAGATCGACGAAGCATTTCCGTCTCGGGACTGATTGCTGAGCTTCACGGCCAAACGGGCCAGAGGCACACCCAACAACAGAATCATTGATTTTACATAACACTCATTGGATAGATTTGCCGGATCGGGCATCACAAGGATATCAACCTGAAACTCAATGGTTGATCCAATAAGAAGTCCGGCATATGATGGCCCGAGCCCACTCTCAGCCACCGCTGCTTCGCCCGATGGATCTAGACACGCCCCCCGATCAAGCCACTTTCCGCAACGAGGTCCGTCGATTCATCAAGGACCGGCTTCCCGCCGACATCCGCGAACGCCTGCGCCTGGGCCATCCGCCGCGCAAGCAGGACACCGTCACCTGGCAGCGCATCCTCAACGAGAAAGGCTGGGCCGCGCCGCACTGGCCGCGTGAGTACGGCGGCGCCGAGCTCGGCCAGGCCGAGCGGCTGATCCTGCTCGACGAGCTGTTCCGCGCGCCGGCGCCGCTGCCGCAGGTGTTCAACGTGGGCATGCTCGGGCCGGTACTGCTGAAGTTCGGCACCGAGGCGCAGAAGCGCTTCTTCATGCCCAAGCTCGCGAACCTCGACCTCTGGTTCTGCCAGGGCTTCTCCGAGCCGGGCTCGGGTTCCGACCTGGCCTCGCTGCGCACCTCGGCCAGGCGGGAAGGCGAAGGCGAGGACGAACACTACGTCGTCGACGGCCAGAAGATCTGGACCACCACCGCGCATCTGGCCGACTGGGTGTTCGCGCTGGTGCGCACCGACGGCACGGGCAGCAAGCAGCACGGCATCTCCTTCCTGCTGATCGACCTGCGCAGCCCCGGCATCACGATCCGCCCGATCACCTCGATCGACGGCCAGCACCATCTCAACGAGGTCTTCTTCGACGCGGTGCGCGTGCCGGTCGACAACCTCGTGGGCGAGGAAGGCCGCGGCTGGGACTGCGCCAAGTACCTGCTGATGAACGAGCGCACCGGCATCGCCAACGTGGGCCTGTGCCGCGAGCGGCTGGACTATGCGCGCGAGCTGGCCGGCCGCCTCACCCAGGCCGGACGGCCGCTGCTCGACAGCCCGCGGCTGCGCGCCGAGATGGCCGTGCTCGACGCCGAGATTCGCGCGCTCGAGGTCACGAACTGGCGCTTCCTGCTGTCGAGCGACACGGCGCAGAAGAACCCGGGCTTCGCCTCGGTGCTCAAGCTCAAGGGCACCGAGCTGCAGCAGGAGATCGCGCAGCTGCTGCAGCGCATCGCCGGCCCCGCGGCGATGGAGCGCCGCGCGCACGACGGGCCCGGCGCGGAGCACTGGGGCGGGCCGCTGGCGATGCGCTACTTCTACAGCCGCGCCGCCAGCATCTACGGCGGCACGAGCGAGGTCCAGAAGGACATTCTTTCCAAGACGATCCTGGGATAGGCCCGCATGAACTTCGAACTGAATGAAGAGCAGCAGGCGCTGCAGGCCAGCCTCTCGCGCCTGCTCGGCGATGTCTACGGCTTCGAGCAGCGCCGCGCGATCGCCGCCACGCCCGCCGGCTGGAGCGAAGCGGTGTGGCGACAACTGGCCGAGCTGGGCCTGACCGCCCTGCCCTTGCCGCAGGCCCACGGCGGCTTCGGCGGCGGCGCCGTCGACCTGCTGCCGGTGATGCAGGAACTCGGCCGCGCGCTGTCGCTCGAGCCCTTTCTCGCCTCGGTCGTGCTCGGCGCCACCGCGCTGCGGCTCGCGGGCGACGACGCCCTGCAGGCGCGGCTGCTGCCCGGCGTGGCCAGCGGCGAAGTCCGCCTGGCCTGGGCCCACGACGAAGCGGCCGGGCACCAGGCCCCGCTGTGGATCGAGATCGTCGCGCGCCGCGATGGCGAACGCTGGCGGCTCGACGGCGCGAAATGCAACGTGCTGCATGCCACGGCCGCCCACCATGTCGTGGTCAGCGCGCGCGTGGCGGGCGCACCCGACGATGCGCAGGGCCTCGCCCTGTTCCTGGTCGATGCCGACGACCCGGGCGTGCATTGCCGTGCCCATCGCCTGGTCGACGACACGCCGGCCGGCGAACTGCGCTTCGAATCCGCCACCGTGCTGCCGCTGCACGATCCGCACGATGCCGCCACCGCGCTGCGCGCGCTCGAGGGAACGCTGGCCGCCGGCACCGCCGCGGTCTGCGCCGATGCCGTCGGCCTCATGGAGTCGGCCTACCGGCTTTCCGTCGACTACCTGAAGACGCGCCGCCAGTTCGGCCGTCTGATCGGCGAGAACCAGGCATTGCGCCACCGTGCGGCGGAAATGCTCGTGAGCCTCGAGATGTGTCGCAGCATGGCGCTGGTGGCGGCGGTCGCCGCCGACGATCTCGACGCACCCGGCGCGCGCGCCGACCTCGCGCGCGCCAAGCTCATGATCGGCCGCCACGGCCGCAGCCTGTGCCACGCCGCGATCCAGTTGCACGGCGGCATCGGCATGACCGAGGAGTACACGGTGGGCCATTGCCTGCGCCGCCTCGCGCTGCTCGACCAGCTCTTCGGCGATGTCGACGCGCAGTCGGCGCGGCTGGCGGCGATGGCATGAGCGGTCCCACTTTCGAGACCTTGCGCTGGGACCTGTCGGGCCCGGTGCTCACGCTGACGCTGCACCGCCCCGAGCGCATGAACGCGATGACGCGCGCCATGCGCCGCGAGCTGTGCCAGGCACTCGACCTCGTGGATGCGCAGGACGCGGTGCGCGCCATCGTGATCACCGGCGCGGGCCGTGCCTTCTGCGCCGGCTTCGACCTGTCGGAAGGCGCGCAGGCCTTCGACCCGGCCGCGGCCGCGCGCGACGCCGAATCCGGCGAGGAGCCGGGCCGCGATGGCGGCGGCGTGCTCGCGCTGCGCCTGTTCGCGAGCACCAAGCCGCTGATCGCCGCCGTGAACGGCGCGGCGGTCGGCATCGGCGCCTCGATGCTGCTGCCGATGGACATCCGCATCGCCTCGCGCGACGCGCGCTTCGGTTTCGTCTTCGCGCGCCGCGGCATCGTGCCCGATGCCTGCGCGAGCTGGTTCCTGCCGCGCGTGGCCGGCATCTCGAAGGCGCTGGAATGGAGCATGGGCGGCCATGTCTTCGATGCCGAGGAAGCCCGCGCGGGCGGGCTCGTGAGCGAACTGTGCGAACCCGGCGAGCTGCTGGCACGCGCGCAATCGCTGGCCGCGGAGATCGCCACGCATGCGGCACCGGTGTCGGTCGCGCTCACGCGGCAACTGATGTGGCGCATGCTCGGCGCGCCGCATCCGATGGAGGCCCATCGCCTCGAAAGCGCCGCACTGCGCTCGCGCGGCGCCTCGGCCGACGCGGCCGAGGGCGTGGCCTCGTTCCGCGAGAAGCGGCCCGCGCGCTTTCCGGATGCCGTCAGCACCGGCATGCCCGCGCCCTACCCCTGGTGGACGGAGCCGCCGTTCGCCCCCCACCGGAGACACGACGACATGAGCCAGGTGATCCTCGACGGGCGCGCCATGGAACGCGACCTGCTGACCCGCCGCGCCCTGCAGGCCGCACGCGGCCTCGACGCGCTCGGCGTGCTCGAGGGCGACGCGGTGGCACTGCTGCTGCGCAACGACTTCGCCTTCCTCGAGGCGCAGCAGGCCGCGGCCGCGCTCGGCGCCTACGCCGTGCCCATCAACTGGCACGGCAAACCCGAGGAGGTGCTCTACATCGTCGAGGACGCGCGCCCGCGCGTGCTCATGGGCCACGCCGACCTGCTCGCACCGGTGCGCGACCGCATCCCCGCGGACATCATCGTCGTGACAGTACCGACGCCACCTGAGGCAATGCGCGCCTTCTCGTTGACCGAGGAAGATGCCGCGCCACCGACCGATGCGTTCGAATGGAACGCCTGGCTCGCGGGCTTCGCGCCCTGGGACGGCCCGCCGATGCGTAGCCGCGCCACCATGATCTACACCTCGGGCACCACCGGCCGCGCCAAGGGCGTGCGGCGCGAGGCGGCCACGCCCGAGCAAGCACGCGCCTATGTCGAACTGCTGCGCAGCGTATATGGCCTGCAGCCGGGCGTGCGCGCGCTGATCGCGGGGCCGCTGTACCACGCCTCGCCCAATGCCTACGCACGCCAGGCGCTGCCGGCCTGCGAGCTGCTGGCGATGCAGACCAAGTTCGATCCCGAGGCCGTGCTCGCCGCGATCGAACGCCACCGCATCAGCCACATGGTGGCCGTGCCCACGATGTTCGTGCGCATGCTCAAGCTGCCCGAGGCGGTGCGCCGCCGCTACGACCTGGGCTCGCTGCGCTGGGTCACCCACACCGGCGCGCCCTGCGCGCCCGATACCAAGCGCGCGCTCATGGACTGGTGGGGACCGGTGGTTTACGAGACCTATGGCGGCACCGAGGTCGGCACCGCCACGCTGAGCACGCCGCAGGACTGGCTGGAGTTTCCGGGCAGCGTGGGCCGGCTGACGCCCGGCGCGCGCATGGCGCTCTACGGCGAGGACGGCCGCCCGGTCGCACCGGGAGAGGTCGGCGAGATCTTCGTGCGCGTGCCGGCCTACGCCGACTTCACGTACCACAACCATCCCGAGAAGCGCCGCGAGGTCGAGCGCGACGGGCTGATCAGTTGCGGCGACGTGGGCTACGTCAAGGACGAGCACCTCTACCTGTGCGACCGCCGCGCCGACATGGTGATCTCGGCCGGCGTGAACATCTATCCGGCCGAGATCGAAGCCGTGCTGCTGCAATGCCCCGCGGTACGCGACTGCGCGGTGTTCGGCATTCCCGACGACGAGATGGGCGAGTCGCTGGCCGCGGCCATCGAATGCATGCCCGGCGCCGCGCCCGACGCGGAAGCGATCCGCGCCTTCCTCGCCGAGCGGCTGGCCCGGTACAAGGTCCCGCGCCGCATCGATTTCCACGCGACGCTGCCGCGCGAGGACAGCGGCAAGATCTTCAAGCGCCGCCTGCGCGACCCGTTCTGGCAAGGCGCCGGCCGCAGGATCTGAGATGGAACCCGCCACGGAAGCGATGGCGCAACGGCTCGCCGCAGCGCTGGGCCGCCATGCGGGCCTGCACGGCCGCGTCGAGGCGCTGCGCCGCCTCACGGGCGGCGCGACCAAGACCACCTGGTCTTTCGAGCTCGCGACCGCCGACGGCCGGCTTGCGCTGATCCTGCAGCAGGCGCCCGCGGCCGCGCCCGAGAGGAAGGAATCGTCGGCGCCCAAGCTCGATGCCGCCGACGACGCGCGGCTGATGATCGCCGCGCGCAGCCACGGCGTGCCGGCGCCCAGGGTGCGCGCCATCCTCGACCTGCACGACGGCCTCGGGCGCGGGTACATCACCGAACATGTGGAAGGCGAGACGCTGGGACGCAAGCTGGTCTCCGATCCCGCGCATGCCGGCGCACGCGCCGCGATGGCGGAACAGGCCGGACGGATCCTCGCGACGATCCATCGCATGCCCACCACGGGACTGGATTTCCTGCAGCGGCTCTCGCCCGCGCAGGAACTCGCGGTGTACGCGGGCCTGCTCGATGCCACGGGCTTTCGTCATCCCGCGCTCGAATTCGCGCTGCAATGGGTGCGCCGCCACCTGCCCACGGACGACGCCGACGCGCTGGTGCATGCGGACTTCCGAACCGGCAACCTGATCGTCGGGCCCGAGGGCATCCGCTGCGTGCTCGACTGGGAGATCGCGCGCCGCGGCGATCCGATGCAGGACCTCGGCGTGCTTTGCATGCGGACCTGGCGCTTCGGCGCCGCGCCCGAGGTCGGCGGCTTCGGTGCGCGCGAGGACCTGTACGCGGCCTACGAGCGCGCCGGCGGCGCGCCTGTCGATCCCGCGCGCGTGCGCTTCTGGGAGGCCTTCTCCAACCTCAAGTGGGCCATCGGCTGCGTGCGCCGCGGCCTCGCCACGCGCGACGACGGCACGCCCGCGAGCCTCGAGCTGTGCGCCGTGGGCCGGCGCATGGAAGAGCCGCTGTGGGACTTCTTCCAGCTCGTCGATCGTTGAAGAAAGGAGCCGCGGCCATGTCCGACAGCGTACCGCCCGCCCCCACCCTGCTCGCGGCGACCGCGCGCTATCTCGAGGACGAGCTGATGCCCTCGCTCGAGGGCTACCACCGCTTCCAGACCCGCATCGCGATCAACGTGCTGCGCATCGTCGAGCGCGAGCTGCGGCTCGGCGCCGCGCACGACGCGGCAGCGCGTGAGCGCCTGCTCGCATTGCTGCAGGGCGATAGCTTCCCCGCCTCCCCTTCCCTCGCGCTGGCCGATGCGCTGCGCGACGGCCGGCTCGACCCCGACGCGCCCGGCGTCGCGGCGCACCTGCGCGCCGCGCTGGCCGAAGCGCTGGCCATCAACAACCCCCGCTGGATCACCAAGGACCTCCCCCCATGAACTTCACCGAAGAACAGATCGCCTTTCGCGACGGCGTGCGCCGCATGGTCGAGCGCCATGTCGCGCCCATCGCCGCCGAGATCGACGAGAACGACCGCTTTCCCGAGGAGCTGATCCCGATCTACGGCGACATGGGGCTGCTGCAGCTGTGGGTGCCCGAGGCCTACGGCGGCCCCGGCGCCAACCTCACGATGGTGTGCATCGCGCGCGAGGAGATCTCGCGCGTGTCGGAATCGTGCGCGCTGATGGCCGGCATGAACACCATGTTCGCGCTGCCGCTGATGCACTTCGGCACCGAGGAACAGAAGCATCGCTTCCTGCCGCTGCTGGCCGAGGGCCGCACGGTGACGGCGATCGCGCTGTCGGAACCGGACTGCGGCAGCGACGTGGGCGGCATGCGCACGCGCGCGGTGGCCGACGGCGACAGCTACGTGCTCAACGGCCAGAAGCAGTGGTGCACCTTCGGCAGCCGCGCCGACTACATCCTGGTCTTCGCCAAAACCGGCGAAGGCGGCGGCGCCGACGACATCAGCCCCTTCATCGTCGACGTGAAGAACAGCAAGGGCCTGAGCTTCGGGCGCAACGAGCGCAAGATGGGCATGAAGGGCACGATCAACGTGCCGATCTACCTCGACAACGTGCGCGTGCCGGCCGAGAACCGCCTCGGCGAGGAAGGCAGGGGCTTTCGCTCGGCGATGCGCGCGCTCGACCTCAACCGCCCCGCCATCGCCGCGGCCTCGGTCGGGCTGGCGCAGGGCGCGCTCGACGCGGCGCTGGCCTATGCCAAGCAGCGGCGCCAGTTCAAGCGCGCCATCATCGAGTTCCAGGGCATCCAGTTCATGCTGGCCGACATGGCGATGCAGATCGAGGCCGCGCGCTGCCTGGTCTACGAGACCGCGCGCCTGGCCGACACCGGCGACTGGGCCGCGCTGCCCAAGTTCGCGAGCATGGCCAAGTGCTTCGCGAGCGACGTCGCGATGAAGGTCACGACCGACGCGGTGCAGGTCTTCGGCGGCTACGGCTACGTGAGGGACTATCCGGTCGAGAAGATGATGCGCGACGCCAAGCTCAACCAGATCTTCGAGGGGACCAACCAGATCCAGCGCGTGGTGATCGCGCGCGAACTCATGCGCTGAAGCCGGGCGCGGGCGTCGCGCCCGCCCCGGCCTTGCTTCAAGCCAGCAACTGCCGCGCAATCATGTTGCGGTGGATCTCCGAGGCCCCCTCGTAGATGCGCAGCACCCGCAGGTCGCGGTACACGCGCTCGACGATGGTGCCGCGGCAGTAGCCCGAGCCGCCGAAGATCTGCAGCGCCTTGTCGGCGATGCGGCAGGCCGCCTCGGTGCAGATCACCTTCACCATCGAGGCCTTCATGCGCGCATCCTCGCCGCGCGTGGCGCGCCACACGGCCTCGAACAGCACCATGCGCGCGGCATGCAGGTCCATCGCCATGTCGGCGATCATGTGCTGGATCGCCTGGTGCTCGGCCAGCGCCTGCCCGAAGGTGACGCGCGTGCGCGCATGCTCGATGGTCTCGTCGAGCGCGATCTGCGCCGGGCCCAGTGCCTGGCAGCCCACGTTGAGGCGGCCCTCGTTGAGCCCCGACATCGCGTACGAGAGGCCGCGGCCCTCCTCGCCCAGCAGGTTCTCCACCGGGATGCGGCAGTCGGTGAAGGTGATCTCGCAGAGGCTGTCGTCCATCCAGCCCATGGTCGGCATGGTGCGCGCCACCTCGAAGCCCGGCGTGGTGGTGTCGAGCAGGAAGGCCGAGATGCCATGCTTGCCGGCCGCGCGGTCGGTCGAGGCCAGCACGGTGATCGAATGCGCGTGGTTGGCGTTCGAGATGAAGGTCTTCGTGCCGTTGAGCACGTAGTGATCGCCCTCGCGCCTGGCGGAGGTCAGCATCCGCGCTGCGTCGGAGCCCGCATGCGGCTCGGTGATCGCGATGCAGTTGCGCGAGCGGCCCGAGGCGATCTCGGGCAGCCACTTCTTCTTGAGGGCCTCGCTGCCGTGGTCCACGATGATGTGCACGCCGGGCCCGATGGCCGAGCGCACGAAGGGCCAGAACTGCGGCGGCAGCCGCGCGAGCTCCAGCTGCACCGCCACGCTCGTGAGGTGGTCCACGGGCATGCCGCCGTAGGCCTCGGGGATCGCCATGCCGTAGAAGCCCATCTCGCGCAGGGTGCTCTCGACCTGCTCGGGCACTTCCCCGGTCTCGTGGTAGCGCGGTTCGAGCTTGAGCAGCGCGTCGACGGCGTCTCGCGTGGCGACGCGCATCTCCTCGGCGTCGGCGGGCAGGTTGAAGTCCATCATGTCTCCTTTGGTAGAACCATTGATTCTACGCAAGCGAACTCGATCCTGCACGTTCCGTCGGCGACATCGGGGACATCCTGAGGATCGCCTTGCCGCAGGTGCGCCGCTGCGCCAGGGCGGCCAGCGCCTCGGGCAGCCGCGCGAAGTCGAAGACCGTGGCCTCGAGCGGGCGCAGGCGCCCTTCGCGCCACCAGTCGCGGATCTCCTGCGCCAGCCGGCTCGCCAGGGCCGGCTCGCGCTTGCGCACCTCGCCCCACAGCACGCCGATGGCCGAGGCATTGGCGAGCAGCAGCCTATTGGCCGGCAGTTGCGTGAGCGCACCGCCGGCGAAGCCGACCACCAGCAGCCGCGCGCCGAAGCCGAGGCAGCGCGCGCTTTGCGCACCGACCTCGCCGCCCACCGGATCGAAGACGAGGTCCACGCCGCGCGGGGCGAGCGCACGCACCGCGTCGACCCAGCCGGCATCGCCGTAGTCGACCACCGCATCCGCGCCCAGCGCGCGGCAGAGCTCGCGCTTGGCGTCGCTGCCCGCCGTGGCGATCACGCGCGCGCCCATGGCCTTGCCCAACTGCACGGCCGCGCTGCCCACGCCGCCCGCGCCCGCGTGCACCAGCAGGGTCTCGCCGGCCGCCAGGCGGCCCGCATGGCGCAGCGCGTACAGCGCGGTGGGATAGTTGCCGCGCAATGCGAGCGCCACGCCGGGCGGCACGTCGGCCTCGAGCACCACCGCCTCGGCGCGCGGCACCAGCGCGTACTCCGCGAAGCCACCGAAGCGCCCCGACGGCGTCGCGGCCGCCACGCGCAGCCCCGTCTCGGGCCCGCCGACCACGGTGCCGACCACCTCCATGCCAGGCGTGAACGGCAGCGCGGGCCGCACCTGGTAGCGACCCTCGACCAGCAGGGTGTCGAGGAAGTTGAGGCCCGCCGCCTCGACCTTCACGAGGTACTCGTCGGCGGCCGGTTCGGGCAGGGGCACGTCGACGAGGCGCAGGCCGGCCGGATCGCCGATCGCCTCGACGCGCCAGGCCTTCATCGCAGCTCGGCGCGGCCGTGCGTCAACACCAGCACATCGCGCTCGAGCACGCGGGCGCGGAACGCCACCTCGTTGCCGTTGCGCCAGCTCTCGAGGCGGATGGTCTCGCCCGGATAGACCGGCGCCGACAGGCGCGCGCGCATCGCCACCAGCCGCGCCGGATCGAGGCCGGCATGCGCCTCGAGCAGGCCCCGGCCCGCGATGCCCCAGGTCGCGAGGCCATGCAGGATCGGTTTCGCGAAGCCCACCTTGGCCGCGAAGGCCGGCTCGGCATGCAGCGGGTTGAGGTCGCCCGAGAGCCGGTAGAGCAGCGCCTGGTCGGGCCGCGTGGGCAGGTCCAGCACGTGTTCGGGCGCGACCTCGGGCGTGGCCGGTGCCGGCGCGGCAGCTTCGTCGCTGCGCCCGTCGGCCTGGGAGAAGCCGCCGTCGCCGCGCAGGAAATACACGCTCTCGACGGTGGCGAGCGCCCGGCCCTCGGCATCGGCCAGTTCCTTCTCCACATGCAGCACCGCGCCCTTGCCCTCGCCCTTGTCGACCACGCGCGTGACCCGCGTGCGCCCGAGCACCGTGCCCGACGGCGGCAATGGCGCATGCAGGCGCAGCGCCTGTTCGCCGTGCACCAGCTTCATGAAGTCGATGCCGATCTCGCGCCGCTCGCGCATCCAGAAACCCGGCGAAGCCAGCACCGCGGCCATGGTCGGCAGCGCCGCGAGTTCCTTCTCGTAGACGAAGCGCAGTTGCCTTTCGTCGAGCGGATCGGCGCCCAGGCCGAGGCCGAGCGCATAGAGCATGGTGTCCCTCGGTGCGTAGTCGTGGCGCACCTCGCCGGATTGCCAGTCGCGGGCCTTCTGATAGTCGAGCATCGTCGCTTGCCTTGTCGTGTCGGTGAATCTGTCGAGGTCGCCGCGCTTCACGCGACAGGCGGCCAGCGGAACTGCGCGGGCTCGCGCGCCGCGAAGCGCCGCACCGCCTCCTTCGCGTAGTCGCTGTTCGAGGCCAGCGCCTGGCCGGACGACTCGATCTCGAGCAGCGTCTGGAGGTCGCTGCCGAGCGAGGCCTGCAGGGCGCGCTTGGCGATGCTCATCGCCACCGGCGAAGCGCCCGCGAAGCTGCGCGCGATCGCCTGCGCGCGCGCCGCCAGCGCCTCGGCGGGCAGGACCTCCATCGCCAGGCCCAGGCGCAGCGCCTCGGCCGCATCGATCTCGCGCGCCGAGAAGATCAGCTCCTTCGCGCGCTGCAGGCCCACCACGCGCGGCAGCGTGTAGAAGGCCCCCATGTCGGGCACGAGGCCGATGCGCTGGAACACCATGCACAGGCGCGCGCGTTCCGAGAGCAGCACGATGTCGCACATCAGCGCCAGGCTGAAACCCGCGCCGTAGGCCACGCCGTCGACGGCAGCGATCACGGGGCGGTCCAGCGCCATGAGCTCGGTGCAGATGCGCGTGTAGCGCGCCATGCCGGCGCGCCGCTGCTCGGGTGTGCGTGGTCCGCCCTGCCCCATGGCCTTGACGTCGCCGCCCGCGCAGAACGCGCCGCCGGCACCGGCGAGCACCAGCACCCGCACGGCCTCGTCGGCGCGGATCGCGGCGAGGCATTCGCCGAGTTCGTCGGCCATCGTCGGATCGAGCGCGTTCTTCGCCTCGGGACGGTTGAGCGTGAGCGTCGCCACGCCGTCGTCGAGCCGGTAGTCGAGGGTCTTCATCGCGCCTCCGTCTCGCGCACCGAGATCGGCACGCCGTCCACCATCAGGTCGCAGTACTCCGACATGCCCAGCGCGCTACGCCCTTCGCAGCGGTACTCGGTGATGCCCTCGGTGATGCGCGTGTAGTCGCCGGTGCCGCCGGCCGCGCGGCGATGCCGCAGCGGCACCAGCGCGCCGACCTTGCCGGTCAGGGTGTAGCTGCGCTCGGCCGTACGGACCTGCGCGGTGAAGGCGCGCGGATAGTGCTGCGCGTCGTAATCGGTCTCGATGCGCCCGTCGATCACCGGTTCGTAGCGGCCGTCGCGCAGCACGTTGCCGCTCACGTGGTTCGGCTGCCCCTTGCGGCCCTTGATCGACAGCAGCACGCCGAAGTCATCGTCGAAGGTCACGGGCAGCCACTTGTACCAGTAGAAGCTGTGCCAGTGGCGCGGGCCCCAGGACTTGTCGCGGTAGCCGTGCCCCGCGATCTCGAAGCGCAGGCCGTCCACCGCGATGTGGCCGGCCACCGCCATGTTCTGCTCGATGTGGCCGCGGTACACCGCATGCTCGGGGTCCAGCACGATCGGGCTGCCGTCGAGCGCAACGATCTCGCCGCCGTGCATCGGCGAAACGCCGCGGAAGTCGAGCGCGATCGAGGCGGGCCGCTTGGGATAGCGCTTGAAGGCGCTGCTCGGGTCGGCCATCGCATGCGGGTCGTCCATCAGCAGCAGCTCGCCCTCGTAGCGCACGCGCAGGTGCCTGAAGGGCTCGACCACCTCGAAGCGCATGCCGCCCGCGTCCAGGGTCTCGTTGTGCTCGATCTTCGGCCGCTGGTGCATGAAGCCCACGCGCCCGTCGGGCAGGTAGACGCAGCAGCTGAGCTCGGCATGCCCCTCGTGCGGCCGGTTGCCCAGGCGCATCCAGGCCCCGATGCCGCGCGCGCTGTCGAAGGCATTGAAGTACGCGCTCTCGTTGTAGTTGGACACGGCCTCGGGCACGTGGTTGTACTCGTCCTGCGGATCGAGCCGCAGCTTGCTGTGGGGCGGCATGTACATGGTTCGCCCCGTACCTACAGGCTGATGTGGAAGCCGCCGTTGACCCCCAGGTGCTGGCCGGTGATGTAGGAGGCCGCGTCCGACATCAGGAAGCACACCGTCTTGACCACCTCCTCGGGCGTGGACCAGCGGCCCAGCGGAATCTGCGCGAGCATGCCGTCGCGAAATTTCTCGCCGCGCACCACCTCGGTCATCGGGGTCTCGACCACGCCGAAGCAGATCGAGTTGGTGCGGATGTTGTAGCGGCCCCATTCGCGCGCCGCCGTCATCGTGACGCCCAGCATGCCGGCCTTGGCGGCCGCATAGTTGACCTGGCCGATCGAGCCCTTGCGGCCGGCGTCGGAGGAGATGTTGACGATGGCGCCGCCGCTGGTGTCGCCCGCCTTCGCGCGCGCCACCATGTGGCGGCCCACGGCCTGCAGCCAGTAGAAGGTGCCGGTGAGGTGCACGTCGATCACCTCCTGCCATTGCTGCGGCGTCATCTTCTCGATCATGGCGGGGCGCGTGATGCCGGCGTTGTTCACCAGGCCATGCACGCCGCCGAAGCGCTCCACGGCCTCGGCGACGGCGCGCGCGGCGAGGTCCGCGTCGGTCACGCTGCCGACCACCTGCTGCACGCGGTTGGCGGGCAGCGCGGACATTGCCGTGCCCAGCGTGTCGGGGTTGAGGTCGAGCGCGACGACGTTGCCGCCGAGCTCCACGGCGAGCGTCGCGATCGCCTTGCCGATGCCCTGCCCGGCGCCGGTCACGACGATGGTTCGGCCTTCGAGATTGACGAGGTTCTGCATAGGTCTCCGTTGGATGATGGATGGGGGTTGAACTGGATGTACGAGGCGATGCGGTTCGCTCAGGCGGACGCCATCGCGGCCTTCGCGCGCTCGGCGTCCTGCAGCTGGCGCCAGGCGATCTTTCCGGTCGGCGACTTGGGCAGCTCGCGCACGAACTCGACCAGCCGCGGGTACTTGTAGGCGGCCATCTTCTGCTTCGCCCATTCGATGACGTCGGCCTCGCGCACGTGGCCCGCATGCGCCTCGCGCAGCACCACCACCGCCTTCACGGTCTCGCCGCGGTAGGGATCGTGCGCGGCGATCACGCAGGCCTCGGCGATGGCCGGGTGCTCGTGCAGCATCGCCTCGACCTCGGCCGGCCAGACCTTGTAGCCCGAGGCATTGACCATGCGCTTGAGCCGGTCGACGATGAAGAAGTAGCCGTCCTCGTCGCGCCGCCCGAGATCGCCGCTGCGCACGAAGCGCCGCCCGTCGATCTCCAGCAGCGCCGCGCGTGTGGCCTGCTCGTTGCGCCAGTAGCCCGCGAACACCTGCGGCCCCGACATCACGATCTCGCCCACCTCGCCGGGCGGCAGCTCGCGCAGGGTCTCGGGGTCGACGATGCGCAGGTCGGTGCCGAACAGCGGCATGCCCAGGCACTGGCGCTTGAAGGCCTGCGGCGGGTTGCCCGAGACATGCGCCGTTTCCGACAGCCCGTAGCCCTCGAGGAAATCGAGGCCGGTCAACTGCTTCAGGCGCTCGCACACGGCCTCGGGCATGCCCGCGCCGCCACCGCCGATGCGGCGGACCGAACTGAGGTCGTATTCGGCCAGCCGCGGGCTCGCGAGGAAGTCGATCACCATGGTCGGCATCGCCGTCCAGTGGCTGACCCGGTGCCGTGCGATCAGTGTCGCGGCCTGGTCGCGGTCCCAGCGCTTCATCAGCACCAGCGTGCCGCCGCCGTAGATCGGCGCGTTCAGCAGGTTCTGCATGCCGGTGATGTGGAAGTACGGCAGCGCCACCAGCTGCACCGAATGCGGGACCATGCCCATCCAGTGCGCGACCGCGACCGTGCTGGCGTTGAGCGTGCGGTGCGTGTGCATGCAGCCCTTGGGCACGCCGGTGGAGCCCGAGCTGTAGAGGATCAGCGCGAGCGCATCGGGCAGGTGCTCGAGCGGGGTGGCGGGTGCGCCGGCGGCCGCCAGCACGCGGCGCAGGCCGATGGTGCGCGATGCGCCGGATGCCGCATCCGACGACGGCTCGGCGGCTTCCACCAGGTCCTCCACCGGCCCCGGGCTGCCGACGATCACCACGCGGCGCAGCCGGTGCGCGCCCGGCACCGCCAGCAGCTCCGCCACGTTGTCCGCGCCGCAGAAGGCCACCACCGCCTCGCTGTCCTCGAGGTAGTGCGGCAGCTCGTCGCGCTTGTTCATCGGGTTGACGGGCACCACCACCGCGTTGATGCGCAGGATCGCGAAGTAGGCCGCGATCCAGCCACGGCCGTTGGGCAGGTAGAGCAGCACGCGGTCGCCCAGCCGCACCGCCAGCTCGTTCTGCAGGAAGGCGGCGATGCGCTCCACCTGCTCCACCAGCGCCGCGTACGACAGGCTGCCGAAATCGTCGACCACCACCGCGCGCTGCGGAGAACGCATGGCGGACACCAGCAGGTTCGCGCACAGGTTGGTGGGCGGAACGTCGATGTCGCGCGGCAGGGTGCGCGGCCAATGCTTCGAATCGTGCGGGGTCATGGCTGTCGTCCTTGGTCTTCGCCGGGCCGCGGCATCGCGCGAGAGACAGCGCCGCCGATTTGCCTGTTGATTTATTTTGGTTGAACCAATGATAATCAGCCTCGCGACACAGCGTCAAGGCGGGACGGCGATGATCCGGCCGGCGCGACGCACCCCGAGCCCGCAACGGGCGATCACACGGAGCCATTGGAATGAGCATCAAGCGACAGGCCTGCATCGCGGGCGCTTTCGAACACCCCACGCGCAAGGCGCCCGACAAGACGGTGCCGCAGCTGCATGCCGAATGCGCGCGCGGCGCGCTGGCCGACGCCGGCCTTTCGCTGCAGGACGTCGACGGCTATTTCTGCGCGGGCGACGCGCCGGGCATGGGCCCGCTGAGCATGGTCGACTACCTCGGCCTCAAGGTGCGCCATGTCGACAGCACCGACACCGGCGGCTCCGCCTACCTGGTGCAGGTCTCGCATGCCGCGCAGGCCATCGCCGCGGGCAAGTGCAACGTGGCGCTGATCACGCTCGCGGGACGCCCGCGCAGCGAGGCCAGCGGCGTGGGCACCGGCCCGCGCAACGTGACCGCGGCCACGCCCGACGTGGCCTGGGAAATGCCCTATGCACCGGTGACGGTCAACATGTACGCGCTGGCCGCGGCGCGCCACATGCACGAGTTCGGCACCACCAGCGAGCAGCTCGCCTGGATCAAGGTCGCCGCCGCCGCGCATGCGCAGCACAACCCGAACGCGATGCTGCGCGATCCCGTCACGGTGGAGGAGGTGCTGGCCTCGCCGATGATCTCCGACCCGCTGCACAAGCTCGACTGCTGCGTCGTGAGCGACGGCGGCGGCGCGCTGCTGGTGGTGCGCCCCGAGATCGCGCGCTCGCTCGCACGGCCCGTGGTCAGCGTGCTCGGCGCCGGCGAGACCGTGAAGGGCCAGGCCAATGGCCAGCTCGACCTCACCTACTCGGGCGCCGCCGTCTCGGGCCCGATCGCGTTCGCCGAAGCGGGCGTGACGCCGGCCGACATCCAGTACGCCTCGATCTACGACAGCTTCACCATCACCGTGCTGATGCAGCTCGAGGACCTGGGCTTCTGCCGCAAGGGCGAAGGCGGCCGCTTCGTGGCCGACGGCAACCTGATCTCGGGCGTCGGCAAGCTGCCGTTCAACACCGATGGCGGCGGCCTGTGCAACAACCATCCCGCCAACCGCGGCGGCATCACCAAGGTCATCGAGGCCGTGCGCCAGCTGCGCGGCGAGGCGCATCCGAAGGTGCAGGTCCCCGGCTGCGGCCTCGCGCTCGCGCAGGGCACGGGCGGCCTGCTCGGCTCGCGCCACGGCAGCGCCACCCTGATCCTCGAAAGGAACTGAAGATGAGCACCCCCTATCAGGAACGCGCGCTGGCCGCGCCGATCGTCGACGCCGCCACCGAGGCCTACTGGAACGCCGCGCGCGAAGGCGTGCTGCGCATCAAGCGCTGCACCGCCTGCGCCAAGGTCCACTGGTATCCGCGCGCGCTGTGCCCCTACTGCCTGGGCGACACCGCCTGGGAAGACGCCAGCGGTCTCGGCACGATCTACAGCGTGAGCGTGACCCGCCGCGCCGGCCCGATCCCCTATGCGATCGCCTACGTCACGCTCGACGAAGGGGTGACGATGCTCACCAACATCGTCGATGCCGATCTCGATGCGCTGCGCATCGGCGATCGCGTGAAGGTGTGTTTCAAGCCGGCGGAGGGTGGGTTCGCGGTGCCGATGTTTGCGCCGGCCTGACAGGCGCGGCCCGATCGGGCCGCGCGCGGGTATCGCCGCGGCCTAGTCGGTCCGGATATTGGCTTCGCGGATCACCGAGGTCCACGTCGCATACTCCTCCGCGATCCGCGCCCCGAGCTGCTCGGGCGTGCTGCCGGTGGCCGCCGCCCCGGCGGTCTCGAACTTCTCCTTCACCTCGGGCAGCGCCAGCGACTTCACGATCGCGTCGTTGAGCCGGGCCACCACCTCGCGCGGCGTGCCCGCCGGGGCGAACAGGCCGAACCAGACCTCGGGGTTGAAGCCCGGCAGCGTGTTGGCGATCGGCGGCGCGCCGGGCGCGAGCGGCGAAGGCTGCAGCGAGGACACGCCGAGCAGGCGCACCCTGCCCTCCTTGATGAAGGCATTCATCTGCGACGAGCTCGTGCTCAGCAGCACCTTCGACTCGCCGGTCAGGATGGCCTGGGTGGTCGGGGCCTGGCCCTTGTAGGGGATATGGGTCATCTCGACGCCGGCGCGCCGGCTGAAGAGCTCGGTGGCGAGGTGGCCGAAGGAGGCCGGCCCGGCGGTCGCGAAATCGAGCTTGCGCGGATTGGCCTTCGCGTAGTCGATCAGCTCCTGCACCGACTTCGCGGGCACCGAGGGATTGATCGCGAGGATCATCGGCTGCAGCGACACCAGCGACACCGGTGCGAAGTCCTTCAGCGGCGCGTAGTCGGCCTCCTTCGAGACCTGCGGCGAGATCACCAGGCCGTTGTTGGGGAACAGCAGGGTGTAGCCGTTGGCCGGCGCCTTGGCGACGAACTTGGTGCCCAGCACGGCCGAGGCGCCGGCCTTGTTCTCGATGATCACGGGCTGCTTGAGGAAGCGCTGCATCGGCTCTTGCAGCACGCGCGCGAGCACGTCGGTGGTGCCGCCCGGCGGATAGGGCACGACGATGGTGATCGGGCGGTTCGGGAAATCCGACGCCGCGGACTGGGCGATGCCGGCCTGCGGCAGCGCGAGCGCGCCGGCCGCGAGCAACGCGGCCCAGAAACCCCGGGCCGCGGCGCGCACCGGGCCCTTCGCCTTGCCGGCGACTCCCGGCAGGCGCATCCAACTGTTCATCATGTCTGTCTCCTTCGTTGTGTGTCTCAGCCGCGCACGTGCAGCGCGCGGCTCTCGCGCAGCGCCGCGATCCGCTCCTCGCCGAGCCCGAGCAGGCTGCCCAGCAGCGCGGGGCCGTCGGCACCGAGCTCGGACACGCTGCCGCGCGCATGCGCCGCGGTGCGGGCGAAGCGGAAGGCGGGGTTGGGCACCTGGAACGCGCCGGCGCCGTCGTCGATGGTCTGGAAGGCCTGGCGCTCCACCAGCGGCGGCAGCTTCATCGCCTCGCGCACGGTGAAGTAGCGCGAACACGGCACGCCCGCGGCATTCATCTCGGCCTCGCACTGCGCGGCGCTGCGATCGGCGGCCCAGTCGTCGAGCAGCTGCATCAACGCGCCCCAGTGGTGCTCGCGCTCCTGGCTGGTCGCGAAGCGCGCGTCGGTGATCCATTCGGGATGGCCGGTGCCGCGCGCCAGCGCCTCGAAATTGTTCTGGCTCACGGGCGCGATCAGCAGGAAGCCGTCCTTCGCCTTGGTCGGGCGATAGAGCGGGCGGCGCCGCTCGGCCGGGAACTGCGCCTCCTGGCACTCGTAGACGAGCAGGCCCAGCATCGCGTCCATCAGCGCGAGGTCGATGTGGTCACCCTCGCCGGTGCGCGCGGCGCGGAACAGCGCGCTCTGGATCGCGCCGAAGGCCAGCGAGCCGCCGAGCACGTCGGCCACGAAGATGCCGTTCTTCAGCGGCCGCTCGACGTCGCCCTCCTGGTAGTCGAGGTTGGCCATGTCGTAGCCGCTGGCCGCGTGCAGCACCGGCGCGTAGGCGCTGCGGCCCGACCATGAACCCTCCTGCCCGAAGCCCGAGATCGAGCAGTACACCAGGCGCGGGTTCAGCGCCGAGAGCGTCGCGTAGTCGAGGCCCAGGCGCTGCATCACGCCGGGGCGGTAGTTCTCCACCAGCACGTCGCACTGGCCGACGAGCTCGCGCACCAGCGCGACCGCCTCGGGCTTCTTGAGATCGAGCGCGAGGCTCTTCTTGCCGGCGTTGAGCTGCGCGAAGTAGGTGCTGCGGCCCTGGCGACGCGGCGGCCGCAGCCGGATGTGGTCGCCCTCGGGCGGCTCCACCTTGATGACCTCGGCGCCGAGGTCGGCCATCAGCCGCGTGCAGTAGGGGCCCGACATCATCGCGGTGAAGTCGAGCACGCGCACGCCGTCGAGCACGCCGGGCTTCGCGGCGGCGGGGTTGGCGGTCGGCTCAGCCAAGGTTGCTCTCCGTCACGGCGAGACCGGCCAGGCGCGCGCCGCCGAGCGCGTCGAGGTAGCCGGCATGCGCCGCGGTGCCGCGCGCATAGCGCGCGAGGTAGGCCTCGAAGGCCGCGTCGTCGGCGCTCGCCTTCACGTACTCGCGCAGGTGGCGCTCGTCGGCGCGGTACAGCGTGGGCGAGGCGCTCGGATGGGCGCCATAGGGCGCTTCCACCACCGCGTCGACCATCACGCTCGGCAGCTTGGTCAGGTGGTTCGAGCGGCGGATGGTGTCGGACGACACGATGCGGTCCACCGAGACGATCACGTGGCGCGAGGCCTGCGCGAGCATCGCGTCGAAGAACGGCGTCGCGAGGTACTGCACGTTGCCGTACTCGTCGGCCTGCTGCGCATGGAGCAGGCACACGTCGGGCTTGATCGCGGCGGCGGCGAGCATCTTGCGTTCGCCGGGCTTCGAGGGCAGCGGCCAGTAGTGCTCGGGCGTGTGGCGCGGCAGGTCGGTGCCCAGGTCGGGGATCGCGGTCCAGGGCATGTCGCAGATGCCGGCGCGCAAGCCTCCGGCGATGCCGGGCCCGTCGAGCTCGTACACCTTCAGCGTGCCGGCCTCGGCGCGGCGGCGGAAGTGCGGCGCGAGGCCGAACTGCTCGAAGCTGATGAATACGCAGGCGGTGCTGCGCGCGCAGCCGGCGCCGATCAGCATGTCCGGCGCGATCGAGCCGGGCGCGGGCACCAGGTCGAGGTCGCGCGCGCCCTTGCGGATCAGCGCGCGCACCAGCGCCATCGGCTGGGCATTGAAGATCCAGCCGCCCAGGCCGACGCGCTGGCCGTCCTGGATGACCGACACGGCCTCGTCGAGAGTGGTCAGCTTGCTTTTGTTGGTGGGGCTCATGGCTCGTCTCTTCAGGGGAACTTGCGGCGCAGGGTGCCGCGCGTGTCGACGCGGGTGCGCAGCAGGCGCAGCTCCTCGGGCTCGGGCATGGGCGTGACGGGCGGCGTGCCCTCCACCACCAGCTCGAAGCCGGTGGCCTTGCGGATCTGCTCGAGCGTCACGCCCGGATGGATAGAGCGCACGCGCATGGCCTTGCTCACGGGCTCGAAGTCGAACACGCCCAGCGGCGACACCACCAGGCGAGGCCCGCCCGGCGGCAGGCCGGCCTCCTCGCGCGAATTGCCGCCTTCCATGTGGCCGGGTCCGCAGAGGAAGTCGACGCGCGGCACGAAGGCGCCCGGATCGTGGCGCGTGAGCGCGACGTAGAAGCGCTTGGCGAGCCCGCACAGCGCGCTGATGCCCACCGTGCCGGGGCCGCGCACCTTGGGCCGGGCCTGGTCGCCGACCACCACCGTGTTGATGTTGCCGAAGCGGTCGACCTGCAGCGCCGAGAGGATCGCGAAGTCGAAGAAATGGATCTTCCAGTCGATGAAATCGATCATGTTCGGCAGGTCCATCCAGGCCTCGGACGACTCGATGTTCTCCGAGTCGGCCGTGGACAGCAGGTGGTCGCGCACCGGGTTCACCATGCCGCCGGGCCCCGAGATCCACCACAGCCGCGGCGCCTGCATCTCGCGCGCGAGGTTGCAGGCGGCCAGCTGGATGTCGGAGTTGGTGCCGATGATGACCTTCTCGCCATCGGCGAAGTCGCGTGCCAGCAGCACGGCGAGCAGCTCGCCGGTCGACGGCTCGTCGTCAACCGGCATCGTTTGCTTGATATTTGGTTCAACCATTAATTGATCCTAGGAATCAACCATGGCACTGTCAAGCGGATTTCACCTGCCGGGCGCGCAAGAAGAAAGGACCGCGCGCCTTGCGGCGGGCGGTCCTTGGCGGATCGGGCGAGGGGCGGCGCCGCGCGCCGCGCGGGTTCAGCGCGTCGTCTTCGTGGCGCGGGTGGCTGACTTCGCGGCCGCCTTCACGGCCGGCTTTTCAGCCGGGGCCTTGGCCGCCGCCTTGCGCGGCGCCGGCGCGGCGGCCGGAGCCTCCTGCGCGGCGTCCTCCCCTACCTTCGACAGGTAGCTGCGCTGCAGCCGCTTGAGGCTGGACTCCATCTCCGCCGCGGCCGCGTCGGCGTCCTTGGCCGCGAGGTGCTTGAGGAAGCGGCGACGCGAAGGCAGCACGTAGGCGTTCTCCTCGTGGCCGATCTGGCCGATGAACTCGGCCAGCACGTTGAGCACGCCGTTCATCACGATCACCATGATCGGATTGCCGGTCATGCGCGCGAGGATGCGGTGGAACTCGAGGTTGGTCGCCGCGCGCGCGGGGAAGTCGTCGCGCCGCAGCGCTTCTTCGGCGGCGTCGATGTTGGCGGCCAGCGCCTCGAGGTCGGCGGGCGTGGCGCGCGCGCAGGCCTCGCGCACCAGGATCGACTCGAGCCAAATGCGCGCCTCGGTGAGCTGCGCCGGCTGGATCGCGCCCATGTGGTACATGTCCATCAGGCCGGTGGCGATGGCGTCGCCGCTGCGCCCGCTGATGAAGGCGCCGCCGCTGGCGCCCTTCTGCAGCCGGATCAGGCCCGCGTGCTCGAGCGAGCGCAGCGCCTCGCGCAGCGTGTTGCGCGACACGCCGAACTGCTCGGACAGCGCGCGCTCCGACGGCAGCCGCGTGCCGACCTTGAGCCGGCCCTGCGACAGCTCGCCGCGGATCTGCTGGGCGATCTCCTCGAAGGCACGCGCGGAACGAATGGGCTGGAACTTGGCGCTCCGTGCGTCGGCCGCGGGCGGCGACGGTTCTTTGGCGTCCATGGGGAATCCTCCGTTGGAAAAACTAAAAGTTGGACCTTTGAGCCAAATGATAAGGGGCGGCGTTGCGCAGGCCGCCGCAGGCCAAGCCCTCGCGGTGGTGCCTGTTGCCGGATCACATTAATGGTTCTACCATTCAATCTTTCCGAGATCCAGGAGAGACACGCCCATGCCCCCGACCACCCTTCCCGGCGACGAAGAGCGCGCCCTGCTGCGCGACTCGGTGCGCGGCTTCCTCGAGCGCCACTGGCCGCCCGCCACCGCCGTGCCATGGGCACGCGAACCCGCGCGCGTGCAGGCGCTGTGGCAGCAGCTCGCGGCGCAGGGCCTTGCCGCCTTGGGATCGGATCCCTCGGAGGGCGGCCTGCGCGAGATCGCGCTGGTCATGGAGGAACTGGGCCGCGCGGGTTGCACGCTGCCGCTGCACCACGGCACGCTGCTGAACCTCGCGGCGCCGCGCACGCCGCAGGGCGAGGAGCCTGCTCTGCTCGCGCTGCAACGCGCCGGCGAGGCGCGCGTGGTGCTGTGCTTCGGGGCCTTCGACGGCGACCGCGGCGCGGGCCAGGCGCGCATCGACGACGACGGCAAGCTCCATGGCGAACTCGCCTTCGTCGAGCATGCCGACAGCGCCACCCACCTCGCGGTGGTGGTGGACGGCCCCGCGCTCGCGCTGGCCGACCTGCGCGCGCCCGGCGTGCGCATCGAGGCCACGCCAGCGATGGGAACGCAGGGGCTGTTCCGCGTCGCGCTGGACGGGATCGCCGCCACCGTCCTCACACTGTCCGAGGAGCAGCTCGACGCGCTGCACGCGATGGCCCGCCTCGCGCTGTGCGCGCGCGCCACCGGCGCCGCCGAACGCGCCTTCGAGCTCGCCGTGGCGTACGCCGGCGAGCGCCGGCAGTTCGGCCGCCCGATCGGCAGCTTCCAGGCGATCCAGCACAAGCTCGCCGACGCCCATATCGCGTTGCTGGGCGCACGGCTCACGCAGGCCGGCGCCGCGCGCCAGCACGACCTCGGCGCCGACAACTGGCGCGTGTTCGCCGAGGCGGCCTGCGCGCTGGCCGCGACGACGCTGCGGCGGGTGTCGCTGGAGACGCAGCACACCTTCGGCGCCATCGGCTACAGCGAGGAGCACGAGGCGCCGCGCCATTTCAAGCAGGTGCACCTCGACGTGCTGCGCCACGGCGGTGGGCGCCGCGCGCGCGAGGCGCTGGCCGATCACTTCCTCGGCGAGACGCCGCGCATGCTGCCCGAATACGACCTGGGCCCGGCCGGCAACGCCTTTCGCGAGGAGGTGCGCGCCTGGTTGCAGACGCACTGGTCGGGCGAGCGCAAGGCCGCACACGAGGCGCTGGACTTCAAGGCGCGCGAGTACGACCGCGAGTTCGCGTGCGCGCTCGGCCGCACCGGCTGGATCGGGCTCTCCTGGCCGCAACGCTTCGGCGGCCAGGCGCGCGGCGCCTTCGAGCAACTGGCCTTCGTCGAGGAGATGGAACGCGCCGAGGCGCCGCGCGTGGGCGCGCCGGTGCAGGCCGCGATGCTGCAGGTGCACGGCAGCGCGGCGCAGCAGGCGCGCTACCTGCCCGAGATCCTGCGCGGCGAGGCGATCTACGGCATGGGCTACAGCGAGCCCGACGCGGGCTCCGACCTCGCGTCGATGCGCACCCGCGCGGTACGCGACGGCGACCACTACGTGATCGACGGCCAGAAGATCTGGACCACCACCTACTGGGGCGACTACATGCTGCTGGCCACGCGCACCGACCCCGAGGCGAGCCCGCCGCATGCCGGCCTGAGCCTGTTCATCGTGCCGATGGACACGCCCGGCATCACCATCCGCACCTCGACCACGATGTACGGCGGCAGCTTCGCCAATGTCTTCTACGACGGCGTGCGCGTGCCGGCCGAGGCGATGGTGGGCGAGCTCCATGGCGGCTGGAAGGTGCTGGTCGGGGCGCTGGCCACCGAGCGCGGCTTCATCGGCGGCGGCATCGTGATGAAGGTGGCGCATGCCTTCGAGCAGCTGTGCGAGCACCTGCGCGGCGCGACGGGTGCCGACGGCCGGCCGATGCGCCTCGATCCGCTGGTGCGCGAGCGCATCGCCGATCTCGCGGGGCAGATCGAGGCCGGGCGCCGCATGATGATGCACTGCGCCGAGCGCGTCGACGCGGGCGAGACGCCGCTGCACGACGCGGCCGCGAGCAAGGTCTATTCGGGCGAACTGATGGAGCGCTTCGGCGAGGTGGCGCTCGACCTGCTCGGCATGGAAGGCACGCTCGGCGAGGGCAGCCCCGGCGCGGTGCTGCGCGGGCGCATCGAGCAGAACCTGCGCCATGCGCTGATGTGGGTGATCAGCATCGGCACCAACGAGATCCAGCGCAGCCTGATCGCGCAGCGCGGGCTCGGCCTGCCGCGCTGAACGCGCCCCGGGCCGGCGCGGCTCAGCGCGCCGGCTTCTTGCGCTCCATCTCGAGCAGCAGCACGTTCAGGGCATTGAGGTGCTTGGCCAGCGCGGCGCCGGCCTTGTCCGCATCGCGCTCGCGCATCAGGCGCAGCACCTTGCGGCGCACCTGCACCACGTTGCTGTGCGGCGTCTGCAGCTGCGCGATCAGGCCGCGCAGGATTTCCGACAGGGCGTCGATCAGCATCACGATCACCTCGTTGTGGGTGGCGCGGCCGATCAGGCGGTAGAACTCCGTGATCTGGCCGCTGTCGCGCACCGGCCGGCCCTGCTTCACCAGCTCGGCGAAGCGCTCGATGTCGGCCTCGATGGCGGCGAAGTCCTCCTCGGTCGCGCGCTCGCAGGCCAGCCGGATCGCCAGCCCGCACAGCAGGATGCGGGCCTCGGTCAGGTCCGACACCGGCACCTGCTTGAGCGCCACCATGTCGCGCACCGCCTGCGTGATGCCCTCGGGATGCGACTGCTTGATGTAGAAGCCGCCGTTGATGCCGGTCACGGCCTCGACCATGCCGGCCATCTCGAGGCTGCGCAGCGCCTCGCGCACGCCGCTGCGGCTCACGCCGAACTGCTCGGACAGCTCGCGCTCGCTGGGCAGGCGGTCGCCGGCGCTCAGCACGCCCTCCACCACCTGCTGGCGGATCTGGTCGCAAATCGCCTCGAAGGCGCGGCGCATGCGCACGGGCGCGAAGACTGGTGCGGATTCCGACATGGCTCCTTTCCTCCTCTGGATCACGAACGTCGATGGCTGGATGCCGAGCCGATAGTGTGCCTGTGCCTGTGCCTGCCCTGGCACAGGCTCCAATTGACCATCATCCCTGGTTTCGCTATGGTTCAACCAATTACATCACAAACCATCCGACCAGGAGACAAGCCTCATGACCCACTCCCGCCGCCACGCGCTGGCCACCGGCCTCGGCCTGCTGGGCGCCACGGCGCTGCCCGCCTTTCCCCTGGCCGTGCGCGCCGCGCCGGGCTATCCCGACAACGTCATCAAGTTCATCATTCCCACGCCGGCCGGCGGCGGGCACGACACGATGATGCGGGTCATCGGCCAGAAGCTCACCGAGTCCTGGGGCCAGCCCTGCATCGTCGAGTCGAGGGCCGGCGCGAGCGGCGCGATCGCGGCCTCCGCGGTGGCGCGCGCCACGCCCGACGGCTACACGCTCGGCGTCAGCTACAGCGCGCTGATCAGCAACCTCGTGCTGCAGCCCGCGCAGCAGCCCTACAAGCTCGCCGACCTCGCGCCCATCGGCATGCTGGCGCTCACGCCCATCGCCATCGGCGTGCGCGAGTCGCTCAACGTCAGGACGCTCGACCAGCTGGTGGCGCTCGCCAAGTCCAGGCCCGGCAAGGTCTCGTACGGCTCCTACGGCCCCGGCTCGGGCGGCAACTTCGTGGGCGAGCTGCTGAACATGGCCGCGGGCATCGACACCGTGCATGTGCCCTACAAGGGCGAGGCGCCGGCGCTGCAGGACCTGATCGGCGGCCAGATCGACACCGCCGTGGTGTCGCTGGGCGGGGTCTCGCGCTACCCGGGCAAGATCCGCGCGCTCGCGGTCGCGAGCCCGACGCGCTTTCCGCTCTATCCCGACGTGCCCACCTTCGCCGAGGCCGGCTTCCCCGACGTGAACATGCCGGGCTTCGGCGCGCTGTTCGCGCCGGCCTCCACGCCCAAGGCCATCATCGACAAGCTCGATGCCGAGATGGCGCGCATCGTGAAGCTGCCCGACGTGGCGCCCAAGCTGCTCGAGCTGGGTTTCGAGCCCGCCGGCTGGGGCCCGCAGAAGCTGTCGAGCTTCCTGGCCGAGCAGCTCGCGCTGACGCAGAAGCTGGTCGCGACCGGGCGCATCAAGGTCTGAGCGGGCGCCGCATGCGGCACAGTGGGGCTACCCTATAGTGCGCGCATGACCTTGCCCAGCGACGAACCAGTCGACTACGCATCCTTCATCGAAGCGCTCAAGAAACGTGTCGCGGCGGCTCGCCAGTCCGCGGCCCGCGCGGTCAATCACGGCCTGATCGCCTTGTACTGGGACATCGGCGAAGCCATCCTCCACAAGCAGCAGGCGCAAGCCTGGGGCGAGGCCGTGGTGGAACGCATCGCCCGGGACTTGCGCGCGGCCTTCCCCGGCACCCAAGGCTTCTCGGCGCGCAATGTCTGGGACATGCGGCGCATGGTCGAGGCCTACAGCGAGCCCGGATTTCTGCGACAGCTTGTCGCAGAAAGTTCCAAGAGCAAGAACTCGGGGCGCAATACCCACCGACTCAGCGCCGCACGAAAAGCCATGCTGTTCGGCGGCAACGACTCTCTGCGACAGCTCGTCGCAGAAATCCCCTGGGGTCATCACCTGCAGATTCTGGGCAAGACCGCCGACCCGGCACAGCGCCTGTACTACCTGCGCGCCAGCGCCGCGCTGGGCTGGAGCCGCAACATTCTGCTCAACCAGATCAAGGCCGGCGCCTGGGAACGCTCGCGCGCGGAGGGCAAGAGCCACAATTTCCCGCGGGTGCTGCCGCCCGCCATGGCCGAGCAGGCCGAGGAGGTCCTCAAGAGCAGCTACAGCCTCGAGTTCCTGGGCATCCGCCAGGCGGTGAAGGAACGCGAGCTGGAAACCCGGCTCCTCGACAGGCTGCGCGACTTCATCCTCGAACTGGGCTACGGCTTCTGCTTCATCGGCCGCCAGCACCGCCTCGTGCTGGGACGCAAGGAATACTTCATCGACCTGCTCTTCTACCACCGCTTCCTCAAGGCCCTGGTCGCCGTGGAACTGAAGGTCGGCTCCTTCGAACCCGAGTACGCGGGCAAGATGGACTTCTATCTCAACCTGCTCAACGACAGCGAGCGCGCGCCCGGCGACGCTCCGTCGATCGGCATCATCCTGTGCGCCGAAAAGGACAACCTGGAGGTCGAGTTCGCCTTGCGCAGCAAGACCAATCCTATCGGCGTGGCGGAGTACCAGTTGCAGGCCGCCCTGCCGGCGGAATTGCGCGGCAAGCTGCCTTCGGTGCGCCAGCTCCAGCAGGTGGTGCGCGGTGCGCTGCCGCCTCCGGTCGCGACACAGAAGCGACGCGGCAAAGACTGAGCGGCGCCGCCGGTTCGCTACGAGGTCACTCCTCGACCCAGCGCGCGGCGTCGCCGACGGCCGCGCGCGAGGTGCGGAAACCGTTGGCCGGGCGCGCCGCCAGCGGGCCGGCGCGTGCATCTATATGATTTGCCTCGCCCGCCGCCGATCGCCCCGCGCTTGAATCCCAGCAATCCCACCGCCCCGAACGCAGCCTCGCTCTGGAGTCCACTCGCCCAGCCCGCCTTCCGGGGGCTGTGGGGCGCCGGCAGCCTGTTCTTCGTCGGCAATGCGATGCAGAACATGGCGGCCTCGTGGCTGATGATCGAGCTCACGGCCTCGTCCTTCCTCTCGGCGCTGGTCCAGACCGCCTCCTTCCTGCCGATGTTCCTGCTGTCGCTGCCCGCTGGCGTGCTGGCCGACACCATCGACCGCCGACGGCTGATGCTGCGCATCCAGGGCGTCTACGGGCTCGCCGCGCTGACGCTCACGCTGCTCGCGCTGGCCGGCTGGATCGGCCCGGGCGGGCTGCTGTTCTTCACCTTCCTGCTGGGCGTTTGCACGGCGCTGCAGTCGCCCTCGTGGAACTCCGCCGTCAGCGACACGGTGGCGCGCACCGAACTGCCGCTGGCCATCACGCTGGTGTCGATGACCTTCAACGGCGCGCGCGCCGTCGGCCCCGGACTCGCGGGCGTGCTGTTCGCGCTGACCGGCGGCGCCGCCGTGTTCGCGGTCGCGCTGCTGACCGCCTTCGGCATGAGCTGGGCCACACGGCGCTGGCCGCCGCGGCCGCCCTCGCCCGGGCGCCTGCCGGCCGAGCGGCTGTGGGGCGGCATGCTCAGCGCGCTGCGCTATGCGCGCCATTCGCCCGCGATCTTCGCGCAGCTGGTGCGCACGGCCGGCTTCAGCGGGCTCGGCTCGGCCCTGTGGGCCCTGCTGCCGGTGATCGCGCAGCAGCGCCTCGGACTGGGCGCGGCGGGCTACGGCCTGCTGATGGCCTGCCTCGGCACGGGCGCCGTCGCCGCCGGCTTCTTCGTCGGGCGCATGCGCTCGCGCTTCTCGCTCGATGCGCTGGCCGCCGGCTGCTGCCTCGTGTTCTCGGGCGCGATGCTGGTGGGCGCGCTCTCGACCTGGCGGCCGCTCGTGTGCGCCAGCTTCGTGCTCGGCGGCGCGGCCTGGATGACGATGATGTCGACCTTCAACGCCGCGACCCAGACCAGCGCGCCGGCCTGGGTGCGCGCACGCGCCGCGTCGATGCACACGCTGTGCTCGCTCGGTGCCTTCGCGCTCGGCTCCGCGCTCTGGGGGGCGATGTCATCGCTGATCGGGCTGAGCGCGGCGCTGTGCCTGTCGGCCGCGGGCATGCTCGCGAGCATCGCGCTGGCACGGCCGTATCCGCTGCGCATGGGCGCGGACGACGAGGTCACGCTGGCGCCGCTGCACGAGGAGTTCTCGGTGCAGCACGAGCCCGAGTTCGAGGCCGGGCCGGTCGCCGTCGAGGTGGTCTACCGCATCCGCGATGCCGACGCGCGGCGCTTCCTCGATGCGGTGCAGCAGCTCGCGGTGCCGCGCAAGCGCGACGGCGCCACCTTCTGGCGCGTCTACCGCGACCTCGACGACCCGAGCCGCTACGTCGAGCGCTTCATCGTCACCTCGTGGGCCGACTACCTGCGCCAGCGCGCGCGGGCCACCGTCGCGCGCCACGAGCTGGAGGCGCTCGCGCGCAGCTTCCAGGTGCCGGAAGAGCCGGTGCTCACGCGCCACTACCTGGCCGAACGCAGCCCCTGAGCGCGGGCGGCCGGATCAGTCCTCCACCCAGCGCGCGGCATCGCCGACGGCAGCGCGCGAGGTGCGGAAACCATTGGCCGGGTGCGCCGTGTCCTCGTAGCCGAAGGAGATCCCGCAGACCACCTGGCGGTCTTCCGGGATGTCGAACCAGCGGTGCAGGAATTTCGCGCGCGAGGCCAGCGCGGCCTGCGCGATGCTCGCCACGCCGCGGCTGCGCGCGGCCAGCATGAAGTTCGACACGTAGGCGCCGCAGTCCAGCGCGCCATAGGCGCCAAGCGCGGCATCGGTGTGGATCAGCGCCACGTGCGGCGCACCGAAGAACGAGAAGTTCAGCAGCCCCTGGCGCGCCGAGGCCTCGCGGTCGCCATGGGCGATGCCCACGCTGTCGTAGAGCTGGAAGCCGCATTCGCGGCGGCGCTCGCGATAGACACCGCGGTATTCGGCGGGCGGCGCGATCTCGAAACCCTGGTCGACCAGCGCCTCGGGCGTGGCCATCGCCGCGCGCAGGCGCTCGGTGGCGGCCGCGCCGGTCACGATCACCTGCCAGGGCTGCGAGTTGCACCACGAGGCCGTGCGCTGGGCGGCGCGCAGGATCGCGTCGATGACCTCGCGCGGCACCGGGTCGGCGAGGTAGCCGCGGCAGCTGTAGCGCGCGTCGAGCACGGTGTCGAGGGCCGCGGCGAGATCCGGCGCGGGAACGGGCGGGGAAGTGGTCATGGCTCTGGCAACGGGATGAAGACGAGGGAGCCTAACCGTGCCGGCGCGCTCGCGCTGGCGACGCGGCGAAAGACATGCGCGACGGCGGCCACCTCGCTCGCCTCGACCATCTATGGTTGATCCATTCACAAGGTTATTGAGACAAAAGCTTTGCATCGCGCGGGCTCGAATTTAGCATTGGTCCTACCAATCTGGTCATCCAAGGTGGTCCACCACGCCGGATGGCCCTGCCCCACAAGGAACACCGCAGCCATGCTCTCGCAAGAAGACAACGAAACCCTCGTGCGCGTCGGCGCCGGCACGCCCATGGGCGAGCTGATGCGCCTCTACTGGATCCCCTTCCTGCCCAGCCGCGACCTCGAGACCGACGGCCAGCCGCAGCGCGTGCGCCTGCTCGGCGAGGAGCTGATCGCGTTCCGCGACAGCGAGGGCCGCGTCGGCCTGATCGACCACGCCTGCCCGCACCGCGGCGCGCCGCTGGTGTTCGGCCGCAACGAGGACTGCGGCGTGCGCTGCATCTACCACGGCTGGAAGTTCGGCGTTGACGGCCGCGTGCAGGACACGCCGGCCGAGCCCGCGCAGAGCCGGCTCAAGGACACGGTCACGATCAAGAACTACCCCTGCCGCGAGCGCAACGGCATCGTCTGGACCTACATGGGGCCCGACCGAGAGAACCCGCCGCCGCTGCCGAACCTCGAGTGGAACCTGGTGCCCGAGGAGAACGTGTACGTGAGCTTCCGCGTGCAGGAATGCAACTGGCTGCAGGCCGTGGAGGGCGAGATCGACTCGGCCCACGCGCCGATCCTGCACGGGCGCATCGACCAGCAGGGCGCGATCAGCGACTGGACCGCGAAGAAGGACCTGCGTCCCACCTTCGAATGCAAGCGCCAGGACTTCGGCATGAGCGTGGCCTCCAAGCGCGTGCTCGACGAGAACACCCACTACTGGCGCGTCAACCAGTTCCTGCTGCCCTTCTACACGCTGGTGCCGCCGCAGTCGAACTACCCCGAGCTCAGCGGCCACGCCTGGGTGCCGCTGGACGACCACCACACGCTGTGCATCATGTTCTCGTACACGCCGGCGCAGAAGTTCTACGAGAAGACGCGCAAGCTGTTCGACAACGGCCACGGCGGCCGCGAGACCGGCCACCCGAGCGTCAACGCCTATGCGCCGCGGCCCGCCACCGAGCCCTTCGCGAAGTACTGGACCAAGTTCAATCTGCAGAGCGCCTTCCTCTTCAACTACGACGCGCAGACCAAGACCTGGTTCTCGGGCCTGCCCGGCCTGTGGGTGCAGGACGCGGCCTGCCAGTCGGGCGTGGCGCCGATCTACGACCGCTCGAAGGAGCACCTGGGCATGAGCGACACCGGCATCGCGATGACGCGGCGCCTGCTGCTCGAGACGGTGCGCAACCTCTCGGTGCGCCAGCAGCGCCCGCCGCGCATCGAGGACCCCGACCTGCCGATGGTGCGCGCGGTGTCGCTCACGCTGCCGGCCGGCGAGGCCTGGAGCGAATCGGGCCGCGAGCTGATGACCGCGCGCCTGGGCGCCGACTTCGGCTACACGCCATGAGCCTGGGCAACCCCGCGCCGCTGGACCTGTGCCTGCGCCAGATCCGGCTGGAGGCACGCGGCATCGCGTCGTACGAGTTCGTGTCGGCCGATGGCCGGCCGCTGCCGCCGTTCACGGCCGGCGCGCACATCGACCTGCACCTGCCGCGCGAGATGATCCGAAGCTATTCGCTGCTCAACGCGCCCTCGGATGCCGCGCGCTACGTGGTGGCGGTGCAGCGCGACGCGCAGGGCCGCGGCGGCTCGGCCTGGATGCATGCGCAGCCGCGCGTGGGCGACCGCATCCGCGCCAGCCTGCCCGGCAACGACTTCGCGCTGGACGAAGAGGCCGCGCACTCGGTCTTCATCGCCGGCGGCATCGGCATCACGCCGATCCTGTCGATGCTGCACCGGCTCGAGGAACTGGGCCGGCGCTGGCAGTTGCACTACGCGGGCCGCTCGCCCGAGGAGACCGCCTTCGCCGACACGCTGCGCGCCATGCAGGGCGGACGCGGTCGCGGCGAGGTCGAGTTCTGCTTCGGCTCCTCGCGCGCCGAGCGGCTGGACATCGCGGCCATCGTGCGCAACGCACCCGCCGGCGCGCACCTGTACTGCTGCGGCCCGGCGCGCATGATCGATGCCTTCGTCGAGGCCTGCGCCGGCCGGCCCGCGCACACGGTGCACTTCGAGCGCTTCGCCGCCGGCAGCGCGGCCGCCACCGAGGGCGGCTACGAGGTGGTGCTCGAGCGCAGCGGCCAGCGCCTCGCGGTGGCGCCGGGCAAGACCATCCTCGACACGCTGCTCGACAACGCGATCGACGTGCCCTATGCCTGCAGCGCGGGCGTGTGCGGCACCTGCCGCACGCGCGTGATCGCGGGCGAACCCGACCATCGCGACGACTACCTGGATGCGCAGGAGAAGCAGTCGAACGAGGCGATCATGATCTGCTGCTCGGGCTCGCGCTCGAAGACGCTGGTCCTGGACCTCTGAGGCAAGGGAGCAGTCCATGACGACCCGGCTCGAGACCACGGTTGAACCGCAGGAGGCCAGTGCTTCCAACGCGGCGGGCGCGGGCAACGGCGCCATCGCCGGCATCCTCGCCTACCTGCGCGACCGGCGGCTGCAACCGGGCGACCGGCTGCCCTCCGAGCGCGACCTCGCCGAGCGCCTCGGCGTCGGCCGCAACGCGGTGCGCGAGGCGCTGGCCACGCTGGTCACGCTGCGCATCGTCGAATCGCGGCCCAACTCGGGCATCTACCTGCGGCACGTCGAGCGCGAAGGCAGCTTCGAAGCGCTGGTGATGCTCACCGACATGGGCGCCGTGCCCACGCCGGTGGAAGTGGCAGAGACGATGGAGGTGCGCGGCCACCTCGAGGTGCTGGCCGCGGGCCTGGCCTGCCAGCGCCGCACCGAGGCTGACCTGGCGCGCATGGAAGCCGTGCTGCAGCGCACCGAGCAGGTGCTGGCCGAGGGCGGCAACATCGCCGCGGCCGACACCGAGTTCCACGTCGCGCTGGTCGATGCCACCCACAACTCGGTGCTGGTGCGCGTGCTGCATGCCTTCTACCGCTTCACCGGCCGGCGCCGCGAGGCGATGTTCGCCGACACGGTGCAGGGCCGCGCCTCGCTGCTCGACCACCGCCGCCTGCTCGGCCACATCCGCGCGCGCGACGCGGCCAAGGCGCAGCTGCTGATCCTGCGCCACATGGACCGCGCGCGCAGCTACTGGTCGAGCGTGCTCGGCGCCACGGATTGACACGACACCCACGAACCCAAGGAGCCCCCCGATGACGACCACTTCCCTCCACCGCCGCGCGCTGCTGGGCGCCGCCTGCGCCGCGCTCGCGCTCGGCGCCCTGCCCGCCTGGGCACAGGGCGGCTACCCGAACAAGCCGATCCGCATGATCGTGCCCTATGCGGCCGGCGGCAGCACCGACCAGCTCGCGCGCGCCATCCAGCAGTCGATGAGCGAGACGCTGGGCCAGACGGTGATCGTCGAGAACAAGCCCGGCGCGGGCGGCACCATCGGCACCGACTACGTGGCCAAGGCCGCGCCCGACGGCTACACGCTGGTGTTCGGCAACACCGGCCCGAACGCGGTGGTCTCGCTGATGCGCAAGGTGCCCTACGACGAACTCAAGGACCTGCGCCCGATCTCCACCGTGGCGATCACGCCGATGATCCTGGCCGTGCCCGCCGACAGCCCGGCGAAGACGCTGAAGGACTTCCTCGCCTATGCGAAGAAGAACGGCAACGCGCTCAACGTCGGCTCGGTCGGCAACGGCTCGCTGTCGCACCTGACGGCCGAGTACTTCAACGAGGCCGCGGGCCTGCGCCTGCAGCACATCCCCTACAACGGCGGCGCGCCGATGATGACCGCCTTCGCCGGCGGCCAGCTGCAGGCCGCCTTCGTGACCGGCCTGGACGGCGCCACGCTGGTGAGCTCGGGCCGGGTGCGCTACCTGGCCGTGGGCACGCCCAAGGCCACCGAGACCGTGCCGGGCTTGCAGGCCATCGCCGACGAGGTGCCGGGCTTCCGCAGCTCGGCCTGGTTCGGCGTGCTCGCGCCGAAGGACACGCCCGACGAGATCGTCACGAAGCTGCACGACGCGATCGTGACCGCAGTGGCGCGACCCGAGGTGCGCAAGATGTTCTCGGCGCGCAACGTCGAGGCGCGCAGCAGCACGCCTCAGGAGCTCGAGAAGCTGATCCGCGACGAGATGGGCCAGTGGGGCCCGGTCGTGCGCAAGGCCAACATCCAGATGTGAGAACCGCCTCCATGCTTGAAAAACTGGAATCCGATTTCCCCGAGCACCAGCCGCGCCCCGCGGGCGCGCCGCAGGCGCTGGCCGGCATCAAGGTGGTGGACTTCACCCACTTCATCGCCGGCCCCTTCGCCACCATGATCCTGGCCGACATGGGCGCCGACGTGATCAAGATCGAGGCGCCCGGGCGCGGCGACGACTTCCGCCAATACCCGCCGGTGCATCCCGAGCTCGCGCAGGGCGCGCCCTTCCTCTGGTCGAACCGCAACAAGCGCAGCGTGGCGCTGGACCTGAAGACGGCCGAGGGCCTCGAGGTGGCGCGCGCCCTGATCGCGAGCGCCGACGTCGTGGTCGAGAACTTCTCCACCGGCGTGATGGAGCGCTTCGGACTCGATTACGAGAGCTGCCGCAAGGCCAACCCCGAACTCGTCTACTGCTCGGTGTCGGCCTACGGCCGCGAGGGCGCCTTCGCCGACCGCCTGGGCTTCGACCCGATCGCGCAGGCCGAGAGCGGCTTCGTTTCGATGAACGGCTATGCCGACCGCCAGGGCGTGCGCGCGCTGTCGCCGGTGATGGACATCAGCACCGCGATGATGGCGGCCAACGCGATCCTCGGCGCGCTGGTGGCGCGCGAGCGCACGGGCCGCGGGCAGGCGGTGGAGGTGGCGCTGTTCGACAACGCGGTGCTGATGACCGGCTATGCGACGCTGCAGCACGTGTTCAGCGGCGCCGAGCCGCAGCGCCACGGCAACACCAGCCCCGACACCTGCCCCTCGGGCGTGTTCGAGGCCCAGGACGGCTCGTTCTACATCAACTGCGGCAACAACAAGATCTTCCAGCGCCTGATGACGCAGGTGCTCGAACGGCCCGACGTGGCCGCCGACCCGGCCTACGCCAGCGGCCGCGAGCGCTCGCAGCGGCGCGAGGTGCTGTTCGCGCTGCTCGGCGAGGCCTTCGCGAAGCAGCCCTGGTCGCATTGGCAGTCGCGCATGCGCGCGGCCGGCGTGCCCTGCGGCCAGGTGCGCTCGGTCGGCGAGGCCATCCGCTCGCCCGAGGCGCGCGAACGCCGGCTGGTGACGCGCATCCCGCATCCGCAGGTGGGCTGGGTGCCGAACATGGCGCTGCCGATCCGCTACTCGCGCACGCCGATCGCCGACCCCGTGGCCGCGCCCACCGTCGGCCAGCACACGCAGGAGGTGCTGCGCGAAGCGCTGGGCTACGACGAAGAACGCTTCGCGGCGCTCGCGCGCGCCGGCGCCTTCGGCCCACCCGCCGAGCGGCACGAACCCGCCGGCACGCCGGCATGACCACCCGCACGCTGCGCGGCCGGGTCGCCGTGGTCGGCATCGGCGAGACGACCTACTACCGCCACGGCCAGTCGCCCGACGCGGAGTTCAAGCTCGCGCTCAAGGCCATCCTCGCCGCCTGCGCCGACGCGGGCCTCGATCCGCGCGAGATCGACGGCTTCGCCTCGTACAGCGACGACCGCAGCGAGGCCTCGCGGCTGGCGGCCGCGCTGGGCATCCACCGCCTGCGCTCGGCCACCATGCAGTGGGGCGGCGGTGGCGGCGGCTGCGCGGCGGCGGTGGCCAACGGCGCGGCCGCCATCGCGGCCGGCCTGGCCGACTGCGTGGTCGTGTTCCGCGCGCTCGCGCAGGGCCAGCACGGGCGCTTCGGCCAGGTCGGCGGCATCGACACCATCTCCGGCGAGAAGGCCTACCTCATGCCCCATGGCGTGCTCTCGCCGCCGCAGCGCTTCGCGATGCGCGTGCGGCGCTTCATGCACGAACACGGCGTGCGGCAGGAGGCGCTGCGCGCCATCGCGCTCGCCTCCTACCACCATGCGCAGGCCAATCCGCGCGCCGTGATGCACGGCAAGCCGCTCGACGCCGCGAAGTACGACGCCTCGCGCTGGATCGCCGAGCCCTTCCACCTCTACGACTGCTGCATGGAGAACGACGGTGCCGCCGCCATCGTACTGGTGGCGGCAGAGCGCGCGAAGGATTTCGCGCACAAGCCCGCCTACCTGCTCGGCGCGGCCTCGGGCTCGGGCTTTCGCGCCGGCGCCCATCCGCACAACGCACCGCGCTATGCGAGCGCGGGCTTCGACACCGTGGCGCCCGACCTCTACGCCATGGCCGGCATCGCACCGGCCGACGTCGGCGTGGTGCAGAGCTACGAGAACTTCACCGGCGGCGTGGCGATGGCACTGGCCGAGCATGGCTTCTTCGAACCCGGCGAGGCCAACGACTTCCTCACGCTCGAGAACCTCGTCGCCCCCACGGGCCGGCTGCCGCTCAACACCAGCGGCGGCAACCTCGCCGAGTGCTACATGCACGGCTTCGAGCTGGTGCTCGAGGCGGTGCGCCAGGTGCGCGGCAGCTCGACCAGCCAGGCGGCGCGCAGCGACGTGGCGCTGGTGATCGGCGGCCCCATGGTCACGCCCGCGAGCGACCTGCTGCTGGCATCGGAGAACGTGCTGTGAACGACACGAACGACGCGAACGACGAGAAGCGCTACCTGCCCGCGGGCCTGCCGATCCCCGTGTCGGAGCCCGACGGATTGTCGCAACCCTACTGGCAAGGCCTGCGCGAAGGCGTGCTGCGCGTGCAGCGCTGCGCGCACTGCGGCACCTGGCAGTTCGGCCCCGAGTGGATCTGCCACGGCTGCCATGCCTTCGATCCCGCCTGGGTGGAAGTCGCTCCGCGCGGCCGCATCTTCAGCTGGGAGCGCGTGTGGCATCCCGCGCATGCGGCGCTCAAGGACCATGGCGCCTACCTCGTGGTGCTGGTCGAACTGCCCGGTGCCGGCAACGTGCGCATGGTCGGCAACCTGCTCGGCGATCCGATGCAGGCGGTGGAGATCGGCGCCGAGGTCGAGGGCGTGTTCGAACACCATCCGGATGCGCAGCCGCCGTACGCGCTGCTGCAGTGGCGGCGTGCCTGAGTCCGCGCGCACCGAAGGCCTGGAAGCCGACACCTGCGACCTGCTCGTGATCGGCGCCGGCGCGGGCGGCATGAGTGCCGCGCTCTCGGCCGCGCTCATGGGCCTCGACGTGGTGCTGTGCGAGGCCGACGAGCAGGTCGGCGGCACCACCGCCACCTCGGCCGGCACGCTGTGGGTGCCGGGCAATGCGCAGGGCGCTGCCGCGGGCTTTGCCGACTCGGCCGCCGAGGCCGCGCGCTATCTCGACGCGATCCTCGGCGAGGACGATCCGCGCGGGCTGCGCGCCGCCTATCTCGCGAGCGCCCCCGAGGCGATCGCTTTCCTCGAGGCTCGTTCGGAACTGCGCTTCGCCTCGGCCGGCCGCCATCCCGACTATCTCGCGCTGCCCGGCGCTGCCGTGGCGGGACGCGCGCTCTCGCCGCTGCCCTTCGACGGCCGGCGGCTGGGCCGCGACTTCGAACGCATCCGTGCGCCGATGCCCGAGTTCATGGTGCTCGGCGGCATGATGGCCAACAAGGCCGACGTGCAGGCCCTGGCCTACCGCTGGCGCAGCGTCGCGAACTTCCGCCATGCCGCGCGGCTGGTGCTGCGCCATGCGCGCGACCGGCTCGCGCATGCGCGCGGCACGCGCCTGGTGCTGGGCAATGCGCTCGTCGCGCGGCTGTACTCCAGCCTGCGGCAGGCCGGCGTGACGGTGCGCTTCGGCATGCGGCTGCAGCGGCTCGAGCTCTCGGCGGGTCGCGTCACGGGCGGCGTGTTCGACCACGAGGGATCGACGCGGCGCATCGAGAGCCGCCTCGGCGTGGTGCTCGCCACCGGCGGTGTCGGCCATCATGCGGCGTTGCGGGCCCAGCTCGCGCCGGCCGGCGTGTCGCCGCGCACGTTGCGGCCGCAGTCCTTCGAAGGCAACCGCGGCGAGGGCCTCGATGCCGCGCTGCGCGCCGGCGCGCGGCTCGAACGCCATCGGGGCGACTTCTTCTGGCAGCCCGTCTCGCTGGCACCGCGCGCCGATGGCGAACCCGGGCTCTTTCCGCACCTGTACCTCGACCGCGCCAAGCCCGGGCTGATCGCGGTCGATGCCGACGGGCGCCGCTTCGTCGACGAGAGCGCCTCGTACCACCACTTCGTCGAGGCCCTGCTCGCGCGCATGCGCCCCGGTGCATCGACGCCGCCGGCCTGGCTGGTCTGCGACGCGGCCTTCGTGCGCGCCTACGGCCTCGGCACGATCCCGCCCGGCACGCGCGCGAGCGCGCTGCGGCGGCACGAGGCATCGGGCTATCTCGTGCTCGCGCACGACATCGACGCACTGGCCGCGCGGCTGGGCATCGATGCGCGCACGCTGGCAGCCACCGTCGCGCGCCACAACCGCCATGCCGAAGCCGGCGAGGACCCGGACTTCGGCAAGGGCAGCACCGAGCTCGGCCGCTTCAACGGCGATGCGGCGCATGCACCGAACCCCTGCCTCGGCCCGATCGCGCAGCCGCCGTTCTCCGCGCTGGCGGTCTGGCCCGGCGAAGCCGCATCGAGCGCGGGTCTGGCCACCGATGCCGACGGCGCCGTGCTCGACACGGACGGGCAACCCATCGCGGGCCTCTACGCCTGCGGCAACGACATGGCCTCGATCATGCGCGGCGCCTATCCGGGCCCGGGCATCACGCTCGGGCCCGCGATCGTGTTCGGCTGGCGCATCGCGCGGCATGCGGCACGACAGAACCCCCACACACTTTCCTCCCCACGATGAATCCCACCTCCACTCCCCACGAGGCCAGCGGCCCGCTCGCCGGCCTGCGCGTCCTCGAGTTCGCCGGCCTCGGGCCCGCGCCCTTCGCCTGCATGCTGCTGTCGGACATGGGCGCCGACGTGATCACCATCGACCGCCCCGCGCGCCGCCTCGGCGACCGCAGCGACATCACGGGCCGCGGCCGCACCGTGGTGCTGGCCGACCTCAAGGACCCGGGCTCGCGCGAGGAGGTGCTGGGCCTGCTGGCGCGCGCCGACGTGCTGGTCGAGGGCTTCCGGCCCGGCGTGATGGAGCGCCTGGGCCTGGGCCCCGACGAGGCGCTGCGGCGCAATCCACGGCTGGTCTACGGCCGCATGACCGGCTGGGGACAGCACGGCCCGCTCGCCCAAGCCGCGGGCCACGACATCAACTACATCGCGCTGACCGGCGCGCTGCATGCCATCGGCCCGGCCGGCGGCGCGCCGGTGCCGCCGCTGAACCTCGTGGGCGACTACGGCGGCGGCAGCCTCTACCTCGTCGTCGGCATCCTGGCCGCGCTGCTCGAGAGCCGGCGCTCAGGGCAAGGCCAGGTGGTCGACGCGGCCATCGTCGACGGCGTGAACTCGCTGATGAGCCTGTTCGCCACCAGCGCGATGCGGGGCACCTTCCGCGAGGAACGCGGCACCAATGCGCTCGACGGCGGCGCGCCCTACTACGGCAGCTACGCCACCGGCGATGGTCGCCATGTCTGCATCGGGCCGATCGAGCCGCAGTTCTTCGCCGAGCTGTGCGAGCGCCTGGGCGTCGACCCCGCGCTGCGCGATGCGCAGCACGACCGCGCGCGCTGGCCCGCCCTGCGCGCCGAGTTCGAGCGCTTGTTCCGCACCCGCGGCCGCGACGAGTGGACCGCTCTGTTCGACGGCAGCGATGCCTGCGTCGCGCCCGTGCTCGCGCTGAGCGAAGCGCCCGCGCATCCGCACCACGGCGCGCGCGAGTCCTTCGTCGATGTGGAAGGCGTGCGGCAGCCGGCACCGGCGCCGCGTTTCTCGCGCACGCCGTCGCGGGTGCAGGGGCCGGCGGCGCGCGAGGCGACGCCGGCTGCGCGGGTTCTCGCGCGCTGGGACTGAGCGGGCCGTCGGCGCATCAGCCCTCGCCGAGCCAGGCGAGCAGGTCCGCCACCGGATCGATCACCTGCCGCATGCCGGCATCGCGCAGCCCCGCGGCAAGCGCCAGACCGACCACGCCGACCACGAAGACCGGCTGCCGCCCGCCGAAGCTCTTGCAGCGCTCGCGCAGCGCATCCAGCGCGATCTCAGGCTGCGCGGCGATGACGGCCGGCGCGAGATCGACCACCTGCCAGCCGTCGATCACGCACGCATGACCCGTCGCCTCGAAGGCGGCCTCATAGAGCGCCGTCATTCCGCGGTCGAAGGTCACGATGTCGAGCCGGTGCCCGAGCTCCCGGCGCCGCGCCAGCACGCTGCGCGTGAAACCATGGGCCGCATCGCCGAAGCGCCCGCGCACGATCTCGTAGCCCGTGTCGACCGACGACATCGCCACCACCCGGTCGAAGCCCTCGCTCAGGACCGGCAGCGCGCACGCCAGCGCCGCCTCGGCCCGCGCGTTGTCGGCGGCGGAGCCGATGATCCGTGGCGCCGCCTCGACCTCGGCGGCAGCCCAGCATCCGGACGGCCAGCCGCCACGCGCGATGTGGCGCCGCAGCGTGGCCGTGATCTCGCGGCTCGAGTTCGGATTGAGGAACAGCGTCCTCGCCGTCATGGCGTGGCCGGAAAGCGGTGCCGCCAGAACTGCGCGATGTCGCGCCGCCGGCAGAACCAGACATCGGGGAATTCGGAGGCCGCGAGCAGGAACTCGCGCAGCGCCTCCGCGCGCCCGGGCCGCCCGGCCAGGCGCAGGTGCAGGCCGATCGACATCATCGACGCCTGCCGGCGTCCTTCGCGCCGCAGGCAGGCGAGCGTGCGCCGCAGGTGGTCGGTGAAGTCGTCGGGCGTGTCGAAGCCCGGCGCCGAGGCAAAGCGCATGTCGTTGCAGTCGAAGCTGTAGGGCAGCACCAGATGCGGCTTGTCGCCGACCCGCGTCCAGTACGGCAGGTCGTCGTTGTAGGCATCCGAGTCGTACTGCAGTCCCTGCTCGACGGCGAGCGCGCGTGTGCGCGGGCTGACGCGGCCGGTGTACCAGCCGACCGGGCGTTCGCCGCACAGGCGCTCGAGCACGTCCAGCGAACGAACCATGTGTGCGCGCTCGGTCGTTTCGGGCACCTCGTCGTAGTCGATCCATCGCGCGCCGTGCGAGACCACCTCGTGCCCGGCCTCGACGATCGATCGCGCGGCCTCGGGATGCTTCTCGAGCGCGCCCGACACCGCGAAGTAGGTGGCCGGCACCCGGCATTCGGCGAGCAGGTCGAGGATGCGCCAATGGCCGGCCCGGCTGCCGTATTCGTAGTGCGACTCCACCACCAGGTTGCGTCGCCCGGCGCGCGCCGTCGCGCCCGACACGTCGCTGTTGAGCACCTCCGAAAAGGTATCGCCCTCGAGCACGCAGTTCTCCGCGCCCTCCTCGTAGTTGACGACCACGCTGAGCGCGACGCGTCGCCCGCCCGGCCATTCGAAGTCGGGACGCGCGCGCCCGTAGCCGATGAAGTCACGCACCGCCTCGCTCATCGCTGCACCTTCGCCTTCGCCACGCAGACCCCGATCAGCAGCAGGCCGAGGGTGCAGTAGATCGAGATCGACAGCGGGCTGTCGAAGCGGTCGAGCAGCCAGACGCAGATGCTGGGCGCGAGCGCGCCGCCGAACACGCCCGCGAGCTGGAAGCCCAGCGATGCGCCCGTGCACCGCACCCTGGACTCGAACATGTCGGGGATGAAGGCCGCGAGCGGCGCCCACAGCGAGGCCTGGCAGACCATGCCGATCGCCGAGGCGAGCACCACCAGCGAGGGATTGCGCGTCTCCAGCAGCGGAAAGTACGCGAACGACCAGACGATCGAGGCCGCCACGCCGAGCAGCAGCATCGGCTTGCGGCCGAAGCGGTCGGACAGCGCGCCGAACAGCGGGATCGCGACCACGCCGACCGCCGCGCCCCACAGCACGGCGTTCAAGGCCACCTGCCGCGGCAGGCCGAGCCGGTTCGGCACGTAGATCAACAGCAGCAGCGAGAACACATACCAGATGACGCCCTCGCCGGCGCGCACCCCGATCGCCAGCAGCACCTGGCGCCAGTGCTTGCGCAGTGTCTCGGCCAGCGGCGCCTCGGCCTTGTGGTCGCTCTTCTCGAGGCTCTTGAAGACCGGGGATTCCTCGATCGTGCGACGGATGAAGTAGCCGATGCCCACGAGCAGGATGCTCGCGAGGAAGGGCACGCGCCAGCCCCAGTCCATGAACTGCGCGTCGGTGGTGACCGTGTTCATGAAGCCGAACATCGCATTGGCGATCAGCACGCCGATCGGGCTCGCGACCTGCACCAGGCTGCCGTAGAAGCCGCGGCGGCGCCCACTGGCATCGAACTCGTTGACCATCAGCGCCGCCCCGCCCCATTCGCCGCCCAGCGCGAGCCCTTGGGCGAAGCGCAGCACCGCCAGCAGCAGCGGCGCGAGCAGCCCGACGTGCTCGTAGGTCGGCAGCAGCCCGATCAGGAAGGTCGACAGGCCCATGACCAGCAAGGTCGAGACCAGCACGAAGCGCCGCCCGAGCTTGTCGCCCAGCGAGCCGAAGATCGCGGCCCCCACCGGCCGCGCGACGAAGGCGATGCCGTACGACAGCAGCGACAGGATGGTCGCGACGAAGGGATCGGTCTGCGGGAAGAACAGCTTCGGAAACACCAGCGCCGCCGCCGTGCCGAAGACGAAGTGGTCGTAGAACTCCAGCGTGGTGCCGACCAGGCTCGCGGCGGCGACACGCCGCGGACTGGTCGAGGATGCGGGCCGGTCTTCGGCGCGCGGGGCGGTGTTCGCCGTGGCGGATGTCGTCATGGGGATGCTCCTGATCGATGGACGGCGCCATTGCAGCACCGGCTCAATGCTTGGACAATCAGAATGATCCGAACGATTATTCGCCAAAGATGAATATTACGCTGCGCCAGATCCGCGCCTTCCTCGCGGTGGCCGAGGTCGGGGCTTTCGCCCGCGCGGCCGAGCGCATGCACCTCTCGCCCTCCGCGTTGTCCACGCTGGTCAAGGAACTCGAGGAGCAGATCGGGCTGCGGCTGTTCTACCGCAGCACACGCGTGGTCCAGCTGACCGAGGCGGGCGCCGAGTTCCTGCCGCTGGCGCGCAAGGCGCTCGAGGACCTCGAGGCCGCGGTCGCCGGATCGCGCGCGCTGGCCGAGGTCAAGCGCGGACGGGTCACGGTGGCCGCCTCCATCGTGATCGCCGCCACGCTGCTGCCCTGGGTGATCCAGTCGTTCCAGCAGCGCCATCCGGGTATCCAGTGCATCCTCAAGGACGGCTTCGAGGAGACCATCCGCGACCAGGTGCGCCGCGGCGAGGTCGACCTCGGCGTCGGCACGCTGGTCGAAGGCGAGCCGGGGCTGACGGAGGTCACGCTCTACCAGGACCATCTGGTGGCGCTGGTGCCCGATGGCCATCCGCTCGCGGAACGCGGCGCCGTCACCTGGCGCGAGCTGGCCAAGCATCCGCTGATCAGCCTGTCCGACCAGAGCCCGTCGCGCGCGCTGGCCGACGCGGCCTTCGATTCCGTTGGCCTGCGGCCGGTGCCCGCGCATGTCGCGACCTTCTCCTCCACGCTGATCAGCATGGTGGCCGCAGGCATGGGCGTGGCCGCGCTGCCGATCAACGTGCGCCAGCTCTCGCGCCGCACCGGCGTGCAGACGCGGATGCTGGTGCGGCCGACGGTCAAGCGGAACATGGGCGTCTATTCGCGCAGCGACGCGGAGCTGACGCCGGCGGCGAACGCCTTCCTGAAGCACATGCAGGCGTTCGTGAAATCGAAGGGGAGCCTGCCGGACGAGGCGGCCGAAGCCGCCGCGCATTGAAGCGGCATCGAGGAGCGAAAGACGTTTCCGCTGTGTCAATCTGTTCCAGGCCGTTGACGCCCGCGCAACCACGTCGCTACATTCGTTCGACCCCTCCCCAGAGCACACCCATTGCACGGCCCCCTCCCCTACGTCCTCGCAGCCATCGCCATCGCGGTCCTCGCGGGCGACCTGGCCGCAACGGTCGTGGTGCTGCGCAGCGATTTCTACTCGGGGCCGCAGCGCGCATGGCAGCTGGCCCTGGTATGGCTCATCCCCATCGTCGGCGCCGCCTGCTGCCTGAGCTTCGCGGCCATCCACAGGCGCGCGATTCCCAAGCCTTCCGCGGCATTCCCCGGCTCCGAGACCTACAACCTGCCCGGTGGTGAAGCCAACAGTCTCTGAACTTGTGCGGCGCCTTGCCGGTGCCGCCCTTCTGCTCGCGGTGTTCGCCGGCCCGGCAGCGCTGGCGCAGACGCCTTCGCGCGATCTCCCGCCGTCCATCGGGCCCGACCACAGCGCATCGCTGACGGTGGAAGACTTCCTGCGCGGCGCGCAGGTGCTCGGCGAGCTCGGTCCCGAGCGCGCCGAGCAGAACGCCGACTACGTCGCGGCGATCCGCGGGCTGGCGAACATCGGCGACAACTACCGCACCGATGTGCTCAAGGCCAGGGCCGCGGGCACCACGATCGACAGCTGCCCCGGCAAGTCCGCGAAGATCACCACCGACACGCTGATCCCCTTCCTGCTGCGGCTGCCGCCCGAACAGCGGACGATGCCGATGGAGCAGGCGTTCCGGCTGCACATGCGCGAGCTCTACCCATGCCCCGCCAAGGGCGCGGCGCGGTAGCCACCAGCTCGCTCGATCGAGCGCCTACTCGGGCTTGATCCCCTGCTCGCGCACCACGCGCGTGAACTGCACGATCTCCTGCGAGACCAGCTTGTCGAGCGCCTCGGGCGAGCCGCCGATCACGCGCCCGGCCTGGGTCTCCATGCGTGCCTTGACCTCGTTGTCGGCCAGGGCTGCGAGCGTGGCCTGGTGCAGCTTGTCGACCACGGCCTGCGGCGTGCCGTGCGGCACGAAGGTGCCGATCCAGGTGTCGGATTCGTAGCCGGGCACCGATTCCGCGATGGTCTGTACCTCGGGCAGCAGCGGCGAGCGCTCCTTCGAGGTCACGGCGATCGCCTTGAGCTTGCCGCTGCGGATGTGCGGCAGCGCGCCGCTCAGGGTGCCGAACACCGCGGGCACCTGGTTGCCCACCACGTCCGCGATCGCGGGTCCCGCGCCGCGGTAGGGAATGTGCTGCAGCGACAGCTTGGCCATCGACTGCAGCAGCCCGCCCGCGAAGTGGCCCGGCGAGCCGATGCCGCCGGTCGCGTACTGGCGGTACCGCGGATCGCGCTGGCCCAGCGCGATCCACTCCTTGAGATTGCTGGCCGGCACCGATGGATGGACCGCGAGCACCTGCGGCAGCGCACCGATCAGCGTGACACCGCGCAGGTCGCGCTCGGTGTTGAAGGGCAGCGAGGGGTACAGGGCCTGGTTGATGCTGTGCGAGGAGACGGTGAACAGCACCGTGTAGCCGTCGGGCGCGGCCTTCGCGACGTAGTCCGTGGCGATCGATCCGCCGGCGCCGGGCTTGTTCTCCACGATGACCGTCTGGCCGAGCTTCTCGCTCATCTTGGCGTTGAGCGAGCGCGCGATGGTGTCGGAGCCGCCACCCGGCGCGAAGGTCACGATCAGACGCACGGGTTGGCGCGCGGGATAGTCGGGCTGCGCGCCCGCCAGCAGGGGCATGGCGATCAGCGCCCAGGATACGAGCCGTGTGGCCCTGAGGATGTTCATGGTGTCTCCGTCGATTTGTGCAGTCGACTGTAGGGACGGCCTCCCGAACTGAACACTACGAAATCCTGCTACCGGTATAGCGCCGACCGATGGCGCCGCACGCACGTGCTCAGCTGCCGGCCACCAGCCGCGCCCCGTCCCAGCGGCGGGAGCGCACCAGCTCGCGCACCACGCTCACGATCAGTGCGTGCACGCAGGCGGCGGCGGGCTGCAACCGGTTCAGGCGCGAATGCGCGAGCGTCGCGCGGCGCACGATCTGCGGCTCGATCGGGGTCTGGCGCAGCAACTGCGCGGCGGCATGCCAGGCCAGTGCCGAATGCGGGATCACGGTGCCCGCGCCGCCCTGCGCGACCATGGCCAGCACGGTGTGGATCGAGCTCGCCTCGGCCTTGATCTGCGGCGCCACGCCCGCCTTGGCGAAGGCGCGGTCGACCAGGTCGCGCAGCGTGGTGACCTGCGTCGTGAGCATCAGCGGCACGCTGGCCACCGTCGGCAGGTCGATGCTACGGCCCGCGCGCACCAGCGGCTTGCGGCGCGGCTGCACGAAGTACAGCGGCTCGTCCACCAGCGGCACCGCCTCGATGCCGGGCAGCGCCACGTCGTCGACCAGCACGCTGAGCTCGACGCGCTCGTTGATCAGGTGCGCCGCGAGGAAGGTGCTGGGGCTCTCGTAGACCTCGAGCACGATCTGCGGATGGCGCTCCTCGAGCGCGGCGATCAGCGGCCCGACCAGCACCATCGCGATGCTCGACGGCAGCCCGAGCCGCACGCGCCCGCTCAGGCCCGCGTCCGATGCCTTCACCACGTTCTTCGTGTCGCCCGCGAGCTTGAGGATCTGCTGCGCATGGCGGTACAGCGCCTGCCCCGCATCGGTCGGCGTGACGCCCTTGACGCTGCGCTGCAGCAGCTGGGTGCCGAGCTCTTCCTCGAGCTGGGTCATCTGCTGGCTCAGCGCGGGCTGGACGATGTGGACCAGCGCCGCCGCGCGCGAGAGCGAGCCGCTGTCGACGATCGCGACGAAGTAGCGCAGCTGGCGTATTTCCATGGCGAGAAGGGGTGATGGCCGCCCGGGCGCGAGGGCAGGCCGATGGTGGAAAGGAGGGGGCCGAACTCAGCCGAGCCCGTACTGGCTCACGACACCGTCGGCGAGCCAGGCGTCGATGCGCTCGCGACCATAGCCGAAATCCCGCAGCACTTCGACCGTGTGTTCCCCGAGCAGCGGTGGCGGCAGGCGCACGCTGCCGTCGCGCAAGCCGTCGATGCGCACCGGGTTGCCGACCTGCCGCATGGGCCCGATGACGGGATGGGTGAACTCCTCGACCAGCCCGCAGTGCCGCACCTGCGGATCGGCGAACACGTCGGCGATGTCGTTGATCGGCCCCGCCGGAATGCCCAGCGCGACCATCTGCGCGGTCCAGGCCGCGCGCGGCTGCGTGCGCAGGCGTTCCTCGAGCAGCTCCTTGAGCGCGATGCGGTGCTGCATGCGCGCCGCGTTGTTGACGAAGCGCGGATCCGACAGCAGCGCCTCCAGGCCGAGCAGGCGGGCGATCTTCACCCATTGCTCCTGCGTGGCGCCACCGATGTTCAGCGGCCCGTCCTGCGCCTCGAACACGCCATACGGCGCGATCACCGGATGCACATTGCCCACCGGCGCCGGCACCTCGCCGAGCGACAGATAGCGCTGCCCCTGCACGCTGAGCAAGCCGACCAGGCTCGCCAGCAGCGAGGTCTCGACCTTCTGACCTTGGCCGCTGGCCTGGCGCTGGATCACCGCCGCGAGGATGCCCATGGCGGTCCACATGCCGGAGGTGAGATCGCCGATCGCCACGCCCACGCGCTGCGGGCCGGACTCGGGCGTGCCCGTGAAGCTCATGAAGCCCGAGAAGCCCTGCGCGATCTGGTCGAAGCCCGGCCAGTGTCCCTTGGGGCCGTCGCTGCCGAAGCCGGTGATGCTGCCGTGGATCAGCCCGGGATTCAGCGCCATGAGCTCGGCCTGGCCCATGCCCATCTGCGCCATCACGCCGGCGCGGAAGTTCTCCACCAGGATATCGGCCTTCGATGCCATCTCGCGCACGATCGCCAGGCCCTCGGGGTGGCGGAAGTCCAGCGCCACGCTCTTCTTGTTGCGGTTGCCAGAGAGGTAGTAGACGCTGGTGTCCTCGGCGAAAGGACCCCACTGCCGCACCATGTCGCCGTGCGGCGCCGGCTCGATCTTCACGACCTCGGCACCGAAGTCGCCGAGGATCATCGAGCAGAACGGGCCGGACAGCGCCCGCGAGAGGTCGAGCACGCGGAGGCCCGCGAGGGGCAGCGCTTGGGTCATGAGCAGCTTTCTTGAGGGGCGATCGGCACGGTGCCGGCCAGGGTTGCTAGCGGCCGATGAATTCGGGACGGGTCTTCTCGCGAAAGGCGCGCAGTCCCGTGCGGTAGTCCTGCGTGTCCGCGAACGCATAGCTCGCCAGGCGTTCTTCCCGCGTCACGGGACTCGGGTCTTCCATCAGGCGGCGCAGTTGCCGCTTGAGCGCGCGAACCGCCAGCGGCGCACTCTGTGCGACGGCGTCCGCGGCCGCCTGGGCGCGCCGCTCGACATCCACATCGTCCACCACGTCGGTCAGCAGGCCCTTGGCCCACGCGGTCTGCGCATCGAGCATGCGGCCTTCGAACAGCAGCTCGGCCGTGAGCGCGGGACCGGCGAGCCGGTAGAGCCACTCCATCTCGCCGAGCGCGAGCGGAAAGCCCAGCAGCCGGATCGGGATGCCGAGGCGGGCGCCGCGGCCCGCGATGCGCAGGTCGCAGACCGAGGCGATCTCCAGGCCGCCGCCCGCGCAGGCGCCCTCGATCAGCGCGATCACCGGCACGGGCAGGTCGTGGATGGCGCGCAGGGCACCGGACACGCACTGCTCGTGGAATGCCGTCACCTGCTCGCGCGTGGCGCGCACCTGCTCGAACTCCGAGATATCGGCGCCGGCCGCGAAGTTGCCCGCCGCACCGCGCAGCACCACGCAGCGCAGCGTGTCGCTTTGCCGCAGGTCGGCGAACACCGCCTGCAGCGCCTCCCACATCGCCACGGTCAGCGCATTGCGCCGGCCGGGGTTCTCGATGGTGACCGTGGCGATGAAGCCCGATTGCGACAGCCCGATGCGGCCAGGGGCGCGAAGGCCTTGTTCTTCATTCATGTGGCACGGATCCTAGGATCCGCGCGCGGCGCCGAAAACTACAACGTATTGATACCACCATAGGTTTTTCTGATGGCATCGTCATCCGGCGCGCGCTCGGGCCGGCTACGGGCGGCGCCGTTCCATGAACGCCACCACCTCGCCCATGATCCCCTTGCGGAAGGCCAGCACGCACACCACGAAGATCAGGCCCGTGACCATGGTCACCGACTCGCCCAGCGTGTTGAACCACTCGATGGTGGTGAGGCGCGCGAGCAGGCTGCCGAACTCGCCGAGCTTGTTCTCCAGCAGCACCACCACGGCCGATCCCACCAGCGGGCCCGACAGGGTGCCGAATCCGCCCACCAGCGTCATCAGCACGACCTGGCCCGACGCGGTCCAGTGCACGTCGGACAAGGTGGCGAAGCCCAGCACCAGCGTCTTGAGCGAACCCGCGAGGCCCGACAGCGCCGCCGAGATCACGAAGGCCAGCAGCTTGAAGCGGCCGACGTCGTAGCCCAGCGAGAGCGCGCGCGGCTCGTTCTCCTTGATGCCCTTGAGCACCTGCCCGAACGGCGAATGGACGGTGCGCACGATCAGCAGGAAGGCCAGCACGCACACGGCGAGCGCGACGTAGTACATCGTGAGGTCGTTGCTCAGGTCGAGCAGGCCAAACAGCTTGCCGCGCGGCACGCCCTGCAGGCCGTCCTCGCCACCGGTGAACCTCGCCTGCAGCGCGACGAAGAACATCATCTGCGCGAGCGCCAGCGTGATCATCGCGAAGTAGATGCCTTGGCGGCGGATCGCCAGCGAACCGAAGACCCAACCGAGCAAGGCGCCGGTGAGCGTGCCCGCGACCAGGCCGAGCTCGGGCGTCAGGCCCCAGGCCTTCATGGCCTGGCCCGCGACATAGGCCGAACAGCCCAGGAACGCCGCGTGCCCGAAGGACAGCAGGCCGGCGAAACCCAGCAGCAGGTTGAAGGCGGCCGCGAACAGCGCGAAGCACAGCAGCTTCATCACGAACACCGGATAGGCGCCGAGGAAAGGCGCGAGCAGCAGCCCGGCGAGCAGCAGCGGATAGAGGACGAGAGAAATCTTCTTCATGACCGCGGACTCACTTTTCTTTGCCGAACAGGCCGGCCGGGCGCACCAGCAGCACGATGACCATGATCACGAACACGACCGAGGACGAGGCCTCCGGGTAGAACACCTTGGTGAGGCCTTCGATCACGCCCAGGCCCAGGCCGGTGAGGATGGCCCCCATGATCGAGCCCATGCCGCCGATCACGACGACGGCGAACACCACGATGATCAGGTTCTGCCCCATCAGCGGCGAGACCTGCATCACCGGCGCGGCCAGCACGCCGGCGAAGGCGGCCAGGCCGCAGCCGAAGGCATAGGTCAGCGTGATCATCAGCGGCACGTTGACGCCGAAGGCTTCCACCAGCCGCGGGTTCTCGGTGCCCGCGCGCAGGTAAGCGCCCAGCCGCGTCTTCTCGATCGCATACCAGGTGGCGAAGCACACGGCGAGCGAGGCCACGACCACCCAGGCGCGGTAGTTGGGCAGCACCATGAAGCCCAGGTCACTGGCGCTGGCCAGTGCCGCGGGCGTGTGGTAGCTCAGGCCCGAGACACCATAGACCGAGCGGAACGCGCCTTCGATCAGCAGCGTGAGGCCCAAGGTGAGCAACAGGCCGTAGAGATGGTCGAGCTTGTAGATCCAGCGCAGGAACAGGCGCTCGATCAGCACGCCGAGCAGGCCGACGACCAGCGGCGCCACGGCGAGCATCGCCCAGTAGCTGACACCGAAGTAGCTCATCGCCATCCAGCTGAACACCGCGCCCACCATGAACAGCGCGCCATGCGCGAAGTTGATGACGTTGAGCAGCCCGAAAATCACAGCGAGCCCAAGGCTCAGGATCGCATAGAACGACCCGTTGACCAGGCCCAGCAGCAGTTGGCTCAGCAGGGACTGCACGGGAAAACCAAAGACAGTCGTCATCGCCTCAGACTCCCAGCAATTCGTTGAGCACAGGCATCCGGGCTTCGAGCTCGTCGGCGCCGAACTTCAGGACGATGCGGCCGTGTTCCATCACGTAGAAGCGATCGGCCAGCGGCGCCGCGAAGCGGAAGTTCTGCTCCACCATCACGATGGTGTAGCCCTTGGAACGCAAGGTCGTGATCATTCGCGCCAGCGCCTGCACGATCACCGGCGCCAGGCCTTCGGAGATCTCGTCGAGCAAGAGCAGCTTGGCGCCCGTGCGCAGGATCCGCGCCACCGCCAGCATCTGCTGCTCGCCACCCGACAGCCGCGTGCCCTGGCTATGGCGGCGCTCCGCCAGGTTCGGGAACATCGCGTAGATCTCGTCGACCGACATGCCCTGCCCCGCGCCCTTGAGCTCGGGCGGCAGCATCAGGTTCTCCTCGCACGACAGGCTCGCGAAGATGCCCCGTTCCTCGGGGCAGTAGCCGATGCCCAGGTGCGCGATGCGGTGCGTGGGCATCGCGATCGTCTCCCGGCCATTGACCTCGATGCTGCCCTTGCGCGCGCCGGTCAGGCCCATGATCGCGCGCAGCGTGGTCGTGCGGCCCGCGCCATTGCGGCCCAGCAAAGTGACGACCTCGCCGGGCTGCACGACCATGTCGACGCCGTGCAGCACATGCGATTCGCCGTACCAGGCCTGCAGGCCCTTGATTTCCAATGCGGCGGTCATCAGTGGGCTCCCTGCAGTTGGCCGTCCGTGGTGCCCATGTAGGCTTCCATGACCTGCGGGTTCTTCGAGACTTCCGCATACGGGCCTTCGGCCAGCACGGCGCCACGCTGCAGCACGGTGATGGTGTCGGCGATGGTCGAGACCACGCTCATGTTGTGTTCGACCATCAGGATGGTGCGGCCCGCCGACACGCGCTTGATCAGCTCGGCCACGCGGTGCACGTCCTCGTGGCCCATGCCCTGCGTGGGCTCGTCGAGCAGCATCAGCTCGGGCTCCATCGCGAGCGTGGTCGCGATCTCGAGCGCGCGCTTGCGGCCATAGGGCAGGTTCACGGTCTGCTCTTCGGCGAGTTCTTCCAACCCGACCTCCGCGAGCAGCTCGCGTGCCCGGGCGTTCAAGGGCTCGAGCGACTTCTCGCTCTTCCAGAAGTGGTACGAGGTGCCCAGCCGGCGCTGCAGCCCCAGGCGCACGTTCTCCAGCAGCGTGAGGTGCGGGAACACGGCCGAGATCTGGAACGAGCGGATGATGCCGCGCCGCGCGATCTGCGCGGGGCGCTCGCCGGTGATGTCCTGGCCGTTGAACAGGATCGTGCCGCTGGTGGGCTCGAGGAACTTCGTGAGCAGGTTGAAGCAGGTCGTCTTGCCTGCGCCGTTGGGTCCGATGAGCGCGTGGATCGAACCGCGCACGACCGAGAGGTTGACCTTGCTGACCGCGGTGAAACCCTTGAATTCCTTGGTGAGCTGGCGTGTTTCGAGAATGATGTCCGTGCGATACGACATGGCAAAGAGAGTGGGGCAAAGAAAAAAAGCCGTGCGGCCGCGCGCCGCGCGAGACGCGGCGGCGGCACGGCTTCGGCGCTGATCAGCTCTTCGGCATCAGGTGGCAGGCGCCGGGCTTCGTCGGCGCATAGGCCTGCTCGCCCGGGATCTTCGAGACCACCTTGTAGTAGTCCCACGGCTGCTTCGATTCGCTGCGCTTCTTGACCTGCATCAGGTACATGTCGTGCACCATCGCGCCATCCGCGCGGATGTAGCCCTGCGCGAACATGTCGTCGATCTTGAGCGACTTGAGCGCGGCCATCACCTTGTCGGCGTCGGTGCTCTGCGCCGCTTCCACCGCCTTGAGGTAGCTCAGCGTGGCCGAGTAGTCGCCGGCCTGAAAGGTGGTGGGCATCTTCTTGTGCTTCTCGTAGAAGCGGGTCGCGAAGGCGCGCGACTTGTCGTTGAGGTCCCAGTACCAGCCATCGGTCAGGTACATGCCGCTGGTGGTGTCGAGGCCGAGGCTGTGCACGTCGGTGATGAACACCATGAGGCCGGCGAGGCGCATCTTGCTGCTGATGCCGAACTCCTTGGCCGTCTTGATCGAGGTGATGAGGTCGCTGCCGCCGTTGGCGAGGCCGACCACCTGCGCGCCCGATGCCTGCGCCTGCGTCAGGTAGGACGAGAAGTCGCTCGCGCTCAGCGGATGGCGCACGCTGCCCTTGACGGTGCCGCCGCTGGCCTGGACCACGTCGATGCTGGCCTTCTCGAGCGAGTAGCCGAAGGCATAGTCCGCGGTCACGAAGTACCAGCTCTTGCCGCCCTGCTCCACCATGGCCGTCGCCGTGCCGCGCGCCTGGGCCGAGGTGCTGTAGGTGTAGCGCACGAGATAGGGCTGGCAGGCCTCTTCCGTCAGGCTGTCGGCGCCCGCGCCAGCGGAGATGAAGACCTTCTTCTTTTCCTTCGAGATGTTGCTGATCGCCAGCGACGCCGAGGAGTTGGACCCCGCGATGACCAGCTCGACCTTGTCCTGGTCCCACCACTGGCGCGCCTTGTTGGCCGCGATGTCGGCCTTGTTCTGGTGATCGGCGGACAGCACCTCGATCGGCCGGCCCAGCACCTTGCCGCCGAAATCCGCGATGGCCATGCGGACCGCGTCGAGACCGCCGGCGCCGTCGAAGTCGGAGTACGGCCCCGACATGTCGGTGACGAAGCCGATCTTGAAGCGATCGGGCGCGGCTTGCGCGCTGGCGTTCTGGATCCAGGGCAGTCCCGCGAGGACGGCCAGGGCGATGGCATGCATTCTCATTGTTTGTCTCCTTGGCAGCCGATGCTTCGGCTGCGCTTTATGTGGATCGGGAAGCTAGAGATCGAGCCTCTTGCCGGACTCGTTCCGTTCGAAAGCGCTGGCCGTCGTCAGGCGGCCTTCCAGCCCGCGGGCACCCGTGCGCGCTCGATCCTCGCGAGGTCGCAGACCGCATCGGCAATGCCCGAGAAATCGATCTTTCCGTACTCGCTGGCGCGCGCCAGGCTGAACGATTCGAAGACCGCGGCGGCCACCGGCATCGGCACCCTGGCCGCGTGGGCCGCGCCCATCACCAGCGCCATGTCCTTGTGCGCGAGGTCGATCGTGAAGCCCGGCGTGGTGTCGCCCACCAGCACCTTGTTCGGGAAGTTCAGGCGCAACTGCCCGTTGGTCGCCGAGGTGCCGTAGAGCACCTGCAGGGTGCGGGTGATGTCGAGCCCAAAACGCTGCGACAGCGCGAGCGCCTCGGCGTTGACCTGGCACAGCGTGACCGCGACGTAGTTGTTGACCAGCTTGGTCCGGCCGCCCGTGCCGACGTCGCCGCAGTGGTAGACGGTCGAGCCCATGACATCGAGCAGCGGCCGCACGCGAGCGAAGTCCTCGTCGGTCGCGCCGACCATGAACAGCGATTCGCCGCGGTCCGCGTGTTCGGCCAGGCGGCCCACGGGCGCGTCGACCACGGACTGCCCGGCCGCGCGCGCCGCCACGGCCAGCCGGTCGGTGGTCAGCGGATCGATGGTGCTCATGTCGAGCAGGATGTTGCCCTTGCGTGCGTTGGCGAAGATGCCTTCCGCGCCCAGGGCCACCTGCTCCACTTCGGTCGAGCTGGGCAGCATCGTCGCGACGATCGAACACTCGCGCGCGATCTGCGCGATGCTCTGCGCGCTCGCCGCGCCGGCATCGACCAGCTCGTTGACCGCCGCGACGTTCAGGTCGTGGACCACGAGCGGGTAGCCCTGTTTTCGCAGGTTCAGGGCCATGGACTTGCCCATGCGCCCGAGCCCGATGAAGCCGATTTTTTCCATTCGATGTCTCCGGTGGTTCCTGGTATCAATGCCCGATGTAGGCGGTCTTGGTCAGCGTGTAGAAATCGGCGGCGTAGCTCCCCTGCTCGCGCGGGCCGAAGCTCGAGCCCTTGGTGCCGCCGAAGGGCACGTGGTAATCGAGGCCCGCGGTCGGCAGGTTGACCATGGCCAGTCCGCTCTTCACGTTCAGGCGGAAGTGGGTCGCGTGCTTGTGGGATTGGGTGCAGATCCCGGCCGAGAGGCCGTATTCGGTGTCGTTGGCCAGCGCGAGCGCTTCCTCGTAGTCGCGGGCGCGGATCACCGTGGCGAACGGGCCGAACACCTCCTCGCGGTTGATGCGCATGTCGTTGCGGGTGTCGACGAACAGCGTGGGCGCCATGAAGAACCCGGGCGTCGAACGCTCGAGCACGGCACCGCCTTCGATGAGCCGGGCACCCTCGTCCTTGCCGACCGAGATGTAGCGCTGGATCATGTCGAGCTGGCGCTGGTTGATCACCGGGCCGATGTCGGTGCCCGCCGCCAGGGCGTGGCCCACCTGAACTTCGCGCATGCGTGCACGCAGGGCCTCGACGAAGCGGTCGTGGATGCCGTCGGTCACGATCAGCCGGCTGGACGCGGTGCAGCGCTGGCCGGCCGAGAAGAAGGCGCCGTTCAGCGCGCACTCCACCGCCTGCGGCAGGTCGGCGTCGTCGAGCACGACGAGCGGGTTCTTGCCGCCCATCTCGAGCTGCACGCGCACCATCCTTGCGACCGCGGCCTGGGCCAGCTTGCGGCCGGTGGCGACGCTGCCCGTGAAGCTCAGCGCGTCGACGCCTTCGACGATGGCCGCGCCCGCGACCGCACCATGGCCATTCACCAGGTTGGCGACGCCCGCGGGCAGACCGTTGCGCTCGAGCACGCGGAAGAGCTCGCTCGCCACCGCGGGCGTCTCCTCGGAAGGCTTGAGCAGCAGCGTGTTGCCGAAGGCCAGCGCGGGCGCGATCTTCCAGGCGGCGATGGCGATGGGGAAGTTCCACGGCGTGATCAGCCCCACCACGCCGATCGGCTCGCGGCTGGTCTGCACGCCGATGTTCGGCCGCACCGACGGGAGGTTCTCGCCGCCGTAGCGCACGGCCTCGCCGGCGAAGAAGCCGAAGATCTGGCTGGCCCGCGTGACTTCGCCGATGCCTTCGGCGCGGGTCTTGCCGGCTTCGCGCGAGACCAGCTCGCCGATCTGCTCGCGGCGCGCGAAGAGCTCGTGCGCCGTGCGTTGCAGCAGGTCGCTGCGGACCTGCGTGGTCGTTGCCGCCCAGGCCGGCTGGGCGGCGCGCGCGGCCGCCACGGCCTGGCGGACCTGTGCCGCGTCGGCCAGCGCGAACTGGCCCACCACGTCGTGGGTGTCCGACGGGTTGATGCTGGCGATCGATTCCTGGCCGGCGATCCATTCGCCGCCGATGAGGTTCTTCTGAATGTCCATGGTCCTGTCTCCTGGGCTGCCGGGTCACTCGCGGATGCGGGTGTCGGTGTGAAGTGGGTGGATCATAAATTTGCATTTCACATGCCGTCGAATTACCATTTCTGATCGATAAATCACTTTTTTTGCTGGCAGGAAACGCGATGGACACGCGGCAGATTCGGGCCTTTCTGGCGATCGCGGACACCGGCAGCGTGACGCGCGCCGCCGAGCTTCTTCATGTGGTGCAGCCCGCGATCTCGCGGCAGCTCAAGCTGCTGGAGGACGACCTCGGCGCGCTGCTCTTCGAGCGCAGCCGCGGCGGCATGGTGCTGACGGAGGCGGGCCGCACGCTCGTGGAGTACTCGCGGCGCGCGCTGCGCGAGCTCGACAACGCGAGGTCGGAGATCCAGCCCTCGGGCCCGTCGATCGCGGGCATCGTCCACGTGGGATTGCTGCCGAGCAGCTGCGAGCTGCTGGCCGCGCCGCTGGTGCTGGCGCTCAAGGAGCGCTACCCCGGCGTGCAGGTGTCGCTGTCGGTGGGCTACACGGATCATCTCGCGCGCTGGCTCGAGACGGGCGAGCTCGACATGGCGCTGCTGTACGACGCCCCGCAACGGCCGAGCGTGAGTCTCGAGCCCTTGCTCAAGGAGGTGCTGTGCCTCACCGCGCCGGCGGCGCACGGACTCTCGCTGAAGAAGCCCGTGAAGGTCCGCGCGCTGGGCCAGGCACCGCTGGTGCTGCCGAGCCGGCCGCACAACCTGCGCGGGCTCGTGGAGCATGCGTGCGCGGTCGCGGACGTGCCGTTTCGGATCGCGGCCGAGACGAATGCGCTGTCGGTCCAGCGCGACCTCGTCGTTCAGGGCGTGGGCTTCTCGGTGCTGCCGGCGGTCGCGATTCGCAGCGAGCTCGAACGCGGCCTGCTGTCGGCCGCCCCGATCGCGGCGCCCGAGTTCGCGCGCAGCATCTACCTGGCGCTGCCCACGACGCGCCGCACTTCCACCGCGGGGCAATGCGTGGTCGGCGAACTCAAGCGCTGCATGGAGGCCGCGGTCGACAGCGGCGAGTGGACCGGGGCGAAATGGATCCGGGCCGCGGGCGAGAACGGGCAGGCGTAGTCGCGGTTGTCGCGCCTGCCGCCTGCCCGGTCCTCATCCTCACCACTTCACGCGAACGCCCACCCCCGCGTTGACCGAGCTGCCCACGCGCGCCACGCCACCCGAGGCCCACTGCTTGCCGAGTTCGCCGTACAGGCTCGTGCGCTGGCTCAGCGCCAGCGTGAAGCCTGCTGCCAGTTCGGTGCTCGTGCCGCCGATTGGTGCGCCCACCGGCGTGATGGCTGCCGGGTTCACGAAGCGGGCGATGTCGTTGCCCTTCGAGCTGCGATAGACGTTCAGGCGCGCGTAGGGCTGTAGCGTGCCCGCGCTCGTCGCGAAGCTGCCCTTGATGCGCACGCCTGCGCGTGCGGTCCAGCTGCTGTCGGCGTCCTGCTGCACCAGCGCGCCAGGGATCGCCACGTCGTCCAGCCGCAGGCGCTGATGAATCAGCTGCAGCTGCGGCTCCACCGACCAGCCACCCGTGCCGAGCGCGAAGGCCTTGCCGACCTCGATCGAGGCCAGGAAGCTGTTGCCCTTGCCTGTCACACCCGCGCTCAGCTGCGGTTGCACCGTGTAGCGGTGGCGGCCGGCTTGCAGCACCGTGTCCGCATAGAAGCCGTCGTCGCTCGTGAACGTACCGTACAGGCCCAGGTACTGGCTGCGCAGGTCGTTGCGGCCGGCAGCGCCGTTCAGGAGTCCACTGCTGAAGCCGCTGACGCGTGTATCGCCTTCGAGCTGGCCGACATAGATGCCTGCGCGCCAGTTCGCATTGGCCCACAGGTCGGTACCGGCCTGCAGACCGCTCACGCGGCCCTCGGCGTGCGGCGAGACAGTGCCGCCCTGGCGGATGTCCATGTCGGTGGAGATCAGACGGCCCCAAGCACGGCGGTTACCACCGTCGATGCTCGAGCTTGCGCCGCCGCTGCCGCGCACATCGTCGTCGCCGATGCGCTGGCTCAGGCTGGCGAGCATGCCGAGGTTGCTCTGGCGCAATTGGTTCGGCAGGGCAGCGAACAATGAAGCTTCGGCGCGGTACGTCGGCAGCGAGGCTCCGGGTTCTGCTTCTGTGCGCAGGTACCAGTTCTCGCCCTCGCCGCCTGCGTCGCCCGCGTACAGGCGGTACTCGTAGGCACCGGCGTCGACGCGGCCGCCCGAGAGCACGAAGGCGTCCTTAGTGGTCTGTGCGGTAGTGGTTGCGCCGTTCTTCGCGCTGATCAGCTCGATGCCCGCGCCGCTCGTGCGGGCGCCCAGGCCACCGAGGTTGGTGACCTGCACGGTGGTCTTCCCGCTGGCGGATGCGGTAGCGCCATCGAGCACCAGGCGGTCTGCGATGCCCGGGTTGTCGAGCTTGGCGCCGAGGCGCAGCACGCCGTTGTTGCCGACGTAGGGGCCGGTCAGCGTCAAGGTGGTGCCTGGGACTGTTCCGAGCAGGGAGACCGTGCCAGCGTTGGTGAGGCCGGCCATCTTCTGGCTGAAGCCGCCGAGGTCGAGCGTGGCGCCGCTGGCGACTACAGCACTGGACGCAGCGCTGAAGGCGTTGGTGGCGCCTGCCTTCAAGGTACCTGCCGCGATGCGGGTCTCGCCGCTGTAGGTCGCGGTGCCTGCCAACGTGAGCGTGCCCGCACCGACCTTGACCAGTGAACCCGTGGTGCCGGTGATAGCGCCCGAGATCGTGTTGTCAGTGCCGAGCGCACCGGTAGTCAGCGCCTTGGTGCCGAGCACCACATCGCCTGCACCACCGAGCGAGCCAATGCTCGTCCCAGTGGTCGTCAGATCGATGCGCACCTGCGCGCCCGCCGCGTTGGTCACCGTAGCGCCTGCAGCGCTAGCGGTGTCTTGCAGTTGCAGCGTGCCGGCATTGGCGATCGCGAGCTTGCCCGCATCCGCCTTGCCGCCGAACTGCAGCGTGGCACCCGATGCAACGCTTGCCGCGCCGCTGCCGAGTGCGCCTGTCACTTCGGTGGCGAGCGTGCCCGCATCCACCAGCGTGCCACCGCTGTAGCTGTTGGCGCTGCTCAAGGTCAGCGTGCCCGTGCCGATCTTGCGCAGCTTGCCCGTGCCGCTCATCACACCCGCGTAGGTGCCCGCCGTCTTGCCCTGGTCGAACGCCACCTCGGCGTTGTTGACGATGTTGCCCTGCAGGCTCGTCGCGCTGCCCTGCAGCACACCACCCTTGACGGTGGTGCCACCGGTATAGGTGTTGGTACCACCGAGGATCAGTCGGCCCGCATCCTCCTTCGAGATGCCACCTGTGCCCGAGAGCGCCACATTGAGGGTCGCCGTCATAGTCGCGCCCGCGGCCGTGCCATCGCCCACGCGGATCACCGAGTTGGCGTTGTCCACCACGATGCCATCGCCCTGCACCACATAACCGTCGGTGGCGAACTGCGCACCCGCGATGCGCACAGCGCCGCCGACCGCATCCACCGTCACCGTGCCGGCCTTGCCGCCGAACACCGCGAACTGGTTCTGCGCCCAGTTGGCGTTGACCTTGCCGTCCATGTCGGTCCAGGCATCCATCGAGGGCTGCGGGTTGCCCACGCGCCAGGTGCCGCTGCCGCCGGCGATCTGGCCGTCGTTGTACTTGGTGCTGTCGCCGCCGTCCCAGAAGTTCAGCGACAGGCCAGCCTTGTTCACCAGATTGACCTGGTTCGCCACCGAGGTCTGCACTTGCAGGTCCGCCGCCTTGGCCGAGCCCGGCACCGTGCCGATGTCCAGGCCGTTGTCGGTGAAGCTGCCGCCGTAGCTCATGAGCCTGTAGAGGCCCGGGCCGAAGCTGCCGCCCGCCGACTGCGCAATGTTCAAGGTCCCGTCGAGTTGCAGGTTGCCCGTGACGTTGATCAGGTCATTCAGCGCACCGCCGGGAACACCGGCTTGGCCCAACTCGTAGTTCAGCGTGGAGCCGCCCGCGAGCGTGAGCGCACCCAGCGTCAGCGTGCCCGGGCTGTTGCCCGCCGCGAGGATGCCGCCCTTGTCGATGGTGACCGCGCCCGCGATGCTGCCGCTGCCAGCGAGCGTCGCGCCCGATTGCACCTGCACCGCGCCCGTACCCGTCGCGCTGCCGCTCTTGTTGTTCACGCTCAGCGTGCCCGCACCGACGGTGGTACCACCGGTGTAGGTGTTCGCGCCCGTGAGCGTCAGCGTTCCGCCGCCCACCTTGACGATCGAACCGCCGTTGCCGCTGATCGTGCCCGACAGCGTGGTGTTGTCGCCGCTCGCGCCCAACGTGAGCGCCTTGGCGCCTAGCACGAACTCGCCCGCGCCGCTCAGCGAGCCGAAGCTCACGCCCGTGGTCGCCTGGTCGATGCGCACCTGCGCGCCGGCCTGGTTGAGCACCGTGGCCTTGTCGGCCGTCGCGTCGTCCGCGAAGGCCAGCACGCCGCCCGCGGCATTGGTGATGGTCGACGTTCCCGCGCTCGCCTTGCCCTGGAAGCGCACTGTTCCCTGGTTGCCGATGGACGTGGTGCCTGCATCGAAGCTGCCACCCAGTTGCAGCGTGCCGCCCGAGGCCACGCTCGCCGCGCCGCTGCCGAGGGCACCGGTCACGTCAGTGGCCAGCGTGCCGGCATCGACGAAGGTACCGCCTGCGTAGCTGTTGGCGCTGGTCAGCGTCAGCGTGCCCGTGCCGATCTTGCGCAGCTTGCCGCTGCCGCTCATCATGCCCGCGTAGCTGCCGGTCTTGTCTTGGTCGAACACAACCTCGGCATCGTTGACGATGCCGCCTTGCAGGCTCGCCGTATTGCCTTGCAGAACGCCGGCCTTGACCGTGGTGCCACCCGTGTAGGTGTTGGTGCCTCCGAGGACCAGGCGACCCACGTCGTCCTTGACTAGGCCACCTGCGCCGGTCAGCGCGACGTTCACGCTTGCGCTGCGCGTCACATCGGTGCCCGAGCCGTCACCCACACGCACCACCGTGCCCGAAGCACCCAGCTCGATCGCATCGCCCTGCAGCACATACCCGTCAGCCGCGAACTGCGCGCCATTGATGCGCACCGTGCCGCCGGCATTGCTGACCGTGACCGTGCCGCCCGTGCCGCTGAACACCGCGAACTGATCCTGCGCCCAGGCCGCGTTGATCTCGCCGTCCGCACCAGTCCAGCCATCGCCCGGCACGCCCACGCGCCAGGTGCCCGGGCCGCCCGCAATCTTGCCGTCGTTGTACTTCGTGTTGTCGCCGCCGTCCCAGAAGTTCAGCGACAGGCCTGTACGGTTCACCAGATTGACCTGTTTGGCCACCGAGGTCTGGACTTGCAGGTCCTTGGCCGCGATCGGCGCGCTGCCGATGTCCAGGCCGTTGTCCGTCAGGCTGCCGGTGTAGTCGATGAGGCGATAGATGCCCGCGCCGAACACGCCGCCCTTCGATTGCGCCACATTGAGCGTGCCGTCGAGTTGCAGGTTGCCGTTGACCTGCACGTGGTCGTTGAGCGCGCCACCGACGGTGTTGGCCTGGCCCAGGTCGTAGCTGAGCACCGCGCCTTCGGCGAGGCTGAGGCTGCCGAGCGTCAGCGTGCCGACGCCGCCATTGCCTGCAGACAAGATGCCTCCCTTGGTGATGCTGACCGCACCTGAGACGCTGCCGTTGCCCGCGAGCGCTGCACCGCCCTGCACCTGAACCGCACCCGTACCCGTCGCGCTACCGCTCGTGTTATTCACGGCGAGCGTGCCCGCGGCGATGGTGGTGCCGCCGGTGTAGGTGCTGGCCCCCGTGAGCGACAGCGTGCCGCTGCCCACCTTGACTATCGAACCGCCCGTGCCACTGATCGTGCCCGACACGGTCGTGCTGGTGTTCAACCCGCCCGTGGTCAGCGCCTTCGCGCCCAGCAGCACATCGCCCGCGCCTTCGAGCGAGCCGATGCCCACGCCCGTGGTGGCGAGCTTGCTGATGCGCAGCAGCGCGCCCTTGTTGTTCACCACCATCGCCTGGTCCGCGCTCACGCGGTCATACAGGTCGATCAGGCCGCCGCTCTCGTTGACGAAGCGCGCCTGTCCGGCGCTCGCGTCGTCGAGCATGTTGATCTGGCCGCCATCGAAGTTGGTGATCTGCGCCTTGCCGCCGTTCGCGTTGAACCACAGGGTGGTGATGCCGCCGCGGTTCTCGATCACGGCATTGCCCGCGCTCGAGGTGTCGCGGAACTCGACCGTGGCGTCCTTGTTCGCCGTGATGGTCGCGCTGCCGGCCGAGCTGCTGTCGCTGAAGGCCAGGAAGCCACCGTTGTCGGTCGGCGCACTGCCGCGCTGTGCCAAGGTGATCGCGAGCTTGCCCGCGTCGGCCTTGTTGGTGAAGGCCAGCGAGGCATTGCCCGCGACCGACACCGGGCCCGTGCCCAGCGCGTCCGTGACCAGCGCCTGCAGCGAACCCGCCGCCACTTCGGTGCCGCCCGCATAGCCGTTGGCCGCGCCGAGTTGCAGGGTGCCCAGGCCGGTCTTGCGCAGGCCGCCCGCGCCGCTCACGGCGCCGTTGAGCGCCAGCGTGCGGCTCAGGTCGATGTCGAAGGTGTTGCTGCCCGCGCCCAGGCTCACGGCACGCGTGCCGGCGGTGTCGCCGGTCACGTGCAGGGTGGCGCCTTCGAGCGCGAGGCCACCCGTGGCCGCGCCGAGGTTGGCGTCCGATGCGATCTGCAGGATACCGCCCTTGATGGTGGTGCCGCCGCTGTAGCTGTTGCTGCCCTCGAGCACCAGCGTGCCCAGGTCTTCCTTGACCAGGCCGCCCGTGCCGGTGAGCGAGGACGCGATGGTCGCGCTCATGCCCGCGCCAGCCGCGGTGCCGTCGCCCACGCGCACGGTGGTGGCCGCGTTGCCGAGTTGGATCGCGTCGCCCTGCACGCGGTAGCCGTCGGTGGCGAACTGCGCGCCGGTGATGCGCACGGTGCCGTTGCCGCCGTCCACGCTGACGATGCTGACGGTGCCGCTGAAGACGGCGAACTGGTCCTGCACCCAGGCGGCGTTGATCTTGCCGTCCGCACCGGTCCAGCCATCGCCCGGCACGCCCACGCGCCAGGTGCCGCTGCCGCCGGCGATCTGGCCGTCGTTGTACTTGCCCGGGTCGCCGCCATCCCAGAAGTTCAGCGACAGGCCCGCGCGGTTGACCAGGTTGACCTGCTTGGCCACCGAGGTCTGCACCTGCAGGTCGGTCTTGGCGCCCGGCGCGGTGCCGATGTCCAGGCCGGCGTCGATCAGGCCGTCGGTGTAGCTGATGAGCCGGTACAGGCCCGCGCCGAAGCTGCCGCCCGTGGACTGCGCGACGTTGAGCGTGCCGTCCAGGCGCAGGTCGCCGTTGACGTTGACGAGGTCGTTGAGCGGACCGCCCACGGTGTTGGCCTGGCCGAGCTGGTAGTTGAGCACTGCGCCATCGGCGAGGCTCAGGCCGCCCACCGTCAGCGTGCCGGGACCGCCGTCGCCGGCAGACAGCACGCCGCCCTTGGCGATGCTCACCGCGCCCGCGATGCTGCCGCTGCCAGCGAGCGTCGCGCCGCCCTGGATCTGCACCGCGCCCGTGCCGGTCGCGCTGCCGCTGGCGTTGTTCACGGCGAGCGTGCCGGCCGCCACCGTCGTGCCACCGGTGTAGGTGTTGGCGCCGCTCAGCGTGAGCGTGCCCGCGCCCACCTTGACGATGGAGCCGCCTACGCCCGGGCCGGGTACCCCGAAGGCACCACCCTTGTCGCTGACCGTGCCGGAGATGGCATCGCTGGTGCCGAGGCCGCCGAGTGTGAGTCGCGTGGCGCCAAGCACCACGCCACCGGCGCCCGAGAGCGAGCCCAGTTCGACACCGGTCTTCGCGATCGAGCCCGACACGTCGACCACGCCGCCCGCGGCGTTGGAGATCGACCCACCCGCGCCCGAGGCACTCTCGGCGAAGTAGACGAGGCCGCCCTTCGCGTTGCTGATCTTCGCGCTGCCGACGCTGGACGAGCCCAGGAAGCTCAGGGCGCTGTTGGCGCCATTGGCGATGGTTGCGCTGGCCGCGGTCGAGGCCTGCTGGAAGTAGACCGAGCCGCCCTGGTTGAAGATGGTGGCCGTGCCGGCGCTCGTGTTCTCGCCGAACAGCAGGTAGTTCGCCACTGGCGACTTCCAGTCCGTGCCATTGACCGTGATGGTCGCGTTGCCAGCGGTCGAGTTCGCGCTGAAGCTCAGGCGGTTGTTGCTGTCGGCCGTGCCGGCGCGCGCGATGGTGTAGCTGTTGCCGCCGGCGCTGGCCGAGTTGTAGAAGTACACCCACGTGTCGCTGCCCTGCTGCTGCACCGCGCCGCTGCCGAAGGCCGCGCTCGCGGCGACGCCGATGCTCGCGCCGCCCTGCGCCACGGTGCCGCCGCTGTAGCTGTTGGCCGCCACCAGGCCGAGGTTGCCGCCCTTGCCCGTGACGGTCAGCAGGCCGTTGCCGCTGATCGGACCGCCGAGGCCGAAGAGGCTGTTGCCCAGGTCGATGGTGCCGCCGCCCGCGCCCAGCACGAGCGCGCGCGAGGCGAAAGACGGCGCGGAGCCGGCCGCAATGCGCAAGGTGCCGCCGTCGATCGCGAGCCCCGTGCCGAAGGCACCGAGGTTGTTGTCGGCGGAGATCTGCAGGATGCCGCCCTTGATGGTGGTGCCCCCCGTGTAGCTGTTGTTGCCGGTGAGCACCAGCGTGCCGCCGTCGTCCTTCACCAGCCCGCCTGCGCCGCCGATCGAAGCGGCGATGGTCGCGGTCATGCCCGCGCTCGAGGCCGTGCCGTCACCCACGCGCACCACCGCCTGAGGGGCGCTGATGGTGAGCGGGTCGCCGTTGATCGTGTAGCCGTCGACAGCGAACTGCGCGCCTCCCAGGCGCACCGGTCCGAACCCGCCCTTGTTGTCCACCTTGACGGTGCCGGACTGGCCGCTGAAGATCGCGAAGCCGTCCTGCACCCAGGTGCCGTTGGCCAGGCCGTTGGCGTCGGTCCAGTTGTCGCCGGGCACGCCCGCGCGCCAGGTGCCCGAGCCGCCGGCGATCTTGCCGTCGTTGAAGTTGGCCGCGTTGCCGCCATCCCAGAGGTTCAGCACCAGGCCGTCGCCGTTGAGCAGGTTGACCTGGTTCGCGACCGAGGTCTGCAGCGAGAGCTTGCTCGTCGGAGCGCTGCCGATCACCAAGCCGTTGTCGGTCAACGCACCGGTGTAGTTGATGAGGCGATAGAGGCCCGCGCCGAACTTGCCGCCGGCGGTCTCACTCACGTTGAGCGTGCCGTCCAGCCGCAGGTTGCCGTTGACGTTGATGAGGTCGTTGAACGAACCGCCCGCCACACCGACTTGGCCCAGCTGGTAGTTCAGCACCGCGCCCGGGCTCAGGTCGAGGCTGCCCATGGTCAGGGTGCCGGCACCGCCGTTGCCCGCCGACAGCACGCCGCCGTTGGCGATGCTCACCGCGCCCGCGATGCTGCCGCTGCCCGCGAGCGTCGCGCCCGACTGCACCTGCACGGCGCCCGTTCCGGTCGCGCTGCCGCTCGCGTTGTTCACGGCGAGCGTGCCCGCTGTCACAGTCGTGCCACCGGTGTAGCTGTTGGCACCGCTCAGCGCGAGCGTGCCGCTGCCCACCTTGACGATCGAGCCGCCCGTGCCCGAGCCCGGCTGCGTGAACACGCTGCCCTTGTCGCTGACGACGCCCGAGATGGCATCGCTGGTGTTCAGCCCGCCCACGGTGAGCCGCGTGGCGCCGAGAACGACACCGCCCGCGCCCGAGAGCGAACCCAGTTCGACACCGGTCTTGGCGGTCGAGCCCGAGACATCGACCACGCCGCCAGCGGCGTTGCTGACCGTGGCACCCGCGCCCGAGCTGCTGTCGGCGAAGCGCATCAGACCACCGCTCGCATTGGTGATCTTCGCGTTGGCGGCCGTGGCCGAGCCAATGAAGCTCAAGAGGCTGTTGTTGCCATTGGCGATCGTCGCGCCACCGGCACTGCCACTTTGCAGGAAGTAGACCGAACCGCCCAAATTGTTGATCGTGGCCGTGCCAGCAGTCGCGTTGTCGCCGAACTGCAATGCATTGCCGGCCGGCGCCTGCCAGCCCGAACCGTTCACCGTGATGTTCGCGCTGCCGCCCGTCGCGGTCTGCCCGAACGCGAGCCGGTTGTTGATGTCGCCCGTGGCCGCGCGCCCGACGCTGTAACTGTTGCTGCCGGCGCTGGCCGAGCCCGCCAGGAACACGAATGAACCGTTGCCCTGTTGCTGCACGACGCCGCTGCCGAACACGCCGCTGGCAGCCGTGGAGACGGTGACAGCGTCCTGCAGCGCCGTGCCGCCGCTGTAGCTGTTGGCCGCCACCAGGCTCAGGGTGCCGCCCTTGCCAGTGATGGTGAGTTGCCCCTTGCCGCTGATGGGACCGCCCACCGCGAAGTTGCTGTTGCCTACATCGAGGGTGCCGCCGCCCGTGCCCAGCGCGACCGTCCGCGGAGCGAAGAGCGGCCCAGAACCCGTGGCAATGCGCAGCGTGCCGCCATCGAGCGCGAGGCCCGTGCCGAAGGCGCCGAGGTTGTTGTCGGCCGCGATCTGCAGGATGCCGCCCTTGACCGTCGTGCCGCCCGTATAGCTGTTGTTGCCGCCCAGCACCAGCGTGCCGCCCTCGTCCTTCACCAGCCCGCCCGTGCCGCCGATGGCAGCATTGATGGTCGCGGTCATGCCCGCGCTGGCGCCGGTGCCGTCGCCCACGCGCACCACCGTCTGGGGTGCGCTGATCGTGAGCGCGTCGCCGTTGACCGTGTAGCCGTTGACCGCGAACTGCGCGCCGCCCAGGCGCACCGGCCCGCCCGCGCCCTTGTTGTCGACCGTGACGGTGCCGGCCTGGCCGCTGAAGATGGCGACGCCGTCCTGCTGCCAGCCGCCATTGAGCTTGCCGTCGATGCCGGTCCAGCTCGCGGTCGAGCCACCCGCGCGCCAGGTGCCGCTGCCGCCCGCGACCTTGCCGTCGTTGAAGTTCGCAGGATCGCTGCCGTCCCACAGCGTGAGCGTCACGCCTTCGCTGTTGACCAGGTTGACCTGGTTCGCCACCGCGGTCTGCACCTGCAGGTTCTTCGCGGCCATCGGCGCGGTGCCGATGTCCAGGCCGTTGTCGGTCAGCGTGCCGGTGTAGTTGATGAGCCGATACAGGCCCGCGCCGAACTTGCCGCCCGCGGTCTCGCTCACGTTGAGCGTGCCGTCGAGCTGCAGGTTGCCGTTGACGTTGATCAGGTCGTTGAGCGAGCCGCCGGCCACGCCGGCCTGGCCCAGCTCGTAGTTCAGCACCGAGCCCGCATTCAGGCTGAGGCTGCCCAGGGTGAGCGTGCCGGGACCGCCGTTGCCCGCGGACAGCACGCCGCCCTTGTCCACCGTGACCGCGCCCGCGATGCTGCCGTTGCCCGCGAGCGTGGCACCGGCCTGGACCTGCACGGCACCCGTGCCGGTCGCGCTGCCGCTCTTGTTGTTCACGCTCAACGTGCCCGCGGCCACCGTCGTGCCGCCCGCATAGGTGCTGGCGCCGGTGAGATCGAGGCTGCCGCTGCCAGCCTGCGCCAGGCTGCCGGACCCGCCGATGCTGCCGCCGAAGCTCACGGTGTCGGAACGATCGAAGGCCAGCTCGCCGTTGGCGACCACGTCGCCCGAGATGCTGCCCGCCGTGCCGCCATCGCCGATCTGGATCCGCGTGCCCGCGGCGATGGTGGTCGTGCCGCCTGGCGCTCTCGTCGCCAGCGATCCCGTCACCACCGCGCCCTTGCTCACGTCGAACGAGAGATTGCCGGCGATCACGTTGCCGGTGATGCTCAGTGCCCGTCCATTGGCGAGGCTGAAGTCTCCGAAGCTGGGAATGCTGCCGGCGTCGAAATCGCCCAGGGTCGCGACCATGTTGGCGCCGGTCAGGTCGACGACGCCCACGGCGCTGCCGCTCAGGGTGTCGGCGACGATCGCGCCCGACTGGGTCTGCAGGATCGAGCCGGTCGAGTTCAGCACCGTACTGGTCCCGCTCACGGTGCCCGAGATCGACAGGTTGGTTCCCATCAGGTAGGTGCTGGCACCGCCGTCCACCTTGCCGGTGACGTTCAGCTGAAGACTGCTTTTCACGGTCAGGCCCTGCGCGCTGAAGTCGCCGAGCGTGCCGATCTGGTTGATCTCGTTGGACAGCGTCACCGCGCCCACGGCGCTGCCGGTCAACGTGCCCGCGGTGATCATGCCGCTGGACTGCGCGATGCCCTGGCCGCTGTTCAGGCTCAAGGTGCCGGCCGTCTCGACATCGGCAGCCAATGCAATGCCATCGCGCCCGCCCAGCGTGACGTTGGCGCCGCGCACGGCGTTGTTGATGCCCAGTTGCCCGCCTTCCGCGGCCAGGACCACGTTGCCGGTGCCGGCATCGATGGCCTGGCTCGGCAGCACGAGCTGGCCGCCCGCGATCACCGAGACGCTGCCATTGGTGCCGTTGGCCAGCGACGACACGGTGAGGTCGTTGCGGTCGCGGATGGCGATGCTGCTGCCCTGGAGGCTGACCGCGGCGCCGAAATCGTTGTTCGCATCGGTCAGCGCGATGGCGCCCGTGGCGCCGAAGCTGCTGGTGCCGACGACCGACAGCGAACCGGTCTGGGTGATCGCGCCGCCGCTCGTGAGAGCCAGCGTGCCGCCGACCGAGCCGTCGCCCAGCGTCAGGCCCGAGGCCGCGACGATCGAGGTGTTGCCGCCGGCGATGCCCAATGCGCCGCCGAAGCTGTTCGTCGCTTCCGTCAGCGTGATGGTGCCCGTGCCTGCATTCAGCGTGGTGGTGCCGGCAACCGCCAGCGCGCCGGACTGAACGATGGCGCCGTTGTTGCTCGTGGCATTGATCGAGGCGGCGCTTCCCTGGCCGAGCGAGAGCGCCCCGTTGCTGGTTGCGGTGAGGTCGCCCGTTGCGAGGTTGCCCAGCGTCAATGCGTTCGCGTCGGCGATCTCCGTCGTACCGCCGGTCAGATGCACCACGCCGCCGAAGTCGTTGCCCGTGTTGTTGAGCGTGATGGCGCCAGTGCCCGCAGCGGCGGAGATGGTGGTCGCGCCGACGACGCTGATCGCTCCCCCCTGGACGACGGCCCCGCCTGCGCTGGTGGCATCGATCGATGTGGCACTGCCCTGGCCGAGCGACAGCGTGCCGCCGCTTTCGGCCGTCAGCGCAGCGGTCGCGATGTCGCCCAGCGTCAGCGAATTGGCCGCCTTGATCTGCGTGGCACCGCCCGCGAGGTTGACGAAGCCGCGGAAGTCGTTGGCGGTGTTCGTGAGCGAGATCGCGCCACCGTTCGACTGGACGCTCAGCGCTCCGCCGCCGTCGATGGCGCCGGTCAGGGTGATGGCGGAGCCCGAACTCGTGATGCGCCCCGTGTTGGCCAGGATCACCACGCTGCGTGCGCTCGTCAGATCGCCGGTCGCTGCGAGCGTACCGCCGTCGAGCACGAGCCCACCCAGGCCGAGATTGGCATCGCTGGCGACCTGCAGCGTGCCATTGCGCACGACCGAGTTGCCCGTGTATACGTTGTTGCCGCTGAGCACCAGCGTGGCGCCGCTGGCTTGCGTGAGGTCCCCGCCACCCGAGATCACGCCTGAGAGTTGTACGTCGTTCGCGCCCGCGACGGTCAGCCCGCCGGTGCCGAGAACGACGTCGTTGGCGAGCGAGAGACCGGGTACCGCGGCTTCCAGCGTCCCGCCGTTCGAAGTGACCGTGCCCTTGCCCAGCGACTGCGCGTTGTCGACCACGGCGGTCGCACCCGATCCCAGCGTCGCCTGGCTCACGCCCGAGGCGCCGTTCAGCGCCCAGGTGCCGCTTTCGACGTCGAGCTTGTTGAAATTGAGAAAGCTGCCGTTGGCGATGGCGCCCGAGGCCGACGTGCCCTGCCGCAGGCTCAGCGTGTTGTCGCCGCCGGAGCCGCCGTCGACGGTACCCGTCGCGGCGAAGTTGATCGTGATGGCACCGATCGCAAGATCGGTCGACAACGCGGTTCCGCCCGCGGCATTGACCGACGAATCGGTGGTCGCCACGAACAGGTTCTTGCTATTCGCGCCGAGTGAAACGCTGCCGTTGACCGTGCCCGAATTGGTGAAGGTGTTGCCCCCGGTCGAGGTGCCCAATGCGACACGCCCGGTGATGGTGCCGGAGTTGTCCACGTTCACTTGCGCACCACCGTACGCAGCCATCACACCGGCGTCCGGTCCTAGCAGGGTCGCACCGATGATGCCGGTCGTGGCCATCGTGCCGGTGTTCGTGATGTTCGAGCTGCCACCAGCGCCGTTTTGCAATGCCAGCGCCAACCCCGTCACGCCCACGATCAACCCCGTCGTACCGTTGAGCGCACCGATGTTGGTCACCGTCTGTGTGCTGCCGAATCCATTGCCCATGACCAAGCCCGACGACAGCACGCCCAACCCGGTCCCGAGCACGGTGGGATCGATCCGGCCATGGTTGATCACCGTGAGACCCGTGCCGCTGAGCGTCATCGCGTTGCCGCCCAAGCCCAGGAGCACGCCCACGGATGCGCCGGGATTCAAGGTGACGTTCAGGTTGTTTGCGCCGTTGGAGTAGTTCGGCGCCAGCGGATTGGCGGCCCCGAAGCAGTTCACGTTCGACCCAGACACCGTGCACACGGCCTGCGCGGGAAAGAAGCTGGTGGCGAAAAGCGTGATCGCGACCCCTGCGACCGCCGTCGACATGCTGCGCTTGCCTCGAGCACGGCTCGTTTCTGGTACGGCGACCCAACTGCCCGTGGCGGCATTCCACAGGCTTCTGAAGGCGATATTCATGGCGATGTCTCGATGTCTTGTTTACGGTTAGAACGTTTTGACACAATTATGAATGGCGTAGCAACGTTTCCTAACTGTTAGCTCCGTTTTTCGTCAGTCTTGATTCGGGCCGTTGCAAAGAGAAAACAGTGCAGCCTCGCTGGCGACAAGGCGGCTGAGCGACCCCGGGGGCTTGAATTCGAGGCAGGACGACATTCGGAAAATTTCGGTCGCCATTTGTTGCCATCTCTCCATCAAATGACCGCTTCTTGGGGACGACCACGCCTCCGCCGGCAGCACTATCCAATGCGCGCGACCGCAGTTTTTTCCAAGCCGCTGCGACGCGCCTTTCCTAAGCTCTGGCCACCTTTATCCAACAGCCAGAGCCCATGCCATCCCAGACCGACCTCTTCCATCGCCTGCACACGGCCCCCGCGCCCCTGATCCTCGTGAACGCCTGGGACGCCGCCAGCGCCCGCGTCATCGAACACGCGGGCGCGAGCGCCATCGCCACCACCAGCGCGGGCATCGCGTGGTCGCTCGGCTACGCGGACGGCGAACGGATGCCCGCCGGCGAACTGATCGCGGCCTGCGCGCGCATCTGCCGCGTGGCGCGCGTGCCGGTCAGCGTGGACCTCGAACGCGGCTACGGCGACGGCTCGCAGGCGGTGCGCGACGTGGCGGCCGCGCTCATCGACCTGGGCGTGGCCGGCATCAACATCGAGGACGGCACGCGGCCCGGCACGCGCGAGCTGGCGCCGCCCGAAGTGCTGTGCGAGCGCATCGCCGCGATCCGCGCGCTCGATGCGCGCTTCTTCATCAATGCGCGCACCGACACCCACATCGTCCCCTGGGACGACCTGGCGGCGCGCTTCGAGGAAACGCTGCGCCGCGCGGCGCTCTGCGCGGCGGCGGGCGCGGACGGCATCTTCGTGCCCGGCCTGTCGAGCCCCGAGGAGATCGAAGGCCTGTCCCGCGCGGTCGCCTTGCCGGTGAACGTGTACGCGGGCTATGCCGGCGCGCCCACGGCCGAGAGCCTCGGCCAGGCCGGCGCACGCCGCATCAGCCTGGGCTGCGGTCCGCTGCAGGCGGCGCTGGGCCTGGTGGGCCAGCTCGCGAGCGAGGCCTTCGCGCACGGCCGCTTCGATGCGATGGATGAACGCATGCTGTCGGTCGGCGAGCTCAACGCGCTCTTTTCACCCGCCGCATGAAAATTCATTTTTCATTAATGCGAATCACTCTCATTCAATGCTATAGTCGAGCCAAGTCACCAACCAGCTTCATTCCGAAGCGACCACCGCCACCATGCAAGCTCTCCTCTCTCAAGGAAGCCAACCGTCCCCGTCGGGACTGACGAGCCACCGCCCGACCCTGCGCGTGCGCCGCGCTGCGACGCCGCAGCCCGTCGCCCTGACGGTGGAGGCCTTCGTGCACGAGCCGGTGCTCGCGGACGAAGTCGCCCGCGAAGCCGCCGCGCCGGAGGTGGTTCGCCCATTCGACGACGCCGCAATGGTGACGGACAGTCTCGACAGCGCGGCGCTGCTGCGCGGCCAGAAGGTGGTCGAGATCTCGCACAACGGATTCGTGTACAGGCTGCAGGCCACCAAGCTGGGCAAGCTTATCCTGACCAAGTAGTTTCAGTTTCATCGTGGGGCGACTCCGAGACTCAACGGTCTCCAAGGGTCGTTTTTTGCTAGCCATCGGTTCACCGGCCAGCCATGCATTTTTTTCCCACGCCGACGAACATCGACCGGACGCACGCGCATGGACGAGCACGCCGCCGCTCCCGACCTGAAGCAGACCGGGCTCAAGGCCACCCTGCCGCGCCTGAAGGTGCTGGACCTGTTCCGCACCAGCAAGCAGCGGCACATGGCGGCGGAAGACGTCTACCGCCAGCTGCTCGCCGAACAGACCGACCTGGGTCTCGCCACCGTCTACCGCGTGCTGGCCCAGTTCGAGCAGACCGGCCTGCTCAAGAAGAGCCAGCTCGGCAACAACAAGGCCGTCTACGAGCTCAACGACCGCGAGCGCCACCACGGCCACCTGGTGTGCACCAAGACCGGCGACGTGCTCGAGTTCTTCGACCCCGAGATCGAGAACCGCCTCAAGGTCATCGCGGCGGAACTGGGCTTCGAACTCTCCGACTACGTGGTCACGGCCTTCGGCGCGCGGCGCTGACGTCCGCGCCCCGCGCTCGCCTCAGTGCGAGAAGCGCCGCGCCCCGCCATCGACGTGGATCACCTGGCCCGTGATGTAGCGCGCCAGCGGCGAACACAGCAACGCGACCAGCGCCGACAGGTCCTCGGGCTCGCCGATGTAGCCCGCGGGACAGTTCTCTTCCACCCAGCGCCGCTGCGCCTCCTCGGTCGGCAGCAGCTTGTGGTCGACCTGCTCGGAGTGGATACGCCCCGGCGGAATCGAATTGATCGTGATGCCGTCCTTCGCGACGTGGCGCGACAGCGCCTTGGCCCAGATGTGCGTCGCGCCATTGGGCGGCACCGCGCCGTTGATCGCCACCGGCTCGTCCCCGCCCGTGATGTTCACGATGCGGCCGAAGCCCCGCGCGCGCATGTCGTCGATCAGCGCATGGGTCAGCTCGCGTGCCGCATGGAAGTTCAGCGCCATCGCATCCTCCCACTGGCGCGCCGTGCCCAGCCCCTCGAAGGGCCGCGAGCCGCCCGCGTTGTTCACCAGAATGTCGGCGCTACCGAAGGCCTCGAGCACCGCAGCGCGCACCACGGACGGCGTGTCCGGCTGCGTGATGTCGCGGGCCAGCACCAGCGGGCGTTCGAAGCCGTCGGCCGCGAGCGCGTCGGCGACCGCCTCGAGCCGCTCCTTGCCGCGCGCGACGATGGCCAGCCTGGCCCCCTCCTGGGCCAGCGAGCGCGCGATCGCGCGGCCCACGCCGATGCTCGCGCCGGTCACGATCGCGACCTTGCCCGATAGTTTGAGATCCATGGCTGATTCACTCCAGGTTGATTGAGAGCCGCGCAGTATTCGCCAGCGCCGAAATGGAGACAATCTCGAGATCTCCAGTCTCGCTGTTTCCATTTGGAAACAGTCCTCTCTCCCAACCGCCGAGGACCTCCTCCATGAGCGACCACCTTCCCGAACAGATGGCCGGCATCGCCGTGTTCGCCTGCGTCGTCGAGGCCCGAAGCTTCACCGGCGCCGCGCGCATGCTCGGCACCAGCAAGTCGGCCGTGAGCAAGCAGATCGCGCGGCTGGAGACGCTGCTCGACGTGCAACTGCTGCGCCGCACCACGCGCAGCCTGAGCCCCACCGCCGCCGGCCAGACGCTGTACGACCGCACCGCCGAGGCGATCGCGCTGTGCCGCAGCGCGGGCGGCGAGGTCGCCTCGCTGCTGCAGCGGCCGATGGGCTTGCTGCGCGTCACGGCGCCTATGACGCTCGGGCGGCGGGTGGTCGCGCCGGCGCTGCCGGCCTTCCTCGAGGCCTATCCCGAGATGCGGGTGCAGCTGGTGCTGCTCGACCGCTCGGTGGACTTGGCGGAAGAAGGCTTCGACATCGCGATCCGCACCACGCGCGAACTGCCCGCGGGCGCGGTCGCGCGGCCGCTGGGCAGCACCGCGTACCTGCTGTGCGCGGCGCCCAACTATCTCGCGCGCGTGGCCGCGCCCGCCAGCCCCGAAGACCTCGCCGCCCTCAACTGCCTTCGCTATGGCGAGGGCGAGACCCACCAGCTCTGGCGCTTCGACGGCGCCGACGGCCCGCGCGGCGTGCGCGCCGTACGCGTCAGCGGCAACCTGCTGGTCAACAGCAGCGAGTCGCTGCGCGACGCGGTGCGCCAGGGCCTGGGCGTAGCGCTACTGCCCGACTTCGTGGTCGACGAGGACTTGCGCCAGGGCAGCATCGTGCGGCTGCTGCCGGACTGGACCGTGCGCCCGCCCTTTGGCGCCACGATCTCGGCGGTGTGGCTGCCCGACCGGCACCTGCCGCCGAAGATGCGCGTCTTCGTCGACTTCATGGTCGAGCGGCTGAGCCGCTGAGCGGCGCAGGCTCCTAGCGTCCGCGCAGGCTGCGCGCCAGGGCCTGCGCGGCCTCCTGCAGCACCGGAATGCTCTTGTCGATGGTGGCACCCACGAGCCGGTTGACCGGGCCGATGATGCTCAGTGCGCCGACGAAGGCATCGCCCTGTCCGTGGACCGGCACCGCGATCGCATTCGCATCGGGATTGCGCTCGCCATAGGACACGTAGAGCCCGTCGCGCCGCACCGCGTCGTACTTCGCGCCCTTGGCGCCGGTGAAGGCCATCAGCACGTGCGCGCTCGCGCCGCGGTCCATCGGCAGCTCGGCGCCCTCCTCCACGTGATGGCCGATCGAGCTGGCGGCGAAGCGGCGGTACAGGCAGATGCGCCGGTCGCCCTCGCGGATGTAGAAGGCCGCGGTCTCGCCCAGGCGCTCGACGAGGCGGTCGAGCACGGGACGCACATGGCGCTCGAGGTCGAAGGTGTTCTGGTAGAGCACGCCGAGCCGCCACAGCGAGGGGCCGAGGCGGAAGAAGCCGTCGTCGTCGCGATGCAGGTAGCCGAAGTGCTCGAGCGAATGGAAGAGCCGCAGCACGGTGCTCGGATAGAAGCCGGTGCGCGCCGAGATCTCGCTCAGCGGCATGCGCGCGGTGCCGTCGGCGAAGGCCTCCAGCACCGACAGCGCGCGCTCGACGGCCTCGACGCGCGGCTTGTCCCTGGTCTCGGCCTCGGCCTGCGAATCGGCCTGCGAATCGGCCTGTGGATCGGCCGCGGCCGCGGTCTTGCGCGCGGCCGTTGTCTTGCCCTTGGGCGTCATGTCCATGCTCCTCGGGGTCTGCCCCAGTTTGACTTTGTGGAAAGAGCTCGCCTATGATTTTCTATCAGAGAGAAATAAATTCTACCAGATAGAAATTCAAAACCGAAAGCGATCCACAGCATGCGCACCATCCAAGGCGTTCCCGTCCTCGACACGCTGGCCGAACTGGTCGACCCGCGGCACACCGCCGTCGTGGTGATCGACATGCAGAACGACTTCTGCCACCCCGACGGCCACTTCGCGCGCAATGGCAAGGACATCGGCGCCATCGCCGCCTCGGTGCCCGCGCTCTCGGCCTTCGTGCGCGAGGTGCAGGCGCGGCAGGTGATGGTGGCCTTCATCCGCCAGCTCACGCTACCGCACGGCCTGAGCGATTCGCCGGCCTGGCTGCGCTTCAAGTGCCGCGACGGCAAGACGCCCGAGTACACGCTCAAGGGCAGCTGGGGCGCCGAGCTGGTCGACGGGCTGGTGCCCGGCCCGCGCGACGTGGTGGTGGAGAAGTTCCGCCCCGACGCCTTCGTGCGCACGCCGCTCGACGGCCTGCTGCGCGCGCGCGGCATCCAGACCCTGGTGCTGGTCGGCAACTCGACCGAGGGCTGCGTGGAGTCCACGCTGCGCGGCGGCTCCTACCACGACTACTACATGGTGACGGTGCCCGAGCTGCTGAGCAGCACCAGCGCCGCGCTGCACGAGGGCTCGCTGCAGTTCATGCGCGCCCGCTATCCGCATGCCACCGCCGCCGAAGTGCTGGCGACCTGGCCCGACGCCCCCGCGACGCGCTGACGCCATGCAGGTGCGCGACCCCGACCGCCTGCGCGGCGGCTCCATCTTCCAGCGGCCCCGGCTCACGCTGCCCGGCGGCGCGCGCATCGCGGTCTGGGTCTGTCCCAACCTCGAGCACTACGAATGGCTGCCCGACCCGGTGCGCGTGCGCGACCCCTGGCCGCGCATGCCGCATCCCGACGTGCTCGGCTACGGCGCCAAGGACTACGGCAACCGCGTCGGCGTCTGGCCGATCTTCGAACTGTTTGATCGCCTCGGCATCCGCGCGACGGTGTCGCTGAGCCTCGCCAACTTCGAGCGCTATCCGCAGATCATGGAAGCCTGCGAGGCACGCGGCTGGGACACGATGTGCCACGGCATCTACAACACCCAGTACCTGTGGGACCTCGACGAGGACGCCGAGCGCGCGCTGATCGCGAACTGCGTCGAGCGCTTCCGCCGCCTCACGGGCCGGCGCATGGCGGGCTGGTTCTCGCCGGCCATCTCGCACACGCTGCGCACGCCCGACCTCGTGGCCGAGGCCGGCTTCAAGTACTACTGCGACCTCTACCACGACGACCAGCCGACGCCGATCGCGGTGCGCAGCGGCAGGCTCATCAGCCTGCCCTACCAGACCGAGCTCAACGACGCGGTGCTGCATGCCGGCGCCGCCGAGGGCCCCGAGTTCCTGCGCATCGCGCAGGACATGTTCGACACGCTGTATGCCGAGGGCGAGGTGCAGCCGCGCGTCATGAACATCGCGTTCCACCCGTACATCATGGGCCGGCCGCACCGCCTGCGCTACCTCGAGGCGGCGCTGCGCCACATCGCCTCGCACGACAAGGTGTGGTTCGCCACCGGCGAGGAGATCGCCGACTGGTACTACGCCAACGGCTACGAGGCCACGCTGGCGGCCGATGCGGCACGCGATTCCATGTACGCGCAAACGGGAGCCGCGCCATGAGCGGCTCGCCCCTGCCCCGCGCGCAGCCGGCGCCGCGCGGCATGGACCACGCGCTCTACGACTTCGAGCCGCTGCCCGCGCGCCCCGCGCTCTCGTTCGGCACGCGCCGGCTCGCGGCCTGCCTGGTGCTGCAGCTCGAGCACTGGGAGCTCGCGCCGCCCGAGGGCAGCCTGCGCGACCCGCGTTTCAAGGGCGAGTTCGGCACCTTCGCGCCCGAGTTCCGCACCTGGAGCTCGCGCGCCTACGGCAACCGCGTCGGCGTCTGGCGCATCCTTGCGCTGCTCGACGAATTCGGCGTCGCGCCCACGGTCGCGCTCGGCGCGGCCGTGGTCCAGACCCATCCCGAGCTGGTGGCCGAGATCGTGCGGCGCGGCTGGGAGGTAGCGGTGCACGGCTTCTCGGCCAACCGCATGATCAGCGCGCGCATGGACGAGGCCGAGGAGCGCGCGTTCATCGTCGCCTGCCGCGACATCGTCGCCTCGGCCTGCCCCACGCCGCTGCGCGGCTGGCTCGGCCAGGACCACGGCTTGACGCCGCGCACCGGCGCGCTGCTGCGCGAAGCGGGCTTCGCCTACACGCTCGACTGGCCGAACGACGACCAGCCCTACTGGCAGGCGACCGGCGAGCTGCCGCGCGGGCTGGTCGCGCTGCCCGCGCCCACCGAGCTCGACGACGTGCAGACCATCGCCCTGCGGCGCATCGCGCCCGAGCGCTTTCCCGGCCTGGTGCGCGACATGCTCGACGGCGCCGCGGCCCTGCCCGAGGGCCGCGTGTTCTCGATCGGCATCCATCCCTGGCTGTTCGGTGCGCCGCACCGCATCCGCTACCTGCGCCAGACCCTCGAGCTGCTGCGCGAACGCAGCGACCTGCTCGTCACCACCGCGGGCGACATCGCCGACCGATTCATCCACTGTTCCAAGGAAAGACCGCATGTTGCATAGCTCACTCAAGGCGGCACTGCTCGCGCTCGGCCTCGTGGCCTTCACCGCTTCCACCGCGCTCGCGCAGCCGGCGCCGCTTCGCACCGCGGTCGACCCCGTGGCCGCGCCCTTCGCGATGACCAGGCTCAGCGGCGGCCTCGAGGGCTTCAGCATCGACCTGCTCGCAGCCATCGGCACGCAGCTGGGACGCAGGATCGACGTCGCGGCCATGCAGTACTCGGGCGTGTTCCCCGCGATGCAGGCCGGCAACATCGACTTCGTCGGCGCGCCCGTCACGGCCACGCCGCTGCGCGCCGAGAGCATGATCTTCACCGAGGGCTTCCTCAACACCGATTACCAGTTCGTGACGGCCGCCTCGGCGCCGCTCGAAACGCTGGAGTCCTACCGCGGCAAGACCATCTCGGTCAACAAGGGCGCGGCCTACGACGCCTGGGCACGCGCGCAGGCACCTACCACGGGTTGGATCGTCGAGTCCTACGGCACCACCAACGACGCCATCGCGGCCGTGATCTCGGGACGCAGCGCGGCCGCGCTCACCAACACCACCGAGGTCGCCTGGGCGGTCAAGAAGAACCCGCGGCTGCGGCCCGGCTACCGGCATGCGACCGGCGAGGTGTTCTCGATGGCCTTCCGCAAGGACTCGGTCGCGCTGCGCAACGAGGTCGAGGGCGCGCTCGAATGCCTCAAGGCGCGCGGCGAGGTCGCCAAGCTCTACGAGAAGTGGTTCGGCGTCGCGCCCGCGGCCGGCTCGGTCGCCACCACCGTCGAACCCGGCTATGGCGTGGCGGGCCTGCCCGGCCACGACGCCGCGCCGCATCCGGCGAACTGCAAGAAATGAAGGCCGCGGCCATGACCCGACGGAAGTGCCACGCATGAACGCGCCCATCCTGCAGATCCACGGACTGCGCAAGCATTTCGGCGGCAACGAGGTGCTCAAGTCCATCGACTTGTCGATCGCGCCGGGCGAGCTGGTCTTCATCATCGGTCCCTCGGGCTCGGGCAAGTCGACCCTGCTGCGCTGCTGCAACCGGCTCGAGGAGCCCGATGGCGGCTCGATCACCGTCGACGGCGAGGACCTGCTCTCGCCGCGCACGAACCTCAACCTGCTGCGCCAGCGCGTGGGCATGGTGTTCCAGCAGTTCAACCTCTATCCGCACCTGCGCGTGCTCTCCAACGTGACGCTCGCGCTGCGCAAGGTGCGAGGCCTGTCCGCCGCCGAGGCCGACCGCGCGGGCCTCGCCGCGCTGGAACGCGTGGGCCTGGCGCACAAAGCCAGGGCCTATCCGGGCGAGCTCTCGGGCGGGCAGCAGCAGCGCGCGGCGATCGCGCGCGCGCTGGCGCTCGAGCCGAAGATCATGCTGTTCGACGAGCCCACCTCGGCGCTCGATCCAGAGCTGGTGTCCGAGGTGCTGCAGGTGATGCAGGAACTCAAGAAGACCGGCGTCACCATGGTCGTGGTCAGCCACGAGATGCGCTTCGCGCGCGACGCCGCCGATCGCATCGTCTTCATGGAGCACGGCGTCGTCGTCGAGCAGGGCTCGCCCGCGCAGATCCTCGCGGCGCCGCCGGGCAGCCGCGCGCGCGACTTCATGACCGACGCGCTGCATTGAGAAGAACGACAAGAGAGAACCCGGCACCATGGAATGGCAACGCTTCCTCGAGGTCTTCGCGAACCCCGCGATCTTCCGCACCTACGGCCCGAACATCGCGGCCGGCGCCGTGGTCACGCTGCAGGTGGCCGCGGCGGTCATCGTGACCGGCATCGCGCTGGGCCTGGCGCTCGCGTCGGTGCGCGTCTACCGCATCCGTGCGCTGAACCTGCTGATCGTCGGCTTCGTCGACATCTTCCGCGCGCTGCCGCCGCTGGTCGTGATCCTGCTGGCCTTCTTCGGTCTGCCGAACGCGGGCCTGAGCCTGTCGGCCTTCGTCGTGCTGTGGCTGGTGCTGAGCCTGGTGCTCGCGGCCTTCGCCGAGGAGATCTTCTGGGCCGGGCTGCTGTCGGTGCCGAAGGGCCAGTGGGAGGCCGCGCGTTCCACCGGCCTGGGCTTCACGCAGGCCTATGTCTACGTGGTACTGCCGCAGGCCCTGCGCATCACGGTGCCGCCGCTGACCAACCGCACCATCGCCATCACCAAGAACTCGGCGCTGGGCACGGTCATCGGCGTGCCCGAGATCCTCAACCAGGCCTCGACCGCCCAGTCCTTCAGCGGCAGCGGCACGCCGCTGTTCATGGCGGCCGTCGCCTACCTCGCGATCTTCGTGCCCTTCGTTGCGCTGGGCCGCGCGATCGAACGCCGCTTCCGCTGGAAGCGCCGCTGACCACCCGCGCCACCGTGCCGCCAGGACCGCCATGAACCAGCTTCTCGAACAGTTCTTCGACCTCTCGATCATGGCGGAGGTCTTTCCGCTGCTGATGCAGGGGCTGTGGGTCACGCTGCTGATCTGCCTGTGCACCATCCCCGTGGGCCTCGCCTCGGGCCTGCTCGCGGCCATCGCCGGCGGCGCGCGCCAGCGCTGGCTGCGCTGGCTGCGCTGGCTGGTGGTGGTCTTCGTCGACCTGTTCCGCTCGCTGCCGCCGCTGGTGATCCTGATCTTCACCTACTCGGGCCTGCCCTTCTTCGGCGTGCGGCTCTCGCCGTTCGCGGCGGTGTGCGTGGCGCTCGTGCTGAGCATGACCAGCTACTTCTGCGAGGTGTTCCGCGCCGGCCTCGAGTCCGTGGGCCCGGGCCAGCGCGAGGCCGCGGCCTCCACCGGCCTCGGCCGCTTCACCACCCAGGCCTACATCGTCGTGCCGCAGGCCGTGCGCAACGTGCTGCCCGACCTGGTCTCCAACATCGTCGAGGTCGTCAAGCTCACCTCGCTCGCGAGCGTGGTGGCCATGCCCGAGCTGCTCTACAACGCCGACATGGCGCGCGCCGCCACCTACAACGCCACGCCGATGGTGCTGGCCGCGCTGATCTACCTGGCCATCCTGTGGCCCGTGGTGCGGATGCTGAGCCGGCTCGAGCACCGGTCCGCGCACTGAGCGGCGGGCGCCATCCCCCGCGACAACGAGGTCTCCAAGTGACACGCATCCTGGTCATCGTCCCCTTCCCGCTCGACGCCCACAACCTCGCGCAGCGCCGCGAGCAATCGCGCGCCGTGCAGTTGCAAGGCGGCACCACGCTCGAGTACCGCACCACCCAGGTCGCGCCCTCCAACTACGTGAGCGGGCACGACTCGGTGATCGCCGAGCTGTCGATCCTCGAGGTGGGCCTCGGCGCCGAACGCGAGGGCTTCGATGCCGTGTGCATCGACACCATGAGCGACACCGGCATGACCGCGCTGCGCGCCGCGCTCGCCATTCCCGTGATCGGCCCCGGCCGCCACGCGATGCTCACGGCGATGATGCTCGGGCGCCGCTTCTCGATCCTCACCATGTGGGACGCCTGGCAGCCGCTGTACCGCAAGACCATCGCCGAGCTGGGGCTGCAGGCGCATTGCGCCTCGGTGCGCGCCGCCAACCTGCGGCCCGACAACCGCAACCTGCTGGCCGGCAAGGAGGAGGAAGTGTTCCCGCGGCTCGAGGAGGTGGCGCTGCAATGCGTGCGCGAGGACGGGGCCGACGTGATCATCCTCGGCTCGACCACCATGCACCAGGCGCATCCGCACCTGGCGCAGCGGCTGCCGGTGCCGGTGGTCAATCCAGGCCCGCTGAGCTACGCACTGGCCGAGGCCGCGGTGCGGCTGCGCGCGCCCCACAGCCCGCGCGCCTATCCACCGCAGGCCGTGCCGCGGCCCGAATGGCTCGCCGCGGTGCTCGCGGCCGGCGCGCGCGCCGAGGCCTGAGACCCCTTCTTCCTTCGACGAACCCGCCATGACCCGCATCCTCGTCCTGCAGCCGCACGCGTTCTCCGAGCCCGCGAACGCCGCGCCGCGACCGGCCTTCGAATCCGACATCGACGCAACGTACCGCGCCGTCGGCGGCGCCTGGAGTGCCGCCGGCGGCTTTGTCGACGCCGCGCTCGAAGACCTCGCCGTGTTCGAGGCCGGCCGCCATGCCGCCGAAGAGGGCTTCGATGCCGTGTGCGTCGATGCCCTCGACGACGGCGGCGCGAACGCGCTGCGCTCGATGCTCGCGCTGCCCGTGCTCGCCACCGGCAAGACCGTGGCGCTGCATGCGCTCACGCTCGGCGGCCGCTTCGCGCTGATCGCCGGCACGCGCGAACGCGCCGTGCGCGCCGCCGCCGCGCAGCGCCAGTGGGGCATCGAGCGCCATTGCGCGGCGCTGCGCACGGCCGAGCCGGATGCGCCGCATGCGCTGCGCGCCACGCTGTGGGAATGCCTCGAACAAGGCGCCGAGGTGCTGTGCTTCGACAGCGGCGCGCTGAGTACCGCGGCGCGCAAGATCGCGCCCGACTTCCCGCTCGCCCTGCTCGATCCCGTCGAGGTGACCGTGCGCCTCGCGCAGGCGCTGGTCACCGTGTCACTGACGCACAGCCGCACGGCTTCGCCGGCGCCGCTGGTGCCGAAGCTGGCGGTGATCGAGGCGATGGCGAGGCAGGCCGTCTCCCAGGCGACACCCTGGACCCGGCCTTCCGTCCCCGCGCGCGACTAGCTAGGAGTGCCCGGTTCCACGGCACGGCCACTCGCCCCCGCATCAACCCCTTGTTACATGCTCGCGAGATACTCGGGCGGTGAACGCCCCGTCTCTCTTTCTCCCTTCCCACCACGACCCGCTGATCGTCGCGGCCTCCCTGCTGATCGCCACCCTGGCCTCCTTCGTCGCGCTCGACCTGTCGCGGCGCATGCGCGGGCCCGGCGGAAATTTCCAGCCGCTGTGGTGGAGCGTCGGCTCGGTGGTGCTGGGCACGGGCATCTGGTCGATGCATTTCGTGGGCATGCTGGGCTTCACGCTGCCGATCGAGCTGGGCTTCTCGGGCTGGTACACCTTCCTGTCGTGGGTCGCGGCGGTCGCGGCCTCCGGGGTGGCGCTGTGGGTCGCGAGCCGGCCCAACTACAGCCTCGGGCGGCTGGGCGTGGCCTCGCTGGTCATGGGCGGCGGCATCTGCGGCATGCACTACATCGGCATGGCGGCGCTGCAGATGGCGCCCGGCATCCTGTGGCAGCCCGTGATCGTGGGGCTGTCCGCGCTGATCGGCATCGGCGCCTCGGCGGTGGCGCTGCTGATCATGCGCAACCTGGTCCGCGTGAGCGCCGCCCGGCGCCCGGCCGTGCAGCTGCTGGCCGCGCTGGTGATGGGCGTGGCGATCTGCGGCATGCACTACACGGGCATGGCGGCGGCCAATTTCGCGCCCGATTCGGTCTGCCTGAGCGCCGGCGAGCTGCACGGCACGGGGCTGACGGTCATCGTGGTGCTGGCTTCGTGCGTGCTGCTGCTGGGCACGCTGCTCGGCTCGATCCTCGAGGCGCGCATGCAGATGGTCACGCAGCGCCTGGCGCTGTCGCTCGAGGACGCCAACGCCGAGCTCACCCACGCCAACCGCGAGCTGCAGCGCCATGCCTTCACCGACGCGCTGACCGGCCTGCCCAACCGCGTGCTGTTCGAGGACCGGTTGGAACACGCGCTGGCGCGCATGGCGCGCGTCAACCAGCCGCTGCTGAAGGAACGCGTGGCGATCCTGTTCGTCGACCTCGACGGCTTCAAGCCGATCAACGACTCCTTCGGCCACGCGGCCGGCGACGAGATCCTGCGTGCCGCGGCCAAGCGGCTGATGGACGTCGCGGGCGACGGCGACACGGTGGCGCGCATCGGCGGCGACGAGTTCCTGCTGCTGCTCGAGGGCGTGAGCGATGCGGCCGAGGCCGCCCAGGTCGCCAACCGCGCGCTGCGCAAGCTGGCCGAGCCCTTCTCGCTGCAGGACAAGCCGCTGCAGATCGCCTGCTCGATCGGCATCGTGGTCTACCCCGGCCAGGGCGAGCCCGACAAGCTCGTGGCCAATGCCGACGCCGCGATGTACATCGCCAAGCGCGCCGGCGGCGCGAACTACGTGATGTTCGAATCACACATGGGCTCCGACGTGGCGGCGCAGCTGCGGCTGCAGAGCGACCTGCGCCGGGCCGTCGACCTGAACCAGTTCGAGCTGCACTACCAGCCGAAGATGGACGGGCGCGACGGCTCGCTCAGCGGCGTGGAGGCGCTGGTGCGGTGGAACCACCCCGAGCTCGGCCTGATCGGGCCGGCGCAGTTCATCGGCCTGGCCGAGCGCTTCGGCATGATCGTGCGCCTGGGCGACTGGATCCTCGACGAGGCCTGCCGGCAGATCGCCCAGTGGCGCACGCAGGGCCTGTCGATGCCGGTGGCGGTGAACCTGTCGGTCATGCAGTTGCGCGAGGTGGATTTCGTCGAGCGCGTCGAGCGCGCGCTGGCCCGGCATGCGGTGCCGGCCTCGCTGCTGCTGTGCGAGATCACCGAGTCGGTGGCGATGGAGGACATCCGCGCCACGCACCGCACCTTCGAGGGCCTGGCGGCCGTGGGCGTGTTCCTGTCGATCGACGATTTCGGCACCGGCTACTCGAGCCTGAGCCAGTTGCGCCGGCTGCCGGCGCGCCAGGTCAAGATCGACCGCAGCTTCGTGCAGGACCTCGAATCCAAGGAGGATTCGCGCGCCGTGGTCGACGCCGTGATCCGGCTCGCGCATGCGCTGGGCCTGAGCGTGGTGGCCGAGGGGGTCGAGAACGAGATCCAGCGCGACATCCTGCTGACGATGGGCTGCGACGAGCTGCAGGGCTTCCTGTACTCGCGCGCGCTGCCGGCCTCGCAGCTGTTCGACTGGCTCGCGGTGCGCGCCGCGGCCTGAGCGCGGCCCGCCACCGCCTTCATCGGCGGCACGGCAGCGGCTCGAGCCGCCACCAGCACAGCGCGCAGCCCAGCAGCAGCAGCACGGCGGCGATGCCCGTCGACAGCTGCATGCCGCGCAGGAAGGCCTGCGGCGCGGTGTGGCGCACTAGGTGGCCGAACACGGCGACCCCGAGCAGCCCGCCGACCTGGCGCGAAGCATTCAGCACGCCCGAGGCGATGCCCGCGCGCGAGGCCTCGACCGAGGACAGCGCGAGGTTGGTCATCGTCGGCACGCACAGCGCCGTGCCACTCGCGGCCAGCAGCATCGGCAAGACCAGCCAGGCATAGGCGCCCTCGATGCGCACCGGCAGCAGCAGCGCATAGCCGCAGGCCGCCAGGCCCAGCCCCATCATCATCAGCCGCCGCGCGCCGATGCGCGTGACGAGCCGGCCCGCGAGCACGCTGGCGCCCATCAGCACCAGCGTCATCGGCAGGAAGGCCAGGCCGGTCTGCTGCGGCGACAGGTGCTGCTGGACCTGGAAGAACAGGCTGAAGACGAAGACCAGCCCGTAGTAGCCGAAGTTGACGACCACGCCGCACAGGGAGGCGATCGCGAAGGCGCGGATGCGCAGCAGGCCCAGCGGCAGCATTGGCGCGGCGCTGCGAGCCTCGATCCAGACGAAGGCCCCGCCCGCCGCGAGCGTCAGCAGCAGCCCGCCCGCGACCCAGGCGCTGGTCCAGCCCAGCCGCCCGGCCTCGACCAGCGTCGCCGTCAGCACGGCGGCCAGTTGCCCGGGCCCGTCGAGGCGCCGCGCATGGCCTAGCCCGTCGGCGGCCACGTGGCGCAGGGTCAGGGCCCCGGCCAGCAGGCCGATCGGCAGGTTGATCAGGAAGATGCTGCGCCAGCCCCCGTGCGCGACCAGCACGCCGCCGAGCACCGGCCCGGCCGCCATCGCGATGCCGCCGATCGCGCCCCACCAGCCGATCGCGCGGCTGCGCTCGACCGGGTCCGCGAAGGCCCGCTGCAGCATCAGCAGCGAGTTAGGCACCAGCAGCGCCGCGCCGACGCCCTGCAGCAGGCGCGCCGCCACCAGCGTGCCGAGCCCGGGCGCCGCGCCGCAGGCGACCGAGGCCACGGTGAACAGCGCGAGGCCGCCGAGGTAGATGCGGCGCGGCCCGAAGCAGTCGCCGAGCGCGCCGCTGCTCAGCAGCAGGGCCGCGAACACCAGCGTGTAGGCATTGACCACCCATTGCAGCCCGGCCACGTCGGTGCGGAACTCGCGCAGCAGCGCATCGAGCGCGACATTGACCACGCTCACGTCGAGCAGCACCACGACGAAGCCCAGCGACGCGGCCACCAGCGTGCCCCGGCGCGAAGACGATCCGGTTCGCATGTTCCACCCTTTACATCCATGAAGAGGAGGCGATGGTGCGCCGCGGCGTTCTGTGCGTGAATTCCCTAAAATCGCGGACTCACTGCGAGAAAACGCACAGATAAACAACACCATGTTCGACTGGGAGAACCTGCGCCATTTCCTGGCCGTCGGTCGCGCCGGCACGCTGTCGAGCGCCGCGCGTTCGCTGCGCGTCGACCATGCGACGGTGAGCCGCCGGCTGGCCGCGCTCGAGGCCGAGCTGGGATTGCCGCTGGTGGAGCGGCTGCCGCGCGCCTGCCGCCTGACGGCCGCGGGCCTCGAGGTCTTCGAGCAGGCCAAGGCGATGGAGAGCGCCTCCTTCGCCATCGCGCGGCGCAGCCAGGCGCGGCAGGTGTCGCTGCGCGGCAAGGTGACATTGAGCGCCTCGCCGGTGCTGGCCACGCACTTCCTCGCCGCGCGCATGGCAGACTTCCATGCGGTCTACCCCGACATCCAGCTGTCGGTGCGCTCCGAGGCCCAGCAGGTCTCGCTGAGCCGCGGCGAGGCGGACCTCGCGCTGCGCCATGTGCGGCCCAGCGAACCGAACAACATCGCGCGCCGCGTCGGCCGCATTCCCTTCGCGCTCTATGCGGGCCGCGACTACCCCGCCCTCGCGGAGCCCGCGCGCTGGACCTTCATCGCCTACGACGACCGCTTCGCCGACATGCCCCAGCAGCGCTGGCTGCTCGGCAACGCGGGCGAGCGCCCGGTGAGCTGCGAGCTCGGCGACATCAGCAGCCAGCTCGTCGCCGCGCGTGCCGGCGCCGGCGTCGCGGGCCTGCCCTGCTTCCTCGGCGACGCGGAGCCCGCGCTGGTGAAGCTCGAGCCCGGCGGCGCGCCCTTCGAGCATGCGATCTGGCTGGTCACGCACCGTGAGCTCAAGCGCTCGGCCACGGTGCGCGCGGTGATGGACTATCTCGCCCGGGCCTTCGCCGACAGCGAGGCGCTGCGGCTGCCCTGATCGCCGCGTCCTAGGACGCGTCGAGCACCTCGCGCACGCGCGCGGCCAGTTCCTCGATCGTGAAGGGCTTGCCGATCAGGTGCACGCCCGCGTCGAGCACGCCGTTGTGGACCACCGCGTTGCGCGTGTAGCCCGTGGTGAACAGCACCTTGAGTTCGGGCCGCCGCCGCAGCGCCTCGTCGGCCAGCTTGCGGCCGTTGGTCTCGGGCATCACGACGTCGGTGAACAGCAGCTGGATCTCGGGATGGGCATCGATCAGCTTCAGCGCCGCCACGGCGCCGTCGGCCTGCAGCACGCGGTAGCCGAGCTCGGTGAGCGCCGCGACCGTGAGCTGCCGCACCGCGGGCTCGTCCTCCACCACGAGGATCAGCTCCTCGGTGCCGCCCAGCGGCGTGTCGGGAGCCGCCTCGGCCTTCTCGTCCTCGGCGGGCGCGCCGAGCAGGCGCGGCAGGTAGACCTTCACGGCCGTGCCCTCGCCGACCTCCGAATAGATCTTCACGTGGCCGCCCGACTGCTTGACGAAGCCATAGACCTGGCTCAGGCCCAGCCCCGTGCCGCGGCCCACCTCCTTGGTGGTGAAGAAGGGATCGAAGGCCTTGGCGACCACCTCGGCGGGCATGCCCGAGCCGGTGTCGCTGACGGCGATCATCACGTACTGCCCGGACGAGAGGCCGAGGTGCTCGACCGCATAGCGCTCGTCGAGGTGGGTGTTGGCGGTCTCGATGGTGAGTCGCCCGCCATCGGGCATGGCGTCGCGCCCGTTGACCGCGAGGTTGAGGATCACGTTCTCGAGCTGGTTGGGGTCGGCATGCGTGCGCCACAGGCCGCCGGCCAGCACGGTCTCGAGCTGGATCGCGCCGCTGAGCGAGCGGCGCAGCAGGTCCGACATGCCCGCCACCAGCCGGTTGGCATCGAGCGACTCGGGGCGCAGCGGCTGCTGGCGCGAGAAGGCGAGCAGGCGCTGCGTCAGCAGCGCGGCGCGCTTCGCGCCGTCGCGCGCGGCCTCGACGTAGCGCCGGGCGCGAACGTCGTCGGCCGCGAGCTGGCGCCCCAGCAGGTCGAGCGAGCCGATCACCACCGCGAGCATGTTGTTGAAGTCGTGCGCGATGCCGCCGGTGAGCTGGCCCACCGCTTCCATCTTCTGCGCCTGGCGCAGCGCCTCCTCGGTCTTGAGCCGCTGCGCGACCTCCTCGGCCACGCGGTGCTCGAGCGAGTCGTTGAGTTCGAGCAGCGCGCGCTCGGCGCGGTGGCGCTGGGTCACGTCCTGGAACAGCACGGCGACCTGGCGGCGCTCGGGCGGCTCGACGCGGAAGGCGGCCAGCTCCAGGAAGCGGCCGGTGCGCACCAGCTCGCGCTCGAAGCGCACCGGCTCGCCCGTGAGCAGCACGCGGCGGTAGATGTCGACCCAGCCGTCGGCCTCGTCGGGCACCATCTCGCGCACCCGCTGGCCCACCACGTCGGCGATGCCGGCATTGGCCAGGTAGGCCGGGTTGGCCGTGACGTGGATGTAGTCGCTCATCGGCCCATGCGGGCCGTCGAGGAATTCGATGACGCAGAAGCCCTCGTCGATGGTCTCGAACAGGGTGCGGAACTGCCGATGGCTCTCGCGCAGCGCGAGCTCGGAGGCCTTGCGCTCGCTCAGGTCGAGCATGGCGCCGATCATGCGCAGCGGCCGGCCCTGCGCGTCGCGCAGCACGGTACCGCGGTCGAACACCTCGGCATGGCTGCCGTCCTTGCGCAGGAAGCGGTACTCCTGCGTCCAGGCCGTCCCGCCGCCGTCGATCACGGCATGGATGCCGGTCTCGACACGCGCGCGATCCTCGGGATGGATGTGGTCGAGCCACCAGTCGGCGCTGGTCTCCTCCTCCGTGTGGCCGAACAGCGTGGTCAGCGCCTGGTTCCAGACCACGTGGCCGTCGGACAGGCGCCAGTCCCAGACCGCGTCGTTGGTGGCCAGCACCGCGAGCCGGTAGCGCTCCTCGGTCTCCGTGCGCTGGGCCTGGCGCCGCGTCGCCTCGTCCTCCTTGTCGGCCAGCCGGCGCCGGGCCAGCACCTGGGCGGTGGTCTCCCAGACGGTGCACAGCAGGCCGCGCACGGCGCCCTGTTCGTCGCGCAGCGGCGCATAGGAGAAGGTGAACCAGGTCTGTTCCTCCAGCCCCTCGCGGTTCACGACCAGCGGCAGGTCCTCGCGATGGACCGGGCTGCCGGCCAGCGCCGTCTCGACCAGCGGCCCGACCTCGGGCCAGATCTCCGCCCAGACCTCGGCCAGCGGTGCGCCCAGAGCTGCGGGATGCTTGCCCCCGAGGACCCGGGCGTACGGCTCGTTGTAGACCATGCCCAGGGCGTCGCCCCAGGCCAGCCACATCGGCAGGGCCGAATCGAGCATCAGCGACACCGCGTGGCGCAGCGCGCCGGACCAGCCCTGCGGCGGCCCGAGCGCCGAGCGCGCCCAGTCGTGCTCGCGCAGGAAGGCGGCGGCGAGCGTGCCGTCGGGCCGGAAATGTCCCTCGTGCTGCAGTGCGGTGCCGGGCCCGCCGTGTGTCTCGCCGTTCTTCATGAGTGCGTCCGCGTGCTGGGCGTATCCCTTGGTGCGCCTGTCCAGGGTCGGTATCGTAGGGGCGCCGCGGGCTGTGCCGCGTCGGCGGGCAGGCCGTCTCGCGACCGGTCCGGGGCGATCTAGGGGCCTGGCGTCGGCGGCGGCACCGCCCACGGGTTCGCGGATCCCGGTGGTCTCAGCACGGACGGCGCGGAAGGATCGGAGGACGGCATCGTCATGCTCGGCGGCGAAGCCATCACCGGACGGACCGGTGCCGGCCGGGGCATCACGGGCAGGGGCGACAGGCCCCGGATCTCCGACAGCCCCGCGGTCGCATCGCCCGCCCGCCGCCCGAACTCGCGCTTGATCGCCCGGTCGATCAGCGGATAGGGAAACATCGCGAGCTTGCCCATGAGGCAGTTGATCATCAGGCTGTCGAAGGAGCGGCCGAACGATCCTTTCTCGAATTCCTTGGCATGAAGCTCGAGGATGCGGATCGCGTCGTTGCACTTGAGCACGTCGGCCTTGCCCTTGCCGAGCGAGGCGGCCAGCTTCCTTGCCTCCGGCAGCGTGGCGTAGGGCTGCTGCACCAGCGCGGCCGGTGCGATGGCCGGTGCCGTCGGTGCCGGAGGTCGCGCCGGCGCCGCGGCCAAGGGCAACGGCGACGAAGGTGCAAGCGCGGGGAACGAAGCCGCCGGTGCGCTCGGCGCGCGCGGCAAGGGTGCCAGCGTGCGATGCGGCGCCGGGGCCGGGGCGGGCGGCGTCGAGAGCCTCGACAGCGTCGACGCGAGCCCCATCATGCCGACCAGGCACATCACCACCACCCACGGATTGCTGGCGGACGCCGCGTTGCCCGTCGGCACCGGCCGCGCCTTGGGCCGCGCGGGCGCGAACGCCACGAAGCGCCGCCACGCCGGAATGGCCGCTTCCCATGCGCGCCAGCGCTCGATGTTCGAGGGGTTGGTGACGATGTGCAGCCAGTGGGGGAAGTTGCGCACCGCCTGCTCGGCCAGCGGCAGCGACTTCGCGAGCCGGCGCACGCCCGGCTTGTCCGGCGAGCGCAGCTGCCGGATCGGTTCGCGCAGGCGCTCGCGCGTGCCCTCGGGCAGGCTGTCGTACGCATCCAGCTCCTGGATCGCGTGGTCGATGATGACGCCGGAACGGCCCAGCCTCGAGAGCGACGCCGCTTCCTCGCGCCAGCGGAAGGCACCGACGGCCGGGGCGAACACCTTCTCGTGCCCGGGGCGCCAGCCGTTGGCCAGCCACGAGGCCACGCCCAGCTCGAACAGGAACCGTGCATCCACATCCAGCAGCCGCGGGTCCTCGAGCGCGGCATCCAGCGCCGCCCGTGCTTCGTGCCGGTCCGGTGTCCCGGCCGCGGCGAGACGGGCCATGAGGGCATCGAACACCGCGCGGGCGTAGTCGTCGGACCGCTGCATCCGGGACGGCGCAGCGGCGTCGTCGACGGGGCCGCTCGCAGGTGCCGCCGGGGTCGGCGCCGCCTCCTCCGGCGAAGCGGGTGTCGGGTCCGGCGCGTCGCGCGCGGCGGCATCGCGGTGCGCGAGCCAGGCCAGCACGAGCTCATAGCGCTCGCGCAGCGCCTGGAACCGCGCGGGCTCCGCGGCGACGTCGATCTGCTTGAGCTGCGCGGCATAGGCGCGGCGTACCGCCTTGCCGTCCGTGTCTTCCGAAAGGCCGAGCGACTGCAGCGCCGCGAGCACCTGCGCGTTCATGGCCGGGCACGCCCGTCAAGGGAACACGGGCGCGCCGCGTTCCCGGATCCCCGCGCCTGGCATGCCGCCATCCGGCTGCTGGCGATGCCCCGTTCCTTGCCGACCGTCATCCTCGCCCCTCGTGTTCCGCTTTCGTGGCGAATGTATACGAGCGAGGCGACGGCCGGCGCTCGCGCCGGGTCGGGGCGTCGGAGGATGCGCGCGGGCACCTGGGCTTGCCCGGGCCGCCGAACGCCGGGTCAGGGATTGCCGTCGGGCAGGAGCACCAGCTTGCCGAAGGTGCGCCGCTCCTGCAGATCGGCCAACGCACGAGGCAACTCGCTGAAAGCGTAGCGGCCGCCCACGTCGGCGTGCAGTTGCTGGTGCCTGAAACCGGCCAGCACGTCGTCCAGCGCCTGCCCGATCAAAGGCAGGTCGCGCTCATGGCTCCAGTAGATGCCCAGCGCCGACGCGCTCTTGAGCAGGAGACGGTTGGCGCGGATCTCGGGAATGCGTCCGCTCGAGAAACCCACGAGGCATAGGCGCGCGCCATGGGCCAGGCACTTGACGCTGCGGTCCGTGATATCGCCCCCCACGGGATCGATGAGCACATCCACGCCCTTGCCGCCGGTGGCCTGCATCACCTGCTCGACCCAGTCGTCCTCGCGGTAGTCGATGCAGACCGAAGCCCCGCGCTCCCTGCAATGCGCGAGCTTGTCCTGGCCGCCCGCGGTGGCGATGACGCGCGCACCGGCCCGAACCGCGAGCTGGGTGGCCGCCAGCCCGACCCCGCCGGCGGCCGCGTGCACCAGCACCGTCTCGCCCGCCTGCAACCGGGCCCGTGCGAACAAGGCGATCCACGCGGTCGGCCAGACCACCGGCAGCACGGCGGCCTCGGCCAGCGGGACTTCCTCGGGCACGCGCACCAGCCACGAGGCCTCGGCCACGGCGAACTGCGCGAAGCCGCCCCACATGACCTTGGTGGCGACCCGGTCGCCGGGGCTGAAGGCGCCACCGCCCGAAACGCTCTCGACGATGCCGCTGATCTCCTGGCCCGGGGTGAAGGGCAGCGGCGGCCGGATCTGGTAGGCGCCGCGCGTCATCAGCACGTCCGAGAAGTTGAGCCCGGCAGCGGCCACGCGCACCAGCACCTGGCCCGGCTTGGGATGCGGCAGCGGCATCTCCATGAGCTCCGGAGGCTGCGTGACGTCCCTGACGATCCACGACTTCATACGGCCCCCCGCGCGCGCAGTTGCGCAAGATCCGCCGGCGCGATGCCGATGCCCTGCAACACCTCGTCGGTGTGCGCACCCAACAAGGGGTCGGCCTGGACCTTCGCCGGATCCCCCGAAGAGAACACGGCCGGCTGCAGCACGAACGGCCAGGGGCGCTCGGCATCCTGCGCCTGGGCGACCCGTCCTCGATCCTGCCGCGCGGACTGCGCATGGGCCTGCTGCAGATCCCAGACCGGGCCCGCCGGCACGTCGGCCTCCAGGCAGGCCTGGACCACCTCGTCCACGGTCCGCTCGCGCGACCATGCCGTGATCGCCGCCTTCAGCGTCGGCTCATTGCGCGCGCGCTGCAGGTTGTCGACGAAGCGCGGGTCCTCGACCCACTCGGGCTTGCCGATCAACGGCGCGAAGCGGCGGAAGAACCCGTCGTTGCTGACCACGATCACCGCCCAGCCGTCGCGGGCCTCGAAGCAGTCCACCGGCGACGTCACGGGATGGCGGTTGCCCACGCGCTGCGGCGCCGTGCCGCTGGCGAACAGGCGGCTCGCGCTGGTGAGCTGCAGGGCCAGCATCGCATCGAACATCGACAGGTCGATCTGGCGCCCCTGGCCATCCCGCTCGCGGGCGAACAGCGCCGTCATCAGCGACCAGGCACCGAACAGGCCCGTCACGAGGTCCGCCACCGAGTCGCCCACGCAGGTGGGCTCCTGCCCGGGACGGCCCGTGGTGCTCATGAGCCCGGACATGGCCTGGATGATCAGGTCATAGGCCGGCCGCCCCTTGAATTCGCCCTGCTGCCCGAAGCCCGAGATGCTCAGGTAGACCAGCGAGGGATTGCGTGCCTTCAGCGTCTCGTAGTCCACCCCCAGCCGCTGCGCGACGCCGGGGCGGAAGTTCTCGACCACCGCATCGGCGGTATCGACCAGCGCATACAGCATCTCGCGGGCGCGCTCGTCCTTGAGATTGAGCGTGACGCTCTTCTTGTTGCGGTTCAGCAAGGAGAAGTAGACGCTGCGGCCGTCGACGAAGGGGCCGAAGTGGCGCGAGTCGTCGCCGGTCACGGGCGTCTCGATCTTGATCACCTCGGCCCCCACGTCGGCCAGCAGCGCGGTGCAGTAAGGCCCCGACATCACGCGCGACAGGTCGACGATGCGCAGGCCGTTCAGAAGTTGTTGTTGGGTCATGAGAGGGTCATCCCAGAAGAAGGCTGTCGTCGCTGAGTTCCTTGCCGCTGCGCTGGGAGAACAGCGCCAGCAGGTCCGGAACATCGAGCCGCTCGCGTTCGCTGCCGGCGATGTCGAAGACGATGCGCCCCTGGTGCAGCATGATGGTCCGGTCGCCGTGATCGAGTGCCTGGCGCATGCTGTGCGTGACCATCAGCACCGTGAGCTTGAGCTCACGCACGAGGTCATCCGTCAGCTTCATCACGAACTCCGAGGTGCGCGGATCGAGCGCGGCCGTGTGCTCGTCGAGCAGCAGCAGGCTCGACGCGTTGAGCGACGCCATCAGCAGGCTGATCGCCTGGCGCTGCCCGCCCGAGAGCAGGCCCATGCGGTCGTGCAGCCGGTTCTCCAGCCCGAGGCCGAGCCGGGCCAGCGCGGCGCGGATGCGCTCGCGCCGAGGCGCCGTCACCGCGTGACCCAGTCCGCGCGCATGGCCGCGCGCCAGGGCGATGGCCATGTTTTCCTCGATCGTCAGTTCCTCGCAGGTGCCCGCCAGCGGGTCCTGGAAGACACGGGCGATGGCCCCGGCGCGACGCGCGACCGGCCAGCCGGCGATGGCTTCGCCGTCGATCGTGACGGCCCCGCCGGTGGGGGTCGTCTCTCCCGCGAGCACATTGAGCAAGGTGGACTTGCCGGCGCCGTTGGAACCGATCACCGTGATGAACTGCTGCTGGGGGATGTCCAGCGACAGGCCGCGCAGCACGTGGTTCTCGAGCGCGGAGCCGGGATTGAAGACCACATCCAGCTTCTCGACCCTGATCATGCTTTTCTCCCGCGCAATGCACCGGCCAGGCCCACGCCGGGCGCAACCAGTGCCAGTGCCACGAGCGCCGCGGTCACCATGTTCAAGTCCGAGGGCGTGAGCCCGATGCTGTCGACGTCCAGGGCCAGCGCCACCGCGATGCGATAGAGCACGGCGCCCACCAGCGCGGACAAGGTCGCGCGCACGATGGTCGTGTTCCTGATCAGCACCCCGCCGCCGATCACGGCGGCAAAGCCGACGACCACCACGCCGCCGCCCATGTTGACGTCGGCCGAGCCTTGCGTTTGCGCGAAAAGCGCGCCGCCGAGAGCGGACAGCCCGTTCGCCATGGCGAGCCCCAGCCAGGTCATGCGGCCGGTGTGGATGCCGTAGGCGGCCGCCATCCGCGGATTGGCGCCGGTCGCCCGCAGGGCCAGGCCGGTTTCGGAGGCGAGGAAGCGGTTGAGCAGCAGGACGATCGCCACGCACAGCAGGACGAGCACGAGCGGCACCGCATAGGCACTGCCGACGAAGTGCGCGCCCAGCCCCGTGAACACCGTGTCGGTGCCCAGCAAGGGCGTGTTGGGCCGCCCCATGATGCGCATGTTCACCGAATACATCGCGACCGAGGCCAGGATGCCGCTGAGGATGTGCAGGATGCGCAGCCGGACGTTGAGAAACGCCGTGAGCGAACCCGCGAGCATGCCGGCGACGAAGGCCAGCAAGGTGGCCAGGTAGGGGTTGGCGCCCGCGACGATCGATGCGGCGGCCACGGCACCGCCGAGCGGGAAGCTGCCCTCCACCGTGATGTCGGGGAACTTCAGCAGGCGAAAGGTGATGTAGGTTCCGAGCGCGACGAAGCCGAAGATCAGCCCCGTCTCGAGCGCGCCCAGCAAGGCGTAGAAATTCATCCCGCCCTCCTCAGCGATTGACGATGTTGGCCTGGCGGGCCACGTCGTCCGGGATGCTCAGGCCCGCGGCCTGCGCGGCGCGCTGGTTCACGACCGTGCGAAACACCTGCGGCGTTTCCACGTCGATATCGCCGGGCTTCGCGCCCTTGAGGATCTTGACGACCTGGCGGGCCGCTTCCTCGCCGACGGCGTTGTAGTCGAAGCCGATCGAAGCCACCGCGCCGCGCTCCACGGTGCGGGTCTCGGCCGTGAACACGGGAATCTTCTGTTCCTGACCGATGCGCACCGCCGATTCGAGCGCCGCGTACACGGTCGGATCGTTGGGAATCCAGACCACGTCCGTCTTGCCCACGAGCGAACGCATGGCCGAACCGACCTCGTTGGAGGTGGGCGCATTCGCCTCGACCAGCGTCATGCCATGGACCTTGAGCAGCGGCTTGAGCACCTCGATCTGGTAGCGCGAGCCATCGAGCCCGGTGTTGTAGATCACCCCCAGGCGCCTGGCCTGCGGCATGAAGGCCTTGATCAGGCGCAGCTGCCGCTCGATCGGCGCGAGGTCGGAGATGCCGGTGGCATTGCCGCCCGGACGCTTCAGCGACGGGACCACCTTGGCGCCGAGCGGATCGGTCACCACGGTGAAGACCACGGGCACCGCCCTCGTCGCCGACAAGGCGGCCTGCGCCATCGGCGTGGTGATGGTGACGATCACGTCGGGCGCATCGCCGACGAACTTGCGCAGGATCTGCGTGGCGATGCCCGCGTTGCCCTGGGCCGACAGGTAGTCGAGCCTGAGGTTCTGGCCTTCGACGTAGCCCGCGCCGCGCAGTGCGTCCACGAGCCCGGTCTTGACCTGGATCAGCTGGGGAATGTCGACCATGTTCGCGATCGCCACGTGCCTGGTCTGCGCCGAGGCCATCGACGCGCCGACGACGAGCCCGAGGGCCAGGAAGTACCTTGTCCATTTCATGACGTGCTCCTTCAGAGTCAGGCTGCCAGCGAAGGCAGGTCCAGTTGGCGCTCGCGCGCGGTGCGCGCGGCGATCTCGTAGCCCGCGTCGGCGTGGCGCATCACGCCGGTGGCGGGATCGTTCCAGAGCAGCCGCGCGATGCGCTCGTCGGTGCCTTGCGTGCCATCGGCCACCAGCGCCATGCCCGCGTGGATCGAATAGCCCATGCCCACGCCGCCGCCGTGATGGATGCTGACCCAGTCGGCACCGCAGGCCGTGTTGAGCAGCGCGTTCAAGAGCGGCCAGTCGGCCACGGCGTCGGAACCGTCGAGCATGCCTTCGGTCTCGCGGTTCGGGCTGGCCACCGAGCCCGAGTCCATGTGATCGCGGCTGATGGCGATCGGACCGCTGAGCTCGCCGTTGCGCACCATCTCGTTGATCGCGAGCCCCGCGAGGTGCCGCTCGCCCAGGCCGAGCCAGCAGATGCGCGCGGGCAGGCCCTGGAACCTGACGCACTCGCGTGCCATCGTGAGCCAGCGGCCCAGCGCCTGGTCCCGCGGGAACAAGGCGCGCAGGCGCTCGTCCGTCTTGTAGATGTCCTGCGGATCGCCCGACAGCGCGACCCAGCGGAAAGGCCCCTTGCCCTCGCAGAACAGCGGCCGGACATAGGCCACCACGAACGACGGAAAGTCGAAGGCCTGTGTCACGCCTTCATCGAGCGCGACCTGGCGGATGTTGTTGCCGTAGTCGAACACCACGGCGCCGCGCGCCTTGAAGTCCAGCATCGCGCGCACATGCAGCGCGATCGATGCGCGCGCCGCCTGCTCGACCGCGCGGGGGTCGCTCGCGCGCGCCGCCTCCCAGCGCGCCACGTCCCAGCCGGCGGGCAGGTAGCCGTGCAGCAGGTCGTGCGCGGCGGTCTGGTCGGTCACCACGTCGGGACACAGGCCGCGCCGAACGATCTCGGGCAGGACCTCGGCGGCATTGCCGCACAGCGCGATCGACAACCCGCGGCGCTGCGCACGCGCCTCGTCGACGAGTTCGAGCGCATGCGCGAGATCGCGCGCCTGCACGTCGAGGTAGCCGGTGCGCAGGCGCATGTCGATGCGGCTCTGCTGGCACTCCACCACGAGGATCGCGGCCCCCGTCATCCGCCCGGCCAGGGGTTGCGAGCCGCCCATGCCGCCGAGCCCCGCGGTGAGCATCCATCGGCCCTCCATCGAGCCGCCGAAATGCCGGCGCCCGACCTCCGCATAGGTCTCGTAGGTGCCCTGCACCGTGCCCTGGCTGCCGATGTAGAACCAGGAGCCGGCCGTCATCTGGCCGAACATCATCAGGCCCTTGCGCTCGAGCTCGTTGAAGTGGTCCTGCGTGGCCCATTTGGGCACGAGATTGGAATTGGCGATCAACACGCGCGGCGCCATCGCATGGGTACGGAACACGCCCACGGGTTTGCCGGACTGCACCAGCAGGGTGTGGTCGTCGTCCAGCCGCTCGAGCGTTTCGACGATGCGATCGAAGGCCTCCCAATTGCGCGCCGCGCGCCCCACGCCGCCATAGACGATCAATTGCGCGGGATTCTCCGCAACGTCCGGATCGAGGTTGTTCATCAGCATGCGCAACGGCCCTTCCGTGCGCCAGCTGCGGGTTCGAAGTTCGGTCCCGCGGGCGGCGCGAACGACCCGGGGCAACGATGTCTCGTGAGGCAATTTCTTCTCCTGTGCGGTCCATGCCAAGGCGGCCGATTCAGCGTCGCCACCAATTCCATTGCTCATGGATCCGGAGAAAGACGGCGTGCCTGAAAACGATGGGAATTACGCCTGTTCTCCCTAGAATGCGGCGTGTCCGCGACGATTATGAAAATTGCGTTGCACGGCCGAAAGCGATTTTTCCTCCTTGGTGGATGACCAACGCTCATGCATTGAATGCGAACCCACACGCCCTCCCTTTCGTGCCTGCTGGCGTTCGAGGCCAGTGCCCGGCACCACAGCTTCACCCGCGCGGCCGACGAGTTGTGCGTCACGCAGGGCGCGATCAGCAAGCTCATCAAGGCCCTGGAGGACGAACTCGGTACGCTGCTGTTCGTGCGTGAAGGCAAGCGATTGACGCTCACGCCGGCGGCCGATGCGTACCTGCGGCGCATCCAGCCGCTGCTGCACAAGCTCGAGGCCGCGTCGGTCGAGCTCAAGGCCGGGGGCCGCAGCAGCGGCCGTTTCAACCTCGCGGTGCTGCCCAGCATCGCGGCCCGGTGGCTGATGCCGCGCTATTCCGATTTCTCGGCGCGCCATCCCGACGTCATCCTGAACCTCACCACCCACCTGTCGCCGTTCAACTTCCACATCGAGGACATCGATGCGGCCATTCATTTCGGCGCCAAGGCCTCATGGAGCGGCGCCGAGATGGAGTTCCTGCTGCAGGACGCGGTGGTGCCGATCTGCAGCCCGGATTTCCTGCGCCGCTACGGCCCGTTCGACGAGCCGCGCCGGCTGCTGGACTACACGCTCGTGCACCTGGCCTCGCGCATGGACTCGTGGAACTTCTGGCTCGGGAGCCTGGGCGTGGAGATGGGACATACGCCGCCGGGACCCGTGTTCGAGCACTACCTGATGATCGTGCAGGTGGTCACCGCCAGCCTCGGCATCGGGCTCGCGCCCTACTTCCTCGTGGCCGACGACATCGAGCAAGGCCGGCTGGCCGTGCCGTACCCCCACATGGCCAGCGAGGACCTCGCCTACTACCTGGTCTATCCCGGCGAGAAGAAGGACTATCCGCCGCTGCGCGCATTCAGGGGTTGGCTGGCGCAGGAGCTGGTGGCGACGCAGGGGTCGATCGACAGCTTCCGTGCAAGCTGCCCGCATCCATCGCTCAGGACCTCGACGCCATCGTGACGGGAAGGGAGTCCCGGCGCCGCTCCGCCCACGCCACCACCTGCCCCAACGGCGCCGGCCGCATGAAATAGAACCCCTGCAGCAGCGGACACCCAAGCCGCGCGAGCGTCTCGAACTCCTCCTGGCTCTCGACGCCCTCGGCCACCACCTCGATGTCCATCGAGCGTCCCAGCCGCACCACCGCCTCCACCATCAGGCAACTGGCCGGCGAGGAATCGAGGCCGAACACGAAGCTGCGGTCGATCTTCACCTGGTGCACGTGCTCGCCGCGCAGCGAGGCCAGCGAGGAGTAGCCGACGCCGAAATCGTCGATCGCGACCGCGACGCCGGACTCGGCCAGCGCACGCAGCCGGGCGCGCGCGGTCGAGGTGTCGAGCGCGACCTCCTCGGTGATCTCGATCTGCAGGCGGCGCGGCGGCAGGCCGTGCGCCGCGAGCACCTGCGCGGTGATGACATCGACCGGCAGCTGCGACATCTCGCGCGGCGACACGTTCATCGCCACCGGCAGTTCGGCGAAGGCGCCGCCGATGCCACCGAGTTGCACCAGGCCATGGCAGACCTCCTCGAGGATGTGGTGCAGCAGGCGCTCGGCCAGGCCCGTGCTCGCGGCCGCGAAGATCACTTCGCCCGGCGCGACCCAGCCGTGCTTCGGATGCCGCCAGCGCAGCACGGCCTCGAGGCTGTGCAGGCGCCGCCCGCGGTCGGCGAGGATCGGCTGGTACCAGGCGCAGATGGCGCGCGTAGCCATGGCCTCGACCATGTCGCGCTCGATGTCGCGCCGGCGCAGCAGGCGGCCGTGCAACACCTCGTCGAAGCGATGGCAGCGGTTGCGCCCGCGCCGCTTGGCTTCGTAGAGCGCTTCGTCCGAGAAGCTCAGCATCTCCTCGGCCGAGCGGTCGAGGCTGGTGCAGATGCCCACGCTCACGCCGAGCTGGCCGCCGTAGTGCGAGGTGGCATGGCCGATCGAGTCGATGAGCCCCTGCGCCACGTGCTCGGGCGCATCGGCCGCGCCTTGCGGGCGATAGAAAACCGCGAACTCGTCGCCGCCCCAGCGGCCGACCACCGCGTCATGCTGCGCCAGCCGTTGCTGCAGCCACCGGCCGACGTCCTGCAGCACGCGGTCGCCGGTCTTGTGGCCGAAGGCATCGTTGATGGCCTTGAAGCCGTCGAGGTCCAGCATCAGCGCGGCATGCGGCGCCACGTCGGCCTGCGCGACCTCGAAGCGCGCGGCCGCCTTCGCGAAGCCCTCGCGGTTGAGCAGGCCGGTCAGCGAATCGTGGTTGGCGCGAAAGTCCAGCTCGCGCGTCGCGCGCGTGGACTCGGCATGGGTGCGCTGCAGCTCGGCCGCCATGAACAGCGCCTCGTTCTTCAGCCGGCTGCTGGCGCGAAACGCGCGCTCGCCGCGTCGCGAGGCGTAGACCAGCGTGCACAGGTAGACGAAGACCATCGCCGCGAGCGCGTTGTGATGAAAGCCGCCGGCATGGAGCAGCCACGCGGTGACCGCGGCCAGCGCGGGCGTCACGAAGACGATCGGCACCGGCGCATAGGCCGCGCTGAAGATCACGGAGCCGGCGCAGACGCCGCAGACGATGGTCAGGAAGAACAGCGTTTCCGATGGGTTCTCGCTGTCACAGAACAGCGGCAGCAGCGCCCACACGCAGCCCGACAGCAGGGACGACAAGGTGATGCGGCGAAAGCGCCTCGCGAGTTCGCGCTCGTCCATGCCGGCCACGGCCTGCTCGACCGCGCGCAGCGACCGGCAGACATGGGCCCGGTAGGCATTGGACAGAACGACCAGCAGCAGCCATGCGGCCGGCCCGGCCCAGTGCACCGAGGCATAGAGCGCGACCCCGGCGGTCACGCAGCCCACGGCCATGCCCGAGGGCACGACGGCGCGCACGCTGCGCTGCACCGACAGCAGCTGATCGCTCCTCACCCGCCGCGAGAGTTCGTCGGAAGACGGGCCGCTCGAGGGGTCGTGACCTGATGGGAGATCGACCATGGTGGGCAACTGGTGGCGGGAGTCCTCACCCCCTTAACCCATTGCGCACCGGATGCCACGCGCCGCCCTTCGTCCTTTTGCCCTTCGGGGCGTCGGCCTGCGCCGACAGGGGCGGCTCAGACCAGCTGCAGCACCTGCGCCAGCGGCCGGCGCGGCTTGCGCGGCCAGTTCTGGGGCGTGGCGTACCCGATGGCCAGCAGCAGCACCGGGATCTCGTCGGCCGCCAGCGCGAAGGCCTCGGCGACCGCGGGCGCATCGAAGCCGATCATCGGCGCGGAGCCCAGCCCCATCGCCTGCGCCGCGTAGATGAGCGCGCCGGCGCCGAAGGTCGCGCTGCGCACCGCCTCGTCGCGCTGGCGCTGCGGCTGCTCGAAGTAGAGGCTCTTGGCCGCGCCTTCCCAGCCCGGGACCATCTCCGCCGGCATGAAGCCGGCCGCGACGGCGCCCGCGAGGCGATCGGGCAGCGTGCGGTGGTCGGCGAGCTGGCCGCAGACGATGAAGGTCACGGCGGCTTCGCTGACCTTGGCCTGGTCCCAGGCCAGCGCACGCAGCCGCGCCTTCTGTTCGGGCGTGCGCACGGCGACGAAGCGCCAGTTCTGCAGGTTGAACGAGGTCGGCGCGGTCGTGGCCAGGCGCACCAGTTCCTCGATGCGCTCGTCGTCGATGCCGCGCGCGGGATCGAACAGGTTGGTGGTGCGGCGCTCTTCGATGGCCTGGAGGATCGGGTACGGATGGGACATGGGAATCTCCTTGGAGGAAGCTTGCGGACGAGCCCCGTCCTCCGTTCGCGCGCGGTGGCGCGGGCGGCTGGAACGGGACGAAGGGAATCGGGAAAGGAGGCGGCGCTAGACGATGCTGTCGACCACGCCGCCATCGACGCGCAGCGCGGCACCGGTGGTGGCCGAGGCCTGCTCGGAGCTGGCGTAGAGGATCATGTTCGCGACCTCTTCCACGCGCGCGGCGCGGCGGATGATCGACGAGCCGCGGTGCGTGGTGACGAAGTCCGCCGCGACCGCCTCCAGGTCGCGGCCCGAGGCTTCCACCTCGGCCCGCAGCATGTCGGCCACGCCTTCGGACAGCGTGGGCCCGGGCAGCACGGCATTGACCGTCACGCCGGTGCCGGCCAGCCGCTTCGCGAGGCCGCGCGAGACGGCCAGCTGCGCCGTCTTCGAGAAGCCGTAATGGACCATGTCGGCCGGGATGTTGAGCGCCGACTCCGAGGACACGAACACGATGCGGCCCCAGCCGCGCGCGACCATGCCCGGCGCATAGGCGCGCGCGCAGCGCACGCCCGACATCACGTTGGTCTGGAAGAAGCGCTCCCATTCCGCATCGGGCGTGTCGAAGAAGTCCTGCGGTCCGAAGACGCCGAGGTTGTTCACCACGATGTCGAACTCGGAATGGCGCGCCTGCAGCGCCGCGCAGGCCTCGGGCGTCGAGAGATCGCCCGCGAAGCCGTGGGCGCGCGAGGCCGCGTCGCCCAGCCGCGCCAGCGCGGCCGCCACGCCAGCCTCGCTTCGGCCGTTGATCACGACCTCGGCGCCCGCGGCCAGGAAGCCCCGGGCGGTGGCGAAGCCGATGCCGTTGGTGGAGCCGGTGACGAGCACGCGGCGGTGGTTGAAGTGGATGTTCATGGGGTTCCTTGGTCGATGGCCGCGATCGTATTTCTGCATCGATACATTGATAATCCGGCGCATCTCCAAATCACCTTTCGACATCCTCGAACAATGGACCGGATCGACGCCCTGCGCCTGCTGATCGACGTTGCCGAATGGGGCAGCTTCTCGGGGGTCGCGCGCCAGCGCGCCGTCGCCACCTCGACCGTGACCCTGGCCATCAACCAGCTCGAGCAGGAGGTCGGTGCGCGGCTCATGCAGCGGTCGACGCGGCGGCTGGCCTTCACGCACGAAGGCGACTCGCTGGTGGCGGACGCGCGCCGCATCGTCTCGGAATGGGATGCGGCGCTGGGCGGCCTGCGCCAGCAGGGCGAGCTGTCGGGCCCGGTGCGCGTCACCGCCACCAACGACTTCGGCCGCTCGCAGCTGCGGCCGCTGCTCGACGCCTTCCAGCAGCGCCATCCGCGCGTGCGCATCGGGCTGCATCTCAGCGACAGCACCATCGACCTGATCGAGACCCACATGGACCTCGCGATCCGCTTCGGTCCCCTGCCCGACTCGAACCTGCAGGCCCGCCTGCTGGTGCCCGGCGAGCGCCTGGTCTGCGCCGCGCCGGCCTACTGGAACGCGCGCGGCCGGCCGGCGCATCCAAGCGAACTGGCGCAGCACAACTGCCTGGTGCTCGCGCGGCCCGGCGCGCCGCTCGCGGCCTGGACCTTTCGCGACGGCGGCCGGCCCTTCAACGTCAAGGTGTCGGGCGACCGCGAGGCCAGCGACGGCTCGGTGCTGCGCGAATGGGCCGTGAACGGCGTGGGCGTGATCTTCAAGAACCGGCAGGACATCCGGCACGAGCTCGAGGCCGGTGCGCTGGAGGGGGTGCTGGGCGGCTACGTGGCGGGGCCGATCGACCTGTTCGCGGTCTTTCCGGGCGGTGCGCCGAGCCGGCGCGTGGCGGCGCTGGTGGATTTCCTCGCGGCCGCGCTGCGATCGCCGCCAGCCTGAGCCTGCCGAGGCTCGGCGCCCAGAGCGCGAAACTCAGAACTGGCCCTGCGCGTCGCCCGTGCGGTCGTGCACCCATCGCATGGCCTGCAGCTGAGCCTGCCGCAGCGCCTCCTCAGCACTGCCGTGCCCGAGGTCGTCCGCGGGCAGTTCATCGGCGATAAAGGCGGGGCCGCCCGCATAGTCGAGCCGCGCCAGGTAGCGGCCGCTGCCGTCGGGTTCAGCACGGCAGATGAACGCGTGTTCCCACAGGTCGATTCTTTCCTCGAAGCTCATTCGGATGGTCCTCTCGTTGTCCGGGTCTTCAATGACTGAGAACGAGTCTATGGAGCGCGCGGCCGCGCCACGTAGGAGCTGCCCGCGCGGGCAAGTCGGCAGGCAGGCGGGCCGCGCGGATGCGACGGCTCGAGTTATCGATAGTCTCATTCCTGAGGAGTCCGTCGAACCGTCACGCGTCAGCCTTGATGCTTCGTTGGAGCAGTTGCTTTCGTCGCGCGCCAAAGTCCGCTTCGACCTCGTCATGCGGGCGCCCCTCTCCGACTCGCACGTCGCGTCGACCGGCCTCCACCTTTCGCGCCACAAATGCTTCGAGCTCCGGAACCTCGCGCTGATTGCGCACGAACTCGCGCAGCTCAGACTCCAGCTTCATCGTGAATGCGGATTCCTTGGACATAGCGACCCTCCTCGCGAAAAAACGAAATTTACTGTCTGCGAACCCGCCCCGGATACACAGCGATACGCAGCCCCGGTCCCCGGCCGCTCCCGCGAATGAACATCCGCGCCATCGATCGCCAGGCACCGCGAACGACACCGGCGCGACAGGCCTTCGGCCCGATGCCATCCACCACCATTCGCAAGGAGTTCCCATGACGCTTTCCTCCCCGCTCGAGCGCCGCTCGTTCCTCGCCAAGGCCGCCATCGGCCTCGCCACGGCCCAGTTCGCGGCGGTCGTTCCCGCGTTCGCGCAGTCGAACACGCCGTCCGCCGGCGGCACGCCGCGGCGCCTCGAGCCGCTCAAGCACATCGATGCGGGCGTGCTCAACGTCGCCTATTTCGAGGCCGGCCCCGCCAACGGCGCGCCGGTGCTCCTGCTGCATGGCTGGCCCTACGACATCCACATGTTCGTCGACGTCGCGCCGCTGCTCGCGGCCGCGGGCTTCCGCGTGATCGTGCCCTACCTGCGCGGCTACGGCGCCACGCGCTTTCTCTCGGCCGACACGCCACGCAACGGCCAGCAGTCGGTGGTGGCGGCCGACATCTTCGCGCTGATGGACGCGCTGCAGATCCGCAGCGCGACGGTCGCCGGCTGCGACTGGGGCGCGCGCACGGCCTGCATCATGGCGGCGCTGCAGCCCGAGCGCGTGAAGGCGCTGGTGTCGGTCAGCGGCTACCTGATCGGCAGCCAGGAGGCCGGCAAGAACCCGCTGCCGCCCGAGGCCGAATTCCAGTGGTGGTACCAGTACTACTTCGCGACCGAGCGCGGCCGCCTGGGCTACGACAAGAACCGCAACGCGTTCTCGAAGCTGATCTGGCAACTCGCCTCGCCCAAGTGGAACTTCGATGCCGCGACCTTCGAACGCAGCGCGCGCGCCTTCGACAACCCCGACCACGTCGCGATCGTGATCCACAACTACCGCTGGCGCCTCGGCCTGGCCGAGGGCGAGGCCAGGTACCAGCCGCTCGAGGACCGGCTCGCCAAGGCGCCCGTGATCACCGTGCCGACCATCACGCTCGAAGGCGATGCCAACGGCGCGCCGCACCCGGAGCCCGCCAGCTACGCGAAGAAGTTCTCGGGCTTCTACGAGCACCGGCAGGTCGACGGCGGCATCGGCCACAACCTGCCGCAGGAAGCGCCCCAGGCCTTCGCGGCCGCGGTGGTGGACGTGGCGCGACGCGCGGGCTGAGCGGGCGGGCCGCCGACTCGGCGGCCCGAAGTGCCAAAAAGTAGACACTTCCGTTTTCAATTGTTGATGATTTGTTAAATCTTTAGTTACACTGTCGGCTTCGAGGGTCAGACGGCGCAGACCGGTCCCGCCCTGAGGGGGTACGCGAGTACCCCTTTATTCATTTGTTCGTGTCCGGCTTGCCGCCGCCTTGCGTCCACACGCGGGGAGGCTGTGCGTCGGCACCAGCCACTGACTCCTCGAAATGCACGTACTGTCGATCTTCGGGACCCGTCCCGAGGCCATCAAGATGGCCCCCCTCGTCGCCGCCCTGCGCCGCGAGCCGCGCGTGCGCAGCACCGTGTGCGTGACCGGCCAGCATCGCGAGATGCTGACCCAGGTGATGTCGCTGTTCGACCTCGAGGCCGACCACGACCTCGACGTGATGCGGCCCAACCAGTCGCTCAACGGACTCTACGGCCGCCTGATCGCGGGCGCCGACGCGGTGCTCGAGGCCGAGCAGCCCGACTGCGTGCTGGTGCACGGCGACACCACCACCGCCGCGGCCTGCGCCATGGCCGCCTTCCATCGCCGCATTCCGGTCGGCCACGTCGAGGCCGGCCTGCGCAGCGGCGACATCCGCTCGCCCTTCCCCGAGGAGCTCAACCGCCGCTTCGTCGATTCGGTCAGCAGCTGGATGTTCGCGCCCACGCCCTCCTCGCGCCATGCCCTGCTCGCCGAGAAGCCGCCGGGGCGCATCTGGGTCACGGGCAACACGGTGATCGACGCGCTCGCGGCCACGGTCGAGCGGCTCGAGTCCGACCGCCCGCTGGCCGCCACGCTCGAGAAGCGCCACGGCTGGGTCGATGCCAGGCGCCGGCTGGTGCTGGTCACCGGCCACCGCCGCGAGAACTTCGGCGAGGGCTTTCGCAACATCTGCGCCGCGCTGCGCGAACTGGCGCTGCGCGACGACGTGCAGATCGTCTACCCGGTGCACCTGAACCCCAACGTGCACGACGTGGTCAAGGCCCAGCTGTCGGGCCTGCCCAACGTGCACCTGATCGCGCCGCTGGGCTACCTCGACTTCGTCTGGTTCATGCAGCGCGCCTACCTGATCCTGACCGACTCGGGCGGCGTGCAGGAAGAGGCGCCCTCGCTGGGCAAGCCGGTGCTGGTGATGCGCGACGTGACCGAGCGCCCCGAGGCCGTGGCCGCCGGCACCGTGCGGCTGGTGGGCACCTCGCCCGAACGCATCGTGGGCGAGGCGCGCCGCCTGCTCGACGACCCCGCCGTGCATGCCGAGTTCTGCCGCCGCGGCAATCCCTACGGCGACGCGCGCGCGAGCCAGCGCATCGTGGACGTGCTGTGCGAACGGCACACCGCCGAGTTCGTGCCCTGAGCGCCGAACGGCGCCCCTCTTTATTCAAGCTTTCCTGCCGAGTCTCTCCATGCCTTCTCTGTTCTCACGACGGATCGCCCCGATCGCCCTGCTCGCCCTGAGCACCTCCTTCCTCGCACACGCCAGCCCCGCGAGCGATGCGCTGCAGCGCCTGCAGGGCGAGACCTGGGTCAACCGCAGCTTCGCGCTGTCGGACCTCGGCATCGGCGACACCGTGCTGCTCAACGGCTTCGACAGCCGCCAGGAGTTCTACCTGCCGGTGCCGCGCCGCCTTGCATTGGCCGAGGCCAGCATCGACTTCAGCGGCCGCTATCACAAGGCCGAGGGCGGAAGCACCTCGATGCTGCTGACGGTCAACGGCCGGCCGGTGCAGGCGCGCCGCATCGAGGCGGCCGAGGGCGACGCGAGCCAGAACCTCAAGGTCGACACCGGCGTCGCGCGCAGCGCGAACTTCGTGCGCCTCGGCGTCCAGTGGTCGAACAACGTGGCGCGCCGCGTCTGCGAACTCGAGCGCTCGACCGGCAACGTGCTCGCGATCTCGCCCGAGACGCGCTTCAACTACCGCTTCAACAGCGGCGCGCTGACCAGCCTCGCCGATGCCTGGGCCACGCTGCCCGCGCGCCCGGTCCTGCTGGTGGCTTCGCGCAATCTCTCCAAGACCAGCTACGACAGCGCCTGGCGCCTCGGCGTCGCGCTCGAGCAGGCCAACCGCCGCGTGCAGATCCAGTCCTTCCCGGTGGCCGGCGACGTCGTCGACACCTCGGGCTGGCAGGTGCCCGCGGGGCTCGCCGCGCTGCCGGCCTTCGCCGGTCTCGCCGGCGGCAACGCGCGCTACGAACTCAAGAACGAGGCCGAGGTCGGCGCGCTGCTGGTGCTCGGCGCCACCGCGGCCAGCGGCGATGTGCTGGTGGCCGACACGGCGCTGCGCCAGCAGATCGCCAAGGCGCTCGAGGCGCTGGCCGTGCAGTTCGCGGGCGACACCGACGCGCTGCGCGCCTTCGCGCTCTGGCGCGAGCAGCAGACCGCGCTCGCCGCGGATGCCGCCAGCGCCGGCCAGGTGCGCCTCGCCACGCTGGGCGCGCATCCGGTGATCGTGGTGCCCGAGAACGCGGGCGCGCAGGCGGCCGGCGTCTTCGCCGAGACCTGGCGCAACCTGCTGGTGTCGCGCCAGGCCGGCGTGCGCACGGCCGACGCGCCCGATGCGAGCGAACGTCCGGCGATCCGCCTCAACAGCCTGGGCGCCAGCGAGGCCGGCTTCGACGTGGTGTCGCGCGGCGAGTGGACCGCCACCCTGCCGCTGGGCGTGGTCGCGGCCAACGGCCGCATGCCCTCCGAGCTGGTGATCGACGTGGCCGCCGCGCCCGGCGCCTCGTCCACGCGGCCCGTGGCCTCGGTGTTCTGGAACGACGTGCTGCTGTCGGCCAAGCGCCTGGAGGCCGATGGTCGACCCGAGCGCCTCGATGCGCGCATTCCCGGCTATGCGCTGGGCCTGAGCAACGTGGTGCGCGTGTCCTTCCAGCGCCAGCCCTATTCGAACGACTGCCAGGAGATGCCGCAGGGCTTCCCGGTCAACGTGCTGCCCACCAGCTTCGTGCGCGCGGGCGACGCGCAGCCCGATGGCAGCTTCGTCGGCCTGCTGCCGCTGATGTCGGGCAACCCGCAGGTCGCCGTGCCGCAGGCCTGGCTGGCCGACGCGCCCGCGAGCCTCGCGCGCCTGGTGCGCATGGCGGTGGCCGCCGGCGTGACGCCGGTGCGCTCCGAGCTGGTGGTGACGCAGTCCGGCGCCTTCTCGCCGAGCAAGCCCTTCCTCGCGCTGCAGGTGGCGGTCGACGGCGCCGCCTCGAAGGTCGAGGTCAAGGACGCGAGCCTGCGCATCCATGGCCGCAAGGCGCCGTGGCTCGAGGTCGACGACCTGTCGCAGCTGAGCGCCATCGAGGTGAGCCGCGCGCACGGCCAGGACGGCATGCAATGGCAGCCGATCGGCGTGCGCCCCGTGGTGCCGGCCAAGCCCTTCGTGCTGAACCGCGGCGACATCGCGATGCTCGGCGTCGACGGCCCCGTGAGCTGGCTCGACAGCGGCAATCCCGCGGACGAGAGCGCGCGCCGCGGCGGCGAAGGCGCGTTCTTCGAATGGCGCTCGTACGCCGCCTGGGGCATGCCGGTGATCGGCGTGGCCGTGTTCGCGCTGCTGCTGCTGATCCTGCTGGCCTGGCGCGCGCGGCGCCGCCATGCGGCCAAGTCGCAGCACTGAGGACCCGACCGAAGCCGCATGTTCGAGCTCTACGGACCCTTCCTGCTGGCCGACTACTACCGCGGTCTGGAGATCGTGACCGCGGTCGTCGGCGTGGTGATCCTGCTGTCGAGCATCGACGACCTGTTCGTCGATGCCTGGTACTGGGTGCGCGAGATCTACCGCTCGCTGACCGTGCGCCGCCGCTACCGGCGCCTGACCGCCGCGCAGCTGCGCGAGGCGCGCGAGCAGTCGATGGCCATCATGGTGCCGGCCTGGCTCGAGTACGACGTGATCGCGCCGATGCTCGCCAACATGGTGTCGACGCTCGAGTACAAGAACTACGCCATCTTCGTCGGCACCTACCGCAACGACGCGCGCACCATCGCCGAGGTGGAGCGCATGCGCCGGCGCTACCGCCAATTGGTGCGCGTGGAGGTGCCGCACGACGGCCCGACCTGCAAGGCCGACTGCCTCAACTGGGTGGTGCAGGCGCTGTTCCAGCACGAGCGCACCATGGGCGAGCCCTTCGCGGGCGTCGTGCTGCACGACAGCGAGGACGTGCTGCATCCGCTCGAGCTCAAGTACTTCAACTACCTGCTGCCGCGGATGGACTTCATCCAGCTGCCCGTGACCTCGCTCGAGCGCCACTGGTTCGAGCTGGTGGCCGGCACCTACATGGACGAGTTCGCCGAGTGGCACAGCAAGGACCTCGTGGTGCGCGAGAGCCTGTCGCGCATGGTGCCCTCGGCCGGCGTCGGCACCTGCTTCTCGCACCGCGCGCTGCAGACGCTGGCCGCGGAGCTCGACAACCAGCCCTTCAACACCGCCAGCCTGACCGAGGACTACGACATCGGCGCGCGCCTGGGCCGGCTCGGCATGAAGCAGATCTTCGGCAAGTTCGACGTCGAGTACGTGACGCGGCGCACCGCCTGGTTCGGCGCGGGCAGCGAGAAGCTCGGCTCGCTGCGCATGCCGCTGGGCGTGCGCGAGTACTTCCCCGACACCTTCCGCACCGCCTACCGCCAGAAGGCGCGCTGGACCCTGGGCATCGGACTGCAGGGCTGGGAGCAGATGGGCTGGGCCGGTTCGCTGGCCACCAAGTACCTGCTGTTCCGCGACCGCAAGGGCCTGTTCACCGCCTTCGTGGCCATCCTCGGCTATTTGCTGATGCTCAATTTCCTGGTCTTCTTCTTCGCCGACGCCATGGGCTGGTGGACCGTCTACTACCCGTCGATCTTCCAGTCGGGCGGCTGGCTCATGACGGTGATGGAGCTCAATGCCGTGGCGCTGCTGCTGCGCTTCGCGCAGCGCTTCCATTTCGTGTCGGCGCTCTATGGCTGGGAGCACGGGCTGCTGTCGATCCCGCGCATGGTGATCGGCAACTTCATCAACGCCATGGCCGCGGCGCGCGCATGGAAACTGTTCCTCTCGCACAAGCTGTTCGGCAAGCGGCTGGTGTGGGACAAGACCATGCACGACTTCCCCTCGGCCGACCAGCTGGTGCAGCAGCGCCAGCGGCTGGGCGAGGTGCTGCTGTCGTGGCGCGCGATCGACGAGGCGCAGCTCGACAACGCGCTCACGATCCAGCGCGGCACGGGCCGCAAGCTCGGCAGCATCCTGCTCGAGCAGGGCTGGCTCGACGCGGGCACGCTCGAGGAGGCGATCTCGTTCCAGCGCGGCGATTCGGTGCTGGCGCCGCTCGCGCCGCAGGGCGCGCAGGGAGTGCCGGCATGAAGGGGCTCGACAACCGCACGCTGCTGGCGGTCGCGCTGGCCGCGGCCTGGCCCGCCGTGCCCGCGTTCGCCGCCGTGCATTCACTGCCGGCCGCGCCTTCGCCCTCGACGTCGACCTCAACCGCTTCCGCTTCCGCGCCCGGTGCCGCGCCGGTGCCGACGCGCACCGCGCCGCGCAAGCGCTCGTCGCACGGCCGCGCCTGGCAACTGGCCGACCAGGCCTTCAAGGCCTATGGCCGCGGCGAGTTCGAGACCGCGCTCGCGCGCGCCGATGCGGCCTTGCGGCTGCAACCCGCCGCGCAGCGCGTGCACCTGCTGCGCGTGTATGCGCTGCAGAAGCTGGGGCGCAACGACGAGGCCGCGCGCGCGGCCGAGCGCGCCATCGACCAGGGCCATGGCAACGCGGCGCTGCGCACGGCACTGGCCAACCTGCGCGCCACGCCCGCCGGCGGCACGCCCGGCACCGAGGCCTACCGCGCGGGCTTCCCGCTCGCGGCGCAGGCCTACCGCGACTACGCCGACGGCCGCGATGCCGAGGCGGCGAGGTCGGCCGAACAAGCGGTGCGCGCCGATCCGAGCCAGGGCCCCTGGGTGCTGCTGTGGCTCGACGCGCTCGCGCGGCAGCAGCGCTCCGACGAACTCGCACAGGCGGCAGCCACCGCGCTGGAGCTGGGTGCGCCGAACGCCGCCGAGATCGCCGCGCGCGTGCGGCAGGGCAGCCGTTCGATCGCGCAACAGCATGCGCAGAAGGCCTACGACGCGCTGTCGCGCCAGCAGCCGCGCGCGGCCGTCGACGAGGCCCGCGAGGCGGTGCGCATCGCGCCCGACGTCGCCAGCCACCGCCAGTTGCTGATCGATGCGCTGCAGGCCGTGCCCGACATCGAAGGCGCCGAACAGGCAACCACCGACGCAATGGCAGCGCAGGAAGACAGCGCGGCCTTGCGGCTGCAGCGCGCCTACCTGCGCCAGCAGCTGTCGCGCGGCGGCGAGGCGCAACAGGATGTCGATGCCGTGGTCGCCGACGCGCAGGTCGACGAGGCACAGCGCCGCGATGCACGCCTGATCGGCGCCGACCTTGCGCTGGCCGCGCACGACGGCGAGCGCGCGCGCACGCTGCTCGCGCCGCTGCCGCCCGACGACACGCAGGTGCGCTCGCGCCGCCAGCGGGCCGAGGACGCTGCGAGCGGATGGGGCTCGCCCGCCACGCCACCGGTCACCGCCTATGCGCCCGTGAAGCTCTGCAACGACACGCCCGAGGGCCCGGCCTGCACGCTCGCTCCCTGGGACACGCCGAAAGCCGGCGATGCCGCCACGCGCGCCTACGCGGCCTATGCGCAGAAGCGCTATCCCGAGGCCATCGCGCTGGCGAAGCAGGCCGCGGCCGAACGGCCCGACGACGCATCGCGCCAGAAGCTGCTGACCACCACGCTCGCCGCGGGCACGACCGCGGAACGCCAGCAAGCGCTGCAGCGGCTCGACACCGCGATCGCCGCGCAACCCGCCGACGCCACCCTGTTGCGCCAGCGCGGCTACCTGCACATCGCGAACAAGGACCCGGCGCTCGCGCTGCAGGACTTCGTCGCGGCCCGCCACACCGGCCAGGCCCCGCGCAGCAACTTGCTCGACGAGGCGCAAGCGGCCGCCGGCACCGGCGACCGCGCCGGCGCGGCCGCCACGCTGCGCCAGGCCGTCGACGACGAGGACGTGGGCTGGCTCTCGCTCGACCGTCAGCAGCTCCACGACCTGCGCGGCACCATCGCCAGCTATGCGCGCGAATGGGGCGTGAACAGCACCGTCGGCTACCGCGGCGCGCATGCCGCCTCCTTCGGACTGCCCGGCCAGCCAGTGGCCGTGCCCGGCAACGCGAGCTTCAACACCACCGAGGTGTTCTGGCGCCCGAGCGGCATTCTCAACACCAACCGCAGCATCTTCGACGTCTACGGCCGCCTCTCGACCACCCTGCACGCCGGCACCGACGTGACCGCCGCGCAGCTCGTGCAGAACCCCTGCGGCGGCATCGGCATCACGCCCGAACAGCGCACCCGCGGCATCGCGGGGCTGCCCTCGACCAGCGGCGCCCTCGGCGTGCGCTACACGCCCGACACCGCGACCGGGCTCACCTTCGGCCTCGAGCGGCAGTTCATGCTGGGCAGCGCCACGCGTTCGGGCGCCATCGATCCCGCGCCCGCGAGCCTGCGCTGCCAGCTCAACAACCGCTCCGCGGCCCTCGACTACCGCGCAGACACAGGCTCGGGCGGCTGGCAAGCCTACCTGCTCTACGGCTTCTACGAGGGCACCGGCCGGCGGCTCGACACGCGCAGCTGGTTCACCATGGAAGGCTACCTGCAGGCCGGCTACACCCTGCTCGACATGCCGGCCGCCTACACCGTGCGCGACACCGCCGGCAACGTGCTCGCCGACGGCAGCGGCCGCCTCAAGCGCGGCCAGGGCTTCGCCGCGGGCGAGGTGCGCATCGGGCGCAGCTTCGTCACCGACTACAACGACCGCCTCGTGTTCTTCCCCCACGTCACGCTCGCCGCGGATTGGTTCTCCAACCGCAACCGCGCCAGCGGCGTGCCGATCGCGGGCTTCGACAGCGTCGCCCTGTCCGACCTCGGATCGAGCTGGTCGGCCGGCGCGGGCGTGGGCATCAACCTGCGCTACTGGTTCAACGAGGACCGCTACAACGCGCAGCGCTCGCACGTGGATGCGAGCTTGCAGTACCGGACCACGCTGGGAGGGGTGGCGGGGCGGGCGAAGGGGGTGTTCTTGAATCTGACCCTGTCGTACTAGGCGTCCGGTCAGGGCAGGACGCCCCAGTCCTCGCGCAGCCGCTTCGCCTCGGGCGCGTCATCGAGCACCCACGGATCGATCGCGAACGCAATCACGCGCTCGGCGCCATAGCCGCGCGCGATCTCCATCTGCCGGCGCACGCGCTCGGGCGTCGCTGCGCGCGCCTTGAAACCCTCCTCGCCACCCGGCGCGGCGGGCAACTGTTCGAACAGCTCGACCACCAGATCGAAGGCCACGCCACGCCGCCGCAACAGCGCGCGCAGTGGCTCGAGCCCCGCGAGATTGTCCATACCGGCCACGCCCACGCCGTCCTGCAACATGGGTCGCAGCGGCACGCGGTCGAGGATCTGCGACCAGAGTTCCGCGAGCGAGCCCTCGGTCGGCAGCCGGCTGAAGAAGGTCGACACCGCGAGCGGCTGGCCGCCCGTGCGGCGGGCGACCGTTGCGATGCCGTCGAGCCAGTTCACCAGTTGCCCGCGTCGCTCGGCCGTCGCCCAGTTGTACTGGTCGATCTCGTAAGGCAGGTACCAGCCGCGAAAGCCCGGCAGCTTCGGCCAGCGGGCCGATTCCATGAACCGCAGGCAGCGATCCCGCGCGGTGGTCAGCAGCGACTGCAGCACCGCCGGGTCCGTCGACCCCATGGCCTTCCACCAGCCTTCGTCGTAGGGCAGGCCCATGCGGATGCCCATACCTTCGCGCGCGGCTTCCTCGAACAGCATGGCAAGCAGGCTGTCGGGCGGCGCCCAGTCGAACGCACCGCCGTAGAGGGCGCTCCACTGCAACACGATCTCGTCGCAGCCCAGCGCGCGCGTGATGCGCAACCGGCGCCGCCATTCGTCGATGGAGAGCGATTCGTGGCTCTTCCAGGGTTGCAGGAAGCTGCCCTGGAACTGGCGTGGTGGCGGCGCGCAGGCGCTCAGCAGGGCGGCCGCCGCCAGCATCAGGCAACTGCGTCGACGAAGCAGTGGAGGCGACAACGGAGGCACGGGGATGGGAGGCATCGGCCCACAGTATCGGCGCGTCGCTGCGCGAGGTTTCGCGCCGCGGCGGCGGGCCACGGGCGGCTGTGGTCTTGAGGACACATTTGTCCACAAAGGTCAAAAGGCATAGGAAGGTTTGCAGCGACCCCAACCTATGATGAGAATCGTTTTCATTCATAACAAGCTCGCCAGAGCCCGGCCACGCTGGCCCACCCGCGTCGTGCCGTCCCGATTCCGACCTCGCCCCGCCCCGCGCACCGGCTCGCCGGTGCCTGCCTTTTCTCGCCGATTCCTGACCGATGCCCTCGTCCGCCGCTTCCCCGTCCCGCACCGCCTCTTCCCTTCCGCCCTCCTCCCTCCGCCCGCTGGCGCGCCATTGCCTGGCCGCCTGCCTGGCCTTCGCGGCCGCGAGCGCCGCGGCCCAGACCACCACAGCCCCTGCGCAGGGCCAGCTCGGCGAGGTCGTCGTCTCGGGCGAAGCCGAGGCCATCGGCGGCCTGCAGAAGACCTATGCCGGCGGCCAGTTCGCGCGCGGCGGCAGCCTCGGCATCCTGGGCATCACCGACCTGATGAACGTGCCGTTCAGCACCACCAACTACACGGCCGAGCTGATCCAGAACCAGCAGGCGCTGAGCGTGGCCGACGTGGTGATGAACGACGCCTCGGTGCGCCCGCTGACCTCGCGCGGCGGCTTCGGCGACGACTTCCAGATCCGCGGCTTCACCGTGCCCAACGCCGACATCGGGCTCAATGGCCTGTTCGGCCTCACGCCCACCACGCGCGTGCCGCTCGAGATGATCGAGCGCGTCGAGGTGCTCAAGGGCCCGGGCGCGCTGGCCAACGGCGTCGGCCCCAGCGGCAGCGTGGGCGGTAGCATCAACGTGGTGACCAAGCGCGCGGCCGATGCGCCGCTCACGCGCCTGACCACCACCTACATGGGCAAGGGCCAGCTCGGCACGCACCTCGACGTGGGCCGCCGCTTCGGCGACGAGAACCAGTGGGGCGTGCGCGTCAACGGCGTGTTCCGCAACGGCGAAGGCAACATCGACAACGGCAAGCAGAAGCTAGGCCTGGGCTCGCTGGGCCTCGACTACCTCGGCACGCGCCTGCGCTGGTCGCTCGACGCCTTCGCGAGCAAGGGCGAGACGCGCGAGTTCCGCCCGCAGACCAGCTTCGCGGCCGGCATCACGCGCATTCCCGAACCGCCGTCGGCGCGCCTGAACTTCTACCCGGGCACCGAGCTGAACGACAACGTCAAGACGGCCATCTCGCGCGTCGAGTACGACATCAGCGACAGCACCATGGTCTACGGCAGCGTGGGCTACACCGACCTCGACTACCAGCAGGTGTTCCCGAGCGGCCGGCCCAATTCGCTGGGCAACTTCAACGTCTCGAACGCCTACTACGACTTCTACAGCAAGACCACCGCGGCCGACGCCGGCGTGCGCACCAGGTTCAAGACCGGCGGCGTGGGCCACACGGTGGCGCTCGGCGTGAACCTGCTCGACCAGGAGTCGGGCTTCTTCTATGCGACCTCGCGCACCACGAATCCGTCGAGCCTGTACTTTCCCTCTCCGCTGCCGCTGGTGACCACGCCGCGCACGCCCGCGGTGAAGTCGGCCGAGCTCAAGCAGTCGAGCGTGGTGCTGGCCGACACCATGTCCTTCGCCGACGGTCGCTTCCTCGCGACGCTGGGCCTGCGCGACCAGACCATCGAGCAGGAGAACTTCTCGCAGACCTCGGGCGCATCGACCAGCCGCTACAAGGCCAGCGCGACCTCGCCGCTGGTGGGCCTGGTGTTCAAGCCGGTGCAGAACGTCTCGGTGTATGCCAACTACACGGCCGGCCTCACGCGCGGCGGCACGGCCGGCCCGGGCACGGCCAACGTCGGCGAGACCTTCGCACCGCAGAAGTCGAAGCAGTACGAAGCCGGCGTGAAGGTCGACTGGGGCCGCCTCACGACGCAGGCCGCCGTCTACCAGATCACGCGACCCAACGCCCTCACCGACCCGGCCACGCTGGTCTACAGCTTCGGCGGCGAGCAGCGCAACCGCGGCCTCGAGTTCACGGCCTACGGCGAGCTCCAGCAGGGCCTGCGCGTGATGGCCAGCGCGGCCTTCAACGACGCCAAGCTCACGCGCACCGCCGGTGGCACCAACCAGGGCAAGGACGCGGCCGGCGTGCCCGACCGCACCTTCAACCTGGGCCTGGACTGGGACACGCCGTGGGTGGCGGGCCTGAGCCTGAACGGCCGTGTGATCCACACGTCTTCCGTGTATGCCGACGCCGCCAACATCCTGCGCGTGCCGGGCTGGACGCGACTCGACATCGGCGCGCGCTACGCCACGAAGATGGGCGGCAAGCCCGTGACCTTCCGCGCCAACCTCGAGAACGTGTTCGACAAGAACTACTGGGTGACCAGCACCTACGTCACCGTGGGCGCGCCGCGCACGCTGATGCTGTCGGCCACCGTCGATTTCTGAACCTGAACCAAGGAGCTTTACGCATGAACCGCATCAACGCCATCGCCACCGCCGCCTTCGCCCTGCTGGGCTTCGCGGGTGCCGCGCAGGCGCACCAGATCTGGATCGAGCAGCCGGCCGGCGAGAAGACCGCCGTCGTGCGCTTCGGCGAATTCGGCGAGAACCTGCGCGAGGTCTCGCCGGGCCTGCTCGACAAGTTCGGCAAGCCCACCGCCACCCTGGTGTCGGCCAAGGGCGAGCAGAGCGTCGACGCGCAGAAGACCGCCAGCGGCTTCGCGCTGCCCTTCGGCGCCGCGGCCGGCGAGAGCATCGTGGCCGAGGACGCGGGCTATCCGCTGTTCAACCGCAAGCAGGGCGACAAGCAGACCGTCGGCCGCTACCACCCGGCCGCGCGCCTGGTCACCGGCTTCGCGCCGCTGCAGCCGAAGCTGGTGCTCGACATCGTGCCCGCGGGCAATGCCGGCGAGTTCAAGCTGTTCTTCAAGGGCCAGCCCAAGGCCAAGACCAAGGTCGCGCTGGTCACGCAATCGGGCTGGGCCAAGGAAGGCCACACCGACGAACAGGGCCTGGTGAAGTTCGACCTGCCGTGGCAGGGCACCTACGTGGCCGAAGTCAGCGTCAGCGACGCCGTGGCCGGCGAGCGGCCCGGTGCCAACGGGCCCGAGAAGTTCGACAGCGTGAGCTATGTGACGACGCTGACCTATGTGAAGGCGGACGGCATCGCGGCGCTGCCGGCGGGGCCGGCGGCTGCGCCGAACAAGTAAGTCGACGGGACTGAGGGACCGAGGGCCCGCGGCCCTCGTGCCTCTGACCGCCAGTGCGCCCTTACGAAGTGAGCGCCAGGCGGTCGTCGTCCGCAGCCCGCGGCGACACCTCCCTGGAGATCGCCTTGCCCACCGCCTTGGCGACGATCTTGAAGTCGTAGGTCGCCTGCATGGTGATCCAGCCCTGCGCGTCGGCCTCCTCACCGCCGAAATAGCGCACCAAACGCAGGGCCGTGTCCGGCGTGATGCCGCGACGCTCGAGCACGATGTCGTTGATGCGCGAAGCGGGCACGTGCAGCGCCTTCGCCAACGCGTTCGCCGTCATGCCGAGCGGCTTCAGGTAGTCCTCGCGAAGGACTTCACCCGGATGGACCGGGCGCATTCCATTCTTCATGTCGCACTCCATTGCGTAAGAACAATCAACCAGCCCAGGCTGGTCTGATCAGTGCGGGTCGTCGATCTTCCCTGGCCTGACTCGGTCTCATAGCTCCTCGGCATTCTCCATCTCCCGCACCCACCGCCACAACGTCGATCGGCTCACCCCCAGCTGCCGCGCGGTCTGCTGCCGGTTGCCGCCGTTCGCGGCCAACAGTTCGCGCCATTGCGACTTCGCGGGCACGCCGCTCACCTCGACCGGCGCGGCGCTCTCGTCCGCGAACAGCTCCGGACACTCGTGCCGCAGCTCCTCCCAGCGAATCTCCTCGACCCGCTCGAACTGCATGAGGAACACGGCGATGCGCTCGCCCACGTTCTCGAGTTCGCGCACGTTGCCAGGCCAGCCGTAGGCCAGCAGGCGCGGCATCAGCGGTGCCAGCGCACGCCGCGCATCGAGCGCGCCATGGCCCTGCCGCTGCAGGCAGCGCTCCACCAGCACCTGCGCGAGCAGCGCCACGTCCTCGCGCCGCTCGCGCAGCGGCGGCAGCACCAGGCGCAACGTGTTGATGCGGTAGTAGAGGTCCTGGCGAAAGCGCCGCTCGGCGATCATCTGCTGCAGCGGCTGGTGCGTGGCGGCGATCACGCGCACGTCGACGGGAATCGGCGCGGTCGCGCCCAGCCGCGTGATCTCGCGCTCCTGCAGCACGCGCAGCAGGCGCGTCTGCAGGTGCAGCGGCATGTCGCCGATCTCGTCGAGGAACAGGGTGCCGGTGTGCGCGGTCTCGAACAGGCCGCGCTTGCCGCCGCGCCGCGAGCCGGTGAAGGCGCCTTCCTCGTAGCCGAACAGCTCGCTTTCGAGCAGCGCCTCGGGAAAGGCCGCGCAGTTCACAGCCACGAAGGGCCGGCCCGCGCGGGTGCTCTCGTTGTGGATCGACTGCGCGAACAGTTCCTTGCCCACGCCGCTCTCGCCCGCGATCAGCACCGTGAGGTCGTTGCGCGCGAAGCGCTGCGCGGTCTGCACGGCGCGCGCGAAAGCCGGGCTGTGGCCTACCAGGCTCGCGAAGCGATGCCGCGCCGCGCTCTGGCGGCGGCCGTGCTGCATGCGCAGGCTGGTGTCGGCCTCCTGGATCGCGCGCGCGTCGTAGAGCGTGAGCGCGGCGCCGACGATCTCGCCGTGCTCGCGGATCGGCGTGCGGTTCACCACCCAGTCGCGCTGCGCAAAGCGCTGCACCAGCGCGCGCTCCTCCAGGCCCTGGTCGAGCGTGGCCCGCAGCGACAGCTCAGGCTGCATCACCTCGAGCGAGCGTCCCAGCAGGCGCGCGGGCGCATGGCCCAGCAGCAGCTGCATCGGCGGGTTGACCGCGATGATGCGGTTGTCGCGGTCGACCGCGAGCACCGCCTCCTGCAGGTTGTGCAGCACGCCGTTGAGCTGCTCGTAGCGTCCGGCCTCGAGCCGCGCCACGCGCGCGAGCTCCATCGCGTCCTCGAAGCCCTTGCGGATGCTCGCGAGCGAATAGGCCAGCAGGCCGTGCAGCCCCGCCTGCTGCGCCAGCTCCACCACCAGGCTCGAACCCACGATCACGTCGAAGCCCTCGCGGCGCAATGACTCGAAGCGCTGGCGTGCGTCGTCGGGCGTGCGGTAGGCGTACTGGCTGACCTCGATGTTGAGCAGGTCCTTGACCTCGTCGAGCTCGGGAATGGTCTGGCCGTACATCACCACGCCCACGCGCTTGGCGATGCGCCGCGCCTTGATCAGCGCCTGCATCAGGTCGAAGCCGCCGAGCTGGATCGTCGCCACCGGCGCCTCGAGGCCGGCGCGCAGGATGCTCGCGTTCGAGCCCGCGCTGACGAAGGCATCGACCAGCCCGCGTTCGAGGCGGTCACGCGCGATCGCGAGCGCGTCGCCGAAGGTGCCGTCGACCACCTCGATCTCGGCGCGGCCGACGTACTCGGCCACCACGGGCATCGCGAATTCGCGGATCTGGCGGTAGCTCAGGAAGCACAGGCGCGGCAGGCCGCGGCGCGCGGGCGAGGCCGGGTCGGAGGGGAGCGGGCGTTCCATCATGGATCGCATTGAAACACGCGTCGTGTTTCATTCATGTCGCACAAGACACAGTAAAAACCCGAGCCTTCTAAAAAATACCCTTTCACATCAACGACTTGCCTCCAGACCCGCGCGCTGGCACATGCCGTGCAACACGAAGGTCTTTCAGGAGACACACGACTTGGCACTCGAACACATCACGGTGCTCGACCTGACGCACATGCTGTCGGGCCCCTACGGCACCATGCTGCTGGCCGACCTCGGCGCGCGCACCATCAAGGTCGAGCCGCCCGGCAGCGGCGAAGGCACCCGGCGCCTGCTGGAGAACGATCCCGACTACGCGCGCGGCGGCATGGGCGCCTACTACCTCACGCTGAACCGCAACAAGGAGAGCGTCTGCGTGGACCTCAAGAGCGCCGAGGGCAAGGCCGTGTTCCTCGACCTGGTGCGCCGGGCCGACGTGGTGTTCGACAACTTCAGCGTCGGCGTCACGCAGCGCCTGGGCATCGACTTCGACTCGCTGTCGCAGGTCAACCCGCGCATCGTGACCTGCTCGGTCACGGGCTTCGGCCAGACCGGCCCCGAGACGCAGCGCCCGGCCTTCGACCAGGTGGTGCAGGCGATGGGCGGCGGCATGTCGATCACCGGCACGCCCGAGAGCGGCCCCACGCGCAGCGGCATCCCGATCGGCGACCTCGGCGGCGGCATGTTCGGCGCGATGGGCGTGCTGGCGGCGCTGGCCGAGCGCGAGCGCACCGGACGCGGGCAGCACGTCGACATCTCGATGCTCGACGCGCAGATCTCGCTGCTCAACTACATGGCGACCATGCACCTGATGTCGGGCCACGTGCCCGCGGGCATCGGCAACGGCCACTTCGTGCACGTGCCCTACAACAGCTATCCCACGGCCGACGGCCACATCATCATCGCCTGCATCGGAGACCCCTTCTTCGAGCGCTTCGTCGAGTTCATCGACCTGCCGGAGCTGCGCGACCCGGCTTACCGGCAGCAGCCGGTGCGCTTCGCGGCCAAGGCCGAGATCGACGCGCTGATCGCCGGCGAACTGCGCAAGCAGCCGACCGCCCACTGGCTCGAGCGGCTGCGCCAGGCGCGCATTCCGTGCGGGCCGGTCAACGACTTCGCGCAGGCCCTGAGCGACACGCAGGTGCTGGCGCGCGACATGGTGGTCGAGGTGCCGCTGCACACCGGCGAGACCGTGCGCATGCCGGGCAACCCGATCAAGCTCTCGGCCGCCGCGCCCCAGGCCTACGGCAGCCCGCCGTCGCTCGGCGAGCACACGCGCCGCGTGCTCGGCGACTGGGTCGGCTATTCCGACGCGAAGCTGGACGCGCTGCGCCAGGCCGGCACCATCGCCTGAAGATGCCGATGGAAGCCATCCACATCACCGACGTCGCGCCGCGCGACGGCCTGCAGAACCAGCCGGTGCACCTGGGCGTCAACGACAAGCTGCGCCTGGTGCAACTGCTCGCGGCCGCTGGCGTGCGCAGCATCGAGGCCACCAGCTTCGTGTCGCCCAAGGCCGTGCCGCAGATGGCCGACGCGGCCGAGCTGCTGCCGCTGGTGCACGCGGCGCTGCCCGAGCTGCGCTGCTCGGTGCTGGTGCCCAACCTCAAGGGGCTGGAGCGCGCGCATGCGGCCGGCGCGGCCGAGATCGCGGTCGTGCTCTCGGCCACCGAGACCATGAACCAGCGCAACATCAACATGGGCCTGGAGCAGGCGACCGAGGTCAGCGAACGCACGCTGGCCGCGGCGCAAGCGCTGGGCCTGCGCACGCGCGCCTACGTGGCCGTGGCCTTCGACTGCCCGTTCGAGGGCGAGACGCCGCTGGCCGAGGTGCTGCGCCTCGCCCGGCGCATGCAGGCCGCGGGCGCCGGCGAGATCGTGATCGCCGACACCATCGGCTCGGCCTCGCCGGGCATGGTGAAGGAACGCATGCGCGTGCTCGCCGAAGCCATCGCGCCCGAACGGCTCGCGATCCACCTGCACGACACGCGCGGCATGGCGGTCGCCAATGCCTGGGCCGCGCTCGAGGCCGGCATCCGCCGCTTCGACGCCAGCGTGGGCGGCATCGGCGGCTGCCCGTTCGCGCCTGGTGCCGCCGGCAACCTCGCCACCGAAGACCTGGTGCTGATGGCCGAGCGCAGCGGCTTTTCCACCGGCATCTCGCTCGACGGCCTGCTCGAGGCGATCGATTTCGCGCAGGAACGGCTGCAGCGACCGCTCGGCGGCCGCGCGATCGCCTGGCTGCGGCGCCAGCGCGAGAAGACGAATTCATCCAACAACACATCCCCGGAGACAGCCAACACATGACGAACCCATCGACTCCCTGCACCGCGCATCCCACCCGCCGCACGGCGCTCGCCGCGCTGGCGGCCCTGGCCGCGACCGGTGCCTGGGCGCAGGCACCGGCCGCCAAGTTCCCGACCAAGCCCGTCACGCTGGTCGTGCCCTACTCCGCGGGCGGCGGCACCGACATCGTGGGCCGGCTGATGGCGCAGCGCCTGTCGGACCTGTGGGGCCAGTCGGTGGTGGTGGACAACCGCACCGGCGCCAACGGCGTGATCGGCTCGAACTTCGTCGCGCGCGCGCCGGCCGACGGCCACACGCTGCTGCTGGTGGTGGGTTCGCACGCGGTCAACCCGGTGCTGATGAAGAGCCTGCCCTACGACACCGACAAGGCCTTCACGCCGATCACCAACATCGCGAACTCGCCCTCGGTGCTGGTGGTGCAGGCCAACGGCCCCTACAAGACGCTGCGCGACGTGATCGAGGCGGCGCGCAAGGAGCCGCTGGGCGTGGGCTATTCCGAGGGCCAGACCCGGCTGACCGGCGAGATGATCCGCCAGGCCGGCAAGCTGCAATCGACCGGCGTGCCCTACAAGGGCGGCGCGCCGATCATGGTCGACATCATCGGCGGCCACCTGCCGATGGGCGTGACCAGCGTGCTGACCGCCCTGCCCCATGTGCGCTCGGGCGCGCTGCGCGTGGTCGGCGTGGCCGACACCCAGCGCATGGCGCTGTTCCCCGATGCGATGACCTTCAAGGAAGCCGGCCTCGACGGCGTGGAGTCGCTGAGCTGGTACGGCCTGTTCGGCCCGGCCGGCCTGCCCGCGCCGATCGTCGCGCAGATCAACCAGGACCTGAAGAAGGTGGCGGCCGACCCGGCCGTGCTCAAGCAGATGGAGGACCAGGGCGCGCACATCACGCTCACGCCGCCGGCCGAGTTCCGCAGCTTCCTCGCGGCCGAGACGAAGAAGTGGACGCTGGTCGCGCAACGCGGCGGCATCCGGGCCGAGTGACGATGGCCAGCCCCCTTCTGCGCGAGAAGCTCGAGCGCCGCGAGTTCATCGTCATCCCCGGCCTGCAGGACATGATCGCCGCCACCATGGCGGCCAAGGTCGGCTTCGACATCGTCTACGGCTCGGGCTTCTGGCTCACGGCCTCGAGCCTGGGCCTGCCCGATGCGGGCATCGCCACCTACACCCAGATGCTCGACCGCATGGCGACGCTGGTGCGCAGCAGCGGCGGCGCGGCCGTCATCGCCGATGCCGACACGGGCTACGGCGGCCTGCTCAACGTGCACCACACGGTGCGCGGCTACGAGGCGGCCGGCGTCACGGCCATCCAGCTCGAGGACCAGGAGTTTCCGAAGAAGTGCGGCCACACGCCGTTCAAGCGCTGCGTGCCGGTGCAGGACATGGTCGACAAGATCCGCGTGGCCGCCGAGGCGCGCGAGGATAAAAAGAACTTCCTGATCATCGCGCGCACCGATGCGCGCGCCGAGCTCGGCGTCGACGAGGCGCTGCGCCGGCTCGAGGCCTATGCGCGCGCGGGCGCCGACATCCTGTTCTTCGAGGCGCCGCAGTCCGAGGACGAGATGCGCCGCGCCTGCGAGGCCTTCGAGCTGCCGATGATGGCCAACATGTCCGATGGCGGGAAGACGCCGATGCTGGACGCGCAGGCGCTGCAGGAGATCGGCTTCTCGCTCGCCATCTATCCGTCGATGACCAGCCTCGCGGCCGCGGCCGCGATGGAACGCGCGCTGCGTCATCTGAAGGCCAGCGGAGGCAGCCTGGCACTGGGCGACGATCTGTTCGACTTCAACGAGTTCTGCCGGCGCATCGGCTTCGAGGAGGTCTGGGACTTCGAGAAGCGCTGGGCGCGATAGCGCGCTCGCCCACACCGACAACAACGGAGACAAGAGATGAGAAATGCATGGAAGCTCGCGCTGCCCGGCATCGCGGCCGCGGCGCTGGCAGGCTGCTCGACGGGCGCGCTGCAGGTGGCCGACGTCGGCAGCTACCACGTGGGCGGACGCGCCGTCACGCTCTCGGGCCTGCCCGAGAAGGAACTGGTGTTCACGCCCGGCGCGCCGCCGCTGAAGTTCGACCCCAACGGCGACTTCGAGGTCGAGGCGCTCTATGCGCGCTACACGCGCCTGGCGAACCCGAAGGGCCGCTATCCGCTGCTGCTGTGGCATGGCGGCGGCCTCTCGGGCGTGACCTGGGAGACCAAGCCCGACGGCCAGCCCGGCTGGGAGAACCACTTCCTGCGCGCCGGCTGGGACGTGTACGTGAGCGACGCGGTCGAGCGCGGCCGCGCCTCGTGGGCGCGCTATCCCGAGATCTTCAAGAGCGAACCCTTCTTCCGGCCGAAGAAGGAAGGCTGGGAGCTGTTTCGCATCGGCGAGACGGGCTCGTACGACACCGATCCCGCGAAGCGCCGCGCGCTGCCGGGCACGCAGTTCCCGGTGGCCAGCTTCGACCAGTTCGCCAAGCAGTCGATACCGCGCTGGAGCACCAACGACGCGGCCACGCAGGCGGCCTACGACGCCTATGTGCAGAAGGCCTGCCCCTGCGTGATCGTGGTCCACAGCCAGGGCGGCAACTTCGCCTTCAATTCGGCGCTCAGGTACCCCGACAAGGTCAAGGCCATCGTCGCCGTCGAGACCTCGGGCTCGCCGAACCCCGAGACCACCGACTTTGCGCGCCTCAAGGGCGTGCCCATGCTGTGGGTGTGGGGCGACAACCTCGAGCGCTATCCGTTCTGGGCCCGCATCACGGCGCAGCAGGAGAACTTCCGCCAGCGGCTGATCGCGGCCGGCGGCACGGGCGACCGGCTGCTGCTGCCCGAGCTCGGCTGGCGCGGCAACTCTCACATGCTCATGATGGACCGCAACTCGGATGCGATTGCCGAGCGCGTCGACCAGTGGCTCGCGAAGCAGGGCCTGAAGCGCTGAACGAAACCAAGAGCGAAACGAAGAACGAACGAAGGAGACAAGCGATGAATGGATGGAAGAACACGCTGGCGCGCCTGCTCACGGCCGCACTGCCGCTCGCTCTGGCCATGGGCCCCGCGGCCGCGCAGCAGGACTACCCGAACAAGCCGATCCGCCTGATCGTGCCCTTCACACCCGGCGGCGTGACCGACACCGGCGCGCGCGTGGTGGCCGACAAGCTCGGCGCGCGCCTGGGCCAGAGCGTGGTGGTCGACAACCGGCCCGGCGCCTCGGGCAACATCGGCACGCAGATGGTGGCCAGCGCGGCGCCCGACGGCTACACGCTGCTGCTGGGCTTCGACGGCACGCTGGTCATCAATCCGCACGTCTATGCCAAGGTGCCGTTCGACACCCTCAAGGACTTCGTGCCGGTCAGCAAGATCGGCGACGCGGTGCTGATCATCGTCGTGCATCCGTCGGTGCCCGCGAAGACGCTGTCCGAGCTGGTGGCCTATTCGAAGACCAACCCGGGCGGCGTGTCCTACGGCAGCGCGGGCACCGGCAGCACGCCGCACCTGGCCGGCGAACTGCTCAAGGCCCGCACCGGCGCGAACTTCGTGCACGTGCCCTACAAGGGCGGCGGACAGTCGATGACCGACCTCGTCGGCGGCTCGTTGCCGATGCTCTACACCGCGGTGGCCGGCGCCTATCCCTTCGTGCAGAAGGGCCAGATCCGCCCGATCGCCGTGTCGAGCGCGCAGCGGCTGGCCTCGCTGCCCGAGGTGCCCACGGTCGCCGAATCGGGCGTGCCGGGCTTCGAGTCGAGCTCGTGGATCGGCATCCTTGCGCCCGCGAAGACGCCGCAGCCCATCGTCGACCGGCTGCAGCGCGAGCTGCATGCGGTGGTGCAGTCGCCCGAGGTGCGCGAGCGGCTGGCGTCGCTGGGCATCTCGGCGCTGGGCAACACGCCCGCGGAGTTCGGCCAGCAGATCCGCGCCGACCTCGCGAAGTACGACCAGATCGTGAAGGCGGCCAAGGTCCGGGTCGATTGACGCCGGGCACGGGGCACGGCACCGCACAATGCACGGGCACGCATCCTCGTGCGACCGCCGCCGCCCCATGAATCCGATCGAGATCCGCGCCCTGCCCGCGCATGCCCTGCTCGCCCGCTACGAGGGCACGGGCGCCTACACCGACTGCCACGCGCTCGCCGTCGACGGCCGCGTGCCGCTGGCCGCCTACGTCGAGGCCTTCTATACCTCGCCGGCCTTCAAGCCCGAGCGCTGGCTGCTCGGTGTGGTGCTCGGACGGCGTGCGAACGACGTCGATGCGGCCGCCCTGGCCGCGGGCCATGTCGAGACCTTCTCGGCCTGGCGCGTCGAGGCGCGCGCGGCCGACCAGATCGTGCTGGCGACCGGACGCACGCGCAGCTGGCTCATGGTGGCGCCGCGCGCGGACGGCGCGGCACCGCAGACCACGCTGTTCTTCGGCTCGGCCGTCCTGCCGCGCGCGCAGGGCGGCCTCGGCTGGACGATCGATGCGCTGACGGGCTTCCACAAGCTCTACTCGCGCGTGCTGCTGCGTGCCGCGGCGAAGCGCGTGAAGGCCGGATCCAGCATCTGATCGCACCCGCGTCGCCGCGGCCGGCCCTGGACCGGCGATGCCTCAGGAGCCTTCGCGCCGCGCCGCCAGCCACTCGCGCGGCGACACGCCCAGCTTCTGCGCGAACACGCGCGACAGCGCCGAGGCATTGGCATAGCCGAGTTCGTCGGCAATGGTCTTCACCGAGGCACCGCAACGCAGTTGCGCCTGCGCGATGCTGAGCCGCCAGAGCGCGAGGTAGTCGGCGGGCGTGGTGCCCACCACCTCGCGAAAGCGCTGCGCGAAGGCACTGCGCGACAGGCCCGCCTCGCGCGCCATCTGCTCGAGCGGCCAGGGCTCGCCGGGCCGCTCGTGCAGGCCGACCAGCACGCGCGCGAGCCGAGGATCGCCGAGCCCCGTCAGCAGGCCCGGCGGCAGTTCGCTGTGCTCCGGATGATCGAGCAGCCAGCGCAGCAGCTGGATCAGCACCACCTCGAACAGGCGGTCGGCCAGCAGCCGGTGGCCGCACTGCACGCGCGTGGTCTCGGAGAACAGCAGCGCGAGCGACTGCTCGATCCCCTCGACCTCGCGCAGCGGCAGGCGGATCAGCGGCGGCAGCGCGCGCGCCAGCGGATGCGTCTCGCCGCCATCGAAGTCCAGCGTCGCGCAGACGAAGTCCGAGCCTTCGACGGGCGCATTGTGGAAGTGGTGGGACAGCGGGCGCGGATAGAACAGCAGGCTTGGTTCCTTCACGACCAGCTTGCGCGGCGCGCCGCTGCGCGCGGCATGCGTGACCACCATCTCGCCACGGCGCAGCACGTGCAGAAAGCCGCGCCCCGGCTCGGCCGCGAAGCTCGTGGTGCCGCACAGCGGGCCGTTGTGGAACAGGTGCGCGCGCACGCGGAAGCGCTCGAGCAGCGAGGACAGCCTGTCGATGGGAGGTGGCGCGGCCATTCGGACGAAAAGATATGTTTAATGGATAAAACGATCCGAATCATACGAGGATCGCCAGCAAACTTCCTTCACCGACACAACTCCCTGAAGGAAATCACCATGTCCCGCATCCCCCTCGTCTCCCCCGCCGAAGCCACCGGCGACACCCAGGCGCTGCTCTCGCAGATCCACGGCGCCTTCGGTGCCACGCCCAACATGTTCCGCGCCGTCGCCAACTCGCCGGCCGCGCTCCAGAGCCTGTGGGGATCGTTCGGCGCGCTCGGCGGCGGCGTGATTCCCGCGCAGCTCGGCGAGAAGATCGCGGTGGCGATCGCCGACCGCAATGCCTGCCACTACTGCCTGGCCGCGCACACGGCGCTGGGCCGCAAGGCCGGCGCCTCGTCGGCAGAGATGACGGCCGCGCAGCACGGCGAGTCCGCCGATCCGCAGACCGCCGCGGCGCTGCGCTTCGCGCTCGCGGTGGTCGAGCAGCGCGGACAGATCGACGCCGCCGAAGTGCAGGCGCTGCGCGACGCGGGCTTCGACGACCGGCAGATCGTCGAGCTCCTTGCGCACGTGGCCTTGAACCTGTTCACGAACTATGTGAATGTCGCCTTCGACGTGCCCGTGGATTTCCCGGGCGTGAAGCTGCGCGCGGCTGCTTGAGCACGAGCGCCGGGGCGTTGCCATTGCATTGGAGCCATCAACCATGTCGAGAATCCATCCCCCGGCGCCCGAACTGCAGGTCGAGCGCTGGCTCAGCACCGAGGCCCCCGTCACGCTCGAATCGCTGCGCGGCAAGGTCGTGGTGCTGCATGCCTTCCAGATGCTGTGCCCGGCCTGCGCCACGCACGGCCTGCCGCAGGCGAAGAAGACCCGGCAACTGTTCGCCGCGAAGGACGTCGCGGTGATCGGGCTGCACTCGGTGTTCGAGCACCACGAGGTCATGACGCCCGCGGCGCTCGAGGCCTTCGTGCGCGAGTACCGCTACGTCTTCCCGATCGGCATCGACCGGCCCTCGCCCGGCAGCAGCATTCCGCAGACCATGCGCGCCTACCAGTTCCAGGGCACGCCGAGCGTGGTGCTGATCGACAGGCAGGGGCAGCTGCGGCTGAGCCACTTCGGCCTGCTCGACGACATGTCGCTGGGCGCGGCCATCGGCCAGCTCGCGGCCGAGGACGTCGCCGCGCCGTTGATCGCCGATGCGGTTCGCGAAGAAGAAGCGGCCGCGGGCGAAGGCTGCGGCGACACAGGCTGTCCGGTTGGCTGACGTCGGGCACTGGCGCGCGTCCGACAGCCGCGCGCGTGTGGCCTGTTAGCTTGGAGTTCCCCGCACCGCGGTACTACAGACAGAGAGGGACACCATGCCGACCGGAACCAACCAGGGACAGAACCACCAGAAGCCCGGTATCGTGATGTGGAGCGCGATCGCCGCGGTCGCCGTCGTGCTGGTCGTCTACGCACTGACGTGGGTGAGCAGCGAGCGGGACAAGCCCGCGCCCGCGACGCAGGGCGCGCCCGTCGCCACCGCGCCGGCCAAGGGCAAGTAGAGGCCGCACTGGCGGCCAGGGGCGCCGAAGGCTCGCGCCCACCGACCACCTTTGGCCGCCCCTCGCCAGGCCACTGCACACTCTTGCATTACCCCCATTGGCCGATGGTCAGGCCCTTGCGGTGCCCCCACAATGACCGAGGCGCACGCCACGCCCGCGGCCTCGTCGGAGCAGAACATCCGAATCCAACACACCGACACGCGCCGCGGGATCCCACACCGCTCCACGTCAAGGAAAGCTTTCAGATGTACTTCGAGAACAAGACCGCATGGGTGACCGGCGCTTCCTCCGGCATCGGCGAGGCCCTCGCACTCGCGCTGCTCGAGCGCGGCGCGCGCGTGATCGCCTCCGGCCGCCGCCCCGAGCCGCTGGCCGCCCTCGCGGCGCGCGCCCCCGAGCGCGTGCTGGTACTGCCCTTCGAGGCCACCGACTACGACGCCCTGCCGGCCATCGTCGAGCGCGCCGCCGGCTGGCAGGGCCAGATCGACGTGCTGATCAACAACGCCGGCATCGCCCAGCGCAGCCTCGCCATCGACACCGACCTCGCCGTCTATCGCCGCCTGATCGAGGTCGACTACCTCGCACCCGTCGCCCTCACCCAGCTCGTGCTGCCGCGCATGGCCGAGCGCCGCAGCGGCCACATCGCCGTGATCGGCTCGGTGGCCGGCAAGGTCGGCGCGCCGCTGCGCACCGGCTACAGCGGCGCCAAGCATGCGGTCCAGGGCTACTTCGATGCCCTGCGCGCCGAGGTCGAGCAGGCCTACGGCATCCGCGTCAGCGTCGCGCTGCCGGGCTCGGTGCGCACCGCGGTGTCGATCAATGCGCTCGGCGCCGACGGCAGCGCCCGCGGCCGTTCCGACGCGAACATCGACCAGGGCATGGAGCCCGCTATCGCGGCCGGCCTGCTGCTCGACGGCATGGCTTCGGGCCAGCGCGAGATCGAGATCGCCGCCGGGCTGGAAGCAGCCGCGCTGCAACTGCGCCGGCACGATCCCAATCGCCTGTTCGACATGGCTGCGCAGGAGGGCGCGCGGCTCGCGGTGCAACGCGAACAGCAGGGGGCGGGGGCGAGCTTCGATCCGGCGGATGTGCGGGCGGCGGGGACGTATGGGCAGGATGCCTTGAAGGCAGCTTGAGCGTTGCCGGGCCGGAAGGAGTGGGGTCGGTCTTCCGATCACGCTCCTCCTTGTTTTTTTCCCGCGCGCCCCGAGTACCTCGCGCCGCCCTGGATCGGGTTGAGGCCGCGGGCACGAAGGCACGAACGCCAGGAAATCTCTCTCAACCGTGTTGAGAGTTTCGAAATCGACTGCTTCGAGCAGCCGTCTACCTCAATCCCGTGAGGTGTAGAGATTCGGGAAATACCGCTCCATCAACGACTGCGGCCTCAACGGTGCCGTGAACCCGAACCGCTCGTAAAGCCCGTGCGCATCGCCCGTCGCCAGCGTGAAGCGACGCAGCCCCTGCAACGCGGGAAAGCCCATCACCGCCTGCATGAGCACCTTGATGTACCCCCTCCCCCGATGCTCGGGCAGCACGAACACGTCGACCAGGTTCGCGAAGGTTGCGTGGTCGGAGATCACGCGGGCGAAGGCCACCTGGTCGGCACCGATGAAACCGCTGAAGCACAGGGAGTGCTCGATCGAACGCTGCACGGTGGACAGCGGAATGCCTCGGCCCCAGATCGAGCTCTCGCTGAGGAAGCGGTGAACCAGGGCGACGTCGATCGCCGCTTTGTCGGTGGTGATGCGCAGTTCGGTCATGGTCGATCGAGGATAGCGCAGGCCTGCTGATCGAAGCTCTTCAGCCCCCCGCCAGCACCACCACCCCATCGGCCGCCTTCACCCCCTGCCCCTTCGCCAGCACGAACAGCGGATTGATCTCTGCCGTCTCGAGCCGTTCGCCCAGTTGCCCCGCCATGCGCGAGAACGCGACGATCGCGTCGACCAGTGCCTCGACATCGGCCGGCGCCCGGCCGCGATAGCCGTCGAGCAGCGGCCAGGTCTTCAGCTCGCGCAGCATCGCGGCGGCTTCCTCGCGCACCAGCGCGCCACCCGGCGGCACCATGCGCAGCACGGTGTCGCCGACGAGCTCTGCGGTCACGCCGCCCATGCCGATCAGCAGCGCGGTGCCGAGCGCATCGCGGTGCAGGCCGAGGATCATCTCGGTGCCGCCCATGACCATCTCCTGCACCAGGTAGCCCTCGGGCGCCTGGCCGGTGGCGGTCGCCACGTCGTCGTGCATGCGAGCCACGCGTGCGGCCACCTGCGATGCGGGCACGGCCACGGCCACGCCGCCGACCTCGGTCTTGTGGGTGATGCGGCGCGACAGGATCTTGAGCACCACCTTCTCGCCCAGGGCGGGCGCGGCCTCGGCCGCCTGCCGCGCATCGCGCACCGCGACCTCGCGCACGCCCGGCACGCCGAAGCGCGCGAACAGCGCCTTGGCCTCGGCCTCGTCGAACGAGCCCTGCGCGGGCAGGCCCGCGAGGTCGACGATGGCGCCCGCCGACACGGCGTCCACCGGCGTCGCACCGTCCTGCATCAGCATGCCCTGCAGCGCCACGGTGCAGCTCTCGGGCGCGCTGAAAGCCGGCACGCCGCGACCGTTGAGCAGCACGGCCACGGCCGGCGCATGCGGGCTCACGTAGGCCAGCACCGGCTTGGTCGTGCCCGGCAGGCAGTCGCGGATCGCATCGGCGACGAGGTCGGGCATGGCCAGCGCCGACGAGCCGACGATGACCACCACCGCGTCGTAGCCCGGGCTGTCGAGCAGCGCGCCGAGCGCGCGGCGCAGCAGTTGCGGCTGCAGGCCGGCCAGGGTCACGTCGATGGGATTGCGGTCGAGCACCGAGGGCCCGTCGGCCTGCAGCGTGCGCAGGACCTCGGCGGTGGCCGCGTCGGGCGGCGGCGCCTCGAAGCCGGCCACGCCGAGACTGTCGGCCACCAGCGTGCCGGCGCCGCCGGTCGAGGTGAGGATGGCCACGCGGCGCCCGCCGAGGCGGCGGCCCGTGGCCAGCGCGGCCGGCAGGTCGAGCAGGTCGGAGAAGTCGCGCGCGCGGATCGCGCCCACCTCGCGGAACAGCGCGTCGTACATGCGGTCGGCACCGGCCAGCGCGCCGGTGTGCGAGGCCGCGGCCTGCGCGCCCGATTCGGAACGGCCGATCTTGAACACCACCAGCGGCTTGCCCGCGCGCCGCGCCTTGGCGGCGGCGGCGCGGAACTTCGCGACGTCGCGCACGCCCTCCATGTAGAGCGCGATCACGCGCGTGGCCTCGTCCTCGGCCAGGTGGTCGACGAAATCGGCGAGGTCGAGGTCGGCCTCGTTGCTGGTGGAGACCAGCTTCGAGAAGCCGATGCCGCGCGCCGCGCCGCGCGAGAGCAGCGAGCCCAGGATGCCGCCGCTCTGCGACACCACCGCGATGCCGCCGGCCACGAGGTCGTCGGCCTCGAGCGCGCCGCTGGCCGACAGCGTGATGCGGTCGGTGAGGTTCACCAGCCCGATGGTGTTGGGCCCGAGCAGGCGCATGCCGCCAGCCGCCTCGAGCAGCTCGCGCTGGCGCTGCTGCCCTTGCGCGCCGGTCTCGGCATAGCCGCTCGCGAGCACGATCGCCGCGGCGCAGCCCCGCGCCGCGAGTTCGCGCACCGCGGCCTGCGCACGCTCGGCGCCCAGCAGCACGATCGCGACATCGGGCGCCTCGGGCAGCGCGCCGATGTCGGGGTAGCAGCGCAGGCCCGCGATGGTCTCGGCCTTCGGGTTCACCGGATGGATCGCGCCCGTGAAGCCATGCTTCTGCAGATAGGCGACGGGCCGGCCCGAGGTCTTCGCGAGATCGGCCGAAGCGCCGATCACCGCCACGCTGCGCGGGCGGATCAGGCGAGAGATGGGGGAGCTGGCATCGCTCATCGCGCGCCCTCCTTGGCCGCCGACTTCGCGAGGAAGGCCTCGACCGAAGCACGGTGCTCGTTCGAGGTGTAGCAGATCGCCTGCGCCTGGCTGCCGAGGCCGAAGACCTGTTCGGCCTGCAGCTCGAAGCTCTGGTTCAGGATGCCCTTGGCCAGGGCGACCGCGGTGCGCGAGCCCGCGCCGAGTTCGCGCGCCCAGCCCGTCGCGTCGGCCAGCAGCGCCTCGGGCGTGCTCAGGCGGTCGGCGATGCCGAGCTCGATCGCCTCGTTGGCGCGCACGGTGCGGCCCGTGAAGATCAGCGCCTTGGCGCGCGCCAGGCCCACGCGGCGCGGCAGGAAGTACATGCCGCCGCCATCGGGAATCAGCCCGCGCAGCACGTAGTTCCAGGCGAAGCTGGCATGCGGCTCGGAGGCGATCACGAAGTCGCAGGCCATCGCGAGGTCGGTGCCCAGGCCGGTGGAGGCGCCGTTCACCGCGGCAATGGTGGGCTTGGGCAGGTCGTGCAGCGCGCTCAGTGCGTGATGGGTGCGCTGCTGCCGCGCCCAGCCGTTGTAGGCGATATCGCCGGCCGGTGCCTGCATGCGCTGCTGCATCGCGCGGATGTCGCCGCCCGCGCAGAAGGCCCTGCCCGCGCCGGTGAGCACCAGCGCGCGCACGCTGTCGTCGCGGTTCACGCGCTCGAGCGCGGCCATGAGTTCGCCGCGCATGGCGTCGTCGACGGCGTTGCGCACCTCGGAGCGGTCGAGCGTGAGGATGGCGACGCCGTCCTCGGTGCGAAGCTGGATGGAAGAGGTGGGAGTGGTCATGTCGGCAAGGGGATGAAGAATGGAAGAGGGCTCGCTCAGTCGAGCTGGATGTGCGCCTCGCGCACCGGCTGGCCCCAGCGGGCCTGCTCGGCGGCGACATAGCGCGTCAGTTCCTCGGGCGGCGAGGCGATCACCACGATGCCCTCGTCGGCGATGCGCTTGCTGAAAGTCTCGCTGTGCGCCGCCTTGCGGATCGCGGCATCGAGCCGCGCCACCACCTCGGTGGGCGTGCCGGCCGGCGCATAGAGCCCGTACCAGCTCTCGGCCACGTAGCCGGGCACGCCGCTCTCGGCCACCGTGGGCACAGAAGGCATGGCCGGAGAGCGCTGCGGCGAGGTCACGGCCAGCGCGCGCAGCTTGCCGCTCGCGATGTAGGGCGCCACGCTCGCGGCGGTGGTGAACATCAGGTCGATCTGACCGCCGAGCAGGTCGGTCAGCGCGGGCGCCGAGCCGCGGTACGGCACGTGCGTGAGGTCGACCTGCGCGAGCCGCTTGAAGAGTTCGCCCGCCAGGTGCGCCGAGGTGCCGTTGCCGAACGAGCCGTAGCTGAGCTTGCCGGGATGCGCCCTCGCGAACGCGAGCAGGTCGGCCACCGAGCGGAAGTCGCGGTCGCTGCGCACCACCAGCACATTGGGCGAGCGGCCGACCAGGCTCAATGGTGCGAAGGCCTTGGCCTGGTCGTAAGGCAGCCTGGGCTGCAGGCTGGGGTTGACCGCGTGCGCGAAGGTCGCCATCAGCAGCGTGTAGCCGTCGGGCGCGCTCTTGGCGACGTAGTCGCTGCCGATGATGGTGCCGGCGCCGGGCTTGTTCTCGACGATCACCGACTGCTTCAGTTCGGCGCCGATGCCCGCGCCAAGCACGCGCGCGATCACGTCGGTGCCGCCGCCGGCCGCGAACGGCACGACGAGGCGGATCGGTTGCTTCGTGGGGAAGGCCTGCGCGGCCGCGCCGCCCATCGCCAAGGCGAGGGCCAGGCCGGTTGCCAGGCTCATGAGCACGCGCCGCGCGCGCCCGTCGATTCGAAATTGCATGCTGTCTCCTTGTCGGCGCGGGCGGAAAAAGCTCGCTGCGCCATAGGGGAAAAGCATAGGCACGAGGGCCTGCGCATACACTCCCCCAATTCCAAGCAATGGAATCGAAGCCTAGGCCTGGATGGAGCCCCCATGAGCCGCATGACCCCCTCACTCGAGCAGAAGCCCGGCATCTCGCCGGCCAACCGTTCGCTGGAACGCGGCGTGGAGATCCTGCGCGCCTTCAGGCCAGGCTCCGAGCTGCTGGGCAATGCCGAGCTCGCCGACCGCACCGGCCTGTCGCGCTCCACCGTGAGCCGACTCACGCAGACGCTGGTGGGTGCGGGCATGCTGCAGGTCGATGCGGGCCAGCGCGCCTACCGGCTGGCGCCCGCGGTGCTGAGCCTCGCGCATGCGATGCGCTCGGGCTCCAGCGTGCTGTCGCTGGCCGCGCCGAAGATGCGCGCGCTGGCCGAGTCGCGCCGCATCAACGTCGGCCTGGCCGCGCCCGACCGCGACGAGATGGTCTACCTCGAGTCGATCCGCTACAACCGGCGCGTGTCGCTGCGCAACGTGGTCTCGGGCCAGCGCGTGCCGATGGAACTCACCTCGCTCGGACGCGCCTGGCTGGCCACGGCCGGCGAACCGCGGCGCAAGGCGCTCTATGCGCTGTTCAAGCAGCGCCGGCGCGAGCAGTGGCCGGCGCTGCGCGAGGAGATCGAGGCCGCCATCGCCAGCGTGAACACGCGCGGCTTCTGCGCCGCCGCCTGGCAGCCCGAGGTGGTGGCGCTCGCCGCGCCGATCCGCCTGCCCGCCGCGCAGCCCGACGAAGCGCCGGGCGCCTCGGGCTATGTGCTCAACCTCAGCGTCTCCAGCAGCGAATCGCTCGCGAGCGTGGTGCGCGAACTCTCGCCGGCGCTGCTCGCGCTGGTGGCCGACGTGGAACGCGCGCTCGCGCGCGGCTTTGCATGAACCCCGAAGGAAGCATCGAATGACCGACACCCTGCGCCAGCCCTATCCCCCGATCGAACCCTACGAGAGCGGCATGCTCGACGTGGGCGACGGCCACCGCATCCGCTACGAGCGCGTGGGCACGCCCGGCGCCAAGCCCGCGGTGTTCCTGCACGGCGGCCCGGGCGGCGGCATCTCGCCCGAGCACCGGCGGCTGTTCGATCCCTCGCGTTACGACCTGCTGCTGTTCGACCAGCGCGGCTGCGGCCTGTCGCAGCCGCATGCGGGCCTCGAGGCCAACACCACCTGGCACCTGGTGGCCGACATCGAACGCCTGCGCGAACTGGTGGGCGCCGAGCGCTGGCTGGTGTTCGGCGGTTCGTGGGGTTCGACGCTGGCGCTGGCCTATGCGCAGAAGCACCCCGAGCGCGTCAGCGAACTGGTGCTGCGCGGCATCTACACCGTCACGCGTGCCGAGCTCGACTGGTACTACCAGTTCGGCGTGTCGGAGATGTTCCCCGACCGATGGGAGCAGTTCCAGGCCCCGATCCCCGAGGCCGAGCGCGGCGACATGATCGCGGCCTACCGCAAGCGACTGACCGGCGACGACCCGGTGGCGCAGATCGAGGCCGCGCGCGCCTGGAGCGTCTGGGAAGGCCAGACCATCACGCTGCTGCCGAGCCCAGCGCTCGCTGCCTCGCATGCCGACGACCATTTCGCGCTGGCCTTCGCGCGGCTGGAGAACCACTACTTCGTGCACGACGCCTGGCTCGAGGACGGCCAGCTGCTGCGCGACGCGCACCGGCTGCACGGCATCCCGGGCGTGATCGTGCACGGCCGCTACGACATGCCCTGCCCCGCGCGCTACGCCTGGGCCCTGTACAAGGCCTGGCCCGAGGCGGAGTTCCACCTGATCGAGGGAGCGGGGCATGCGTATTCGGAGCCCGGGATCCTCGATCGGTTGCTGCGGGCGACGGATGGGTTTGCCGAGCGCTGAGGCGGGATCTCTATAATGTGCAGAATTCTGTACAAATCAACCTCAAGGAGCCGGCCATGGCCATCTCAGCCGCTGACGTGATTCCGCTGTCGCAGGCCAGGGCGAACCTGTCCGAACTGGTCGACGAAGTGAAGGCCGGAGCTGAGAAGATCATCACCAAGAATGGCGAGAGCTATGTGGCCATCATCGATGCGCAGCGGCTCGACTACTACCACCAGCTCGAGCGCGAACGCATCCACCTGCTGCTGATCGAGGACGCCAGCCGGGGCCTGGCCGACGTCGCTGCCGGCAAGGTCAAGGACGCGCGAAGCGCTCTGTCCGCCATCCAGCGTCGCCGCGCGGCCAAATCCGCCGGGTGACCGGCGACGCCGCACCGTGACCGCGAAGAGCACCGTCAAGCTCACAGCGAACTTCGAGCGAAACCTCGAAGAGATCGAAGCCTTCCTGATCGACGCCGAGGCGCCGCACGCTTTCGACACGCTGCTGGAGGAACTGGCGGACACCGTCATCCCCAACCTCGAGAGCTTCCCTGGCATGGGGCGCCTGTTCCTCGAGCGACCGACCCGCTCGGTGGAAGTCGCCAATGGCACGGCACGACTGATCAAGCAGCTCGGCGCACTCGCCAAGGACGGCGAACTGCGCGAGTACGTGATGACGCACTACCTGCTGCTCTACGCGCGAATCGATGGCCGGATCCATCTGCTCTCGATTCGCCACCAGCGACAGCTCTCCTTCGATTTCATGGCCTTGTGGCGGCGCTGAGTACATCGGAGCCACGCAGCCCCGGGCCAGCCAGTCAGTCCTGCCCTTCGGCCCCCGCCGCCTTCACGATCCGCCCCCACTTCTGGTGCTCCGCCGCGATGAATCGCTTGTACTCGGCCGGCCCCAGGTACTGCGGATCGGCCGCCACCTCGGCCAGCGCGGCCTTGATGTCGGGGGCCTGCCAGGCCTTCTCGAGCGCGGCCGAGAGGCGGTCGATCGCGGACTTGGGCACGCCCGCGGGCGCGGCCACGCCGAACCAGATCGAGACGTCGTAGCCCGGCACGCCGGCCTCGGCGATCGAGGGCACGCCGGGGAAGGCGGGCGACTTGCGCGGGCTGGTCACGGCCAGCGCGCGGATCTTGCCGGCCTTGACGTAGGGCGCATGGGTCGAGGCGGTGTCGAACATCATGTCGACGCGGCCCGCGAGGAAATCCGACAGCGCGGGCGCGGAGCCCTTGTAGGGCACGTGCAGCATCTGCGTGCCGGTCATGCTCTCGAACAGCGCGCCCGACAGGTGGCTCGAGGCGCCGATGCCGGCCGAGGCATAAGTGAGCTTGCCGGGGTTGGCCTTGGCCAGCGCGATCAGCTCGGCCACCGTGTTCGCCTTCACCGAGGGATGCACCACCAGCACGTTCGAGGCCGAGGCCACGTTGCCGATGGGCTCGAAGTCGGTCAGCGGGTTGTACTTGAGCTTGCGGTAGATGAAGGGGTTGATCGCCATCGTGCCGGTGGTGGTGAAGAACAGCGTGTAGCCATCCTTCGGCGCGGCCAGCGCCACCTCGGCCGCGATCGCGCCGCCGGCACCGCCGCGGTTGTCGACCACCACGGGCTTGCCCAGCTCCTTCGAGAGCCGGGTCGCGGTGAAGCGCGCCATCGCGTCGGTGGCGCCGCCCGCGGGGAAGGGCACGACGAGCGTGATGGGCTTGTCGGGGAAGGCGGCGGCCGCGGAGGCGGCGAGGCCCAGCGCGAGCAGGCCGCCGAGGGCGGCGCGCCGCGAGAGAAGAAAGAGGAAGGAAGCGGTCATGGCTGTCTCCTGCCGCTGGTGCGGCATGCGTTGTGATGAATCGGGAGAAGAAGAGAAAGACTTCAGTCGTTCGCGGCGTCGCGCGGCGGCGCACCCGACACGAGCTCGTAGAGCGCCGGGTAATAGCGGTCGCCCCAGCCCGCGTCGATCGTGCGCCGCAGCGTCGACGCCGTCTCGCGCGCCATCGCGGCCTCGAGCCCCGCGGCCTGCGCGAGTTCGAGCGCGAGGCTCACGTCCTTGAGCGCATAGCGCGTCGCGAAGCGGCCCTCGGGGTAATGGCGCGGCAGCAGCGCCTCGCGGCCCTGCACGCGCGCGGCGCGGCTGTCGGCCGAGCCCAGTTCGATGGCATCGAGCAGCACCGCGCCATCCACGCCGTGCGCGCGCGCCACGGCCATCGCCTCGGCCAGGGCCTGCACGGCCTCGAACAGCACGGTGTTGTGCAGGATCTTCACCACCTGGCCCGCGCCGGTGCCGCCGCAGTGCGTGATGTCGCTGCCCATGCAGCGGAAGTGGGGCATCAGCGCGCTCACGTCCTCGGCCGCGCCGCCGGCCATGATGCTCAGCGTGCCCGCGATGGCGGCCGCGGGCATGCGCGCCACCGGTGCGTCGACGAAGCGGTGGCCGGCCTGCGCGAGCCGCTCGGCCATGCGGCGCGTGGCCAGCACGGAGGTGGTGCCCATGTCGACCACGGTGCGAACGCCTTCGCTGCTTTGCCAGGCCTCGGCGAGCGCCTCGACCACCGACTCCGCCGCCTGCGCGCTCGCGAGGCAGAGGAACACCACCGAGGCCTCGAGCGCCAATGCGCGCAGCGAGTCGGCCGGCACCGCGCCGCGCTCGGCCAGCCGCCGCATCGGCGCGGCATCGAGGTCATGGCACAGCACGCGCGCGCCGCTCTTCGCCGCGAGGTTGGCGCACATGGGCTCGCCCATCACGCCGAGGCCGACGAAACCCAGGGTCCGCAGCGTCATCTCAGAGCCCCACCATCACGGTCTTGGCCTCTTGATAGGTGCGGATGCCGAAGAAGCCCTTCTCGCGGCCCGAGCCGCTTTCCTTGAAGCCACCGAAGGGCACCGACACGCTGAGCGTCTTGTAGGTGTTGATCCAGACCGTGCCGGCCTCGACCGCGCGCGCCACGCGCCAGGCCTTCGGAAAGTCGCGCGTCCACACGCCCGCGGCCAGGCCGAAGAAAGTGTCGTTGGCCTGCGCGACGAGATCCTCCTCGCCGTCGAAGGGCATCACGCACAGCACCGGGCCGAACACCTCCTGCTGGCAGATGCGCGCATCGTTCGTCACCCCACCGATGAGGGTGGGCAGGTAGTAGGCGCCGTCGGCCAGCGCGGGATCGGCCGGGCGGCTGCCGCCGGCCAGCACCTCGGCGCCGTCCTCGCGCGCCATGTTGACCATGGCCTCGACCTTGTCGCGGTGCACGAAGGACGACAGCGGCGCCACCTGCGAGCGCGCATCGTCGGGCGGCCCCACGCGCAGCGCCTTGGCGGCCTGCACCAGCCGCGCGACGAAGGCGTCGTGGATGCCGCGCTCGACGAACAGCCGCGTGCCCGCGATGCACGACTGGCCGCTGGATGAGAACACGCCATGCAGCACGCCCTGCAGCGCCTTGTCGAGGTCGGCGTCGGCGAACACGATGTGCGGCGACTTGCCGCCGAGCTCGAGCGCCACCGCGGCCATGCGGCCCGCGGCCTCGCGCGCGATCGCTTTGCCGGTGGCGGTGCCGCCGGTGAACGAGATCAGCCGCACCTCGGGATGCGCGACCAGCGCCGAGCCGGTCTCGGCGCCGAGGCCGGTCACGACGTTGAGGATGCCCGGCGGCAGGCCGGCCTCGAGCGCGAGCTCGGCCACGCGCAGCGCGATGGTGGGCGTGAACTCCGAGGGCTTCAGCACCACCGCGTTGCCGGCCGCGAGCGCCGCCGCCACCTTCTGCGACTCGAGCGTGAGCGGCGAATTCCAGGGCGTGATCGCGGCCACCACGCCGAAGGGCTCGTAGAGCACCATCGAAAGATGGTCGCCGCGCGAGGGCGCCACTTCGGCCGGCATGGTCTCGCAGATCGACGCGAAGTAGCGGTAGGCCGCCGCGCCGCCGGCCGCCTGCGCCACGCACTCGGCGCGCAGCTTGCCGTTCTCGCGCATCTGGCGCTCGGCCAGCTCCTCGGCGTTGGCCTCGATCAGGTCGGCGATGCGGTGCAGGATCGCCGCGCGCCGGTGCGGCAGCGTCGCGCGCCACTCGGGCCGGGCCTGCGCGGCCTTGGCGGTGCGCACCGCGAGGTCCACGTCCTCGCGGCTCGCACTGCCGATCAGGCCGTTGAGAGCGCCGGTGGCGGGGTTGATCGATTCGAAGGGCGTGCCCTGGCCTGTTGTCCAGGTGGCGCCGATCAAGAAGGGCCTGACGCCCGCGCTTTGCGTGCTCGCGCTCATGGAAGTCTCCTTGGGGCCGTGATGGCCGCTGTCTCGGTGGATAGGAAGAATGGATGCATGGTAGGAAGGGCGCGCGGCTCGCGACACCGCTCGATTCCAAACAGTGGAATGGTGTGAGAGGACCGGCGCAGGCTACGCAGCAGAGCGCGGCGCGACAAGCCGCCAGCGCTGCATGGGCTTTCAAGGCCGGCTAACAGATCGCAAGGCCGCCACTAGACTCGGCGCTTCGATATCGCAATGGAGAGCGCCGCATGCGCCAGGACCTGCTGGATGGACTCATCGCCTTCATCGTGGCGGCGGAGGAACGCGGCTTCTCGGCCGCCGCGGTGCGCCTGGGCGTCACGCCCTCGGCCGTGAGCCAGTCGATCCGCAGCCTTGAGCGGCGCCTCGGCATCACGCTGTTCAACCGCACCACGCGCAGCGTGAGCCTCACCGAGGTCGGCGAGCGCTATCTCGAGAAGGTGCGGCCGGTGGTGTCGGAGCTCGCTGCCGTCTCCGAAGAGCTGGGCCGCGAGGCCGACCATCCGAGCGGCCTGCTGCGGCTCAACGTGCCGCGCGCTGGCTACACCATCGGCCTGCAGCCGGTGCTGCGGCGCTTTCTCGACCGCTTCCCCGACATCAAGCTCGAATTGCGGATCGAGAACCAGCTGGTGGACATCGTGGCCCAGGGCTTCGATGCCGGCATCCGCTTCGGCGACCTGGTCGAGAAGGACATGATCGCGGTCAGGATCGGGCCGCGCATCGAGGCGCACGTGATCGCCTCGCCCGACTACCTCGCGCGCCACGGCACGCCCGTGCATCCCACCGAACTGCTGGCGCACGACTGCATCGGCTTTCGCCACGTCACCACCGGCCAGGTCGAGCGCTGGCAGTTCGCGCGCGGCGACGAGACGCTGCAGCTCGCGATCGACGGCCGGCTCGTGCTCAACGACTCGGCCACGCTGGTGCGCGCGGCGCTCGACGGCATCGGCGTCGCCTACATGATCAACGGCTACATCGAGCCGCTGATCGAGCAGGGCCTGCTGGTGCGGCTGCTGGCGGACTGGAGCCCGGTGTTGCCGGGCCTCACGCTCTACTACCCCGACCGGCGCCGCGTGCCCGCGAAGCTGCGTGCGCTGATCGACTTCCTGCGCGCGGAGCTGCCCGCGGCCTCGGCGGTGCCGCCGCCCGAGCTGCGCCTGGCCTGAAGCCGCTCAGATGACGCGGCTTGCCGCGAGCCGGTCGATCCGTTCGGCATCGCAGCCGAGCTCGTCGGCCAGCACCTCGCGCGTGTGCTGGCCCAGGGTCGGCGGCGCGCGCCGGTAGACCACCGGCGAGGTCGACAGCCGGATCGGATTGGCCACCAGCGGAATGGCACCGGCCGTGGCGTGCTCGACCTCGATCTTCATGCCGCGCGCGATCACCTGCGCGTCCTCGAACACGCGCGCGAGGTCGTTGATCGGGCCGCAGGGCACCTCGGCCGCCTCGAGCGCCGCCACCCATTCGTCGGTGGAGCGCGTCAGCGTGCATTCGCGCAGCAGCCGGATCAGCTCGACGCGGTGCGCGATGCGCGCGAGGTTGGTCGCGAAGCGCTCGTCGGTGGCCAGCGCCGGCCGGCCGATGGCCGCGCACAGCCGCGCGAACTGGCCGTCGTTGCCGACCGCGATGATCACGTCGCCGTCGGCGGTCGGGAAGTCCTGGTACGGCACCACGTTGGGATGCGCATTGCCGAGCCGGCCCGGCGAGCGGCCGCCGTAGAGGAAGTTCATGCCCTGGTTCGCCATGCAGGCCACCTGCACGTCGAGCAGCGCGAGGTCGATGTGCTGGCCCGTGCCGCTGCGCTCGCGGTAGGCCAGCGCGGCCAGGATCGCGTTCGAGGCGTAGAGGCCGGTGAACAGGTCCGCCACCGCGACACCGACCTTGAGCGGGCCGGCGCCCTCCTCCGATTCCGCGCGGCCGGTAACGCTCATGAGCCCGCCCATGGCCTGCACCAGGAAGTCGTAGCCCGCGCGCGGCGCATAGGGACCGGTCTGGCCGAAGCCGGTGATCGAGCAATAGACCAGCCGCGGGAACTCGGCATGCAGCGTGGCGTAGTCGAGGCCGTACTGCGCGAGGCCGCCGACCTTGTAGTTCTCCACCAGCACGTCGCAGCGCGCCGCGAGCTCACGCACCAGTTGCTGGCCCTCGGCCGTGGTGATGTCGATGGTGACCGAGCGCTTGTTGCGGTTGGCGCACAGGTAGTAGGCCGCGTCGGGCGTGGGCTGGCCGTCGCGGTCGTGCAGGAAGGGCGGGCCCCATCTGCGCGTGTCGTCGCCGCTGCCGGGCCGCTCGACCTTGATCACGTCGGCGCCGAGGTCGGCGAGCATCTGCGAGGCCCAGGGGCCGGCCAGCACGCGCGACAGGTCGAGCACCTTCACATGCGAGAGAGCGCCGTCCATCGCTTCAGGCCGCCAGCATGTGCAGGCCCGCACCCAGGTGGGCCGCGCCGTCGATCTGGATTAGCTGGCCGGTCATGAGGTGCGCGGCCGGCGTGGCGAGGAAGGCGACCAGCTCGGCCACCTCCTCCACGCTGGTGGCGCGGCCCATCGGCGTGGCGTCGACCAGCCGGTCGAGCATCGCCTTCGCGGCCTCGCCGGCCAGGCCCTCGGTCAATACCGCGCCGGGGCCGATGCAGTTGAGCGCGATGTCGTCCCTGGCCCATTCGAGCGCCAGCGTGCGCATCAGGCCCAGCACGCCGGCGCGCGCGGCGATCGAGTGCGCGATGCCCATCGAGCCGCGGTCCACGCCCGACAGCGAGATGTTGACCACCGAGCCCTTGCGCGCCTTGAGGAAGGGATAGGCGGCCTTGGTGACGACGAAGATGGCCGACAGGTTGACGTCGATCACGGCGTCCCAGCCCTTGCGGCTGATGCCGGTGGCGGGCGCGAAGAACTGGCCGCCCGCGTTGTTCACCAGCAGGTCGATGCCCTGGCGCTGGCCGACGCGCGCGACCAGTGCCTCGATCGCCTCGGTGTCGCGCACGTTGCAGGTCTCGAAGCCGAAGCGGCCCGCGAGGCCCTCGGCCAGCTGGCCGGTCTCCTCGAGCGCCTCGGCGCGGCGGCCGGTGCCGAAGACGTCCATGCCCAGCGCCATCAGCCGCAGCGCGATCGCGCGGCCGATGCCGGAGCCGGCGCCGGTGATGAAGGCCGAGCGTCCCTGGTGGACGCCGGGCCGCATGACCCGCAGCGCGTCGGCGGCGGGAAGGGAAGAAGTGCTGGCCATCGAAGGCTCCTCGGATCGAAAGGATGGAAGAAGGGGAAAGGACGCGGCTTCAGGCGAAGCGCAGGCCGCCACCCACGTGCGGGGTCGCGCTGCGCGGCAGCCGCTGCCCGTCGAACAGCGCCGGGAACGCGGGCACGTGCTCGCCCGATGGCAGCGCCCGCGAGACCGCGCCGGGGCGCAGCGCGCGGATCATGGCCAGCGCCTCCTCGGGCGGCCGCACGTTGCCGGCCGGTATCTGCAGCGCCCGCATCTGCGCCAGCACCTCGTCGCGCCGGCGCGGCAGCGTCCAGGCCTCGACCTGGGCGTCGAAATGCGCGGCGCGCGCGATGCGCTCCTTGATCGGCGCGTCGTCGGCGCCCACCAGCGGCCGCAGCCGGCGCCAGTAGGCATCGAGCCCGCCGAGGATGTAGACGTGGCCGTCGGCGCAGCGGTAGATGCTCGAGGGCGCGGAGGCGCGGTCGCGGTTGCCCATCGGCGGATCGAGCGGGTCGCCCTCGCTGACCGCGAGCATCGCCGGCCCGATCAGCATGCTGGCCGCCACCTCCATCATCGACAGGTCGACCAGGCAGCCCTGGCGCGCGGGGTCGAGCATGGCCATGGCGCAGCTCATGCCGGCGTACATGCCGCAGAACATATCGATCGGCCAGCTGGTCGACAAGCGCGGCGAGCCGTCCTCGTCGCCGTTGAGCAGCGCGAAGCCCGACTCGCACTGCGCGATGGTGTCCATGCAGATGCGCGCATCCTGCTGGCCGTAGCCCGAGATCAGCACGATCACCAGCCGCGGGAAGCGTTCGCGCAGCGTCGGCCCGTCCAGGCCCAGGCCGCTCAGTGACGCGGGCGCGAGGTTGCAGACGAAGGCATCGGCCTCCTCGAGCATGGCATCGAGCGCCGCGCGGTCGGCGGCCTCGCGCAGGTTCAGCACCCGGCTGGTCTTGCCGGTGTTGAAGCTGCGCGCGTAGTAGCTGCCGAAGCCGTTGCCCGGCAGGGTGCGCACGCCGTCGCCCTGCGGCGACTCGACCTTCGTGACCTCGGCGCCGAAGTCCGCGAGGTACTGGGCCGCGGTGGGCCCGGCGATGAACTGCGACAGGTCGACCACGCGCCGGCCGGCCAGCGGGCGCGGCAGGCCCTGGGCCCGCGCCTCAGGCATGCACCACCCGCGTGGCCTTGTGGATGGTGCGCGGCAGGGTGCCGGACTCGACCACCTCGACATGGAAGCGCACCTGCAGCTTCTCGCGCAGCCGCTGCGACAGCCGCTCGCCGAGGTCGGCCGGCGCGCCCGCCGCGCGCTCCACGCGCAGCTTCACGCCGGTGAGGAAGCCGGTGTGCGGGTCCTTCACGCTGTCGTCGAGCACCAGCAGGTACTCGTTGCTCAGGCCCGGGAAGGCGCGCACGATGTCCTCGACCGCCGAGGGGAACAGGTTCACGCCGCGGATGATCAGCATGTCGTCGGCGCGGCCCAGCACGCCGCCGGCCAGGCGCGCATGGGTGCGGCCGTCGGGCGCGGCGCGGCTGTCGCGCACCACCATGTCGCCGGTCCACCAGCGCACCAGCGGGCAGGCCTGCTTGTCGAGGTGGGTCAGCACCAGCACGCCACGCTCGCCGTCGGCCACCGGCTCCTTCGTGTCGGGATGCAGCACCTCGACGTAGATGAAGTCCTCGGCCAGCGTCGGGCCGAGCTGCGCGGCGGTGTCCCAGCCGATCGGCTGGCATTCGAGCGCGCCGTAGCAGTCGAACATCTTCGCGCCCCACTGGCGCTCGATGCGCTCGCGCGTGCCGGGGATGCTGGCGCCGGGCTCGCCGCCCACGCAGACCATCTTCACGCGCGAGGTGGTCAGGTCGCGCCCCAGCTTCTCGGCTGCCTCGGCCATGTGGGCCATGAACGAGGGCGTGCCGATCACGCACTGGCTGCCGTACTGGAAGATGGTCTCGATCTGGCGCTCGGTGTCGCCCGAGGAGGCCGGGATCACCAGCGCGCCCAGGTGCTGGGCCGCGAGCGTGGCGCCGAGGCCGCCGACGAACCACGCGTAGTTGAACATGCACTGGAAGATGTCGCCGCGCCGCAGGCCCTGCGCATAGAGGTAGCGCGCGTAGAGGTCGGCCCAGCGTTCGATGTCGGCCTGGGTCCAGAGCACCGGCGCGGGCCGGGCCGTGGTGCCGGAGGAGAAATGCACCCGCACGGCCTCGCCGGGTTCGACGGCGGCCAGGGCGCCGAACGGGGGCTGTGCCTCGAGACCGGCGACGTAGTCGGCCTTGCGCGTGAACGGCAGCCGGCGCAGGTCGGCGAAGCTCTTCAGGTCGCCGGGCTCGAAGCCGACCTCGGCGAACACCTTGCGGTAGTGGCTGCTGGTGCGCCCCACGCGCTCGAGCTGGCGGCGCAGGGCATCGAGCTGGAAGGCCTCGATGCGGTCGCGCGACCAGGTCTCCCTCTCATCCCAGATGGTCTCGGAAAAGGGCTGTCTTTCTTGCTGCTTCATGGTTTGGATCCTTGAGAAGCCCGCGCAGCGCGAAGGCTGCCAGGGCATGTGCGATGTCGTCCACCGCCTCGGCGCTCTGCAGCCGCCGCTGGCTGTACCAGACGGTGGCCCAGTTGAGCGCGCCGAAGAAGGGCTTGGTGATGAGCTTCGCCGGCTGGTCGACGAACAGGCCCGCGCGCACCCCGTCGTCGATCACCTCGACGAACATCTGTTCGTAGTCGTCGCGCATCTTGACCACCGAGCGCAGCCGCTTGGCGCCCGAGGAGGCGCCCAGCAGGTGCCGCTCCAGTCCCTGCACCGCCACCTTCTGCATCGGCAGCTCGGTCAGCAGGATCTGGGTATGGCGCAGCGCCATCGCGGACAGGCGCTCGAGCGGGTCGCCCGCGCCGCGCGCGATCGGCTCGACCTGCTCGTTGAGCCGGTTCATCGCGGCGATCTGCACGTCGAAGAAGAGGTCGGCCTTGCTGCGGTAGTGGTGATAGATGCGGCCCTTGGTGGCGCCCAGGCGCTGCGCCACCGCGTCGATCGACGTCGCCGCATAGCCCAGCTCCATGAAAAGTTCCGCCGCCGCCTGCAGGATCTCGTTGCGCGACTCGTTGCCGCCCGGATCCACCACTGCCTGTTGTGCACTCGCCATCGCCAACCTCTTCTCTTTCGTGATTCACTTCACCCGATCTTCCGCCTCCTTGCGCACGGCGCGTGACAACACCAGCCGCTGGATTTCGGACGATCCCTCGTAGATCTCGAGGATGCGCTGGTCGCGGTACAGCCGTTCCGCGACCGTCGGCTTGCAGTAGCCCATGCCGCCCCAGATCTGGACCGCATTGTCCGCCGCCCGGTGGGCCACCTCGGAAGTGAAGAGCTTGGCCATGGCGCCGAGGTTCGAGACGTCGGCGCCGGCGTCGTAGGCGCGCGCGGCCTCGTACAGCATCATGCGGGCGGCCGAGATCTCGGTCGCCATGTCGGCCAGCTTGAAGCCGATGCCCTGGTTCTCGCCGATCGGCTGGCCGAAGGTGCGGCGCTCGACGGCGCGCTGCGAGGCCTCGCGGAAGGCCGCGAGCGCCAGCCCCATCGACTGCGCCGACACCATGATGCGGCCCACGTTGAGCGTCTGCAGCGCCAGCCGCAGCGCGCGGTTGAGCTCGCCGATGCGCGCGCTGTCGGGCACCACCACGTCGACGCGCAGGTTCGAGGTCTGGGTGCCGCGGATGCCCATCTTGTCGGACAGCTCGTCGACCACCGCGCCGGGCTTCTCCTTGTCGACCATGAAGGCCGAGATGCCGCGCCCGCCCGCGGCCGGGTCGGTCTTGGCGAACACCACGTAGTAGCGCGAGGCGCCGCCGTTGCCGATCCAGTACTTCTCGCCGCGCAGGCGCCAGCCCTCGCCCTCGCGCACCGCCGTGGCCTCGATGGCCGCGGCATCCGAGCCCGCCACGCGCTCGGACAGCGCGAAGCTGGTGGCGCGGCCCTGCGTCATCTCGCGCAGGTAGAAGTCCTTCTGCGCGTCGGTGCCGGCCAGCAGGATCGGGAAGGCGCCGAGCTGGTAGGCGCACATGATCGCGGCGGTCGACGCGCAATGCATGCCCAGCGTCTCGACCGCGGCCACGGTGGCGGTCAGGCTCTGGCCCTCGCCGCCCCACTGCGTGGGCAGGAACAGGCCGGTGAAGCGGTGCGCCACCAGCGCCTCGATGGTCTCCCAGGGATAGCGCTGGTCGCGGTCGAGCTCGGGCGCCAGCGGCGCGAAGCGTTCGCGCCCGAGGCGGTCGGCCAGTTGTTGCCAGCGGGTGGCGGCGTCGTCGAGCGAGGGGGTCCAGATCACGGTCACTTGGGAGTCTCCAGGGTGGTCAAAGAAGGTGTGGCCGGGGCGGCGCGCGAGCGGAACAGGCGGCCCAGCGGACGCGCCAGGCCCATCAGCCCCTGCGGGAAGAAAGCCAGGATCAGCACCAGCACGCTGCCCAGCACGATCTTGTCGACGTAGCCGCCGAGCGAGAAGAACTTCTCCTGCACCAGCACCAGCGCCGTCGCCAGCAGCGGGCCCAGCAGCTGCCGGCGCCCGACCAGCACCACGGCCGTCAGCATCAGGATCAGGAAGTAGTTCTCCAGGATGTCGGCGCTGACGTAGGCGCGCTGGTAGGCGTAGAGCCAGCCGGCCAGCGCGCTGATCGGCGCCGAGAACAGGAACACCTGCAGCCGCACGCGCGCCGGGTCGATGCCGCCGATGGTCGCGAGCCGCGGGTTCAGGTGGGTCATGATGGCCGCCGCGCCGAGCTGCGAATGGCGGAAGCGATCGACCAGGTAGATCACCACCACCAGCAGCGCGAAGGCGTAGGGCCAGAGCTCCTTGTCGTTGCGCGCGGTCAGCGTCAGCGGCCCGATCGAGAGATCGAGCATCGGCAGCCCGCGCACGCCGTCGGAGCCGCCGAGGAAGGCCCAGTTGGCCGCCAGCGTCATCGCCACCACCGCCATCGCGTAGGTGACGAGCGAGAACACGAACTCGCGCAGCCGCAGCGTCACCAGCCCGATGGCCGCGGCGAACACCAGCGCCAGCGCGATCGAGGCGCCGAGCGTGGCCCAGGAACCGGCACCGGCGCGCGTGGACAGCAGCGCCGTGGTGTAGGCCCCTACCGCGAAGAACACGGTATGGCCGAGGCTGACCTCGCCGAGGTCGGAGACGATCACGTCGAGGCCGTAGGACAGCACGGCCAGGATCGCGATCAGCACGGCCGCGCTGTAGACCGAGGCGCCGCCGCCGAGCCAGCCCGGCGCGAACAGCACGAGCACGGCGACGATGGGCAGCGCGGCGCGCTGCGGACGCAGGCGGGCCATCAGTGCACTCCCCCGCGCGCGCCGGCGCCCAGGCCGCCGGGCCGCAATACCAGCACCGCGATCAGCACCAGGAAGGCCGCGGCCGTGGTGTAGGCCGGCGAGACCAGCGCGCCGAACAGCGCCGTGAAGATGCCCAGCGCCACGCCCGCCACGTAGCTGCCCGCCACGCTGCCGATGCCGCCGAGCACCACCACCACGAAGGTCATGATGACCTCCTCGAAGCCCATCGAGGTGAGGATCGGCGTTCGCGGCGCGACCATGCCGGCCGCGAACGCGACCGCCGCGCCCTCGAACGCGAACACGCCGTAGTAGACGCGCCGCACGTTGACGCCGGCGAGCTGCGCCAGCTTCGGGTCTTCCGCCACCATGCGCACCAGCCGCCCGGTGCGGGTGCCGTCGAGCGTCCACTTCAGGCCGATGAAGACCGCGATCGCGGCCAGCACGATGGCCGCGTCCTGCCAGGTCAGCCAGAGATCGCCGATGTCGATCTCGCGCTGCGACAGCGCGGTCTCGAGGATCTGGCCGGTGGAGCCGAAGATCAGCGCCGCCGCGCCCTGCAGCACGTAGCCGAAGCCCAGCGTCATGATCATGATCGAGACCAGGTTCTGCTCGAAGGTCGCGCGCAGCATCACGCGCTGCATCGCCACGCCGAAGGCCGCGCCCACCGCCATGGCGATCGGCAGCGCCAGCGCGTAGGGCACGCCGGCGCGCGTCACGGCCCACCAGCTGACGAAGGCGCCGAGCATGTACATCTGGCCGTGGCCGAAGTTCACCAGGCGTGCCACGCCCAGCAGCACGGTCCAGCCGATCGCGACCAGCGCGTAGGCATGGCCGAGCACGATGCCGTTGATGAGTTGTTGCAACAGGTTCATGCCGCGTGGGCTCCGAGGTAGGCTTGCGCGATGCGCGGGTCGTTGCCGAACTCGGCCGCCGGTCCCTCGAGGACCACGCGGCCGCGCTCCAGCAGCACGAGGCGGTCGACCACCTCCATGGCGGCGCGCACGTTCTGTTCGACCAGCAGGATGGAAAGGCCCGAGCGGGCCAGCGTTCGCATGGTCTGCAACACCTGCGAGACCAGCATCGGCGCCAGGCCGATCGAGGGTTCGTCGAGCAGCAGCAGGCGCGGGCCCATCATCAGCGCGCGCCCGATGCCCAGCATCTGGCGCTCGCCGCCCGAGAGCTGCGCGCCCAGGTGGCCGCGGCGCTCGTGCAGGCGCGGGAACAGGCCGTAGATCTCGTCGCGCGTGTAGACCTTGCGCCCGGGCGCGGCCAGCGGCGCGAAGGCGGTCGAGAGGTTCTCCTCCACGCTCATGCGCGAGAACACCAGCCGCCCCTCGGGCACCAGCAGCAGGCCGGCGCGCACGCGGTCGTGCGTGGGCCAGGCATCGATGCGCTCGCCGTTCAGCACCACCTCGCCGGCCACGCGCGGATCGCCGCGCGACCAGCCCGCGAGCGCGTTCACCAGCGTCGACTTGCCGGCCCCGTTGGCGCCGATCACGCCGAGGATCTCGCCGCGTCCCACGCGCAGCGCATCGAGCGCCACCGCGCGGTTGCCCGCGTAGGAGACCGCGAGGCCGCGCACCTCGAGCACCGTGTCCTGATCCGTGCGGCTCATTGCGCCTTCCCCAGGTAGGCCTCGCGCACGCGCGGATCCCGCTGGATCTCGGCCGGCGTGCCGTAGGCGAGTTGGCGGCCCAGGTCGAGCACGCAGATGCGGTCGGCCACGGCCATGATCAGTTCCATGTGGTGCTCGATCACCACCAGCGCCACGCCCTCGCGCTTGAGCGCGGACAGCAGCGCGACCAGCGCCGCCATGTCCTCGCCGCCCAGGCCCGCGGCCGGCTCGTCGAGCAGCAGCACGCTGGCGCCCGCGCCGTAGGCCAGCGCGATCGACAGCATGCGCTGCACGCCGTAGGGGATCTCCTTCGGGCTCATCGCGTGATAGAGCGCCGGGATGCCGAAGCGCACCAGTTGGCGCGCCGCGAAATCCTCGGCCTCGCCGCGCCGGCGCGCGGCGCCGACCGGGTTGAGCACGCTCGACCACAGGCCCGCGTGCGCCTGCGCGCCGAGCACGGCGACGAAGTTGCCGAGCACGCTGAGGTCGTCGAAGAAGGCGTTCTGCTGGAACGCGCGCTTCAGGCCCAGGCCCGCGAGGCCATAGGGCGGCACCGCCGTCACGTCGCGCCCGTGCAGGCTCACGCGGCCGCCGCGCCGCACCATCGCGGTCACCGCGTCGTAGCAGGAGCTCTTGCCGGCGCCGTTCGGGCCGATGATGCCCAGCAGCTCGCCGGGCGCCACCTCCCAGCCCACGCCGTCGAGCGCGACCAGCGCGCCGTAGCGCACGCCCAGGCCTTCCACGCGCAGCGCGGGCGGGGCGGTGGCGTTGGCGGTCGCCGGGTTCATCGCGTCGCTGTGCATGCCCGGCTCACTGCTGCACCACGATCTTGCGGCCGTCCACCTTGAACAGGTAGTGGTGCGACAGCAGCTGGCCGTTGGGCTCGAAAGTCAGGTCGCCCATCACCGTGCCCTTGAAGCTGCCGCCGCGGATGCGCCTGGCGATCGCCTCGCGGTCCAGCGTCTTGAGCTCGTTGGCGGCCATCGCCCACACCTGCAGCGAGGTGGCGCCCAGCGCCATGAACTTGTCGGGCGTGTACTTGAAGAGCTCCTGCGTCTTCGCCACGAAGCGCTGGTTGGCGGGGTTCGAGACGAAGGGCTCCACGGCCGGGAAGTAGATGTCTGCGCTGACCAGCCCGTGCGCTGCATCGCCGGCCACGTCGATCACGCTGGGCGCGACCGTGCCCACCGCGGCCACCAGCGCGCCCGGCAGCCGCGACTGCCTGGCCTGGCGGATGATCGCGGGCATGCCCAGGCCCTCGTTGGCGTTGATCGCCACCGTGATGTCGGGGTTGGCGGCGCGCACGTTGGTCAGCGCCACGCGGAAGTCGGCCTGCGCGAACGGGAATTTCTCCTCGGCCACCTTCTCGTAGGCATAGCCGAGCTTCTTGAGCTCGCCCTCGATCGATTCCTGCGCGCCGTTGCCGTAGGCGTCGTTCTCGGTCAGGAAGGCCACGCGCTTGGCCTTCACCACCTTCGCGATGTAGTTCGCGATCACCGCGCCGTCCTGCGAGTTCGAGCTGTTGAGCCGCACCGCCAGCGGATTGCCTTCGCCCGAGAGGATCGGATCGGCCTTCGAGACCGCCGTGATGTCGAGCACGCCGGCGCGCGCGATCACCGGCTGCATCGCGAGCGTGACCGGGCTGTTCCAGCCCTCGATGATCACCGCGACGCCCGAGCTCACGAGCTCGGTGGCGCGCGAGACGCCCACGGCCGGCGTCGACTCGTCGTCGCGCGAGACGATCTCGATGCGCCGGCCCAGCACGCCGCCGCTCTCGTTGATGACCGCCGCCATCGCCTGGATCGCCTGCGTCACGTGCTGCCCCTGCGGGCCCGCGCCGCCCGACAGCGGGAAGATGGTGCCGACCTTGACGGTCGGCGGCGTCTGCGCCTGGGCCGGCGCGAGGCCGAACAGCGCGAGGCCCAGGCCCGCCGCCGTCATCAGGTTCCGAATCAGCTTCATGGTGTGTCTCCAGCTCGTTATGGAAGGGAAAGGCTCTTCGTCGTCTATCGGCCGGCCGGCTTCTGCACGACGATCGCGCCGTTGCTGACCGTGAAGGCATGGGTGGGCAGCTGCAGCTGCCCGTTGGGCGCGAAGCTCACGTCGCCGAACACCGTGCCCTTGAAGCTGCCGCCGCGGATGCGGCGCGCCAGCGGCTCGCGCTCCAGCGTCTTGAGTTCGTTCGCCGCCATGGCCCAGAACTGCAGCGCGGCCGCGCCCACCGCCATGAACTTGTCGGGCGTGCGCTTGAACATCGCCTGCGAGCGCGCGACGAAGCGCTTGTTGACGGGATCGGAGGCGAAGGGCTCGACGTCGGGAAAGTAGATGTCCACGCCGGCCACGCCGTTGGCGGCCTCGCCCGCCACCGAGATCACGCTCGGCGCCACCGTGCCCAGCGCGGCGAGCAGCTGGCCCGGCACGCGGCCCTGCTTGAACTGGCGCAGGATCGCGGGCATGCCCAGGCCCTCGTTGGCATTGATCGCGACGGTCACGTCGGGATTGGCGGCGCGGATGCTGGTCAGCGCGATGCGGAAGTCCGACTGCGTGAACGGGAACTTCTCCTCGGCCACCTTCTGGTAGTCGTGGTTCAACGCCTTGAGCCCGGCCTCGATCGCCTGTTGCGTGCCGATGCCGTAGGCGTCGTTCTCGGTCAGGAAGGCGATGCGCCGGCCCTTGAAGCCGGTGGCGATGGCCTGCGCGACCGCGGCGCCGCCCTGCGAGTTGGAGGCATTGAGGCGGATCGCGAGCGGGTTGCCCTCGCCGGAGAGCACCGCATCGGCGCTCGCGAAGGTCGTGATGTCGAGCACGCCGGCGCGCGCGATCACCGGCTGCATCGCCAGCGCCACCGGGCTGTTCCAGCCTTCGATGATCACGGCCACACCCTGCCCGATCAGTTCGTTGGCGCGCGACACGCCGACCGCCGGCGTCGATTCGTCGTCGCGCACCAGCACTTCGATCGGCCGCCCGAGCACGCCGCCGGCCTCGTTGATGAGCGCGGCCATGGCCTGGATCGCCTCGGTCACGTGCTGGCCCTGCGGCCCCGCGCCGCCCGACAGCGGAAGGATCACGCCGACCTTGATCGGCGCGGGCGACTGCGCCATCGCGCCCGCCCCCGAAGCCAGTGCCGCCGCGGCGATCGCGGCCATCGAAAACATGCGTCGTGTCGGATCCATCTCGTCTCCTTGCGCGGTGCGCGACCTCGGGCCAGGCGGCGCAGATCGTGCCGCGGAGCAAACATACCATTGAGTATTTAATCGGGTCAACGCCATCGCGATGAAAGAACCCTAGGCGAATACCCTATGGGACAGGTGGCATGCCACGCGAATCCATCCCGGTCTCGTTGCAACGATACTCATCGGTATGTATCATGAACCGACGCATCTTCCCAACTGCACAAGGCAAGCACTCATGAACACAGAAGGAATCAGCGCGCTCGTCACCGGCGGCGCATCGGGCCTGGGCCTCGCCACGGTCCATCGGCTGCACGCGGCGGGCGCCAGCGTGGTGATCGCCGACCTGCCCTCCTCGCAGGGCGAGGCCATCGCGAAGAGCCTCGGCGAACGGGTCCGCTTCGCGCCCGCCGACGTCACCAGCGAGGTCGACATGAACGCAGCCTGCGACGTGGCCGAGTCCTTCGGTCCGCTGCGCGTGCTGGTGCACTGCGCGGGCCGCGGCGGCCCGGTGCGGCTGGTCGACAAGGACGGCAGCCCGGGTTCGCTCGAAACCTACGAGAACATCGTGCGCATCAACCTGGTCGGCACCTTCAACACGCTGCGGCTGGCGGCCACGCGCATGGCGCGCAACGAGCACACGGCCGAGGGCGAGCGCGGCGTCTGCGTGCTGACCGCCTCGGTGGCGGCCTACGAGGGCCAGATCGGGCAGATCGGCTATGCCTCGTCGAAGGCCGGCGTGGTGGGCCTGACCATCGTGGCGGCGCGCGACCTCGCGAGCAAGGCGATCCGCGTGTGCACCATCGCGCCCGGCATCTTCGACACGCCGATGCTCGCGCGCGTGTCGGAGGCGGCGCGCCTCTCGCTCGGCGCCTCGGTGCCGCATCCCTCGCGGCTGGGCACGCCCGACGAATACGCGCAGCTCGCGCTGCACATCGTGAGCAACCCGATGCTCAACGGCGAAACCATCCGGCTCGACGGCGCGCTGCGCATGGCGCCGCGCTGAGTCGCCCTACCTCCGTTCACCCTTCTCCCCCCAGAGGAAGCACCCATGACCGAAGAAGTCCTCGTCGACAGCAGCGACGGCATCCTGACCATCACCATCAACCGCCCGCAGGCGCGCAACGCGGCCACGCTCGCGGTGGCGCGCGGCATCGCGGCCGCGCTCGACGAGCTCGACCGGCGCGACGACCTGCGCATCGGCATCCTCACCGGTGCCGGCGGCACCTTCTGCGCCGGCATGGACCTCAAGGGCTTCCTGCGCGGCGAGCGCCCGAGCATCGAGGGCCGCGGCTTCGGCGGCCTGACCGCGAAGCCGCCCGTGAAGCCGCTGATCGCCGCGGTCGAGGGCTATGCGCTGGCCGGCGGCTTCGAGCTGGTGCTGGCCTGCGACATGGTGGTGGCGGCCGACAACGCCCAGTTCGGCGTGCCCGAGGTCAAGCGCGGCCTGGCCGCGACCGCCGGCGGCCTGGTGCGGCTGCCGCGCCAGTTGCCCTACCGCATCGCGCTCGAGCTCGCGCTCACGGGCGACATGTTCCCGGCCGCGCGCGCCTACCACTACGGCCTGGTCAACCGGCTCGCCGCGCCCGGCGAGGCACTGGCCGAGGCGCGCCGGCTGGCGCAGACCATCGCGGCCAACGGCCCGCTGTCGGTGGCCGCGAGCAAGCGCGTGGTGGTCGAGTCGCAGGACTGGCCCGCCGCCGAGCTGTGGGAACGCCAGGCCGCGCTGACCGAGCACGTGTTCAGCTCGGCCGATGCGCGCGAGGGCTCGGCCGCCTTCGCCGAGAAGCGCAAGCCCGTGTGGCAGGGCAAGTGACGCCATGGCCACCGACACCCGATTCGACGGCCCCGGCCCCGATGCGCAGTACCTGCAGGCGCTGCAGGAAGGCCGGCTGATGCTGCAGCACTGCGAGGACTGCGCCGCGGTGCGCTTCCCGCCTGCGCTGGTGTGCCGCGCCTGCGGCAGCCCGCGGCTGCAATGGCGCGCCTCGCCGGGGCTGGGCAGCGTGTATTCGCTGACCACCGTGCGCGACCGCGCGGGCGACTACAACGTGGCGCTGGTCGACCTCGAGGGCGGCGCGCGCATGATGAGCCGCGTGGAGGACGTCGCGCCCGACGCGGTGCGCATCGGCCAGCGCGTGCGGGCACGCATCGTGCCCGGCGAGGAGCCCTTCGTGGTCTTCGCGCCGGCCGAGGGAGACGCGCCATGAGCCGCGCGGCGCATTCCCTGCGCGGCCGCGGCGCCATCGTCGGCATCGGCAACACGCGGCGCTGGAACGCGCCCGGCCGCACGCCCTTCGACCAGCTGCAGGAAGCGGCCGTGCTCGCGCTCGAGGACTGCGGCCTGCGCATGTCGCAGGTCGACGGCCTGTTCTGCGCCATGTCGACCTCGGGCCTGCCGGTGCTCAACGTCGCGGAGCGCCTGGGCATCAAGCCCCGGCATGCCGACGGCACCATGGTCGGCGGCGCCTCCTTCCTGTTCCACCTGCAGTCGGCGCTGATGGCGCTCGAGCTCGGCCTGTGCGAGGTCGCGCTGATCTGCTATGGCTCCAACCAGCTCACGGCCGGCGGCAAGCTGGCCTCGATGCCCGATCCGCAGCCCTACGAGTCGCCGTTTCGCCCGCGCTATCCGCTGTCGAGCTACGCGCTGGCCGCGGCGCGCCACATGCACCAGTACGGCACCACGCGCGAGCAACTGGCCGACGTGGCGGTGGCCGCGCGCGACTGGGCGCGACTCAATCCCGATGCCTTCGCGCGCGATCCGCTGAGCCGCGCCGAGGTGCTGGCCTCGCGCATGATCAGCGATCCGCTGACCAAGGCCGACAGCTGCCTGGTGACCGACGGCGGCGCGGCGCTGGTGCTCACGCGCGCCGAGCGCGCGCGCGACATGCCGCGGCCCGCGGCCTACGTGCTGGGCACCGGCGTGGCCGTGAGCCACCGCCAGATCTCGGCCATGCCCGACCTCACGACCACCTGCGCGGTCGAATCGGGCCAGCGCGCCTATGCGATGGCCGGCGTCGGGCCGAAGGACATCGACCACCTGATGGTCTACGACGCCTTCACCATCAACACGCTGCTGTTCCTCGAGGACCTGGGCTTCTGCGCCAAGGGCGAGGCTGGCGCGATGGTGTCCTCGGGCGCCATCTCGCCGGGCGGGCGGCTGCCGGTCAACACCAACGGCGGCGGCCTGTCGTGCAACCACCCGGGCATGTACGGCCTGTTCACCGTGATCGAGTCGGTCGAGCAACTGCGCGGCAGCGCCGGCGCGCGGCAGGTCGAGGGCGTCGAGATTTCGCTCGCGCATGCCAACGGCGGCGTGCTGTCGAGCCAGGCCACCGCCATCCTCGGCACGGCCGCCACCTTGTGAGGACCGCATGACCATCGACCCCGAACGGCTGCTGGCCGCCCAGATCCCGCGGATCGAGCAGCACTACGACTGGCAGCAATGCATCGTCTACGCGCTGGGCATCGGCGTGGGCCTGGACCCGATGGACGAGGCCGACCTGGCCTTCGTCGACGAGACCCGGCTCAAGGTGCAGCCCACCATGGCCAACGTGATGGGCTACCCCGGCTTCTGGATGCGCGACCTGCCGCTGGGCCTGGACTGGGTGCGCACGGTGCACGGCGAGCATTCGACGCGCATCCACCGGCCGCTGCCCGCCAAGGCCTCGGTGCGCGGCACCAGCCGCATCGTCGACCTGATCGACAAGGGCGAGGGCCGCGGCGCGCTGATCTTCGTCGAGCGCGAGATCGCCGACATGCACAGCGGCGAGCTGCTGGCCACCGTGCGCCAGACGGTGTTCTGCCGCGGCGACGGCGGCTTCGGCGGCGAGCGCCGCGCGCAACCCGCGCCGCACGCCATACCGGCGCGCGCGCCCGATGCCGCGATCGAGCTGCCGACCTCGCCGCAGTCGGCGCTGATCTACCGGCTGTGCGGCGACTACAACCCGCTGCATGCGGTGCCGGCGATCGCGCGCGAGGCCGGCTTCGCGCGCCCGATCCTGCACGGCCTCGCGACCTTCGGCGTGGCGGGCCACGGCATCGTCAAGCGCTGGTGCGACGGCGACCCCACCGCGCTGCGCGAGATGGGCGGGCGCTTCTCCTCGCCCGTGTTCCCCGGCGAGACGGTGCGGCTCGAACTCTGGCGCGAGGGACCGACCCGCGCCGCCTTCCGCGCCAGCGTGCCCGCGCGCGGCGTCGTCGTCATCGACAACGGCCATCTCGAAACCGCCTGAGGACACACCCGATGAGTGGACTGCTTTCGAAAATCCGCGTGCTCGACCTGAGCCGCGTGCTCTCGGGCCCCTGGGCCACGCAGATGCTGGCCGACTTCGGCGCCGACGTGATCAAGGTCGAGCGCCCCGGCATCGGCGACGACGTGCGCCAGCAGGGCGCGCGCCTGAAGGACCGCGCGGGCGGCGAGACGCAGGAGCGCTCGACCTTCCTCGCGCTCAACCGCGGCAAGCGCTCGATCGCCATCGACATGGCCAAGCCCGCGGGCCAGCGGCTGATCCGCCGGCTCGCGGCCTGCGCCGACGTGGTGGTCGAGAACTTCAAGGCCGGCGACCTCGCGCGCTACGGGCTCGACCACGCCTCGCTGGCGCGCGTCAATCCCAAGCTGGTGTATTGCTCGATCAGCGGCTTCGGCCAGTCGGGTCCCTACAGCGCCATGCCGGGCTACGACCTGATCTTCCAGTCGATGAGCGGCGTGATGAGCCTGACCGGCATTCCCGACGGCGAGCCCGGCGCGGGGCCGCAGCGCGCGGGCTACCCGGTGTCGGACACCACCGCGGGCTTCTACGCCACCATCGGCATCCTGGCCGCGCTGCACCACCGCGACACGGTCAGCGGCGTGGGCCAGTACATCGACCTCGCGCTGCTCGACGCGCAGGTGGCCGCCACCTCCTCGATGGCGATGAGCTACCTGGTGGCCGGCCAGTTGCCGCAGCGCGTGGGCATCCGCTCGCAGCTGACCTGCCCCTACCAGGACTTCGCCTGCGCCGACGGGCCGATGATGATCGCCGTGGGCAACGACTCGCAGTTCGCCTCGCTCGCGCGCGTGCTCGGCCATCCCGAATGGCCGGCCGACCCGCGCTTCGCGACCACGCCCGAGCGCGTGGCGAACCGCGAGGCGCTGGTGCCTGCGATCGCCGACATCCTGCGCCGGCAGCCGCTCGCCCACTGGCTGCCGCTGCTGCGCGAGGCCAACGTGCCCAGCGGGCCGATCAACGACTTCCGCCAGGTGTTCGACGATCCGCAGATCCGGCATCGCGAGATGGTGCGCGAGATCGCGCATCCGCTGTCGGGTTCGCTGTCGGTGGTGGCCAATCCGCTGAACTTCTCGGCCACGCCGGTCGAATACAAGCGGCCGCCGCCGCTGCTGGGCCAGCACACGCACGAGGTGCTGCGCGAGCTGCTCGCGGTCGGCGACGCCGAGCTCGCCGAGCTGGGCGCCGAAGGTGCGATCGCGCAGGGGGAACGGCCATGAGGGCGGTGCTCTGCAAGCAGTTCGGGCCGCCCTCCTCGCTGGTGGTGGAGGAAGTGCCCTCGCCCGTGGCCGGCCCGGGCCGGCTGGTGGTGTCGGTCAAGGCCTGCGGCGTCAACTTTCCCGACACGCTGATCATCCAGGGCCAGTACCAGTTCAAGCCCGAGCTGCCGTTCTCGCCCGGCGGCGAGGTCGCCGGCATCGTCAACGCGGTGGGCGAAGGCGTCACGCAGTTCAAGCCCGGCGACCGCGTGATCGCCGCCACCACCTGGGGCGGCTATGCGGAGGAGGTGGTGGCCGAGGCCGCGCGCACGCTGCCGATGCCCGATGGCATGGACTTCGCGACCGCCGCGGCCTTCACGCTCACCTACGGCACCTCGCACCATGCGCTGAAGGATCGCGCCGTGCTGCAGCCCGGCGAGACGCTGCTGGTGCTCGGCGCCGCGGGCGGCGTGGGCCTGGCGGCGGTGGAGCTCGGCAAGGCGATGGGTGCGCGCGTGATCGCGGCGGCCTCGAGCCCGGCCAAGCTCGCCGTGTGCCGCGACCATGGCGCCGACGAGCTGATCGACTACGCCGCCGAGGACCTGCGCGAGCGCATCAAGGCGCTGACCGGCGGCCGCGGCGTGGACGTGGTCTACGACCCGGTCGGCGGCGACTACAGCGAGCCCGCGCTGCGCGGCATGGCCTGGCGCGGTCGCTTCCTGGTGGTGGGCTTCGCGGCCGGCCGCATCCCGAGCCTGCCGCTGAACCTGCCGCTGCTCAAGGGCTGCGCGGTGCTCGGCGTTTTCTGGGGCGCCTTCACGCGCAACGAGCCCGAGCGCAATGCCGCCAACCTGCGCGAGCTGATGCAATGGGTCGGCGACGGGCGGCTGCGGCCCCATGTCTCGGCGCGCTATCCGCTCGAGCGCGCGGCCGATGCGCTCGACGACCTGGTGCAACGCCGCGTGCACGGCAAGGTCGTGCTGACCACGGAGGACTGAGGCCATGGACAAGGTGCTGGTGGCGGGCGCGCTCGGCGTGGTCGGGCGCGCCGCGATGGAACGTTTCGCGGCCCGGCCCGGCCTGCATGCCGTGGGCCTGGCGCGCAGGCGGCCCGACTTCGCGCCCGACGCGACCTGGGTCTCGGCCGACCTGCGCGATGCCCGGGCCACGCGCGAGGCGCTGGCGCCGCACCGCGATGCCACGCACCTGGTCTATGCCGCGCTCAACGAGCAGCCCGACCTGCTGCAGGGCTGGCGCGCGAGCGAGAACATTGAGCTCAACAACCGCATGCTGCGCCACACGCTCGACGCGCTCGAGGGCGCGCCCCTGCGGCACGTCACGCTGCTGCAGGGCACCAAGGCCTATGGCGTGCACACGGGCCGGCCGATGCGCGTGCCCGCGCGCGAACAGGACGCGGTGCGCGACCACGCCAACTTCTACTTCGACCAGCAGGACCTGGTGGCCGAGCGCGCGGCGCGCGCGCGCTTCGGCTGGACCGTGTTCCGGCCGCAGATCGTGCTGGGCGTGGCGACCGGCAGCGCGATGAACCCGGTGGCCGCGATCGGTGCCTACGCGGTGCTCGCGCGCGAGCGCGGCCAGCCGCTGGCCTGTCCCGCCCATCCGCACCTGCTGACCGAGTGCACCGACGCGCGCCTGATCGCCAAGGCCATTGAATGGGCCTGGCACGAGCCGCGCGCGCACGGCGAGGCCTTCAACATCGCCAACGGCGACGTGGTGGTCTGGGCCAGCCTGTTCGAGCGGCTGGCGGCCTTCTTCGAGATGCCGCTGGGCGAAGCCACGGGCACGCGCCTGCGCGAGGAGATGCCCGCGCAGGCCGCGCTGTGGCAGCGGATCGCGCAGCGCGAGGGCCTGCGCGAGCGCGACCTCGATGCGCTGATCGGCCTCTCGTGGCAGTACGCCGAGGCGACCTGGGCCGCGCGGCGCCCGCTCGCGCTGCCGCCGCTGGTGTCCACCGTCAAGCTGCGGCAGGCCGGCTTCGGCGACTGCATCGACACCGAGCAATGCATCGTCGAGCACCTGCAGGCGATGCGCGACTTGCGCTACCTGCCCTGACCGGCAGGCCGCGCCAGGCGGCCCGCGGATCTCACTCCGCCTTGATGTTGAGGCGCGTGATGAGCTCGCCCCACTTCTGGCTCTGCTGCTGCGTCACCTCGATCAGCTCGCCGGGCGTGCTCGCCTTGGCCTCGTTGCCGATCTTGTGCATCGCATCGGCGAAGCGCTTCGAGGTCGTGACCTTGCGCAGCGCCGCATTGAGCTTGTCGATCACCGGCTTGGGCGTGCCGGCCGGCGCGAACACCGCATACCAGGTCTCGCCCACGATCGAGGGATAGCCGAGCTCCTTGAAGGTCGGCACCTCGGGCATCAGCGGCTGGCGGTCGGCGCTGAGCACCGCGATCGCGCGGTACTTGCCCGCGTTCACGTTCGGCAGCGCGCTCGTGAGCGCCTCCACGTTCGAATCGACGATGCCGCCGATCATGTCCATGGTGGCCGGCGCCGCGCCCTTGTAGTGCACCTGCGTCATCTTCACGTCGAGGCCGGTGGCGATCAGCTCGCCCAGCAGGTGGACCATGCTGCCCTGCCCGTTGGTGGCGTTGTTGATCTTGCCGGGGTTGGCCTTGGCATAGGCCACGTACTCGGCCACCGTCTTCGCGGGGAAGTCCTTCTTCACCACGAAGGCGAAGGGCACGGTGGCGACCGCCGCCACCGGCGCGAAGTCCTCGAGCTTGTACGGCAGCTTGTCGATCAGGTGCGGCGTGGTGGTGAAGGTGCTGCCGGCCGACAGCAGCAACGTGTGGCCGTCCTTGGGCGCGCGCGCCACGAACGAAGCGCCGATCGCGGTCGCCGCGCCGGCCTTGTTGTCGATGATGAAGGTGCCGCCCATCGCCTCGCCGAGCTGCACCGCGAGCTGGCGCCCCACCACGTCGCTGGTGCCGCCGGGCGGAAACGGCACGACCAGCGTGACGGGCTTGGTCGGCCAGTTGGCCGCGGCATCGGCCTGCGCCGCCGCGGCCAGCGGCAGCAGCGGCAGGGCCAGCGCGGCGGCCAGCGCCAGGGTCTTCGATCGGATTCGCATGTCTCTTGTCTCCTTGGTTCTTCGTCGGTTCGCGCGTGTCGATGCGCGCGCTTCAGACCGTCGCCACCGGCGTGACCGGCGAGCCCACCGCGCCCGGCAGCCGCAGCGGCGGCGCGGTCAGCAGGAAGCTCGAGCGCTTGTGCGCGCGCAGCCATTGCGCGAGCTCGGCGAAATACCAGAGCTCGCCCAGGTGCAGGCCGAGCTTGAAGAGGCAGTGCGCATGCAGCGGTAGCCCGGGGTACGAGCCGTTCGCGCCCGGCCGGGCCGGATAGGCCTCGACCGCGAAGTTGTCGGCGCAGATCGCGACGATGCCCGAGTCGGTGATCCACTGCAGCAGCTTCTCGTCGCGGCCGTCGAGCACCGCGCACGAGCGCGCCAGCACCTCGCCGTCGGGCTGCTTGTTCATCTCGAGGATCAGGTCGGCAAAGCCGGTGTAGAGGCACAGGAAGTCGCCCTGCTCCACGCTCGCGCCCTGCGCCTCGAGCGCGGCCATCAGGCCGTCGTAGCCCACCAGCGCGCGCTCGCGGCCGTGGATGCGCTCGAGGTCGACCAGCACGCCGCGGCCCTGCACGCCGGCCGTGGCCATGCGCTCGATGCCGATCGAGCGCGCGCCCCAGCCGCGTTCGGCGTCGTCGGGGCCGACGATCTCGATGCCGGCGCGAAAGCCGTTGTAGTAGACCTTCTCGGGCCGGCCGTCGCCGTCGGCATCGAACATCTGGCCCACGTGGCCGAGGCCGTCCCACTGCGTCGAGTACTGCAGGAACATCAGCACCGCGTCGTCCGAGATCACGTCGCAGAAGCAGTCGTTCACGTTCGACAGCCGATAGTTGAAGTTGAAGCTGTCGCCGCGCTTCTCGTAGACGAACTTCGGCGCCTTGCGGTGCTGGAACAGCGTGTTGCCGCCCGGATGGTCGAGCGGCAGGCTCAGGCAGAACGCCGTGCCGTGCTCGACCTCGCGGAAGGCGCGCAGGCGCGTGGCCGGTGTCAGCAGGTTCATGCGGCCGATCTGGTCGTCGGGGCCGAAATCGCCCCAGTTCGATCCTTCGGGGCGGTGTTGCCAGCGTGGCTTGTCCATGGGCGGAGCTTTCTTGAAGAGAGAGGCCAAAGAAGGGCTGCGCGTGGAGTCGTGTCACGCCGCCGGCAGCAGACGAAACATACTATTAGGTATGGCGCGCAGTCAATCGAGGGTGACCCTCGGGCTCGAGGACAGGTTCTATGCGATTCCTTTGACTATCTGGTGTCGCTCGGCGATTTACCCTTCTATAGATACCAATCGGTATGTTCATGATGAAGTGGCACTGGCACGAGCAGCACGTCACCCGCCGGGCCGCCGATACCATCGGTCCATGTCGAGCACCCCCTCCTCCCATCCCCCCGAATCGCCTGAATCCATCTCGGCGGCTGCACGGCAAGCACTCGATGCCTACCTGGCGCGGATCCAGGGTCAGGACTTCTCCGGCGCGTCGCTGCTTTCCGGTGACGACATCGTCCGCTGGAGCCTGGACCTGCGGTCGCTCCCGATATTGCGGCGGCTCGACGGCCTGGTGCTCGACGATCCGCAGACGAGCAACCACCACCTGCTGCTGACCGCGCCGCCACTGGCCGGCGCGGTCCTGTACCTGAGCCACGACGGCGACTCGCGCGTGGTGTTCGCCGACGTCGAGGACTTTCTCGACGCGGTCCGGCGCGCTGCCGCCGACGATCGGGAGATCGAGGACTTCCATCCCTCGGTATCGCCGCCCGCGAACGACCAGGCGGGCGTGGGCGCGCTGATCCGCTCGCTGCTCGCTTCCGCGGACGACGAGGATGGGGCCGTTGCCTTCATTCCCTCGCTGGACCTGCGCGATACCGGGCTGCTGCGCGAGCTCGCATCGCACGAGAACATCTTCGTGGCGGAAGCGCTCGCGGTGGAGATCGCGAAGCGTCCGTCCGAAGCGCTGCGCGAGATCGCATCGATGTGCGCGGCGCACGCGCACCCGCAGGCGGCGAATGCGGGCAAGCGGGCCGTGGCGGCGGTGGCGTCGCTCTAGAGCCTGTTCACGCTGACCGACGACGCGCAGTGGTCCAGCGTCCGTCGCAGCACCGTGTCGACCCGCCGCAGGCTCAGGTCGCAGCGCCGGGCGACCTCCTCGCGCGTCATCTCCTCGATGCGCAACCCGATCAGCACCGAGCGGTGGCGCTGCGGCAGGTGCTGCAAGGCGCGCTCCACCGCCGCGAGTTCGGAGCGCGCATCGGCGATGGCCTCGGGGCCCGGCGAGAGATCGGCGAGATGCTCGAGCTCGGTCTCGGCATCGCTCGCGTACTGCCACGGCCTGTCGGCACGCAGCCGGTCGGTCGCCGCATTGCAGGCGACGCGGTAGACATAGGCCTCGGGGCTTTGCGCCGCCTGCGCGGAGGTTCGATCACCGAGGCGGATCCACGCATCGTGCAGGCTGTCGCTGGCCAGGTCGGGACATCCTAGGTGGTGCATCAGGCGCCGGTGCAGGCGCGCGTAGTTCGCCACCAGGAACACCTGCAGATCGGGGCCAATGCCTTCCGTTGCGCCGCGCTGTTCCCCGCGTTCGCGCGACGGCATTTCGCGCCCGAAGTCCAGGGGCTCGAAGGACGCGGCCCAGCGGCCACCGGATGCCGGACGCGCCGCGCTCGCATGAAGGGAGGGGGTCATGGTGGTGATGCTCGGGTGAAGAAGGCATGCGGCGGCCGGGCCTGCCGGTCACGGCAGCCCGAATCCACCGAAGGCGCGCCGGTCCGGCGCGCTACAGGCCGAGGTTGGCGCGCTCCCGCGGCGTGAGTTGCCGGCGCGCCGAATCGGGCAGGTCGCCGACGCCCAGCACGCGCACCGAACTGGTCGCGTCGTAGCTGGCCGGCTCCCTGCGCGGCGCGTTCGCCGGCGCATCGGGGTTGCCCGCCGGGCTCTCGTTGCCGAAGCCCAGCACGCGCACCGTGAAGACCGAGGGCAAGGCCTGGCGCGCGGCCGTGCGTTCGCGCTGCACCGTGTCCTGCGCCGCCATCGCGGCCTGCGAGGCGGCGGCGCTGGCATTGGTCAGCGCGCCCACGTTCACCGCGGCCACCACGGGAATGCCGGCGCTCTTTCCCTGCACCTGGATGTTGGCCGCGTTGACCACTTGCAGCGCCGCGAGGTTGACGTTGCCCGACACGCGAATGCCGGCCTCGCCCGCGTCGATGGTGCCCAGCGGCGCGATCAGGTCGACGTCGCCCGGCGGCACTTCGGGAATCGGGTTCAGCGTCGCGATGCCCGCGCCGGTGCTCGGCACGTTCGGCGAGAGCTTCACGTTGCCCAGTGTGTCGTACTCGCGCTTGGGCGGCGTGTAGACCAGCGTGGTCTTGGCGCCGCGGCCGGCATTGATGTCGCCCGTGGCCGACCACGCGAGGATGTCGCCGCCGAAGGTGGTCATGATGCGCGACAGGCCCAGCAGGATGCTGCCCTCGCTGTACATGTCGATGCTGCCCTCGCCCTGCGTCACGAGGCCCGCGGGCGTGACGCCCGAGAGGCTCGATGGCGTGATGCCCTCCACGCCCACCAGCGTCGTGCCGCCGGGCGCCAGCGTCTGGATGTCGCCGCCCGCCACGGTGCGCACGCCGGCATTGGTGTTCGCGCCCTGGTAGAGCGTGATGCCGCCGTCGTGCACGATGACCCGGCCCTGCGCATCGACGCCCGGGAACAGCGCCGCGATGGCATCGCGCCCGCGCAGGTAGCTGCCGAAGCGCTTGCTGCTCGCGTCGTTGTACTCGCGCCCGCCGGCCGTGAGCTCGGCATAGAACACCTGGCGCACGAAGATGCGCTGCTGCTCGGGCGCCAGGGCCTCGAAGTAGGCCAGCGCATCGGCGGCCGACGCGGCCGCGTAGCCGAAGCGCTCCCGCAGCCATTGCGCCAGTTCGGCGTCGTAGGTCTTGGCGACCTTGCCCGGCTGGTCGGCCAGCGCGCGCGAGGCATCGCTGGCATGGGCCGGATCGAGGTAGCGCGCCGCGAAGCCCGCGAAATCGCTCGCGCCTTGCCCGGGCAGCCCGGCGCCCAGGCCGGCCTGCAGCACGATGCTGGCGCCCGGGCGCAGGTCGCCGCTCTCGATGCCGCCCAGGCTGGTGAGGCTGGCGCTGTTGCCCTGGTAGATCTGCCGGCCCGCGCTGACCTCGAGGGTGCCCGGCCCGGCGATGTCGAAGTTGCTCTGGATCACGCTGCCGCCGGCCGCGATCATCGACACGTCGGTGGGCGCGTCGTGCACGATCAGGCCGCGGCTGCCGACGATGTCGCCACCCGCGAGAACGCGCACCGGCTTCGAGGCCTGGTAGTACAGCGGCCCCGGCGAGTTCGGCGCGCTGGTGTCGGTCACCAGCTCCAGGCCCAGCTGCAGCCCGAGCACGTCGCCGTGCACCGCATAGACGTGGATCGGCGTGCCGTTGCCGGCCGCGCTGTCGTCGGTCAGGGTGTTGGGCCCGAACACGAACGGCGTGCCGCCGATGCCCATGTAGCCGTGGGCACCGTAGTAGTCGTACAGGTGCTCGTAGATCGCCGTGTAGTCGAACGGGTCGATGTACGAGAAGGGATAGGGCGCGGTCCAGTAGTTGCTCGCGACGATGTAGTCGCCGACGGTGCCGGTCTGGATCACGCGCCAGGCCGGGTTCAGCGGCGTCGCCAGCGTCGCGCGCGAGCTGCCGAGCAGGCCGATCTGCCCGGTGTTGTTGGCCGGGTTGTTGGCCGAGTCGCCCACCACGCTGCCCTTGGCGAGCAGGTCGAGGGCGCCGCGCGGCGAGGGCAGCATCAGGGTGGCCGAATTGGCCGGGGCGTTGTAGATGCTGCCGCCCGCGGCCACCGCGCGCATCACCGGCGGCAGGAACTGCGTGAGCGTGGTGCCGAAGGCCGTGAGGTTGCCGCCGGCCGAGAACAGCTCGGCGCCGCTGTCCTCGGACCACAGCGTGAACCAGGTCGCGCCCGCGCCGCCGGTGGGATTGCCGTCCAGCGGCACGGCGGTGTCGACGTGCTGGCCCACGCGGCCCGGGTCGATCAGCGTGTTGAGCGCCAGGTCGCCCAGCGTGCGCACCGACACCGTGCCGTCGCCGGGCGCGAAGTTCAGCGCATCGCGCGTCTCGGCCGCATAGGCGGTGCGCGGATCGAGCGTGCGCGGGTCGGTGTTGCGCGCGCCGTAGTTCTTGAGCTCGAGCGTGCCCGCGTGCTGTGCGTCGACCAGGGTGTCGCCGCGCAGGTTGGCGTACACGCCGGCGTAGATGCCGCCGCCCGCGCTCACGCGCAGCGTGCCGCCGCCGGTCTGCTGCAGCCGGCCGTCGACCACGCGCCCGCTGCCGCCCACCGCGACCGCGATGCCGTCCAGGCCGGGCTTGGAGCTCGAATCGTTCCAGCCGTGCGGGCTGCCGATGTTGCCGCCGGCGCGCACCGACACGTTGCCACCGCCGAGCGCGCCGATGCCCGAGAAGGCCGGCAGCGTGAGCGAGTAGTTGAAGCCGTCGCTGTCGACCGCGTAGCTGCCGAAGTTGATGCCCCAGCCGGTCTTCTGGCCCAGCGCATCGCCGCCCTGGCGCCAGAGCCATTCGCCGACCGATTGCGTGCCGGCGTCCTGGAAGCCCGTGATGTCGCCCTGTGCCCAGAGGTTCAGGTCGCCGCCGCCGCCCGTGTACCACATGCGCTGCGCGCCGAGGGTGGCGCCGTAGGCGTCCTGGTAGGGACCGAAGGCCGTGCCGTCGGACTGCAGCGAGCGCGGCGCGTTGTAGCCCGAGTCGGGGCCGGTGTCCGCCAGCTGCGTGCCGGCGGTGTAGACCCCGAACGGCGACTTCTGCACGTAGCTGCCGCCGGCATAGAGCCCGAGGTCGCCGGTGCCGGTGCGCACCACGCTCACCGCGGCGAAGGGCGCATCGCCCGCGGTACCCGCATAGTGCAGGTCGTCGAGCACCAGCGCGCCCTTGCCGCCGAGCCGCGACGACGGCAGCACGACGCGGCTGTCGGCGCTCTGCAGGTCGGCGCCGCTGACCAGCCGCATCGACCAGGACTGCATGCCGGGCGCGAGCATCGGCGCCGTCGCCCACATGCGGCCCTGCGTGCCGTCGGCACCGGTCGGGCGGTCCGCCCAGCCGTTGTCGTCGGGCGTGGCGCCCGGTGGCGCGAAGCCGTCGTTGATGCTGCCGCGGATGTTCAGGTCGCCCGCGGCGCGCAGCACGATCGTGCCCGGCTCGCCCGCGCCGCGCCGCGCGGGATCGGCCTTCGGGCCGTAGCGCAGGCCCGAGAGATCGAGGTCGCCCTCGGTGCTCAGGTCGCCGCTGGCGCGGATCTCCACGCCGGGGCGCAGGTGGAAGGCATCGCCGTAGGCCGTGAGCCCCGCGAGCCGGCCCCGCAGGCCGGCGTTGGCCCAGGCCGCGTCAATGAAGGCGGCGTTGCGCCGGTCGACCTGGTTCAGGCCCACCTTGCCGTTGGCGCCGACCGCGCCGCCGGCCGCATCGCCGTTGTCCTGTGTGACGGTGCCGTTCGCATCCGTGGGCGTGTAGGTCCAGAAGGCATCGAGCGCGATGCTCGCGGCACCCTTGACCGACAGCGCGCCGCCGGCCTCGATCCTGAGGTCGCCGGCGGTCTCGCCGAGGCGCGGCGCCGCGAGGCCGAGCTGGCCGCGCGCCACGTCGTCGGCCGCGCGCAGGTCGACGCTGGCGCCGCCGGCCAGCCGCAAGGTGCCGGCCGTGGTGGCGAGCGAGACCCGGGCCCGGTTCGAGGCATCGATGGCCTGGCCCTGGCTGTCGACCGCGAGCCGCGTGCCGTGCGCGTCGAGCACCGCGCCGGCACCCAGCGAGAGATCGTCGCGCGCCGCCAGCGCGATGCTGCCGACGTCGGCGCCCGAGGCGTCGATGCGGCCGTCGATGGCCAGGCTGCCGCCATTGACCGTGATGCTGACTTCGTGCGCGCGCAGGCTGCCCACGCGCAGGTCGCCGCTGCCGAGCGTGAAATCGCGCGCGCCGAAGAAACCCGCGCCGTCGAGCTGCGTGTTGTAGGCCGCGAAGTCGGCATCGCCGAAGCGGTCGGCCGCCAGCGTGAAGCGGCCGTCCGCGAAGCCGCGGCCCTCCTGCGTGCCGCCGCCCTGCCCGTGCAGCGTGCCGCCGAGCCGGACCTGCCCGCCCGCGCCGAGCGCGCTCGCGCTCAGCGAGCCGGCGTCGTTGTGGGCGGCCGAGACGTCGATGCGCGAGCCCGCGCCCTGCGCGATGCTGCCGCCGGTGCTGGTCAGCGTCACGCTGCCGCCCCAGCTGTAGCGCGTGAGGTCGAAGAAGGCGATGCCGCGGCCCGCCAGGTCGATCTGCGCGTGGTCGCCGAGCGCGATGTCGCCCTCGGCCTGCACGTCGAGCCTGCCGCTGGGCAGCGCCACGGCGGTGTCGAGCGACACCGAGCGCCCCTGCAGCGCGATGCGGCCTCCGAGTTCGTCGAAGGCCGCCGTGTCGGCGACCGCCACGCCCTCGGGCGTGGCGATGCGCAGCGCGCCGCCGGCCGCATAACGCATCGACGAGCCGGCCTGGCCCGCGAGCAGCGGCGTGTTCATGCGCAGGTCGCCGTCCACCAGCCGGCCGTCGGCGCCGCGCGCATGGCCGACCGAGAGCGAGCCGGCGCTGTTGGACACGATGCTGTCGCTGGCATTGATCTCGACACCGGCGAAGCCGAGCGCGACGCGGTCGAGCGTGGCCTGCGCCTGCGGCCGGCTCAGCGCGTCGTAGCCGAACTGCACGCTCTGCGCATCGATCACCAGCCGGCCGCTGCCGGTGCCCGGGCCGCCGGCCTGCACCGGCGCGGGCAGTGCGCTGGCGTAGGGACTGGCGACGGTGCCGGCACCGGTCGCGACGCCGTTCCACACCAGCGAGCGGGTCGCGATGCGCACCGTGTCCGCGCTGTCGCCCCAGCCGTAGAAGGCCGGCGTGTTGAGCACCAGCTGGGCCTGCGCGTTGCCGGTGTCGAGCGAGAGCGAGCCGAAGAAATTGAAGGCCCCGCCGGCCGACAGGCTCAGCCGCTCGAGTGCCGGCACGCCCGCGTCGGCGGCCGGGCGCAGCAGCCGGTCGAGCACGTCCTGGGTCAGTTGCCAGCCCGCGGGCAGCGCACCGGCGGCCCGCGCCGCGGCGAGCGAATCGGCGGTGCCGATGTTGATCTGGTTCTGCGACACCGAGAGGTAGCGCGCGCCCAGCCGCGCATCGCCGAGCACCAGATCGCCGGGCGCGGCGAAGGCGATGGTGCCTTCGGTCAGCAAGGTGGCGCCGTCGGCCACGGTGACGCGGCCCGGCCCCACCGACGGCAGGAAGTCGAGCCAGCCGTTGCCCACCGCCAGCACCGCGGGCGTGTCGCTGGTGGCGCTGCTGCGCAGGTTGTTGGCATAGATGTAGCCGAGGTCGGAGTCGATGCCGGGGGAGCCGAAGCCGCGCGTGTCGAGCGTGGCGCCGCCGTCCACCGTGACCTCGTCGCGCCCGAGCAGGAAGATCTGGCCCGCGCGCAGGGTGGCGCCGTCGCGCACGTGCAGCGCGTTGCCGCCGTTGTAGACCTGCGTGAAGTACAGGCGCGCGCCGTCGCCCGACGAATCCAGGCCGTTGAAGTAGGTGTACCAGCCGCCCAGGGCCAGCGTGCTGGCGCCGAAGGCGCTGAGCTCGCTGGCCGCGAGCGAGATCGCGCCGGGCACCGGGGCCGCGCCGGGGCCGGTGATCTCCATGTCGGCATTGCCGATCACGAAGAGCTGGCCCGGGATGCCGCCGGCCGCGGCGTCGAAGCGCGCGCTGCCGCCGAAGCGCAGCGGCGCGGCCACCTCGTCGCTCTGCCTGAAGTCCAGCAGCAGGGTCTTGCCGTCCGACGGCAGGCGCGCGCGCCGGCCATCGAACTGCGCCGCCTGCGAGAGCGCGAAGTCGGCATAGCTGGTTTCGTTGAACTGGGTGTAGCTGCGCACCGCCTGGCCGGGCGTCAGCAGCAGTTCGCGCGGCAGCGATTCGCGGATGCCGGTGCCGGCCAGTTGCAGCGTGCCCTCGGTGCGCCACGAGCCGCCGGGCACGGCCACCAGGCCCGACTGGCGTGCCGGCAGCAGTGCGTCCTGCGGCGCGCCGAGCTCGACGCGGAAGGCACCGGGCAGCAGCGCATAGCTGGCCGGCAGCAGCGTGTAGGTGCCCGCGGGCAGGCCCGGCACGCCGGCCCCCACCGTCACCTGCTGGCCGATGGCGGGATCGCCCGCGCCCTTGTCGGCGAGGGTCGGCGCATAGGCCGCGGCATAGCCGGGCACGACCGCATACACCGCGTTGCCGGCGCTGCTGTAGCGGTTGAGCGCCGGGTTGGCGTTGTACAGCGGCGTGGCCAGCACATTGACCGAGCCGCCGCGGCCCGAGACGAAGCCCTCGCCCATCAATTGGCCGCCGCCCGAGAGATCGAGCACCGCGCCGGGCTCGACCTGGATCGACTTGCCGGCGATCGCGATGTTGACCTGCGCCTGCGCGAGGTCGAACAGCGTGCCGCTCGCGCCCTGGTAGGTCAGGCCGTCCTGGGTGCCTCCGAAGGGCATGACCAGCCCCTGCGCGCTGACCGAGGTCAGGCTGCCGTCGCGCAGCACCACCTTGCCGTCGAACAGGCGGTTCGCACCGGCCGCGGTCTGCCAGGCGATGTTGGTGAGCGGGCCGCCGAGTTCGTTGAGCGCGATGACGCCGAGCGGCGCGCGCACCACGCCGCCCTGGTCGACCGTGCCGCCGGCCAGCAGCAGGGCGCCGAACACCGAGGCCGGCACCGGCGCGGCATTGCCGTTCGAGCGGATCGCGAGCACGCTGTCGGGATCGATGCCGCCGCTGGTGCCGTTGCCCCTGGCGCCCGCGAGCAGGCCGCCGTACTTGCCGCTCATCGGATAGAGCTGCGCCGCGGTGGCCACGATGTCGCCGCTCGATGTCACCGCGCCCGCGAAGCGAATGTCGCCGCTGCTGGTGAGCGCCGTCGTGTCGAAGGCCAGCGCCGTGGCCGTGTGCGCCGGCACCATCGGTCCCGCGCCGCCGAGGTACACGCTCATGCCGTCGAGCACCTGGCCGTAGATGTCGATCAGGTCGCCCGAGAGCGACAGCAGGCTGCCCTTCGAGACACCGGGCCCGGCCGTCGGCCCGACCAGGCCGGGCTGGTAGCGGCTGCCGTTCGGCGTCCAGTCGACGCCGCCGTCGAGCCGGATGTAGGGTGCCGCGATGCGGACCTGCGCCGTGGGCGTGCCGTCGGCCATGGTGAACACGCCGCTCTTGAAGTTGAGGCTGCGCCCGAGCGAGAGATCGACGTCGCCGTCGAACACCATCAGGTCGTGCGCATACAGCGTCAGCGCATCGAAGCCGCCGGCCTCGACCTGGTCGACGCCCAGCGCCGCATTGCCCCAGCGCAACGCCGCATCGGTTTGGCCGGGCCGCAGCGTGGACGGCAGCGCGGTCGGCACGTGCCGCTGCGACAGCGTGATGCGGTGCAGCACCTGGTCGTCGTCGGTGGCCGTGTCGTAGATGCGGTTGTTCATCTCCAGCGTGAGCGTGCCGCCCGCCGCGCCGGCACCGCCGGCACGCGCCAGCAGTTGGCCGTCGAGGAACATGCCGTCGTAGGAGCGCAGCGCGATGCTGCCGCCGTCGCCCGCGATCTGCACCGGATGCGCGGGCGCCGACGCGGCGCCGCCGGCCGCGAGATCGATGCCGGCCTGGCTGCCCGAGGCGTCGAGCACCGCACCGGGCCGCACCACGATGAAGGCCTGCGCCAGGCCCAGCTCGATGGACCCGCCATCGGGCGCGATGCCGTAGGGCCGGCCCAGCGTGTCGCGCGCCACGTAGGGCCGCGCCGCCACGTCGAGCCGCGCGTCGTCGCCGATCCAGATCGAGGTGCCCGGCCCGCCGGCCGCCAGGTTGAGCGACGCGACCGAGATGCGGCCGCCCCAGGCGTTGAGCGTGCCGTCGATGGTGACCTGGCCGCCGCTGCTGAGCAGCGCGATCTCCTGGCCCGGATCGACCGTGACCACCGCGCCCGCCCCGATCGACAGCGGCACCACGTCGGACACCGCACCGATGGTGGTGCCCGCGACCTGCGAACCCAGCGCCAGGCTGGCGCCGCCGCGCTGCGCGAGCTTCGCGTGCAGCGGGTCCTCGGTGTAGAGCGGCGGCGTCCACAGCTGCAGCGCGCGCGCCGTCTCGGTGCCGGTCGGCGGCAGCGGCGCGCTGCCGTCCCAGCGGTAGACCGGCATGCGCACGTCCAGTTGCGTGCCGTCGAGCACGGCAACGCCGTCGTGGCCCGTCACGGTGTAGTGCGAGAAGCCGCTGCGGAACAGCGAGGGATCGAGGCCGAGCACCGGCTGCACCGCGCTGTCGCGCTGCAGCACCACGCCCGGCGCGAGCAGCGTGCCGGCCGCGAGCCGGATCGGCGCGCTCGCGACGCTGCCGGGTGCGTAGTGCTGGGTGCTGGGCGGGATCGGGATGCCGTCGGGGAAGGCATCGGCGGGCACCACGTCGCCGGCCGCGAACTGCGAGATGTAGTAGAGGCTGATGCCGGCCGGCACCACGCTGCCCGATTGGAACAGGCTGGTGGCGCCGCGCGCGTCGATGCCGTAGGCGACCTGGCCGGGGCTCAGGCGCCACGCGGCCGCCGTGACCACCACCGAGGTGCCGTAACTCAGCGCGGGCACGACCGTGGCCTGCACCTGCTCGCCCGGCGCGAGCCGGCTGACGGTGATCTGGTCGACCGGCACCGTCTCGCCGGGCTGGATCACGTAGTCGTGCAGCAGCCGCAGGCTCACCTGCGCGCCTTCGCCGGCCATCAGCTCGCCGGGGTTGCGCAGCACCTCGCCGCCGATGCCGATCGCCGTGCCCGACTCGATGCTGAGGCTGCCCCCACCCGCGACGCCGTAGCCGCGCAAGGTGCCACCGAGTTGCAGTTCCGCATGGCCCGGCGCGCGGTTGCTGCCGTCGTTGAGGTTGATGCTGGCCGCGAGCGCGATGTCGCCGCCCCTGCCGCCGGTCAATGCGCCGTTCTGGCCGACCGAGGCGCCCGAGGAGACGTCGACCACGCTGCCCGCGCCCAGCCGCACGTCGCCGATGCTGCGGATCGACACGCTGCCGCCGTCGATGTAGGGCGCGAACGCGATGTCGCCGGCGTCCTGCTGCAGGTTGCTCCACAGGCCGCGTGCATCGAGCATCACGCCCGCGCCGACCGTGACCTGCGTCGTCTTGCCCGTGGCGGCATAGATCGCCTGGTCGACGGTCCGGCCCGTGGTCAGCGTGACGGCGCGCACGTTGCCCAGCGCGATCTCGCCGCCGCGCGCCGTGAGGTCGGCGTTGACGTCGACCTGCGGCGCGTAGAGCCGGATGACGCCGCCAGGCGTCACCGCGAGCTCGCCGTCGACCGTCACGCCGTTCTTCGCGGCAGCCATGAGCGTGCCCAGGCCGAAGCCGTCGACGAGGCGGCTGTCCACCACCACCTTGCCCTGCAGTTCCTCGGGCAGCGGCGCGGCCTGGCTGCCGCCCTGCAGGCTGTCCGCGACCGCGGCCGTGTCGGGCGCGAACACGATCTCGTTCGAGGTCGGCGCCAGGTTGTGGAAGATCCCCAGCGGGCCGTTCTTCGCATCGGTGTTCATCGCCGTGCGCCAGTCGCCCAGCATCCACTGCGCCGCGCGCGCGGCCGCGAACTGCGATTGCCCGTAGCCGTCGAGCCCGGCCTGCGGCTTCTGCACCTGCCGCGGCCCCTGGTAGGCGGTGGCCGTGACATCGCCTTCGAGCACCGCGGCGCCGGTGGCCACGATCAGTTGCCCCGCGTCGCGGCCGATCGTGTAGCCGCTCTCCAGCCGCTGCTGCGGCCCGATCAGCGGGTTGTAGTAGTAGGCCGTGTTCTCGTCGCCCCAGCGCGGGTGCGCGTCCTCGTAGCCCTTGTACAGGCCCTGGTACTGCACGTCCGCCGGCGCATCGTCGACGCGGTAGAGGCGCCCGTCCGCGCCCTTGAGCCAGCTCTGGCGCAGCATGCCGGTCTGCACGTCCAGCGTGCCGCCCGAGAGGTTGAGGTTCGAGCCCTTCTGCGTGACGAGCTCGCCGCCCGCGAAGGCGATGCTGCCGCCCTGCGCGGCCCACTCGCCAATGCCGTGGCCCTGCAGGCCCAGGTAGCCGCCGACCTCGAGCAGGCCGCCTTGCGTGTACCAGCGTTCCTTGTCGTAGCCGCCGACGCCGGCGGGCACGTAGAGCAGCTTCCGGCGGTCGATCCACACGTTGGCGTTGTTGAGCCGGGTGGTGTCGCGGTTCAGCGGTGCATCGCGCTGCTCGTTGCCCTGCACGTTGATCTCGACGTTGTTCGAGGCCATCGCCACCTGCACGCCGACCGCGCCGGAGACGTCGAGCCGGGCCTGGCTCGCGACGTTGCTGCGGCCCTTCGCGCTCACCGCGACCTGGCCGCCGGTGGCCAGGGTCAGCGAGCCGCCCTCGAAGCCGACGTCGCCGCCCGAGACGATCTCCACCCGCGACAGGTCGCGGCGGTCGTCCATGCGCGCCAGGTTGTCGAACACGCCGGGCGTGACCGGCACCGTCAGCCGCGCCAGGTCCTGCTTCGCCGACTCGGCGATCAAGGCGTCGCGCTGGCTGTCGAGCGCGCTGCCGGCGCTGTCGTCGAGCACGATGGCGTTGGTGGCGTGCGCGCCGATGGTCACCCTGCCCAGCGCATCGCTGGCCGAGTTCAGCAGGTGGATGCTGCCGCGGGCATTGACGGTGGTGGTGGCGAGCGCGACGCCGTCCTGCACCACCTGGCGGCCCGCGAGCGTGATGTCGCCTTCGGGCGCCTGCAGCAGGCCGGTGTTGCTCACCGCGCCCGCCGTGCTGTCGACCTTGAACTGCGGCGAGACCTCGTTGCCGCGCGTGGTCGCATAGGCATTCGCCGTCGTGGCCTGGCCGGCGCGGATGAGGAAGGAATCGCCGGCCGCCAGCTGGACCTGGCCGCGCGGCGTGCTGATCTGCCCGGCATTGCCGACCTCGGTGCCCAGCAGCAGCACATAGCCGCCGCCCTGCGTGACGGAGGCGGGCGCCGTGGTCGCAATCCGCGCGCCGGCCTCGACCTTCACGCTGCCCAGCGCGTCGGTGAAGCTGGGTGCATAGGTCCCGTCCTGCTGCGCGCTGTAGATGCCGCGCGCCTTGAACTGCTCGTCGCCGATCTTCGCGGCTGCCGCCACCAGGTTGCGTGTGTCGACCTGGCTGCTGCCCGAGAACAGCACGCCGTTGCGGTTGGCGATCAGCACCGTGCCGTCGCCCTTGATCTGGCCCTGGATCTGCGAAGGCCGTGCCTGCGGGTCGTTGACGCGGTTGAGCACAGCCCAATCGGGCTGCTGCTGGAACTGCACCGTCGTGTTCCTGCCGACGTTGAAGCTCTCCCAATTGAGGATCGCCTTGTCGCCGGTCTGCTGGATCGCGACCTGCGTGCGGCCGCCGACCTGCGATTGCACCGGCGCATTGGCGTTGAGCCAGCCGGCAGTCAGCGAATCGGTATCGACCTTCAGGCCACCGTCGGCGAGACCGTCGGGCACCGACGAGGGATCGTTCTGCGCGGCCTGGCGCGCGGCCGCCTGCGCCGCCTGCTGCGCCGCGATTGCCTGCGCGGCCAGGTTGAGGTTGCCGATCGAACGCTGCAACTGCGCGCTGGCCTGCTGCTGCTGCGCCTGCGGGTTCGTCAGCGTGGAGGCCGGCATGCCGTTGGGCAGCCGGCCCGTGGCCATCGCCGTGCTCTGCGCCATGTTCTTCTGCGCCATCCAGCCCGCGCTGAAGGCGTGCTGCGCATGCGCGCTGCCGCCCGCACCCGCGGCGATCAGGAGCGCGGCGACGGCCGATGCCGGCGGCGTCAGGCGCCAGCCCAGCCCCTGCGAGGCCGGCGCAGACGACGCGGGCGGCCTGCCGACGGCCTTGCGGCGCGCCGCTGCATGGAACGATTTCATGAGGGTACTTTCCTGGAACTGTTTGAAAGGGTGACGAAGGACGCCGGCCCCGGGCACGCGACGCATGGGAAAAGGACATCCATGCCTCGATGACGTGCCTCGTCGAAAGAAGTCGCAATGCTTCTCGAACTTTTTTTCCAGAATTTCGCGCGCTACCCGCGACTTGGGGCAGCCGCCGCTGTGGCTAAGGAGCGGTGAAGCCGCTCAGCTCATCAGCACGATGTTGCCCGGCAGCGCCGTCAGCTTGGCGCCGTACAGCTCGCGGATCATCGTCAACGCCGTGTCGGTCTGGTGGATGGCGAAGCGCATCTGCACCGGCCGGCGTCCCATCTCGGCATTGCGCAGGATGACGCGGCCCGGCCGATAGCGGTTGATCTCGTCGATCACCTCGGCCAGCGGCACGTCGGTGAAGATCAGCGCGCCGCTGCGCCAGGCGCTGACGCTCGCCGGATCGACGGCCACCGCGGCGCGCGCGCCCTGCGCGTCGTAGACCAGCTGCAGGCCGCGCTCGAGCACGCGGTGCTGGCCCGCCAGGTCGACGTCGACCGTGCCCTCGAGGCAGCTCACGCACACCTGCGGGCCGGTGTGGCGCACGTTGAAGCGCGCGGAACGCGCCAGCAGCCGCCCGGCCCCCGCATACACCGCGAACGGCCGCTGCGGGCCCGCGAGGATCTCGGCCTCGCCCGCCACCAGCTCGATGCCGTCGCCGGCCTCGCCGGCTTTCAGGTTCATGCGGGTCTGCGTGTTCATCTGCACGCTGACCTGGTCGGACAGCGCCACCTGCCGCTGTTCGCCGGTGCCCGTGCGGTAGTCGGCGCCCAGTTCCGCGACCGACGGCCACAGCCCCAGCGGCGGCCTGAAGGCCAGGAAGGTGGTGGCCGACGCCGCCACCGCGCCCGCGACGAAGGCACGCCGGCCAGGCCGGTAGGCTGGTGCGGCCGCGCGCCGCGGCCGCTCGGGAAACGCCGCCGAGGGATCCGCCTGCACCGCCCGGGCGGCGGCCGGCTCCAGCGCCTCCCAGGCCTTCTTCACTTCGCGCCAGGCCCGTGCGTGCTCGGCGCTCTGCGCGCACCACTGGCGCAGCGCTTCGGCATCGGCGCGCGTGGCCCGACCCGAGCGCAGCCGCGCCCACCAGGCGTCGGCCTGTTCGCGGATCGAGGCGTGGGCGTTGCGGTCGGCGCTCATGAACATCAGTATCTCCGACGGCCCGCGACGTTCGAACGCTCGACCGCATCGGACTGCGCCATGCGCTCGCGGCAATGGCGCATGGCGTGGCGCAGCTCCTTTTCCACCGAGCTCTCGGAAATCCCGAAGCGCTCGGCGATCTCCGTGTTGAGCAGGCCGTCCATGCGCGCCGCGATCAGGATCGCGCGGCGCCGCGGCGGCATCTCCGCGAGCACTTCATCGAGCGTGGCGAGCTCGCTGCGCGCCGCGACCGTGCGCAGCGGATCGCCCACCTCGTCGGCGATGTTCATCAGCGCCTCCACGTCGCCATCGGTCAGCAGCACGTTGTTGTGGCGGTGCGTGTCGATCGCGATGTTGGCGGCCATGCGCAGCAGGTAGGCATCGGCATTGCGCACCGAGCCCGCCGTGGCCGTCGCCTCGAGCCGCACCCAGGTTTCCTGCAACGCATCGGCGGCGTCGTCGCGCGAGCCCACGATGCGCTCCAGGCTGCGGCGCAGCTCCGCATAGCGCGCGGTCAGGCGCAGGCGCAGCGTGGAGCGAAGCGAATCCGGCATGGCGTGGCTCAGGGCCCGACGATCCGGAACGCGTCCGGCGTGCGCGCGGCGGTCAGGGCCGCGCCCTCCCCTTCGCCCTCGATGACGGACGGGCATTGCGGGCGCGCCGAGGGCCCTTCGGGCAGCAACAGGATCGAAACCGGCTGCGCCATCGCGGCGGGCGGCGGCGCACCCACGGCCATGCGCCGCAGCACCCGGGCGATCGCCGCGTCGCGTGTTGCCTGCCCCGTCGTGTCGAGCAGCCGGAAGCGCTCGACCATGCCGCGCGCATCGAGGCGAAGCTGCAACGCCAGCCGGTACGGGCCGGGCCGGGTCTGCGGCGACGCGCACAGCGCATCGCGCAGGCTCTGCTGCACCCGCGCGATGTAGGCCATGAAGTCGGGGTTCCTGCCGGTGATGCCCGGGATGTCGGGGCCTCCCGTCGTAGCGACCGGCGGCACCGCGGTGGCGGGCGCCGGATCGTCCGCTGCGGAGATCACGACGGACTGCGCATCGGCATGGCGCGCGCGCAGCCCCGTTCCCGCGAGCAGTTGCCGCAGCGCCTCGTCCGCGCCGAAGCTGCCCTGCACCGCGCCGGCCTGGCGCTTCGCGTCGGCGCTGTCGATCATCACGGCGAGGCCGGTCAGGCGGCTGTAGGCGTTGAGCGCGCTGCCCAGGTCCTGGGCGGCAATGTCGAAGAGGAATGGATTCGTGATCACGGCATCGGATGCCGCCGGCACTTGCGCCCGCGCCTCCGAAGCCACCAGCAGCGTGCCCATGAACGCGAGGCAGCCCCACAGCAGGCACCCTGTCAGTGCCAGCACACTGACCGATGCCGGGTTAGCTGTCATCTGCTATCGCACACGTCCGGAAGTTGAAATGAAAGTGCCCGAGGCAGACCGCTCAGCAAGTTGTCGGCGAGGCTAGTTCGATTTGTTTACATGTACGTGACAGAACGGCGACAACGACGCCGGCTCTTCCGCTCGTTCGGCCCCTGTCCGCGCAAGCCGATGCAGCACGCGTTGCAACAGCCCTGTCACGCAGCCGTCGCACCATGCCGGGTTCCCCCACGGCGTCTGCATCGTGTCGAATCGGTCTCGAGCCTTCCCATCGCAACTGCGGCGAACACGGTACTGCTGCTGCGGAAAGCCGACGCGCGGCCGATCCAGATTCGCTGGCTGAGCCGCATGTTCCTGCGCGTGGCCGGCTCGACCGGCGTTCGTACGATGCAGGCGGCGCTGCTCGCCCTGGTCATGCAGTCGGCATGGCCGGCCGACATGCGCGCCGTGCAACTCGCCGCGGCCGACCCCGAGCTTGCCGCGGAGCGCTTCGACTTCGATCTTCCTGCCCAGCCGCTCGCCGATGCACTGCGCCTCTATGCGTCGCTGACGCGGCAACCCACGCTCTTTCGCAGCGACCTGGTCGACGGCCGTTCGGCAGCCGCCGTGCAGGGCCGTTACTCGGCGGCGGCCGCCCTGTTTCTGCTGCTCGAGGGCACCGGCCTCACGGCCGAGAGGGCCGACGCCGGTCCGCGTGCCGGCTTCGTGCTGATGGCGCTCGATCCGTCGTCCGTCGCCCCGCGCGCCCGCCTGAACGACCTGTCCGGCTATCCGGGCGAGATCCAGGCACGCGTGCTCGAGGCCCTGTGTGCCGACGCCCGGACCCGGCCAGGCAGCTATCGCTCGCTGATGCGCTTTCGCTTGGATGCCGCCGGGCAGATCCGCCAACCGCGCCTGTTGAGCTCCACCGGCGACGCACCGCGGGACGCCGCGGTGCTGACGGTTCTGCAGGGGGTGCGCGTGGGCGGTCCCCCGCCGTCCGGGCTGCCACAGCCGGTGACCCTGCTGATCGCGCCACCCGACGAGGGCCACGGCGATGAAACGCCGTGCGCTGCCGGAGCGCTGCGGCCATGAGCGAAGAAGCCCGCCTGCTCCTGATCGGTTACCTCACCAAGCACTACGGCACGCTCAAGCAGCGCATTGCCCGGCTGGTCGGCAACAACGACCTGGCCAGCGATGCACTGCACGATGCCTGGCTGCGCCTGAAGACCCACGAGGTGGAGGGATCGATCCAGAGTCCGGGCAGCTACCTGGTGCGCATGGCCATCAACCTGGCGGTGAACGTCCAGCGGCGGCAGAGCCGCTCGGTGTCGATCGAGGAGATCGACGCGCTCGCGGACCTGTCCGATCCGGCGCCCGGTCCGGCGCAGACCGCCGAATCCCGCGAGGAGATGGAGATCCTGATCCAGTGGGTGGAGCGCATGCCCGCGCGCCGCCGGGACATCTTCATCCTGGTGCACTGGGAGGGCGTGACCCAGGAGGAGGCGGCCCGGCGCATGGGATGCTCCAAGCGCACGGTCGAATATGAACTGAAGCACGCGCACGACCAATTGACGGCCCGGATGTCACGCCGATGAAAAAAAGTTTGCGGACCGATGCCGCGCCATTTGTCTTGATGAATGCAGCCCCGGGCGTGCGAGCCCCTGAGGTAGCGCCATGAAGATCAGTGCCGACCATCGAGCGAGTCCCTCCGACGAGCCCTTCCAGCAGGCTTGGGTGTGGCTGCGCCTGCTCACGTCCGGCGATGCCAAGGCCTGGGATGTCGAAGGCTTCGAACGCTGGTTGCACGCGAGCCCGGCGCACGAGAGCGCCTTTCGGGCCGCCAAGCAGCAGTGGACGACGCTCAAGCCCGTGGCCGGCGCCGCGCTGCGTCGCATGCCCGATGCCGTTGCCGCGCGTGAGCGAGGCAAGCAAGAACGCGCGCGCGATCCGCGAAACCGCCGCGCCTTCCTGGCCGCTGCGACCGGCGCCGCGGCGGTGGCGGGCGTTGCCCTGGTGTATCCACCGGCCGGCCTCTGGCCGGCCGCCGGCGAATGGGGGGCGGACTACCGTACCGCGACCGGCGAGCAGCAGGCGCTCGAGCTGGCTCCTCGGGTCAAGGTGACGTTGAACACCCAGACCCGCATCCGTCGTCAGGGCGCGGGCGGCGAGACCACGGGGATCGAGCTGTTGAGCGGAGAGGCGGCCGTCGACATCGACAGGCCCGCGATGGCCTCCGGCGGCCGCGCTTTCGCGGTCGTGGCCGGGACCGGCCGCAGCCTCGCCGAGGACGGACGCTTCGAGGTGCGAAACCTGGAAGGGAAGATCTGCGTGACCTGCATCGAGGGCTCGGCCCGCGTGGAGCATCCACGCGGGGAACGCCGCCTGGCCGCCCATCAACAGCTGATCTATGACGGCGGCACGCTGGGCCTCGCGAGCACCGTCGATCCCGCGCAGGCATCGGCTTGGCGAAAGGGGGAACTGGTGTTCAACAACACCCGGCTGGCGGAAGTGATCGCCGAGATCAACCGCTACCGCCCTGGCCGCGTGCTGCTGATGAATGCATCGGTGCGCGACATGCCCGTGAGCGGCAGTTTCTACATTGCCTCCTTGAGCGAGGCCCTGTCGCTGCTGCAGCGCACCTATGACCTGAAAGCCCGCTCCCTGCCGGGTGGCCTGTACGTTCTGAGCTGACGGACACCATCGCGTCGCGTCATCCGCGAGGGGCTCTCCTGTTCGATGCGCGTTGGGGCAGCGCCTCGCTTCAAAAAGAAAACAAAAAAAGTTTGCGGACTCGTTGGCTGCCATTTGTCTTAGTCCCACAGAAGATTTGCGCACTGCTCGCGACCCGTCGCAGTACCGCGTGAATGGACACGGACTTGGCTGGCCGGCAGGAGTCGGACGGCCGCTTGATATCGACACAACCTATCAGCGGGCATTTCAATGAGCACACGGCAGCGCGGCGCGAAGGACCACAGGGCAGGCGGGGAGGTTTCGGTATTCAGGATGGCACCGGTGGCACGGGTCATCACGCTGATGCTGGCTGCGATCGGCGCGGCGGGTGCGGCGCATGCGCAGCAGCGTGCGTTCAGTGCCGCCTGGATGGCGCAGAAGAACATCGCGCAGGGACAGGCGATCGCTACGGGGCGTTTGCCCAATGGCCTGCCGGTGTCCTCGCTCAACACGCCGAGCGCGCAACAGCAGCAGGCGCGCGAGCAGTTGCAGCGTTCGCTCGGCAACCTGAACCTTGCGGCGCAGAGCATCGCGGCGCAGCAGGCCGCGCAAGCCGCCGCACGGCAGGCTTCCTTGGACGATCCTTCGTCGGTGCCCGATGGCCTTGCCGATGGTGGGCTGCGTGTCGACACGAACTCACTCACTGCCGGCTGGCTCAACGCGCAGGCCCCTGTGCAATCGCAAGGCGGTGATGGCCGCACCACGGTCACCATCCGGCAGACCGGCGATCGCGCGATCCTCAACTGGGAGACCTTCAACGTCGGCAAGCGCACCACGGTCGATTTCAAGCAGCAGACGGATTGGGCGGTGCTCAACCGCGTCAACGACCCGCAGGCACGGCCTTCGCAGATCCAGGGACAGATCAAGGCCGATGGCACGGTGCTGATCGCGAACCGCAACGGCATCGTGTTCAGCGGCTCGAGCCAGACCGATACACGCAACCTCGTGGCGGCCGCTGCCAGGATCGGCGATGACCAGTTCAAGGCGCGCGGCATCTACAGCGCGCAGGAAAGCGGGGCCTACACGCCGAGCTTCACCGATGCCAATGGCAAGGTCGAGGTGCAGGCCGGTGCGCGCATCAACACCGCGGTGCCGACGACCGTCACGCAAGGCGGTGGCTATGCGCTTCTGCTCGGCAAGGAAGTCAGCAACGCCGGAGCCATCACCACGCCGCGCGGCCAGGTGCAGATGGCGGCCGGCGACTTCTTCATCGTGCGGCCCGGCCAGAGCACCACGGGCAACCAGTACGCGACCACGCGCGGCAACGAGGTCGCGCCGCAGTTCAACGCTGACAGCACGGCGGGCGCAGTGACGAACACCGGCTTGCTGCAGGCGCCCGAAGGCGATATCACGCTCGCGGGCCGCAAGGTGGTGCAGGATGGCGTGGCCGTGTCCACGACGACGGTGGACACGCGCGGCACCATCCATCTGCTGAACTCGGCCAGCGACAAGCTCGGCAGCGTCACGGTGACCGCGCGTGGCCTCAATGCCATCCTGCTCGATGACCAGAACGGCCGCACCGCACTGGACAGCCAGCGCGATGCATTGATCGCCGATTCGGCCGTGCAGGACCTGGCACGCCGCATCGCGGCGTCGGGAGGCTTCGACAACCTCGCGCGCCTCGACGACCGCCGCGACCAGTCGCGCATCGAGATCGTCTCGGGCGGCGGCGTGGTGTTCGAGGGCGGCTCGACCACGCTGGCCACGGGCGGCCAGATCGCGGTGGCCGCGAGCAATGGCCGCAGCACGGTGGCCAATGGCGCGCGGCTCGATGTCTCGGGCGCCGTGGGCGTGCAGGTCGCGATGTCCTCGAACAACGTCGAGATCAACATCCAGGGCAACGAGCAGCGCGATGCGCCGCTGAACCGCGACACCACGATGCTCAACAACAGCAACGTGTGGATCGACCGGCGCAAGCTGCTGCGCGTGGCGGCCGGCGTGGGCGGCTACGACAAGGAGCGCTGGTACACGCCGGGCGGCCTGCTCGAGGTCGGCGGCTACCTGGGCCTGCAGGGCCACACGGTGGGCGAGTGGGGCGCGCAGGGCGGCAGCGTGGTGTTCGCGGGCAACGAGCTGGTCGCGCAGGCGGGCTCGAACATCAACCTCTCGGGCGGCACGCTGGACGTGCAGACCGGGATGATCAAGCAAAGCTGGCTCAAAGGGGCCGACGGCCGGCTCTACGAAGTCTCGAGCGCGCCCGCCGATGTGCAGTACACGGGCCTCTACAAGGGCTACGAGGACGCACACAAGCGCTGGGGCGACAAGACCACGGGCTTCTTCTACAACCCGTTGATCGGGCCGCAGCAGCGGCTCGAGAACGGCTACACGGTGGGCCGCGATGCGGGCCAGTTGATCGTCTCGACCGGTGCGGCCGTGCTCGAGGGCGACATCACGTCGAACGTGTACCAGGGCCCGCGCCAAACGATCAAGCGCGATGACGGAATGGATGGCTACGGCCAATCGCATGATGCCGCGGCGCTCGCCGCGCAACTGATCCTCGGCAACTACCTCACGGCCTACAACGCCAATCCGAAGAACGGATCGCAAGGCGTGTTCCACAACTTCACGCCGAGCTTCGCATCCATCGTGTTCGGCAACGACCTGCCCGATCTCGGCGAAGGCCTGTCGCCCGACGGCCCGTTGCCGCAGGCGCGAAAGGACGTGCTCCACGTCGACAGCGCGCGCCTGAACGACTGGGCGCTCGGACAAGTGCTGGCCGGCGGCACGGCGAGCATGGCGGTGGATGCACCGCTGTCCGTGGTGCCGGGCGGTGCCATCGCGCTGTATGCGCCGCGGGTCCACGTCAACGCCGACCTCAGCGCGCGCGGCGGCCGGATCACGCTGGGCAATGTGCTGAGCACCGTGCAGGAAACGGGCATCTCGACGGAACAGCTGATGGAAGCCCCGTTCGGCCAGCCGACCGAGGTCGTGGTCTCCGGCGGCGCCACCCTCGATGCGCGCGGCCTCTGGAGCAACCTCGTGCTCGCGCCGGGCGAAGGCGCGGGCTTGCCGTACATCGAAGGCGGGCGGGTCGACATCCGCAGCAGCGGCGCGACGACGCTCGCGGCCGGCACGCTCGTCGACGTGTCCTCCGGTGCCGCGCTGATGAGCGACGGGTCGCTGCGCGGCGGCCACGGCGGCGATGTGACGCTGGCTGCCGGCTATGTCGCGCAGGCCAACGACAAGGCCATCGATGCCCCGCTGCAGCTCGACGGCGAGCTGCGTGCCTACGGCGTGAGCGGCGGCGGCACGCTGACCATCGCATCGGGCCGCGCGATCGGCATCGGCGCGCCGCTGCTGGGCGGCCGCCAGGTGCTGCGGCCCGGCGAAGCCGCGCAGGTCAACCTGCGCCTGGCCGAGGACTACCGCATCGAGGCCGGCCAGACGGTGCCGGTCGATTTCTCGATCACCGTGTCACTGCTCGCGCCGGGACGCCAGCTGGGCACCGACACGCCGGTCGATGTCAGGCCGGACCAGCCGCTGAGCGCGGCGGCGCCCTGGGTGGTGCCGGAGGGCATCTCCTTCGTGCAGACCCGGGACCTGGGGTTCTATTTCCCCGGCCAGACGGTGCCCGCGGGTGCCGTGATGGTCGGCATCCAGGGCTCGCTGCCCGCCGGCTACGTGGTCCCCGCGGATGCCTTTCCGCGCGGCATCCCGACGCCGCCGCAAACGACCCGTTACGCGGCCGGCGACGTCGCCGCCGACGCGCTGGTGATGCCGGCGGGCACCGTGCTCGCGGCCGGCCATGCGTCCTCCCGCGCGCTGCCGGTGGCAGCGACGACGACGCTCGACACCGCCTTGTTCCGCACCGGCTTCTCGCACTACGACATCCAGGCGCGCGATGGCCTGCAGGTGGCCGACGGCACGGTGATCGAGGTCGCGATGCCGGTGCTGCTCGCGAACCCCGCGACGGCGCGCGACGTGCCCACCGGCGCCGCGCCGACCGAGGCGCTGTCGCGCTGGACGCCGCCGCTGTATGCGGAGGATGCCGTGCACGGCGTGCTGACGCAGCGCGGCGGCGCGAGCCTGTCGTTGAGCGCGGGCTCGCAGGTCGCGAGCGACGAGGCGCCGCTCACGATCGGCCGCGGGGCCGTCATCGGCGTCGACCCGGGCCAGTCCGTCGCGCTGCACGCCGAGGGCCAGCTCACGGTGGAAGGCCGCGTGAATGCCTGGGGCGGCCGGATCGATCTCGCGAGCCTGCCGGCCGACGCGAACGGCCTGCGCTACGACGGCACGCGCTCGGTGTGGATCGGCGACGAGGCGATGCTCGATGTCTCCGGCCATGCCTACGTGGCCCGCGACAGCCAGGGCCGTGCCTACGGCGTGGTGCCCGATGGCGGCACCATCGCCGTGGGCACGAGCGATGCCTTCATCGTCGTGCGCCCCGGCGCGCTGCTCGATGCCTCCGGCACCTCGGCCGTGCTCGACGCCGCGGCCGGAAGCGCTCCCCATGCCACGACGCGACAACTGACGCTGGCCAGCAACGGCGGCGGCATCGAACTGCATTCCTACAACGGCATCCTGCTCGACGGCACGCTGCGCGCGCAGTCGGGCGGCACCGGCGCGCTGGGCGGTTCGCTCGCGCTGTACCTGGACAACCGCATCTACGCATCCGATCCGGCACTGCCGGATACCGCGAGCACGTCGCTCTACACCATCGAGCTGGCGCAGAACGCGCGGCCCAGCGGCCTGGCCGCCGACCTGGCCGCGGGCCAGGCGGACGAGCACCTGGTGTTCGGGCGCGCCGCGCTCGGGGCCGACCAGCTCAAGGCCGGCGGCTTCGATGCGCTGACCCTGTCCACGCACGACCGCATCCTCTTCGAAGGCGACCTCGATCTCTCGCTGGGCCGCAGCCTGAACCTGCAGCACGGCGTGCTGACCGTGTCCGACCGCACGCCCGACGCCCAGGTGCGCCTGGCCGCGCCCTACATCCGGCTCGACGGCGGCGCCTGGGCCCTGCCCACCCTGTCGTCCACCGACGCCGCGCCGGGCCTCTATCTCGCGAGAGCCGGCGATGCGCCGGCCGGCCGCAGCCGGCTGACGCTGGCGGCCGACCTGATCGATGTCTACGGCGCGGTGCTCTCCGGCGCCCTCGGCCAGCGCGGCGCGGGCCCCGTGGCCCAGGGCGCGGACCTCGATGGCTTCGCCGACATCCTGCTGCACAGCAACGGCGACCTGCGCCTGTCGGGCGGCCTCAACGCGCCCGGCAACCTCGAGGTCGAGGCGGCCCAGGTCTACCCCGTCTCGGGTGCCTACGCGGCCCTCGTCGCGGGCAATCGCAGCAGCGGCATCGCTCCCGACAGCACGCTCACGATCCGCTCGAGCACCGGTGCCGTGCCCGACGTGCCCTACTCCGCCTTCGGCCAGCTGGTGCTGCTCGGCGGCACGGTCGACCAGGGCGGCGTGGTGCGCGCGCCGCTGGGCGTGATCTCGCTCAACACGACGGGCGGGTCGCTGGGCACCGACTGGCAGGGCATCATGGTCCTGGACCGGGTCGGCACCGTGAGCCCCGTACAGACCGACCCGCGGGTGATCCTGCGCACCGGCAGCCTCACCTCGGTGAGCGCCGCCGGCATGGAGATGCCATTCGGCGGCACGGTCGACGGCGTCACCTACCAGGGCGCGTCGCCCAACGGGCGCTACACCACGCAATACAACCTCGCGGATACCTTCGTCTCGCGTGGCGACAACAGCGGGACCAAGACCGCGGACGGCAGCGTGCTGGCCACCGGCATCAACATCGGCGCCACGCAACTGATCGGCGAGAAAGGCGCGGTGCTCGATCTCTCGGGCGGGGGCACGCTGCACGGCGAGGGCTTCGTCTCGGGCCGTGGCGGCTCGGTCAACGTGCTGAACACGCCGCTGGCCAATGCCAACCCCGCGCTCTACGGCAACAGCCGCGCCGGCAACGGCGTCTACGCGATCGTGCCGGGCTATGCCTCGGACTACGCGCCGGTCATCCTCGACAAGGGCGCGGGCGACCCGGCCATCGGCCGGCAGATCACCATCGGCACTGGCGTGCCGGGCCTGCCGCCGGGCACCTACACGCTGCTGCCCTCGAGCTTTGCGCTGATGCCCGGCGCCTGGCGTGTGGAACTCGGCGCACAGGCGGCGCTGCACGACGCCACGCTCGCCACCGCGCTGCCCGGCGGCGCGTGGCGCACGCTCGCCACGCAGGGGATCGCGGGCACCGGCGCGCGCAGCGGCCAGGCCACCGAGGTCCTGCTGCTGCCGGGCCAGGCGGTGCGCAAGCTGGCGCAATACAACGAGACCAGCTTCAGCCAGTTCCTGCAGGCGCAGGCCGGGCAGTTCGACACCGTGCGCTCGCGGCTGCCCGAGGACGGCAAGCTCCTCAGCCTGGTCCTCGCTCCGAGCGACAAGGTGCGCGACCCGCTGGTGTTCGAAGGCACGGCGCGTTTCGGCGGTGTCACGGGCGGCGGCATCGATGGGGTGGACGGCACGATGATCGTCAGCAGCAACGCGATCATGGAGGTGCGCCCGCGGGATGCCGCGCCGACGACGGGCAGCCTGTCGCTGGCCGATGGCGCGCTCAATGCCTTCGCGGCGCCGACCTTGCTGATGGGCGGTGCCTGGACCTACTTCGCGGGCGGCTCCACCTCGGGCGAAAGCGCGCGGCTCTTCTTCTCGGGCGGCCCCGGCGTCGAGCTGCGCGAGGGCAGCGTGCTCAAGGCGGGCCAGGTGTTCCTCGCGGGCCTGGCCGTGACGGTCGACGGCGGCGCGACCATCGACACGCGGGGCTTCGGCGGCCACCTGCTCGATTCGTCGCTCGGCTACGTCTATGCGAACGTGCTCAACCGAGGGGACTTCGGCCCGGCGGTGCTCGCGGTGGGCAACGGCTGGCTCGACTTCCTGCCCTCGAGCGGCGCGAGCCAGATCGCGGTCAAGGACGGCGCGGCGCTGCTGACCGAGGGCACCATCGCCTTCGTCGCGCCCGGCGGGCTGGAACTCGGCGACGTGAACATCGGCGCGCGCTACCTGACGGTGTCGCAGGACCAGATCGACATCGGCAACGCCGACAGCCTGGCGGCCGCGCAGGCCTCGGGCGCGCTGCGGCCGGGCTGGCACCTCACGCAGGCCGTGCTCGACCGGCTGCTGCGCCCCTCGCCCTCCGATGGCGTGCCCGCGCTCGAACGCCTGAGCCTCACCGCGGGCGGCGCCTTCAATTTCTACGGCAGCGTCACGCTCGACACCGGCGAATCGCCGGTGCAGATGGTGTTCAACACACCGGCTTTCTACGGCTGGGGCAGCGCCGACGACACGGTGCGCATCGCCACGCGCAACTTCGTCTGGAGCGGCATCTCGACGGGCGTCGGCACGCCGACCGACGTCGGCGGCGATGGCCCCTACGCCAGCGCGCCGCCCACGCCGGTGGAACCGGGCGGGCCGGGCACCGGCAGCGGCCAGCTCGTGATCGACGCGCAGACCGTGAGCTTCGGCTACGACGCGATGAGCCAGCAGCAGCGCCAGGCCGCGCTCGACCGGCTGGCGCTGGGCTTCGCCGGCGTGACCGTCAAGGCCTCCGAGCGCGTGACCGCCAACAACGCCGGCACGCTGCTCGTGAGCGGCACCCAGGCGGCCGACGGCACGCGCAGCGGTGGCGACCTGACGATCGTCACGCCGCTGCTGACCGGCGAGGCCGCCGCGAACATGAAGTACGTGGCCGGCGGCACCCTGCGCCTGAGCGCACCGCAGGGTGCGACCGCGGCCGACACCGCCGCGGTGCAGGCGCTGGGCGCCACCCTCACGCTCGATGCGAAGTCGGTCCAACTCGACACCGCCGTGGCGCTGCCCAGCGGCAAGCTGGTGGTGCGCGCCGACGGCGACATCGCGCTCGGCGAGCATGCCGACGTCGACCTCGCGGGCCGTGCCATCGCCTTCTTCGACGTCACCAAGTACAGCTGGGGCGGCGATGTCTCGTTGCACAGCGACGCAGGCGGCATCGCGCAGGCGGCGGGATCGACCATCGACGTGTCGGCCGGCCATCACCATGCCGGTTCGCTGACGCTGGAGACGCCCCGGGGCGCGGCGAGCCTGGCCGGCACGCTGCGGGCCAGCGGCGGTGGCGAAGGCTACGAGGACGGCCGCTTCGCGCTGACGCAGGCGTCCATCGGCGGCGCCGAGTTCACGGCACTGAACCAGCGGCTGAGCGACGCCGGCTTCTTCGGCGCGCGCGATTTCACCCTCAAGACCGGCGACCTCGACGTGGGCGACGGCGTGCGCGCGCGCACGGTGAGCATCGCCACCGATGGCGGCAGCCTCGCGGTGCACGGCACCATCGACGCCTCTGGACCCGGCGCGGGCAGCATCACGCTGTCGGCGCGCGACGATCTCTCGCTGGCCGCGAGCGCGGTGCTCGACGCGCACGGCACGCGCCTGGTCACCGACGGCCGCGGCGCGGCGATCGATGCCTCGAACCGCGCCAGGATCTCGCTGGGCGCCACGCAGGGCACGGTGCGCCTGGCCGGTGGTGCCACGCTCGACCTGCGCTCGGCCGACGACGTGGCGCGCGGGCAGTTGAACATCAACGCCGTTCGCACCGGCGAGACCAGCGGCGACCTGCGCATCGAGGCGGGCCAGGCGCTCGCCATCCGCGGCGCGGCCAGTGTGGCGGTCAATGGCTTCTGGACCTACCAGCCCACCGATGCGAACGGCACGGTGAAGCAGGACAACGGCGATGCCGGCGGCGCGCCCATCGGTGCCGACGGCGTGGCCGGGCTGGACCAGATCGACGTGCGCAGCCGCGCCTTCATCGACGCGGCCTGGACCAACGCCGACCTGCAGGGCCGGCTCGCGGGGCTCAAGGCTTCGGGGCCAGCCTTCCACCTGCGACCCGGCGTCGAGATCCGCACCACCGGCGACCTCAACACCTCGGGCGACCTGGACCTCTCGGGCTACCGCTACGGACCGGACGCCGACCCGTCGCGACGCGGCTCGGGCGAGGCGGGCGTGCTCACGCTGCGCGCGGGCGGCGCGCTGCACATCAACGGCAGCATCAACGACGGCTTCTCGCCGCCGCGCGCGTCGCCCGACGGCGCCATCTACGACACCGTGTTCTCCTTCGTGACGCTGGACACGGACTACGCCATCCCCGCGGGCGGCATCACGGTGGACGCCGGCAGCACGCTGCCGTTCAGCGGCGCGCTCGATTTCGATTTCCAGGTGGAAGCGAACACGCCGATCTTCCTGTCCGACGCGACGCCGCTGCCCGTCGATATCGTGCTGGGCGGCAACGCGATCTCCAACCGCGTCAGGGCCGATGTCGTCATCGCCGCCGACATCGTGCTGCCCAACGGCACCGTGATCCGGGCCGGCACCAACACCTCGTCGCTGGTCGGCGTCATCGGAACCACGACCGCCAACCTGCGGCTGCCCGCCGGCACCGTGCTCAAGGCCGGGATGAACGCCATCCAGCTCGCCGACGTGGGCGCCACCGCGATGAAGCTCGTCGCCACCACCTGGCGCGCCGGCACCGATGTGTCGGTGTTCCAGGGCTATGCATTGCCCACGCCGCTCGACATCCCGGCCGGCAAGACCTTGCCGGCGGGCATGTTCGTCACCAGCGCGTCGGCGCTGGTCGGCGAGCGAGCGATCTGGGCGCTGGCGCCGATGCTCGACGCGGGCAGCGCCTCGTGGTCGATGCGGCTGGTGGGCGGCGCCGACCTCGCCGCGGCCGATTCGCGCGCGGTGCTGGGCCGCAGCGCGGGCGGCATCGTGCTCAACGATCCCTTCAGCGTGAACCTGCAGGGTAAGGGCCTCGGTGTGACCGTGCCCGGCGTGAGCGTGCTGCGCACCGGCACGGGCGACCTCGAGCTCTACGCGGCCGGCGACTACGAGCAGCAGTCGCCCTACGGCGTGTACACCGCCGGCACCTGGGTGCCCGGCACCGGCGCCGGCTCGGTCTGGAACGCGCCGCGCGAGCTGCAGCCCGACGGCACCACCCTGGGCAGCAACGTGATCGCGCGCGATGCCTATCTGGCGGCGCTCAACCCCGAGCGCATGTGGTACACGACCAGCGGCGGCGACTTCACGCTCGCGGCCGGCGGCGACATCCGCGGACTGCGCGAGGCCAATACCGAAGCGGTCGGCAACTGGCTGCTGCGCCAGGGCGGCACCGAGCTCGGCCAGGCCACCGGCTGGGGCATCAACTTCGGCACCTATGTGCTCGACGGTCCGGGCCAGAGCCCCTTCACCTCCAGCCTGGGACTGGCCGCCTACTCGGGCCTGGGCGCCTTGGGCGGCGGCAATGCCACGGTGCGCGCGGGCGGCGACATCGGCAGCGACCGCGACGACGCGACCCACGCCATCGCGGTGGCCGTGGGCGGTAGCGGCCGCGTGATCGATGGCAATGTGATGCAGACCGGCGGGGGCACGCTGTCGGTGAACGCCGGTGGACGCATCTTCGGCGGCCTCTATGCCAACCTGCGCGGCGACACGACGGTGCGGGCCGCGGCCGTGGGCGTGGTGCAGCTGACCAACTACAACGGGCGGCTCGGCGGCGATCCGCGCGCACCGGATCCCTACACCGCGTACTCCGCCGCCAGCCGGGCCGGCGCCAGCTTCGCGCCCGGCGATGGCCCGGTGCGGGTGGAAACGCTGGGCGACCTGGTGCTGGACCGGCTCGTCGATCCCGGCCTGGTCGAAGAGCGGCTGGAGACCGATGCGACGCTGGCGGACGGCAGCCGCGGTTCGGCGGCGAGCTGGTACACGCTGTGGACCGGCGCCACCGGCGTCGAGCTGTTCTCGGCCGGCGGCAATCTCGCGCCGCTGGGCAGCGGCAACGCCAGCAGCTTCACCAACGGGGTCATCAGCAACACCCGCTACCTGCCGCCGGTCCTCAGTGCCGTGGCACCGGGCGGCAGCATCTACTACGCGAGCGACATGGACCTGATGCCAGCGCCCGGAGGCCATCTCGAGATGCTGGCCGGTGCCCGGGTCTCGGGCGTCGCCGAGAACAATGTCTTCAGCGTGGCCGGCGCGGTCTCCGTGCTCGGAACCTCGGCCTCGTCGATGACGACACCGCTGCGTCCCGCGTGGCGCCTGCAGGCGTCGGGCGGCTTCGACGACGCGAACCCGCTGGCATCGAACTATTGGAGCGCGGTTCCGGACGGCGGCTTCGCCGACGCGGCCTACAGGACCAGCTACAACGTGGACACCGGTCGCTTCGGCGGCACCGGCGGCACGCTGTTCATGTTCGGCCCGAACACCCTCACCGACGACAGCATGGCCGGCAAGGACGCGGTCTCGCGCATCTACGCCCTGAGCGGCGACATCCAGAACGTGCAGCTGGGCGAGCTGATCGACCTGAACAACGGCGACGGCACGCACACGATCTCCTACCTGAGCTCGAAGCCCCTGCGCATGCTGGCCGCCGGCGACATCGTGAACAGCAGCGGATTGATCGCCCACGGCGCGCAGACCGACGTGTCCATGGTGGCCGCGGGCGGCAACATCTTCTACGTGAACGCCAGCAATGCGGGCTTCTCGGTGCTCGGCCCGGGCACGCTGGAAGTGAGCGCGGGTGGCGACGTCTACCTGGGCAACGTCGCATCCTTCTCCAGCCTCGGGCCGGTCACGGCGAGCGACAAGCGCCCGGGGGCGAGCATCGTGGTGCAGGCCGGCCTGGGCGCCGGCACGCCGGGCGTGGGTGCCAGCGATTTCGCGGGCTTCGCACGCCGCTACCTCGATCCGGCCAACGCGATCGATGCCTCGGGGGCGCTGGCCGATCAGCCCGGCAAGGTGGTCAGGAGCTACGAGGGCGAACTCATGCAATGGCTGCAGCAGCGCTTCGGCCACGCGTCGTCGTCGCCGGCCGATGCGTTGGCGTACTTCGAAGCGCTGCCGCCCGAGCAGCAGCGCGTCTTCGTGCGCGAAGTGTTCTACGCCGAGCTGACCGCGGGCGGACGCGAGTACAACGACCCCGACAGCAAGCGCTACGGCAGCTACCTGCGCGGGCGCAACGCGATCGCGGCGCTGTTCCCCGAGCAGGACGCCGGCGGCCATCCGCTCGTGCGCGACGGCAACATCACCCTGTTCCAGGGCACGGGCAGCAATGCGGGCATCCGCACGGTGGCGGGCGGCGACATCCAGACGCTGACGCCCGGCGGCCAGACGATCGTCGGCGTGGAAGGCGTCACGCCCGCGGCGGGCGAGACCGCCGTGCCCGCCGGCCTGCTCACGCAAGGCGAAGGCAGCATCGACATGTACAGCAAGGGCAGCATCCTGCTGGGCCTGTCGCGCATCATGACCACCTTCGGCGGCGACATCCTCGCGTGGTCCGCCGAGGGCGACATCAACGCGGGTCGCGGCTCGAAGACGACGCTGGTGTACACGCCGCCCAAGCGCGAGTACGACACGCTGGGTAATGTGAAGCTGTCGCCCAACGTGCCGAGCACGGGCGCGGGCATCGCCACGCTCGATCCGATTCCCGAAGTGCCGCCGGGCGACGTGGACCTGATCGCGCCCTTGGGCACGATCGACGCGGGCGAAGCAGGCATCCGCGTTTCGGGCAATGTCAATCTCGCGGCGCTGCAGGTGGTGAACGCGGCCAACATCCAGGTCAAGGGTGAATCGGCCGGGTTGCCGGTGGTCGCGTCGGTGAACGTGAGCGCCTTGACCAATGCGAGTGCCGCGGCATCGCAGGCCGCGATGGCCGCGCAGGACACGGTGCAGCGCGAACGCACGGCCGCGCGCCAGGCGCTGCCCTCGGTGTTCACGGTACGCGTGCTCGGTTTCGGCAACGAGGTGCCCGACGAAAAAGGCACGGATAGCTTGCCCCGTCCAGGCGCGCAGTCCGGCGTTCCGCGCCCCTACAACGCCTCCAGCGTCGCGCAGATCGTGGGGCTGGGAAACAACATCGATCCCAGGCAATGGGCCCGCCTGACCGACGACGAACGTCGCAGCCTGCAGCGGGATCGATAGCTCCGCTCTCTCCGCGTCCGCGCTTTCGCAGGCCTCGCTTCGCGCGAGGCCTGGGATGGCACGTCCCCCAACCCGAGGATCGATCCGCCATGGACCTGAGCGTTGTGCAGTACCTGGAGATGCCCGCGGCCGCCCCTGCTGCGCAGGAGGATCTCGCCGGGATCGACGACAGCCTCGCGCTGCGCGACGTGCTGGTCATGAACTACGACGGCTTGAAACGCCAGCTGGCGCGCAAGTTCGGCTGCGCGGACATGGCCAGCGAATGCCTGCACGACGCATGGTTGCGCCTGGGTGAAAGCAGCCTGGCGGTGCCGCTGCCCAACCGGCAGGCCTACGTCTACCGGGTCGCCTGCAACGCGGCGATCGATCGGCTGCGCGGCGCGCGCGCTCGGCGCACGGTGAGCATGGAGGAGGTCGACCTGGACGCCTTGGCGGACGCCACGCCCGGCCCTCACGAGATCGCCGAGCAGCGCTCCGAAGTGCTGGCATTGGACCGTGCCCTGCGAGCTTTGCCTCGTCGGCATCGCGCCGTGCTGGTCGCGCTGCGCATCGAGGAACGAACGCGCGAAGACGTCGCCGACTGGCTGTGCATCTCGCTGCGTACCGTGGACACGACGCTGCGCCAGGCCCTGGGCCAGTGCGCCGAACGGAGCGTTCCCGAAGCGCCCGCCGGCGTGGGTTGTCCCCAGCTCACGCGGGATGCGACAACCGCTCGCAGTGCTCGATCAGCAGTTCGGTCAGCACGCGTATCTTCCTGGCCGGATGCTGGCCGGGCGGCCGGATGACGTAAGCCCCTGCGGGGGGCGGTGGATAGCGCGTCATGACCGGCACCAGCGCACCGGCGGCGATGTATTCATGCGTGAGCCAGTCCGGCACATAGGCGATCCCGAGGCCCGCCACCGCGGCGGCGACCAGTGCCGTGCCGTTGTCGGCCTTGAATCGTCCCTGCGGTCGGACCGTGATGATCCGGTCGCCATCCATCAGTTGCCAGGCCTCGGTGCCCTGCATCAGCGCTTCATGGGCACCGAGTTCGTCCGGAGTCTCGGGCGACCCGTGCGCGCTGATATAGCTCGGGCTCGCCACGAGCTTGCCGTAGATCGGGCCGACGCTTCTTGCAATGAGGTTGGAGTCCTCGAGATAGCCGACCCGGATCGCGCAGTCGAAGCCTTCGGCGATCAGATCGACGAATCTGTCGCTGTAGCAGGTCTGGATGTGGAGCTGGGGATGGCGCTTCGCCATCTCGGCGAGCATGGGCGCGAAGTGCGTCGGGCCGAAACTCAATGGCACCGCGATCCTCAGGCGGCCGCGAAGCTCGCCCGCGGGCAGGATCGTCTCCATCGCCGTGTCGATGTCGACGCAGACCTTGGCCGCGTAGTCGCGGAACGTGCTGCCGGCTTCCGTGAGCGCGGCGCCGCGCGTGGATCGCGCGAGCAGTTGAACACCCAGTTCCGCTTCGAGCCGAAGCAGTCGCCGACTCACCATCGACTTCGAGATGCCCAGTCGCACCGCCGCCGGCGACACCCCTCCGGCACTGGCCACTTCGACGAATGTACGCAGGTCCTCGATGTCCAAGCTGGCGTTCCTCCAATCGCGACACAGTTCGCCGAAGAATGGTACTACCGGGCGAAGAGCGGGATCGCAATACTCCCTGCGGACGGCATCGCCACGAGCGGTGCCGTCGTCCAGAACCCCTCCCGCTGACAGCGGCAACACAGGAACCAGCAATGACTTCTCGCAACGGCCTCTCTTCGCTTCTTCGTCCCGAAGACTCGGTCCTCGTCCTGATCGACCACCAGCCCTACCAGCTCGCGAACCTGAACAGTCACGAACCGCAGATGGTCATCAACAACACCGTCGGCCTCGCGAAGGCCGCCAAGGCCTTCGGCGTCCCCACCATCCTGACGAGCGTGATCGCCGAGCGCGGCGGCCTCCTCTTTCCCCAGCTCACCGAGGTCTTCCCCGGGCAGGAGGTCATCGACCGTACGTTCATCAACACCTGGCAGGACAAGGCGGTGGTCGATGTGGTCAAGGCCACGGGCCGCAAGCAACTGATCATCGCGGGCCTGTGGACCGAGGTCTGCGTCGCGATGCCGACGATCCAGGCGCTCGGCGAAGGCTGGGACGTCACCGTGGTCACCGACGCGTCCGGCGGCGTCTCCGTCGAGTCGCACCAGGTCGCGATCCAGCGAATGATCGCGGCCGGCGCGAACATGCTCACCTGGCTCGCGGTCGCCTCGGAATGGCAGCGCGACTGGGCACGCACCGAGAGCGCCGCTGCATTGACCCAGGTGATCACGCAACACGCGGGAGGCAGCGGCATCGCGTACCTCTGGGAGCAGCAGTTGCTCAACACGCCGGTGCCTGCCAAGGCGGCCTGACGGAATCAAGGGGGATGGACGCGCTTCCGTCGAGGCGTTGCGAAGGCTGAGCGCCGGCTCGAGCCACTTCATCCCCGAAGGGCCTGGGCGCTCGCGCATGGACCGCGGCCAGGCCGAATGGCGCGGACGGCATCGGAAGAACCGGGGAGCCGGCTGTCGGAAAATGCGACGAAGGCCACGCCGTGGCCGCGACGGCTTCGTGACGAAGCCGTGCTTTCGACCGCCCTCGCCCCTTCGATGCCATGCGTGACTTTCTCTATTACTCGCTGATGCTCCTGCTGGGATTCGCCTGGTACCGCTTCGGGCAGAGCCTGCTGAAGAAGGGCAACCGCGACGAGAACGACGAGCTCACCAAGGGCTTCGTCGGACCGGTCGGCTTTCTCGTGGCCGGCGCCATCGCGTGCTATCTCTTCGTCTCCACCTTGCGCGCGCTGATCCGGGGCGAGGTGCCGTGCCTCGGCAAGGCCTGCTCGGGGCAGGTGTATGCGCTGACGACGCATGCGGGGGAGTATTGGTCGAACATCTTCTACATGGTGTGGCTCGTTCTCGCGCTGGGGTATGCGCTGTACGTGACGTTCAAGGTCTGGTTCCGGGTCTGATGCCCGGCCTTGGACGAGAATTGCGCACCGGCCGATGCATGAGGCCGGCGTGACCCGTCATGCAAGGAATCGACCCATGCGCCTGTACAGGCTGTTCATCCCGATGATCGTTTCGACCGCTGCCTTGTGCGCGGGGGTTGCGAGCGCGGCCGAACTCTGTTCCCGGGCTTCACCGCGCGCGGGCACCGAAGTCACCCACACGCACGGCTTCGATTTCATCGTCGATCCTCAGCCGGTTCCGAATTCGTTCACCGGTTGCCAATACGGCTGGATCGGCGATGGCAATGCGCCGTCCACCATGGAGAAGGTCATCACCGCCTACTACATCGCTGGCCGCGTGCAGTGGTACGAAGCGCGCTGGCCCGATCGCCCGCTGCATCGTTGCGTGTACGAAGGCGGTGTCATCGCGCCCGGCAAGTCCGTCAATGCTCCGGCATGCCCGGTCAAGGAAGCCGATGCCCAGGTGCCGCGTTGAAGCTGCAGCAACATCGATACCATCGACGGTAGATCCATTCGTCGCGCCCCACCTGCACAACTTCGACAGATGCATATGAAGCAAGGTCTATGGTTCGCGCTCGCCGTGCTCGTCTCGTCGACCCACGCCACGGAGAACCGCGGTGCGGAACAACAACTCGCCTACTGTGTCGCGCTGGCCTCCCGGACCGTGGAAGACATCTCCAAAGACGGAACGCGTGCCGCCGCGATGCGCTGGATGCGCTTGTCGGCGCGCTACATCGACAGGCTCGAGGAACTGGCTCCCACGACCGCCCAGCGCCGCGCCTTGCTGGATCGGGCGCTCGAAGACATCGACGCCGAGAATGCGCGGCTTCGAGCGTCGGAGCGGCCACTCTTCGAATCCATTCGAAGCACCGATCAGGCGCTCGCCGCCTGTGACGAATTGGCTGCAGCAAGGCCCCGCCGATAGCTCCTCACATGTTGAGAATCCCGGATTCCGTGTACGCACCAGACGAAAAAGCGCGAGCGACACGTCGACGGACATGGATCGGCGTGCAGCTGCTCGTCACGCTTCCATTTCTGTTCGCACTGAGCATAGCCACCGAGATGCTGTTCGCACAACCTGGCAAGGGCTACAGAACACCCTCCGGAACCTACGTTGCCTGTGAAGCTCTGGCACCAAGGGCCAAGAGCTACTCGCCCCCGCGTTGCGCCCCCTTTGGATCGATGGGCACCAACCCCGCCGGCTTCGCGTTGGCCATCGCATCGCTGGGCCTGCTCAGCGCCGTCATCTGGGTGAGCTGCAGACCTGGCCGCGGGTTCCGCTTCTCACGGTAGGCCAACACCGATCGTGCAGCGCCATCCGATCGATGTTCGTTGCTACGATCCCGCACTCAGTCACCGCGGCCACACACGACGCACGCCGAAGGCGCCCGATGCGGATCGGCGGCCGTGCCGCTGCGTGCTCGCTCACCACTGCCGCACCACCATTGCGCGTCTCCTCGCGATCGTTGAGCCCGTCGTCGGGTGTCGAGCCCGCATCGCCAGGCGGCGTACACCGCCCTGCGATTCGACCGCACGATACCAAAGACGGCCTCGAGGAGCGCCCCGCGCCAGCGAGCTCAGAAGGCGCTCTTGACCACGCCCCCATCCACGCGAAGCGCCGCGCCCGTGGTCGCCGACGCGAGCGGGCTCGCCACATAGGCCACGAGCGAGGCCACCTCCTGCGGCGACGCAAAACGCTTGATCAGCGAGGTCGGGCGAACATGGTCGAAGAACTCCGCCTCGACCTGCTCGAAGCTCTTGCTGCTCGAGCGCGCCATGCCCTCGACGAAGTCGCCGACGCCGCGCGATTTCGTCGGTCCGGGCAGCACGCTGTTCACCGTGATGTTCGTGCCGGCGACCGATTCCGCGAGCCCGCGCGACACCGCGAGCTGCGCGGTCTTCGTCACGCCGTAGTGGATCATCTCGGTCGGTATCTGCACCGCGCTTTCGCTCGAGATGAAGATGATCCTGCCCCAGTTCGCTCGCTTCATCTCCGGCAGCACCAGGCGCGCAAGGCGCACGCCGCTCAGCACGTTGACGTCGAAGAAGCGCAGCCAGTCCTCATCGGGAATGTCCTCGAAGGCCTTGGCCTCGAAGATGCCGAGGTTGTTGACGAGGATGCCGATGCCGGGATGGCGGCGCACGAGTTCCTCGGCGGCGTCGGCGCGGCTGAGATCGCCGGCGTAGCCGACCACCGTGCCCTGCGTCTGCGAGCGGATGCGCTCCACCGCCTCGTCGACCGCGGTCTGCGACCGGCCGTTGACGATGACGCTGGCGCCCTCCTGGGCCAGCGTGTGCGCGATCGCATAGCCGATGCCGGCGGTGCTGCCGCTGACCAGGGCCAGCTTGCCCTTCAGTTGAAGATCCATGTCGATGCTCCTTGTGTCGATGACGAGATGGGTTGCCTGTCAGCCCAGGAAATTGACCAGCGCGGGAATGACCTGGTCGGGCGCCTCTTCCATCAGCCAGTGGCCGGAGCCCTTGACGATCACGCCCTGCACGTTGGTCGCGACCATCTTGCCCTGTTCGATCAGGAAAGTGCCACCGGCCTTTTCCCCGGACAGCACCAGCATCGGCATCGGCAGCGGCGTCTTGCCCAGTTCGGCGAACTCAGCCGCGTCCTGCTCGAAGGCCTTGAAGTACTCGAAACCGGCGCGCATGCCGCCGGGCTGCGCATAGGCCTTGGCATAGAAGCGGCGATCGGCCTCGGGCACCGAGCGCTTGGGATCGGCCGCGAAGTCGTTCCAGAAATGCTCGAAGTAGATGCGCTCGCGTCCGTGCACCAGCGCCAGCGGCGTCGGGCCGTGGAAATGGAAATGCCAGAGGTCGCGCAGCAGCCAGACGTTCTGCCATTGGCCGATGCCGGGCAGGAAGGCGTCCATGAGCACCACCTTGTCGGTCTCCGACGGAAACTGCGCGGCATAGGCGTAGGCCACCATCAGGCCGATGTCGTGGCCGACGATGCTCACGTTGCGGATGCCGAGCGACTTGACGAGCTCGTGGATGTCGACGGCCATGTTCTTCTTGCCGTAGCCGCTCTCGGGCTTCGACGAATTGCCCGCGCCGCGCAGATCGGGCACGAGCACGGTGTGCGTCTTGGCCAGCAGCGGCATCAGCGGGTTCCACATGTGGCCGGTCTCGGCGTAGCCGTGCAGCAGCACGATGGCCGGCCCGGTGCCGCCGATGCGGTAGTCGATGCGGGTGCCGTTCACCTCGGCGCTGCCTGCGCGAAAGCCCGGTACCGCGTCGACAGCGGGCGCGGCGTGCGCCACGGGGCCGAAGCTCAGCGCGGCGCCGAATGCGGCGGCGCCGGCGATCAGCGCGCGGCGGGTGGGGGCGGGATGGGGGGTGTTCATGTCTAGGCCTTTCGGTCCGTGTTTTGGGGTGAAGCGAATTTATGATTCAGCTTCACTTCCAGAAAGGCCCCAAAAGTGGTTTACTCATTCAGCTTTCATGAATGATTGGAGCCCAGGGCCATGGACCGATTGCGTGCATACGAGGTGTTCGTGACCGTGGTCGCGCGCGGCAGCTTCGTCAAGGCGGCCGACGCGCTCGACACCTCCCCGGCCAACGTGACGCGCTACGTCAACGAGCTCGAAGCCCACCTGCGCACGCGGCTGATCAACCGCACCTCGCGCCGCCTGTCGCTCACCGAGGGCGGCGAAGCCCTGTTCGACCGGGCGAAGTCGATCCTCGAAGAAGTGGCGGAGACCGAGGCGCTCGCGACCACCGCGTCGCTGCAGCCGCGCGGGCGGCTGCGCCTCAATGCGCCGCTGAGCTTCGGCAGCCTCGTGCTGGCGCCGCTGTGGCCGAAGTTCATGGCGAAGTACCCCGATGTCGAACTCGACATCGCGCTCATCGACCGCGTGGTCGACATCGTCGAGGAGGGCTACGACCTGGCGATCCGCATCTCGCGGACCACCTCGGGCAATCACATCGCGCGCAACCTGGGGCGTTCGCAGAACCTCGTGTGCGCCTCGCCCGACTACCTGGCGAGGCATGGCATGCCCGAGGTGCCCGCGGACCTGTCGCGGCACCTGTGCCTGGGCTATACCTACGGCGCGACCTCCGACGAGTGGCAGTTCGCCGGCCCCGGCGGGTCGCTGGAATCGGTTCGCGTGCGCTGGGCCTTGCGGGCCAACAATGGCGAAACCGCTCGTGCGGCGGCGCTTGCCGGCGCCGGCGTCATCTGGCAACCGAGTTTCGTGATTGGCGACGACGTGCAGGCCGGGCGACTGGTCGAGGTCATGCCCGGCTATCGCATGCCGCCGATCGACATCCTCGCGATCTACGCCAGCCGTCGCCATCTCAGCGCAAAGGTGCGGGTGATGGTCGACTTTCTGGTCGATGCCCTCCAGAGTTCGCCGCGGGGATCGAACTGAGTCTGAAGCGGTCGACGCCACGCATTCGCTGATCATTTCGGCGGGTGCCTGAAGGCCAATCGTCTTGTGCGACTCCCTGTTCAATTACTTCGCTATTGCGACGCAATTGCATCTCTATGTCGCCGCTCTCCGCGTGAACTAATTTCGGCTTGACGAATGGACAAGCCTCGCGCAATCTCCACCGAAGGGAGCGGCCGTGGAGAGAGGGGGTCGACATGATGGTTCGTATTCGCCTGCAGTACGCGCGCCTGGCGCTTCAACGCGAGATGCTGGCCATGTTCGTCGCCTACAGCTCCGTCGGCATCTGGGTGATCTTCTGGTTCGGCGACTAGCGGCACTTCGAAGAAATTTCCCCCGACGCGGCGGCAAGACCGTGCGAATGGCGCTTCGCACTCCATGGCCATGGGTGGCCGAGGTCGCGACACCCCGAAACTTCCTGCCTCACCGATTCCGGTGACCGATCCATGGCGAACTTCGCGGGCGCCTGATTGACCCCACGACCTCCGCCATTCCCCACTGAAATCCGTTGTCAGCCAATAGGCCTAATTGGCAATTTCTCCATTGCATAGAGATATCCACTGCAAGAAAAAGTAAGGTGCAATTGCAATAGCGGCACTCGACACTGCGACTCCCCGCATGGGGTCAACTCATCTGAAGGAGCTTTCGCAATGTCGACTCTTCCCGGCCATTACACAATTCTCTCGTTCGTCGGCGGCGGCATCCGCGGCCTGCTCTCCGCCACCATCCTCCAGCGCCTGTACGACGCCAACAAGGCGCTGCTGGACGAAACGAGAATGTTCGCCGGCTGCTCGACCGGCGCGATCATCTCGAGCGAATTGCTGGGGCACAAGACGCCGAAGGACCTGATCGACATGTTCACCGGCGATGAACTGAACTTCTACAACGCCATGAACCCCGACCCGCGGACGCCCGCCTACTCGATCGACAAGGTGCTGGGCAGCCAGAAGGCCATCCACTTCGACACGAAGATCGCCGACGCGCGCAAGGACGTCCTGCTCGTCTCGTTCAACGTCGGCCAGGTCGAACCCGACCGCGACAACAAGATGATGCCCACGCCGTGGAAGCCGATGATGTTCACGAACATGCTCGGCAGCGACCGGGACCGGCTGGACGGCCTCGACGGCAACGGCGACACCCCCATCGCGGTGGCCGCGACGTCCAGCGGCGCCATGCCGGGCCAGCTGGGGTCCATCGACGGGAACGTCGATGGCGCCTTCTTCAACCACGACCCGACGGTGGCGGCGATCGCGCTCGCGGTGCGCAGCGGCTACGCCCTCGACCAGATCGCGGCCATCACGATCGGCACGGGCTACATGCCCTATTGGCTGCAGAGCGACACCCACGACTGGGGCGCCCAGCAGTGGATGGAAGGGGACGGCAATCCCTTCGACAACATCACGCCGTTCCTCATGAACCAGAAGCGGTCGTCGCCCGTGCTCGACCTCAGCCTGAACGGGACCTCGTCGGAACTCATGCCCCACATCGCCAAGATGCTGCTGGGCGATCGCTACGTCAACATCAATCCGCGGCTGCCCTGCTTCATCCCCGAGAACTCGACCAATACCCAGGCGATCTCGCTGCTGCAGCGCCACGGCCAGACCGTGGACATCACCGACGCGCTGGCGTTGATCGAGAACTACTGGAGCAAGAACGTGGTGACGACGGGCACCACGTCCCGGCCCGTTGCGAAGAGCCCCGCCGCCGCGACACCCAAGGCCGCGACCCCGCCCAAGGCCAGCCAGACCACGCCCGTCAAGGGCGCGCTGTTCTTCATCCGGCACAAGGGCAGCATCGTCCGCGTGCTCGATGTGAAGGACGCGTCCTACCAAGCCGGCGCGCAGGTGATCGCCTACAGCAAGAAGTCCATGGCCGACCCCGATGTGAAGAACCAGCTCTGGGAATTCGTGCCCTCCGTCGAAGCCCCGGGATGGTGGTACCTGAAGACCGCCATGGGCACGAACTTCGTCATGACGCTGGCGGGCGACGACACCGGCGCGGCCTCCAGGGTCACGGTCCAGGCGCGGCAGGACGACATCCGGGATCGCCAGTTGTGGAACCTGGTGTCGACCGAGGAACTCGGCTACTTCTTCATCCAGAACAAGTACCAGGCCAGCGACGTGCCGATCGTCAATACCGATTCGTACGTGCCCACGGTGATCGGCGTGGAGATCGACCACACCGAGGACTGCTACGGCGTGGCGCTGGACTACCAGAAGGACACGCCGATGGCCTTCTGCTTCCTGCCTCCGACCAACGAAGGCTGAGAGCCTGCGGCAGAGCTGATGGTGCCCGCTAGAGCACCATCAGCATCTCGTGCCAGGACATCCCGCCATGGTCGGACGGCGAAGGCCTCACGTAGCCGTACCCCTGCCGTGCATAGAGCGCCACGTGGCGCTCCTTGCACATCAGGTGGATCGTTTGCTTGCCCGCCCGCCGCATCCGGTCGACGAAGGTCTTCATCATCACGCTGGCGTACCCGCGCCCCTGGAACAGGGGATCGATGACCACGGACATGATCACGACGTTGGGCGCCGCGGCGTCGTGGCCGACCAGCTCCTTGAAGGCCTCGTCCGACATCACGACCTCGTGCGCGCACCCGCTGTTGATGAAGCCGATGAGCTGCCCCTCGAGCTCCATGACGAGGAAGCCCTGCGGGTACTGGTCGATGCGCGTGCGGATCTTGGCCAGGGTGGCGGCTTCGTCGCCCTCGTAGGCGCCGATCTCTATCGCGTAGCAGCGTTCGGCATCGGAAGGAAGGGCCTGGCGGAAAACGGGTTCTGGCATGGATGAGGGGTTGGAACGAGGCATGCGCCCATCATGCCGTCCGGCGATGGCGCGCGCGCAGGGTGTCCGATGGCGCCTCGCCGAATTGCGCCTTGTACTGCTGCGCGAGGCGGCTCAGATGAAAGAAGCCGTGGGCGAACGCGATGTCCGTCACCGTGTCGTCGTCCGCGCCGTCCAGCAATCGCTCGCGCACCTGCGCGAGGCGGATCTGCCGCAGGTAGGCCGTCGGCGTCATCCCCCGGTGCGCCTGGAACGCCAGCTGCAAGGCACGCACGCCCACGCCCAGCGACGAGGCGATGTCGGACACCGTCAGCGACGGGTCCGCGATGCGGTCGTGAATGAGCGCCTCGGCCAGGCCCGCGAGGCGCGCGGGCCGCGATGCCGGCCGCTCTCCGCGCATCCAGCCGGTGTAGTTGTGCGGATGCCCGTGCAGCAGGGACATGAGAACGAACTGCTCGAGCGAACGGTACGCCGGGGCCGGCAGCGCCGCGGGCAAGGTGTCGACCAGGTCCCACACGCCGGACCATGAACGCTCGAGCGCCGGCGTGAACGGCACGGGGTCGAACTTCAGCCCGTCGTCCAGCGGACGGCCGACGAGGCTGGCGCAGCACGCCTCCAGCGTCGCCGTGTCGGGCCGAAAGGTGATCTGCTCGAAGCTGGCACCGAAATCGAAGCGGGTCGGCCGGCCCGCCGATACGGGGATCGTCGTGCCGGCGCGCCAGGTGGCGCTGCGGCTGCCCTGCGACACGGTGCCTTCGCCGGCGGTGCAGCGCATGAACAGGAACAGGCCGGGGAACTCGCCCGCGTCGACCTCCACGCGCGCGCCGTAGGCGAGCTGGACCAGCGCCAGCGGCCTCGCCTCGGTCGCGCTCAGCCGAGTGTCCAGGGCCTTGGCCCGGCGATCCAGGTGGAGCTCGTGCGGGCAGTACACGGCGCCCACGGCGTGGATGGCTTCGTCGAGATCATGGGTCCGATAGTGCATGGTCGCCCCTTCCACAGACGGCGCGACAGCTTCTGCATGCTGCCGCCGGGCCCGCATTCTAGGGGTGCGTTCCCTCGCGTTCCCTCGCGTTCCCTCGCTGAGCGACGCGATGCGGGAACGCCCGGAGCCCTCGTCCTGCGCATCGCGGATAGCGCTTCGCATTCCGGATCGCGGCGCGGCGCGTCTTCCTGAAGACTGGCGCCAGCCGAGCCGACCGTGCCCCACAGGCCGGTCGCGCCCCCATCCATCCATGCACAGGAGTCCCTTGATGAGCTCGATCCACGACCTCGGTCTTTCCGAAACCTACGGTGCCTTCATCGACAACGCGTTCCAGCCGGTCGACGGTCCGACCTTCGAGGCGCGGCATTCGGGCACCGGCGAGCAGGTCGCGCGCATCGCGCGCTGCGGCGCGGCCGAGGTCGATGCGGCCGTGCGGGCCGCCGCCAGGGCCTTCCCGGCCTGGCGCGCCACCGCGCCCGAGGAGCGCTCGGCCCTGCTGCTGAAGCTGGCGGCGGCCGTGGAGGCCGATCAGCAGCGCCTCGCGCGCATCGATTCGATCGACATCGGCCGGCGCCTGTTCGAGACCGGCCTCGATCACCAGTTCGCGATCTCGCAGTACCGCTACTTCGCGGCCGCGGCCCTCACGCACGAGGGATTCGGCCGCCCGATCCCCGGCGGCTACCTGGTCGCCAGGCGCGAGCCCTATGGCGTGTGCGGCCAGATCATTCCGTGGAACGTGCCCGCGATCATGGCGGCCTTCAAGATCGCGCCGGCGATCGCGGCGGGCAACACGGTGGTGCTGAAACCCGACGAGAACGCCTCGCTCAGCACGCTGGAGCTGTGCCGGCACATCGCGAAGATCTTTCCGCCCGGCGTCATCAACATCGTGCCCGGCTTCGGCGAGGAGGCCGGGGCCGCGCTGACCGCGCACCCCGGCGTGGCGAAGCTGGCCTTCACGGGCAGCAGCGAGGTCGGGCGGATCATCTCGCGCGCCGGCGCCGACCGGCTGGTTCCGGTGTCGCTGGAACTGGGCGGCAAGAGCCCGAACATCATCTTTCCCGACATCGAGGACATCGACGCGGTGGTCGACAACGCGATGTTCGCGACCCTGTACTGCAACGGCCAGTCCTGCCTCGCGGGCACCCGGCTGTTCGTGCACGACGCGGTCTACGACGCCGTGATGGACCGCCTCGTCGCCGGCATGGAGCGCGTGCGGGTCGGCGCGGCGCTCGCGCCCGACACCGTGCTCTCGAACCTCGTGTCGCCCGAGCAGGGCCGGCGCGTGATGAACTACATCGACATCGGCAAGGCCGAGGGCGCACGGCTGATGACCGGCGGCCAGCGCATCGACGTCGAGGGGCAGGCCCACGGCCACTTCATCGCGCCGACCGTGTTCGAGGCCGACAACCGCATGCGCATCGCGCAGGAGGAGATCTTCGGCCCGGTGCTCAGCGTGATCCGCTGGAAGGACCACGACCGGATGATCGAGGAGGCCAACGGCGTGCGCTACGGCCTGGCCGCCGGCCTCTACACCAGCAACCTGCGCAACGCCTGGGACACGGCCGACCGGCTGCAGGCCGGCTCGGTGTGGATCAACCACTACTTCAACCTCGCGAGCGGCTCGCCCTTCGGCGGCTTCAAGGAAAGCGGGATCGGCAGCGAGTACTGCCACGAGACGCTCAACATGTACACGCACCTCAAGGCCGTGACGATCCAGACGCAGGTGGCGGCCCCGTGGTTCGCCCCCAGGGCCTGAGCCCGCGGCACGCAGCGCTTCGCCCTTCCCCACTCCCTACATCCAAAGAGGTCATCCCATGCAGATCACAGCCGCCGTCATGCGCGAGAAGGGTGGCAAGTTCACCCTCGAGGACATCGAACTGGAGGCGCCGCGCGACGACGAGGTGCTCATCCGCATGAAGAGCTGCGGCGTCTGCCACACCGACACCCTGCCGCGGGACCAGGTGGTGCCGGCGCCCTTCCCCGCGGTGTATGGCCACGAAGGCGCGGGCATCGTCGAACAGGTCGGCAGCCGCGTGAGCAAACTGAAACCCGGCGATCACGTCGTGATGAGCTGCAACTTCTGCGGCCACTGCGACACCTGCCAGACCGGCAAGCCCATGTACTGCCGGCACTTCTTCAAGGCCAACTTCGGCTTCGCGCGCATGGACGGAACGCCCACCATGCACCAGGGCAGCGACGTCGTGCACGGGGCCTTCTTCAACCAGTCCTCGTTCGCGACCCATGCGCTGGGCACCGAACGCAGCGTGGTGAAGATCCCGTCCGACGTGCCGCTCGAGATCATGGGGCCGCTGGGCTGCGGCGTGCAGACCGGCGCGGGCGCGGTCATCAACTCGCTGCGCCCGCAGGCCGGCGATTCGATCGCCATCTACGGCGCGGGCTCGGTCGGACTCTCGGCGCTGCTCGCGGCCAACGTGACCGGCTGCGCGATCCGCATCTGCGTCGACCCGAACGAGGCGCGCCTGCAGTTCGCGCTCGAGCTCGGCGCCACCCATGTGGTCAACCCGCGGACCACCGATCCGGTGCGGCGCATCCAGGAGATCACCGGCGGCGGCGGCACCCAGTTCTCGCTCGAGACCTCGGGCAACCTCTCGGCCCTGCGCCAGGCCGTCGATTCGATCCAGATCATGGGCGAGTGCGGCATGATCGGCGCACCCGCCTTCGGCAGCGAGATCGGCCTCGACACCTGGGGCCTGCTGCTGGGCCGCAAGATCCGCGGCATCTGCGAAGGCGACTCGGTGCCCGACCTGTTCATCCCGAAGCTGGTCGAGCTGTATCGGCAGGGGCGCTTCCCCTTCGACAAGCTGATCCGGTTCTATGCCTTCGACCAGATCAACGAGGCCGTGGAAGACGGCGAGCAGGGCCGGACCATCAAGGCCGTGCTGCGTTTTCCAGACTGACGCAGGCTGCAAGCATTCGAGGACCGATGTTCATGGCATTGAATCGACGAGGCGCCTTCAAGCTGACCACGACCTGGCGCTGCTGAGTTCGAAACCCACGGCCGCGGGCACCGGCCAGGGCGCGGGCAGGCGCCCCGCGGTCGACACGCAGGCCGGCGCGCTCGAGTTCGAGCTCGGCATGCCCACGGCGCGCACCGTGGACAGTCTCTACCAGGCGCTCGACCATCAGAGCGCCGTGATGAGCTATCTCTGGGCCATCCCGACCGTCGGCATGGAAAGCGCGCGGCAGATGCTGGTCGACAACGCGGGCGCCCGCAGCGGCGACTTCGTGCGGGTGTCGGGCTACCGCGACGTCAGCGCGATGCTCGGCTCGAACGTCACCACGCCCTATGTCTTCGCCTTCCTCGATCTTTCGCGGCAACCGCTGGTGCTCCACTATCCGCCGGGCGCGACCGCGGGCTCGCTGATCGACTGGTGGGACCGTCCCCTGTGCGATGTCGGCATGACCGGGCCCGATGCGGGCCGAGGCGCCGTGTTCGTGCTGCTCGGTCCGGGGCAGCAGGCGCCGGGCGAGCTGCCGGCCGGCGCGCAGCTGCTGCGATCGCGCACCTTCAAGGTCCTGCTGTTCTGCCGCGGACTCGATGCCGACCTGGCGCAGGTGGAAACGGTCTTCTCGGCCCTGCGCGTCCATCCGCCCGGCCAGCAGCCTGCCGCGGCAAGGACACGCCTGCTGCGCTTCAAGCCCGAGGGCGAACTGACGAGCATGGCGCATCCGCAGGGCCTCGCCTACTGGCAACGGCTGGCGAACGCGCTACGGGGAGAGCCCGTGGAGGATCGCGACCGCTTCTTCGCCGCCCTGCTCGCGCCGCTCGGCATCGGCGCCGATCGCCCCTTCGCGCCCGATGCCCGGCAACAGGCCGCGCTGGAGAAGGCCGCGATCGTGGGCGAGGCCACGGCCAAGGCCATCGCCTTCCGCAAGCGCATCCCCGGCATGCGCTATCGGCCCGACACCCACTGGGAATACCTGATCGCGCCCGGCTTCGACAACGCGCAGGACGTGCCCGGCGGCACGCTGTTCGAGGAGCGCACGGCCTTCTTCTACGAAGTCACCGGCACCTCGGCGGCCGTGCTGACGCGGACGCCCGGCGTCGGCGCGGCCTATCTCGCCGCCTATTACGACGCGAAGGCGGCCCCGTTCGACGGCGCGCGCAGCTACCGCCTGCGCGTGCCGGCGGACGTGCCCGCCAGGCTGTTCTGGTCGGTCACGCTGTACGACACGCAGACCCGCGGCCTGGTCGAGAATGCGCAGCAGATCGTCGATCGCTCCTCGCGCCAGGACCTGGCGAAGAACGCCGATGGGTCGGTCGACATCGTGCTGGGCCCGACGCCTGCGCCGGGCCTCGAGAAGAACTGGATTCCCACCACGCCGGGGCATTCCTGGTACGTCTATTTCCGTCTCTTCGGCCCACTCGCGGCCTACTTCGACCGCTCCTGGGTGCTGCCCGACATCGAGGCGCTGTAGCGCGCCGCTTCAGGACCGGTCGACCGCGCGCTCGGTCTCCTCGAGAAAGCGCAGCAGGCCCTCGATCTCCGTCGACTTGTCGAACACCGCATCGGCGCCCAGCAGCAGCGCGCGCTCGCGCATGTCTTTGGTCGCGAAGTTCGAGAAGATCACCATGCGCTGGCGCGGCAGGCGATCCCTGCAGCCCATGAGCACGCCGAAGCCGGTGCCGTGGCGCAGGAAGAGATCGACCACGGCCACGTCCCATTGGCCGTCGGCATCGTGCAGCCAGGCCACGGCCTCGGCCTGGGTCTCCGCGCTGCCGACCATGTGCACGGGCGCGAGCTCCTCCAGCGTCGCGATCAGGCTGTCGCGAATCAGGGGGTTGTCCTCGACGAGGTAACCGGTCAGGCTCATGGTGTTTTCGCCATCGTGTGGGTCCGGCCTTCAGGGCGCGAACGATCGCCGCAGCCGCTCGCCCGCGAAGGCCTGCGCGTCCCTGGCCTTCTCGAGCACCGCCGCGGCGCCGAAGAACTCGTGCGCCACGCCCTCGAATTCCTTGCGCGCGACCTCCACGCCCGCGTCGATCAGGGCGCTCTCGAGCCTCGCGCCATCGCTGCGCAGCGGATCGAGCCGCGCATTGACGATGGTGACCGGCGCCAAGCCGGCGAGCTGCGCGTCGACCAGCGACAGCCGCGGGTCGTCGAGGTCCTGCTCGCCGCGCGTCACGTGGGTGAAGAACCAGTCCATCATCGCGCGGTTGAGCGGCTTGGCGATCGCGTTCTCGAGGTAGGACTCGGTGTTGCGGCTGGTCTGCGTGACGGGGTAGACCGACAGCACATGGCGCGGCGCGCGCAGGCCGGCGTCGCGCGCGGCGATCGCCGTGGCCACCGCGAGATTGCCGCCGGCCGATTCGCCCGCGAGCGCGAGGCGCGAAGCGTCGCCGCCGAACGAGGCCGCGTTCGCCGCGAGCCAGCGGTAGGCGGCCAGCGCGTCGTCCCATGCGGCGGGAAACTTGTGCTCGGGCGCGAGCCGGTAGTCGACCGACAGCACCATCGCCTGCGCGGCCGCGGCCAGGCCGCGCGCGCCGCCGTCGTACACCTGCCGGTTCGCGATCACCCAGCCGCCGCCATGGAAATACAGGACGACGGGGAAGGGCCCCTGCCCCGCGGGCGTGTAGAGCGTGGCGGCCAGCGGGCCGGTGGCGCCATCGACCGTGAGCTCGCGCGTGGTGACGCCCGGCACCAGGGTCTCGGGCACGGCCGAGCGGTTCTGCTGCTCGAGCACCTTCTTCACGGCATCGGCCACGGTCGGCTGCCGGCGTGCCTCCTCGGGCGTGAGTTTCTCGATCGCCTCGGGCTCGAGGGATTCGTGGGCCTTGGCCACCGCGATCTGGTCGTCATCGGCGCGCAGGGCCGCCACGACGTTGGACACCGCATTGATCACGGGATTCGGCTTCTTGTCGCTCATCGATTGCTCTCCTGGGAATGAAGTTGAAGCAGGTTGAGCAACTTGTACGACGCGAGGCCCCCCGGTGGTTTGTCGGACGTGGGCGCGCCACGTCGTGGGGCTTCCAGACCCCCGCCGTGGTACGGCCCGCGCGAGGACCGGGGCTCAGCGCGCCGGATCGGCGAGCCCGAGCAGGCCCAGCGCCTGCCGGTGCGTGCCCGATGCCGGGTCCACGAGATCGGCCAGCACGCTCATGTGGTTGCGGTTCGCGGGCCGCTCGGCGCCCACCACCACGCGGGGGCCCCAGGCGCTGGCGATCAGCTCGGCCTGGCGGTGGAACTCCTCGCTCTCGTCGCCGCCGACCACGGTCACCAAGGTGCCCTGCTTCGGCGCGGGCATGGCGGCCGGACTCAGCCGCAGCGCCGAGGCCTCGGTCAGCCCGATGTCGGCCGCGAGGAAAGGCGCGTGCCGCAAGGGCTCGAGCTCGTAGACGCCCGAGATCGGCAGCGCCGCCTTGACGAGATCGCGCGGCAGGTCGGGCCCGACCCGTTGCCAGTCGCAGGCCAGCAGCATGGTGGCGAGGTGGCCGCCGGCCGAATGGCCCGCGACGACGATGCGCGCGGGATCGCCGCCATGCGCCGCGATGTTGCGATGCACCCAGGCCAGCGCCTGCGTCATCTGCCGCGCGATGTGCTCGATGTCGACCGCCGGGCACAGCGCGTAGTTGAGCTGCACGAAGGTGGCGCCGGCATCGGCCAGCGGCGGCGCGAGGAAGGCATGGTCGCGCTTGTCGAGCGCGCGCCAGTAACCGCCGTGGATGTAGACGAAGACGGGCGCCTTTTCGACACCCGATGCGGCCGGCAGGATGTCGAGCCGCTCGCTCTCGTCGTCGCCGTAGGCCACATCGCGAATCCATTCGGGCCGCTGCAGCGCCTGCGCCGATGCATCGGCCCAGTACTTCAGGATCGACGGATGCTCGGGAATGCGCGCGCGGTTGTTGTATTGCGCATCGAACCATTCGGGGGCCGGCGGCGGTGTCGACGCCGCCGCGGCTTCAGCCGCCGCGCGCTTCGCCGCCGAGTCGCGCAGCGCCGCATCGACCAATGCATCGGCCATCCACAGCGCGGTGCGCTCGACCTCCCGGTCCTCGAGGCCCCAGATGTCCTTGAGCACCACGTAGGGCTCGATGCCGTAGACGATCGAGAGGGCATGGTGCAGCCGGTCGCGCATGCGCGGGCTCAAGAGCGGCGACATCGGCTCGAGCGCATGCTCGAGGATGCGCACGCGATGGCCGCGCCGGTACGGTTCCTCGGCCAGCAGGCCCGCGCGCTCGAGGCCCCATTGCTCGAGCGAGAGCTGCGCCGCGGCGCGCATCGGCGCCTCGAATTCCTTGAAGCGCGGGAAGGTCTGGCAGAACAGCTCGTGCAGCCGCTCGCGGCCGTTCGGGTTGTCCGACGCCATCTGGCGCACCGGGCCCAGCGAGCTGTCGACCACCGCGGTGACCAGCGCGCTGCGGCTCGGGAAGTAGCGGTAGGCAGTGGCGCGCGACACGTTCGATCGCGCCGCCGCTTCGGCCACCGAGGGGATGTGGCCCTTCAATCGAATGATGTCCATCGCGGCCTGCAGCAGCTGGCGGAAGGTGGCGGCGCGAACGCCGCGTTCCGGCGCGCGCGGCGCCTCGCTCGGTGTGTGCTTGAGTCTTGCCATCGGGTTTGTACGGGGTTCGGAAATGCGGAAGTCGTCTTGTGGAGATGGTGACACGGCTCGTATGATCCGCGCACCCAGATTTGAGACGCAAGTCTCAAAAATCCCTAGATGACTTCCGGAGCCACCGAGGCGATCGGCGCACAGCGCGACGACCTCGGGGCCATATGGAGACAAAGTCGATGCGCTTCGCAAGCTGGAGTTGGGGTGGCCGCAACCATGCGGGCACGATCTCGGCCGACGGCCGGGAAGCCACGCCATTGGCGGTGGGCGACGCCTCGCGCGGCGTGCTGCCGCTGATCGAGGCGCTGGCACGCAACGAGCCGCTGCCGCAGCCCTCGGGCACGCGGCTGCCGGTCGAGGTGATCACCCTGCGCGCCCCGCTGCCGCGCCCGCTGCGCGGCCTGTTCTGCGTCGGGCGCAACTACCGCGCGCATGCGGCCGAACTCGCGGGCTCGGTGTTCCGCAGCAGCATGCCCGAGAGCGATCCGTGGCCGATCGTCTTCGGCAAGCTCGGCGAATGCGTGATCGGCCCGCACGATCCGGTGCGGCTGCCGCGCTCCTCGGTGTCGGTGCAGATCGACTACGAATCCGAGCTCGCGGTGATCATCGGCCGCGGCGGGCGCGACATCCCGCGCTCGCAGGCGATGGAGCACGTGTTCGGCTACACCATCGTCAACGACGTCACGGCGCGCGACGTGCAGATGCGCCACCAGCAGTGGGACCTCGGCAAGAGCTTCGACACCTTCTGCCCGATGGGCCCGTGGATCGTGACCGCCGACGAGATGGACGGCCGCGCCACGCGCGTGCGCGGCTGGGTCAACGGCGCGCTGCGCCAGGACGGCCTGACGCGCGACATGATCTTCGACATCCCGACGCTGATCGAGACCTGCTCGCGCGGCATCACGCTGCATCCGGGCGACGTGATCGCCACCGGCACGCCCTCGGGCGTGGGCATGGGCCTGAACCCGCCGCAATGGCTGGGCCGGGGCGACACGGTGCGCATCGAGATCGACGGCATCGGCGTCATCGAGAACCGCTTCGAGGCGCTGGCATGAGCTTCCAGCTCATCGACCGCATCGCGGTGGAGGACGAGGGCGAAGGCCCGGTGGTCGTCTGCGTGCATGGCCTGGGCGGCAGCTCGAACACCTACACGCCGCTGATGCCCGCGCTGGCGCGCCATCGCGTGGTGCGCATCGACCTGCCGGGCAGCGGTCGCTCGCAGCGCGCCGAAGGGCCGCTCACGATCGAGCGCTACGTAGCGACCGTGCTCTCGGTCTGCGAGCGCCTGGGCATCCAGCGCGCGCACTGGGTCGGCCATTCGATGGGCACCATCGTCTGCCAGCACATCGCCGCGGCGCATCCCAGGTGCGTCGCGAGCCTCGCGCTGTTCGGCCCGCTGATCGCGCCGCCCGACGCGGCGCGCACCGCGATGAAGGCCCGTGCCGACAAGGCACGCGGCGGCGCGGCGGGCATGCACGAGATCACGCAAGCGCTGCTGCAGGGCGCGATCTCGGCCGACACGCGGCAGCGACTGCCGGTGGCGGTGGCCTTCGTGCGCGAGAGCCTGATGCGGCAAGACGGCGAAGCCTATGCCCGCAGCTGCGAGGCCCTGGCCGGCGCGCAGCCCGCGGCGGTGGAGAACATCGAGGCCGCGGTGCTGCTGGTGACCGGCGACGAGGACGGCGTGGCGCCGCCGCAGGCCGTGCGCGCCATGGCCGACCGGCTGCACCGTGCCGCGAGCAAGCGCGTGGTGGTGCTGCCGAAGTGCGGCCATTGGACACCCGTCGAGCGCCCCGACGAGTGCCAGCGCGAGTTGCGCGAATTCCTGGCGGCGCAGGCGAGGAGCTGACCGTGGCCGACGTGCTGTTCACCAACGTCCGCATCTTCGACGGCGGCGGCGAGGCGCCCTTCACCGGCGACGTGCTGGTGCAGGGCAACCGCATCGCGCGCGTCCTGAAGACCTCGCACGGCGCGCGCTCCGCGCCCGTGCATGGCGCCCAGGTCATCGACGGCGCGGGCGCCTTCCTGATGCCCGGCATGGTCGAGGCCCACACGCATTTCTCGTGGAACGACCAGCCCAGCCTCGACGCGATCCAGCGCATGCCGCCCGAGGAGCACATCCTGTGGTGCGCCGAGGTCGCGAAGCGCTACCTCGACATGGGCTGGACCAGTTGCGTGGGCGCCGCCACCGCCAAGCCGCGGCTCGACGTGGTGATCCGCAACGCCATCAACGACGGCACCATCGTCGGCCCGCGCTACCTGGCCGCGAGCCAGGAGATCACCGTGCCCGGTGGGCTCGGCGACACCACGCAGCCGCACCTGCCGCAGCCCGAGTTCGCCTTCGGCGCGGTGGTCAGCGGCGCCGAGGAGATGCGCCGCTGCGTGCGCATGTTCGCCAAGTACGGCGTCGATTCGCTCAAGATCAATCTCTCGGGCGAGTCGATCACCGGCATGCCCAGCGAGATGAGCCAGTTCACCGAGGAGGAGATCCGCGTCTGCGTGGAGGAAGCCAAGGCCTGGGGCAAGCGCGTGGCCGCGCATGCGCGCTCGACCTGGTCGATCAAGCAGTGCGTGAAGCACGGCATCGAGGTGATCTACCACGCGAGCTTCACCGACAGCGAGGCGCTCGACCTGCTCGAGGCGCACAAGATGGAGCACTTCATCGCGCCCGGCCTCGCGTGGCTGATCAACACCTGCCACCACGCGAGCCAGTGGGGCCTGACGAAGGAAGTCACCACGAAGATGGGCTACCACCGCGAGCTCGATGCCGCGGTGGAGAGCATGCGCGCGATGCGCAAGCGCGGCATCCGCATCCTGCCGGGCGGCGACTACGGCTTCGCCTGGACGCCGCACGGCACCAATGCCAAGGACCTCGAGTACTTCGTGAAGTACGTGGGCATGAGCCCGATGGAGGCGCTGCTGTCGGCCACCGCCTGGGGCGGTCCGATGATGCGCATGGGCAAGGTGCTGGGCTACATCCGCGAGGGCTACCTGGCCGACATCCTGCTCGTCGACGGCGACCCGCTGGCCGACATCACGGTGCTGCAGGACAAGTCGCGCATCCTGGCCGTCATGAAGGACGGCGAGTTCCACCGCGCCCCGCCGCTGCGCCAGGCGCAGGGCCTGCGTGTCGCCTCTCCCACCCGCTGGGCCGCCTAGGCTCGCCCGCGACCACCGATCACCGACCGGAGCACCGCATGGCCGACGTCGTCTTCACCAACGTGCGCATCCTCGACGGCACGGGGCAGAACCCCTACAGCGGCAGCGTGCTGGTGCGCGGCAACCGCATCCGGCAGGTCGGCCGCAGCACCGCGCCGATCGCGCCCGGCGGCGCCACCGTGATCGACGGCGCGGGCGCCACGCTCATGCCCGGCATGTGCGAGGCCCACACGCACTTCTCGTGGAACGACGCCGCCACGCTCGCGGCGATCCAGACCATGCCGCTCGAGGAGCACGTGCTGTGGTGCGCCAAGGTCGCGAAGCGCTACCTCGAGGCCGGCTTCACTTCCTGCGTGGGCGCGGCCTGCGCCAAGCCGCGGCTCGACGTGGTGATCCGCAACGCGATCAACTCGGGCCAGGTACCGGGCCCGCGCTACCTCGCGGCGAGCCAGGAGATCACGGTGCTCGGCGGCCTGGGCGACGAGACGCTGCCGCACCTGCCCTTTCCCGAGTTCAGCTTCGGCGTGAACATCTCGGGCGCCGACGAGATGCGCAAGGCGGTGCGCCTGTTCCTCAAGTACGGCGTCGACTCGATCAAGCTCAACCTCTCGGGCGACAACTTCACGCCGCAGTCGCCCTCGGAAACCACCTGGATGCTCGACGAGGAGGTGGCCGCGGCGATGCGCGAGGTCAAGATCCGCGGCAAGCGCGGCGTGGCGCATGCGCGCTCGTCGGAGAGCGTGAAGCAGGCGCTGCGCCACGGCATCGACCTGATCTACCACGCGAGCTTCGTCGACGAGGAGGCGCTCGACATGCTCGAGGCCGCGAAGGACCGCGTCTTCGTCGCGCCCGGCATCGCCATCCTCTACGCCATGCTGCACGAGGCCGAGCCCTATGGCGTGACCTACCAGATGGCGGCCGACATGGGCTACCAGATCGAATGGGACGCGGCCTGCGTCTCGCTCGCGAAGATGCACAAGCGCGGCATCCGCGTGCTGCCCGGCGGCGACTACGGCTTCGCCTTCACGCCGCACACGCAGAACGCGCGCGACCTCGAGTTCTTCGTCAAGTACCTGGGCTTCACGCCGATGGAGGCGATCCGCTCGACCACACTCTACGGCGGCCAGATCATGATGCGGCCCGACGATCTCGGCCTCGTCAAGGAAGGCTACCTCGCCGACCTGATGCTGGTCGACGGCGATCCGCTGGCCAACCTTTCGATCCTGCGCGATGCGAAGCGCATCCTGGCCGTGATGAAGGACGGCGAGTTCGCCAAGGCACCGGCGATCGCGTCCGAGCGCGGCTGGGACCGGGGCTGGGAGCGCGCCGCATGACGCGCGCCGCCCTCACGCGCTGGGCCCTGTGGCTGGTGCTCGGCGTGCCGATCGCGGTGTTCGCGGTCTGGGCCGTGGCCGACAACGCCTCGCTGTTCTTCAAGACGCTGCTCAACGGGCTCACGCTGGCCTCGCTCTACTTCCTCGTGGCCAGCGGCTTCACGCTGGTGTTCGGGCTGATGCGCAACGTGAACCTCGCGCACGGCTCGCTCTACCTGTTCGGTGCCTACGTGGGCTGGTTCGTCGGCGAGCACACCGGCTCCTGGGTGCTCGCGGTAATCGCGGGCTTCCTCGCGGCCGCGGTGCTGGGCCTGCTGATGCAGCTGCTGGTGTTCCGCCACATGCAGGGCCAGGACCTGCGCCAGACGCTGGTGACCATCGGCCTGTCGATCGTGTTCGCCGACCTGATGCTGTGGATCTGGGGCGCCGAGATCTACACCTTCGATCCGCCCTCGTGGATCTACGGCTCGACCACGCTGCCGCTGGTCGAGAAGTTCCCGACCTACCGGCTGGTGGTGCTGCTGGCCTCGGTGCTGATCGGCGTGGGCCTGTGGCTGCTGCTGGCGCGCACGCGCATCGGCATGATGATCCGCGCCGGCGTCGACGACCGCGGCATGCTGGCCGCCTCGGGCGTCAACGTGCAGCTGGTGTTCGCGCTGACCTTCGCGATCGGCGCCGGCCTCGCGGGCCTGGCCGGCGTGGTCGGCGGCACGGCCCTGTCGATCTCGCCGGGCGAGGACACGCGCTACCTGCTGGCCTCGCTGGTGGTGGTGATCGTCGGCGGCATGGGCAGCGTGGTCGGTGCCGCCATCGGCGCGCTGCTGATCGGGCTGGCCGAGCAGTTCGGCCTGGCCTATGCGCCGACCTACAGCGTGGTCTTCACCTTCGTGATCATGGTCGTCGCGCTGGCATTCAAGCCGCGCGGGCTGATGGGGAAAGCCGCATGAGCGCCGCGCAGTGGCGCCGTGCCATGAAGTCGGGCGGTGCGATGCCCGCTCAGGAGGCGCGCGTCACCGCGTTGCCGCGCGCGGTCGCATCGCCATCGCAACCCGCCGAGCCGCCGCCGGCCCACGGCGAGCTGCCGCGCTGGCTGGGCAGGCTGCTGCGCCCCGTGCGCTGGCGCCATGTGCTGGTCGCGCTGCTGGTGCTGGTCTATCCCTTCGTCGCCTCGCCCTTCTTCACCTTCCAGATCGGCGCCCAGTCGCTCGCGCTCGGGTTGATCGCGCTGTCGCTGACCTTCCTCGGCGGCTATGGCGGCATGGTCTCGCTCGCGCAGATGACGGTGGCGGGCTTCGCGGCCTACGTGGTCGCGATCGTGGGCAGCAGCAGCAACACGGCGATCAGCCTGGGCTGGCCCTGGTGGCTCGCGGTGCTCGTCGCGCTGGCGCTGGCCACGCTGTTCTCGGCCGCGGTGGGCTGGCTCTCGGTGCGCACCGAGGGCATCTACACCATCATGATCACGCTGGCCGTGGGCGTGGCCTTCTTCTACCTCGCGCAGCAGAACTACACGCTGTTCAACGGCTTCCAGGGCTTCAGCAAGCTGGCCGCGCCCACCGTGTTCGGGCTCGACCTGCGCGAGCCCGTGCCCTTCTACCTGCTCACGCTGGGCTGCTCGGTGGCGGGCTATTTCTTCATCAAGCACCTGATCCGCGCGCCCTTCGGCGTGGCGCTGCAGGGCATCCGCGACAACCCGCGCCGCATGCAGGCGCTGGGCTTCGACGTCACGGCGCACCGGGTCGCGGCCTATGCGGTCTCGGGCTTCCTGGCCGCGGTCGGCGGCGTGCTGCTGGTCTGGTACAACGGCCGCATCTCGCCCGGCACGCTCGGCATCGGCGCGATGATCAACATCCTCATCATCGCCGTGCTCGGCGGCATGAAGCACCCCATCGGTGCCTTCATCGGCGCGATCGTCTTCGTGCTGCTGCAGAACTTCGCCATCGACCTGGTCGACCGCGAACGCTTCAATCTCGTGATCGGCGGGGTCTTCCTCGCGATCGTCCTCTTTTCCCCCGACGGACTGCTGGGCCTGTGGCATCGCTTGCGCACGCGCCTGGGCGCACCTTTCCCCACCCGTGGCTCAGGCCGCATTCACCAGCGATAAGAAGGAGCGAGACATGAAGAGAGTCGAGAACGTGTTCGGACGCAGCATCGTCGCCGCCGCGGCATTGTTTGCGATGGCCGGGGCCGCGGGCCTCGCGCAGGCGCAGGAAACCCTCAAGATCGGCCTGCTGGCCTCGCTCGAGGGACCGTTCGCGGCGCCGGGCCAGGACGGCATGCGCGGCGCCGACCTCGCGCTGAAGGAGAAGAAGGGCATGGCCGGCGGCAAGAAGATCGAGTTCGTGAAGGTCTCGTCGGACGCCACGCCCGACAAGGCCGTGAACTCGACGCGCAAGGCGGTCGAGCAGGACAAGGTGCAGATCATGATCGGCCCGCTGTCGGGCGACGAGGGCATCGCGGTCAAGAACTACGCGAAGACGCAGCCCAACGTCACCTTCATCAACGGCTCGGCCGGCGCGCAGGCCGCGACGCTGCAGGACCCGGCGCCCAACTTCTACCGCTTCAACACCGAGGGCGCGCAGTGGATGGTGGGCCTGGGCGAGCATGCGCTGTCCAAGGGCTACAAGCGCACCTTCCTGATCGCCGAGGACTACGGCTTCCCCTACTCGCAGGTGCAGGGCTTCATGGCCAGCTACTGCGCCAAGGGCGGCAAGGTGGTCGACAAGGCCTGGGTGCCGCTGGGCACCAAGGACTACGCCTCGGTGATCGCGAAGATCCCGAAGAACGTCGATGCGCTGGTGGTGGTGCTCGGCGGCTCCGACGCGGTGAACTTCCTGACCCAGTACGAGCAGGCCGGCGGCGACAAGCCGATGATCGGCGGCTCGATCACGGTCGACCAGACGGTGCTGAACTTCAAGGGCAAGCGCCGCGAATCGCTCTTGGGCACGGCCTCGGCGGGCCCGATGGCCGACTCGATCGACACGCCCGAGTGGAAGAAGTTCGTGGCCGACTACAAGGCCAGCTTCAAGGACGGCTTCCCGAGCCCGTCGCTGTTCGCCTATCTCTACTACATCAACACCAAGGCCACGCTCGATGCGCTCGACGCGGTCAAGGGCGACCTGTCGAACAACCAGAAGGCCTACCGCGAGGCGCTGCAGAAGACCAACTTCAAGGGCCCGGCCGGCGACGTGAAGATCGATGCCAACCGCAACGGCGTGGGCACGACCTACATCACCGAGGTGAGCAAGGCGCCCGACGGCTCGTTCTACAACAAGGTCGTGAAGTCGGTGCCGAACATCTCGCAGACGCTGGGGCTGTCGGAGGCCGAATTCAAGAAGATGGGGATGGGCACGCGCGACGTGCCGGACTGCCGGACCTGAGGCCGGCGACCACCGTCGAACGAACGCGCGGGGTCCGCCCCGCGCGCCCACCCCACTTCGAGACATCCAGGATGGCCACGATCACCACGCTGCGACCGCCCGCTTCGCGCACGCCCCAGCCCGCCCGCGGCGGGAGCACGCAGCTCCTGTCGGGCGACGCGCTGCGTCTGGACGGCGTGACGCGCGCCTTCGGTGCGCTGCGCGCGGTCGACGGCGTCTCGCTCGCGGTCACGGCGGGCCAGAAGTACGCCATCCTCGGATCGAACGGCGCCGGCAAGACCACGCTGTTCAACGCCATCACGGGCGACTTCCCGCCGACCGCGGGACGCATCCACTTCTTCGGCGAGGACATCACCGACCTGCCGCCGCAGGACCGCATCCGCAAGGGCCTGCGGCGCACCTACCAGTCCTCGCTGCTGTTTCGCGACCTCTCGGTGCGCGACAACCTGTTCCTCGCGGTGCGCGGCGTGGCCAGCGGCCGCTTCAGCTTCCGCCGGCCCGGCGCCGGCCATGCCAGCACGCGCGCGACCGAGGACCTGCTCGAGCGCGCGCGCCTTTCGCACATCGCCGACGAGAAGGTCGCGAACCTCGCGCACGGCCAGCAGCGCCAGCTCGAGATCGGCATGGCGCTGGCCGGCGCGCCGCGGCTGATCCTGTTCGACGAGCCCGCGGCCGGCCTCTCGCCGGCCGAGCGGCGCGAGCTGGTGGCGCTGTTGACCTCGCTGCCCGCGCACATGAGCTTCGTGCTGATCGAGCACGACCTGGACATCGCGCTGCGCGTGGTCGACCGCGTGACAGTGATGCACAACGGCCGCGTGCTGCGCACCGGCAGCCCGGCCGAGATCGAGGGCGATGCGCAGGTGCAGGCGATCTACATGGGGAGCAAGCACTGATGGCCTGGTTCGGCGGCGGCGATCGCGACACGGCGGCCGGCCGGTCCACCGCGCTGGTGGTCGAGGGCCTCGACGTCTACTACGGCCGTGCCCATGCGCTGCAGGGCGTGAGCCTGTCGCTGGAGCGCGGCGTGCTCGGCATCGTCGGGCGCAACGGCATGGGCAAGACCACGCTGTGCAACGCGCTCACCGGCCTGGTGCCGGCGCGCGGCAGCGTGCGCTTCGGCGGCGAGGAGATCCTGGGCCTGGCGCCCAACGAGATCACGCGCCGCGGCATCGCCTACGTGCCGCAGGGCCGGCGCGTGTGGCCCTCGCTCTCGGTCGACGAGACGTTGCGGCTGGTGGCCAGCCGCCGGCGCGAGGTCGACCGCGTCTATGCGATGTTCCCGCGGCTGGCCGAGCGGCGCGGCAATGGCGGCGCCCAGCTCTCGGGCGGCGAGCAGCAGATGCTGGCGATCGGCCGCGCGCTGCTGTTGAACCCCAAGCTGCTGGTGATGGACGAACCGACCGAGGGCCTGGCGCCGGTCATCGTCGACCAGGTGGCGCAGGCGCTGCGCGACCTCGCGGCCGAAGGCCGCATCGCGGTGCTGCTGATCGAGCAGAACCTCGGCGTGGCGATCTCGGTGGCCGACCGCATCGGCCTGATGGTCAACGGCCGCATCGCGCGCGAAATGCCGGCGGCCGAACTCGCGGCCGACCGCGAGCTGCAGGAGAAGCTGCTGGGCGTGCGCTCGGGCGGCCACGGCGACGAGGCCGAGGCGGAGCAGCCGGCACCGCGCATGGGCGAGGACGACGGCCGCGACAACGCGCCGCGCGTCTACACCGTGCGCCGCGCCCATGGCGACGGCGCGCCCTCGCTCGACGACCTCGCGCCGGCCAGCGTGCGCGGCTTCACGCGCTGGAATGCCGGCGGCACGGCCGCGCCCGCGGCCGACATCCCGCGCCTGATCGCACCGCCCGAGCCCGCGCCCGAACCGGCGCAGCCCGCGGCCGCCTCGGGCCAGGTGTTCGACTTCCCGGTGGCCGCGAGCAGCGTGCGCGCGGCCTACGTGGCCGGCACCTTCGACACCAAGAGCCGCGAGCTGTTCTTCCTGCGCCAGTGCATCGAGCGGCTGGGCCTGCGCGTGGTCACGGTCGACCTCTCGACCTCGGGCAAGCCCTCGACCGCGAGCGTGCATCCGCGCGAGGTGGCGCGCCACCATCCCAAGGGTGAGTCGGCGGTGTTCAGCGGCGACCGCGGCAGCGCCACCGCCGCCATGGGCCTGGCCTTCGAGGCCTTCCTGCGCACGCGGCGCGACCTCGGCGGCCTGATCTCGGCCGGCGGCTCGGGCGGCACCTCGATGGCGACGCAGGGCATGCGCGCGCTGCCGATCGGCGTGCCCAAGCTCATGGTCTCGACCATGGCCAGCGGCGACACGCGGCCCTACGTGGGCCCGAGCGACATCTGCATGATGTATTCGGTCACCGACGTGCAGGGCATCAACCGCATCAGCGAGAGCGTGCTATCGAACGCGGCCAATGCGCTGGCCGGCATGGTGGCGCATCCGGCCTCGGTCTCGGCCGTGACCCGGCCCGCCATCGGCCTCACGATGTTCGGCGTGACCACGCCCTGCGTGCAGGCCGTGACGCGGCGGCTCGAGGACGACTGGGACTGCCTGGTGTTCCATGCCACCGGCGTGGGCGGCCAGTCGATGGAGAAGCTCGCGGATTCGGGCTTGCTCGCGGGCGCGATCGACGTGTCGACCACCGAGGTGGCCGACGAGATCGCGGGCGGCGTGCTGTCGGCCGGGCCCGACCGCCTCGACGTGTTCGCGCGCCACGCCCTGCCCTACGTGGGCTCGTGCGGCGCGCTCGACATGGTGAACTTCGGTGCCTGGGACACCGTGCCCGAGCGCTTCCGGGCGCGCAATCTCTATCGCCACAACACGACGGTGACGCTGATGCGCACCACGGCCGACGAATGCCGCGCCATCGGCGAGTTCATCGCCGCCAAGCTCAACGCGATGCGCGGGCCGGTGCGCTTCCTCATTCCCGAGGGCGGCGTCTCGGCCATCGACCGGCCGGGCCAGCCCTTTCACGACCCCGAGGCCGACCGCGCGCTGTTCGCGGCGCTCGAGGCCGGCTTCCGGCCGGGGCCGAACCGCCAGCTCAAGCGGCTGCCGCTGCACATCAACGACGAAGCCTTCGCCGATGCGCTGGTCGAGGCCTGGCGCGAGGTCTCGCGGGCCATGCCCGGTGCGCGCCGGGCATGAGCCAAGGACAACCCAGGAGGAGCCCATCACCATGACCCGCATCTCACGCACCGCGCTGCTGGAGCGCTTCCGCGCCAAGATCGCCTCGGGCCGGCCGCTGATCGGCGGCGGCGCCGGCACCGGCCTGTCGGCCAAGTGCGAGGAAGCCGGCGGCATCGACCTGATCGTGATCTACAACTCGGGCCGCTACCGCATGGCCGGGCGCGGCTCGCTCGCGGGGCTGATGGCCTACGGCAATGCCAACGAGATCGTCTGCGAGATGGCGCGCGAGGTGCTGCCGGTGGTCAAGCACACGCCGGTGCTCGCGGGCGTGAACGGCACCGACCCGTTCATGATCCCCGACGAGTTCCTGCACCGGCTGATCGCGCTCGGCTTCTCGGGCATCCAGAACTTCCCGACCGTGGGCCTGATCGACGGCACCTTCCGCGCCAACCTCGAGGAGACCGGCATGGGCTACGGCCTCGAGGTCGAGCTCGTGGCGCGAGCGCGCGCCCTCGACCTGCTGACCACGCCCTATGTCTTCAGCGAGGCCGATGCGCGCGCCATGGCCGGCGCGGGCGCCGACATCGTGGTGTGCCACCTGGGCCTGACCACGGGCGGCGCGATCGGCGCCGAGACCTCGCTGAAGCTCGACGACTGCGTGCCGCTGATCAACCGCTGGGCCGCGGCCGCGCAGGAAGTGAACCCCGGGGTGATCGTGCTTTTCCACGGCGGCCCGATCGCCACGCCGGAGGATGCGCAGTACGTGCTCGCGCGCTGCCCCGCCTGCGACGGCTTCTATGGCGCCAGCTCGATGGAGCGCCTGCCCGCGGAGGTGGCGCTGACCGAGACCACGCGCCGCTTCGTTCAGATCACGCGATAAACCAGGAGACGACATCCATGTCAGGTTCTCAATTCGGAAGTTTCATCCTCGGGCTGCTGGTGGTGGCGATCGCGGTCGCGATCGTCGTCCTGCTGCTGCACTGGCTCTACCTGCGCAGTTCCAAGGAACGCGCCTTCGTGCGCACCGGCCTCGGCGGGCAGAAGGTGGTGCTCGACGGCGGCGCCTTCGTGCTGCCGATCGTGCACGACGTGATCCCGGTCAACATGAACACGTTGCGGCTGGAGGTCAGCCGCGGGCGCGACAAGGCGCTGATCACCAAGGACCGCATGCGCGTGGACGTGATCGCCGAGTTCTACGTGCGCGTGGCGGCCAAGGCCGAGGCGGTGGCGGTGGCCGCGCAGACGCTGGGCCTGCGCACCATGGAACCCGAGCAGCTCAAGGAGCTGGTCGAGGGCAAGTTCGTCGACGCGCTGCGCACCGCCGCGGCCGAGATGACGATGGAGGAGCTGCACGAGAAGCGCGGCGCCTACGTCAAGCGGGTGCGCGAGGCAGTGGCCGAGGACCTGACCAACAACGGCCTCGAGCTCGAGGCCGCCTCGCTCACGCAGCTGGACCAGACCGGCATGGAGTTCTTCAACCCGAGCAATGCCTTCGACGCGGAAGGCCTGACGCGGCTGACCGAGCAGATCGAGCACCGCAAGAAGCAGCGCAACGACGTCGAGCAGGACACGCTGATCGCGATCCGCAACAAGAACCTCGAGGCCGAGAAACTGTCGCTGGAGATCGACCGCGAGAGCGAGCATGCGCGGCTGACGCAGCAGCGCGAGGTCGAGATGGCGCGCTCGCGCCAGCGCGCCGAGGTGGCGATCGAGCGTGCCCAGCGCGAGCAGCATGCCGAGAGCGCGCAGATCGCGGCGCGCCAGAGCATCGATGCGGCGCGCATCCGCTCCGAGCAGACCCTCGAGGAGGAGCGCATCGGCAAGGAGCGCGCGATCCAGAGCGCCGAGCTCGAGCGCCGCACCTCGCTCGAGCTGGCCGAGCAGCAGCGCTCGATCGCCGTGGCGCGCGAGAGCAAGGCGCAGAGCGAGGCCCAGGCCGAGGCCGAGGCCGCGCGCGCCCAGGCGGTGACGGCCGAGGAGAAGGTGTTCACCGCGCGCGAGGTCGAGAGCGCCGAGCGCAAGAAGACCATCGAGCTGATCGCGGCCGCGCTGATCGCCGAGCGCGAGGCGCTGCGGCTGACCTCCGCGGCCCAGGCCGAGCACGACGCGAGCGCGCACCGCGGCGCCGCGCTGCGTGCCCAGGCCGAGGCCGATGCCGACGCCGAGAAGATCCGCGCCGATGCCACGCGCGTGCGCGCCGAGATCGAGGCCGAGGCCGCGCGCTGGATGAACGAGGCGCACAACATGCTCACGCCCGAGGCGCGCATGTCGGCCCTGCGCATGCGGCTGGTGGAGAAGGCCGAGGGCATCATCCGCGAGTCGGTGCGGCCGATGGAGCGCATCGAGGGCATCAAGATCCTGCAGGTCGACGGCTTCGGTGGCTCCTCGGGCGGCGCGCGCAATGCCGAGGGCGGCGGCAACTTCGCCGACGGGCTGGTCAATTCGGCGCTGCGTTTCCGCGCCCAGGCACCGCTGGTCGACCAGCTGCTGCGCGAGATCGGCATCGAGGGCGGCGACATCCAGAAGCTGGTCAACGAGAGCAGCGGCGCGCGTGCCGCGCTGGGCGCCGGCACGCCCAAGGAATAAGGCATGGTGAACGTCTACGTCTCGAGCGTGATCGACGCGAGCGCCGACAACGTGTGGGCGCGCGTGCGCGACTTCAACGGCCTGCCGCAATGGCATCCGCTGATCGCCGACAGCCGGATCGAGAACAACCAGCCGGCCGACCGCGTGGGCTGCATCCGCCATTTCCACCTGCGCGACGGCGGCATGATCCGCGAGCGGCTGCTCGCGCTCTCGGACTACGACTACAGCTGCAGCTACGAGATCCTCGAGAGTCCGATGGGCGTGAGCCACTACACGGCGACGCTCAAGCTCACGCCGGTGACCGACGGCGGGCGCTGCTTCGCCGAATGGAGCGCCGAGTTCGACTGCGAGGAACACCGCGAGCGCGAGCTGGCCGACTCGATCGGCGAGGGCGTGTTTCAGGGCGGCTTCGATGCGCTGAAGCGGCACTTCGGAGGCCGCTGATGCTGCAGCGGGTCGTGCGCTCCACCGTCATCGACGCGCCGATCGAGCGCGTGTGGGCGGTGCTGCGCGACTTCAACAGCCATGCCGACTGGCACGAGGTGGTGGAGGCCAGCCGCATCGAGGGCGACGAGCGCGGCGACCAGGTGGGCTGCGTGCGCAGCTTCACGCTGCGCGACGGCAACCGCATCCGCGAGCAGCTGCTGAGCCTGTCTGACAGCGAACACAAAAGCACCTACTGCATCGTCGAGGCCACGCTACCGCTGCAGCGCTACGTGGCAACCGTCACCCTGAAGCCCGTGACCGACGGCGACCGCACCTTCTGGCACTGGGAATCGACCTTCGCCACGCCGCCGGGCCGCGAACGCGAACTGCGCGACACGGTGGCGCGCGGCGTGTACGAGGCGGGGTTCGAGAACCTGCGGCGCTACCTCGAGCGCGGGGCGCCCACGTCTTCCGCGGGCATCGCCGCATCGGCCGCGCTCGCGCTGCCCCGGCGCAGCGTGGGCCTCGAAGCCTATGGCGGCCCCGAGGTCCTGCGCCCGCGCGACGACGAAGCGCCGGCGCCCGCCGAGGGCGAGGTGCGCATCCGCCAGCGCGCGATCGGCGTGAACTTCCTCGACGTCTACCTGCGCCGCGGCTGGATGCCGTCGATGCTGCCGGTGTCGGAGGGCGCGCCCGGCGTGCCCGGCATGGAAGCGGCCGGCAGCGTGATCGATGTCGGCCCCGGCGTCAGCGGCCTCTTTCCCGGCGACCGCGTGGCCTACCTCGGGCCCGTGCCCGGCGCCTACCGCAGCGTGCGCTCGGTGCCCGCGGACTGGGTGGTGCGGCTGCCCGCGGCCGTCGAGGACGACGAGGCCGCGGCGCTGCTGCTCAAGGGCCTCACGGCCGACTACCTGCTGCGCGACCTCGGCCGCGTGCAGCGCGGCACGCGCATCCTCGTGCATGCCGCGGCCGGCGGTGTCGGCCTGCTGCTGTGTTCCTGGGCGCGCAGCCTCGGCGCGGTCGTGGTGGGCACCGTCTCGAGCGAGGAGAAGGCGCGCGTCGCGCGCGACCATGGCTGCGAGCACGTGATCGTCACGCGCGACTACCGCTTCGCCGATGCGGTACAGCGCGCCTGCGGCGGCGTCGACGTGCTGGTCGACGGCCTCGGCGAGGCCGCGCGCGCCGAGAACCATGCGGCGCTCGCGCGCCGCGGCCACTGGATCAGCCTCGGCCAGGCCAGCGGCGCGCTGGCCGCGCTGCCGCCCGACCTGCTGATCGCCAAGTCGCTGAGCTTCTCGCGCCCCGTGGTGTTCGACTACGTCGCCACGCCCGCGCAACTGGCCGAGCGCGCGCAGCGCCTGTGGGATGCGCTCGCCAGCGGCGCCATCCGCAAGCCGCCGATCGAACGCTTCGCGCTCGATGCCGCGGCGCGCGCCCACGAACGCCTCGAATCGCGCGCCAGCATCGGCGCCTTGGTTCTGCTGGCCTAGGGCCTGTTAACGCTATGCAAGGAGAACGCCCGTGATCGTCGGCATGAACCACTTCACCGTCACCGCGGAAGACGAGCGCCAGACGCTGGACTTCTACACCGGCCTGCTCGGCCTGCGCGTGGGCCACCGGCCCGACCTCGGCTTTCCGGGCGCCTGGCTCTACGGCAGCGGGCCGCAGGCCGTGCTGCACCTGTACTTCGGCCGCCCCGTGCCCGCGCAACGCACCGGCGTCATCGACCACATGGCCTTCACCGCGCAGGACCTGCGCGCGGTGAAGGCGCGCTTCGACGCGGCGGGCGTGAAGTACGAGTTGCGGCAGCAGGCGGGCGCGGGGACCTGGCAGCTGTTCTGCCACGATCCGAACGGGGCCAAGGTGGAGCTGGATTTCGATCCGGCCGAGACGCTCTAGGCGATCAGCACAGCAGGCCCTTGCAGCCGCGGGCGGTCATGAAGACCGTGTACGGCCGCCCCCCGGGATCGCTGAACACCCGATAGGGCTTGGCGCCGCTCTCGCCTTCCTGGTTGAACAGCGCGACCGCCTTCACGGCCGACTCGATCGCGGTCGGCGCCTCGAAGGACGAGGTGTCCACGATGCGGTAGCTGAAGGTGCTTCGCTGGGTTTCGTCCCGGACGAACAGGTTCTTCGGCTCGCCCGACGAAGAGAGTCCCGTGACGAACTTCGCGCCCTTGGCGCCCTGCGCGTTCAGCTGCTCCACGTTCTCGCGATGGCTGGCCTCCGAGCGCGTGGGCACCAGCTCGAAGACGCAGCGCGCCGAGGTGGGCACTTCGCGCCCCAGCACCAGCTTGCCGTCCGGGTAGATGGAATCGAACGCGCAATAGCCCTGCTGTCCCAGCTTGTTGAACGTGGCCAGGAGATTCGACGGAATGCCGTCCAGCCCCAACACCATGCCGGTATCGACGAATTCGTAGGTCGTGGTGCTGTCGGTGGCCTTGCTCAGGATCGCGTTGAACTCCGTCTCGGTGAACTGGTCGCCCGTGATCCGATAGCCCTCGGCGCCCTGCGACTGCATGCTGGCCAGGGTCCTGGCCTCGTTCATGGGCCGGATCCGATGCTCGTAGCCGGCCGCGTTGCCCTTCTTCTGATAGAGCGCCCTCTGCTCGCCCTTGACCAGGTCATGGATGCCGAAGGAGAGGTAGACCAGGAAGCCGCTCATCCGGGTGCTGTGCAGCTCCGCCAGCAAGGCCTTCGGATCGCTGATGTCCTGCGTGCCCAGTTGGTAGGTATAGGGCGTGATCGCCATCGGATCGGCCTCGGGCTCCGGCGCCGGTTCCGGCGGTGCGGCCGGCGGCGCCACGGCCGCGGGCGGCGCGATCATCGGAAACCCGCCACCACCACCCCCACCGCCGCCACAGGCGGTCAGCAGCATCGCCACTCCGAGCCAAGCCGGAGGAGCGCATCGTCTCCCTGCCATCGCGAACTCCCTCTTTGTATGAGTCCGGACATCCTACGGATGTTTGTTACATCGTCATGGCAGTGACGTGGGTGGAGCCTCCCCCGCCCCCTTCACCCCCAACGCCTGCGACAGCCGCGCGCAAGCCGCGACCACCTGCCGCCCCAGCGCCTCCACATGCCCCTCGCCGATGCGCGCGGCCGGGCCGAAGATGCCGATCGATCCCGCGACGCCGCGGCCGTTGTAGAACGGCGCGGCCACGGCCACGGCGCCTTCGATCAGTTCGTCGCGGCTCACGGCATAGCCGCGCTCGCGCGTGCGTTCGAGTTCGGCGCGCAGTTTCTTGAGGTCGATCTTCAGGTCCTTGGTGTAGTGCGCGAGGCCCTCGTCGGCCCCGGGCATGAAGGCCAGGATCGCGCGGCCGCTGGCGCCGCGCGCGATGCGCTCGGTGTAGCCGACGCCGCGCTTGAAGTTCAGCGGCTGCGGGCTCGGCATCTCGGCCAGGCACAGGCGCATCTCGCCCTGCGCCACGAACATCGCGACCGTCTCGCGGGTTTCGCTCCACAGCTCGCGCATGATCGATTCGGCCAGCGCCGACAGGTCCAGCGTCTCGGTCCACACGTGCGACAGCCGCGCCACTGAAGGCCCGAGCCGGAAGCGCTGCGGGTCGCCGACCGAGACGATGAAGCCCTTGGTCTCGAGCGTGTAGAGGATGCGGTAGAGCGTGGGCCGGCTCAGGTCCACGCGCTGCAGCAGCTCGCCGGCGGTGAGCTCGGCGTCGTCCTTGGTGAACGCCAGAAGGATGTCGAGGGCGCGGTTGACCGCGCGCACGTTCTCCGAGTTCTTCTCCTTCGGCTCCATGGCCCCTCCTGTGTTGTCGCTTTGCATCGCGGCATTTTCGCTTCCCGCCCGATCCCCTCCCCCACGCCGCGCGGCCGCACCGGCGCGGCCCGATTGCGCGATCGAATCTTGTCCGTATAATGAGCGTACAGTCCATACAACGGACAATCAGCCATCAAAAAGCGATTGGAGACACGATGAACCCCGCCACCCCTTCCCGCCTCCGCGGCCGCTCGTTGCTGGCGGCCGCGGCCCTCTGCCTCGCTGCGCTGGCCGCCCCCGCGCACGCCATCTACCCCGACAAGCCGGTGCGCGTGGTGGTCGGCTTCGCGCCCGGTGGCACCAACGACATCCTGGCCCGGCTGATCTCGGTCAAGCTCTCGGAGCGGCTCAAGCAGTCCTTCGTGGTCGACAACCGCGCGGGTGCCAACTCGATCATTGCGGCCGAGCTGGTGGCCAAGGCGCCGGCCGACGGCTACACGCTGTTCGTGGCCTCGTCGGGCGCGATGACGGTGAACCCGGCGGTCTACGGCAAGCTGCCCTACGACCCGGTCAAGGACTTCCAGCCGGTGGCGCTGCTGGGCTCGTTCCCGCTGGTGGTGACGACCAACGCCGCGTCGAGCGCGAAGACCATGGCCGAGCTCAAGGCGCTCGCGGCCAAGGCGCCGGCCGGCGGCCTCAACCACGGCGTGGCCTCGTCCTCGTTCCAGCTCGCGGCCGAGCTCTACACCAGCGAAGGCGGCGCGAAGTTCACGCACGTCAACTACAAGGGCACCGGGCCGGTCATCACCGCACTGCTGGGCAACGAGGTCGATCTCGGCTTCCTCGACATCGCGGCGGTGCTGCCGCAGATCCAGGCCGGCCGGCTCAAGGCCGTGGCGGTGACGACGGCGAAGCGCTCGAGCGTGCTGCCGCAGGTGCCGACCATCGCCGAGTCGGGCACGCCCGGCTACGACGTGCCGATCTGGACCGGCCTGGTGGCGCCCGCGGGCACGCCCACCGAGGTGGCGGACCGCATCCGCGCCGCGCTCAAGGAAGTGCTGGCCGAGCCCGACACCGTGAAGAAGCTGCAGGCCCTCGGCATGGAGCCGGGCCATGTCGACAGCGCGGCCTTCGGCAGGCAGATCGCCGCCGACATCGCGCGCTGGACCGCGCTCGCGAAGAACGCCAACCTCAAGGTCGACTGATCGGCGCACCGAAGGAACCACCGATGAGCGCCAGCGTCGCGATCACCCTGCTCTTCGCCGATGGCGGCACGCGCCGCGTCGATGCGAATCCCGGCGACACCGTCGTGGCCGCGGCCGCCGAGGCCGGGCTCAATCTGCTCACCGACTGCAGCAACGGCCAGTGCGGCACCTGCACCGCGCAGCTGGTCTGCGGCAGCGTCGAACTCGGCGACTACGACCGCGCGGTGCTGCCCGATGCCGACCGCGCGGACGGCGCCACCTTGTGCTGCGTCTCGCGCGTCACGGCGGAAGACTGCGTGATCGAACTGCCCTACGACCTCTCCGAGGCCACGGCCGAGGAGCCACCGCCGATCGAAGGCACGGTGAGCGCGCTCGAGCGCGTGGCGCTGGAGACGATGCGGCTCGAGGTCCGCGTCGATGCGCCCGTGACTTTCCAGCCGGGCCAGTACGTGCGCCTGCGCGCCGCGGGCAGCGAGGCCTGGCGCTCCTACTCGATGGCCAATGCCTCGGGCGACAGCACGCTGGTGTTCTACGTGCGGCTGGTCGACGGCGGCGCCTTCTCGAGCTGGCTCGCGCAGTCGGCCGCGGTCGGCGCCACGCTCGAACTCAGCGAACCGCGCGGCAGCTTCTTCCTGCGCCAGGAACCGCGCCCGCGCCTGTTCGTGGCCGGCGGCACCGGGCTCGCGCCCTTCCTCTCGATGCTCGAGGCGATCGCCGCGCGCGAAGGCGAGGCGATGCAGCCGACCACGCTGCTGCTCGGCGTGCGCACAAGCGCCCACCTGTTCGCGCTCGAGCGGATCGAACAGCTCAAGCAACGGCTGCCGGCGCTCGAGGTGCGCCTGGCCGCCGAGGCCGAGCCCGGCGACGCCTGCCATGGCGGCTATGCCACCGACCTGATCGGCACGCTCGCGCTCGATCCCGCCACGCGCATCTACCTGTGCGGTCCGCCGCCGATGGTCGAGGCCGGCCGCAGCGCCGCGGCCTCGGCCGGCCTGGCACGCGCCGACATGCTCTGCGAACGCTTCAACTGAAGCGCCGCTTTCCGATTCCCCACCCGACGCACACGACGACAAGGACGCAACGAATGACGACGACGACACCGATGGTCTATCACCGGATGGTCGACCTCAAGCAGGGCACGATCAGCCGCGAGATCTTCTCGAGCAAGGACGTCTACGAGGAAGAGCTCGAGAAGGTGTTCACGCGCGCCTGGCTCTTCGTGGGCCACGAGAGCCAGATCCCCAAGCCCGGCGACTACTTCACCTCGCGCATGGGCGCGGAGTCGGTGATCCTCACGCGCGACAAGAAGAACAAGGTGCACGTGTTCCTCAACTCCTGCCGCCACCGCGGCATGAAGGTGTGCCAGTACGACCACGGCAACACGCAGCTCTTCACCTGCCCCTATCACAGCTGGAGCTACACCACCGAGGGCAAGCTGTTCGGCGTGCCGCAGTTCAAGGCCATCTACGACGGCTGCCTCGAGAAGGAGAACTGGTCGCTGATCGAGGTCGCGCAGCTCGCGATCTACAAGGGCACGGTGTGGGCCACCTGGGACAAGGACGCGCCCGACTTCCTCACCTACCTGGGCGACGCGCGCGCGCACCTCGACCTCGCGCTCGACTGCCGCGACGGCCGCGAGGGCGGCTCCGAGGTGCTGGTGGGCGTGCAGAAATGGGTGATCCCCTGCAACTGGAAGTTCGCGGCCGAGAACTTCCTCGGCGACACCTATCACAACGTGAGCCACCGCTCGGTCGACCTGATCGGCATCGGCCCGAGCGCCGAGGTCGGCGTGAAGGGCCGGCGCGACAACGAGCTCGAGTACGCGCAGCACCTGTGGGTGAACTTCCCCGCCGGCCACGGCGTGCACAGCGCGCTGCTGCCGGAAGACACGCCCTTCGTCGACACCTACAAGAACAACCCGGTGATCGCCGAGTACTTCCGCCATTGCCACGAGGAGCGCAAGCGCCGGCTCGGCGCCGAGAAGAACCGGCTGGTGCCCTTCGTCGGCACCATCTACCCAAACACTTCGTTCCACGGCAAGCAGCCGCGCAACCTCTGCGTGTGGCATCCCAACGGGCCGGAGTCGACCGAGGCCTGGCGCTTCTTCCTGGTCGATGCCGACGCGCCGCAGGAGGTGAAGGACTTCCTGCGCACCTACTACATGCGCTATTCGGGCCCGGCCGGCATGACCGAGCAGGACGACATGGAGAACTGGAACTACGCCACCGCCGGCAGCCGCGGCACCATCGCCAAGCGCTATCCCTACAACTACCAGCAGTCGATGGGCAAGGTCACGACCGAGGGCCCGGTGCCCGGCAACGTGAGCCTGCAGGTCAGCGAGGAGAACCCGCGCCAGTTCTACCGCCGCTGGCGCGACTACATGGACGGCGCCGACTGGGACACCCTGCTGGGCCGCCACGACACCGGCGCGGCGAGCTTCGCCGGATGATGGCCGCGGAAATAGCAGGCATGGCAGGCATGGCGCACCAGCCCGTCACCCTCGTCACCGGCGGCACCTTCGGCCTCGGCGAAGCCATCGCGCTCGAACTGGCCCGGCGCGGCCACCGCGTGCTGGCCTTCGGGCTCGCGCAGCCGCAGGTCTCGAGCACCGCGCAAGGCCTCGAGGGCGTGCGCGCCGCGGCCGAGGCCGCGGGCCTGGCCGAGCGCATCGAGGTGCTCGAGGCCGATGTGTCCAGCGCCGCCGACGTCGAACGCGTGGTCGAACGCGCGCTGTCGCGCTTCGGCCGCATCGACGGCCTCGTCAACAACGCCGCCATCGGCCCGCTCGGCACGGTGCTCGACACGAGCGAAGAGATGTTCGACCGCATCCTGGCCGTCAACGTGAAGGGCGTGTACCTCGCCTCGCGCGCCGTCATCCCCACGATGGCCGCGCAGCGCGGCGGCTCGATCGTCAACATCGGCTCGGGCGCCGGCCATGGCAAGCCCAACATGGCGGCCTACGCGGCCAGCAAGGGCGCGGTGCTCGCGCTCACCACCGCGATGGCCTACGACCATTTCCACCAGCACGTCCGCGTGAACCTCGCGATTCCCGGCGGCGGCGGCATCGTCTCGGGCATGAGCGTGGGCCGCGTGGGCGGCGACACCGCGCTGTTCGCGGGCCGCAAGGTCGCGGGCACGGTGGCGGGCCGCCCGGCCACCGGGCGCGACCTGGCCAATGCCGTGGCCTTCCTGCTGTCCGACGACGCCGCCACCGTCTCGGGCACGGTGGTCGACGTCGGCTGCTTCGCGAACCAGGGCGGACCGATCCCGCCCGCACCGAATTCCTGACCGAACCTCCCACGAAGGACGCATCGATGACCGAGACCCTCACCGAACCGACCGCCGTCGCCAGCCCGCCGCCGAGGCCGCCACGCGACGCGCGCTACTACGAACTCAAGCGCGATATCGAGGAGTTCCTCTACGACGAGGCCGAGATGCTCGACCAGCGGCGCTTTCGCGAATGGCTGGACACGCTGGCCGAGGACCTCGTGTACTTCATGCCGATGATGTTCAACGTCAAGTTCGGCCAGCACGAGACGCGCGAGAAGACCCGCTACGAGAAGGACATGAGCTGGTTCAACGAGGGCAAGTGGACCCTGACCAAGCGCGCCGAGCAGATCCTCACCGGCGTGCACTGGGCCGAGGAGCCGTTGTCGCGGCTGTGCCGCCTCGTCACCAACGTGCAGCTCACCGCGATCGAAGAGAACGCGGCCGGCCAGCAGGAGGTGTCGGTGCTCAGCGGCTTCCTGATCTACCAGAACCGCTGCGAGCACGAGGAGTACTACTTCGCCGGCAAGCGCAGCGACGTGCTGCGGCGCGTAGACGGCCGGTGGCAGCTCGCGCGGCGCGAGATCCGGCTCGGCCAGAACGTGCTGCTGGCCAAGAACCTCACCATGTTCTTCTGAGGCCCGCCCATGCTGAACATCATGCACCTCGAGCCGGGCCGCCGGCTCGAACTGCGCAGCGGCGCCATCGGCGAGATCATCGAGAACATGGGCGACGGCATCTGGGTGCAGCTGCGCATCCTGAGCGCGCCACGCGGCGACTTCGCCGCGGGCGACGAAGAGCTGATCCATTGCGAGGACATCAAGGACCTCGCGCCCGACTGACATCGACACGCGACAGGCAGGACCGGGCCGTCGAAGCCCGGCCATCCGTCGACGCCCCCCACACACCGGAGACAAGCCCCATGAAGATCCTCTCGACGCGCTTCAACGCGCGTGCGCTCGCGAGCGCCGCCCTCGCGCTTTGCGCCTTCGCTGCCACGGCCCAACCCTTTCCTTCCCGGCCCGTGACGCTGGTCGTGCCCTTCGCGCCCGGCGCCTCGGCCGACGGCATCGCGCGCATCGTCGGACGCGAGCTCTCGGCCTCGCTGGGCCAGCCCGTGGTGGTCGACAACAAGCCCGGCGGCGGCGGCGCCACCGGCCTGATCGGCGTGGCGAAGTCCGCGCCCGACGGCTACACCATCGGCATGGGCGCCACCGGCGCGATCGTGGTCAATCCGAACCTGCCCGATGCCGCGCCGCTCAAGCCGCAGGAGCAGCTCGCGCCGGTCGCGAAGGTGGCCGACATCCCGCTGGTGCTGGTGGCCGGCGCGAAGACCGGGCTGCGCGACCTGCGCGGCTTCATCGAGAAGGCGCGCGCCACGCCCGAGGGCACGAGCTACGGCACCACCGGCCAGTACACCGCGCAACACCTCGCGGGCGAACTGCTGGCCAGCATGGCGAAGCTCAAGCTGGTCGCCGTGCCCTACCGCGGCAGCGGTCCCGCAGTGACCGACCTGCTCGGCGGCCAGTTGCCGGTGGCGGTGGTCGACCTGACCTCGGCCTATCCGCACATCAAGAGCGGCGCGCTGGTGGCGCTCGGCGTGACCAGCGCCACGCGCAGCGCGGTGGCGCCCGAAATTCCGACCATCGCCGAGGGCGGCGTGCCCGGCTACTCGGCCACCGCGTGGATGGGCCTGTTCGCGCCCGCCAAGGCACCGCCCGAGGCGATCGAGAAGCTCGCGGGCGCGATCCAGGCCGTGGTCGCCAAGCCCGAGGTGCAGTCGCAGATCGTCGGGCTCGCGGCCGAACCGCGCTACCTCGGGCCGGCCGGGTTCAAGAGCTTCATCCATGCCGAGTCGGACAAATGGGCAGGCGTGATCGCCTCCATTCCCGCGCCGCAGAAATAGCCCCGCCAAGGAGACGCCATGATCCGCCTGAAGAGATTCGCGAGCCTGCTCGGCCTGGCCGTGCTGGCCGGTGCCAGCACCGCCGCGCCCTGGGCGCCCACCAAGCCGGTGCGCATCATCGTGCCGATCACCGGCAGCACCAACGACACGGTGGCGCGGCTGGTGCAGCCGAAGCTGCAGGAGGCGCTGGGCCAGCCGGTGATCGTCGAGAACCGGCCCGGCGCGGGCGGCAACATCGGCGCCGACTACGTCGCCAAGTCGCCGCCCGACGGCCACACGCTGCTGGTGGGCTACAACGGGCCGATCGCGATCAACGCCACGCTGTTCCGCAAGATGCCCTTCGATCCGCGCAAGGACCTCGCGCCGATCACGCTGGCCGTGACCTCGCCGCAGTACCTCGTGGTCAATGCCGACCTGCCCGCGAAGACGCCGGCCGAGTTCGTGGCGCTGGCCAAGGCGCGTAAGGGCGGGCTGTCGTATGCCTCGGTGGCGGTGGGCAGCGCCTCGCACCTGACGATGGAGATGCTGAAGTCCGCCGCGCAGGTCGACATCACGCACGTGCCGTACAAGGGCGCCGGGCCGGCGCTGGTCGACCTGGTGGCCGGCAACGTGCAGAGCGCCTTCCTGGTGCCGGGCAACGTGCAGCAGTTCGTCAAGGACGGCCGGCTGCGCGTGATCGCGACCACGGGCGAGAAGCGCTTCGCGAACGTGCCCGAGGTGCCGACGATGGTCGAGTCGGGCTATCCCGATTTCGTCGCCACGTCGTGGGTCGGCTTCCTCGCGCCCGGCGGCACGCCGCGGCCCGTGATCGACCGGCTCAATGCCGAGATCGTGAAGATCGTGCGCTCGCCCGAGATCAGCGCGAAACTCCGGGAGCTGGAATTCGACGTGGTGGCCGGCTCGCCCGAGGATTTCTCGCGCTGGATCGACAAGGAAGTGAACCGCTGGGGTGCGGTCATCAAGTCGACCGGCGCCACCGTCGACTGACCAGCGCACCCACGATTTGAACGAAGAACCCAGGAGACACACGAATGACGATGGATGCGGCCTCGGCCCCACCCGCTCCCCCCGCGCCGGCCGGCATGTCGGCCGCCGAATGGACTGCCCGGCTCGACCTGGCCTGCTGCTACCGGCTGTTCGACCACCTCGGCTGGACCGAGCTGATCTTCAACCACATCACGCTGCGCGTGGACGAGGCCGGCGAGGGATCGGAAGCGCGCTACCTGATCAACCCCTTCGGCCTGCACTACGCCGAGGTCACGCCACTGAACCTGATCTGCACCGACATCGGCGGCAACTCGCAAAGCGAGAGCGCCTACACGGTCAACAAGGCGGGCTTCGTGATCCACAGCGCGGTGCATGCCGCGCGGCCCGATGCGCACTGCATCATGCACGTGCACACCACCGCGGGCTGCGCCGTCGCCTCGAAGGAAGAGGGCCTGCGGCACGACAACTTCTACAGCGCGATGATGTACGGCGACGTGGCCTACCATGACTACGAGGGCGTGACCACGAACCTCGACGAGCAGCCGCGGCTGGTGCGCTCGCTCGGCAAGGCCAACCACCTGATCCTGCGCAACCACGGGCTGCTGACCGCGGGGCCCGACATCCCGACCGCCTTCAACCGCCTGTGGACCCTGCAGCGCGCCTGCGAGATCCAGCTCGCGTCCGATGCCGGGCGCGGGTCGAACCGCGCGATCCCCGCCGAGATCCTCGAGACCGTGCCGGCCACGCGCGTCGCGGGGCGCGGCCCCGTCAACCGGCTGGTGTTCGAGGCCATGCTGCGGCGCGCGGGCATCTCGCGCGCGATGTTCGCCTGAGACTGAACTAGTTCGCGAAGTGCGCCGCGAGCGCGAGGTCCGCCGCGGACCTCGCCTCGGCCACGGCCGCTTCGCCCAGTCCCGTGCCCTGCACCGAGAAGAAGTGCAGTTCGGTCAGCCCGATGCTGCCGAGGATGGCGCGCAGATAGGGCGTGAGGAAATCGGGCTGCCGCGCGCGCTCGCCCGAGAAGCGGCCGCCCGAGGCAATCGCGATGAACACGGGCCGGTCGCGCAGCATGCCGACCTTGCCCTCGGGCGTCATGCGGAAGGTGCGGCGGGCGCGCACCACGTGGTCGATCCAGGCCTTGAGCACCGAGGGCAGGCTCAGGTTGTGCATCGGCGTGCCGATGACCACGACGTCGGCCTTCTCGAGTTCCTCGATCAGGGCATCGGAAGTCGCGACCGCGCCCCGCGGCGCGACCTCGGCCGTGGCCGAGTGCTGCCCCGAGGCGTAGTTGGCGTCGATGTGCGCGAGGCCGCCATCGCCGATCGCGCGCCGCACGAGCAGCGCCGCGGGCGCCTGCCGGCGAAGGTGCTCGACGATCCTGTGCGAGAGCCGACGGCTCTCGGAGTCTTGCCCGCGCGTGCTGCAGTCCAGGTGCAGGATGTTCATCGTTCGCTCCCCATGATGTGATGGCGGCGATTCTAAAAATTGCATGGCCTGCCATGAAGAGCCATGAATCGACATATCGAATGGACCATGATCGATGGCCCGGTGCTACGATCCCGCGCACCTTCTTCTCTCCTCGATCACGCCATGGCCGCAGGGACCGTCACCCATCTCTCGCCGCTGGACCCGAAGTCGCCGGAGCCCTACTACCGGCAGATCTACGGGCGTTTTCGCAACGCGATCGCGAGCGGCACGCTGAACCCCGGCGACCGCATCCCCTCGGCGCGCGCGCTCACGCAGGAGCTGGGGCTGGCGCGCGGCACCATCGATGCCGCCTACGGCCTGCTCGCGGCCGAGGGCTACATCCAGGCCCGCGGGCAGGCGGGCACGGTGGTGTCGCCGAGCCTGCGCCCGCGCATGCCGGTCGCGCGCGAGCAGCCGGCGCCGGCGGCCAGCCCTTACAAGCCGAGCTTCCGGCCCGATTCGATCCTGCCGTTCCAGATGGGCCTGCCGGCGCTCGACGTCTTCCCGCGCAAGATCTGGGCGCGGCTGGGCGCACGCGCCGCGCGCGCGATGCAACCGATCGACATGACCCATCCGGCCATGCCGGGCCTGCCCGCGCTGCGCGCCGGGATCGCCGCCTACCTGCACGTATCGCGCGGCATCGACTGCGCGCCCTCGCAGGTCTTCCTCACCTCGGGCTACCGCCACACGCTCGAGCTGGTCGCGCAGGCGCTGCTCAAGCCCGCCGACCGCGTGTGGTTCGAGAACCCCGGCTATCCGCCCACGCGCGAACTGCTGGCCGCGATGCGGCTCGCGGGCGTGGCCGTGCCGGTGGACGCCGAGGGCCTGGTGGTGGCCGAGGGCTTGCGGCTCGCCCCGAAGGCGCGTGCCGCGGTGGTCACGCCCGCGCACCAGAGCCCGCTGTGCGTCTCGCTGTCGCTGCCGCGCCGGCTCGCGCTGCTCGACTGGGCCCGGCGCAACCAGTCGTGGATCGTCGAGGACGACTACGACGGCGAGTACCGCTATGCCGGCCGCCCGCTGCCCGCGCTCAAGAGCCTGGACCGCGACGGCCGCGTGATCTATGCCGGCACCTTCAGCAAGGTGCTGTTCCCGAGCCTGCGGCTGGCCTACCTCGTCGTGCCCGAGGCGCAGGTCGAGCGCTTCGAACGGACCCAGGCGATGTTCGCGGGCGGCAGCCCGCAGCTCACGCAGGCCATCGTCGCCGACTTCATCGCCGAAGGGCATTTCGCGCGCCACATCCAGCGCATGCGCAGGCTCTATGCCGAGCGCCGCGACGCGACCCGCATCGGGCTCGAGCGCGTGCTCGGCGCCAAGGTGCGCATCGACGAACAGCCCGGCGGCATGCACCTGATCCTGCGGCTGCAGGGCCGGCGCTCCGACCGCCGGCTGGTCGCGCGCATGCGCGAGGAAGGCCTGTTCGCGGAGGCACTGACCGACTGGGCCGTCGACCGGGACATCGCGCCCGCGCTGATGGTGGCCTTCACGAACGTCGATTCCACCGCCACGGCCGAGCGGCTCGCACGGCGGATCCTGCCGCTGATGTGAAGCGCCGCGGCCGGATCATGGCCTAGAACGCAAGGTAGATCATGGCTCTTCTGAAGTAGACCAAGCCGCGGCACCATACGGTTCTTCATTCAACGCACATTGCTTCCAGAGGATCCGTCATGACCCATCGCATCGACTACGCCAAGGTTTCGCCCGAAGGCTACAAGGCCTTCGGCGGGGTGTACGCCGCTCTCCAGAAGAGCGGCCTGCCCAAGGAACTGGTCGACCTCGTCTACCTGCGCGTCTCGCAGATCAACGGCTGCGCCTACTGCATCGACATGCATTCGCGCGACCTGCTCAAGGGCGGCCTCGCCGTCGACAAGCTGGTGCTGGTGCCGGTGTGGCACGAAGCCGGCGCCGTGTTCAGCGCGCGCGAACGCGCCGCGCTGGCCTGGTCGGAATCGGTGACCCGCGTGGCCGACACCGGCGTGCCCGATGCCGACTACCAGGCCGCCATCGCCGAATTCGGCGAGAAGGAACTGGTCGACCTGACCTATGCCATCGGCCTGATGAATGCCTTCAACCGCCTCGGCGTGACCTTCCGCGCCACGCCGGCGGCAGCCGCGGCCGCCGCCAAGGCCTGAGCGTGGCCTGGACCCTGCTCGGCATCGCCGGGCTGCTGGAGATCGCCTTCGCCTTCGCGATGAAGTCCTCCGAGGGCTTCACGCGGCTGGTGCCGGCCCTGTTCACGGTCGCCACGGGGCTGTCGAGCGTGGTGCTGCTGTCGTTCTCGATGCGCACCCTGCCCATGGGCACGGGCTACGCGGTCTGGACCGGCATCGGCGCCGCGGGCACCGCGATCGTCGGCGTGCTCGCGCTCGGCGATTCGGCGGCGCCGCTGCGGCTGCTGTGCATAGGGCTGATCCTCGCGGGCGTGATCGGGCTCAAGCTGGTCGCGGCCGACTGAGCAGGCCGCCGCCAGCCGCAGGAGGCATTCAGTTACATGCGCCATCGGCGCCGTCCGACGTGCCTCCCCCGGCGCCCCTCGCGATCATTGCGGCCATATTCCTGGAGGTTCCCAAAATGGCTGTGGCGCAAAAGAACTGGATGGCGGATGGCAGCGGCCACAAGGAGGCATCGCTCGCCACATGGACCGTGCTCGTGTCGCTGCTGGTGGTCGTCGTCACGATGGCCTGCCTCTACCTCGCGGTGCAGCGCGAGCGGGCGGCCGTGGCGCAGGCACCCGTGTCGGCCGTGTCGATGCAGACGCAACCCGAAGAGATTTCGCTGGCGAGCATGCCGGTCGGGCTGGCGAAGTAAGGCCAGCCGGGCGCGGCCCGCTCAGGCCAGCGGCCGCAGCGCCACCCCCATGTCCCGCCAGTCCTCGGGGTGACAGGTGAACAGCAGCACCTGGTGCCGCTGCGCCGCGTCGAACAGCACGCGCTTCATCTGCGCCAGACGCGGCGCGTCGCTGTGCACCAGCGCGTCGTCGAGGATCAGCAGGGTCGGACGACCCGCCTCCTGCAACAGGTCGGCATAGGCGAAGCGGCTGATGAGCCGCAACTGCTCGCGCGCGCCGAAGCTCAATTCCTGCAACTGACCGCTCTCGACCGCGCCGCCCAGGCGCGCGCGCGTGAGCGTGGCGGGCGCGAGTCCCGCATCCATCTCCACCGTGGCGCCGGGCATCAGCAACGGCAGGTAGTGCTGCATGCGCGCCTGCAGCGGCGCCTGCAACCGGGTCAGCGTGGCCTGCCGCTTCTGCTCGAGCTTGCGGCACAGCAGCGACAGCGCCTCGGCGCGGCGCTGCAGGTCGGCCTGCCGGCGCTGGGCCTGCGCGAGCTGGCCGGCCAGCGCCTCGCGCTGTTCCTCGAGGCCCTGGGCGCCAGCCTGCTGCAGGCCGCTCTCGAGCACCAGCAACTGTTCGCGCCGTTGCTGGTGGCCGCGCATCAGTTGCTCGATGCTGCGCCGCAGCCGCTCGATGTCCTGCAGCACGATGTCGGGCCGCGCGGCCTGCAATTCGGTCTCGGTGCGATCGATGCGCGCGGCCAGGGCATCGGCCTCGGCGCTCGCGGCCAGCAGTTGCTGGTTCGCCTGCGCCTGGCGCTGCTGACGGCCCGGGTCGGCCAGCGTGGCCTGGGCCGCGGCCAGTTCGCGCCGTGCCGCCTCGCTCGCGCCCTGCGCGGCCGACTGGCGGCGCTGCGCCTCGCCCAGGGTCTTGCGCAGCGCCTGCTCGGCCGTCACGGCGGCTTCCTGCGCGGCCTCGGCCTCTTCCATCGAGGGCAACTCGCCCTCGGGCGGTGCGGGCAGCCGTTCGAGCGCGACCTGCGCGCCCGCATGGCGGGCCTGCGCCTGGGCATGCTCGCCGCGCAGCGTGTCGATGCCGCGCGGCGCGACGATCGCCAGCGCCTGCTGCGCGAGCCGGGTCTGGGCCTCGAGGTCGGCCGCGGCGCGCTGCCGCGCCTGGGCCTGCGCGACCTCGTCCACGCCGAGCGAGCGCAGCGCCGCCAGCAGCGCCTCGCGCGCATCGGCATGCTGGCGCGCCAGGCCCGCGAGGTCGTTGCCGCCGGGCGTGATGATCAGTTGCCCGCCACCGGGCAGGTGCAGCGTGGCGGGCGCGTCGACGAGCCGTTCGCCCTCGGCGCGCAGCTCGTGGCTTTCGCCGCGCGCCTGCAGGCGCAGCGCCTGGCCTTCGGGCAGCATGAACTGCAATCGCGTGGCGACAGCCTGGCGGCGCAGGTCGGCATCGCGCTCGGCGCGCTCGAGCTTGAGCAGCCGATCGAGTTCGGCCGGCTGGATCGCCGGTGTGGAAGCGGCCGTGGCGCGCAGGGCCGCGAGCCGCTCCTGCGCCTCCTCGGCGCGCGCGAGGTTCTCGGCATGGCGCGCGACTTCGGCCTGCGCCTGCTGCAGTTGCTGCTGCAGGCCGCGCCGCTGCGCTTCCTGGCTCGCCGCGCGCCAGGCCTCGCGCGCGGCATCGACGCGCCGTTGCGCCGCATCGGCCTGCGTGCGCGCCTGGGCCACGGCCTCGTCGCTCTCGCGCAGTTGGCGCTCGGCCTCCTCGGCGGCCCGCTCGCGCGCCTGCGCGGTCGCCTGCTGCTGCGCCAGGCCTTCGAGCGCCTTGGCGAGCAGGTCGCGCGTGTCCTGCAGCTGCCGCAGCCGCGCGCGGTCGCCAAGCAATTGCGCCTGGCCGGCCTGCAGTGACTCGTTGCGCGTCTGCGCGGCTTGCAGTTCCTCACGCAGGCCATCCCAGGGCCGGGCCGTCTCGTCGGCCTGGTGCTGCTGGCGCATCAGCGCGAGCTGGTCGACCTGCTCGCGGTAGGTGGTGATCTGCGCATCGAGCACGGCACGCTGCGCCTGCAGCGCGGCGGCCTGCTCGATGACCTCGGCATAGGCGGCGCGCGGCTTGCCGGTCGAGGTCAGCAGCTCGTCGCGCTGTGCGCGCAGGCTGTCGAGCAGCGCATCGCCGCCGCTCGCGGCCAGCGGCGCCGCGGCATCGCCGGCCGGGTCGCGCAGCGCATCGTGCAGGTGGTCGCGCGCATGGCTCACGTCGAGCTCCTGGCCGCGTCCCTGCTCCACCCACAGCAGCCCCGGAATGCCCCAGTTCTCGGGCCGGCTCGCGCCCTTGGCCGCGAACGAGAAGCCGAACAACTGCGCCAGGTGGTCCTCGGCCTCGGTGCCCTCGAGGCTGCGCGCGCCGGCATCGAGCACGCAGCGCTTCTTCGCGAGGAAGCTCTTCATGAGCCGGTGCGGCTGGCCGTCCAGCAGGAAGTCGAGCTCGACCTGCGGCGCGGCACCCGTGCCCTCGCCCCAGGGGCGCAGGTCCTCGACCTGGGTGGAACGGTGGCGTTCGAAGAAGGCCGCGCGAATGGCGCGCACCAGCGTGCTCTTGCCGGCCTCGTTGGCGGCCGCGACGATGTTGAGCCCGGGCTCGAAGCCATCGAGTTCGAACGGCGCGCGAAAGCGCCGCAGCTGTTCGACGCGCAAGCGGGTGATCTGCAGCTTCATGGCCGGGCCCCCTCCGCCGCGCCGCGCGCGAGTTCGGCCGCGAGCAGCGCCAGCGCGTCCTGCGCGATGCGCGCCTGCGCCGGGTCCGCGCCGGCCTGGGCCTCGCGCAGCTCCTGCATCACCTCGCCGAGGTAGCCGTCGGCGCGCAGGCCCGCGATGTCCTCGTCGGTGGGCTCGAGCCGCAGCGCCGACAGGTCGGCCTGCAGATGGCGCGCGCGCGCCTCCGCGCGGCCGATCGCGGCCTGCAGCCGCTGCAGTCCCGCGAGGTCGATGCGGCCCTGCACGCGCAGGTCGACCACGTCGTGCGCATCGAGCCCCTCGAGCTGCGCTTCGAGCGCATCGGCGTCGGTCGTGACCTGCAACACGCCGGCGATGGCCTGCCAGCGGAAGCGGCCGACCTGCAGCTGCGTGACGCGCGGCTCGGCGCCGGGCGCGTCGATCTCGACCAGCAGCGCCTGGCCCGAGCCGTTGTCCTTGAAGCGGTCGGGCTCGGGCGTGCCCGCGTACCAGGTGCGCGCGTCGATGCGCTTGCAGCCGTGCCAGTCGCCGAGCGCCAGGTAGTCGAGCCGCGCGCTCGCCGCGCGCTCGGGCGCGATCGGGTTGGCCGAATCGATGTCCTCCGACAGCAGGCCCTGCACGCTGCCGTGCGCGAGGCCGATGCGCAGCAGGCCCGCGGGCGTGTCGGCCTCGTCGAACCAGGCCGTCAGGTCGTTGTAGGTGTGACGCTGCGCGAGCGGCGCGGGCAGCACCGCGAAGCCCTGGGCCTCGAACAGGCGCAGCTCGGGCGCGAGCAGCAGGTGCACATGGGGCGGCACCGCGCCCAGGCGCTGCGCGCGGGTCCACACGCTCTCGGCCAGCGCGGCGTCGTGGTTGCCGGGGATCAGCAGCCAGGGGCCCGGATAGGCGGCGAGTGCATTGAACAGCCGGCGCAGCGTGCGCTCGGACACGGTCTGGGCATCGAACACGTCGCCCGCGACCAGCACCGCGTCGACCCGGTGCTCGAGCGCGAGCGCGGCGAGGCGTTCGACCACGGCGATGCGCGCCTCGGCCAGGATCGGCGCGTGCTCGGGGTCGAAGCTCGCGAACTGGCGGCCGATCTGCCAGTCGGCCGTGTGGAGAAAACGTGTCATGAAAGGATGGGAGGGTGCGGCGCGCTCGCGCCGTGGCGTTGCATTGTCGGTGCTTCGTTCACGCGTCGAAGCCCTCGGCCAGCGTCTCGCGCAGCCAGGCCACGAACACGGCCACCGCGCGCGGCACATGGGTGGCATAGGGGCGGATCGCGTAGAGCTTCTCGCCGAAGGCACCGACCGAACGCCATTGCGGCAGCACCTCCTGCAGCTTGCCCGACTGCAGCGCCGACTGCGCGCTGAAGTCGGGCACCAGCGCGATGCCCAGACCGCTCACTGCCGCGTCGCGCAACGCCTCGCTGTTGTTGGCCACCAGCGGCCCCGACACCGGCACCGTGATGCGCTGCACCGCCGCCTTCGAGGCCGCGGCGCGCGCCTCGAAATGCCAGGTCGGCGTTTCCTGCGCGCGCGGGTAGTGCAGGCAGTCGTGCTCGGCCAGCGCCTGCGGCTCGCGCGGCGTGCCGCGGCGGCGCAGGTAGGCACGGCTCGCGACCAGCACCGAGCGGGTGTCGCACAGGGTCCAGGCGACGTGGGTGTCGGGCGGCGCGGCCGTGTGGCGGATCGCGAGGTCGAAGCCCTCCATCGCGAGCGAGCTCAGGCGATCGGACATGTCGAGCTCGATGCGCACCTCAGGCTGCGCGCGCAGGAAGGCCGCGAGCCGCGGCACCAGTTGCTGGCGCGCCAGCGCCACCGGCGCGGTGACGCGCACCAGCCCGCGCGGCACGCCGGCCAGGTCGCGCACGCCCTCGAAGCTGTGGGCGATCTGCTCGAAGGGCCCGCGCATGTCCTCCACCAGCCGCTGGCCGGCCTCGGTGAGCCGCACGCTGCGCGTAGTGCGCTGCACCAGCGAGGCGCCGGCCGCGCGCTCGAGCTCGGCGATGCGCTGGCTCATGGCCGCCTTGCTCACGTTGAGCCGCAGCGCCGCCGCCGTGAAGCTGCCCTGCTGCGCCAGCACCGTGAGCCAGTGCAGGTGGGTCCAGAGCGACTCGATATTTTGGGTCTTCATGGATCCATTGTTCACTATCGCAAACAATAAGTTCAAGCTTCGCGTCTAGGCGAGGACGAGCGCGCTGCATAAACTGGCCCTCGACCCCCCGCATTCCTTCGCATCCCCGCCTCCTTTCACACGAGAGACACGCACCATGCCCATCCAGTCCATCGATCACTACATCGCCGGCCAGGCCGTCGCCAACACCTCGGGCCGCACGCAGGACGTGACCAACCCCGCCACCGGCGCCGTCACCGGCCGCGCCGGCCTGGCCGACGCCAGCCAGGTCGCCACCGCCGTGGCCGCCGCGCAGGCTGCCTTCCCGGCCTGGGCCGACACGCCGCCGATTCGCCGCGCCCGCGTGATGTTCAAGTTCCTGCAGCTGCTCAACGAGCACAAGGACGAACTGGCCCACCTGATCACCGCCGAGCACGGCAAGGTGTTCACCGACGCCCAGGGCGAAGTCAGCCGCGGCATCGACATCGTCGAGTTCGCCTGCGGCATTCCGCAGCTGCTCAAGGGCGACTTCACCGACCAGGTCTCGACCGGCATCGACAACTGGACCCTGCGCCAGCCGCTGGGCGTGGTCGCGGGCATCACGCCCTTCAACTTCCCGGTGATGGTGCCGATGTGGATGTTCCCGGTGGCGATCGCCGCGGGCAACACCTTCATCCTCAAGCCCAGCCCGACCGACCCGAGCCCCTCGCTGCGCATCGCCGAGCTGCTCAAGCAGGCCGGCCTGCCCGACGGCGTGTTCAACGTGGTGCAGGGCGACAAGGCCGCGGTCGACGCGCTGCTCGAGCATCCCGACGTCAAGGCCGTGAGCTTCGTGGGCTCGACCCCGATCGCCAACTACATCTACGAGACCGGCGCGCGCCACGGCAAGCGCGTGCAGGCCCTGGGCGGCGCCAAGAACCACATGGTGGTGATGCCCGACGCCGACATCGACCAGGCCGTCGACGCGCTGATCGGCGCGGGCTACGGCTCGGCCGGCGAGCGCTGCATGGCGATCAGCGTGGCGGTGCTGGTGGGCGACGCGGCCGAGAAGATCATGCCGAAGCTGATCGAGCGCACCAAGACGCTGAAGGTGCTCGACGGCGAGAACCTCGAGGCCGAGATGGGCCCGATCGTCACGCGCGCCGCGCACGAGCGCATCACCGGCTATATCGCCCAGGGCGAGAAGGAAGGCGCGAAGCTGCTGGTCGATGGCCGCCAGTTCGACGGCGCCAAGGCCGGCAAGGGCTGCGACGACGGCTTCTGGATGGGAGGCACCCTGTTCGACCACGTCACGCCCGAGATGCGCATCTACAAGGAAGAGATCTTCGGCCCGGTGCTGTCGTGCGTGCGCGTCGCCAACTTCAAGGACGCCGTCGACCTCGTCAATGACCACGAATTCGGCAACGGCGTGAGCTGCTTCACCCGCGACGGCAACGTGGCCCGCGAATTCGGCCGCCGCATCCAGGTCGGCATGGTCGGCATCAACGTGCCGATCCCGGTGCCGATGGCCTGGCACGGCTTCGGCGGCTGGAAGCGCTCGCTGTTCGGCGACATGCACGCCTATGGCGAGGAAGGCGTGCGCTTCTATACGAAGCAGAAGTCGATCATGCAGCGCTGGCCCGAGAGCACGCCGAAGGGGGCGGAGTTCGTGATGCCTACGGCGAAGTAAGCGGCTCGACGTTTTCGTTCGCTGATTGAGCGCCCCCTCGAGGGGCAATGCAGCCGCCGCGGGGGAACCCGTTGGCGGCTGCGTGCGTTGGCGGTCATGGCACGGGCTGACAACGGAATGGGGACTACCTCATGCGTCGGGTTCGATGCGGTAGTCCCGTTACCGATCATCCTCGCTTGGCAACATCCTCAACGGATCGAACACGCAGCTTCTGCTCGCGCAGATGGTTGACCAGCAAGGTCGCCATGTCCTGGGTGGAGAGCTTGCCCGCCCGCTTCAGTGCGATCAGCAGATCCTGGACCTCGCCAGAGCGGGCCTCGTCACCCGCCAGCAGCGTGGCCGTCTCTGCCCATCGATCCGTGGGGGTGATGGTGTAACTCACACCGAACTTGAGCGCGAGGTCGCGGATGAAGGTCGCTACACCGGTGGTGGGCAACACCAGATCGCAGCAAGTGCGCCCCTCGTGCGCGCGCGATGGCGGGTGCATGCGATCCTCGAGTTTCATGGGTGCCTTGGTGTCGCTTCCTTTTTATCACCTTACCCAAGAAATACTCGAAACTTCAATCCCATCAATAGCTTACGTTGACAAATCATGCCGGTCGGTCGGCAACCCGCACTGCTCAGCTCGCCCGCATCCGGCAAGCCGCCCGCACGATCCGCGCCGTCGGATTCGGCGTCATGTCGAGAAAGCGCATCGGCTTGGGCGCCGCGCTGTAATCGGCGATCTGGTGCGGCTCGCCGCGCCACAGCGGCTCGGCATAGAAGCGCGCCTGCACATAGGTCGCGCTCTTCGCGTGGCAGTCGAAGACCACGCGCGATTCGTACGAGCGGTAGGGGACACGGTCCCAGTTGAAGCGCGGGCCCGAGCGGTTCACGCGCACGTTCATCTCGATCAGCGGCTTCTCGGGCGCGGCCTCGCCTTCCGCGGGCGGCGTTGCCGCGATGCGGTTGGGGTCGACCTGAACCGTGTCGGCCGACTTGTCGAGCGGATCGCCGACCACGGTGAACCATGCGGGCTGCGCCCATGCCAGGCTGCCCGCCACTGAAAGACCCGCCGCCAGCCACCAATGCCTCACGCGTTTGCTCCTCGTTGTTGCGACCGGGCCCCGCCGGGTCGGCAGGGAAAATAACCGAAGAATCCGGTTCGCTGACACAGGAATTTACAGTTTGGGGGCATGCCGGGCTTGTCGGACAGCGGCGTGGCGGGCCTGCGGAAAGCGCGCCGTCGCCGCGCCCGGCGCGAGCGCGTCCCGGGCTCAGCCTGCCGGCCGAGGTGCGGGCGCGGCCCAGACGCTGTCCACCGGCCCCTCGCGCACGCGGCGCGCCGTGCGCAGCGCCATCCAGGCAAAGGCACCGGCGCCGAGCAGCGCGATGGCGTCCACGCCCAGCGCATCGGCGCGCAGCCACGACCCCGAGGACGGCAGCAGCCACCCGGCGATGCTGGTCAGCGGCACCGCCAAGGCCGCGGCCGCGGCCAGCCAGAGCAGCTCGACCGCGCCCCGCGAGGCGCCGCGCAGGAAGGCCCAGGCCACGCTGCCCAGGAACACCGCGTGATAGACCTGCTCGCGCCACGGCGCCAGCACCTCGCCCTGCCAGGCCCACAGCCACTTCTCGGCCGCCACCGTGAGCGACAGCGCCGCCACGCAGCCCAGCGACACGCCGACCGTGCCCGCGGCCATCCACCGGCTCGAGCGGCGTTGCTCGACGGGCACCCCGCCGCGCTCGGCGCGCCGGCGCGACTCCACCCACAGCAGGTTGCCCGAATAGAAGAGAAAGGCCCCGGCCAGCCCGAGGAAGAAATAACCCCAGCGCACCGTGCCGCCGCCATAGGCGCCGAAATGCAGCGCGAAGAAGGCCGAGACCGAGGCCATCCAGCCCGATTGCTGCCCCGCCAGGTACTCGGTGTGCAGCAACCGGCCGTCGACCGCGCTCGCCAGCACGAACGAACCCTGCGCCTGGCGCGTCATGCAGCACGGCATGTCGCCCGCGATCCAGACCGCGGCACCGGCCGTGCCGGCACCACGGAAGCGCAACGTGTGCGGCACGAAGCCCTCGGCCTGCGCGCGCACGCGCGCCTCGAGCGCGGGCAGCGGCAGCAGCGCGGCCGGCGCGGGATCGGGGCGGATCGCACTGAAGGGGCCGCTGGCCTTCCAGATCTGCTCGAAGCGTGGCTCGCCGTAGACCGCGGCCTTCTGCGCGTCGTAGATCAGGTCGTGCATGCCGAACACCACCGCGCTCAGCGCCATGACCAGATGGAACGGCAGGCTCACGATGCCGATCACGTTGTGCGCGTCGAGCCACATGCGCTTGAGGTTGCGCCCGACGCGCAAGGCGAAGAAGTCCTTCACCAGCGTCGGCCACAGCACGACCACGCCCGAGACGATCGCCAGCGCATAGAGCGCGCTGACGATGGCCATGACCAGCGTGCCGGTCTCGAGGTCGACCGGCAGCGCGACGGTGCGGTGCACCACGTCGATGAACTGGCCGAGGCCAGCTGGCGCGTCAGGTGCGATGCGCAGCGTGCCGTCGGGCGCGAAGCTGGCGCTCCAGCCGCGCTCCTCGCCGCGCGCCTTCCACGCAAGGCGCTCGGGCGCGCCGTGGCGCGCCCGGTGCAAGGTGAAGTCGGCGCGCGCATCGGGCCGCGCGGCCAGCGTCTGCGCGATCAGTTCATCGGCGCCCGGCGACGGCGCCGCCGCCACGGCGGGCGGCGTGGCCCAGCGGTCGAGCGGGCCCTTGAACATGGTCAGGGCGCCGGCATAGAAGGCGATGAAGAGCGCGAGGCCCGCGACGATGCCGGTCCAGGTGTGGACCGTCTTGTAGGTGCGAAGGGTGTCGGCGCGCATGGCTCAGCCCGAGAGATGGCGCATGGCGAACAGTACCGCGCCCGCCACGGCGGTGGCGCCACCCAGCCAGGCCCAGGCACGCAGTGCCGAGCGGAACATGAACACCGCCGAGCAGATGCCCAGCCACAGCGGCGGCACGATCCACATGTTGAACTGGTACTTGTTGAGCGGCGCCATGCCGCCCGGCCCGAGCCAGGCGAACAGGCCCGACAGCGCGATCGCGAGCGCGAAGCCGGGCAGCGCGCCCGCGAGCGCGAGAGCGCACCAGGTCGCGCCGCTCCGGTCCTCAGCGCGCGCCATGGCGGTCCTCGCTCGGCGAGCGCCGCAGCGCGGTGGCGTACGGCAGCGCGATCCACGCGCACATCACGAGCGTGAGGGCGCTGAAGAGGCCGGCTGCCGGCTGCAGCGCGCGGCAGAACAACCACGCACCGAGTGCGACCAGCACGCCACCGATGCCGCGCCACGCGCGCGGCTTCGACACTGCGCCGCCAAGCCGCTGGTGCGGCGCGGCCCGGTACACGCACAGCGCGCCGAGCACCGTGCAAAGACCCGCGAGCACCGCCATCACCAGGCGTACGAGAGCGTGGCGGTGGCGGTGCGGCGCGCGCCGTAGTTGCAGGGCGAGCCGGCCAGCATCAGGCAGTGCGAGACATAGCGCCGGTCCGACACGTTGGCCACCGTCAGCCGCAGCCGCGCGCCCTTCCAGGCATCGCCGAGCAGGCCGAGGTCGTAGGAGGCGCCGAGGTCCCACAGGAACAGCGCGGGCACGCGCAGGTAGGGGTCGTAGGTACCGGCGGTGTCGTAGGCCGACATGTAGCGCGCGCCGATGCCGGCCTGCAGGCCGGGCACGCTCTCGAAGCGGTAATCGAGCCAGGCCGAGGCCTGGTGCCGCGGCGTGCGCAGCGTGGGGCGGCCCAACTGGTTGCGGTCGTTGCTGCTGCGCACCTCGGAGTCGGTGTACGAATAGGCCGCGATCATGCTGAGCCGCTTCGTGAGCTCGGCCTTGGCCTCGAGCTCGAGGCCGCGCAGGCGCTGGCGGCCCGACTGCACCGAGCGCTGCGAGTCCATCGGGTCGGGCGTGAGGCTGTTCTCGAGGTCGTTCTGGTAGAGCGACGCGGTCATGAAACCCCAGCCGCCGGTCGGCTCGTACTTCAGGCCGAGCTCGAACTGCCGGCCCTTCTGCGCGCGGAACGGCTGGTTGTAGCGGTCCACGCCGGTGACCGGCAGGAACGAGGTGGAATAGCTCGCATAGGGCGCGACGCCGTTGTCGAACACGTAGCCCAGGCCGATGCGGCCGGTGGTGGCCGAGTCCTCGGTCGGCACCACGGGGCGCGAGGCCAGCATGCGGTTGGTGGTATCTATGGACGAGCGGTCGTGGCGCAGGCCCAGCGTGGCGATGGCGCGGCCCCAGCGGATCTGGTCCTGCAGGTACAGCCCGGTCTGGCGCACCGCCTGGAAGGTCGAGTTGGTGTAGCTGGTCGGCCGCGTGACCGGCAGGCCATAGACCGGGTTCAGCACGTCGAGCGGCGGCACGCCGATGGCGCTGTTGGCGAAGTTGAAGGACAGCTTGCCGCGCAGGTGGTCGACGCCGGCCAGCAGCGTGTGCGCGAGCGGGCCGGTGCGCAGGCGCGCCTCGAGCTGGGTGTCGACGGAGAGCGAGCGGATGTCGTCGTCGGAGATCGCCGAGACGCGGTTGAGCGTGTGGCCGTCGGACCGGTAGGCATTGAAGGGATGCACGCGCACCAGGAACATGTCCTGCGCGGCATGGCCGTAGCGCAGGTTCTGGCGCACCGAGACCGTGTCGTTGAAGCGGTGCTCGAAGCTGTAGCCCAGCGACTTGTAGCTGCGGTTGAAGCTGTCGGTCGACGGCTCGCCCAGGTACAGGCTGCGCGGGATGTAGCCGAACAGCGGGCTCGGCACATGCGAGCCCACCACCGGGTAGAAGCGCGGGCTCATGCGCGGATCGTCCTTCTGGTAGTGGGCCTGCACGGTGAGCGAGGTGTCGGCCGACGGCCGCCACGTGAGGCTGGGCGCGATCATGGTCTGGCGGTCGCGCTCCAGGTCGACCTGCGTGTGCGCATCGCGCCGCAGCGCGATCAGCCGGTAGAGGAACTTGCCGTCCTCGTCGAGCGGACCCGTGAGGTCGGTGGCGAGCTCGGCGCCGCCGAAGTGGGTGGCCGACAGCCGCACCTCGCGCTGCGCGACCGCCTGCGGCCGCTTCGTCACCTGGTTCACCAGGCCGCCCGGTATGGCCTTGCCGTAGAGCACCGAGGCCGGCCCCTTGACCACTTCGACGCGCTCGAGCGCATAGCCCGGAATGCGCGGCACTGCATAGCTGGCCGGGTCGCCGGGCAGCGGCAGGCCGTCGAGCCACTGGGTGCCGAAGGTGTTGAAGCCGCGGATGTAGTTCCAGTCGTAGCGCACGTCGAAGCCGTTGGGCTCGGCCAGCACGCCGGCCGTGTAGCGCAGCGCCTCGGCCACGGTGCGCGCGCCCTGGTCGTCCATCTGCGTGCGCGTCACCACGTTCACGAGCTGCGGCGTCTCCAGCAGCGAGGCATCGGTCTTGGTGCCGCTGGCGCTGCGCTTCGCGACATAGCCGACCACCGGGCCGGTGGCGGTCTCGGGCGGCGCGCTGTCGTGCACGCGCACCTCGGGCAGCATGCCGTGGCCGGCCTGCACCTCGCCCGCCCCGGTCGGCGCTGGCGGCGGGGGTGCCACATCGAGCGTGAAGCTGCCATTGGCCTGGCGCACGGCCTGCAGGCCATGGCCACGCAGCAGCTCGGCGAAGCCTTCGCGCACCGTGAAGCTGCCCGCCAGGCCGGCGCTGCTGCGGCCGCGCAGCAGGCTGGCATCGACCGACAGCTCGACACCCGCGGCGCTCGCGAAACTGCCGAGCGCGCGATCGAGCGGGCCGGCGGGAATGTTGAAGCCGCGCCTGGCATCGGCCGCGGCCTGGCCCGCGGGCTGGGCCTGCGCGAGGCCGACGGTCGTCGCGCCGAGCGCGAGCCCCATCCAGAGCGCGGCCGCGAGGCGGCTCGGCGCGGTCATCGGGGCGGCGCGCCTCGGACTGCGTGGAGGGAGGGGGCGCTGCGGGAGGCGTTTCGCCATGACGGGGGTCCTTTCAGTTCGGAAGATGTCTGGTGCTCCCATGTCTTCCGGACGAGAAAGGCGGAACCTCAAGCGGCAACGCAAAAAAATCGAAAAAAGTTTCGGTCGCCGTTCGCAGGCACGGGCGTCGGCCCGTCTACCGGGCCCGCACCGTGACCCAGTAGCGCGTGCGGTAGGCCGCCGACACCGGCAGCGCGAGCGCGAGGTTCTCGAGCGCGCGGTCGGTGTCGCGCAGCGAGAACACGCCGGTCACGCGCAGCTCGGCCACCTCGGGATCGCAGCGCAGCACGCCGGGCCGGTAGCGCGCCAGCTCGGCGACGAAATCGGCGACGCGCATGTCCTCGGCCACCAGCACGCCGCGGGTCCAGGCGGCCGCGCTGTCGGCCACGGCATCGGGGTCCTGCGCACGGTCGGCGAAGAACACGGTGCCCTGCCCCGCGCCCACGCGCACCACGGCCTCGGGCGCTCGCGCCGGCCGCACCGCCACCGCGCCCTCGAACACGGCCACGCGCGAGGCCTCGGCCTCCTGCCGCACGATGAAGCGCGTGCCCAGCGCCTCCACGCTGCCCTGCCGGCTGTGGACGCGGAACGGGCGGTGCGCGCTGGCGGGATCGGGGGCGGTGGTCACCAGGATCTCGCCGGCGCGCAGCACCAGTCGGCGTTCGTGCGCGTCGAAGCGCAGGTCGATGGCGGTGGCCGTGCCCAGCACCACGCGCGTGCCGTCGGGCAGCGCGATCTCGCGGATCTCGCCGGTGCGCGTGCTGTGGTCGGACGCGGCGAGCTGCCAGGCCTCGGTGCCGCGCAGGGCCGCGGCGATGCCACCGACGGCGGCCGTCAGCCCCAGCAATTGCAGCGCGCGGCGCCGGCCCGTGCGCACCGGCTCGCGCAGCGCGTGGCGCGCGGCTTCGCGCGGCAGGGCATGGAGCTTGTCCTCGAAGGACTGCAGCCGGTTCCAGGCGCGTTCATGGTCGGGATGCTGGGCGCGCCAGCGTTCGCAGGCGGCACGGTCCTGGTCGCTGGCCTCGCCCGACCAGAGCCGCGCCATCCATTCGGCCGCGCGCCGCACCACCGCGGGATCGAGCGGGCCCGGCAGCGCGGGGCTCGGGTTCATGCGCGCGTCAGCCATGCATCACCCGGTAGCAGGCCTGCAGGCCGGCCGCGACGTACTTCTCGACCGAGGAGACGCTGACATTCAGGCGCTGCGCGATCTCGCGGTAGCTCAGCCCCTCGAGCCGGCACAGCAGCAAGGCCGTGCGCGCCTTGGCCGGCAGGCCGTGCAGGATGGTGTCGACCTCGACCAGCGCCTCGACCGCGAGCGCGCGTTCCTCCTCCGAGGGTGCCAGCGCCGCGGGCATGCAGGCGATGGCCTCGAGGTAAGCGGCCTCGATCTGCCGGCGCCGGTACAGGTCGATCACCAGGCCGTTGGCGATCTGCGTCAGGTGGCGGCGCGACTCCTCGGGCTGCGGCACGCGGCCGGTCGAGAGGATGCGCAGGTAGGTGTCGTGCGCGATGTCGGCCGCATCGAAGGCATTGCCCAGGCGCTTGCGCAACCAGCCGCGCAGCCAACCATGGTGGTCGCTGTACAGGACTTCGACGGGCTGAGCGGATGCGGCTTCGGTGAACGCCAAGAGGACCTCTGGCCGGTGCCCCGGGGGACGGGGGCATCGGATTAATAAGAATGGTTCTCATTTTAGAGGATGCCGGGCTCGGCCGAAAACGGGCCTGGCCCCCGGCCGGTAGAGTCGAGCCGCCGTCCCCGGCCCCCACCCACCAATTTCGCAAAGGCTCCCATGACCAGAAAGCTCATCAGCTCCGGCTCCACCTTCGAACAACAGATCGGCTACTCGCGCGCCGTCGTCGCGGGCGACTGGGTGTTCGTCTCGGGCACCACGGGCTTCGACTACCGCACCATGACCATCTCGGACGACGTGGTCGAACAGGCGGAGCAATGCCTGAAGAACATCGAGGCGGCGCTGCAGGAAGCCGGCGCCAGCCTGCGCGACGTGGTGCGCGTGACCTACGTACTGCCCGACGGCGCCGAGTTCGAGGCCTGCTGGCCGGTGCTGCGCAAGTACTTCGGCGAGGTGCGCCCCGCGGCGATGATGATCTCGGCGGGGTTGGCCGATCCGCGCATGAAGATCGAGATCGAGGTGACGGCGCTGCGCGCTTGAGTCTTGTCCCGGCGGCTATCGATTCGAGCCAGCGAGCACTCGCAGGCGATGCTTTTCCTTCCTTCAACGAAAAATCTCTTCACCGGGACCTGAAAAAATGGCAGTCATTCTTTTGCGCGTCGAATGGGACTACGGTTGCGAGTATCTGCAGTTCGACACCCTCGCCCCGCTTGAACCAGGCGCCACGGTGGCAACCACCGAGTGGTGGCCGGCCGAACGCAAGCGGGTCAAGTACAAGGCAACCTGCGTCAAGTGGCGCCTCGAGGCGTCGACGCTCGAGATTTCCTTGCGGTATGAGCACGAGCACAACGAAGAGCTCAGCAAGGATCAGGTTCGCTGGGGGGTCTCCGAAATCTCGGTCGACCTGGGCAAGAGAACTGCCGAAGCGCGGTGGACCGACAAGGACGATCCGAAAAAATGGAATGGCAACGCCAGGCATTGCAGGATCGTCAATGAAGAAGATGCGGCATTCTTCGCCGACATGAGCTACGACACCTACCTTCGCGTGGCACGCCCCGGTCAAGCCCAGTTGCGGGACGAGATGCTGAAGAAGAATGGCGCTTGCGCCATCACCGGCACCACGACCGAAGCGATCCTCGATATCGCCCACATCGACGAGGCCAGGAACGGCGGTCGGGCACTCTGGTCCAACTGCATGCTGCTGCGCGTGGATATCCACCGCCTGTTCGATGCCGGTCTGATCCGCTTCAGCCCCGATGGAACGGCTCTGCTCGATCGCTCGATTGCCGAGGAGTACAAGGACCTCCAGGCCAGGAAGATGGACCCCGAAGTCTTCGCCCTCGTGCGCGAGGCACTCGCGCTGCGCTCACATTGATCGCGCCAACGAAACCACCGGGACTCCACGCCACCGCCCGTCGTGGTTGCACGACCTGGATTCGTCAGAACACCCCAGGCGCCCGCCAGACGATCTCCCGCACACTGATCCGCCGCGGAATGATCCCCAGTGCCTGGAAGGCATCGGCCAGCTGCTGCTGTTGCGCGATATGCGCCTCGGTCACGGGCCCGAGCGAGAACTCCGCGCGCGCGAAGGCGGCCGACCAGGGCTTGACGTCGATGCCCGTGGCCTCGGCCGCGATGGCGGCCAGTTCGTCGCGGTGCTGGCCCGACCAGACGGTGAGCAGGCGCAGTTCGTCGAGCACGGCCGCCAGCACCGCGGGATGGCGCGTGGCGAAGTCGCGGCCGGCCATGTAGTAGGAAGCACTGGTGAGCCGCTTGTCGGTGGTGTCGGCGACGACGCGGGCGCCATAGCGCTCCTCGGCGATCGCGTAGTAGGGATCCCAGACCACCCAGGCGTCGATGTTGCCGCCGTTGAAGGCGGCGGTGGCATCGGCCGGCGACAGGTAGATGGGCTGGATGTCCTGGAAGCCCAGGCCCGCGGTGGCCAGCGCCTTGATCGTCACGTTCTGCGCGCTCGAGCCCTTGCCGAACGCGACCTTCTTGCCCTTGAGATCGGCCAGTGTACGGATCGGCGAGTTCTTCGGCACCAGCACCGCATGCTGCGCCGAGGGCGTGGCGGCCGCATAGACGAGGTCGGAGCCGCCGGCCTGCGCGAACACCGGCGGCGTGTCGCCGACCGAGCCCAGGTCGATGACGCCCGCGCCCAGCGCCTCGAGCATCGGCGGGCCGAACTGGAACTCGACCCACTTGACGCTGCCTACGCCCAGCGCCTTGAGGCGCTTCTCCACCACCTGCTGCTTGCGCGCCAGCACCAGCACGGCCGAGCCCTTCTGGAAGCCGATCTTCACCTCCTTGGGCAAGGTGTTCTGCGCCTGGGACCTGGCGGGCAGCGAAAGCCCGGTGGCCAAAGCCAGCAGCGTGGGCGCGACCTGTCGGCGGCGCAAGGAGAAGTCGGATCCGGAAGACAAGAGCACACCTCGAAGCAAGTCGGTAGAGGCCGCGATGCTGAACCGCGGCCCGCCGCTTGTCGAATGCGCTGCGCGCGCTTGCTTATGCGCTTTTCCTATGTGCGCGCCGGCCCGCGCCGCGGCTTCACGAAGCGCAGCGTCATGCGGTCCGATTCGCCGATGGCGAGGTACTTCGCGCGCTCCACCTCGCCCCCGCGCAGGGTCGGCGGCAACGCCCAGACGCCGTTCGCATGGTCGTGCGTGTCGCGCGGATTGGCGTTGATCTCGCTCTCGCCGTCGAACACGAAGCCGGCCGCGCGGGCGCGCGCGATCACGAAGTCCTGCGCCACGTAGCCGCTGTCGATGGTCCGTGCGAGCGATGTGCCGGGCAGCGCGCGATGCTCCTCCACGCCGAGCACGCCACCGGGCTTGAGCACGTCGTGGAAGGCGCGCAAGGTCTCGTCGAAATGGCCGTCGGCGATCCAGTTGTGGATGTTGCGGAAGGTCAGCACCGCGTCGGCGCCACCGGGCGGATGGATGTCGGTGAAGCGGTCGGTGGGCAAAGTGCCGAGCACCACGCGGCCGTAGTTGGCGGGATCGTCCGCGAGCTTCTTCGCGAAGGCCGCGCGGGCGCGTTGCTGCTCGGGCGTGCCGTCGGCCGGCGCATGGGCCGCGTAGAGGCGGCCGCGGGCTTTCAGGAAGGGCGCGAGGATCTCGGTGTACCAGCCGCCGCCCGGTGCGATCTCGACCACCGACCACTCGGGCCGCAGGCCGAAGAAGGACAGCGTCTCGAGCGGATGCCGCGCACCGTCGCGCGCGCGGTTGGCCGCGCTGCGCTGCGGGCCGTCGATGGCCGACTGCAGCGCGGCGAGCGCGGGATCGGTCGAGCCCACGGCAGCGGGCGCGACGGCGGCCACGGCCAGGCCCAGCAGCAGCGCGCGGCGCCGGTCCGAGTGACGGCCGGGCATGGCGACAAGGGATGCGATGGACATGGGACGCTTCTCTTTCTCGAAATGGACGCTCTCAGGCCAGGGCGGCATCCACGCGTGCTGCGAGCGATCGCGCGGCCGCGCCGGCCACGCGCGGCAGCACATGATCGGCGAAGCGGCGCATCTCCGCTTCGAAGGGCTGGAACTGCAGCATGAACAGCTCGATGCCGGCCGCGTGGAAGGCCTCGATGCGGCGCGCCACGCTGTCGTAGCTGCCCACGAGCTCGGCCGCGGTGCCGCCGTTCGAGCCCACGCGCGGCGACTTCTGCGCGGTCTGGAACATCACGGCCTTGGGATCGATGTTGGGTTTGTTGGCCGCGCGCAGCGGCGCGTCGAGCGCCGCGAGCGCGAGCAGGCGCGCATGCTCGGCGCGCGCCTCCTCGTCGGTCTCGCGCGCGACCACGAAGGCCGAAAGCCCGAACTGCAGCGGCGCCCAGCCGGCCGGTCGCTCGCGGCGCCGCAGGTCGGCGATCAGCGCCTGCACGTCGGCCAGCGGCTGGCCGTTGATGAACCAGGTGTCGCCGCGCTCGGCCACCAGCGCGCGCGCCGGCTCCGATTCGCCGCCCACGTAGATGCGCGGCCGCGCGCGGTGCAGGCCCGCCGGGCTCAGCCGGTAGTCGTCGAGCTTGAAGTGCTCGCCCGCGAAGCGCGTGCGCTCGCCGCGCAGCAGCGACTCCACCACCTCGATCCATTCGCGGCCATAGGCATAGCGCGCATCGTGCTCGGCGAAGGGAATGCCGGCGCGCTCGAGCTCGGGCCGGTTCCAGGCATTGACGAGGTTGATCGCGAAGCGCCCGCCGCTGATCTCCTCGATGCCCAGCGCCATCTTCGCGAGCACCGCCGGGTGATAGAGATAGGGCTTGATGGCCGCGATGATCTCGATGCGCGAGGTCAGCGCGGCCAGCGCCGCGGCCGCCGTCCAGGCCTCGAGCTGCGCGCTCTCGCCATCGTGCGGATTGACCGTGTGCTGCGCCACCAGCACCGAGTCGAAACCGAGCCGCTCGGCCTCGAGCACCAGCGCGCGGTTGCGCCGCCAGGAGGCGTCGTAGGGCTCGTCGGGGTCCTGCAGCGCGGCGCGGCTGCCGTGCACCAGCGCCCAGATGCCGAAGCGCGGGCCGGGCCCGTGGGAAGAAGCAGAGGTCATGGCGATGAGGAAGGGTTATGCGGCGGCATCGCGCAGCAGCGGCAGCAACTGCTCGCCCTGCCGGCGGATCTCGTCGAGGTAGGGCGTGTCGGACAGCACGAAGTGCGTGATGCCCAGCGCCTGGTACTTGCGCAGCGAGCGCGCGACGTCCTGCGCCGAGCCCACGAGCCAGGTGGTGGCGGCACCGCCGCCGCCGTACTTGCCGGGCGTGGTGTAGAGGTTGTCGTCGAGCACCTCGCCGCGCTCGTGCAACTGCAGCAGCCGGCGCTGGCCCACGGCCTGCGCGCGGTCGGGCTCGCCGGGCGCCGCGCCGCGCGCCATCTGCGCCACCTTGGCCTCGGCATCGGCCCAGGCCTCCTCGGTGGTGTCGCGCACCAGCGTCGTGACCCGCAGCCCGAAGCGCAGCGGCGGAATATCGCGGTCGAGGCTGCGGCTCAGCGCCTTCAGCCGCTCGATGCGTTCCTCGATGCCGTCGCGCGGCTCGCCCCAGAACAGCTGCACGTCGGCCTCGGTCGCCGACACCCGCTCGGCCGCCTCGGAGGCGCCGCCGAAATAGATCGTCGGATGGCGTCGCGCGCCGCGCACCTCGATGCGCGGCTGCACGGTGGCGTTCTCCACGCCGAAGTGCTCGCCGCGGTAGGTCACGCCCTCCTCGGTCCAGAGCCGGCGCACCAGGTGGATGAACTCGCGCGTGCGCGCATAGCGCTGCTCGGGGTCGCCCTCGCTGTCGCCATAGGCCGCGAGCTGGTCCTTGCCCGAGACGATGTTGATGCGCACCCGGCCGCCGCTCAGGTGGTCGAGCGTGGCCGCGGCCGATGCGAACTGCGCGGGTCGCCAGTAGCCGGGGCGGATCGCGATCAGCGGCTCGAAGGTGGTGGTGCGCGCGGCCAGCGCGGTCGCCACCGTGAAGGTGTCGGGCCGGCCCCAGCCGGCGCCGAGCAGCGCGCCCTTCCAGCCGTGCGCCTCGAGCGCCAGGGCATGCCGGGTCAGCGTGTCGAGGCTGTTGTGGCCTTCGACGGCGGCGTCGCCGCGATGGCCGGCCACGACCTGGTTGGGGACATACCAGAGGAATTCGGTGGGTTCGCTCATCGCCGTGCCTCCACCACCGCAACGCAAGCGCGCGATGCGGATATGCACATGTGCTTTTCTTCGTTCGCCCGCGAGCGGCTTCGCTCCATCGTTGGGTTCTTCATTTCACCGACTTCCAAAGGATTCCTCGCATGAGCCGCGACCGACTCTTCCTGCTCGAGGCAGGCTTCACCGACGACCAGCACCCGGGCGATGCCTTCGTCTGCCCCGACGGCCTGCCCATCGAGGGGCTGCTGGCCTCGGCGCCCGAACAGGCCGCGCGCCTCGAGGTGCACCGGCTGCCGTTCCCGCGCCCGCGCGCGGCCGTGGTGGCGCTGCTCGACGAGGCGCACCAGAGCCTGCCGGTGCTGGTGTTCGGCGACGAGCCGCCGGCACCGGCCGACGCGCAGTCGCTCGGCGCCTTGCGTTTCGTCACCGACACGCGCCGCATCCTCGCGCTGCTGGCCGAGCGCCACGGCTTCCCGAAGGTGCATTGACCTCCGGCGGCCGCAGTTGCTCGCCGGGGCCCGGCTTCAGGCCACGGCGTGCAGCTGCGGCCGCGGCGCGGCGGCGCGCTCGGCCTGCGGCTGCAATTGCCGCAGCACCGGCAGCGCGCGCGAGACCGCCAGCGCGATGCGCGCGCGCAGCAGTTCGCTGCGCACCTGGTAGTTCTCGAAATCGCGGTCGGTGGCGTAGACGCCGATCGGCAACGTGTGCGACTGGAAGAAGCTGAACAGCGGCCGCAGCTGGTGGTCGATCACCAGCGCATGGCGCTCGCTGCCGCCGGTCGCGGCCAGCAGCACCGGCTTGTCGATCAGCGCATCGTGGTGCACGAAGTCGAGGAAGTGCTTGAACAGGCCGCTGTAGGCGCCGCGGAACACGGGGCTGGCGGCGATCACCAGGTCGGCCGACTCGAGGGCCACGAGGGCTTCCTCGACCGCGGCCGGCAGTTGCGGGCGGTAGAGCACCGCGCCGAACTGCGGCACCAGGTTGCCGATCTCGATCACGCGGCTCTCGACGGGGATCGCCTGGGCGATGCCTTCGATCAGCTCCTCGACCAGCACCAGGGTGCGCGAGGGGCGTTGCAGGCCGCCGGACAGGGCGACGATCTTGAGGGGGGTTTGGGGCATGGGATGGATGGCGCGGCCGGCGGGCTGCGCGTGTGCAGACTAGGGCTGCGGCCATTCTGCGCGCCGTGCGCGGCGCGTGAACCTCGACTTTCGCATGTGCTTCTGCGAACTTCGTCTATGCGCCGTACGGGGTGCGCCGCGCGCATGGCAGGCATGCGCGGCGGCCATGGGAAGGGCCGCATATGGATGTGCGCAATCGTTCGTTCCGCACGGCCGATGCGCGTCCCAGAATCGCGCCGGCCTTCCCCCTCCCCCTCTTCTCTCTTTCCCGCATGACGCCCACCTCCGCCATCGACCATCCCTGGGGCGCACCGCCCAGCGCGCGCTACGACGAACTCGCGCGGCCGTTCCGCGCCGTGTTCGCACGCATCCGCGAGGGCGCGGTGGCGCGCGACCTCGCGCACCAGCTGCCGCACGAGGAGATCGGCTGGCTGCGCGAGGCCGGCTTCGCGCGGCTGCGCCTGCCGGTCGAACGCGGCGGCGCCGACGCCAGCCTGGTCGAGCTGTTCGCGCTGCTGACCGAGCTCGGCGCGGCCGACACCAACGTGGTCAACGCCCTGCGCGCGCACTTCGGCTTCTCCGAGGACGTGCTGCTCGCGCCCGAGTCGCCGTGGCGCACGCACTGGCTCGAGCGGCTCGCCGCGGGCGAGCTCGTGGGCTCGGGCTTCTCGGAGACCGGCGACGCCAAGGTCGGCGCCTTCTCGACCCGGCTGCGCGCCACGCCGCGCGGGTTGCGGCTCGACGGGCGCAAGTTCTACACCACCGGCTCGCTGTTCGCCGACTGGATCAACGCCGTGGCCGACGACGACGAAGGCCAGCCCACGATGATCTCGGTGCCGCGCCAAGCCGCGGGCGTGCAGGTGCTCGACGACTGGGACGGCTTCGGCCAGGCGCTCACCGCGAGCGGCACCGCCACCTTCGAGGACGTGGCGATCGATCCGCTGTGGGTCAACCCGAGCAAGCTGCGCTTTCCCTACGCCTCACCCTACTTCCAGACCGTGCACCTGGCCTCGCTGGCCGGCATCGCGCGCGCCTCGAGCGACGACCTCGCGCAGCGCGTGCGCGAGCGCGACCGCAGCTACAGCCACGGCAATGCCGCGCGCGTGTCCGACGATCCGCAGATCCTGCAGGTGGTGGGCCGCGGCCGCAGCGCGGCCTATGGCGCGAGCGCGATCGTGCTGCAGGCGGCCGGCGCGCTGCAGCGCGCGCACGATGCGCACCTCGACGGCGTGCTGCCCGACGAGGCGCGCGCCGCCGCCGCGGCCGCCTCGCACGTGGAGGTGGACCAGGCGGTCTCGGTCGTCACGCGGCTGGTACTCGACGCGAGCACCGAGCTGTTCGACGCGCTCGGCGCCTCGGCCACGCTGCGCACGCACGGGCTGGACCGCTACTGGCGCAATGCGCGCACCATCTCCTCGCACAACCCGCGCGTCTACCGCGAGCGCCAGGTCGGCGCCTTCGCGGTCAACGGCACGCCGCCGCCGACCTTCTATCGGGTCGGCAGGAGCTGAACGCCGCTGCTGCGCCACTGGCACGAGTCGGCCATGCAGAGCCGAGGCTCCTGCGTCCCGGGACGAGGCTCAGGCATCGCGCGCCGCGAGCGACAGGCCCATGCGGACCACATCCAGCTGACGCCGGCAGCCCGTCTTCGACAGCAGGGACGAGATATGGCTCCTGACCGTGTGCACGGACAACCCCGTCCGAGCCGCATACTGCTTGGGCAACTCGCCGCTCATGAGTGCGGTCAGGACACGTGCTTCCGCGGCCGTGATGCAAAGCGCCCTGCGAAGCGCGTCCACTGAGGAATGCTTGTTCCATGGCGTCGCGTTCGTAGGCACGCCCGCCGCCGATGACCGAGGCCATTCGGCCGCGTGATCCGCGCAGGGAAGCGTCACGGCGAGCGTCCGGCCGTCGTCGCCGACCTTCTGGAGCATGACCGACTCCCCGTCGGCCAATGAGCTCAGCAGGGACGCCAGGGCGGCACCCTCGAGCGGCATCCGAAGCACGCGCATCGACCCGGCGCCCACCGGATCAGGTAGGCCGACCGTGATGGCCCGCCATGCCCACCCCGTCGCCCCCTCCGACGGTGGGTGCACATGGAAGCGGTCCCTCGCTTGCAAGCTCGTTTCTTCCATCTCTACCTCCAGCTGCGCCATCGGCCCAGGCCCTCGTCCTCGTTCCTGGTCGCGGCAATTGGCATGGCACCGCGCACTCCAAGGCTAATCAGGCGGCCGCTCGTCGGCATCCACACTTCGGCTCATCCAAACGGATAGTTTCCGGCCTCGAATTGATGGCAGGATGCGAACCCGCGATGGAGAGAGACCGTCATCAAACAAGCCGGACAGGCCTGGAGGAGCACTTTGTTCAACCTGTTGATCTGCGACGATCACCCAGCGATCCGGACGGCGGTGCGACTGCTGGCGCGAGAGGCGTCGGGTGGCTGCGAAGTCACCGAAACGGGCAATGCGGAGGAACTGGTCGACGCGCTGCAGGGCCGCCGCCACTTCGATCTGCTGACCCTGGACCTGCAATTGCCAGGGCGATCGGGGCTCGAGATGCTCATCGAGGCCAAGAAGCTGAGGCCCGAGCTTCCCGTGATGATCCTGTCGGCGGACGAAAGCGCCTCGAGCGTGACCGCCGCGCTCGCGGCAGGCGCGTCCAGCTATCTCTTCAAGTCCTGCACCGAGAACGCGCTGTTCCTGGCGCTGAAAGAAGCGGTCCAGAGGCGCCTGACGCTGCCGGCCGGCTATGCGGGCCACCCGATCGACGCCCCCGTCGATGCGCTGCGACTCTCGCCGCGCCAACGCGAAGTGCTCGACTGCCTGCTGCGCGGCATGCAAAGCAAGCAGATCGCCCGGGCGCTCGCGTTGTCCGAGGGCACGGTCAAGAGCCACACGGTGGCGGTGTTCCGGTCACTCAACGTGAATTCGCGCGCCCAGGCCGTGATCGAAGCGCATCGCCGGGGGATCGCCCTTGGACAATGACGACGCACAGCGCGAGATCCTGCGGCTCACGCTGGCGCAGTCGACGCGCGCCTCCTACCTCGCGATCGCGGGCGCGGTGATCATCGCCGCCATTGCGGCGCCAGGCGTCGGATGGGCAGGCGCCGCGGCCTGGGCCGGTGCCACGGCGGCAGTCCTGCTGGGCCGGAATGCCCTGCTCGGCCGCGTCGCGAAAACGCTCGATGCGCCTGGAGGCATCGTGCGCACGCGCCGTCTGCTGAGCTCGAGTTCCGTCGTCATGGCATTGACCATCGCGACACTGCCGGTCTTCGCTTTTCCCCATGTGGACGCCGAGCAGCGCTTCCTGCTCACGCTCTTCTTCTGTTGCTGGTGCGTGGCAGGTCTGCCGTCCCTGGGCAGCATTCCGGCGATCTACACGACCTATCTGGGGCTCATGCTGGGCGGCATTGTCGCGGGCTGGTTCAGGGCACGCTACGTCGATGCGTTCGCGGTACTCGCCGGACTCGTCATCTACTGGATGGTGCTCACGATGTTCGCGCTCAACTTCGCTCGCCGGGTGACCGAGGGCATCGAGATCCGGAACTGGAACGCCAGGCTGGTTCGCCAGTTGTCGGCCGCCAATGCGGCCAAGACGCGCTTCATCATGAACGCCAGCCACGACCTGCGGCAGCCGCTGCATGCCATCAGCCTGCTGGGTGGCGTGCTCGCGCGCGCCAGCGACCCGCACGCCCTGGCCAGCGCACGCGAGGCGCTGGGACTGGCGCTCGCGGGTCTCAACCATCTCTTCTCCGAGATCCTCGACCTGTCCAGGATCGACAGCGGCACCGTGCGTCCCAACCCGCGCAACCTGCCGCTGCACCAGCTCGTGGTGCGCCTCGATACCGAGTACCGCATCCTCTGCCTGGACCGGGACCGGCGCTGGGACTGCCAGATCGAACGCGCCCATGTGTACACCGATCCCGCGCTGTTCGAACGCATCGTTCGCAATCTGCTCGACAACGCGCTCAAGCATGGCGAAAAAGGCGCCGTACGGCTCGCGCTCGCGGTGCATGGGCAGCAGGCGACGGTCAGCGTATCGGACACCGGGCCGGGCATCCCGCCGGAGCAGCGCGAACAGATCTTCGACGAGTTCTTTCGCGGCTCCGACACCGCTTCCACCAACGGCATGGGCCTGGGTCTTTCGATCGTGCGGGGCTTCGCCAGGTCCTTGGGCTGTCACCTCTCGCTGACCGAGACCGATCCCCAGACCCATCGCGGCACCTGCATCGCCATCACGCTGCCGCTGGTGTCGGCCGATGCGCAAGACACCGACGCGCCCGGCGACGACGACGCGGCCGCGCAGGCGGTCCCGGAGGTCGCGGGCCTGAAGGTCTTGGTCGTCGACGACGATCAGGCCGTGCTCGACGCCACGCGGGCCCTGCTGTCGCAATGGGCCTGCGATGTGCGGCTGTGCCGCACGCGTGCGCAGATCGAGCAGTTGCGCACCGAGGCATGGCAGCCCGACGTCGTCATGGTCGACTACCGCTTCGAGCCCGGCCTGAACGGGCTCGAGGCCATCGCGGAACTGCGCGCACAGCACCCGGACCTCGGCGTCATCGTGGTCACCGGTGAATCGGACGAGGCCGTCCTCAAGGAGCTGTCGGACTCGGGCCTGCCCAAGCTCGACAAACCGGTGGACCCGGGCGAGCTGCGGCGGATGCTCGGAATTTTTCGGACCATGGACTGAGGAGACGCGAAATGCACTGGCTGTCGGAGAGCGCGGAGAAGTTGATCGCCATGGCAGCCGAAGCACGCCGCTTCGATGTCGTCGTCGTGGGCTCGGGCTACGGTGGCTCGGTCGCCGCGCTGCGCACCGCCGAAACGGGTGCCAGCGTGTGCATGCTCGAGCGCGGCAACGAATGGGTCGCCGGCGAGTTCCCGACCGACCTGAGCCAGGTGGGAGGCCACGTTCGGGCCGAGACGAGCCAGACCGGCGGCGTGCAGGTGATGGGCTACGAAGACGCGCTGTTCGACCTGCGGCTGGGCGAACGCATCGGCGCGCTGGTGGGCAACGGGCTGGGAGGCGGCAGCCTGATCAATGCGGGCGTCGGACTGGCCGCCGACCCGGAGGTCCTGGGGCGCAGGGAATGGCCCCCCGAAATCCGTGCCGAGGGTCTGGTGGAGTGGTATTCGAAGGCACGGGAGCGGCTGGAGTTGTCCGAGGTCGGGGCCCCGGGGCGTTACTTCGATCCGCGCGAGACGCCGAAGTACCGCAGCATGCAGGCCTTGCACGACAAGGTCGAGGCCACGCTCGGCGGCGATCTTCGTTCGACCTTCGAGGAAGTGCCGGTGGCCGTTCATTTCGGCAAGAAGCTGCCGCCGCGGACGTCCCCGGCCGCCACGCGGGAGGCAGGCGACGAAGGCTACGAGCCCTATACCGGACCGCTGGGTACGCGCCTGCCCTGCACGGGCTGCGGCAACTGCGTGTCAGGCTGCAATCACAACGCCAAGCTCAGCCTGGCCAAGACCTACCTGCCTGCCGCGCGCCTGGCCGGCGCACGCATGTTCACGGGTCTCAGCGTGCTGCGCATCGCGCGCTCGACCTCCACCGACTATCCCTGGGCGATCCAGTTCGTGCGGACCGCCGAGCGCAGGCTGCGCCGGGACATCGAGCGCGCCGGCAACGACGGCTGCCAGGACTGGATCTACGAAGTGCTGGCCCGTCGCGTGGTCCTCTCGGCAGGCACCTTCGGATCCACCGAGATCCTGATGCGATCGGGCCAGCCGGACGCCACGCTGCGGCTGTCCGAAGGCCAGGCAAGCACCGAGGCGCTCTCGCTGCCGCTCGAGCACCTGGGGCGGCGCGTTTCGGGCAATGGCGACGACATTGCCTGCGCGACCGGCCTGGACGCGCCGGTGCATGCCGTCGGCCGCACCGCGTCGGTCCGTGACCAGAGAAAGGACGTGGGCCCGACCATCTCGTCGATGATCCGGATCCGCGATGCGACGGACGGCCAGCGCGACTCGCTGGTACAGGACGGCGCGATACCGGGACTGTTGGGCACGGTGTTCCAGGAACTGGTGCAGACGCTGTCGACGGTCTCGCGCCTCGACCGGTGGCGCATTCCCGCATCCTCCGGCAGTGACCCGATGGCCCCGCAGGCGCAGATCCTCACCCGTACGCTGACGCTGCTGGGCATGGGACACGACCCATGCCTGGGAGAGATCCGCTTCGACGCCGGCAGCGACCGCGTGCGATGGCTGTGGCCGGAGCGTGGTCCCACTCCCGCTCCCGAGAGCGAGTCGGCTACCGATCTGCAGCATTCCCGCATGGCTCCCGCTGTCGAGAAGATGGGCCAGGATGCCCTCTACGTGCGCAATCCGGCCACCAACCTGTTGCCCGCGCAGCTTGGCGATCTGCTCGAAGGCCCCGATCTCGGCGGCGCGCGAGTGACCGTGCATCCGCTCGGCGGATGCCGCATGGCCGAGGACGCGCAGCATGGCGTCTGCAACCACCTGGGCCAGGTGTTCGACGCCCAGGGCAACTTGCACGAAGGGCTGTACGTGCTCGATGGCTCCATCATTCCGACCTCGCTCGGCGTGAATCCGCTGCTGACCATCACCGCGCTGGCCGAACGCAGTTGCGCGCGCATCGCGCAGGACATTGCGGGCGAACTGATGGCGCGGGGCATCGACGCCGCGCCCGCTCGCAACAGCGACAGCGACATCGCCCTCGCGCCGCCACCCGCGCCTCGGCCTTTCGAGACGGACGTGACCGCGCCGACGGGTGCCGTGCTCGCCGAGGTGCTGAGTGGCGAAGTGCTTATGGACGACGCCTTCGCCCCGGCCAAGGCCCAGGCCAGGGACAACAGGACGGCCACGCTCACGGTGCGGCTGGAGGTTCCCGATTGGCAGGCCTTTCTGCGTGACCCGCAGCACGAGGTGAAAGCCCTGGCCTTCGCGCAAGACGATGGCGCGCCGCTCGAGGCACCGCGTTTCCTGCTGAGCTGCAAGACGGGGCCGGACCTCTGCCTGCGGGTCGAGGGCGGAACAGTGCAGCTGTTCCGCCGCGCCGAAACTTCGGTCCTGCAGCGGGCGCGCCGGTTCCTGCCGGTCCTGCTCACCTACGCGTTCAACCGCTGGCTGCCCGACTGGATCAAGTCGCCACGCGCATCGGCGCCGGGAGAGGAGAACGATCGACAACCCGCCCGGAAGCAGCGCTCCTGGCTGCGCACGCTCGTCAGCGGCGCGAAGACGCTGTGGCACGCCACCGACGTGCGAGTCTTCGAGTACCGCTTGAACCTGGTCGCCGACCTGGCCCCGGATGCCGGCCCTCCTGCCACCTATCTGCTGCTCGGATCCAAACGCGTCGAGGCCGCGGCCTCGGGGGCCGATCTGCGCCAATGGCTGCTCGACCGCATCCGCAATGGCGGCTGGCCGCCCGTCCCGCGCCGAAGCATCTGGGCCCAGCTCGGCGAGCTCGATGTCCGCCTGTTCGAGACCGACGCGCAAGGCGCGCGGAAACGGCAGGTTATGCATGGCCGCCTGGCCATGGACCTGCCCCAGATCGTCCGCAGCATGCTGCCGCAGGCTGGCCCTGCGGGCGACAGCCTCGGCGCATTGCTCGACATGGCCGGGTACCCGTTGATGATGGTGCGGGCCTTGGCGCTGTCGCGCATCCTCGACTTCCGGGCGCCGGACTATGCGCCAGGCCTGCCGAAGACCGAGCCGACGACCTCGTCACCCGCGCCCGGCGGGCCACCACCGCCCCATCCCAACCCCGATCCCGACCCGGACCTGCTGACCTTCTACGCGGCCTGTTCACTGAAGGCATTTCCGACGATCCGCACGCACGGCGACGTGGAGGTCCAGCCGCGGATCTACCAGCTGGCCGTGCATGACAGCGTCCGCGCCCCGCAGACGGACAAGCCCGTTCGCCTCGCGCTGGTGCGCTACCCGCAGCCGCAGCCCCTGCAGGTGCTGGACGACACGCGACACGGCGAGGGGCTCAAGAAGGCCAAGGCCATCCTGTTGATCAATGGCTTCGCCCAATCGACCTTGACCTTCGTGGCGCCGGAGCTCGGCAAGGACTGCCTGGCAGCCCGCCTCCTGCACGAGGGCTGGGACGTGTGGATGCTCGAATACCGCGTCAGCCCCCTGCTCGCCGCCTCGGCGCGCTTCTCGACCATGGACGACATCGCGGCCTTCGATATTCCGACCGGCGTGGATGCGGTCTGCGAGGTGCTCGCCAAGGAGCTGATCGAGTCCGGCCATCTCCCGCCGGAGGACAGGACCGACGACCTCGCCAGGCGTCTGCGCATCTTCTGCTTCAGCCACTGCGTGGGCTCGGCCTCGCTCGCGATGTCGCTGGCGGAGGGTTTTCTCCAGATCGAGCATCCGCGCAACAGGCGCGAGAAGATCGACCGCCTCGCGGGCGTCTCGTTCTCGCAATTCCTGCCCTACGTCATCGGTTCGACCACGGCGCAGGCACGGTTGCAGTTGGGCTCGTTCATCCACAACATCGTGGGGCGCGACCACCTGCACTTCGCCGCCGGCATGGTCGCGCCGGACTTGATGCACTCGATGCTCGACCGCCTGTTCGGAACCTTCGGCGGCGACCAGCCATGCCCGGGCGAAAGCGACCTGCGGGTGCTTCGCCACGACTCCACCACCTGCAAGCGCATGGCCGGCTTCCTGAGCCGCTTGGTCGACCACGACAAGCTCGGCGAGGAGAGCCACAAGAAGCTGGACACCTACTTCGGACGCGCCAATCTCGGCGTGTTCCTGCATGGCGTGAAGTGCGTCGAGTACGAGCGCATGGTCGACTACGACGGGCGCAACTACCTCTCCGACCAGATCGTGAGCGATCGCATGGACATGCCCCTGCTGCTCATGCAGGGAACGGCCAATCGGCTGTTCGACATCGAATCGCTCGACCGCACGCGCGACCAGATCAACCGCATCTTCGGCAACATCAACGATGCCGACGTGAACGAGCAGGGCGTGCGCCAGTACGGCCGGGTGTCGACGCTGCGGCTGAAGGACTACGCGCACTTCGATTGCACGATCGGCCACCTGGCGCCCCAGGAGGTGTATCCGCACATCGAGTTCTTCTTCGGCGAAGCGTGGCAGCGCGGCCTCCCGGTGCCGGGCAAGCCCACCATGACCAGCCACGCGCGCCTTCCCATGACCGGCCCGCTCGTCGGCTGGGTGCGGCCGGCCAAGAACGACCAGGTGCTCGTGCGCGTCTGGGCCGAGTTCGACAGCATGAGCTCCGACACGCTGGCCGATGCCTTCACCGTCGCCGAGTACACGCTGGATGGCAAGTCGTGCCGCGACGCGGCCATCTGGGAACTCGACACCGAGCTGTTTCCCTCCCGACCGGCGGTGCCGACGATCGGCGGATCGCGGACGCCCGTCGCAAGCTACCCGGTGGCCACGGTGGTCGCCGACGTCGTGCTTCCCGCGCGCGCCCGCGACGTGCGCATCAAGGTCCTGGGTGTCTACACCTATGCCAGCGCGCCGCCAGCGCTGGAAACCTCGAGCGCCGACAGGCCCCCCCGCTTCCCGAGCGGCTGGCACCGGCCCGCGATGCCGGGCGAACTGCGCCCCTACAGCCATCTCTTTCCGCTTGCGGACCTTGTCGATCTGAATCTCGGGGAACTGCTGCTCAAGCTCCACGGCCCCGACCTGATCCGGACATTGCGCGATCAGCCCGCGGTCAAAGACCGCATCCTGCCCAAGAAGCCGCTGGATGAGGAATCGGCCGACGCGCTCATCGCGGTGCAAACGGCTCGACAGGAAGCGCTTGCCGCCATCGCCTACAGCGCCGCGCCCGGAACGCTGTCTCACCTGATCCGCCAGCCGGGCCCCATCGATCGCGCCGAGGTTCGCGTACCGGACAGCGCGATGTCGGCCAACGGTTCCGACCCGGTCGTCTTCCTCGCCGCGGGATGCCGGCATCCGGGCATCACGGGCCTCGAGGCCGACCGCGCCGATCACTCGCTGAAGGCGATCGCGGCCGGTGCCGAGCGCCTCTCCCCGCGCTTCATGCTCATGCTGGGGGACCAGATCTACGCGGATGCGCGTGCCGGCTTCTTCGACACGTCCTCGTCCATCGAACGCGTGGTGCCGCGCTACCGGAGCGCGTTCGGCTCGCCCGGATTCCGCGCAGTGGCGGCCCGGATTCCCCTCATGATGGTCATCGACGATCACGAGATCAACGACAACTGGACGCTCGAACAATTCCAGGCCGAGAACGAGAGCGAACAACGAACCCAGACCGCGCTTTCCGCATTCCACGCATTCCAGCGCGTGCATGGTCCGGCCTCTGCCTCCGTGCCTTCGAGACCTGGCGCTGCATCGAATCTCCTCTTGCCGGACGCGAGCCTGATCCACTTCCCGCAAGTGGCGCCGGACTCCTCGCTGACCAACTTCTACAGCTTCGAGGCGGGATGCGCATCGATGCTGGTGCTGGACTCCCGCACGCAGCGCACGCTCAAGCCCACGCGCCGGATACTGACCGAGGCGGCATGGGCCGTGCTCGAGGACTGGCTGGACAGGCAACCCGCGCGCAGGCCCAAGTGGCTGGTATCGGGATCGGTCATTGCGCCCGGCCTCAAGAGCGGCGACGGCAACCCGTCACCGCGCGATTGCGACACCTGGCAGCTGGCCCGCGAGGATCGCCAGCGGATCTTCGAACTCATCCGCCGCAAGAGGATCGCGAACGTGATCCTGCTGTCGAGCGACTATCACTGCGCCGCCCTGGGCGAGGTCGCGATCGACAGCGAGCTGAAAGTCATCACCATCGTTGCACCGCCGCTGCACGCGCCGATGCGTTTTGCCAACTCCAGCAAGGACACGCTCCATTCCAGGGAAGAAATCCCCGTTGAGGGAGGCACTGTGGTCGCGACCACGCTGGACAGCTGGGACGGAGACGGCTGGCTCGAGTGCAGGCAGGAGCAATTCGGCGCGGACGGGTGGAAGCTCACGCTGGACTTCCACCTGCGCCAGCTCGAGGCGGAACCCGAGTTCACGACCGATACGCGCGAAATCTTCCTGTAGCGAATCGATGCGCCGGCCGTGCGGGTCACGCGCGACAGGCAGGGGACACAACGGCCCACAACGGCCCACCTCACCCGTAACCGTAGGGATTGGGCACGTCCCCCGCCAGCAGCCAGGCGCCGATGCCCTGGTGCCGATAGTCGAGCGGGTCGTGCAGCGTGTGCACGCGCACGTTGCGCCAGTAGCGGTCGAGGTTGTGCTTCGAGGCGGTGCCGCGCGCGCCCACCAGCTCGAAGATCTGCGAGGTGACGTGCAGCGCCGTGCGCGCGGCCTGCGTGCGCGCCGCGGCCACGTCGATCGCGAGCGCCCCGCGGCTGTCGGCCGTGAGCGCGAAGCCCTGCTCCCAGGCCTGCTGGAAGCGTTCGTTGGTCTGGTTCGACAGCGCCGTGGCGGCCTGCAGCGCCGACCACATCTCGCCCGCGCGCAGCTGCAGCAGCCGGTCGTCCTCGGCGCGCTCCACCCCGGCCATGGGCCAGGGCTGGGTGTGGGCGCGCAGGTGCTCGATGGCGGCGCGCAGCGCGCCGAAGGCATTGCCGAGGTAGATCTCGGTCAGCACGATCTGGCCGATCAGGTTGCGCAGCGTGGCGCGCGGGCTCGAGGCCACGCCGGGCGGGCCGAGGATCTCGTCGTGCGCGATGCGCACGCGCCGGAACTCGACGTTGCCGCTGTCGGTCTGGCGCTGGCCCATGTTGTCCCAGTCGCCGAGCACCGTGATGCCCGCGCGCGAGGTCGGCACCACGGCGAACAGCCGGTCGGTCGGCTCGGGGCCGAGCACCACCGAGACATTGAGCACGTCGGAGTCCGGGGCGCCCGAGCAGAAGCCCTTCACGCCGTCGATCTCGATGCCGTCGTCGGTGCGCGCCGCCTGCAGCCGGGTGTCGCGCGCATTCACGGCATTGCCCCAGAACCAGCGCTTCTCCACCGCCTCGCCGAGGAAGCGCGCCTGCTGCGCCTCGGAACCGAACAGCAGCACGCTCGCCACCTGCAGGTGCTGGAAGCCGAACAGGTGCGCGAGCGAGCTGTCGGCCTGCGCGAGCCGGCGCAGGATGCGGAAGATCAGCGGCCAGGCCGCCTGCTGGCCGCCATGGGCCGCGGGGATCGCGAGCGTGAGCAGGCCGCTGCGGCGCAGCAGCGCGCGTTCGGCCAATGCCGTGCCGCCCGCGCGGTCGCGCTCGGCGGCGCTGGCGGCCAGGGTGTTCGCGAGCGCGAGCACCGGCTCGGTGAAGATGCCGAAGTCCTCGGCGAAGGGATCGGCCGCCGATGGCGTGCCCTGGAGAGCGGAAGAAGAGGACACTGGATGGCGGCCTGCGGTGGAGAAGAGGAAGCGGAAAGCGGGGGCGGGCCGGAACGCGGGATCGGAGAACGGCGACGCCTGCCGCGGCGGCTGCACGCATGATGCCGAACCGGACCCCGTTCGCTTAGAACATTCCGGCGCATGGATATGCGCGGCGCGTTCAGCGCCGGTGGTCGACGCGCCGCGCCAGCCACTCGCCGACGAACTGGATCGCCGACACCAGCGCGATCAGGATCACGATCACCTCGAACATCACGCGCGTCTCGTAGCGCTCGTAGCCGTAGCGGATCGCCAGGTCGCCGAGGCCGCCAGCGCCCACCGCGCCCGCCATGGCCGAGGCATTGACCATCGCGATCACGCTGACCGTCATGCCGCCGATGATCCCGGGCAGCGCCTCGGGCAGCAGCACGTGGCGCACGATGTGCCAGCGCCGGCAGCCCATGGCGCGCGCGGCCTCGACCAGGCCCGGGTCGACGTCGTTGAGGCTGACCTGCGCGATGCGCGCATAGAACGGGATCAGGTTGGCCGCCAGCGGCACCACCGCGGCCCAGGTGCCGAGCGTGGTGCCGACCAGGAAGCGCGTGACCGGCAGCAGCGCGATCAGCAGGATGATGAAAGGGATCGCCCGGCAGACGTTCACCGCGATCGACAGCGCCCTGTGGAAGCGCCGCCGCGGATAGAGGTTGCGCGGCGCCGTCACCGTGAGCACCACCGCCAGCACCAGCCCCAGCGCGATCGCGATGAAGGCCGAGATGCCCACCATCAGCAGCGTCTGGAAGAAGGCCTGGACGTACTTGTCAATCTGCGGCGTGGACATAGCCCAGGACCTCGATGCGGTCGGCCCCGAGCGCCTGGCGCGCGGCGTCGATGTCGAAAGAAGGGTCCGCGCCCACCGGCACGGCCACCAGCAGCCGGCCCTGCGCATGGCCGCGGATGCGGTCGAGCCCGCCGTGCAGCCAGGTCGCGCCCGGGCCCAGCGCGGCCAGTGCCTCGAAGGGCAGGCCCCGCGGCCGCGCGGCGCCGTCGAAGCCCAGGCTCAGCACCCGCAGGGCCGGCCGGCCCGGGATGCCTTCGAGGTTTTCGAGGTCGGGCACCAGCGCCGCCGCGAGGTCGCCCGGCAGGTCGTGCAGCAGCGGTTGCAGCAGCGCGCGCGTGGCCTCGGCCCGCGGCTTGCCGAACACGCGCCACACCTCGCCGAGCTCGACGAGGCGGCCACGGTCGAGCACCAGCACGCGGTCGCAGACCTCGCGGATCACCGCCATGTCGTGCGTGATCAGCACCACCGTGAGGCCGAAGCGCCGGTTGATGTCGCGCAGCAGCGCGAGGATCGATTGCGTGGTCTCGGGATCGAGCGCCGAGGTCGCCTCGTCACACAGCAGGATCTGCGGCCGGTGCACCAGCGCGCGCGCGATGCCCACGCGCTGCTTCTGCCCGCCCGAGAGCTGCGCCGGCCAGGCATCAGCCTTGTCGGCCAGGCCCACGAGCTCGAGCAGCTCGTCCACGCGCTCGCGGATGCGCCGCGGTTCCACGCCCGCCACCTTGAGCGGCAGTGCGACGTTGTCGCGCACAGTCTTGGCCGACAGCAGATTGAAGTGCTGGAAGATCATGCCTATGCGCCGGCGCAGCGCGACCAGGCCGTCCTCGTCGAGGCCGCCGACGTCCACGCCGTCGACGCGCACCGTGCCGCCGCTCGCGGCCTCGAGCGCATTGATGGTGCGCAGCAGCGTGGACTTGCCAGCGCCGCTGCGTCCGATGATGCCGAAGACCTCGCCGCGCTCGACGGCGAACGAGACCGCCTCGAGCGCCGCCACCGTGCCGGCCGCGCCCGCGTAACTCTTGGAGACCTGCTCGAAGACGATGTGGGCCGGCGCCGCCGGCGTCGTCGCGGCGCTCAGAAGACGGGCAGTACCGAACCCTGGTACCGCGTCTGGATGAACTGGCGCACTTCCTCCGACTGGTAGGCCTGGACCAGCGGCTTGACCCAGGCCGCGTTCTTGTCCTTCTCGCGCACCACGATGATGTTGACGTAGGGGTTGTTCTCCTTCTTCTCGACCGCGAGGCCGTCGCGCGTAGCGATCAGGCCGGCCTGGTAGGCGAAGGTGTTGACGATGGCCGAGGCGTCCACGTCCTCGAGCGAACGCGCGAGCACCACCGAGGCGGCCTCCACCAGCTGCACCTTCTTCCTGTAGCCGGTCACGTCGGCCAGCGTGGCGGTGCCCTTGAAGGGATCGAAGCCCTCGCGCAAGGTGAGCACGCCCTGGTCGCGCAGCACGACCAGCGCGCGCGTCTGGTTGCTCGGGTCGTCGGGGATGCCGAGCTTGGCGCCGTCGGGCAGGTCCTTGAAGGCCTTGTGCTTCTTCGAATAGAAGGCGATCGGCGAGATGTAGGTGTTGCCCACGCTGACCAGCTTGTAGCCGCGCTGCTTGACCTGGTCGTTGAGGAAGGGGATGTGCTGGAACGAGTTGGCCTCGAGGTCGCCGTTGTTGAGCGCCTCGTTGGGGCTGGCCGAGCCGGTGATGACCACGGGTTTGACCTCGAGGCCGTTGCGCTTGGCGACCTTGGTGACCACTTCCCAGATCTCCTCGTCGACGCCGCCGCGCACGCCCACGCGCAGGGTCTGCGATTGCGCGAGGGCCGCGGTCTGCGACCAGAGCGCGGTCGAGGCGAGGACGAGTGCGCCCAAGGCGCGAAGAACACTGCGTGTGTGCATGACTTTCTCTTTTCGGTTGCCGGTTTTTTGCTGCGGCCGATCTTCGAAGGCCGCGCCATGGCGGGAAAGGAAAGTTTTCGCACAAGCAATCTCGCTGCGCGACGAAGGCGCGGATCGATCCGCGCCGCGCACCGGCGGCGCGCTTGCACATGCGCATTCCGAAGTTGCCGTGGCGCAGGCCCGCCGATACGGTCGACGGCTTCGCATGCCACCCTGCCTGGAGTTCCTTCGATGACCGCTTCGCTGCCTTCCCTCCCGCTTCCGCCGAGCCGCCGCACGCTGGTGCGCGGTGCCGCCGCCGCGCTCGGCGCCGCCAGCCTCGGCCTGCTGGGCCGCCGTGCCTGGGGCGCCGACAACGACAAGCCGATCACGCTGTCGTGGACCGGCACCGGCCTGTGCCTGAGCCCGATCGTGGTCGCCAATGAGCTGGGCTACTTCGCGAAGAACAACGTGAAGGTGGAGATCATCAATTTCGCGGGCGCGGTCGACCAGGTGCTCGAATCGATCGCCACCGGCAAGGCCGACATCTCGCTGGGCCTGATCCATGCCTGGCTCAAGCCGCTGGAAGCGGGCTTCGACGTGAAGGTGGTGGGCACCGCGCACGCGGGCTGCATCCGCGTGCTCGCGCCCAAGACCTCGGGCATCGCGAGCATCGAGGCCGTGAAGGGCAAGACCATCGGCGTCTCGAGTCCCGCGGGCTATGGCCGCCAGTTCTTCTCGACCGCGCTGGCGCGGCGCGGCGTGAACCCCGACCAGGACGTGCAGTGGCGCGTGTTCCCGGCCGACCAGCTCGACATCGCGCAGAAGAAGGGCGAGATCGACGTCATCGCCGACTCGGACCCGAACCTCTACCTGATCGAGAAGCGCAACCCCGGCGCCTACCTCGAGATCGCCAACATCCTCAAGGGCGACTTCAAGGACCGGCTGTGCTGCATCGTCGCGGCACGCGGCGAACTGGTGAAGCGCAATCCGCAGCAGGTGGCGGCCGTGGTTCGCTCGCTGCACCAGGCGGCGGATTTCATCGCCGAGAACCCCAACGAGGCCGGGCGCGCGGTGAGCAAGCTGTTCCCGAAGGTGGCGCAGCAGGACCTCGGCAGCATCCTCTCGACCATCGGCTACACGCACCACGCCAAGCGCTTCGATCTCGCGAAGGAGATCGAGAGCTATGCAGTCGACCTCAAGCAGGTGGGGGTGCTCAAGAAGAGCACCGACCCGGCGCGCTTCGCGAAATTCCTGACGGTGGACGTGCTGGCCTGAGCGCCGGCCTCAAGCCGCCAGCGGCTCGGGCACCGCGGCCAGCAGCGAACGCGTGTAGTCGTGCGCAGGCCGCGACAGCACCTCCTCCACCGGCCCCTGCTCGACCAGCCGGCCACGGTTGAGCACCAGCACGCGGTCGGCCACGTGGCGCACGAGGTTGATGTCGTGCGAGATGAACAGCAGCGCCGTGCCCAGCCGCGACTGCAGCTCGGCGATCAGGTCGATCACCTGGGCCTGCACCGAGACGTCGAGCGCCGACACCGGCTCGTCGCAGACGATCAGCGCGGGCTGCGCCGCGAGCGCGCGCGCGATCGCCACGCGCTGGCGCTGGCCGCCCGAGAGCGAACGCGGAAAGCGCTCGGCCAGCTCGGGCGCCAGGCCCACCTGCTGCAGCAGCGCCGCGATGCGCGCGCCCACCTCGGCGCGCGGCAGGCCCTGCAGGTTCTCGGCGATCACCTGCGACACGCGGTAGCGCGGATCGAAGCTGCTCAGCGGATCCTGCGGGATGTACTGCAGCCGCGGCCGCAGCGGCCGGCGCACAGCCTCGGAAATGCCCGACCACGGCTGGCCCAGCAGCCGCACCGTGCCCGCGTCGGGCTCGAGCAGGCCGAGCACGATCTTGGCGCAGGTGGACTTGCCCGAGCCCGATTCGCCGACCAGGCCGAGCACCTCGCCGGCCGCGATCGAGAACGACAGGTCCTCGAGCGCCACGAAGTCCTCGCGCGGGCCCAGCCCGCGCCGCACCGCGAAGCGCTTGCCGATGCCCTGGACCTCGAGCACCGGTGCCTGCGCGGCCGGCACGGGTGCGCGCGGCGGCAGCGGCTCGCGCACGATGCGCAGCCGCGCCTCGGGGCCCTCGCCCGCCGCCTCGAAACGCGCCGATGACAGCCGGCTGCCGCGCGAGGAGGTCGAGGGCACGGCCGCGATCAGCTGCCGGGTGTAGCCATGGCGCGGGCTCGACAGCACGTCGCGCACCGGGCCTTGCTCGAGCACGCGGCCGTACCGCATCACCAGCACGCGGTCGGCGATGCCCGCCACCGCCGACAGGTCGTGGCTGATCAGCAGCAGGCCGCTGCCTTCGTCGCGCACGCGCCGCGCCAGCACCTCGATCACCTGCTTCTGCAGCGCCGCGTCGAGCGCGGTGGTGGGCTCGTCGGCCACGATCAGCGGCGGCAGGCCCGCGATGGCGGCGGCGATCAGCGCGCGCTGGCGCAACCCGCCCGAGAGCTGGTGCGCGTACTGGCCGATGCGGCGTTCGGGATCGGGCATGCCTACGCGCGCGAGCGTTTCCAGCACGCGCCGGCGCACCGCCGTGCGGCCGCGCAGCAGGCCGTGATGCTCGAGCACCTCGCCGACCTCGCGGCCGATGGGGCGCAGCGGATCGAGCGACACCAGCGCGTCCTGCATCACCAGCCCCGCGAAGGTGCCGCGCAGGCGGCGCCAGTCGGTGGCATCGAAGCGGTTCGCGTCGCGCCCGTCGATCAGGAATTTGCGCGCGTTCGCGCGCGCGCCCGGCCCCGCGAGCGCGAGCAGGCTGCGCGCGGTCACGCTCTTGCCCGAGCCCGACTCGCCGACCAGCGCCACGCATTCGCCGCGCGCGATGCGCAGGTCGAGCGCCTCGACCACGGTGCGCTCGCCCGCGGGCGTGTCGAAGCGGACCGTGAGGCCCTCGACGTCGACCAGCGGCACTTCGCTCATGCCAGCCTCCCCTCGAAGCGCCGCTGCAGATGGTGGCCGAGCACGGTGAACGAGATCACCGTGAGCGTGATGGCCGCGCCCGGGAACACGCCGGGCCACCAGGCCACGCGCAGCACGTCGCGGCTCTCGGCCAGCATCACGCCCCACTCGGGCGTGGGCGGCTGCGGGCCGAGGCCCAGGAAGCTCAGGCCCGAGGCCGCGAGCACGGTCGATCCCACGTAGACAGTGGCGGTCACGGGCACCGCCACCAGCACGTTGGGCAGCAGGTGGCCGAAGAACACCTGGGCGCGGCTGCGGCCGTAGATGTAGGCATGGGTCACGTAGTCGGCCTGGCGCACGATGCGCGTCTGCGCGCGCACCACGCGCGCGAACTTCGGAATGCCCGCGATGCCGACTGCGAGCGCGATGTTGGCCAGCCCCGGGCCGAGGAACACCACCACCAGCATCGCCAGCAGCACGCCCGGAAAGGACGAGATCACGTCGAACAGCCGCGACAGCCCCTCGTCGAGCAGCCATTGCTTCTGCCCCGCCACCAGGCCCAGCAGCACGCCGGCCAGCACAGAAATCGCCGTGCCGCCGATGCCGATGAACAGCGAGTAGCGCGCGCCATGCACGGTGCGCGACAGCACGTCGCGGCCGAGCCGGTCGGTGCCGAAGGGATGCTCGGCGCCCGGCGGCTGCAGCACCGCGAGGAAGTCGCCCTCGAGCGGATCGAGCGGCGCCAGCCAGCGCGGCGCGACGGTGGCGATCACCAGCAGCGCGACGAACAGCGCCGACAGCAGCACCGCGAGCGGCGGCAGGCGCCGGCGCGGTGCGCTCGACGCGGGAGCGCTGCCCGCGGGCAGCGCGACGGTATCGGATGCGGAAATCATGATGCCTTGAGCCTCGGATCGATCAGTGCATAGAGCAGGTCCAGCAGGGTGGACGCCGCGACGTGGATGAAGGCCGCCAGCAGCACCACCGCGAGCACCACGGGCGCGTCCTGGCTCAGCACCGCGTTGAGCGTGACCGTGCCCAGGCCGGGCCGGCCGAACACCTTCTCGGTGATGACGGCGCCGCCGAGCAGGCCGCCGATGATCCAGCCGCCGAGCGTGACCACCGGCAGCGCCGCATGGCGCAGCACGTGCCGCAGGCGCAGCCACAGCTCGCCCAGGCCGCGCGCGCGCACCGTGACCACGAAGGGCTGTTCGAGCGCGCGCTCCATCGCCTCGCGCAGCACCTGCGCCAGCAGGCCCGCGGTCGGCAGCGCCAGCGCGGTCGCCGGCAGCACCAGCGCGCGCCAGTCGGCCGCGCCCGAGACCGGAAACCAGCGCAGCGTGAACGAGAAGGCCATCAGCAGCAGGATGCCGAGCCAGAACACCGGCGTGGAGGCGAACACCAGCTCCAGCGTGGAGGCCGCCGCGCGCGCGAAGCGTCCGCGGCCCGAGGTCAGCGTGGCCACCACCACCGCGAACAGCAGCGCCAGCACGCCGGCCGCGAGCGCGAGCTCGACCGTGGGCCACAGCTGCGCCATCACCACGCGCGCCACCGGCTGGCGCAGTTCGTACGAGGTACCGAAGTCGCCGCTGGCGATGCGCGCCAGGAAGCCCAGGTACTGCTCCCACAGCGGTCGGTCCAGCCCCCACTCGGCCGCGATGGCCTCGCGCAGGCCCGGGTAGTCGAGGTCGCCGGCCAGGATGTCCTCGACCCGGCCCGGCAGCGCATGCAGGGCCAGGAAGGCCGCGGTGGCGCTGCCCCACGCCACCAGCAGGCCGGCGCCCAGCCGCGAGATCACCAGTCGCCACATGACGGGCTCAGCGCTCCGACAGCCACACGTCGTGGAAGTTCGACGGCGAGTCGAGCTGCGTCTCGAACGACAGGCCGCGCACCCGGCTCTTGGCCGCGAGCTGGTAGTTGGCCGAGAACAGCGGCACGATGATGCCCTGGTCCACCGCGTGGCGCTGCGCCGCGTCGACCAGCTTCTTCTTCTCGTCGAGGTTGGTCGAGGCCAGCGCGTCGTTGATGTAGCCGAACAGCGTCTTGTCGCCCTTTTCGGCCACCGCGCGGATGAAGCCGCTCTCGCCGATGTTGCCCTGCAGCTCCTGCGCCGCGTCGGCCGGCAGGTAGGTGTTGGGATAGATGCTCCACGAGCCCTTCTGCAGCTGCTGCGCCCACTCGCCGCCGGTGACGAAGCGCAGCCGCAGGTCGAAGCCCAGGTTCTTGCGCAGCTGCGCCTGCAGGCCCTGGATCAGCACGTCGCGGTTGTCGCGCACGAAGGGCTGCGGATAGCCGACCTCGATGGTCAGGCGCTGGCCGTCCTTGGTGCGAAAGCCTTCGGCGTCGCGGCTGGTCCAGCCCGCTTCGTCGAGCAGCTTGTTGGCCGCGGCCGGGTTGTTGCCCCAGCTGCCTTCGAGCGCCTTGTTGTAGAAGAAGCTGTCGGGGCCGATGTTCGACCAGGCGCGGCGGTAGGTGCCGCGGTAGACGCTCTTGACCAGCGCGTCGATGTCGGCGCCGTCGCGCAATGCGCGGCGCACGCGCACGTCGGTGGCCGGCGGGATCGTGTAGTTGACGTTGAGCGTGAACGAGGTCTGTGCGCCCGCCGGTCCGACCAGGAACTGGAAGCCCGGCTGGTCCTTGAACAGGCCCACGTCGGTGGGCTGCACGCCCTCGATCACGTCGACCTGGCCCGAGCTCAGCGCGCCCGCGCGCACCGCGTACTCGGGCAGGAAGCGCACCGTCACGCGGTCCAGCCAGGCCGGGCCCTGGTGCGCCGCATAGCCGGGCGCCCACTGGTAGCGCGGGTTGCGCGCGAAGCCGGCCGACTGGCCGCGCACGTAGTTCTGGAACAGGAACGGGCCGCTGCCCGCGATGGCGGGGCCGCCGCCGCAGAGGTCGTCGCCCGACTGCAGCGACTTCGGCGAGATCAGGCCCAGCCGCACGCTGGCGATCGATTCGAGCAGGCCCGAGTCGGGCCGGGCCAGCTGCAGCCGCACTTCGCTGGCCGACACCACCTGCACGCGCTCCACCGCCTTGAGCAGTTCGCCCGCGGCATTGGTGTTCTTGGTGTCGCGCACGAAATCGAAGTTGAACTTCACGGCCGCCGCGTCGAGCGGCGTGCCGTCATGGAACTGCAGGCCCGGCTTGAGCTTGAAGGCGTAGGTCTTGCCGTCGGGCGAGACGCTCCACTCCTGCGCCAGCCAGGGCAGGAACTTGCCGCCCTTGCCCTTGGCGACCAGCGAGTCGATGTAGTTGCGGATCAGGATGTAGGAGTTCTGCTGCGTCGAGCGGTGCGGGTTGAAGCAGATCGGATCGGTGGTGACGCCGAAGACCACCTCGCCGCCCTGGCGCGGCGTGTCGGCGGCCAGCGCGAGGTTCATGCCGCAGGCCGCGAGCAGGCCGGCCAGGAGGATGCGCGGCAGCGCGCGCCGCGGGGAAGCAAGGGCAAGGGAGATCTTCATGACGACGGAAAGGAACGTGGGAAAGCCGCGCGGACGAGTCCGCGCCTGGAAGAAAGGACAAGGAGTCGGCGCGCGCGGCGCCGGCCGTGCAGGCCCGGGCGAACGCCCGTGCACGGGCAGCGCCGATCTTCGAAGCTCAGGGCTTCGCGGCTAACGAAAGTTTTCGCAGAAGCTATCTCGCTCAGCGCGCATGGAGTGCTCCCGCGCCTTTCATCCGCTCAATCCAGAAGTCCGTCCCAGTAGAGCCGCGCCGCCGCCAGCACGGTCCGCATCTGCGTCGTGTGCGCGAGCCTGAAGGCCGCGCCGCGCACGGTCTCGTCGGGGAACTCGCTGATCAGCGTGAACGGCACGGTCGAGCGCTCGTCGGTGATCACCATGCAGGGAATGCCATTGATGGGCGCGAACGGCAGCTCGCCCACGTGGGCATGCCACATGCGCTGCTGGAGCGCATTGAACGCGGCCAGCTCGGTCGAGCCCGCGAGCAGCTCCTTCGTGAGCGCATCGAGGAAGCGCAGGCCGTCGTGGCCGCGGTGCTGACGCAGGATCAGGAAGAAGCCCTTGGGCACCGTCCATAGCTCGCTGCCGCGCGGCACGTAGCCGGCGCGCGGGCGCGTCCATTCGTGCGCCGGGTAGCCATGCAGGCTCAGGTGCAGGCGCGCGCCGGTGCGCGCGATCGCCTCGAGCCGCGGCGCCTTCTCGCCGAACGGCGGCTTCGTGCGCGCCTCGAGGTCGTCGCCCAGCGCGGTGTAGCGCGCGGCATGCGCCATGTGCGTGGGGTCGGCCTGCTGGAGCCGGTGATGCAGCGCCGCACCGTCGGGGTTCTCGAGCGCGACCAGCGCATAGTGCGCGCCCGGCAGCGCATTGAGCAGCGGCGCCGCGCGCAGGGCACCGACCACGCCCGAGCTCTCGTTCGCATGCTGGCCGGCCGTGACCACCAGGCCAGGCAGCGTGCCGCGCACATGCAGGCCCGCGACCGGGCGGCCCTGGAACGAGGTCACGCCGAAGCGCTCGCCGGGCAGGCGTTCCATCGCGGCCTCGACCTCGACCGGAGCCAGCGAGCGGTCAGCGGTGTCGAGCACCAGCGTGGTGTCGACGGGCGGGTCGACCCGCCGATGCGCGGCCAGCCGCACCGTGACCCGCGTGTCGTCCTCGCTGCGCGAGATCAGCGGCACGATGTGGCCGGGCTGCAGCGTGCGGTCGGCATCGTCGAGGCCGGCGCGCGCCTTGAAGAACTCGAGCGCGCCGTAGTAGCAGTCCTCGTGCAGCGCCTCGAAGGTGTCGATCGTCTCCTCGCCGAAGGGCAGCCGGCGCTCGATGCCGGTGGTGGCGATCGCGATCTCGAGCGTGTCGAACAGCGGCAGCGTGTAGCTCCAGGCATGGCCGCGCACCGCATCGAGCGCGGCCGCGCAGGCGGCCTCGAACTCGGTGGGCAGCGCGGCGTCGTGCACCAGCGCATCGCCGTCCCAGACGCGCAACCAGCCGCAGGGCGAGGCGGTGGCATCGTTGGGCGCGAACACGCGCCACTGCCGTTCTCCGGCCGTCACGAGGTGCTCGCCGGGCAGCTCGCCTTCGGCGAAACGCAGCGCGACGCTCTCGCCGAGCAGGCCGGCCAGCGGATAGGCCTCGAGGCGAAAGCGCTGGCCCTGGCCCGCGGGCGTGCGGACCTCGACCGAGGTCGCGCCATCTCCCTCGAACTCCTCGAGAAAGAAATGCACCAGCGGCTTGTAGGCGCTGCGCAGCACGGCCTGCACGCCCGCCGCGGCGAGCGCCTGCTCGGCGGCCTGGCGCATGGGCGCGTCCTCGAACAGCCAGGCTTCGATGCGCGTGACCGGGCTGGCGCCGAAGCGTTCGACCAGTTGCACCAGCGTGCGGGGGAAGGTGGCGTCGAGCAGCAAGGTCATGGCGCGAAGAATAAACCGCCTCGCGGCGTGGGGTTACCAACGAGAAGACACGCTGCCCGAGGGACAGCCGCTCCCAGTCTTGGCCCTGGCGCGCGCAATGCAAGCACGGAATCCGCATACGTTGATCCGTTTTTGTTCTTTGGCCCGCAGGTAAGCGCGCGCTAGCCTGCGCCGGCTCCCGACTCACGGGGACCCTCATGGAAAGCCTCGCCTCGATGTCTCATGTCTTCGACAACCTCCCGCTGCCCACGGCACCCGCTGCTGCCGTGCCGGCCACCAAGCCACCGTCGCCCCGCCGCGCGCCGCGCCTGCTGTCGCGCAACCAGTTGCTGCTGATCTCCTGGCTGGTGCCGGCCCTGGTGCTGGTGGTGTGGGAGCTGGCGGCGCGCGCCGGCTATCTCTCGATCCACGTGCTGCCCGCGCCCAGCAAGGTGGCGGCCACGGCCTGGGGCCTGATCCAGGAAGGACGGCTGATCAGCGACATGGGCACCAGCCTGCTGCGCGCGGCCACCGGCTTCGTGATCGGCGGTTCGATCGGCTTCGCGCTCGGCACGGTGGTGGGCTTCTCGCGGCTGGCCGAGGCGCTGTTCGACCGCAGCATCCAGATGATCCGCGCCATTCCCTTCCTCGCGATGCTGCCGCTGGTGATCGTCTGGTTCGGCGTGGACGAGGGCGGCAAGATCTTCCTGGTGTCGCTGGGCGTGATGTTCCCGATCTACATCAACACCGTGCTGGGCATCCGGCAGGTCGACCCCAAGCTGCTCGAGCTCGGCCGCGTGACGGGCCTGAGCAACGCGACGCTGATCCGGCGCATCGTGCTGCCGGGCGCCCTGCCCTCGATCCTCGCGGGCGTGCGCTATGCGCTCGCGGTGGCCTGGCTCGCGCTGGTGATCGCCGAGACCATCGCCACCAGCTCGGGCATCGGCTACCTCGCGATGGATGCGCGCGAGTTCCTGCGCACCGACGTGATCGTGCTGACCATCGTGGTCTACGCCACCATCGGCGTGGCCTCGGATGCGGTGGCGCGGCTGCTCGAGCGCCGGCTGCTGGCCTGGCATCCCAACTACGCCGCCGGAGAACGTCGATGAGCGCTGCGGCATCGCAACCCGAGGCCCCCGCCGTCGTCGTGCACGGCCTGCAGCGCCGCTATGGCGAGCGCACCGTGATCGGCGGGCTCGACCTGCGCATCGCACGCGGCGAATTCGTCGCGCTGCTCGGCGAGAGCGGCTGCGGCAAGACCACGCTGCTGCGCGCGCTCGCCGGCCTCGATGCCATCGACGGCGGGCGCATCGACGGACCGCGTCAGCCCGCGGTGGTGTTCCAGGAACACCGGCTGCTGCCGTGGGATTCGCTCTGGCGCAATGTCTCGCTGGGCCTCGACGAGGCCACCGGCAAGGCGCTGGCGCAGGCCGCGCTGGCAGAGGTCGGCCTCGGCGACCGGCTCGACGACTGGCCGCGCAACCTCTCGGGCGGCCAGGCGCAGCGCGTGGCGCTGGCGCGCGCATTGGTGCGCGAGCCCCGGTTGCTGCTGCTCGACGAACCCTTCGCCGCGCTCGACGCGCTCACGCGCATCCGCATGCATGGCCTGGTGAAGGAACTCGTGCGCCGCCACCGGCCCGGCGTGCTGCTGGTCACGCACGACGTCGACGAGGCGGTGGCGCTGGCCGACCGCGTGCTCGTGATGCGCGACGGCGCGATCGCGAGCGAGTACGCCGTGTCGCCCGAGGCCAATGCCAGGCGCACCCATCCCGATGCCACGGCGCTGCGCGAGGCGCTGCTGGCCGAGCTCGGCGTGGCGGCCGACAGCGTGCCCGCCTGAACCTCCTTTTCGTTTTCCTTTCTCCACCGGCCTCCTCCCTTCATGACCTCCTCGTTCTCCCCGGCCTCGCGCCGCAGCTTCCTGCAGACCGCCGTCGTCGGCGCCGGCGCCCTGGCCACGGGCCTGGCCCAGGCACAGGCCGCCGGCCCGGCCAAGGCCACGCGCAACACCGACACCGTGCGCCTCACCTGGGGCCGCGGCGGCCTGCCCGCGCTGGCCAAGAACCGCGGCGAGTTCGAGAAGCTGCTCGCCAAGGACGGCATCAAGGTGCAGTGGATCGGCCCCTTCCCCAACCATGCGCCCTCGCTGCAGGCCGTGACCGGCGGCAGCGCCGACTTCGGCTTCGGCGGGAGCACCACGCCCGCGCTGGCCGCCATGCTCGCGGGCTCGCCGCTGGTGTTCACGCAGTTCGCCATCGTCGAGCCGCGCAGCACCGCGATCATCGCCAAGGACGGCTCGGGCATCGACAAGGTGCAGGACCTGGTGGGCAAGTCGGTCGCGGTCAACCGCTCGGGCCTCGGCGAGTTCCTGCTGGTGGCCGCGCTCGAGAAGCACAACATCGACCGCAGCAAGGTCAAGTTCGTCTACCTCAATCCACCCGACGCCGGCCCGGCCTTCGCGCAGGGCAAGATCGACGCCTGGTCGATGTGGAGCCCGGGCGTGGACATCGCGCGCACCGAGTACAAGGCGCACGACGTCTTCTTCGAGGGCCGCGACCTCGACTTCCTGATCGACTTCAACTCCTACGTCACGCACCGCAAGTTCGCCGAGGAGAACGTGGCCATCGTGCGCGCCGTGAACGCGGCCTATGCGGCCGAGGCGAAGTGGATCAGCGAGCATCCGGTGGAGGCCGAGACGCTGAACCAGCAGGACGCCGGCTACAGCGACGCGGTGCGCGACACCCTGGTCAAGCTCAAGCGCCGCTGGGACGTGCGCGGCGTGCAGGACGCGAAGTTCCTTCAGGAATTCCAGAAGGCCTCCGACTGGCTGTCTGAGCGCAAGATCCTGCCGCAGAAGGCCAAGGTCACGGACTACCTCGCGCGGCTGTGAGGCCCGCGCGGAGTCCGGCCCCATGCCGCTGACATCCACCCACTGGGGCGTGTACCGCCCCGTGGTCGAGAACGGCCGCCTCGTGGCCATGCGGCCCGCCGAATGGGACGCGGCGCCCTCGCCGATCGGTGCCTCGATGGTCGGCGCGGTCGATTCGCCCACGCGCGTGCGGCGCCCCGCGGTGCGCCGCGGTTTTCTCGATGCCGCCACGCGGCACCGCAGCGGCGACCGGCGCGGACGCGAGGCCTTCGTCGAGCTGCCGTGGGACGAGGCGCTCGACCTGGTGGCGCAGGAGCTGCGGCGCGTGAAGCAGGCGCATGGCAACCGGGCGATCTACGGCGGCAGCTACGGCTGGTCGAGCGCGGGCCGCTTCCACCATGCGCAGAGCCAGCTGCACCGCTTCCTCAACGCCTTCGGCGGCTACGTCCACAGCAAGGACAGCTACAGCCTCGGCGCCGGCCGCGTGCTGCTGCCGCACATCGTCGACGGCATGGACGCGCTGCTGCAGAACCACACGAGCTGGGACGTGCTCGAACAGCACTGCGAGCTGTTCGTGGCCTTCGGCGGCCTGCCGCTGCGCAACACGCAGGTGAGCCCCGGCGGCGCGAGCGACCATGGCGTGGCACCGGCGCTGCGGCGCATGGCGGCCTCGGGCCGCACGCGCTTCGTCAACCTCAGCCCGGTGCGCGCCGACCTCGACGCCGTGTCCGATGCCGAATGGCTGCCGCTGCGCCCCGGCACCGACACCGCGCTGATGCTGGGCCTGGCCTTCGTGCTGATCGACGAGGGCCTGCACGACGAGGCCTTCTGCCGCAGCCACGCGGTCGGCTTCGACCAAGTGCGCGACTACATCCTGGGCCACGCCGACGGCGTGCCCAAGACACCGGCCTGGGCCGCCGAGCGCAGCGGCATCGCGGCCGAAGCCATCGCCACGCTCGCGCGCCGCATGGCGCGCAGCCGCACGCTGGTGAACTGCACCTACTCGCTGCAGCGCGCGCGGCACGGCGAGCAGCCGTTCTGGATGACCGTCACCCTGGCCACCCTGCTTGGACAGATCGGCCTGCCGGGCGGCGGCTTCGGCCTGGGCTACGGCTGCATGAACTACATCGGCAGCGGCCACGGCAGCTTCTCGGGCGCGCGCCTGCCGCAGGGCGTGAACCCGGTGGCCGACTTCATTCCGGTCGCGCGCATCGCCGACATGCTGCTGAACCCCGGCGCCCCCTTCGACTACAACGGCGGCCGGCACCACTACCCCGACATCCGGCTCGTGTACTGGGCCGGCGGCAACGTGTTCCACCACCACCAAGACCTCAACCGCACCCTCGAGGCCTGGCGCCGGCCCGAGACCGTCATCACGCACGAGCAGTACTGGACCGCGCAGGCCCGCCACTCCGACATCGTGCTGCCCGCCACCACCACGCTGGAGCGCGACGACATCGGCAGCGCTGGCAGCGAGCGCTTCATGGTCGCGATGCATGCGGCGATCGCGCCCGTGGGCGAGGCGCGCGACGACTACGACATCCTGTCGCGGCTGGCCGAGCGGCTGGACATCGCGCCGGCCTACACCGAGGGCCGCGATGCGCGCGAATGGCTGCGGCATCTGTGGGAAGTCGCGCGGCCGCGTGCCGAGGCCGCCGGACTGGTGCTGCCTTCGTTCGATGCCTTCTGGGAGATCGGCCGCATCGACATCGGCCGCACGAACGCGGTGGCGAGCGAACCGGTGGTGCTGCTCGCGCCCTTTCGCGCCGACCCCCTCGCCCATGCCCTGCCCACGCCCTCGGGGCGCATCGAGCTGTACTCCGAGCGCATCGCGGGCTTCGGCTACGACGATTGCCCGGGCCATGCCCACTGGTTCGAACCCGAGGCGCCGGAGGGGCCGATCCAGCTGCTGTCGAACCAGCCCGCGACGCGCCTGCACAGCCAGTACGACCATGGCGCGCTGAGCCGCGCCTCGAAGATCGCGGGCCGCGAACCGATCACGCTCAATGCGCGGGACGCGCGCGAGCGCGGCATCGCGGCCGGCGACGTGGTGCGCGTCTTCAATGCACGCGGCGCCTTCCTCGCGGGCGCCGTGCTGTCCGACGACGTGCGGCCCGGCGTGGCGCAGATCGCCACCGGCGCGTGGTACGACCCGCTCGACGCGCAGGCACCGGGCAGCCTCGAGAAGCATGGCAATCCGAACGTGGTGACGCCCGATGTCGGCAGTTCGAAGCTGGCGCAAGGCTGCGCGGCGCAGAGCGCGCGCGTGGAGGTGGCGTTGTGGCGCGGCGAGCTGCCGGCGATCACGGCCTTCGATCCGCCGGCGTTCGAGCCGGCGCCGCGCGGCGCACCCTGAGCGCCGCGCCCCGCACCGCCCTCAACGCCGCATCAGATTGCGCCGCTCGACCGGCGTCAGTTGCTCCAGCTGAGCCGCGTCCAGCGCCATCTGCCCGACCACCTGCAAGGCACCGCGGCCGCCGTCGCCGGCCGCCTTGTCGTCGCGCCGCGGGGCTTCGTTCGTGGGCAGGGGCTCGTTGCCGAAGCCGAGCACCCGCACGGTGAAGACCGAAGGCAAGGCCTGGCGGCCGGCGGCGCGCTCGCGCTGCACCACGTCCTGCGCGGCCATGGCCGCCTGCGATGCCGCGGCGCTCGCGTTCGTGAGCGCGCCGATGTTCACGGCCACGGCCACCGGCAGGCCCCTGGATTCGCCCTTGACCTGGATGTTGTCGGCATTGAGCACCTGCAGCGCCGCGATGTTGAGGTTGCCCGCCACGCGCACGCCGGCATCGCCGGCGTTGACGGTGCCCTTCGGCGCTACCAGGTCGACGTCGCCATCGCCCACGGTGCCGATGCCGCTGCCGCTCATGTCGGACTTCTCGCGCACCACGGTCACGCCGTCGAGATCGGTGACGACCTCGGCGGCCGAGGGCACGCGCACGGTCTTCGAGCCCTTGCCGGCGTCGATGTCGCCCACGCTCGACCAGATGATCTGGTCGCTGCCGCGGTCGGTCGCCTCGGGCACGAAGGACAGGATGCGCGAGCGGTTCACCGTGACGTCGTCCTTCGCGAAGATGCCGATGTGGCCCGAGGCCAGCGTCACCAGGCCGTAGCCGTCGGGCACGGTGGCGCCCAGCGCCGCCACCTGCAGCCCGCCGCCGGGCGTGAGCACGTCGATGTCGCCGCCGGCCATGGTGCGCAGCATCAGCTTGTTGGCCGCCACGTTGCCCTGCCAGTCGCTGCCCGGGAACAGCGTGGCGATGGCCGCGTAGCCGCGGTTGTAGCCGCCGTTGCGCGGCAGGCCTTCCACGCCGGGCTCGTTCTGGTCGCGCCCCGCCTCGCGCAGTTCGAGCAGGTAGACCTGGCGCAGGAACTGCTGGCGCGCCAGTTCGGGCAGGGCCTGGAAGCGGGTCCAGGCCTCGAGCGGCGCGAGCTTCTCGCCGGTCATGTCGAGCATGTACGACACCAGGCCGCGCCGCACCACCTTCTGCTGGCCGCCGGCGCGGGTCTCGGCCAGGTCGCTCAGGTACAGCGGCAGCACGCTGCCGTCGTCGCCGCGCACCTTCAGATACTCGGGCATGGACGCCACCTTCGACGGATCGAGGTAGGCGGCGCTGAATGCCTCGTAGGCCGCGGGCCGGTTCATGCCCGCCATCACGGTGATGGAAGCACCCTGCTCGGACAGGCCGTTGACCTGGGTCAGCAAGGCCGGCCGGTTGGCGCCGTCGTAGCGCTGGTTGCCCAGGGTCTGGATCTTCAGGTCGTCGGCATACACGTCGCGCCCGGCCGACAGCACCAGCGCACCGGCGCCCTGCACCGACACGTTGCCGGTGTTGTCGGTGAAGGCATAGGGCGTGCGCACATAGGTCATCGCCAGGATGTCGTTGCCGGCCTCCAGCAGGGTGGTGTCGCTCGCATGCACGTTGCGCGCGCTCAGGCGCACGCCGCGGATGTCGGTGCCGGCGCGCAGCCAGGTCTGCTCGCTGGCCATCACGTCAGCGCCCAGGATCGAACCGCCGGCCGCGTAGATGCGGCTGGGCTCGTAGTCGCCCGCCAGGGCCAGTCGATCGGGGTTGCCTTCCTTCTGATAGAAGTCCTGCCGGGTGCCCTGGAAGTAGGCGCCGATGTCGTTGCGCAGCAGCGCCTCCATCTGCACGCCATACAGGCCGCCCAGCGGCGCGAAGGCCGTCGGGATGGTGGCGGGCGTGGCGCGCGCCATCACCACCTCGGCATACGGCTCGTTCTGGTAGGTGCTGTTGAACTCGGCACGCCCCACGGCCATCAGCGCGCTGAAGTTGCGGTTGTCGAAGCGCACGTCCTTCTGCGCCATCAGGCGCACGTCGTTGCTGCTGCCCGGCATCACGTACATCGGGCCCTGCAGATCGAGCGAGCCGTTCATCGCCACCGCATGCGTCAGCGCGGGGTAGCGGTTGGCACCCATGCCGATCAGGCCGTCCGCGGGCGTGGTCGCATCGGTCAGCACCAGGTCGCGGAAGGCGAACACGGCCTGGTTGACCAGCGTCACGTCGCCGCCGGCCGAGGCCAGGCTGAGTGCGCTGCGCTCGGTGTAGCCGCTCATGTAGGCGCCGTAGTCGCGCATCCGGCCACTGGGGCTGTCGGGCACGTAGCCGTCGCCGTAGCGCACCAGCAGCGGGTCGATCACCGACTGCAGGCGCAGGTCGCCGGCGGTGCGCAGGCTCAGGGTCGCATCGCCGAGCGCGAGCACCGGCGCGATCGGGAACACCTGGGTCTGCGCGCCCGACCTGGCGACCGTCACGTCGAAGCCGACCGCGGTCTCGCCGGCCGTGATCTCGCCCGCGCCGCGCGCCACGTAGTACTGGCCGCCGCGGATGGCGCCGCCGGCATCCACCGTCATCGCGCCGCCGTTGCGCACCTCCATGCGCATCGCCTCGCCCGGCGTGCGGCCGCCGCGCATGCGCATGTTGCTGGTCAGCGCGACCACCAGGTTGCCGAGGTCGCCGCCCGCGCGCACCTTGACGTTGCCGCCGCCGAAGGCGGCCACGCCCTGCTGGAACTCGCCGTAGTTGATCCACCAGCTCGACTGCTGCGCGCGCTCCATGATCGGAACCGGCTGGCCGTCGACGTAGCCGTTCTCCAGGCTGTATGGGCCGAACGCCAGGTTGCGGTCGAGGTTGCCCTGCCGGTTGAGCCACTGGGTGAAGCGCTGGCCCGACAGCTGCGCGCTGATGCTGCCGTGCGCGTCGATGTCGAGGTTGCCGCCGCCCACGCCGTAGCTCGCGTCGGCGCGGGCGGTGGTGAAGTCGCTCCAGGCCGTGGTGTCCCTGCGGCCCGCGGTGTAGATCACCGAGTCCTTGTGCGCCAGCGTCAGGTCGCGCCCGGCGCGCACCTCGATGTCGCCGCTACCGGTGCGGATCAGCTTGCCCGCGCCGTTGTCGACGGCCGGGTCGGTGCTGGTGTTGGCGCTGCCCACCACGATGTTGCCCTGCCCCGCGGCCAGCGCCGCCAGCGGCTTGAGCGCGAGCCCGTTGGCCGAGTCGAGGTCGCCGCCCGCGACCAGGCGCAGGTTCCACGAGGCCGGTGCCTGCAGCACGCCGCCGCGGTCGGCCCGGTCGAAGCCGTCGCTCAGGTGGCCGCCGACGATCAGGTTGCCGCCCGCGCGCAGCGTGAGGCTGCCTTCGCGCGCGCCGGCGAAGTCGCTCATCAGGTTCCAGTCGCTGCCGAGCACGAGGTCGCCCGCGCTGCGGATCTCGATGCCGGGCATCACGGCCATGCCGGTGCCCAGGCGCGCGCGCACGGCGTCGGCGCCGGCCGCGAAGGCATTGGCATCGGCGACGGCCTCGGCCTTGACGGCATCGACGCGGTCGCTGTCGTAGCTGCGCACGCCTTCGAGCACGCTCGAGCGCGCACCGGTCACCTCGAGCGCCAGCCGGGTCACGGCCAGGTCGGTGTTGGCGGCGTTGCGCCGCGCACGCAGTCGCACCGCGCCGGCGTCGCCGCCGGCCACGTCGATCGCGCCGCCGCGCAGGTCGAGCTGGCCGCCCGCGGCCTCGAGCGTGACGCGGCCGCTGCCCAGCTCGGTGGTGGCGCCCGCGAGCAGGCGCGCGCCCTGCTCCATCGCCACGCCGTTGCCGCCGGTGATGCGGATCGCGCCCCCGTAGGCGGCACGCGCGTCGACCGTGCCGACGATGTCGATGCGGCCCTGGTCGGTGGTGAGGCCGAAGTCCTCCACCGTGGTCGTGCCCGCGAGCACCACGTCGCCCTGGCGGATGCGGAACTGGCGCGAGCGGTTGAAGCCGGCCTCGTTCAGGCGCTGGCTGAAGCCCGCGAAATCGGGCAGCGCGGCGATGTCGAGCGAGAACGCGCCCGCATGGCCGCCGGTGCCGGCCTGCGCGGCGATGGCGCCGTCGAGCACGACGGTGCCGCCGCCCGAGGCGGCCAGCGTCAGCGTGCCGGCGCTGCCGCCGGCGGCATGGGCCGCGAGGTCGAGGCGGCTGCCGGTCTCCAGGCGCACGTCGCCGCCCACGGCCGACAGGCCGATGCGGCCCGCGTCCGCGTATTCCGCCATGTCGAAGAACTGCTTCGCGAAGCCGCCCACGTCGACCCGCGCGCCCTCGGCCAGCACCACGTCGCCGGCCGTGGCCGTCATGTCGACGCTGCCGCCGAGCGCCACCGCGCGGGTGGCGAAGCGCACGCTGCCGCCGCTGAGGCTCAGGCGCGAACCCAGGCTGGCCTGCAGGCTCTGCGCGGAGCGGTCGTCCGGCGCGCCCTCGCCTTCCAGTGCCTGCAGCGCGCCGGTGGTGACGATCGACTGCGCCGCGCCGCCGCGCCCCGTGAGCAGCGGCGTGCGCAAGGTGAGCGCGCTGGCGCCGACGTCGATGCCGCCCGTGCCCTCGGCCACGATCTGGCCGCGACCCGCCAGCGTGACATTGCCGAAGCCCGAGACGGTCTTCTGGCCCGCGCCCAGGGTCAGCGTGCCGGCGTCGAGCGTGAAGCTGCCGCCGCCCGTGCCGCCCGCCGTGGCGGCACCCAGCGTGTTGACCAGCGCGATCGCATCGCCGCGGATGACGATGTCGCCGTTGCCGTGGCCCGCGAAGCCCGCGCCGTCGAGCGTCAATGCGCGCAGGCCCGACGCGCCCAGGTCGACGGAACGGTAGAAGTCGAAGTTCGAATAGCTGCGCAGCGTGAGGCGCTCGGAGTTGGCCAGTTGCGCCAGCGCCGCCGCGTCGAGCACCAGCCCCTCGGTGCCGCCGCCGAAGCCGACGCGACCCGAGGACACCGACAGCGCGCGCCCGGCGATGCGCGCCGAGCTCGCGAGCTCGGTGGTGCGCGTGGCATCGATCAGCAGCGCCGCGCCGCCTTCGAGCACGGCCCCCGCGCCGATGCCGACCAGCCCGCCGGTGCCGATGTCGACGTTCTCGCGCCGCACCGCGATGGCCTCGCCGTTGGCCACGCGCACCAGCGCGCCCCAGTCGCGCGAGGGCGTCAGCAGCACGTCGTCGCCCACGCCCGGCGTGCCCTTGGTGTCGTAGACCGCGGCCTGCCGCGGCGTCATCACGAGGTCGCTGGTGCCGCTGCCGGCATCGCCCACGGCGCGCAGCACGCTGCCCGCGTCAATCGCCACCCGGTCGGTGGCCGCCAGGATGATCTCGGGGCCCGCGAGCGCCGAGTCCGCGCCGTTGCGCAGCACGATGTCGGTGGCCGTCACGTCGACCCGCGTGCCCAGCGGGTCGCCGGTGCGCGTGCCGCCCACCAGCAGGCTGCCGGCGCCGAAGCCCGACAGGCTGGCCGCGTCGATCACCAGGTAGCCGTCGGCGCGCAGCGTGCCCGCGTCCTGCGCCGCGCCGACGATGGCGATGCGGCTGCCCGCGATGTCGACCAGCCCGCCACGCCCGCCGGCGTCGGGCGCCGAGCGCAACGTGCCGTCCAGCGTCAGGCGCTGCGTGGCGTCGAACACCACCGCGCCGCCGTCGCGCGGCAGCCGCGGCGTGACGACGTCCTGCCCGCTCAGGCGGTACTGCGTCAGCTTGAAGGCGTCGGACGCGAAGAAGTCGTTGGCGAAGGCCTCGTTGTATTCGGTGTACTGGCGCAGCGTGGCGCCCGACATCACGCGCCATGCGGAGGCCACGCCGTCCTGCCTGCCGCCGAGCGCGTTGCCGCCCTTGCCCTGCATGAGGATGCTGCCGTCGGGCGCCACCGCGCCGGCCGCCACCGGCCCGGCCCACGGCGTGCCCGTGGTCTGCACGGCGAAGGCGCCGGGCAGCATGGCGTAGCGCGCGGGCAGCAGCGTGTACCAGCCGGCGGCCAGGCCGCCGCCGCCCGCGAGCCACACGCGCTCGCCGGCCGCCGTGCCGCTGGGCGGCGCGGTGCTGCCGTAGCCCGGCAGCACGGCGTACATGCCCGGCGTGGCCAGCACGTCGTGCGAGCCGCCGGGGCCCGGCACGAACTCCCAGGCGTACAGGTCGCCGCCGCCGGCGATGTCGACCACCGCACCCTTGGCGAGGTCGACGTTGGGCGCCTTCATCGCGATGCGCTTCTCGGGCGGCGCGACCAGCGCGCTGTCGGAGGGCAGCGCGGTGTTCAGCCGCTGCGTCGGGTCCTGCCAGTGCTCGTCGTTGGACAGCGTGCCGTAGGGCAGCACCAGGCCCCGGCCCGACACCGAGGTCAGGCTGTCGGTGCCGAGGGTCAGGCGCTCGCTGGCTTCGAGCGCGATGGCGCCGAAGGGCGCGCGCAGCACGCCGTTCTGGTCGATCACCGGCGCCTCCAGCCGCAGCGTGCCGCCGGCCGAGAGCGCGGGCGCGCCCGCGTCGCCCAGGCGCTCGACGGCGATCGACTGGCCCGCGCGGATGACCGCCGTGGTGGCCGTGGCCGGATAGACCTGGCCGGCCCGCAGCACCAGCCGGCCGTCGACATCGAGGCCCACGCGCAGGCTGTCCGTGGTGTTGATCTGGCTCGGCACCTCGGCGCCCAAACGGATCTCGTCGGCCTGCAGCAGCGTGTTCGCGAAGCCCGCGATGCGCGTGCCCGCCGCGCCGTCCAGCGCGTCGCGCCCCACCTCGAGCAGGCGGGCCTCGAGCGTCAGCTGGCCGCCCAGCTTCGCCGCGTCGGTCCACTGCGCGGCGGTGTAGGGCGCGCGCGCTTCGAGCGTGATGCGCGGTGCCGACAGCCGCGCGCTGCCGCCCGTGGCGCCGTTGGTCAGCGTGCCCATGAGGTTCAGCGCGCCGCGCACGCCGAGGTCCACGCCATTGCCCAGCGTGATCGTGCCCGACTGCAGCGAGACCGTGTCGAAGCCGCCCGCGCCCAGCGAGCCGGCCGCGATGCGGATGGTCGGCGCGACCTGGATGTCGGGAATCACGATGTGCTTGCTGGCCGCCGCGTCGGAGTAGAAGTAGCGGTTGAGCAGGCTGACCACCGCGGCGCTGATGGCGGGGTTCACCTCGGACGGGTTCTTCATGCCGCCCGAGCCGGGCGCATCGAGGTCCACCACCACCTCCATGCCCGTCTGCACCTGGGTCTTGAGGCCCAGGATCGCGAGGCGCATCGCGGCCGTCAGCTTGAGCGGCTCGGTGCCGTACTCGTCGAACAGGTCGAGGTCGGGAATGCTGGCGTAGGAGGCCGAGCTCTTGATGGCGCCCGTCACGGGGTCGCGCCAGTAGTAGGAGCGCCCCGGCAGCACGACCGGGTCGCCGCCCGATTCGCCGCCGGCATCGACGATCGACAGCGAGCCACCCACGGCCGTGGGGCCGCCGGCCTTGCCGACCATCGCGGAGCCCACTACGCCGGCGCCGAACAGGCGGATGCTGCCGCCGTCGCTGTCGCGCACCACGCTGCGCACCTCGGCGCCGCCGAAGCGCCGGTAGGTCGGCTCGTCGAACTCGCCGCTGGCGCCCGAGACGTCGATGCGCGCGCCCGGGTCCAGCGCCAGGGCCGCGCCGGTCACGCCGTTGCTCAGCACGATGTCACCGCCCGGCAGCACCTCGCCCGTGCGCCAGCCGCGCGCATCGGGCCGGATCACCGGCACGCCGCGCGCCAGCAGCTGCGCGCCCGAGGCCAGCGCGATCGACTTGCCGTTGAGTTCGATGCGCCCCGCGGGCGCCTCCAGCGTGCCGTTCACCGTGAGCGCGCCGGCCACGGCCGACAGCGTCAGCGCGCCGCCGACGTCGGTGCGCAGCACGGCACCGGCGCCGACGTCGATCGAGCCGCTGTCGACCACGAGCCTCAGCGAGGCGGGCGCGCGCTGCAGGCGCTCCTCGAGCCGCAGCTCGCCCACCGGCGCCAGGCTGGCCAGGCGCGCGCCGGTCTCCAGCTCGCGGTAGGCGAAGGCGCTGAGGTCGATGCCCTTCACGGACTGCGACACGCCGACGTCCTCGGGCACGGCGATGCGGCCGCCCTCGGCCGCGGTCACCCGCACCGTGACGTCGCCGAAGCCGCGGTCGGCGTACAGCGTGGCGGGAAGCACCAGCACGCCCGGTGCCGCCGGGGCATCGGGCGCGGCCGGCTCGGCGGGTTCGACCGGCACGGGCGCCGTGCCGCCGATCTGCACATTGGCCTTGGTTTCGAGCACCAGCCGTCCGGCCGAGCCCGCGGCATAGGCGCGGATGTCGAAGGTCGACAGGTCGGTCTTGTCCGTCAGCCCGCTCAGCGTGAGCGAGCCGGCATTGCCCACGCGCAGCCCCGGCAGGCCGTTCTTCGCGCGGTCGACGCGGCCGCCGCCCGACACGTCGAGCACCGCCGCGGGGTCGACCCGCAGCTCGCCCACCTGCAGCGCGATGGCGCCGCCGTCCATGGCCCAGCGCGCGGGCGCCATGCCGTCGCGCCAGGCGTTGATCCACTGGCCGCCGACGTCGAGCCGGGCCTCGGCGCCCAGGGTCAGCGGGCCGTCCATGGTGCCGAGCACGATGCTGCCGCCCGGTGCGCGGATGGCGCCGTCGATGTGCATCGGGTTGGTCGAGCGGTCGCCGCCGCTGGCGATGAAGGTGGCGCCCGGCGACAGGTCGAGCGAGGCGCCGGACTCCAGCACGAAGCCGTAGTCGCCCGAGATGTTGAGCACGATGCGGCCCATGCCCGAGCGGCTGAGCACCTCGTCCGACAGGAAGGTCACCTTGCCGATCGCCTGATTGGCCGCATCGGGATCGGGCTGGGCCTCGTAGGCGCTGTCCAGCGCCGAGCCGGCCTGGAAGGCGGCGTCCAGCCGGTGCGGATCGCGGGCGATGACGATGCGGTTGGGCGACCACGGCCGGTCCTCGACGCTGCCGCCACCGAGTTGCAGTTCGCCGCCCGCGTTCTTCGTCGGCTGCTTCTGCTGCCGGTCGCCCACCACCACGCCGCCCGCGTAGTCGCCTTCCAGCACCATCGCGCTGCCCGCGAAGATCTGCACCGCGCCGGCCTTGCGGCCCTCGGTGTAGCCGGCCTCGACGCTGTCGCGCCCGATCACCGCGCTGCTCCAGCTGTCGGACACGCCCCAGCGCGCATGGCCGTCGGTGTAGCGCCCGGCGATGCCGGTGTAGCTGCCGTCGGGCAGCGCGCGGTCCATGGTGTAGACCCGGCCGTCCGCGCCCATGAGCTTGGTCGCTGTGTTGAGGCCGTCGGTGTAGCGCACCGAGCCGCCCGACACGTCGAGCAGCGAGCCCGCGCGGGTGATGACCGAGCCGCCCGCGCGCATCGTGATCTTGCCGGCGTCCGTCGACAGCTCGTTCAGGTCGGTCATGCCCACGCCGACCCAGCCGGTCACGTCGCCCAGCGGCGTGCCGGCCCAGCTGCCGGGCAGGTAGTTGCCCGCCGCGTCCTTCACCCACAGCACGCCGGCCATCGGGCCGTCCTCGAACACGCCGCCGGCGCGGCGGTCGACGATCACCTTCTTGCCGCGCACCCATGCGTTCAGCAGCAGCGGCGAGTCGCGCAGCTCGTTGATGCGCAGCTCGGCCTCGATGAAGTTGCGCGCCATCGGCACCGCCGCGCCCTGCAGGCCGGCCACGCTCAGGTAGGCACCGCTGTCGATGTAGATGCGGCTGCCGTCGCCCAGGCTGTCGGGCCGGTAGCCCGGCAACTGGGTCGGCAGCGGGTTGGCCGCCGACTCCACGCTGATCGTGCCCGAGGGCACGAGCACGCCAGCGCCCGCCTGCACGTCGATCAACCGGCCGTACAGCCCGATCGCGCCCGGCTTGTAGCGCGTGGCCAGCGCGGTGGTCTCGATCTCGCTGGTGTCGGAGGCATCGGGCAGGATGCGCGTGACGCTGCCCTGGCCCAGCGTCAGCGTGCCGGCCTGCCAGCTCAGCAGGATGTTGCTGGGGTCGTCGTTGACGTAGATGTGCGTGCCCTGGCCCCAGGCGCGCAGCAGGATCGAGCCGCTGCGGTTGTTGAGCGCGGTGGTCGCCAGCGCCACGCCGTTCTGATGCACGTCGCGCGCCTGCAGCGTGATGTTGCCGCGCTCGGACTGCACGATGCCGCTGTTGGTCACGTCGTAGCCGACCGCGTCGGCGCGCGCGGCCATCTCGGGCAGCACGTGCTGGGCGATGGCCTCGACGAAGCCGGGGTTGAACGGATCGGTGCCGGTGCGGATGGCGCTGCTCACGAAGGCCCACGGCATGGCCCAGCCCGGCGCGGCCGCGGCGGCCACGTCGAGGCCGCGGATGGCGTTGGCATCGATGGTGCCGTTGGCGGTGGTGTTCCGGACCGTGTTGAGGAAGACGTTCTCGCCGGCCGCGAGGATCACCTGCCCGTCGGGCGCCGAGATGCGCCCGGCGTTGTGGACCTTGGGCGCGAACAGCATCACCTTGCCGCCGCTCGCCACCTCGAGCCGAGCGCCGGCCTGCACCTGCACCGCGCCGGGCGCCGCGCCCGGGTCGAAGCGGTCGACGCCGCCGAGCCGGTCGGGCACCGTGCCGTTGCCGGCCACGTAGCTGCCGTAGATGTCGGGCGCGGCCGAGGCGAAGGCGCCGAACTGCGGGATCGCGAAGTCGTTGGCCTGGCCCGTGGCGTCCTTGAACACCTGCGCGTTGTTGATGCCGAGGTTGAACTGCTTGTCCGACAGCGCCAGGCTCGAGGCCACCAGCGTGCGCGTGTTGACCTGGCTCGAGCCGGTGAAGACGATGCCGTTGCGGTTGATCAGGTAGACCGAGCCGTCGGCCTTGATCTGGCCCGCGATCCGGCTCGGCCGGCCGCTCGGGTCGTTGATGCGGTTCAACGCGATCCATGCATTGCTGCCGTCGGGCTTCGCCCCGCCCTTCTGGTCGAACTGCACCGTGGTGTTGCGGCCGACGTTGAAGCTCTCCCAGTTCAATATCGCCTTCTCGTCGGTCTGCTCGATGCCGACCACGGTGCGTCCGCCCGCCACGGTCTGCACCGGCGCGCGCGCGTTGAGCCAGCCGGCCGTGAGGCTGTTGGTGTCGACCTTCAGGCCGCCATCGGCCAGGCCCTCGGGAATGTCCGAGCCGCCGTCGAGCGCCGCCTGGCGCGCCGCGTCCTGGGCCGCCTGCTGCGCCGCGATGCCGCGCGCGGCCAGGTTCAGGTTGTCCATCGAGCGCCGCAACTGGGCGTTGTCGCGCTGCTGCAGCGCGAGCGGGTTCGTCAGCGACGCGGCGGGCGTGCCGTCGGGCATGCGTCCCGTGGCCGTGGCCATGCTTTGCGCCACGTTCTTGCTGGCGAACCAGGCCGGCCCGAAGGCCCGCTGCGCGTGCGCGCCCTGCATGACGCCGCCCGCGGCGAGCATCGCCGCGAGCGCATGCGCCAGAGGCTTGAGCCGCAGCGAGAAAGTGGGAGCGCCCGCACGCTGGCCGCCGAGAGAAATACGCGTGTTCATGTGATGCCGATCCAGTCAGGTGAATGCCGCAGTTCGAGTCCTGCGCGCCGCGACCTCCAGGTCGACAGCGCTCCTTGACTAGACCGCCGGGCACCGCGCGATCGGCAAGCTTTTCTTTTGAAGCTTTCGTGACAGCGCGGCGGGTCCTCGTCGAATCGCCGCTTCAGCCCAGCAGCACCACGCCGCCGGGCAGCGAACGCACCTTCAGGCCCAGCGACTGCTTCATCTGCACGATGGCCAGGTCCAGCCCGCCGATCTGGAAGCGCCCCGTCATCTGGCGCGCCGCCAATTGCCCGTCGAGCAGCACGACCTGGCCGGGGCGGTAGCGGTTGATCTCGTCGATCACCTCGCCCAGCGGCGTGTCGACGAAGCGCAGGTAGCCCTCGCGCCAGGCCACTCGCCGCGCGAGCTCGGCGCCCGCGAGCGTCGCGACCGGCCCGTGGGTACGCTCGTCCCAGTCCAGCTGCTGATGTGCCTCGAGCAGCACGCCGCCCGCGGCATGCGCCACCTCGAGCCGGCCCTCGAGGCAGACCACGACCACGCGCGCGCCCTGGCGCCGCAGCGCGAACAGCGCATGCGGCCCCAGCGGTCCGGGCCGGGCCGTGAGACGGCCCGCCCCCGCTTCGACCACGGTGCGGATGCGCGCGTCCCGCACCTCGATGGCCGCCTCGCCGGCGATCAGCTCGACCTCCTGCAGCGGCACGCGGCCTTCGCGCACCACGATGCCCGAGCGCGTGTTGAGCTCGACCGTCACGCCCTCGGCGAGCGCCACCTTGCGGCGCTCGCCGATGCCCGTGCGGTGGTCGGCGCGCAGCTCGCCCAGCGAAGGCCACAGGCCCAGCGGCGGATGCACCATGGCCGCGGCGGCCACGGCCGTGAAGCCCAGCGCGCCGCCGAACAGCGCGCGCCGGCCCGGGGCGAAGCGCGGTTCGCGCTGCGCGCGCTGGGTCGTCGACGCCTGCGGTTGCGATGACGACGGCGCGCGGGCCGCCACCAGTTGCCCCGCGGCACCCAACAGCGTCCACTGGCGGCGCGCCGCGGCCAGCGCGGCCCGGTGCGCGGGGTCGGCCTCGCACCAGCGCCGCATCGCCGCGCCGTCGGCCTGCGTCATGCGGCCGGCCGCGACCTGGCTCATCCACGCGATCGCCTGGCGCTCGATGGCGTCGGTCGTTTCGCGCGGGGGCATCGATCCGGGATATGTCATGTTCGGCAAGGCTTCACTCACTAGACCGCCGGCGCGAACGGAATCGGCACGCTTTTCATTTTTTTTCCCTGTTCCCGTGCGCCATGCAATGCTCGTGCGCACGCTTGAGCTCCAGGCCGATCAGTCGCGCCGACACGCCGAAGCGGGCCGCCGCGGCCTGGTTGGACAGCTCGTCCACGCGCACCGCGAGAAAGATCGCGCGCCGGCGCGGCGGCATGCCGTCGATGACGCGCGCCAGCGCCTCGATCTCGTCGCGCGCCGCGGCCACCTCGTCGGGGCCGGGGGCCGGATCGACCAGCTCGTCCATCAGCGCGCCCATGTCGTCGGCGCTCATGTAGCGCCCGTCGCGCTCGATGCGGTCGAGCGCCACGTTGACTGCCATGCGCATCAGGTAGGCGGCCGGATTGGTCAGCGGGCCCGACGACTCCTTGCGCTCGTCGAGCCGCACCCAGGTGTCGTGCAGCGCATCGCTCGCCAGCTCGACCGAGCCCAGGCGCCAGGTCAGGCGGCGCTTGAACTCGTCGTAGCGCTGGGTCAGCAGCTCGCGCAGCGCCCCGAGGCTGTTGGCACTCATGCGAGGCCCGTGGCGGCGCTCATGGCGCCGCGGCCCGGCCGGCGCCCGGGCACACCGGCGCCGCGTCGGCCGTGCGCGCGCGCAGCAGCAGCACGAAGGGCCGCGCCGGATCGGCCGGCGCCTGGCCCACATCGACACGGCGCAGCGTCTCGACGATGGCACCGTCGCGCGCCCGGTCGCCGGTGCTGTCGAGCAGCCGCACCTGGGCGGCACGGCCGCCGGTGTCGACCTGCACGCGCAGCGCCAAGCGGTAGCTGCCGAGCGCGAGGTCGCCGCGCTCGCACAGCGCGCGCAGCAGCCGCGATTCCAGCCGTTGCTCGTAGCCGCGCTCGACCACAACGGCCGGCACGGGCTCGGGCGGCACGGCGTCGTCCGGCCCCGCGGGTTGCAGCACGAAGGCCTCGGGCGCGACCAGGCGCGCGACCAGTCCGCTGCCTTCGAGCAGGCGATGCAGCGCCTGCTCGGGCGCCATGCGGCCGCGCACCGGCGCGGCGCTGCGGCCCTCGACCAGCTCGGACGGGAAGAACACCGACATGCGCGTCGCCGTGTCGTAGCGCGCCAGCGCGTCCTTGAGCGGACCGCCCGGCAGGTCGAACAGCGTTGCCACGGCCTCGGCCCGCGCCGCGCCCGCGGCCACGCACAGGCCCATGACGGCCACCCAGCACGCGAGCAGAAGACGGCGGGCGTGAAAGGCAGGGGCTGGCCGTGCGCGGCGGAGCGGCCCGGGCGCGCCGGCGAGCGTGTGCATCTGCGAAGGGTCCACCGTGAGGAGTTGCGCGGCGGATGCTAGGCAGCCGCGATGACCTTCGGGTGACAGCGCCGCGCCCGCGGCACGCGCGGATGCCGCTCACCATGCCGCCCGCGCGCGAAGGCAGCCGGGCACTGGCTGGCGGAAAAGCGCGAACAGGAGAGGCTGGGGCTCGGTCATGGGCGGGCGGTCGTGAAGGCTCTGTGCCAGAACGATCGAGGCGCCGCGCACCTGTTGTTTGTCACGAAAATTTCACGCAGCGCCGCCGCGACCGCCCTTCCCGCTCATCCGCAGCGCGGCTCGCCCGCGCGGGTACAGATCGGCACGAAGATGCGCGTGCCCGCGCGCTGCACCAGCAGCGCCGCCGTGCCGTCGGCCGTGTCGAGCTGCTGCGCCAGCGCCTCGGCGCTGTCGATCGGCTGGCCGTTGAGCGCGAGGATCAGGTCGCCCGGCTGCACCCCCGCGCGCGAGGCCGCCGCGTTCACGCGCTGCACCAGCAGGCCGCCCTCCACGCGCAGCAGCTGCCGCTCGGCCGGCGCCAGCGGACGCACCGCGAAGCCCAGGCGCGACGGCGCGCTCGCGGCGCCGGTGGCCAGCGGCGGCGTCTCGAAGCCGTCGACGCGCACCTCGAGCACCTGCTCCGTGCGGTCGCGCCACACCATCAGGCGCACGCTGTCGCCCGGCGTCTGTTCGGCGATGAAGCCCAGCGCATCGGCCGCCTGCACCACCTCGCGGCCTTGCACCGCCAGGATCACGTCGCCCGGCCTCAGCCCGCCGGTCTCGGCCGCGCCGCGCGGCTCCACGTAGTTCACCAGCGCGCCGGCCGGGCGCGGCAGGCGGAAGGTGTCGGCCAGCGCCTGCCCCACCTCCTGTACCGACACGCCGATGCGCCCGCGCGTGACCTTGCCGGTGGCCAGCAGCTGGTCCTTGATGCGCATGGCCGCGTCGATCGGAATCGCGAACGAGAGGCCCTGGTAGCCGCCGCTGCGGCTGTAGATGCGCGAATTGATCCCGATCACCTCGCCGCGCAGGTTGAACAGCGGCCCGCCCGAATTGCCGGGGTTGATCGGCACGTCGGTCTGCAGGAACTGCATGTACTCCGCGCCCGGCAGCAGGCGCCCCTTCGCGCTCACGATGCCGGCCGTCACCGAGTTGCCGAAGCCGTAGGGCGAACCGATCGCCACCACGCCGTCGCCCGGCTCCACGCTCGAGGGCTCGCCGATGCGCACCGTGGGCAGGCCGCTCGCATCGATCTTGAGCAAGGCCACGTCGGCCACCGCGTCGAGCCCGACCAGCCGCGCGCGGAACTCGCGCCGGTCCGGCAGCTTCACCGTGATCTGCGTACCGCGCGCCACCACGTGCGCGTTGGTCAGGATCAGCCCGTCGGCGCTGATGAGAAAGCCCGTGCCCAGGCTGGCCTGGTCGGTCTCGGCGGGCTGCGGCTGCGCGCCGGGCACCAGCAGCAGCCAGCGGTCGCTGAGGCGGCGTGCCGGCGCCGAAGGCCGCTCCACGCCGATGTGGACCACGGCCGGCCCGTAGCTCTTGACCAGCTCCGCGAGCCCCGAGCTCGGCCATGGCATCGCCGCCTGCAGCGGCAGGCCGAACGCCAGCCCCGCGAGCGCGACGGCCAATGCCGCGCAGAAGCGCCACGTCCGCGTGCTCGCTCCGGCGGCGCGCGGCGAGGGTGTGGCGGACGAAACGGTCATGGCGGTCTTTCAGGAGCAAGGTGGGCCCAGCCGCACGATGCGCCGACGAACAGGGTCGAGGCGCGCGGACGGGGCGGGCCTCGAAGACAAGACGGTCCGGGGCGGGCGGAACTGCGCTTTGTCATGAAAATTTCATGAAGCGCCGGGCCGGCGGCTGCGTCGCTGCTTGCGATATCGTGTCGCCGTGATCCGTCGCTGGCGAGCATTGCCGTTCGCCATGACGCCCCCGGAACGAACACGCGCGTCGTCATGCGCTCCCCCAGACAGATGAAGAAGCACGCCACCCTGTCATCGGCCGGCGCCATGGCGCGCCGCTCGATCGTGCGGGCGCCCGTTCGCAAGGCCTTGGCGATGCTGCTGCTCGCAGGCGCGCTGCTGCCCGATGCTTCGCGCGCACAGGCCCTGTCCGTGCAGGTGCCTCATGGCCTCGCCGGGTCTGCCGCCTGGATCAAGAACGTCGCGCTCGGCATCGATGTCTGGCTGGTCGCGCACGAGAATGCGCGACGCACGCTGCTGCTGGGACGCTGCACCGCGTTCGATCCCCGCTTTCCCGAACGACCCGCGCCCGCGATGGTCACGGCCAGCACCGAGGTCTTCCACTGGATGACAGGCGAGGGTCACACCGACCTGCCGCCCGAACCCTACTCGGTGGCGCTGCGGAACGTGCTGCCGGTCCTGGCGACGCACGTGTTCAATGCCGACGAGCTCGCGTCCTGGGACGCCGTGCGCGGCTCGGCGCAGATTCGACGGGGCCTGGCGCTGCACGAAGTCGAGGTCGCGCTGGTCAAGGCGAGCGACGCGATCGTCGACATCAACTCCGGGCGCTACTGGGGCTGGCCGCTGGCACGGGTGGGGCGACTGGCCGACGCGCAGGGCCTGCGGGCGGAAGTCGACGCGACGCTGGAGACGCTGGTTCCCGGTGCGGCCGCGCGCCTGCGCAACATCAGCCTCGTGCCTGCCGGAACACCCGCGGACGAGCCCTTGCTCCGCGCCGTGTCCCAGGCCGGCGAAACGCTGGCCCCGCGGTTCTTCGAGCAACTGACGCCCGCCGACCACGAGGCCTACGAGCGCGTCGCGCGGATCGAGGTGGTGCGACGCTGGTTGACCTTGACCCAGGCGCTGCCGCGCTTCGCCCTGAGCCATGTGTCGGACATGGTTCGCGACAACCCGATGCCGAACGCAGCAGCGGATTTCTGCAGCCGCATGGATCTCCCGGCGTGCCGTCCCGGCGAAGCGGTGGAGGCCGCCATCACTGCATACCTCTTGGCATTCGGCAGCGCCTTGCGCAGCGATACGACGGTGGATGCGGCGCGGCTGATCGTGCGCAAGCTGCCGAGCTCGGGGTGCTCCTAGATTCGTGGCCGGGCTCGGCGAAGCGGCGTGCTAACGTCGATGCCAAAGGGGCCTCGGCCGAGGCCCCGACCACTCCGACGAAGATTGGACCGATGAGCCTGACCCGCGCATGGTCGCGCCTCCAGTCACTGCGCGACCAGCCGGCCCGCAGCGACGTGCTGCTGACGCGCGCGGCCCTGATCTGCTGCGTTCCGATCATGCTGGCCTACGGCTGCGCCGGGCTCGTCTATGGCGAACTGCCGATGCTCACGCCGTTCGGCTTCGTCGAGATGCCCGGTGCCTGCGCCTGGCTCACGGCCGCGATGGCCTTCGCGCTCGCGGTGCTGGCAACCGACTGGCTGGTGCGCGGCGAGCTGGCCACCCCGCGTGCCTCGGTGATCGTCACGACGCGCTCATGGCGCGTGGGCGATCCGCCGATGCCTGCCCTGCCGCCGCATGTGTGGCCGCAGCCGCGCAGCTCGCCGCTGCGCATCGCCTGCCTCGGCATCGCGGCGGTGGCCTGCGCCTCGGCACTGGTGGGACGCGCCACGCTCGCGCTGGGCTGGCAGGCCTTCGCGCGGCCGGGCGGGCTGGCGCCGAACGCGGAATGGCCGCTCTATCCGCTGCAATGGCTCTGGCCCTGGTTGCTGCCGCTGACCCGCCGCCCCGTGGTGCTGGGCACGATCGTGGTGGGCGCGGTGCTGCTGCTGGCCGCCTACCTGCTGGCGTGGCGCAAGGTGCGCGGTGCCTGGCTGCCGTTCATCACGATGCTGCCGCTGCTGGTGGCGGTCCATTTCCTCGGCGCCGCCGGCTTCGACTTCGCGGCCGCGCGCGGCCTCGGCGGGATCGTCGAACCCGAGCTGTCGGCCGCGCTGGCGCAGCGTCCCGGGCACTACAACATCCACACCTTCCTGAGCCTGTGGTGCGCCATCGGGGCGCTCACGGTCGGGATGATCGGAGGCTTCTGGCTCGAGGCCTCGTCGGTGTTCGAAGAAGACTGAGCGGGCACCAACGCGAACAGCTCAGGTCCTGCGCGCGATCCGCACGATGGCGTCGTAGATCTCGTGCTCCGCGTCCGCCGGATCGATTTCGCCCGCGGCCGCCGCGAACGAGACGGCCTCGGCCGTGCCCAGCATCGCGCGCATGCCCGCGAGCGCGAGCGGCTGCTTGGCAAAGGGCTGCAGTGCATCGCGGCACTTGGCGAGAAACAACGCCTCGTGCTCCTTCTTGAGCGCATCGAGTTCGGGCGAGCCGGCCAGCGCGGCGCTCACGCCCGGCATCTCGCGGCCCATCTCCATCACGCAGTTGAGGTAGGTGGCGGCGATCACCTTCGCCACGGCCGGCAGCGACCGGGCCGACGCCCGCAGGGCCTCGTCCATCAGTGCGTGCTGCCGGCCGTCGTACTCCTCGTAGAGCACGCCGAGCAGCCCGGTGCGCGTGCCGAAATGGTCGTAGACCACGGGCTTGGTCACGCCCGCGCGCTCGGCCAGGTAGCCCAGCGTGAGCGCGTCGGTGCCTTCGCCGCGCACGATGGACCACGCCACGTCCAGCAGCTGGCGGTTGCGTTCCTCCTTGGGCAGGCGCTTCTTCGCCGCGACTTGCACGGCCGGTTTCGTCGGGTTGCTTGACATCCTTAAACTACCAAAGGTAACCTACGAAGCGTAGACTACTAAAGGTAGTTTACACCCAGCCTCAAAGGAACCACCTCCATGCATGCCCTCATCGTCGTCAGCCATCCCTCCCCGCAGTCGCTCACGCACGCCATCGCGCGCTCGTTCGCCGAAGGCGTCGAGGCCTCCGGCGACCACAGCACCGAGATCGCCGACCTCGCCGCGGAGGGCTTCCAGCCGGCCTTCAGCCAGGCCGATGCCACCGCCTACCTGCTGCAGGCGCCGCTGCCGGCCGACGTGCTGCGCGAGCAGCAACGCATCGACCGCGCCGACGCGCTGGTGCTCGTCTATCCCGTCTACTGGTGGTCGTTCCCGGGCCAGCTCAAGGGCTGGATCGACCGCGTGTTCTCCAACGGCTGGGCCTACGACGAGCGGCCCGACGGCTCGCTCGGCAAGCGGCTCGGCCACCTCCCGATCCACCTGATCGGCATCGGCGGCGCGGACGGCGGCACCTATGCGCGGCACGGCTACGACAAGGCGATGCGCACGCAGATCGACCACGGCATCTTCGATTTCTGCGGCGCGCCGGTGCTCAGCTCGGAGTTCCTGGTCGATGTGAATGGGCAGGGCGGGGCCGCGCATCTGGTCACCGCGCGGGGGCTTGGCAGCCATGCGTTTGCGAAGGGCGCACTGGTCGGCGGCAAGCGGGCCGAGGCGGCCGAGTTGGCGTCATCGAACTAGGCTCGGGCTTCGATCGAAACCGCAGGCCCCGAGGTCAGAACTCGAAGGCCGCGCGAAGCGACGCCTCCACCTTGGCGTCCTCGATCTCGGGCAGCAGCATGACCACGCCCTCGCTGGCCCATTGCGTCAGGGCATCGAGCAGCGCCAGCCCAGGCGGAAGCCATGGCGAACCCGGCGTGGCCTCCTGCACCGCCGCCAGGCTCGAACCCCGGCGCAAGGTATCGGCGCGCTGAACGATGAGGAAGCGCGACCGCGTGGTCCCATTGCCGAGCCACAGTCCGCCGGGCGCGAGCAAGTATTCGCCACGGGGCGATCGCATGTAGGTGGACGCGTCGCTGCCGAAGAACAGCCGTCCGCCGTCGAAGTCGGCGAGGTACGCGTAGTCCCCCGCGAGCAGGCCGTACTCGGTGTTCTTGCTCGATCGGGACCATGCGATCGACTCGGCCAGCTTCACGCGCCGCGGTTCGCCGACACGCGCCAGCGACTTCGCGTCCACGAAGGCGTATTCCCCCTGCGGCGCCGCCCACGCGGCGACAGGCAGCGCGGCGATGCCGATGAGCAGTTGTCGTCGATCCATCCGGATTCCCTCTAGACGTTCCATGAAGCCACCCCTTCTTTCTGGCTGGATCATGGCATGCCGCATCGACCGCTCGAGGCGGCGCTCCCTGTCTAGGACGGCTTGCTCTTCAAACCTTTCAACACCGTCGCGAGAACGGCCGTGGCGGCCTGCGGGTCGGACGTCTCCACCGACACCCAGAAACCATGAATGCGGAAGCGGGACACGTACGCGATGTAGTGGATATATTCATCGCTCCCCTCGATGCGACCGAGATAGGAGATCTCCGCCGCTGTCTCGTCCTCGTTCATCCGGACGGAGTCGTCGAGAAAATGGATCGTGCGGCCGCCCCTCACCTGGCGTTCGAGCTTTTTCCGCTCGCGGACCACGCCGGCCGCGACCGCGTAGATCTGCCCCTCGCGCACGGAGACCAGGTGCTCGGAAATCACCAGAGACGCCAGCGGCTCCTTCGAGATGAAGCTCCACACGCCCTCGCCACGCACCTCGGTATCGATCCAGTTCTCGGCCAGGTTCAGTTCGAAGTTTCTCGCTTCGACCCGCGGCGCGCTGTGACAGGCGCTCAGCAGGGCGAGCAGGCAGACGAAGACGAAGCGCACGGTTCCTCCCGCGGTTTTCTGGATGCAAGGTGCGAACGAGACCGCGGGCAAGCAATGCGCCCGGATCCCCTCAGCCCTTCGCCAACCGCCGCCTTGCCTTCACCGCCGAAGCCAGCCCCTCGAGCACCGGCACCGTCTGCGCAAAGCCGATGCAGGCATCGGTGATCGACACGCCGTGCTTGAGCGCCACGCCGGGCTGGAGGTCCTGCCGCCCTTCCTCGAGGTGGCTCTCGATCATGAGGCCGGTGATGCGTCGCTCGCCGCCCGCGATCTGCGCCGCGACGTCCTCGGCCACCACGATCTGGCGCTGGTGCTGCTTGCTGCTGTTGCCGTGCGAGACGTCGATCATGACCTGCGGCCGCAGGCCGTTCGCCAGCAGCGCCTGGCAGCTGGACTCGACGTCCGCGGCCGAATAGTTGGGCGCCTTGCCGCCGCGCAGGATCACATGGCAGTCGTCGTTGCCGCGGGTTTCGAAGATCGCCGCCATGCCCATCTTGGTCATGCCCATGAAGGCATGCGGCGCGCGGGCCGCGAGGATGGCGTCGGCCGCGACCTTGACGCTGCCGTCGGTGCCGTTCTTGAAACCGACGGGGCAGCTCAGGCCCGAGGCCAGTTGCCGGTGGCTCTGGCTCTCGGTGGTGCGCGCGCCGATGGCGCCCCAGGCGATCAGGTCGGCGATGAACTGCGGACTCAGCAGGTCGAGGAACTCGGTGCCGGTCGGCAGGCCCAGCGTGGTCAGCTCGAGCAGCAGGCGCCGCGCGCGCTCCAGGCCCTCGTTGATGGCGAAGCTGCCGTCCAGGTGCGGGTCGTTGATGTAGCCCTTCCAGCCCACGGTGGTGCGCGGCTTCTCGAAGTAGGCGCGCATCACGATCAGCAGGTCGTCCTGCAGCGAATCGGCCACCTTCTTGAGGCGCTGCGCGTACTCGATGGCCTGGTCGTGGTCATGGATCGAGCACGGGCCGACCACCACCACCAGCCGGTCGTCGCGGCCGTGCAGCACGTCGGCGATCGCGGCGCGGGCACCCTCGACCAGCGCCAGGGTGTTGTCGCGCACCGGCACGCGCTCCTGCAGCAGCGCGGGGGTCATGAGCGGGCGCACGGCGCCGATGCGCACGTCGTCGATCCGGGTGGTGTCGAGCGTGCTGTCGCGGGAGCCGATTTCGGCGTCGTGAAGGGGGTCGTCGAGGCGGGGCATGGTCGTGGGGTGGTGTCGGGGGAGCTCCCGCGATTGTCCTCTCGAAAATGCCCACGGCCTCCCGGGCCCGCATCCGGATAATGCGTCGCCCACCACCGCAGGAGACGAGGATGGAGACACAACATGGGACGTGAAGCGACCTGCGCCGCGCGCGTCGGCGACGAATCGGCCGAGGTCAAGGCCCTGCTCGAATCGACCGAGCTGATCCTGCGCGGCGCCCTCAAGCGCCGCTATGCGATCGCGGCCTTGGCGCAGGTGCAGGCCACGGCCGGCGAGCTGCGCTTCGAGGCGAACGGCGAAGCGGTCGCGCTGGCGCTCGGCGACACCGAGAGCCAGCGCTGGGCCACGAAGATCGCCACGCCGCCGCCCTCGCTCGCGTCCAAGCTCGGCGTGGGACCGGCGCAGCCCGCGTTCGTGCTCGGCCGCGTCGACGATGCGGCGCTGACCGAAGCGCTGCGCGGCGCGCGCACCGACGACGCAGCGGCCGCGCATTCGGTCGTGGCCGTGGTCCGCAGCGACGCCGAGCTCGCGGCCACGCTCGAGGCGCATGCCGCGCTGCCCTGCCCCGGGCTCTGGGTCGTCCATCCCAAGGGGCGCGGCGCCTCGATCGGCGACAGCGCGATCCGCCAGGCGCTGCGCGAGCGCGGCTATGTCGACCACAAGACCTCGGGAGTCTCCGAGGCGCTCACGGCCACGCGCTACGTCCGGCGCTGAGCGCTAGAAATACCGCGCCCGCCGGTCGTCGCGCGGACCGACCGCGAGGTCTTCCGACAGGCCCTTGAGCACGGCAAAGCCGGCCTGGAGCGCATCGAGGTAGGTGGGGAATCCCGCCGCGGCTTCGAGCAGGCGCTCGTACTCGGGCGAACCGTCGAACGATTCGAGCAGCACCCAGTAGTACTCGCTCGTGTCGTGCTGTTCCACCGTCAGCGCGATGGAGATGAGAGGGCCGAACATGCGGGGATGCTCGCAGCCCCGCATGACGGTCTGAAGAAAGCTAGATCTTCAGGACGGGGAACGACTTCACGAGGTCGTCGAGCGACTTGAGTTGCGTCATCAAGGGCTCGAGCTGGTGCAGCGGCAGCGCGCTCGGTCCATCGCACTTGGCCTGGGCCGGATCGGGGTGGGCCTCGATGAACAGGCCCGCGAGGCCCAGCGCCATGCCGGCGCGCGCGAGGTCCACGAGCTGCTCGCGACGGCCGCCCGAAGCGGCGGCGCCGGCCTCGCGCTGCTGCAGCGCATGGGTCACGTCGAAGATCACCGGCAGGTCGCCCGTGGTCTTCTTCATCACGCCGAAGCCCAGCATGTCGACCACCAGGTTGTCGTAGCCGAAGCAGGTGCCGCGGTCGCACAGGATGATCTGGTCGTTGCCCGCTTCCCTGAACTTCTCGACGATGTTGAACATCTGGCTCGGGCTCAGGAACTGCGGCTTCTTGATGTTGATGACGCGGCCGGTCCTGGCGAGCGCCACCACCAGGTCGGTCTGGCGCGCGAGGAAGGCGGGCAGCTGCAGCACGTCGACCACCTCGGCCACCGGCGCGGCCTGGGCCGGCTCGTGGACGTCGGTCAGCACCGGCACGCCGAAGGCCGACTTGACCTCCTGCAGGATGCGCAGGCCCTCGTCGAGGCCGGGGCCGCGGTACGAGTGGATCGACGAGCGGTTGGCCTTGTCGAAGCTTCCCTTGAACACGTAGGGAATGCCGAGCTTGCCGGTGACGCGCACGAACTCCTCGGCGGTGCGCAGCGCCAGGTCCTTCGACTCGAGCACGTTGACGCCGCCGAACAGCACGAAGGGGCCGTCGTTGCGCACGCCGATACCGGGGGGGATGGTGACGTTTTTCATGGGGGAGCTCCTGTCCTGAATCTTGGGGCCTATTGTCGACGCTCCCGGCGACCGGGCTCCAAGCCGGGGCTCAGGGCATCTTCACGGCGATCTGCGACAGCCCGCGCAGATGGCGCGGCCCGAGGCGCGCGTCGTTGGCCGAGATCAGGCACAGCGCGCCCAGGTGCGGCTCGAGCGGGCCACCGTTCTTCTCGTACAAGACCAGCGCCTTCTCGCCGATGGTGCTGTTGTAAAGCTCGTTCCAGCTGAAGATGGCCTGGTAGCCGTCGTCGCCGAGCGCAACCACCACGCAGCGCTTGAGCTCCGAGCGCGGCCGCTCGGAAAAGCCGCAGGCATCGAGCACGTCGATCAGCCGCGCGCCCGCGTAGCTGTCGACCTGCGCCACGGCACGGCCCGAATAGCACAGCACCTGGGTCGGGCCGAGGTCGTGGCGCGCGAGGCGCTCGAGCGCCTCGCGCGCGAACGCGGCCGGCCGCGGCACGCCGCCCAGCACGTGCAGCAGCGCGCTTGCCGGCGGGTTCGGACTTTCGCTCGCGGCGCGGCGCGGCTCCACGGGCACAACGGCATCCAGGCTCATCGGGGTTCCTCGGTGATCAGCAGGCGACAGGCCGGCATTCTGCGCGGCGCATCCGGGCGGCGCGATCCGCGCCGGCGTATGAGCCCCATCCACGAAATGCGATTGCGCGATATTCCGGCCGACATAGCGAAAGCCGAATCTACCGCCGATCCGATGTCCCTGCCGCCGCTCACAAGGTGTGAAGAAACCGTAGCGAGCGCCCCGAGGTCGCGCCGAGGACCGGAGCCGTACTCTGTACGGTGAGGACCGCAGGTGCGAGATCGGGGGGCGCAGCAGGTTTATTCACACCTTGTCAGCGCACCAGCCGCGGCCCGGCCATGATGATGAACATGCCGAGCAGGCTGACCCCCACGCCGACCCAGTCGGTCACGCTCGGCTGCACCTTGTCGACCGCCCAGAGCCACAGCACCGCCACGCCGATGTAGACCCCGCCGTAGGCCGCGTAGACCCGGCCCGCCGCGGTCGGGTGCAGGGTCAGCAGCCAGGCGAACAGCGCCAGCGAGACCGCCGCGGGCAGCAGCAGCCAGGCCGAATGGCCCTGGCGCAGCCAGAGATAGGGCAGGTAGCAGCCCACGATCTCGGCCAGGGCCGTGGCGACGAAGAGGGCGAAGGTCTTGAGCAGGTCCATGCGGGGATTCTCGGCGCGGATCGCGCCACCGCCGGCCGCTCGGGCCCGGCGCGATGCCAGGCCCGCGACACCCCGGCTAGGTATACTTTCCGACACATTTTTGCGGCAACCGGCCCCCGCTCGCGCGGGAACACGCACACAACGCCGGTGCCTCGGGAGGACCTCATGGACGAGCACACGGGATCGCGGCGCGAACCGCAGTGGACGGGAGACATCGCAGCCGCGGCCCCCGGCTGGGAGCCGGGCTTCCTGCGCGACGACCGCGAGCGCGGGCGCAAGGCCGGTCCGCTGCTGTGGGGCCTGGCGGCCCTCTCGCTGGCGGCGCTCGAGGCCACCACGCTGTTCTTCGGGCGCTCGGAAGCGATGTCCCCCGCGTTCCGCATCGGCACCGCGCTGGGCGCCCTGCTCTGGCCCTTCGTCGTGGTGCTGCTCTGCTCGCTCTGGGACCACCGCTTCAGCCAGCGCCGCGGCGTCAAGGTCTTCGCCTGGACCTGCCTCGTGCTGGCGGCCGTGTCCTTCGCGAGCATCGCCACCACCCGCGGCTACTGGCAGCGCTGGCTCAACAAGGACAACCTCACGGCCGAGGACTTCCGGCGCCAGGCCGGGCGCTGCGCGCGCGAAGCCGACCTGGCCTGCGAGGAAGCCAACTGGCAGGACTACGTGCGCCTGCTGCCCGGCGACACCCTCGGCCTCGCCAACCTCGGCATGGCACAGGCCCGGCGCGGCAAGCACCAGCAGGCGGTCGAGAACTTCGAGCGCGCGGAAGCGCTCGGCGAAGGCGCCTACGACCTGTTCGCCTTCCATGCCGACAGCCTCTCGAAGCTGGGCCGCGGCGAGGAGGCCATCGCGTGGTCCTACAAGGCGCTGGCGGCGCAGCCCGCGCTGGTGGACGTGCGCGCCAAGCTCGCGCGCCTGCTGGTCGCGGCCGGCCGGCCCTACGAAGCCCTGTCGCTGCTGCAGGCCTACGACAGCCAGGCCCAAGCGCGCGGCAGCCCGCTCTATTTCGCGGGCCAGCGCATCGCCATCGAGACCGCCATCGACCAGGGCGGCGGCGCCGCGGCCCCGGAGCGCGCCGGCCTGCGCCTGCCGGCCTACGGCGGGCACTTCTTCGCGCCGGTCAACCTCGGCGAAGCCAAGGCCATGGCCTTCATGGTCGACACCGGCGCCACGCGGCTGTCGCTGGCGGAAGAGACGCTGCGGCAATCGAAGGTGCCCTACCGCGTCGTCGATCCGAGCGTCAGGATGTTCACCGCCGACGGCCGCCGGGTCGTCGCCAAGGCGATCGTGATCGATGCCATCCGCATCGGCCGCTTCGAGCTGAAGAACGTGCAGGCCATCACCTGTGCCGACTGCCTGCCGCTGCTCGGTCAGTCGGTGCTGTCGATGTTCGACATGCGCTCCAGCAAGGTCCAGGGGCTGGAGTTCATGACGCTGGTGAAGCGCGGCGGCTGAGGACCTTGCGCGCGGCGCTTCAGCCCGCCACGCTCCCTGGCCGCTCCTCCTGGAACAGCCGCTCCAGCATCCGCGCCAGCCGGTCCACGTCCACCGGCTTGGTCAGATGGCCGAGGAAGCCGGTCTCGAAGCTGGTGTCGCGGTCGCTGGGCTGGCCGTAGCCGGTCACGGCGATCAGCGCGGGCGGGTCGACCAGTTCGGCGCGCAGCCGGCGCGCGACCTCGTGGCCGTCGATGCCGGGCAGGCCGATGTCGAGCAGCACGACGTCGGGCCGGCCGGCCTTGACCGCCTCGATCGCCGCGAAGCCGTCGTGCACGACCGCGCTGGCATAGCCCAGCGCGTCCATCAGCAGCGCCATGGTCTCGGCGGCGTCCTGGTTGTCGTCGACCACCAGCACCAGCCGCTCGCCGGGCGCCCGGCCCGAGGCGCCCTCGCCCGCCAGCGGCTCGGCCACGGCGGCCAGGTTGACGATGAATTCGCTGCCCTCGCCCGCGTGCCCGCTGCTGAACACGCTGACCCGCCCGCCGTGCAGCGCGACCAGCTGCTGCACCAGGCTCAGCCCGAGGCCGAGGCCGCCCTTGGACCGCGCGGCGTCCTGCTCGCCCTGCACGAACAGGTCGAAGATGCGGTGGACGTCCTGCGGCGCGATGCCCGGGCCGGTGTCGCGCACCACGATCTCGGCCTCGATCGGGCTGGCGCCCGCGACGCCGGGCGCGGTGGGGCCGGCGCCGAGCCGCAGCTCGATGCGCCCGCCGTTGTCGGTGAACTTGGCGGCGTTGTGCACCAGGTTGCTGACCACCTGCACCAGCCGCGCCCGGTCGCCCGTGACCCAGGGGTCGGCGCCATCGACCTGCAGGTCGAGCACCTGCGACTTCAGCGCGACCAGCGGACGCACCGTCTCGACCGCGTCGTGGATCACGTCGCGCAGCCGCACCGGCTTGGCCTCGAGGTGGATCTTGCCGCTGGTGATGCGGCCCACGTCGAGCAGGTCGTCGATCAGCCGGGTCATCTGCCGCAGCTGCCGGTCGATGATGTCGCGCGTGCTGTTGAAGATGCGCGATTCGATCTTCTCGCGCTTGAGCAGCTCGAGCGCATTCGAGATCGGCGCGAGCGGGTTGCGCAGCTCGTGCCCGAGCATCGCGAGAAAGGTGGCCATGCGCCGTCCCTCGTCCTCCAGCGCGGTGATGCGCCGGCGCTCGCTGAGGTCGCGCGTGACCTTGGCGAAACCCTTGTGGTGCCCCGCCGCGTCGTACAGCGCCGTGATGACCACGCTGGCCCAGAAGCGGCTGCCGTCCTTGCGCACGCGCCAGCCCTCGTCCTCGAAGCGGCCGTCGCGCAGCGCGTTGCGCAGCTCTTGCGCGGGCCAGCCGCTGGCGGCCACGTCGGGCGGATAGAAGGTCGAGAAGTGCCGGCCGATGATCTCGGCCGCCTCGTAGCCCTTGTTCTTCTGCGCGCCCGCGTTCCAGCTGATCACGTGGCCCGCGGGGTCGAGCATGAAGATCGCATAGTCCTTCACGCCCTCGACCAGCAGCCGGAAGCGCTCCTCGCTCGCGCGCAGCAGTTCGTCCTGCAGGCGCCGCTCGCTGAGGTCGCGCGTGATCTTGGAGAAGCCGCGCACCGTGCCGTCGGGCCCGGTGAGCCGCGTGATGACCACGCTGGCCCAGAAGCGCGTGCCGTCCTTGCGCACGCGCCAGCCCTCGTCCTCGAAATGGCCCGCCTCGCGTGCCTGCGCGAGCTCCTGGCGCGGGCCGTCGCGCTGCTGCGCTTCGGCCGGATAGAGCATCGAGACATGGCGCCCGAGGATTTCGGAACCTTCGTAGCCGCTGACGAGCCGCGCACCGGCATTCCAGCTCAGCACCATGCCGTCGGGATCGAGGAAGAAGATCGCGTAGTCGGTGACCGCATCGATCATCTGCCGGTGATCGGCGTCCGACAGGTTGGCGATGGACAGCCACTCGGCGGCGGGATCTGGCATGTGTTTTGTTCTCTCGGACAGTGGGTTCGCGCCGGTTCCCCCTCGGCTGGACCGGGGAGTATTCCCCCGCCCGGCGGCGCGATCCGTGGGACGTTGCCGACATTTGCGGTCGGCCATCCTGCTGGGGCCACTGGATTCGGTTGGCCTGGCGGGCCGGACTGCCGAGGTGTCGAAAGAGAGATGCGAGCGGCTCGCCCCACTCGAGCGTCGACGAGGATCGGCGCCCTCGGCGGCAACCGTCAGCGGCGATCGGGCTGTGTCGCCGTCCGGGGCGCGAGGAATTCAGCGGCCAGGACTGGCGGGTTTTCGCATCGGTGCATGCGCCGCTGCAACCCGGTCACGCAGCAGCGCCCCCGTGCGCCGGATCGCAGGCCAGCGGGATCGGATTTCACTGTGCCGTGAGAACCACGATCTCGCCGTTGGAGCCCCGCTGATAGAACAGCTCGTTGCCTTTCAGGCGCACCTCGTTGCATCGGCTTTCGAGGGCCTTGCGCATGTCCTGGCACAGCTTCGTGCCATCGAGCCGGACCGTGCCGTCGAAGATGCCTCCACCGGGCCCGGCACCGGTGCCGCCGCGCCGGTACGCCAGCCGGAAGTAGTCGTCGGGGCCGAAGTCCATCGTCCAGCCCGTGCCGTCCACGCGCGTGCCCACGAACTTCTTGCCGTTGAGGCCCTTGAGCGTCTCGGGCGTCAGTGCCACGGCCTCCGCCGGAAATTCCGGCGCGGCCGACTGGGCCAGCGCAGCCGGCAGAGCGATCCCGAGCGCAGCCGCTGCGAATGCGCAGCGACGGATATGTTGCAGGGTTCTCATGCTTTCGATCTCCTATCCGCCTCGAGGCGTGAGTTGAAGCGCCCCCTCCGGGTGCTCCGCGGCGGAAGTATTGAGACGGGCCCGTTCCTTGGCATCCTTCGAATCAAGTAGATCCTCGCCAGGCACCGCACGCGTCCCCTACAGCGGGGACAGACAAGCCGGGCCCCTGCGAACACCATCGCGCTGCAGGAGACACGCAGATGGAATGGCTGATCCCTTACAAGCTCGACACCGACGCGCCCGACGGCGGGCGGCCCTCGATCCAGGCCCCGAGCGCGCCTGAAAAGCGGCCCGACGCCGCGCGGCATCGCGACGCATGGGCGCCCGTGCGCGCCCTCTTCTCCCCACACCCGATGCGCGCGCCATGCAACAGGTCGTGATCGTCGGCGCGGGCCATGCGGGCTTCCAGTGCTGCGCCTCGCTGCGCCAGGAAGGCTTCGAGGGCGCCATCGTGCTGGTCGGCGACGAGGCCAGCCTGCCCTACCAGCGGCCGCCGCTGTCGAAGGCCTACCTGCTCGCGAAGGCGAGCGCGAGCGACCTGCATTTCCGGCCCGAGCGCTTCTTCGAGGAACAGCGCGTGCAGCGCGTGCGGGGCCGCGTCGAGCTGATCGACCGCGCCGCGCAGCGCGTGGTGCTGACGTCGGGCCAGGCGATCGCCTATGACCATCTCGTGATCGCCACCGGATCGAGCCCGCGCCGCATGCGCGTCGAGGGCGCGGAGCTCGAGGGCGTGATGAGCCTGCAGACGCTGGACGATGCCGACCGGCTGCGCGAGCGGCTGGCCGACAGCCGGCGCGCGGTGGTGATCGGCGCCGGCTTCATCGGGCTCGAGTTCGCCTCGGTGGCGCGTGCCTTGGGCCTGGACGTGACGGTGCTCGACGTGGCCGATCGCGCGCTGGCGCGGGCCGCCTCGCCGCACAGCGCGCAGGCCGTGGCGGCTTCGCACGAGGGCCGCGGCACGCGGCTGCGCTTCGGCTGCGGCGTGACGGCGCTGGAGGGCCATGCGGGCCGCGAGGGCGGGATCGCGGCGGTGCGCACCGCCGACGGCGAGACGTTGCCGGCCGACCTCGTGGTGGTGGGCATCGGTGCCGAGCCGCGCACGCAGCTCGCGGCGCAGGCCGGGCTCGCGGTCGACAACGGCATCCGCGTTGATGCGCAGCTGCTGAGTTCCGATCCGGCGATCTCGGCCATCGGCGACGTGGCGGCCTTTCCGGATCCGGTCAGCGGTCGCCCCATCCGGCTCGAGTCGGTGCAGAACGCCGGCGACCAGGCGCGCAGCGTGGCGGCGCGGCTCACAGGCAAGACGGTGGCGCACGGCCCGGTGCCGTGGTTCTGGAGCGACCAGGGCGAACTCAGGCTGCAGATCGCCGGGCTGCGCGCGGCCGACGATGCGCACGTGGTTCTGCGCGATGCGGCTTCACCGGCCGCCACCGTGCTGTGCATCCGCGAAGGCCGCCTCGCGGCGGTCGAGACGCTCAACCGCGCGGGCGATCACATGCTGGCGCGCCGGCTGCTGGCCAAGGGCGTGGCGCTGAGCGAGGAAGAAGCGCGGGCGCCGGGCTTCCAGCTCAAGGCGCTGGCCTGAGCCGCACGCGCTTCAGAGCACGTCGCTGCCCGACAGCGAAGGCGTCTGCGCGATGCGCTCCGAGATGACGCGGCAGGCCTCGAGCAGCGGTGCCACGTAGGCCTGGGCCGGGTCCTCCTTCTGGCGGAACACCAGCGTGCTCACGCTGATCGCCGCCACCGGCACGCCGCCCACGCCGCGGATCACCGCGCCGAAGCAGAAGATGCCGGCTTCGTTCTCTTCGTTGTCGACCGACCAGCCGCGCTCGCGCGTCTTCTGCACCTCGGCGCGCAGCGCTGCGGCATCGACGGTGGTGTTGGGCGTGTAGCGCGGCATCGGCAGGCGCTGGACCAGCGCCTGCAGCGCGCCGTCGTCGAGCGCCGCCATGTAGGCCTTGCCGACGGCGGTGGCGTGCAGCGACACGCTGGTGCCGATGCGCGAGGCCATGCGCACCGCGCTCGGGCTCTCGAGCTTCTCGATGTAGACCATGGTCGTGTCGTTGGGCACGGCCAGGTGCACGGTCTCGCCCGTGAGGTCGCGCAGCCGCTTGAGCTCGTCGACGGCCGCCAGCCGCAGCTCGGAACGGCCCCAGCTGCGGCTCGCGAGCTGGATCAGCCGCGGGCCCAGCCCCAGGGTCGCGCTGTGCGGGTGCTCGACCAGCAGGCGCTCGGCGATCAGCGCCGCGACGATGCGGTGCACCGTGGGCCGCGGATAGCCGCTCGCGCGCATCAGCGCCGCGACGTTGACCGGCTCCTGCGCATCGGCCACCAGTTGCAGCACGTGCATGAACTTGGAGAACGAGGCGGTGCCCGCGACCTGGTTCGCGGAAGCGGCGGAAGAAGCGGGAGCGGCGGAGGAAGACCGGGGAGCGGGCATGGACGAAGGGACGAGGCCGGCGCGGGCACCGGCGGGAACGAGGGCCGGGCCATTATCCATACCCTCCATCCAGTCCACGCGCATCGGGCGCGCCCTCAGCTCACCATGTAGCCGCCGTCGACCGGCAGCACCACGCCGGTCATGAACGACGCGGCCGGCGTGCAGAGGAACATCGCGGCGCGCGCCACGTCGTCGGGCGTGCCCCAGCGGCCCAGCGGCGTGCGCGCGAGGATCGGGCCCGCGCGCGCGGGATCGTCCTGCAGCGGTTTCGTGAGCGGCGTCGCGATCCAGCCCGGCGCGATCGCGTTCACGCGGATGCCGTTGGCCGCGTAGGCGATCGCCAGCGACTTGGTGAGCTGGGCCACGCCGCCCTTGCTCGAGGCATAGCCGGGCACCAGCCCGCCGCCGAAGAAGCTCAGCATCGAGGCCGTGTTGACGATGCAACCGCCGCTCGCCTTGAGGCGCTCGCGCGTCATGCCGCACACGCGCATCGTGCCGGTGAGGTTCACGGCCAGCACCTTCTCGAACACCGCGAGGTCGTGCTCCGCGCCGCGCTGGATGATGCCGGCGCAGTTGAAGACGATGTCCAGGCGCTCGATGCCGCCGATCGCGGCCTCGAGGCTCGCGTCCGAGGTCACGTCGGCCTGCCGGACCTCGACCGCGGCATCGAGCGTGCCGTCGCCGTTGCCCAGGCCGATGGCCGTGACCTGCGCGCCGAGCGCGGCCAGGTGGTTGGCGATCACGGCGCCGATGCCCTGGGTGGCACCGGACACCAGTGCCCGCTTGCCCTTGAAGAGTGCTGCCTCGTAAGTCATGAAGAGGGAGTTGCCTTTGCGTGGATCAGTTCTTGATGTCGAGCTTGCCCATCAGCGTCTTGAAGTAGGCGCTGTCCTTGGCCATCGTGGCCTTGAAGGCGACGTCGTCGGCATAGGCGAAGCCCAGGTTCTGCTTGTCGAGCACCTCGCGGAAGGCCGGCTCGTTGGCGGCCTGCTGGCTCACGGTCTTCAGGTAGGCGATGACCTCGGGCGGCGTGTTCTTCGGCGCCGCGATGCCGCGCCAGGTGCCGATCACCAGGTCGATGTTGCGTTCCTTGAGCGTGGGCACCTTCTCGAAGCCCTTCACGCGCTGCTCGGCCATCACGGCCAGCGTCTTGAGCTTGCCGGCCTGCACGTAGGTCGTGACCTCGGCCGGGCTCACCGCCACCGCGTCGATGTGGCCGCCCATCAACGCGAGCACCGCGGGGCCGGCGCCCTGGAACGGCGTGTGGTTGAACTTCACGCTGGTCTTGTCCTCGAGCGCGGCGGCCGCCAGGTGCCAGATCGAGCCGTTGCCGGCATTGCCCACGCTGAGCTTGCCGCTGTCCTTCCTGGCGGCGGCCAGGAACTCCTCGATGGTGTTCCACGGCGCATCGGCGCGCACGGTGATCGCGGCCTGGTCGGCATTGAGGCGCGCGATGGGCGCGAGGTCCTCGTAGGTAAACTTGGCGAGACCCATGTGCGGCAGCGTCGTGAGTTCCACCGTGACCACCGCGAGGCGGTAGCCGTCGGGCTTGGCGTTGATCACGTCCTGCCAGCCGATGGCACCGCTGGCGCCGGGCTTGTTAACGATGATCATGCTCTGCGGCATGTGCTTGCGCGTGGCATCGGCGAAGGCGCGCGCCAGTGCGTCGGTGCCGCCGCCGGGCTGGAACGGCACCACCAGCTCGACCGGCTTGTTGGGATAGTCGCGCGGTTGCGCCGAGGCGGGCGCCGCGGCCAGCAGCGCCGCCACCGGCAGCAGCGACAGCGCCGCGAGGCGTTGCAGTTTCGAGGCGAAGCGAATCATGGGGTGTGTCTCCGTGGTTTGAAAATGAATGGGACCGAAAAAAACTTGGCGGCGCTTCAGTACGTGGCCCGACCGCCCGAGAGATCGAAGGTGGCGCCGGTGCTGAAGCTGCACGAGCCCGAGCACAGCCAGGCCACCATCTCGGCCACCTCGGCGCTCTCGCCCAGGCGCTGCATCGGGCTCTTGCCGATCATGGTCTGCACGTGCTCGGCCGACATCTGCTCGAGGATCGGCGTGCGCACCGCGGCCGGAGCGATCGCGTTCACCAGGATGCCGGTGGTCGCGAGCTCCTTGCCGAGCGACTTGGTCAGCGCGATCACGCCGGCCTTGGCCGCGCTGTAGGCCGAGGCATTGGGCGTGCCCTCCTTGCCGGCCAGCGAGGCGATGTTGACGATGCGCCCCGCGCCCGCGGCACGCAGGTGCGGCACCACGGCGCGGCACACGTTGAAGGTGCCGACCAGGTTCACGTCGACGATGCGGCGCCACGTGGCGGGGTCGTAGGCATCGAGCGGCACCGTCGGTCCCGCGAAGCCCGCGCTGTTGACCACGAAGTCGATGCGGCCGAAGTGCGCGACCACCGCGGCGGCCGCGTGCTCGACCATGGCGAGATCGCTCACGTCGACCTGCCAGGCGTCGTCGTTCGCAGTGACCTCGGCCATGTCCCACACTGCCACCCGCGCGCCGCTGCGGCGCAGCTGCGCCGCGACCTCCGCGCCGATGCCGCTGGCACCGCCGGTGACCACCGCCACCGCGCCCGCGAAGTCGTAGCCGGCGCGGCCGTAGGCCGTCGTGCTCATCGGATGAACTGCTTGACGTAGTCCGCGCCGAGGCCGACGTTGTCGAAGTGCTTGCGGCACATGTCGATCTTGGTGAACACGTCCTCGTAGCCCATGCCCTTGCCCCAGGGGTCGGTGTAGTACATGACACCGTTGACCTGGAAGTAGGTGATCATTTCCTCGACGTCCTCGGGCACGTACAGCGTGTGCGTCTCGCCCGGCGGCTCGAACACGTAGCTGCCCTCGGTGGCTTCCCAGTCGTGCTCGAGATAGCGCCAGCGCCCCTTGAGCACGAAGCCGTGCACCGCCTGCGGATGGCGGTGGCGGCTCAGCACGCCCGACTTGCGCACCTTCAGCAGGTTCATCCAGTAGCCCTGGCTCGCGTTCAGGCACAGCGGCCGGAACCACACGTTCTCGGCCTGCGGGACCCACAGGCGCTCGTCGGTCGGGATCGCGTGCTGCACCACGATCTCGGGCAACGCGTCCGGAGGATTCGGGTACTGGTAGGGCATCTTCGGGGTCGGGTCCGAATCATCGAGGGGCATATCGATTGTCCATATTGTGGATTTATGTCCATATTGTAGACATCGATGCCGAGGCCACGTCTTTGCGTAAACCCTGATGGCGCGCGCGACTGCGCCGCCGCATCGGCGCGGCGGGTCGGATCACAGGGGTTGCGCTTGCGCTCAGTCGAGCCGGACGGCGGCGGGAAAGGCCTCGACGAGGTGCTCGATGAAGGCGCGCGCCGCGGCGCTCATGCCGCGCCGGCTCGGCATCAGTGCCGAGATGGTCGAATCGGCCGCCACCCAGTCGGGCAGCACGCGCCGCAGGCGGCCGGCGCGCAGCTCGTCGCGGCAGATGTAGGCCGGCAATGCGACCACGCCCATGCGCGCCTCGGCCGCGCGCTTCAGGGTCACCATGCAGGTGCCCTCCATGCGCGGGCGGATCGCGACCTGCGCGGTCTGCGCGCGGTCGTCCTCGCGCTTGAGCAGCCACGCGGGCGTGAGCGACCCGCGCTTCATGATCAGGGTGGCGCAACCCCGCAGGTCGTCGGGCGTCTCGATGGCGCCGGCGGTTTCGAGGAACTCGGGCGCCGCGAACAGGTGCCAGGGCGCTTCCGCGAGCGCGCGCTGCACCAGGTTCGAATCGGGCAGCGCACCCGAGTAGGCGCGGATCGCGAAGTCGTAGCGGTCGGCCACGATGTCGACGTTGGCATCGCTCGCGTCCTGCAGCAGGTTGACCTTCGGGTACTTCGCGAGAAAGCTCGCGACCATCTCGGTCATCGCGAACTGCGAGGTCGCGACCGACACCGTGTAGCGCACGGTGCCGGTCGGCTCGGTGCTGCGGCTGCGCATCGCCGCCTCGGCCTCGTTGGCGCGCGCGATGGTGGCGACCGCGTGGCCGTAGAAGGCCTCGCCCGATTCGGTCAGCGTGATGCGCCGCGAGGTGCGCGCCAGCAGCGTCAGGCCGAGCTCGGCCTCGAGCTGCTGGATACGGTAGCTGATCGTCGAGACCGGCCGCTGCAGCGCGCGCGCCGCGGCCGAGAGGCTGCCCCGGTCGATCACTTCCACGAAGTACCGAAAGTCGTTGAGGTCGAGCACGCGTGTCTTTCGCCGATGGGTTCTTCCGAGTCCGCGGCAACTTAGCACGTTCCGCGCGCACCGGCCACGCGCGGACCCGGGCAAAGGGTCAGGCGTTCCAGTGGCGCGACAAGAACGCGGCCGCGCGGTCGAGCGCCTTGCGCGCGCTGGCCAGCTCGCGGGTGTTGAGCTGGAACACATGGTGCATGCCCTGCCACTCCTCGAGCTCGACCTGCGCGCCCGCCTGGCCGGCCGCCTCCGCGAGACGGCGCGAATCGTCGCGCAGCACCTCGTCCGAGCCGACCTGGACCAGCGTGGGCGGCAGGCGCCGCAGGTCGGCATCGAACAACGGAGAGCCGCGCGGATCGATGGCCGGCGCGCCGCCCAGATAGGCCGCGGCCGAAGCACGCAGGTAGCCGACGTCGAGCAGCGGATCGCCGACGGCCAGTTCCTGTGCGCTCGCGCCGCTCAGGCTCAGGTCGGTCCAGGGCGAGAACGCGACCAGCGAGGACACGGCGATGCCCTGCCTCGCGGCCTCGAGCACGGTCGCGAGCGACAGGCCGCCACCGGCCGAGTCGCCCACCACCGCCACCGCGCCGAAGCGCGATGCCAGCCCCGCGAGCGTGCGCAGCGCGAGGTCGCGCGCGGCAGGCAGCACGGCCTCGGGCGCCAGCGGGTACTCGAGCACGAAGGCCGGCACGCGCGTGCGTGCCGCGAGCTGGCTGGCCAATCCGACATAGGCGTTCGCATGGCCGAGGCCATAGCCGCCGCCATGGATGAACAGCAGCGCGCGCCCGGGCACGGCCTGCGCGGGCTCGACCCACCAGCCGGAAGCGGCTTCGTCGACGGCCTCGCGCGCCGCGACTTCGGAAGCGGTGGGCGTCTGTGCGATGAAGCGGTCGTAGATGTCGCGCGGCGTGCCCGGCGCGGTGGACCAGAAGCGGCCGAACTCGAGGCGCAGCGCGCGCGCCGCGGCGATGTCCTGTGGATCGATGGGAACGAGGGCCATCAGCGAGCTCCGAAGCCGTGGCCCGCGAGATGCCAGGCCATCATCATGGTGGTGATGTTGGGCGGCGCGCTCGGTGCCCTGGGCATGATCGACGCGTCGATCACGAACAGGCCCGGCACGCCGTGCACGCGGCCGCCGCCATCGACCACGCCCTGGCCGGGCGGCCCCATGCGGCAGGTCGAGGTCGGGTGCGCGTAGCCGTCGAGCTGCTGCTCGATCGCGCGCTGCAGGTCGTCGCCATCCGAGAACTCCGGCCCCGGCGCCATCTCGGCCGCGACCATCTGCGCGAACGGCGACTGCCGCCCGATCGCGCGCGACAGCCGCACGGCCTCGAGCATGCGCGCCATGTCGCGCGGCGTGCCCAGCAGGTTGTAGCGGATGCGCGGCGCGCTGCGCGGATCGCGGTCGGCCAGCTCGAGGCTGCCGGTCGCCTCGGGCTGCGTCACCGACACCGCCAGCACGATCGCGCCGCCCGTCGGGCTCAGCGCCGGATCGAACAGATGGGTGGCCGAGATGTGCAGATCGAGGTCGCCGGGCTCGGCCTGCGAGGACGCGGCCCAGAGGATCGCGCCCGCCGCGGGATGCATGCCGGCCGCCTCGGGCGTCAGCGCATAGACGTTGTAGTAGAACGGATGCTCCTGCAGCCCCTGCCCCACCGGCAGTTCCGCCACCAGCGGAATACCCAGCGACGCTAGGTGCGGCGCGGGACCGATGCCCGATCGCATGAGGATCGCCGGACTGCCGAAGGCGCCCGCGCTGAGGATCACCTGGCCCGCGCGATGGCTCTCGCCCTCGGCATCGACCACGCCCACCGCGCGCCCTTCCTCGAACAGCACGCGGTCGATCTCCACGCCGCCACGGATCGTGAGGTTGGGCCGCGCGCGCACGTCCTCGCCGAGGAAGGCGATGCCGGTGTTGATGCGCCGCCCCGAGATCACGTTGAGCGGATACGGCGCGACGCCGGCCTGCTGCTCGCCGTTGAAGTCCGCGACGCGCGCGAAGCCGAGTGCGGCCGTTGCATCGACGAAGCCATTGAGCGCAGGCGTCAACTCGTCGCGCCGCCGGTTGCGGATCGGCAGCGGCCCCGCGCGGCCGCGGAACGCGTCGTCGCCGTCGGGCGTGTTCTCGATCGCCTTGAAGGCCTCGAGCAGCTCGGGCCATTGCCAGCCCTCGATGCCCAACGCGCGCCACTTCGCGAAGTCCTCGGGCCGCGAGCGCATCGCCACCGCCGCGTTGACGGCCGAGCTGCCGCCCAGCGTCTTGCCGCGCGGTGCATGGATGCTGCGTCCCGCGAGGCCGGTCTCGGCCTGGTAGCCCCAGTCGTGGCCATCGGGCCCACCGGCCGTGTCGGCATCCGCGAGGTCGCGCGGAAACACGTTCGGCCGGTAGGCTTCGCCGGCTTCGAGCAGCAGCACCTGGCGCGCGGGATCGGCGCTGAGCCGATGCGCGAGCACCGCGCCCGCCGAGCCGCCACCGACAACGATGACGTCGAAGGCAGCGCTCATCGCGACAGCGCTCCGGCCACCTGGCCCATCAGCACCGCGAACGGCATGTCGAGCGCGGCATACACGTCGAGCGCCTTCGGATCGGCGTTGTCGCCCATGATCTCGACCATCAAGGTCGCGTAGTCGGAGATCTCGATGCCGAGCGTCGTCAGGCGCGCGATGCCCGCTTCGCGCTTGGCGGCCGAGAAGGTGCCGCAGGCGTCGATGGCGATGATCGGCTGATAGCCCTCCTCGCGCGCCGAGATCGCCGGCAGCGAGGCGCAGACCTCGAAGGACAGCCCCGCGATGATCAGGTGATCGCGCTTGGTCGCCTTCACCGCCTCCACGAACGGCGGGTAGTCCCAGGCGTTGACCGTCGAGCGGTCCATGATCTCGCCGCCGCCCAAGGCGTCCTTGAGCTCGGAGGCCGTCGGCCCCCACATGCTGTCGCGCGCCGTCGTCACCGCGACGATCGGCAGGCCCAGGACCTTGGCCGCCTTCGCGAGGCCGACGACGTTGTGCTTGAGGTCGCTGACCGTCATGTCGCGCACGCCGGTCATCAGGCCGACCTGGTGATCGATGAGCAGAACGGCGGTGTTGTCCCGCGTCATGCGGGTGCGTTGGGTTTGCATTGGTGTGACTCCTTGCGCTGGTTGGTGCGGGTTCGAAACGTGAGGCATTCGAACGGATGCGCCAGGCAGGGTCAACGAGATCGGCGGGGATCGGGGCTGGAAGGATCTTCCAATGGGTTGGAGGGTGGAAGAGGTTCCAATGGGACGGATGCTTTGGAGATCGCGAGCGCAAGCGACCGCGCCTCAGCATGGCCGGCGTCCAAAGCCTCAATGGACTACCGCGGCAGGGAACGCTGGTCGGGATAGGGGACCCTATGACGCAGCACGCCAAAGGCGACGAGCCCGCCGAGGCCGGGCAGCAAGAGAGGCAGCAGCCCATAGCCGACCCAGCTTCGTTCGGCCAGGACCGCCGCACGCCCGATCAGCACGTGGAACGCGAAGAAAAGCGTGACATATCCCGCCGTGTTGTACGTTGCATACCGTGTGTCCGGAGAGCCCGCGAAGAAGAAGCCCATCACCATAAGCAGGAAACACAGGCGTGCCCAATTCAAGGTCTTGTGCGCATCGATCAGGCGAAGTTCGGCCGCCGGCGGTGGCGTGCGCTGGAGTTCAGCCTCGGAGCCCAAGCCTGCCTTTTCCCTGCGCTCCTTCACGTAGCTGTGAAGAAACACGGTCCCGATGAATGCCATGCTCAAGCCGAGGATGACACCCCACGCACCGCCGACCACCCAGTTGATGAGCACGAAAAAAGCGGCGAAGGTGGCGATGCGAAATCCGATATTCATCCTGGTTCCCTCCTGGTTTCAACGTCCAGAAATCCGGGTCGTTTCGTGCATTGGGTGACGCGCCACGCGCGCTCATCGAAGCTTGATTTGCCACAGCTTCGGCACGGCCTCTGCCCTCAACCGCCGTGGCTCTCGCTCGGCCCTTCAGTCCCATCGGCATTCCAGAAGCGCCACACGCCGACTTCGCGCCCATCGCGATAGTGGCCCTCGGAGGCCAGCCGGCTATCGGGATGGAAGTCGCGCCAGAGCCCCTCTTCCTTGCCGTCGACGTAGTGGCCTTCCGATGCCACCGTGCCGTTCTCGTGATAGGCCACGAACAAGCCATGCCGGATCCATCGCGTCCTGTCGGGCGACATCACCCTCGCGTAGCGGAATCGGATGGTTCCCGATTCGTAGAGGATCTCGGCGATGTTGAGGTCGGGGTCGGCGGTCATGTCGTGGTTGCTGAGAAACGCGTTGACAGGCGGATGGTAGTGGCGGCCAATGGAATCGCCAGAATCCTGCCGCAGCCGCGAGCGCTCACGGTGCCGGTCGAACGCCGAGTGCTTCTTCCAATTCCTCATCGGGCACGAACGACCCGATCAAGGCCTCCCGCAAGCCAGTGATGGCATCTTCAGCCAACACGAGCTTCGCGTGCTCCGCTTGGAGGACATGGTAGTAGTCCAGGCGACGCGCATCGACCAACGCGACGTAAGGCACGCCATTCCTGGTCAGCACCTTCTCCGAGCCGCTTTCGACCACCGCCGTGGCGAGTGCAAAAAGACGAGCGCGCGCCTCGCTGATGGGAACAACGTCTGATGCCGTCGATGTCATTTCGCCGAGTCTGATAAGGATTGCGTCGACGTCAGTCTAGCAACCGCCGAAGCACTCTCCGCGTCAGGCGCGCTCGACCCGTCCACCCACGACCTGCACCGTATGCTCCCCCAGCATCGGCGCCCTCGCCTCCCGCTTCACCCCGCGCTCGCCATTGAAGCGGATCGGCTCCACCACCGCGCGGTAGCTGCCCAGCGTGGGATGCGCATGCGTCGCCAGCAGCCCCTGGTGTTCGACCTGCTCGTCGTCGAACACCTCCTCGATGCCGCGCACCACGGTGCATGGCACGCGCGTACCGAAGATCGCTTCCCATTCGCGGGCACCGTGCCGCATCAGCGCGGCGCGCAACTGCGGCACCAGCTCGGCCTCGTTGGCCTTGCGCAGGCGCATGTCGGCAAAGCGCGGATCGCGCGCCAGATGCGCGAGGCCCGTGAGTTCGCACAATGCCTCCCAGAACGGCGGGGTCTGGGCCTGCAGGTAGACGTAGCCTTCGCGCGTGGGGTGGATGCCCGAGAGCGCGCCGCCGCGCAGGTCGCGGTCGACGCCGGGGCCCTCGCCTTCGGCCCACACCATGCGACCCGCCTGCATGGCGAGCGCCGCTTGCAGCAACGAGGTATCGACGCGTTGCGGCAGGCCGGTGCGTTCGCGCTGGAACAGCGCGGCGCAGATGCCGGTGGCGATCAGGCTCGCGCCGTAGAAGTCGACGGCCGATCCCCACACCACGCGCGGCTCGTCGCCCGGATAACCCTGTGCCCTGGCGATGCCGGTGCGGCATTGCAGTACCTGGTCGAAGCCGGGGCGCTGCGCCTGCGGACCGTCGGGGCCATAGCCGGTGAAGCTGCAATAGATCAGGCGCGGCTGGATCGCGGTCAGCGTGTCGCAGTCCAGCGCCAGCCGCTCGGCCACGCCGGGGCGGAAGTTGTGCAGCACCACGTCGGCCTGAGCCACGAGCCGGTGGCAGGCCTCGCGGTCCGCGGGCTGCTTGAGGTCGAGCACGATGCTGCGCTTGTTGCGGTTCACGCCGATGAAGGCGCGGCTCTCGCCGGGCAGGGTCGAGGGGTAGTAACGCATCGGGTCGCCCTCGGGCGCCTCGATCTTGATCACGTCGGCGCCGAGGTCGCCCAGCAGGCTCGCGCCGTAGGGGCCCGCGATGTAGGTGGTGAAGTCCAGCACCTGGATGCCGTCGAGTATCTGTTGCGCCATCGATGTGGTCGTTTCGGGTCGTGGGGGGTGATGAAGAACTAGGCGAGCAGGCGCCGCGCGCGATCGACCATGGGGCGATCGATCATGCGGCCATCGAGCCGCAGCGCGCCCAGGCCCTCGGCGTCGGCGCGGGCATGCGCCTCGAGCACCTTGCGGGCCTGCGCGATCTCGGCCTCGGTGGGCGCGAAGACACGGTTGAAGACCTGCACCTGCGCCGGATGCACGGCGGGCGTGCCGCCGAAGCCGAGACGGTGCGACAGCCGCGCCGCGTCTTCGAGCGCGTCCAGGTCGTCGAGCTCGGCAATGGAGGCGGCCAGTCCCCAGCAGGCCAGGCCCTCGGCAGCGGCGCACATGGCGACGCGCGCCGCCGCGGGCACCAGCAGGTCGGCATGCGGCGGCCGGCCGATCGCGGCCGCATAGTCCTCGGCACCGAAGCCCAGCGCGCGCAAGGCGGGATGGGCGGCCGCGATCGCATCGGCGCGCAGCACGCCGCGCGGGGTTTCGATCAGCGCGACCAGCGAGCGCGGTCCGTTCGAGCCGCGCTCGCGCGCATGCCGCTCGAGGTGCACGACCGCCGCGCGCACCTCGCTCGGCGACTCGACCTTGGGCAGCATGACGGCATCGACGCCCGCGGCGACACAGGCCTCGAGGTCGGCATCGAGCAGTTCGGCCTCGGCATTCACGCGCGCCATCAGCGGCAGGCCGGTGCCGCGCAGCGCGCCGGCCGCATGCGCCAGCGCGAGCCGCGCCTCGGCCTTGCGCTGCGGCGCGATCGCGTCCTCGAGATCGAGGATCAGCGCCTGCGCGCCGCGCTCGCCCGCGCGCGCGAAGAAGCGCGGCTCGAGCACCGGCACGAACAGCGCGCAGCGAATGCGGTGGGCGTCCATCGGCGGCTCCTCAATCGGCGGTGATGCCCAGGCGGGCCACCACGCCTTCCCACACCGGCGCGTCCTTCAGCATCTGGGTGCGGAAGCTCTCGACCGGCATCACCAGCGGCTCGGTCTCCATGCTCGCGAACTGGGCCTTGACCTCGGGCGAGGACATCACGGCCGCCATCTCGGTGCTGATGCGCTCGACGATGGGCGCGGGCAGCTTCGAGGGACCGAACAACCCGCCCATGGTGTTGAGCGTGAGGCCGGGGTAGCCGAGCTCGGCCATCGTCGGCACCTCGGGATAAGTGGCCAGGCGCTGCGCCGAGGTCACGGCCAGGGCCCGCAGCCGCCCGCCGCGGATCAGCGCGCCGGCGGCGATCGGCGAGTCGGTCGAGAACAGCACCTGCCCACCCGCGAGGTCGGCCAGCGACTGCCCGCTGCCCTTGTAGGGCACGTGGGTGGCCTTGGCATGGACCTGCTGCAGGTACATCTCGGTCGCCAGGTGCGTGAGCGTGCCGGTGCCGGAGGACGAATAGCTCGATGGCGCCGCGGCCAGCCGCTTCGTCAGTTCCTGCAGGCTGCGCGGGCTGTCGGGCTGGGTGCCGACCAGCACCATGTAGGGGCTGCGCAGCGCCGCGGCCACCGCGGTGAAGTCGCGCAGGTGGAACTTCGCGTTGCGGTTCATCGCGGGCACCACCACCAGCGGCGCGGTGGTGCTCAGCAGCAGCGTGTAGCCATCGGCCGGCTGGTCGAGCACGAACTGGTGGCCGATGATGCCGCCGCCACCGGCCTTGTTCTCCACGTACACGCTCTGCTTGAGCCGCTCGCCGAGCTTGCTCGCGAGCAGGCGCCCGATCACGTCGCTGCCCGAGCCCGTGCCCTGCGTCACCACCAGCCGGATCGGCTTGCTCGGGTAGGTGTCGGCCAGCGCCAGCGGTGCCCCGCCGGCCAGCGGCAGTGCGGCGCCTGCGGACAGCGCGCGGATAAAGTCTCTACGATGCATGCGTTTGTCTCCAGTGGCGTCTGCTTCGCCTAATTAGTCGAATATTCGAATATTATCTCTTCATGGCGCATCCAACAAGTGCCGGCGCGGCGTTGACCATCCAGGACATCGTCGACGCCATCGTCCGCGAGATCGACGAAGGCCGTTATCCCGTCGGCAGCCTGCTGCCTTCCGAAGCCCAGTTGCAGGCGCAGTTCGGTGCCACGCGCTACCGCCTGCGCGAGGCCATGAGCGCGCTGCGCAAGCTCGGCGTGATCGATTCGCGCGCCGGCATCGGCACCCATGTGCTGGCGCGCAATCCCACGCCCTTCTTCGTGCATTCGCAGCAGACGCTCGAAAGCATCATGGAGGCCGCGCGCACCACGCAGCTCAAGCTGGAGCGCGCCGGGCTCGTCGCCGCCGACGAGCAATTGGCCGGCCTGCTGCAGGCCGAGCCGGGCAGCCAGTGGCTCTTCCTCGACACGCTGCGCTACCTGCGCGGCGAAGCGCGCCCCACCGGCGCGCTGTGGCTCTACATGCGGCCCGAGTTCGCGGGCGTGGCCGAGCGGCTGGAAGCATGGAACGGCCCGGTCTTCAAGCTGATCGAGCGGCTCTACGGCGTGGGCGTCGCGGTGGTGGAACAGGAGATCGACGCGGCGCCACTCGAATCCCGCCTGGCCGAGCGCCTGGATGCAGTGCCCGGCTCGCCCTGCCTGCAGGTCACGCGCCACTGGTTCGATGGCGCGGGCAAGCTGGTGCAGTGCTCGGTCGGCCTCTATCCGCAGGGACGCTCGCGCTATCGGTCGCGGCTGCCGCTCGCGAGCCTCTGAGTTCGCACGGCCGGGCATCGGGCGCCACCGATGCCCAGGCTGTCGGTGTTCACCTAAGGTGACCGCCTTAACAACCAGGCGTCTTCTGCGCGGCGTGGGTGGGCTATAGCATTTTCGGCTTCACCCATAACGAGACATCAATGAAGCGCCTGTTCACGATCGCGATCGCGGCCCTCGCCGCCCTTCCTGCGTTCGCCGAGTATCCCGACAAACCGATCATGATCGTGGTGCCCTTCGCGGCCGGCGGCCCCACCGACAAGGTGGCACGCGACTTCGCCGAGGCGCTGCGCAAGCCGCTGGGCAACGTGGCGATCACCATCGACAACACCGGCGGCGCCGGCGGCACGCTCGGCGCCGCCAAGGCGGCGCGCGCGGCCAACGACGGCTACACGCTGATGCTGCACCATGTGAGCATGGCGACCTCGCCCTCGCTGTACCGCAAGCTGCCCTACAAGACCCTCGAGGGCTTCGAATACCTGGGCCTGATCAACGAAGTGCCGATGACGCTCATCAGCTCAAAGTCGGTGCCCGCGAACAACTTCACCGAGCTGCGCAAGTGGCTCGAGACCAACGGCAGCAAGACCAACCTCGCCAACGCCGGCATCGGCTCGGCCTCGCACCTGTGCGGCCTGATGCTGCAGAGCGCGCTGAAGATCGCGCCGCAGACCATTCCCTACAAGGGCACGGCACCGGCCATGACCGACCTGATCGGCGGCCAGGTCGACATCATGTGCGACCAGACCACCAACACCACCGCGCAGATCGAGGGCAACATGGTCAGGGCCTATGCCGTGACCACGCAGCAGCGCCTGAAGACGCCGGTGCTGGCCGCGCTGCCCACGCTCGACGAGAGCGGCCTGAAGGGCTTCAACGTCAGCATCTGGCATGGCCTGTTCGCGCCCGCGGGCACGCCCAAGGCAGTCACCGACAAGCTCAATGCGGCGCTGAAGGTGGCGCTCAAGGACCCGGCCTTCATCAAGAGCCAGGAAGGGCTCGGCGCCGTGATCATCACCGACGCCCGCGTCAACGGTCCGGAGCACAAGAAGTTCGTCGAGACCGAGATCGAGAAGTGGGGCGCGGTCATCAAGGCGGCCGGCCAGTACGCGGACTGAGCATGGACCGCGCCATGACGACGAATCCGAACCGCCTGCGCCTGCGGCTGATCGCCCTGGCGGCGCTGGCGGCGCTCGCGGGCGCCGCCGCGGCCGCCTCGCCGAAGTTCTCGGTCGAGCTCGTGGGCGGCCGCATCAAGGGCGACGACACGCTGAAGGTGCGCCAGGGCGACCAGGTGCAGATCAGCGTGGTCAGCGACCAGCCCCTGGTGCTGCACCTGCACGGCTACGACATCGAGGCCCAGGTGACGCCGCCCGCGCCGGCGCTGCTGAGCTTCAAGGCCAGCCTCGCGGGCCGCTTCCCGGTGCACGAGCATCGCCACGGCCCGGGCAACCACCGCGCCGTGATGTTCATCGAAGTCCATCCCTAGGCGCGCCCTGAAAACGCTTCGCTTCGGGACCGGTCTCGCGATCGCGTGCGCCTCGGCCGGCGCGCGGGCGCACGGCTTCGGCCAGCGCTTCGACCTGCCGCTGCCGCTGTGGCTGTGGCTCACGGGCGCCGGCGCGACCCTCGTGCTGACCTTCGCGGCGCTCGCGCTGTTCGCGCGGCGCCACGACTTCGGTTCCTCCTTCCTGCGCGACACCGACCTGCTGCGCTTCGCGCCGCTGCGCCGCATCGCGCATCCGGTCGCGGCCGTGCTGCGAGCGCTGGGCTGCGCGCTGTTCGTGCTGACGCTGGCCACCGGCTTCCTCGGCAATTCCGACGCCTATGCGAACCTGATCGTCACGATGGTCTGGGTGCTGTGGTGGGTCGGCATGGCCTTCTTCTGCGCGCTGGTCGGCGACCTGTGGGAGATCGTCAACCCGCTGCCCACGCTGTACCGCGCCGCCGCGCGCCTGGTCGGCGGCGGCCGCGAATCGCTGGGCCTGCCCTGGCCGAAATGGCTGGGCGCCTGGCCGGCGGTCGCGCTGTTCTTCGCCTTCGCCTGGACCGAGCTGGTGTGGCAGGACAAGGACCTGCCCTCCGCCCTCGCCGGCGCCCTGCTGGGCTATGCGTTGCTGAGCTGGGCCGGCATGCTGCTGTTCGGCGTGGAGGCCTGGCGCCACCGGGCCGATGCCTTCGCGATGGCCTTCCGCGTGCTGGGCCGCTTCGCGCCGCTCGAGCTGCGTGGCTCGACGCCGACCGAGCCCGCGCGCCTGCGGCTTCGGCCCTACGGTGCGGGGCTGCTGACGACCGAGCCGGTGCCGAATTCGGTGGCGGCCTTCGTGCTGCTGATGCTCGCCACCGTCACCTTCGACGGCTTCCACGAAACCCCGCTGATGGACCGCATCGGCACCGCCGCCCAGACCTCGCGCACGGTGGCCGAGACGCTGTTCACGCTGTCTTCCGCGACCGGCATGGACGAGACCCAGTGGCTCAACAGCGTCATGCTGCTGCTGTTCCCCGTGGCCTTCGTGCTGATCTTCCGCGGCGTGGGCGCGTGGATGCTGCGCCTGGCCGGCAGCACCGAACGCGCGGCCGTGAATGCCATGGTCTGGAGCCTGGTGCCGATTGCCGTGGCCTACCACCTCGCGCACTATGCCTCGCTGCTGCTGACAACAGGGCAGTTCATCGTTCCGCTCGCCTCCGATCCCTTCGGCTGGGGCTGGAACCTGTTCGGTACGCGCGGCCGCACGGTCGACCTCGGCATCGTGAGCCCGGCCGTCTACTGGTACACGGCCGTGACGCTGATCGTCGTCGGCCATGTGCTCGCGGTGGTCGTCGCCCATGTCGAGGCCACGCGCCGCTTCGCGAACCACCGCGCGGCGATGCTGAGCCAGTTGCCGATGCTCGTGCTGATGGTGGCCTATACGAGCCTGAGCCTCTGGATCATGGCGCAGCCGATCGTGGGGTGAGCGGCGTCAAGCCAAGGCGGCCTGGCGCTTCAGAAAGCTCTCGACCACACCCGCGAAGTACGACGGATGCTGCTGCATCGGGTAATGACCGCAATCGGGCACCACCTGCAGCTCCGCGTTCGGATGCCACGCAAGGAAGGTGTGCTTCATCGCCTCCGCATCGAGCCCCGGATCCCTATCGCCGACGACGACCAGGAACGGCGTTTCTAGCCCCCGCACCTCGTCGGCGAAATCGGCCGTGACCAGCATGTCGAGGTAGCGCCTGCGGCACGCGGGCGCCACCGCCTCGCGGCGGTGCCGCAGCTTCTCCTCGACCCATTCGTCGGGCAAGCCCCCGCCGACGAACCTGAACAGCCGCCGAAGCGCGTTGTCATCGTCGGCCGTGCTGGCAAAGAAGGCCAAGGCCTCCGGACCCAGCCTGTTGCCGGCAGCTGAAACCGGGCACACGGCGATCGCGCTCGCGATGCGCGAAGGCGCGTCCGCCGCGAGGCGTTGCGTGACCATCCCGGTCATCGAATGGCCGAGGACATGGAAGCCCCGCCAGCCGAGGCGGTCGGCGAGCGCGAGGCAGTCCGCGGCGATCTCCTTCACCGTGCACTCGCCCGGCAGCGCGATCGACAGCCCATAGCCGCGCAGGTCGGCGAAGACATGGGTGAACGCCTGGCCGTCGAGCCAGGGCAGGAGCGCGTCGTAGTTCGCGTGATCGCCGAGCCAGTCGTGCAGGACCAGCACGCGGATCGGCCCATGGCCATGCCGGACGTATCCGAGGCCGGCGTGCGATGCGGGGCGAATCTCGAGGGCTGCTTTCATCTCTGGGTTCCATGGAAGTTGCGGAACAAAAAGAAAACGCCCTCCCGGCGAACCGGGAGGGCGTTTTGAAAGTGCCGCGATGTTATCGACCGCGCGAGCGAAGGTCAACAGACATGCGCGGTCCTTGGCATCTTCAGCTCTTGAGGTTCGCCACCGCCAGCTTCCCGCCGCTCTGCAGGTAGCCATTGGTCGTGAACGAGCAGCCTTCGGTGCAGCTCAGCGAGAAGAAGCCCTTGTTGCCGCCATTGTCGGTCACCTGCAGGCGGAACTTCGCGGGCTGGCCGTCGAAGCTGCCGTCGGCGTCGATCTGCACCGAGTTGCTGGTGGCCGTGACCTGCGCGCCATCGGCGTCGATGGCCGAGCCCAGGCGCGTCACCGCGCCCAGCTGCACCTTGTTGCCCAGGCCTTCGATGCTCAGGCTGACGCTAGCGCCCTTGCTGTCGCGGCCGGCCTTCAGCGCCACCGTGATGTCGCCCTGCGCGGTCGCCACCTTGCCGCTGACGTTCGCGCTGCGGCTCATGCACGGGTTGTACTGCGGGTTGGTCAGCTCGAGCGAGACCAGGCCACCCTGGTTCCAGCCGGTGTAGTAGAGGCAGTTCTCGGCGTCGTAGCGCGGGTCGGGACGCGTGAAGTCCATCTTGCTCGGCGTGTTGCGCCGCGCGACGTAGTAGCCGATCTCCTTCGGGCTGGTGGGATCGGTCCAGTCGGCGAAGCGGATGCCGCCCGATGCGGCCGCGTAGACGGCCACGCGCATGTGGTTGCGGTCGTCGAAGTTCAGGTAGTGGACCATCGGGACGTTGCCGCCCTCGGCCACCAGCGTCGGGCAGACGCTGGCCTTGTTGGCATCCTGCTCGTAGGTGCCGACGATCTTCGGATGCTTCTCGTCCGAGATGTCGATCATGCGGCCGAAGCTCTGCTGCTTGCACTGGTTCGGCAGGCCGTTGGTGTCGCTGGTCGTCAGGGCGTACGACTCGTCGGTCGAGACGATGTACTCCTTGCCATTGACGTGCCGCACCCATTCGGTGGCGTGCGTCGCGGCCGTCGAGGTCATGCGCGCATAGCCGCCCTGCTCGAACTCGGGGTTCGGCTGCTGGTCGCACCACGAGAGGAAGCTGACGTACTTCAGCTTCGGATCGGCCGCGCGCTTGACGATGTCGCTCGAGTCCATGATCAGCAGGCCGTTGGCGCAGGTCTGGTCGCGCCAGAAGGTGGTGGTGGGCGTGGGCAGGTTGCCGGCCACCTGGCCGCCGCCGCCGTACACCGCGAGATAGAGCCGCGTGCCGTCGGGGTTGGTGCTGACGTCATGGATGTTGGTCGCGGCCATGATGCGCCAGTTCTTGTTGTTCTTCACCTCGTCGGGCAGCTGCGAGCGGTTCCAGCTCAGCAGCAGCTTCGGGTTCTTCGGATCGTCGAGGTTGGTGATGTGCAGGTCGACGCGCTTGTTGTCGATGGTGTAGTTGGCGAAGTTGTCGTCCGTGGGCGAGGTGCCGCCGGTGATGAGCGTGGTGCCGCCGTCCTTGGCCGTGGTGCCGAAGGGCACGCCGTACCAGGTCTTGCCGTCGGGCGAGAGCCAGCCGTCGTGGTGGCCGCCCGAGGACTGGTAGCTCGCGTTCAGCGGCACCGGGTGCAGGCAGTCGCTGACGTCGTAGACGTCCACCATCTTGTTGTCCTTGTAGCCGGCCACCAGCAGGTCGCCCGACAGCTCGAGCCCCGAGTAGGCTTCGAGCGCGGCCGGAGTGCGCAGGATCTTGCCGTTCGGGTTGACCGGCGTGGCGGCGGTGGTTTCCTCGCCCCACTTGTTGGTGCTCGTGGTCTTGACGCTGGCCGACGGCGCGGTGCCGACGACCGTGGTGTCGCCGCTCGCGGGCACGACCTGCATCTTCGTCGGCGTCTTCATGTCGAACACGATGATGCCGGTGGTCAGCGCGGCATCGCCGCCGGCCGCGCCATCGCGGTTGGAGGCATAGGCGCAGCGCGTCGAGCCCTTGGCCTTGATCTGCAGGTCGCCGAAGGCGCCGCGGCCGAACAGCGTGTTCTGCGCGACCTTGCGCGCGCCGCACCAGTAGCCCTGGAAGCCATCGGGATTGGCAGTGGCGTCGTACATCGCCGACTTGGGGATGTGGCCATTGACGCCCGGCTCTCCCTGGTCCCCGGGGCCGGGCTCGCACAGCCGCGGCGGTGTCACGTAGTCCTGGGCCACAGGCCCGGTGTCGGTGGGCGGCTGGTCGGTGGATCCCGCGGGTGGCGGTGCGGAGCCGACGATGAGCGGCGCGCTGTCGTTGCTGCCGCCGCACGCGGCGAGCAGCAAGGCGCTGGCGAGGGCGCCAACCAACAGCAGGTTGGCTCTGGGGGCTTGTCTTCTCTTCATGGTTCTTCTTTCTCTGTCAAAAAACACGGGGCCAGGGGAAAGTCTTCGCGTCAATGTCCGAAGGGGGCGGGGTCGCCCGCGAATGCCGGTTCCACGTCCGGCTCCGGCGGGTGGGCCGGGCGGGAAGGCAGCGGCGATGCGACGGTGCGGTCGGTCTCGATCACGACCGACTGCCCCGCGCCCGCGAGCACGACGCTGTCGGGCTGGATCGCGCTGACGGTCAGGCCCTCGACGTGGCCACCGACACGCAGTTGCAACAGCTGCGAATCGCCGGCGCGGCGCATCAGCGCGAAGCTGTCCACGCCATCGGCCGCCACGACCGTGCCGACGAGCTTGAAGGCCGAGACCGACAGCGCGGCATCGATCGGCTTCGCGGCCACCGGCACGGGCTTCGGTGCCGGTGCCATCGCAGGTGCGGGAGCCACAGCGACCGGCGGCATCGGCACGATGGCCTCATCGGACGACGGCCACCACCACGTGGCCGACAGCGCGACGGCGAGCACCGCCACGAGCCACCAGGGCCAGCGGATGCGATGCGTCACGGAAGCCTGCATGGATGTCGATGTGGTTGTGGAGTGGGCGCAGAGATTAGTTGTGAAAGTCCTGCGTCAGAAGACGACCAACGGTTAAAACGTTCGTCGCAGGTGAGCACGTGCATCGCCTTGCCAGGCTCGCTGCAAACCCTCGCCGACATTGGCGTTGCGGCACCGACGTCACGCGTTTTCCGCGCGCGCGGACATCGATCGCAACGCGTGGCCCTCCCTTGCGCGCGCGCGCCGCGTCGATAACATCGCCGGCTTCTTTGAATGGAGGCAAGGGACAGCGATGTTGCTGACGACATGGATCCTCGCCGGCGCGCGGGCCTCGGCCATGGCCGCGGCCCTGCTGCTCGCACAGCACGCGGTGGCCGGCCACGACGCGGTCGACCCCGCGCTGCGGCGCTTCACGGCCAAGGTGACCGGCGTGGGCCAGGCCGGCAAGGCGGGCCGCATCGCTACCTTGCGCTTCGAACCGATCGGCCCGGGCATGGTGGCGCCCCAGCGCAACGAGATGCGCGGCTGGCGACTCACCTTCATCCGCGGCAAGATGTTCGGCCGCACCCTGTGGCTCAAGAGCAATACGCCCGACGAGCTCACGGTGCGCGCCACCGATCCCTCGATGGAAGGCGTGAACGCCGGCGACATCGTCATCATCGAATTGATCGACCCCAAGCTGGTCGACCCTCATGCGTAGGCTGCTGCTCGCCGCCACGAGCCTGGTCCTGGCCGCCGCGGCGGGAGCGCAGACCGTGAAGCTGCCGGCCGACGCGGTCGACGGCTTCCACGCCGCGCTCAAGCGCAAGGACACGGGCGGTGCGCTCTCCTACCTCGACCGTTCATTGGTGGTGTTCGAGTTCGGCGTCACCGACCCGACGATCGAGGCCTATGCGCTGAGCCACCTGCCGGGCGACATCGACATGGCGGCCGTCTCCACCTGGACCCTGCAGACACGCCGCCTCGGCGGCAGCGGCAACGAGCGCTGGGTGCTCAGCACCTACCACGTGACCGGCAAGCTGCCCGACGGCAAGCCCATCGACCAGGTGATGCAGGAGACCGCGATCGTGCGCCGTGCCGGCGACAGCTTCCGCATCGTCCACCTGCACTGGTCGAGCGACAAGCTCTGGGCGCAACCGCCCCGGCCCGCCGCGCCCTGAGCGCAGCGCGGCCCCTCACAGGTCGAAGCGCAGTTCGGCCGTGTAGGTGCGTTGCGGGTACGGGTGGAAGTTCCAGTAGCGGTCGTTGTTCGCGTTGTCGATGCCGAAGGCCGCCGACCACTGCTTGTCGATCTGGTAGCGGACGCGCAGGTCCACCGTGAAGTAGCGGCTCGCCCCGAAGTAGGCGAAGGCGTTGACGTCGCTGTTGTCGAGGTTCGAGTACTGCCGGCCGCTGTAGCGCGCGGCCACCGTGAAGGCCCAGCGCGCATCGGGCTTGTAGGTGGCGTAGGCCGTGGCGCGCCAGCGCGGCACGCGCGGCTGCCACTTGCCCACCGCCGCCGGAAAGGCCGCGTCGGCCACCGTCTTCGAATCGGCATAGGTCAGGCTGCCGCCGAGGTCGAGGCCCTGGATGCCGACGTCCTGCCCGGTGTAGGCAAGCTCCACGCCGGTGGTGCGCATCCGATCGACGTTCTGCACGCGCGAGACGGTCGAGTTCGGGATCAACTGGCTATAGAGCGCGTTTTTCGTGGTCTCGTGGAACAGCGTGGCGCGCAGCAGGCCGTTGCCCAGGTCCTGTTCGGCCGTGAGTTCGCCGGTCCACGACTTCTCGGGCTTGAGGTTCGGGTCGTTGACGAACGAGAGCGCGCCGCCCGAGGTCGCGCCATAGAGTTCGCCCACCGTCGGATAGCGCACCGCGCGGCCCACCGAGGCCTTGATCACCGTCGAAGGCGCGAGCTGGTAGGCCAGGGCGGCCTTGGGCGAGAGGTCGGACTCGCTGCGCGAGGCATAGGGCTGCGCACTCGTGGCCGTGGCGGTGAAGCCGTCCGTGGCCTTCCACTTCTCGTAGCGAAGCCCGAGCACGGTCTTCCATTGCGGCGCGAAGGACCACGCGTCCTGCGCCCAGGCGCTCAGCGTCTGGCTGCGCCCGCCCACCTGGCTCACGGGCGTGAACGCGGGGCCGTCCTGCCAGTCGCCGAGCACGTTGGTCTTGGCGATGACCAGCTTGTAGGCATCGCGGCCGACACCGAAGTCGACCACGTGCGCACCGCCCACGCCCTGCGGGCGCCAGGTGCCCTTGGCCGCGAGCGTGTTCCAGCCGGTGCCGCCCTGGTCCTGCAAGGTGCCGGCACCGCCGAGGGCCGCCAGCGGCAGCGCGACCGTGGGCGAGCGCTGCGTGTCCTTGGCGTAGTCGTAGAGGCTGGCGGCCACCTCCCAGTCGAAGGCGCCCTGGGTGTTGCTCTTGACGGACAGCCCGTGCATGAAGTGCGTGGCGCGGTCCTCGGTCCACGGAAAGGCCGTGGGCGCGAGCGTGAAGCTGCGCCCGCCGATATTGACCGGCCCGCTGTAGACCGGCTGGCCGCGTGCATCGACGAGATAGCTCTCGCTCTGCCCGCTGCCCGCGTTCTGCCACCAGCCGAGCGTGTAGCTCGCGCGCAGCGTGGGCGAGATGTCGTAGGCCAGCTTGAGCTTGGCGTGGTCCTGCACGGTGCGGTACTGCGTGCCCGCGCCGAGGATCAGCCACGGGGCGTTGGTGGTGTTGAGGCCGGGCACCGCGCCGAACACCGGCGTTCCCGCGCCGCTGGCCACGGTGGAGGCCAGCGTCGCCGTGGTGAAGGTCAGCGGCTGCCCCTGGCTGTCGGTGCGGTTGACGTCGATCCACCATGACCAGTCGCCGCTGCGGCTGCCCAGCGAGGCGCTGGTCTGCCAGCCGTTGAAGCGCTTCTTCGTGCGGTAGAGCTCGTTGGGCTGCGAGGAGAAGCCCGCCTTCACATGGGCCTCGAGCTTGTCGGGCATGCGCGTCACGTAGTCGACCACCGCGCCCGCCGAGTTGCCCGGGTACGCGGCCGAGAACGGGCCGTACATCACGTCGACCCGCTCGATCTCCTCGGCCGTGACCAGGCCCCAGCGCGGCGCGAAGTTGGTGCCGTTGGCGATGCCGTTGCCCAGGTAGTTCGACAGCAGGATGCCGTCGGCATAGACGGCCGAGCGCGCGCTGTTGCCGGTGCCCGAGGCGCGCGTGGAAAGGATCGCGTGGTTGTAGTCGCCGATGTAGCGCTTGCGCACCAGCAGGCTCGGCAGGTACTTGAGCGCGTCCTCGCTGTCGGTGGCGTTCACGCGCGTCTCGATCTCGGCGCGCGTCACGCCCTCGATGGTGGTGGGTATCTGCGTGGGCAGCGAACTCGGCCGGGCGCCGGTGACCGTGACGATGCCGAGCGACCTGGCGCGCTCGGGCGCGTCCTGGGCCATGGCATCGGTTGCAACGCAGGGAAAGGCCGCGACCAGCGCGAGCGACAGGAGGGACCTGTTCATGAAGGCCTGGCGCGATCTGTAGCGGGAAGTCGCATGTCTCTGTTCTTGTTCGGATGCGCCGGCGCCGCGGCGCGAAAGCGGCAGAGGTTAGTCGCGGCCCGTGGCGCCCCGGAAGGACATCGGCGGTTAACTCGTTCACCAAAGGTGGGCACATGTCATCGGCTCCCGATGCACCGCGAACGCCGCAAACCCGCATGGATGCTGGCGTTTCCCTCGTTGCGGCGCATGCAGCACACGCCCGCGGCTCCGCTGCGCCCCGGGAACGCTTGCCGGATAATCCGACCGATCACAACGACAACGAGACACGAGACAAAGTGCGCGAGGCCCACCTCCGAGATCTGATAGCCGTCATCGAAACCGGCAGCGTTCGATCCGCCGCGCGCAAGCTCGGCCTTGCGCAGGCGGCCGTCAGCAAGAACCTCACCGCGCTCGAGAAATCGCTGGGCGTGCCGCTGCTGGTGCGCTCCGCGCGCGGCGTCGAGCCCACCGAGTTCGGCCGCATCGTGCTGCGCCGCGCGCGCGTGATCGATGCCGAGCTGCGCCATCTGCAGGAAGAGCTCGAGAGCGCCGGCGGCGAGGGCCGCAAGCTGATCACGGTGGGCCTGTCGGCCACGGCCGAGGCCATGCTGCTGCCCACGGCGGTGGCGCGCTTTCGCGAGCACACGCCGAATGCGTTGATCAGCGTGCTCGGCGGCCGCTCGTCATCGACCATCGCGGCGCTGCGCGAAGCCAGGATCGACTTCGCGGTCGGCCCGCTGCCCACCGACCAGAGCCTGTCCGACCTGCACACCGAGCAGCTGTGCAGCTCCGACATGGGCATCGTCGTGCGCGCGGGCCATCCGGCCGCCGATGCGCGCGACCTGGCCGCGCTGGTGCCCTATGGCTGGCTCTACAGCGTGCAGCAGTCGGGCGGGCCGATGATCGTCACGCTGATGACCCGGCAGGGCCTGCCGGCGCCGACGCTGGTGGCGCATTGCGATTCCTCGAGCGCGCTGGTGTCGATGCTGCTGCAGAGCGACCTCGTCACGCTCAACAGCCTGGGCGGGCTGGAGCCCTTGCGCGAACGCGGGCTGCTCAAGGTCCTGCCCATCAAGCTCGATCTGCCGCCGGCCGTGCAGCATCTCGTGACGCCGACGAAGCGGCCGCTGACCCCCTCGGCCGCGGCGCTGGCCGACGAGTTCCGGCGCGCCTCGCGCAGGCTGCGGCGGTGAACGGCGGCACGCTGGCGACGCGGCGCGCGATGCTCGCCGCCATCGCGTGCGCCGGCCTGTCCGGCCGCCACGCGCTGGCCGCCAATGACACGGGCCGGCCTCTGCGCATGATCGTGCCGCAGGCCCCGGGCGGCGCCGCCGACTTCATGGCACGGCTGATCGCCAGGGAGCTGTCGAGCGTGCTCGATCGGCCGGTGGTGGTCGACAACCGCGCGGGCGGCGGCATGATCGTCGGCACGCAGGCCGTGGCCATGGCCGCGCCCGACGGCAACACCATCGGCATGGTGTTCTCGCCGCATGCCGCCAACGAGGCCATGCGCCAGCAGATGCCCTACGACGCGCTCGACGATTTCGAGCCCCTGTGCCTCGGCGGCCATTCGATCGTCGTGCTGGTCACGCAGCCGGGCTTCGCCGCGCGCGACGTGGCCCAGTTGATCGCGCTGGCAAGGCGCACCGATCCGCCGCTGCAGTACGCGTCGCTGGGCATCGGCTCGGTGTCGCACCTGGCCGGCGAGCTGCTCGCCATCGAGGCCGACGTGACGCTCGAGCACGTGCCCTACAACGGCAGCGCGCAGATCTACCGCGCGCTGCTCAACGGCGATCTGCCGCTGGCCTTCGTCACCCTGGAGAGCGCGCTGCCGCACCTGCAGTCGCAGCGCCTGCGCGCGCTGGGCATCACCAGCGCGCAGCGGGCCGCGTCCTATCCGCAGCTGCCCGCGATCGCGGAGTCGCTGCCCGGCTTCGAGCTGATCGGCTTCTATGGTTTCGTGGCACCGGCGCACACGCCGCCGGTGCAGGTCGAGGCGCTGAGCAGCGCACTCGCACGGACCCTGCAGACCCCGCAGGTGCACGACCGGCTGGCGGCCGGCGGGGTGGTGGTCTCGGTCGCGCCGCCGGCGGCCTTCGCCGCCTTCCTGCGTCAGCAGGTCGACAAGTACGCGGCGCTGTCCAGGCGCACGGGGATCACGCTGGACTGAAGCGGGCCCCGGTCCGGCCCGCTCCCGCTTCGCTCAGGTGCCTTCGATGATCCGCAGATCGCGCTCGGCGCCGTCGCCCAGCGCGACCAGCGCGGCCTGGTAGTCGGGGCTGTCGTGGGTGGCCGTAGCCTGCGCCACGCTGTCGAACTCGATCAGCACGGTGCGTTCAGCCAGGCCGTATTCGTAGGTCTTGGCGGGCAGGCCGCGTGCCAGGAAACGCCCGCCGCCCGCGGCGATGGCCGGACCGGCCAGCTTCGCGTAGGCCGCGAGTTTGTCGGCGTCCTTGACGGCACGGTATGCACTGACCCAATAGGCTTTTGCCATGTTGATTTCTCTGTAGTTGCCAAAGGCTTTCAATATAGCGGGGCAAGGCGCCTCGCGCCTCGGCCCGGCCGCAAGCCACCTACACTGCACCGGCCAATCCGCTGGCCCGCATCGCACTCCCTCCACTTTCCGCCCGCGAGGTTCCATGGCTGGTGCAACCGCTCGATGGCGCCGGTGGCGATGGCTGCTGGTGCCGCTCTTCCTGTTCGGCCTCCTGCTGTCGCTGAGCGACCTGCTCTACCGGCAGGCGGCGGCGCGGGCATCGGCCTTCGTCTTTGCCTCCTGCCAGAAGGCCTGGGCCCATCGCGGCCATGCGGCCACCGGTGGCGAGAACAGCCTGCGGGCCGTGGCGGAGGCCTTCAGGCGCGGCGCGGCCGGCGTGGAGATCGACGTGCTCTTCGACCCCGAGCTGGACGACTTCGTGGTCTCGCACGACCGGCCCTACACCCTGTTCGACGGCCGGCCGCTGCGGCTGGAAGCGGTGCTGTCGAGCGCCCCGCGCAACGGCCTCTTCTGGCTCGATGCGAAGGATCTGCGAAAGCTCTCGCCCTGGACCGCCCACCAGGCGACGCACCGGCTCAGCGCGCTGCTCGAGCGCTACGGCCTCACCGAGCGCGCGTTCGTGGAATCGAGCCAGCCGCTGTACCTGTCCTGGCTGGCCGACCAGGGCGTGCACACCAGCTATGCCATCAGCCCCAATGATCGGAAGTACGGTGCGCCGTTGTACCGGCTGCATGCGGCCTTCATGAAGCTGGCCTATGCGTTCGTGGGGGCCGATGCCTTCTCGATGAACGCCGCGCGCTACACGCCGGTCACGGCCGCCACCTTCGGCGAGGCCGCGATCCTGCTGTCGACGGTCAACGATGCCGGGCTGCTACGGCACCTGTCGGCGCTGCCCGAGGTGAAGGTCGTCCTGACGGACGACGACCACTACGCCGTCACGGCCTGCCCGAATCGCCAGTGACGGTGCCGCGACGGCCGGCCCCGGGATCGGCACCGCCCTCGAACATCGGAACTTCCCGCGCCAGACCCGCCACGCTCTCGACCGCGAACTTGACCAGCGCCGCCTGGCCCGTGATGTCGAGCTTGCGCTTCAGGCTGAACCTGTAGCTTTCGACGGTGCGCGCCGAGATCTGCAGTTCGGCCGCGATCTGGCGGTTCGACAGGCCGCGCGCGACGCCCGCGAGGATGAAGCGCTCGCGCGCCGTCAGCCGGTGGAGTCGATCTGAAGAGGCACCGCATTCGCCGACTCGCCGGTGCATCAACTCGGGACTGAAATAGCTGCCGCCGCCGACGACGACGTGGATCGCACCGACGAGCTCGTCGGCCGGTGCGTGCTTCAGCACGTAGCCCCTGGCGCCGGCCCGGAACGCGCGCTCGAAGTAATCGAGGCTGCCATGCATCGACAGCACGATCACGGCCATGCCGGGGAGTCGCTGCTGGCAGCTCTCGGCCAGCTGCAGGCCCGTCATGCCGCCCATGCCGATGTCGGTCAGCAGCAGCGACGGCGAATGCATCAGCGCGAGGCTCAGGCCATCCACCGCGTTGTCGGCCTCCGCCACGACCCGGAAGTCCGGAACCGCCTCCAGGCGTGCCCGCACGCCTTCGCGAACGAAGGGATGGTCGTCGACCAGCAGGATGCTGACGGTGTCGCACTGGCTCATCGAAGTCCCTTCGTGCTTCGCACTGCGCTGCGAGCTTGCCTGGGGCGGCCCGGCGCGGCGCTCATGCCGCGCCCCTCGGCTCCAGCACCGCGGTGACCGTGGTCCCGGCAGCCGTGGAGTCGATGGACAGCGTTCCGCCCAGCATCAGCATGCGCTCCCGCATGTGGCTGAGTCCCGATCCGCCGTCGCCACCGGCATGCGCGCGCTGCGGGTTGAATCCCTTGCCGTCGTCGCGAACGCTCAGGATCACGCGCCGCGACGCGGACAGCAGCACCACGTCGATGCGCTGCGCGGCCGCATGCCGCCGCGCATTCGTCAATGCCTCCTGGCAGATGCGGAACAGCGCCGTTCCCTGCTGCGGCGTGAGTTCGCCGCCCGCGCCGTGGGCCGAGAAGCGAACCCGCGGGCCGCCCTCCTCGCCGATCGCCAGCACCATCGATCGCAGCGCCGCCGCCAGGCCCAGGTCCTGCAGCGCGGCCGGCCGCAGGTCGTTCGAGATGTGGTGGATCTCGAGCAAGGCCTGGCCCAGGCGCTCGAGCGCGCGCTGCAGGAACGACTGCGTCGAGCCCAGCTTGCCGGGCAGGACGGCCGCGGGTCCGGCGGCCCGCCCCTGCGTCGCCATCGCGGTTTCGAGCAGCCACTTGATCGACACCAGGATCTGGCCGATGCCGTCGTGCAGGTCGCGCGCCACCCGCGCCCGCTCGTCCTCCTGCGAGCGCACGACGCGGCGCGCGAGCTGTCGCAGCGCCTCGGTCGCGCGATGCTGGTTGCGCAGGTTCAGGGCCAGCCCGGTGCCGCTGATGAGCAGGATGCACAGCACCGACACGGCCAGCAGCACCAGCAGCCCGCCATGGATGTTCGCCCGCGCCCGTGCATCGAATTCCCGGATGCTCTTCTCGATGTCGTCGACATAGAGGCCCGTGCCCAGCATCCAGCGGTACGGCGACACCGGCTCCACGTAGCCGAGCTTGCGCACGGTGCGCCGCTCCGAGGGCTTGTTCCAGTAGTAGTAGACGAAGCCGCCGCCCTGGTTGCTCGCGGCCACCAGGTCCTTGATGGGCGTGCCGCCGTAGGGATCGCGCATCTCCATCAGGTCCTGGCCGACCAGGTCGGGCTGCCGCGGATGCATCAGGTTGCGGCCCTTGTCGTCGTAGAGGAAGAAGTAGCCGTCGGTGCCGAAGTCGAGGCGCGACAGCAGGTCGGCGAAGCGCCCGGATCGTTCGTCCGTCTCGCCGCCTTCGAGCTGCTCGCGCGATGGCAGGGCACTGCGGGCGAGCTTCACGTAGCCGCGCAGCTCGGCCATCTTGCTCGCGATCAACGCGTCCTTGAGCAACCGGTGCTGCTGGTTGCTGAGCTCGATCGAATAGAAGTAGACAGCCAGCAGGATCGCAGCCAGGGTGAATGCGGTCGGCACGAGCGTGAGCAGCAACGTGGTCTTGCTTTTCATCTTTCCCATCCCTCTTCCGTTCGAACACCGCGATATTGCACCGCGATCTCCCGCGGACGCCATGCAATGCGCCGGCGAATATTTCGCGTAGGACTACGCGGGGAGAAGTCCTCTGAGTGCGTGGCGGCACGGTCCGCAGAATTTCCCGGGTCGCCAGCACGACGACACAGCACCGATTCCTTTCATCGTGCCCCGAGGGAGAAAACCACATGCACCATCACACGCGCCGCCCCGCGCTGCTGTCAGCGATCGCACTCGCCGCGCTTCTGACCGGTTGCGCCCTGCCGCCGCCATCCGCCAGGCAGGTGCTCTCGACCGACCGGATCTATCCGGCGATCGGCCCGTACTCGCAGATGGTCGCGCACGGCGGCCTCGTCTATCTCTCGGGCGTGCTCCCGCTGGATGCGAAGGGCACCGCGACCCAGGGCACCACCATCGAGGAGCAGACCAAGGCGGTGCTCGACCACATCGGCGAGAAGCTCGCCTCGCAGGGGCTCTCGCACGCCGACGTGCTGATGAGCACGGTCTACATGAAGGACCTGAACGACTTCGCCGCGATGAACCGCGTGTACGGCGAGTACTTCAAGAGCCAGCCGCCCGCGCGCGCCACGGTGCAGGTGGCGAGGCTGCCGCGCGACGTGCTGATCGAGATCGCGGTCGTCGCCGGAAGAAGGTAGCGCCGCCACCGGATACCCGCTGTCCATTCATTCATCGAGCCAACGCAGGGAGAAACACAATGCATCCAGCCGAGCCACGCACGCAAGCCGCCAACGCGCATCCGGACCTTTCGGTTCGAGCGGCCGACCGATGGTCCGCCAAGCGACGGGATTTCCTGCGCGTGCTGGGCGCGGGCGCCGGACTCGCCGCGCTGGGCCAACTCTCGGGCTGCGGGGGTGGCGACGGCGGCGGCATCGCCTTCGCGGGAACGCTGCCCACCGCGGCCGATCAACTGCGCCTTCGCCTGCTCGAGGACGAAGCCTTCTGGACCCAGGTCCAGGGCATGTTCGTGCTCAACCCGGCGAAGACCTTCATGAACATCGGCACCGCGGGATCGATGCCGAAGCTGGTGCTCGACCTGTTCGACGAGGAGAACCGCGCGAAGGCCAGGGAATCGGCGAGCGGCTACACCGACCTCATGGAGCAGCGCAAGGCGCTGGCGCCGGCCTTCGGGGTCGACCCCGACGAGCTGGCGCTCTCGGCCAACACTTCCTCGGGCATGTGCCACGCGATCCTGGGCCTGGACTGGAAGAGCGGCGACGTCGTCGTGACGACCAACCACGAGCACATCGGCGGCGACACGCCGCTGTGGATCGCGCAGGCCCGCTACGGCATCGAGGTGTCGAGGGTGGAGCTGCCGGTGGGCAACGCGCAGCGGGCCTCGGACTACGCCGATCTCTTCGAGCAGCGCATCCTCGAACTGCGCAACGCGGGCAAGCGGGTGCGCGCCATGATGTGGTCCTCGCCCACCTACAAGACCGGCACCATGCTGCCGATCGAGGAACTGATGACCGTCGTCAGGAAGTACGAGCTGATCAGCATCGTCGACGGCGCGCATCTGCCGGGCATGATGCATTACGACTACGCCAGGCTCGGCATGGACTTCATGTCCGGTGCCGGCCACAAGTGGCAGTGCGGGCCCGGATCGACCGGCATCCTGATCGTGCGCAACAAGATCCGCGCGGCATCGAACCCGCTGCCCCTGCCGACGTGGTATCCCGTTCACACCTCGAGCTTCGCCAAGCCGATGGCGCGCAGCACCAACCAGACTGCGACCTACGACATCGCCGCGCAGGTCAGCGTGTGCGGCAGCATGCATCTGCCGCTGTGGAACGGGCTGGTCAAGGCCGGCCAGCTCTGGGACCAGATCGGCCGCAAGAAGATCGAGACCTACGACCTGGCCCTGGCGAGCTACCTCAAGGAGCGCATCGCCGAGAAGTGGGGCGTGGACCGGCTCTACTCGCCCAAGGACGATCCCAGGCTGCTGTCGGCGATCACCTCGTTCAATCCCTTCGTGAACCCGGCGGACATCGGCAACAGGGAGAAGTCCGCCAGCTTCGTGGCCAGGCTCATGAGCGACCACGCGCCGGGCTTCCTGATCCGCAACGTCGATGTCCCGGTCATCGGCGCCACCCAGCGGCACTGGGCCGTGCGGGTGTCGACCCACCTGTGGGCGGACGCGGCGGATATCGACCGGCTGGTCGAGGCGATGTGGGCGACCTCGCGCGCCATGGCCTGAAGCAAGCCGCCGCCTACGCCGCGATCTCCCCGCGCTCGACCAGCAGTTGCCGGATGTCCTTCTTCGCGATCTTCCCGTAGCCCGACTTCGGCAAGGCCTCCCAGAAGAACACGTGGTGCGGCCAGCGGTAGCGCGCACAGCGTCCGTCGAGGTGCGCGATCAGCGCATCGCAGTCGATCTGCGTGCCCTCGCGCCGCACCACCACGGCCACGCCGACCTCGCCCCACTTGGGATCGGGCACGCCGAGCACCGCCACCTCGGCCACCGCGGGATGCGTGAGCAGCACCTCCTCGACCTCGCGCGGGTAGACGTTGGAGCCGCCCGAGATGTACATGTCGGACTCGCGGCCGGTGATGTAGAGCAGGCCGCGCGCATCGAGCCGGCCGAGGTCGCCGGTGTGGAACCATCCGCCGCGCAGCGCCTTGCGCGTGGCCTCCTCGTTGCCGTGGTAGCCCGCGAACACGGCGGGGCCGCGCACGCAGATCTCGCCGACCTCGCCCGTGGGCAGGCGGCGCAAGTCGGCATCGAGGATCGCCACCTCCATGCCGGTGCGCGCGCGGCCGCACGAACCGATGTTGGCGTTCGGGTCCTCGTCGTCGGCCGAATGCATGGCGGCGGGCAGCACCGTGATGTTGCCGGTGACCTCGCCGAGCCCGAAGTACTGCACCAGCACCTTGCCGAGCTTCTGCAGCGCGAGCTTCTGGTCGGCGCGGTACATCGGCGCGCCCGCGTAGATCACATGGCGCAGCGAACTGTGGTCATAGCGGTCGACCGCCGGATGCTCGACCAGCATCTTGACGATGGTCGGCACGGTGAAGAGGTTGCTGACGCGATGCGCCTGCACCGAGGCCCAGAAGGCCTCGGGGTCGAGCTTCTCGCTGGCCGGCAGCACGGTGGCCGCGCCGCGCGCCACGTTGAGCAGCGCATGGATGCCCGCGCCGTGCGACAGCGGCGCGACCGCGATCGAGCGGTCGTGTTCGGTCGTGCCCGGGATCAGGTCGGCCAGGTGGTTGGCGACCACGAAGGCCATCTGCCCGTGCGTGAGCACGCCGGCCTTGGGCCGACCGGTGGTGCCCGAGGTGTAGAAGAACCACAGCGGGTCGTCGCGGTCGACGGTCTCGTGTTCGGACTGCGCTGCGTCGTGCGCCTCGTGCGCGCGCAGCAGCTCCTCGTACGAATGCTCACCCTCGCGCGCGCGGCCGATCGCGACCACGTGCGCGAGCGCCGGCGAGGCCGCGCGCACCGCGTCGGTGTGGCCGGGGAAGATGTCCTCCACGATCATCGCGACCGCGCCGCTCGATGCGCCGAGGTAGGCCACCTCGGGCGGCGTGAGCCGGAAATTGGTCGGCACCCAGACGCAGCCGAGGCGGAACGCGACCCAGCAGCTCTCGAACATCTGCAGGTTGTTGCGCGACTGCACGAGGATGCGGTCGCCCTTCTTCAGTCCGAGCGCGCGCAGCGCCGCGGTCATCGCGGCCACCCGCGCTTCGATCTCGCCCCAGGTCCAGCTGCGGCCGCCTTCCTGGATGAGGCCCGGCCGCTCGGCAAAGAGCGCGGCCGTCTGCGTGAGCAGCCGGCCCAGGTTCATCGCCTGCGCCGCACTCACGAGGCCGGCTCCAGGATGCTGAGGTAGCTGGCCACCGCCGAGCCGCCCATGTTGAACACCGCGCCCATGCGCGTGCGCTCGACCTGCATGCCGCCGGCCGTACCCGAGAGCTGCATCGCGGCCATCACGTGCTGCGACACGCCGGTGGCGCCGATCGGATGACCCTTGGACTTGAGCCCGCCCGAGGGGTTGACCGGCAGCCGGCCGTCCTTGCGCGTTACGCCGTCGAGGATCACGCGCGCGCCCTCGCCGTGCGGCGCCAGCCCCATGGCCTCGTACTCGAGCAGCTCGGCGATGGTGAAGCAGTCGTGCGTCTCGACGAAGCCCAGGTCGTCGAGCGAGGCGCCGGCCGAGGCCAGGCCCTTCTTCCACGCCATGGCCGCGCCCTCGAACTTCGTCGGATCGCGCCGCGACATCGGCAGGAAGTCGTTGACGTGCGTGCGCGAGCGCCAGCGCACCGCGGGCACCCTGGCGCCCGCGAGCGGCTCGGTCGACAGCACCAGCGCGGCCGCGCCGTCGGACACCAGCGAGCAGTCGGACCGCTTGAGCGGTCCCGACACGAAGGGGTTCTTGTCCGAGGGCGTGCGGCAGAAGTCGAAGCCGAAGTCGCGCCGCATGTGGGCATAGGGGTTGTGCATGCCGTTGGCGTGGTTCTTGGCCGCGATGGCCGCGAGCGCGTCCGACTGGTCGCCGAAGCGCTCGAAGTAGTTGCTCGCGATGCCGCCGAAGATGCCCGCGAAGCCGGCCGGGTCGGCGCCCTCCTCCTTCACGTACGAGCACTTGATCAGCGTGGCCGCCACTTCGGGCGTGCGCAGGCCGTTCATGCGCTCCATGCCGATCACCAGCGTGCGCTTCATGCGGCCCGCGGCCATGGCGTCGAGCGCGGCCCAGATCGCGGCCGAGCCGGTGGCGCAGGCGTTCTCGCAGCGCACGGCCGGCGTGTGGCGGAACTCGGGCATGGCCACCGCGGGCAGCGCGGCCGTGAAGTCCTGGCCGACGAAGCCGGCGTTGAAGTGGCCCACGAAGATGCCGTCGATGTCCTCGGCCGCCACGCCCGCGCTGTCGAGCGCGGGTTGCACGGCGTCGCGGATGAGCTGCTCGAGCTCGGCGTTGTCGAGCTTGCCGAAGGGGGTGTGGCCCCAGCCGACGATGTAGGCGTTGTCGTTGCGCATGATGTCTCCTGGAAGGAATGGAAAGCGGGGATTCAGGGCACGGCGGGCCGCGCGGGCACGGGCCGGCCATGACGTTGTACCAAGGTCAGCGCGATCGTGCCGGCCGCGGCCGCGAGCACGCCCGTGGTGAGCGACAGCACGGCGGCGCTGCCGCTGCGGTACATCAGGCCCATCCAGCCGCCGCAGAGGAAGGCCGCGCCCGCGAAGATGAAGCCGCCGAGCGCCGAGGCCGCGCCGGCCTGCAGCGGGAACGGCGTGGCCATGCCGACGTGGCCGCAGGGCTGGTGGATGCCGTAGGCCAGCAGCATCAGCCACAGGCCCGCCGTGAGCGTGCCGGCCGTGTGCGCGCCGGCAAGCTGCGGCACCACCAGCAGCAGCGCGGCCAGCAGCGACAGGAAACCCGCGCGCCGCACCGAGGTCACGATGCCGTGCGCCGCGATCCAGCGCCGGCACAGCATGGTGCCCGCGAGGTAGGTGACCGAGGCACCGCCGATCACCAGCCCGAAGCCCACGCGCGAGACACCGAAGGTCTCGATGAAGAGGTAGGCCGAGCTCGAGAAGAAGCCGAAGTTGGCCGCGTAGCCGAAGGCGTTGAGCAAGGTCCACGACTGGAAGGCCGGATCGCGCGCGATGCGTGCATAGCCCGCGAGCAGCGGGCCGAGGCGCAACGCATCGGGCTTGAGCGCGCGCGCCGTCTCGGGCACGCGCGCGAGCACCAGCAGCGCGCCGGCCAGGCCGCACAGCGCCATCGACCACAGCGTGGCGCGCCAGCCCAGGGTCTGGGCCAGCAGCGCGCCGGTCACGGGTATCAGCATCGTGAGGCAGGCCAGCACCGACATCGCGACCGTCATCACATGCGTGCCGTGCTGCTGCTCGAACAGGTCGCGCACGATCGCGCGGCCGCAGACCATGCAGGCCGCGATGCCCAGGCCCTGCGCCGCGCGCGCGGCGATCAGCACCTCGATGTTCGGCGCCATCGCGCCCACCGCGGCGCCCGCCGCGTACAGCAGGAAGCCCGCCACCAGCACCGGCCGGCGGCCGAAGCGGTCGAAAGCCGGGCCCCACAGCAGCTGGCTCAATCCGAAGCTGAACACCAGCACCGCGAGCGTGAGCTGCACCACGCCCACGCGCGCCGCGTACTCGTTGCGGATCGCGGGCAGCGCCGCGAGGTAGAGGTCGGTGCCCAGCGGCTGGACCGCGGTCGAGAGCGTGACCACGCCGACGACCAGCGCCGGCCCCATCGCAGCGACTGCGGCGACAGCGCCGGTCTTCACGGGCTCAGCGCTCGAGCAGGTCGCGCTCCTGCAGCCAGCCGCGGATCAGCGCCGTGGCTTCCTGCAGCAGCTCGGGCTGGCCGGCGTAGTAGTGGGTCGCGCCCTTCACCACGCGAAAGAGCTTGTCGGGCGAGGCCGCGGCCTCGAACAGCATCCTGGGATGCGTGGTCGGCACCGCGTCGTCGGCGCTGTTCTCGATCACCAGCAGCGGCACGCGGATGCGGCGCGCGCCTTCGAGTCCGTTGCCGCAGGAGTCGTCGAGCGACCATTGCGACAGCCAACTGCGCAAGGTGGTGAAGCGCGCGAGCCCGACCGGCCCGGAGTTCACCGTCTCCGGATTGCCCATGTAGCACCAGCGCGGCCGGCGGTCGTTGGGATCGAGCGTGGAATCGAGAAAGCGCGGATCGGCCAGCGTGCGGTGCACGAGGAAGGGCCGTTCCATCTCGCCGGTGTTGCGCGCCTGGAGCTCGGCCAGCTTCGACCGCGCCCAGGCCGTGATGCGGCGCATGCGGTCGAGTTGCGCCACGCGGTAGCGCTGGATGTAGGCCGGCGAATACGGCGGCTGGTTCGGGTTGCGCGGGTCGTAGATGTCGAACTCGACGTCGCGGTCGTCGGGGTTCAGCTCGTCCTTCACCGAGGGATCGATGGTCTCGGCCAGCAGGTGCGCGCGCGAGAGGTGCGCGGCCTGGTAGATCACCGCGTCGGCCGGGATCAGCCCCTTGCCCTTGAGATCGACCGCGTCGCCAGCAGGTGTGTGCGTGATGCGCGGGTCCTCGGCTTCGGCCTGGTAGCTCACCGCCAGTGCCCCGCCGCCCGACCAGCCCACCAGCACCACGTGGCGATAGCCCCAGACCTGCTTCGCATGGCGGATATAGGCGCTCAGGTCGAGGAACACTTTTTCCATGATCAGCGCCGTGTCGTTGCGCTGGTAGCGGCTGCCCGCGCACAGCACGTGCGCGCCGGTGGCCGCCATCGCGCGCGGCACCGGCAGCAGTTGCAGCGTCGACGCGGGATGCATGAAGACCATCAGCGTGTCGGACGCCTGGCCCTCGGGCCTGAAGCGGATCGCCTCGAGGTTCACCGCGCCCTGGTTGCCGGAGAAGCCGTAGGTCTCGGTGAAGGCGGCGTGCTCGTCGTACTGGAGGTGCACCCACTCGGTCTGGACGGTGAAGGACTCGGTCATGGGGGGAATGTAGGACCGGGCGGGGGGGATGGCAGTCCCCCGGTGGAGGTACAGGGGTCTTCTTTACCGAGTGCACACTCGACCTACCCGCGCGCCGCTCTGGTCGCCGCAATCACGATCCCCGCCAGCACGGCCAGCAGCCCCACGACGAGGTTCCACCGCAGCGGCTCCGCCAGCAGCCAGGCGCCCACCAGGCCGGCCGCCACCGGATTGACCGTCATCGAGATCGCCACGCGCGTGGGCGTGGTGCGGCCGAGCGCGAAGGCCCAGAGGAAGAAGACGATCGCGCCGCCGAACACGCCGAGGTAGGCGATGGCCAGCCATTGGGCCGTGCTGAAGGAAGCCACCGGCGCGAAGCTGCGGCCCTGCCAGGCGATGCCCGTGAGGCACAGCGCGCCGACCGCCATCGCCACGGCCGTGAAGGTCAGCGGCCCCGAACGACGGATCAGCGGACGCGAGCCCACGCTGTAGAACGCCATGCACAGCGCGGCCGCGAGCATCAGCAGGTCGCCGCGCCAGGCATCGGGCGGTGCGGTGCGCAACCCCGACAGCAGCGCCAGCCCCACGCCCGCCATCGCGATCAGCACGCCGATCGTCTTGCGGCGCGTGAAGGGCTCGACGCGCAGTACGCCCGCCACCGCCATGGTGAGCAGCGGCAGCGCCGACAGCGCCAGCGCGCCGCGCGCGGCGGTCGTGTGGTGCAGCGAGGCATTGAAGAGCAACGAGAACAGCCCGAAGAACAACAGCCCCAGCCCGGCGGCCGCGGGCCAGTCGTGCGGCGCGGGCCACGACTCGCCGGTGCGCAGCAGCGCCATCGGCAGCAACAGGCAGAAGCCGATGCCGAAGCGAAAGGCGCCGAGCGCCACCGGATCGATGACACCCGCGACATAGCGCGTTGCGCCCACCGCGGCGCCGCCCAGCGCGCTGGACAGCATCGCGGCCGCGATGCCCAAGAGTTCTCCCACGCTCGTACTCCCTGATCGATGAAGTGACAGCAGCGTAGGCAGCCCTCTATCATCAATCAATGGAATTTATTTGGTCACTCTGATCAACGAATCGAATGAGCATCCCGACGCTCGATCCCGAGCTGCTGAAGGCCTTCGTGGCCGTGGCCGACCACCGTTCGTTCACCCGCGCGGCAACGGCGCTGAACCGCACGCAGTCGGCCGTGAGCATGCAGATCAAGCGGCTCGAGGAGCGGCTGGGCACCGCGCTCTTTCACCGCACCAAGGTCACCGTCGAGCTGAGCCTCGCGGGCGAGGGGCTGCTCGGTTATGCGCGCCGCATCCTGCTGCTCAACGACGAGGCGGTGGGCCATCTGCAGCAACACAAGGTCGAGGGCCGCGTGCGGCTCGGCGTCATGGACGACTACGGCAGCTTCGTCGTGCCGCCCGTGCTCGCCAGCTTCGTGGCCGCCTACCCGCGCATCCACATCGAGATGGAGACCGGCCTGACCGCGCGCATGCCCGAGCGACTGGGCGAGGACTTCGACCTCGTGATCGCGATGCATCCCGAAGGCCAGGGCGGCGGCGAGCTGCTGCGGCGCGAGCAGGCGGTCTGGGCCACCGCCGTTTCTCAATCGGTGGAATCGCAGGACCCGCTGCCGGTCGCGCTCTATCCGCAGGGCTGCCTGTTCCGCCAATGGGCGACCGAGGCGCTCGATGCGTCGGGGCGGCCATGGCGACTGGCCTTCGTGAGCCATAGCCTCGCGGCCGTGGAGTCCATTGCGGCGCAGGGACTGGCGGTGACGGTGGTGAAGTCGGGCACCTTTCCGCCGAGGCTGCGGGCGCTGTCGGAACGCGATGGCATGCCGCGGTTGCCTGGGGCGGATATACGGCTGCATCGGGCGACTGGTCTGCCGCGGGCGGCTGGGTTGTTGGCGGATCACATCGTGGGGGCTATTGGGCTCTGACTGGCGCGATCCGTTAGCAGCCATTGCGAATAGCAACGACGGGAGGCGATTGCTTTACGGCTGTGAGCTGGTCGCGCTGCTGCTAGCGTTCGCCGAGGCGGGCGACAGCTTGCAGATGGGGGATTGGCTCAATGGTCTGAGTCAGAGGCGGTTTTTTGCTCCATCGCGAACATCGGTCGCACCGAAAAGCAGGCGCTCAACGCAAGTCGTAGGAAGATCTCAATAGCCTCTTCAGAGGCTCGCCATGAGAGTCGGCTGTGCAGGTTCCTGACGTTGGCTGTGGCGAGGCGAATATGTACTATCGGCCAAACCGGTCGCTCGTACACGGCCGAGGCCCGTGCTCGTTGACCACACCGCCCCGATAATGCAAGCGCATTAGCCACGCTCGTCGAATCTCCATGGCCTCCAAACGCCCTCAAATCGAAACCGCTGCTGACATCAGAGAGCTGCTGCTCCACTCGAAGGCTCCACGGCCTCTAACCCCAGCGCAGATCGCAGAGCTGGAGCGCATTTCGAAGTACGACGTCTCGACCTATTCGGAGGAAGATGTCCGGGCAGAGATCATTGATCCCGTCATCCGGCTCCTGGGCTATGCCAAGGAAACCTACTTCTCCACACAGCGTGAAAAGCACCTGAAAGTGGCCGACGGCGACTTGTTCATCGACTACCGAATGACTTTGTGGTCACAGGCCTTCTGGGTGATCGAGGCTAAGAAGGTCAAGCGCAAGCCCCTGAAGTTCACCTCCGCGGAATTGCAACAGGCGCTGCTGTATGCGGTGCATCCGGAAATCGACGCTGCTCTCGTTGTGCTATGTGACGGGCGAGTTTTTGAGGTGTATGACCGCGATGAGAGCGTCACCCAGCCAGCCGCGCGCGTAGAGGTCAAGAAGCTGCCGGAGCAATTCCACGTGTTGCAGGCTCTGCTCGGTCCGTGGCAGGCTTGGTTCTTCCAGAAGCGGCGCGCGCTCAAGGTGGCCAGCCGCGTCCTGCAGCTGGAGATGACGCCCGGCCGAATTGAGGAGTTTTCGGATGCCATGCAACGGCGGGTGCAGGATGCGCGTGCGACGGTTTACGAAAACTGGCGAAAAGTAAAACCCTCCACTGACGAAGACGCACAATGGCGCAGAACGATTGAAAAGGCATCTATCCGGGACATTGTCGCGACCGAGTTCTTTTCAGGCCAGACAGCGCGCGGCCTCGAGGTTGTCGCCAAGTCTCTAGTAGACAAGGCGAAGCCGGGCGCGTTCGAGTTGATGTACGCGATGTTTCCGGACCATCCTGGGAACTTGAACGACCACTACGTGTCGCAGGCTCTAAGAACCCTCATAGAGTTCGGCAAGTCAGGACGTGAGGCTAGTTGGATGCCTGCCTGGCTTGGTGCCCAGCAGCCCGGCACCAATCTGGAGGTGCCGATCAAGAAACTCATTGCACTCTCGCTCACGGCCTTCCTGGCTGCGCCGGAGTTCAGGGCTGTGCTCCAGTTTGCGGCCTGCGCGCGAAGGCTGTCGAAGATTTCGATGGCGCTCATCCCGACGTTAACGCAGCTGGGGCGCATCCGACACCAGCAAGTGCGCCACTTTTTTGATGAGTTCGACTACGCCCAATTCATGTCGACCCCCGAGGGACATAACCTCCGGCAACTCGACGTGCACGCGTATCTGCTCACCGAGCGGTTCGTGCATCAGTGCGCCGACAAGCAGCAGTTTCGTGGACGCTTCAACTTGAACCGGGCGCATACGCTGCTAAATGATTCATGGAATGCAGAACGTCTGCTGCTCAGTGACGGCGCTGACTACTGGAGGAGCCTGGACGGCCGAGGACTTGGGGGTGAGGTTTATCCGACAGAGCACAACTGGATCGACTACGACTCGCTGGGCCACAGCGTGCTGTGCGTGTTGAAAGACATCCCAGACTGGCGCGAGTACACACTTGCCAATCACAGCGCTGATGTCCAGCGGATTGCGGCTTGCGGTTCGTGGGCTGCTTCTGAAATCTTGGGGATTGCGCAAGGTGCACAGTTGCAGCGCTTGCCGGATACCGAGATCGCCGAGCGGCTCTTCGATGGTGACGTCACACTTTTCACGGCGCTTCGGGACGCTTACTGGAACCGGAGGCCGAAGGCTTGATTCGCGAAGGTGCGGCCGTCTTAATGCTGCCCATACCGTACCTGCAACTGTCGGCTAGCTACGGAATCTCGCGCGAGCGCCTGATTAACTTTTCGCTTGGAGCGTTGAACAGCGCAGCTCCACCGGTGTCAAATCCGATCAAAAGATGCCGGCAAAAGGGGCGGATATCCGCCGCTCGAAGCGCGCTTTGCGAATGGCTCCAACTAGTCTCAATCCGACGACGACTAAGCAACCGAGCATTTCGCAGCGGTTACTGTCCGTCACGCTTTCAGCATGGAGGACCGCTCTGGGAACCGTAGCCGACCAAGCATTCGCTGTAGCGTCGCCAGGCCGTTCTCTAACATCGTCGGGATTCACCGCGGGTACCATCCTGGATGTGTAGATCCGATAGCGCGCCAAGCAGGGCGGCATCGCGAGCATTGCCGATCTAATTCGGTACTGAATGGGAGAAAATGGCGTGGGAACAATACGGCGGTTAGTGCTCAAAAATTTCAAGCGCTTCAAGGCGCTGGAACTGGAATTCGATCCGGAGTTGAACATCCTCGTTGGCGGCAACGAAGCCGGGAAAAGTTCGGTGCTGCAGGCCATGGACATGGTGCTGAGCGCCAGTCGTAGCAAGGTCGAGGGCATTGGGCTCGAAGCGCTGTTCAACGCCGACTGCATCGCCGAGTTTCTCGCGGGCGCCAGGAAAATTGCCGATCTGCCCGTACTGCTGATCGAAGTCTATTTCGATGACCTGCCGGGCCGCCATGACTTGGATGGGCGCAACAACAGCAAGGGTGCCGACCACCTGGGCATCAAGATGGTGTGCAAGCCTGTCGACGAGTACACGAAGGAAATTCAAGCCATCCTGGCGGAGAAGCACGAGAACTTCCCCTTCGAGTACTACAGCGTGCATTTCCTGACGTTCACGGACGACCCTGTCTTTACCTACAAGAAACCGCTGCGGCACCTGCTGATCGACAGCTCGCTAATCAACAACGAGCACGCCACGCGTGAATACACGCGCTCAATGTATGCAGCGCATGCGAGCGTTGCCCAGCGCAACCTGCACGGCTTCGAGTACCGTAAAGCGAAGGCGAAATTTAAGGATGACGTCTTCAAGACGATGAACGACGCGCTAGACGCCTACAAGTTCGACGTCAGGACCAGCCCGAAATCCAGCGTCGAGACCGACATCATCATCACCGAGGACGACATCCCGGTGGACAGCAAGGGCAAGGGCCGGCAGTGCTTCATCAAGACCGAGTTCGCACTGCGCAACCGTGAGCATGCACTTGACGTGCTGCTGTTGGAAGAGCCGGAGAACCATCTCAGCCAGGTGCATATGCGCAAGCTGATCGAGCGTATCCGCGCATCCGTTAAGAAGCAGCTCTTTGTCGCCACGCACAGCAGCTTCATCGCCACGCGGCTGAATCTCCGGAAGGTCCTGATCCTGAGCGAGGAAACCCCGTCGCGGCCAGCCAGCCTGAAGGATCTCAGTCCGGGAACCGCCGAGTTCTTCATGAAGGCCCCCGACAACAACGTCCTGGAGCTAGCCTTGTGCAAGAAGGCGATCCTTGTCGAGGGCGACGCGGAGTTCATCCTCATGGAAGCCCTCTATAAGATCAGCGCACCCGGGTGCAGCCTGGATGCCGACGGCATCCATGTGATCTCGGTCGATGGCACCAGCTTCAAGCGCTACCTCGAACTTGCCAAGCTGCTGGGCATCAAGGTGGCAGCGATCCGCGACAACGACAAAGACCATACAGCCAACTGCGTCGCGAACTACGTGGACCACGTTTCGGCGTCCATCCAGGTCTTTGCGGATCCCGACAACACCCGCCATACCTTCGAGGTCTGCATGTACCAGGCCAACCAGGCCGCCTGCGAGGATCTGTTCGCGGCGAGCCGCAAGACCCTGAGCGTCGAGGACTATATGCTGAAGAACAAGACCGACGCCGCGTTCCAGTTGCTGGAGAAGAAAGGCGCCGCACTGGCAGCCCCGGCCTACATCCAGCAGGCGGTGGCGTGGATAAGAGCGTAGTCTTTGCGGTCGCTGGATCGGGCAAGACTACCCGCCTGGTTTCTGCGCTGGACGAGGTGAGACGCTTCCTGCTGGTCACGTATACCGAGGCCAACCACGACAACCTACGCGCCAAGGTCATTGAGCGCTTCGGCTACTTACCGCCCAATATCGCGATCTACACCTACTTCCGGTTCCTGCACAGCTTCTGCTACCGGCCTTTCCTGCGCTCGAAGAAGAACACGCGCGGCATTACCTTCAATGCGCCCGACCGGTTTCCGGTCTACCCCCTGACCGATGACCGGCGCTACATGTCGCCTGGCCGGTGGCTCTATGCAAACCGCCTCGCGAAGTTTATCGAGCAGTCCGGCTTGGTCGGAGCGGTGGTGGCCCGCATTGAAAAGTACTTCGACGTCTTCTTCGTCGACGAGGTCCAGGATTTCGGTGGGCATGACTTCAACTTTCTGTTAAGCATCAGCGCAGCCCAGGTGAACATGAGCTTCGTCGGCGACTTCCATCAGCACACCTTCGACACGAGCCGTGACGGCAACGTCAATGCCAACCTGCATGAGAACTACGATGCCTACAAGAAAAGGTTTGAGCGAGCTCGGATGAAGGTCGATACCGACAGCCTCAAGCGCAGCCGCCGCTGCAGCAAGAGCGTGTGCGACTTCATCTCGGAGAAGATCGGCATCGACATCCAGGCGCATGACGAGCGGATCACTGCTGTACGCTTCGAGGATGACCCGCCAGCGGTTGCGGCCCTCTACCAAGATCCTGGAACGGTCAAACTGTTCTACAAAGAGCACCAGAAGTACGGCTGCTTCTCCCAGAACTGGGGCGCGTCCAAGGGCATGGACCGCTATGAGGATGTATGCGTGGTACTGAATCCCGGCAACGTGAAGGCTTGGAATGCCGGCAGCTTCCGGGACATCAACCCGGAGACGCGCAACAAGCTTTACGTTGCCTGTTCCCGGGCAAGAGGCAATCTGACATTCGTTCCGGAATCCCTGCTGAAGGGCTACAAGCGCTCCTGACTGTTGCAGCGCCGAACGCGGGCGGCCGGTGTCTCGGGCGCGGTCGCCACACACATCACGCTGGCGCTTGCCAGCCGAAATTTTCCGGCTGCGCTGCGAGACCGCGACCCTCACACGGCCCACGAGAAGGAGGTTTCCTGCTGACGTTTCCACATCAAGTGAGCTCAGACCAACCAGCGCGATATTCCATCTCGCCATACCGGCCACTGAATAGTCGAAAGAAATCGCCCCATCCCCCGGAGCAAAGCGGCAAATCACGTGGCCTTCCGCGGAGGAGAAATCGAAACGCCGGATGTCATAGTGCCAGTCTCCGGTCGTGCTGACGTACTCGGACACACTGGCAGTCCCAAAGAATGACTCCAGCTAGGCACGCTCAGGGTGGCGGTCCATTTGATAAGTAGCGTGAGCGGCGAATGGACCAGTAGGATGAAGACCGATAGCGGGCGCTCTCTGATCAGTCACGACTGCGAAATGAACGCGCCTTCTTCGCCACAGCAGTCGCCGCCGACACCAAGACCGCGACCACGGCTGCCGACGTCAGCAGCAGCCCTCCAACGACTGAGAATATGGCGATGCTCCCGCCCGAAAACGAGACGACCCCGAGGCTTGCCAGCAACGTGACGAGCAACCATGCGAAGGTGGACAGGCGCTGACCAGGGGCGCGAAATCCGTAGACAAGGCATGCGAGGCTCAGCACACCAAGAGGCGCAAACAGCACGACGATTTCAGATCCCATGCGCCACTTCGGTTTGGGTTGCAACTGGCCTGATCATTGAAGTCGGCGTTGTCGAAATGGAATCCGCACTTCGACCGACCCTATGTGCTTCGCGCTCGCTCATCCAATGAATTCCCACCATGCTCAGCAAGCACTATGACTACAGCGCCTTCTTCATGTACGCCACGTAGAAGCCCTGAACGTAGTCATCGATGCGCCCGAACTCCTCGTAGCCCTGCTTGAGATAGAACTCACGCGCTTGCCATTCGAAGGTATTCAACGTCGCATTGCGCGCACCCAGCTCGCGGGCTTTCTCTTCCGCCGTTGCGAGCAACCTTGCGCCCAGGCCTTGGTGCCGAGCCGCATCGTCCACGAACAGCAGCTCCACGTTCAGCCAATGCAGGAACACGAATCCGCGCAACCCACCCACGAGCCCACCCGTGTCGTCCTTTGCGCTGACCCAGACCGGCTGTACCTGCCCGTACTCGCCGACAAACCGATAGTTGAACTGCCGCATGCGGCGGCCCAACTCGCCCGAGTGCACCTCTTCAGTGGTTGGGGTGTAGATCTCGAAGTTGCTCATGATTCAAGAGCCGGCTTCCAGCCGGCAGCGGTAGTCAAAGCCAGCGAGACGCGGCGTCACGTGCATCCATCTCGACCGGCGCACGCGACGCAATGAGCGTCGCAGCAAGATAAGCCCCGGCAACGGCGACCAAGGGCCGGGCCACTTCCTCGCCGCCCACCACCAGATGCCAGGGAAGATTGAACAGCGCAACAGTCCCCAGACCGGTGAGCAATCCGAGCTGCGAACCCTGCCGATACAGCGTCAAGGTTCTGCCAAGGCAGGGCATCGCGAATCGGGGCTCTCCGCGCAAGCGTCGCAGCAAGGACATGGCCGTCTCCTCGTCTTCGGGTTTCTTGGCGCGCATCGTGCCATAGAGCCGAGTGCCTGTTCCGGACCGCCCCGCTGTCAGCACCGGGCCAGGGCCCGATCTCAGCGCGTCGACGCGCGACGCCGGTCCGAAGGGAACGCGCTGGCCCTAAAGCGCCACGCCACCCATGCTCCCGCGCATGCCAACGCCGCCATGAGCCAGGGAAACACCGCGCTGCCCACGGTGCCGAGCAGCACGCCTCCCAGCAGGCCGCTGGCCGCGAACGACAGGTTGAAGACCGTGACCAGCATCGACTGCGCGATGTCGGACGTGTCTCCCGCCGCATCGGCCAGCGCGGTCTGCAGCAGCGTGGGCGCGCCGCTGAAGCTCAATCCCCACACGCACACGCCGATGAACACGAGCGCGAAGGATGAACCGGCCTCTCCCAGCGCCACGCCGACCGCCGCGAAAGTGCCGAGCGATCCCAGGAGCAACGCACGCAGATGACGGTCGACGAACCAGCCCACGCCCCAGAGGCCGATGGCCGTGGCCAGCCCGAAGCTCAGCAGCAGGGTATCGAGCCGGTCGAGCAGGCCGCGCTGCGCGAGGAATGGCGCGATGTACGTGTAGAGCAGGTAGTGCGCGAAGATCCAGAGCATGACGATCAGCAGCACCGGCCCGACGCCGGGCGTGGCCAGCACCCGGCGATAGTCCGCCCGCTCGCCGCTGTCCCGGCCCGGCAGGTCCGGAACGCTCGCGCGCACCCAGACCACCAGCACCAGACCGATCGCGGACATGCCGCCGAACATCCAGCGCCAGCCGATCTGACGACCGAGCCACGCGGCCATCGGCACGCCGAACGACAAGGCCAGCGGAATGCCGACCATGACGATCGCCAGCGCGCGACCTTGCAGGCGGCTCGGCACCAGGCGCCGGGCACAGGTCGCCAGTTCGCTCCAGGCCAGGCCGGTCGCCAGGCCGACGACGAGGCGCGCAGCCAGCGAGAGCGCGAGGTGGGTGGAGAGCGCGGTCACGGCATTGCAGGCACAGAACCCGGCCAGCGCGAGCAACAGCACCTTGCGGCGCGACCACGCGCGGGTGGCCGCCGTGAGCGGAATGGCGGCCAATCCGGCGCCGAGCGCGCACAGCGTGACGAACTGTCCGGCCCAGGCCTCGGACACCCCCAGGCCCCGCGCGATCTGCGGCAGCAGGCCCGCGGGCACCGCCTCGTTCGCCGTGGCCATGAAGCTGGTCAGGGTCAGCGCGAGCAGCGCGGCCCAAGGCAGCCGCGTGGCTGCATCCGGCTCGGAGGAAAGGTCGCTGGGGCGCGCTGCTGCGCCGATGGCTCGTGTCATGTCGGATGCTTCCTGTGTGTGCGGGGTCCTGGCCAGCCAGGACGGAAGCGGGCAGTGTGTGACTGCGCTCCAACTTTGATAATTGGGCGGAAAATTGAATGAACTTCAAATCCAAGTGAAAGATGGCAACCGATCGATGGGGCGACATGCGCCTGTTCGCGGAGACGGCTTCGACGGGCAGCCTCTCCGCCGCTGGACGCAAGCTGGGCTTGTCGCCCGCGGCGGCGAGCGCCCGGCTGAAGAAGCTGGAGACGGCCTTGCGCGCGAAGCTGCTCGACCGCACGACCCGGCACCTGCGGCTGACCGAGGAAGGCCGGCTCTATCTGGCGCATTGCGAGGTCGCGCTGCAGAGCATCCATGAGGTGGAAGCCCTGCTGCGCGAGGGGCAGGGCATGGTGCAGGGCAAGGTCAGGATCTCGGCCTCCACCGACTTCGGGCGGCAGGTGCTCGATCGGTGGCTGGACATGTTCGCGAGCCTTCACCCCGGCGTACGGGTGGCATTGACACTGACCGACTCGGTGTCGAACCTCCACCAGGACAACGTCGACCTCGCGATCCGTTTCGGGCAGCCCGAGAGCAGCGCCCTGGTCGCACGGCGGCTGGCACCCAATTGCCGGGTGCTCTGCGCCTCGCCCGACTACCTGGAGCGCCACGGCACGCCACGCACGCCCGAGGCGCTCGCGGGCCATCGCTTCATCGTGCTGGCGACCGCGGCCGGGCCGCTCAACGAATTCCACTTCGCGCGAGGCGGCGAGACCTGGCAGCACACGGTGCCGATGGCCGATGCATGGGAAACGAACGATGGAGGACTCGTGCGCGCCTGGACGCTGGCGGGACGAGGCATCGCGCGCAAGACGATCTGGGATGCGGCCGAGGATGTGCGGTGCGGCCGGCTTCGGATCCTGCTACCGGAGTACGTGGCGAAGGAACCGGGTGTGTACGCGATACGGCATGCCACGCAGTACATGGTTCCGCGGGTGCGGGCGCTGCTGGACTTCCTGGCGGAGCAATTCGCGCAGGAAGCCGAGCGGATGCGGGATATCTGGCCCGGCGAACGCTAGGCCTGCAGCGGCTGCGGCCACTGCAAGGCGCCCGCTCGCGCGGGCACCTTCATGGGCTTTCTCAGCCCTTCATGGCCTTGATGTCGGCCTTGGCCTTGTCGTGATCGGCCTTGGCCTGGTTCACGCAAGCGTTCTTGGCATCGCCCGACTGGTCATCGCACTTTTCCTTGGCGACTTCGTAGGTGGCCGTGGCCTTCTCTTCCGCGACCTTCTTGGCGTGGCCGGCGGTCGGCTTGTATTGCTGTTCGAGTTCGGCCTTGGCCACGTTCTCCGTGCCCTTGGCCTGCTTCTCGCAGACGTCCTTGGCGTTGTCCTTCATCGTGTCGCACTGGGCCTTGGCGACCTTGTAATCGGCCTCGATCTTTTCCTTGGCGACCTTGTACTGGTCCTTGGTCATGCCGTCGGCCGCGTTGGCTGCGCCCATGGCGAAGAAGCTCGATGCGATGGCGAGAACGAGAAGATGTTTTTTCATGAGAAGGCCCCTGTCTGGTTGAGTGTCTTTGTCACCGAGCCGCCCTGTGCGGCTGCAGTGAATGCACTCTAGGAAAACAGGGGTGGCGAGCAGGTAGGACGACGGCGCTCGGGGGGCTAGGCAGAGGCCACGGCTGCGCGCAAGCGCAGAGAGGGCGCGATCAGTTCTGCACCGTGACCCACACGGCCCGCGGATCGCATTGCCGCGCGCATGCGAACACGTAGACCTCGTTGCCCAGAAACAGCACATAGCCTCGGGCCGAAGAACCGTCGGGCTGCTCGGGTGCATCGGGCAACTTGAGAAACTGGAAGCTGTCGCTGACCTGGCACACGAATTCCATCGGCGAGCCGCACGAACAGGTGAAGCTTTCTTCGTCCTGCACCCACTCGGGCTCGCCACCCACTGCGATGCGGTAGTACTCGTCGGCGGGCGCATCGGCCATCACGAGTTCGGCGGTCTGCAGAACGGGGGGACTGGGCACGCGATGCATGGGCCGCGGCTTTTCGAGCGATGCGAACCAGTGGCCTTCGCCCTGGTCCCAGTAGGCCGGTGGCAGCGCTTCGAAGGACTCGAAGCTCGGGATCTCGTTGTGCTCGGGGCACATCAGCACCGACAGCCTGCTTCCGTCGACAAACGGAAGCTCGGCCGCGCGAGGCAGCGTGAACTGAAGGAAGGGAATCATCTGCCGGTCGCACCGGGTGCAACACGGCAGGCCCTGGCCCTCGGGCGCCAGATAGGCCCCGCCCACGGAGTCCTGCGGAGATTCGCTGTCGAAGCGCAGGTTGAAGAATTTCTTCGGCACGTCTTCTTTCCTTGGGCCGTGCCGTCAGGGCTGCTGCACGATCTGGATCTCGTTGCCCGCCGGGTCGCGCAGCGTCGCGAGAATCCCGCCCCATTGCTGCCGCTCGGGAAGCCCGCTGAACGCGACGCCGAGCGACGAGAGTTCCTTGTACTTCGCGTCGATGTCCTTCACGTCGAAGGACAACCCCGTGAACCGTCCCACGAGCACTTGGTCCTCCGTCGGGGCGTCCTCGTCGACACGTTCGACCACCAGGCTCAACGGCCCCGAGCCGAACACGCAATAGCCATGCTCGCGCCCATCGGCCTTCAATGGCAGGCCCAGTGTCTGTTCGTAGAAACGGGCGGCATCGCCGAGGTCCTGGACGAAGATGCGCGCGGTGTGAAGTTCCATGGTGCCTCCCCGGGGGCTGTGTGGTTGCGGACGAACGGCATGCTAGACGCGGGCCTCGACTGCGGCAAGTCGAATGCGCCCCCGATCGAGCTTGACTATAGGAACCGATTCGAATCGGCTCAACAGCGATGCTTGACGCGAGGCCTCCAGGATCTATAGAGATGGACCCGGCACCTTGAACAAAACCGTCATCTCGGTCCGGGGCCTGCGATAGCCGCATGCCTCGAAAAACCGCTTGGCTTCGCCCAGTGCCTTCACGTAGATCGGAATGCCGGGAAACTCGGCCTCGACCGTACGCAGCAGGGATCGTCCGATGCCGGAGCTCCGTGCCGAAGGATGAACGAGCAGTTCACCCAGCATGGTGCTGAATGCGCCATCGCTGAACGCCGAGACATAGCCGAGAAGCATCCCCTCGTCGGAACGTGCATGGGCAATCAACGGATAGGCCCGGCTCGTACTGGCAAACGCCGCTTCGTCGTACCCCGAGCCCCACCCCACCGATTCCATCAGGGCACCAAACTCCTGCCACGTCACCGTTCGATCGGTCGAAACCTTGTAGTTCATGAAAGGAGAATACCGCCGCGTCGATGCGGCAAAGCGCTGCGCGAGGCTTCGACAAGCTCAGCCCGGACGATCACTTCACGGTATCAACAACACCGACCCCACCGTCCTCCCCTGCTCCACGTCCGCATGCGCCAGCGCCGCGTCGGCCAGCGCATAGGTCCGGCTCACCTCGACCTTCAGCGCGCCGCCGCGCACCAGGTCGAACAGTTCGCCGCAGGCCTGGGTCCGCGTCTCGGGCGTGATGGCGTGGAAGCCGAAGCCCGGCCGGTGCAGCGCGAGGCAGCCCTTCTGCGCCAGCAGCATCAGGTCGAAGGGCGGCACGGGGCCCGAGGCATTGCCGTAGTTCACCACGGCGCCGAAGGGGCGCATGCAGTCGAAGGACGGGATGAAGGTGTCCTTGCCGACGCCGTCGAACACGGCCGCCAGGCCCTGCGGCGCGAGCTGCTTCGTGGCGGCCACGAAATCTTCCTGGCGGTAGAGGATGGTGTGGTCGCAGCCGTGCGCGCGCGCGAACTCGGCCTTGGCCTGCGAACCGACGGTGCCGATCACGGTGGCGCCCAGGTGCCGGCTCCATTGCGCGAGCAGGCTGCCGACGCCGCTCGCGGCGGCGTGTACGAGGATGGTGTCGCCGGGCTGCGGCCGGTGGCAGCGGTGGATGACCACCGAGGCGGTCAGTCCCTTGAGCAGCATGGCGGCGGCCTGGCGGTCGTCGATGTCGTCGGGCAGGCGCACCAGGCAGTCGGCCGGCAGGTTGCGCGCCTCGGCGTAGGCGCCGGTGTCCTGGAAGAACAGGCCGCCGGTGCCGGCATAGGCGACGCGGTCGCCCGCGCGCCATTCGGTGACCTCGGTGCCCACGGCCTCCACCACGCCGGCGGCCTCGTTGCCGAGGATGACGGGGAAGCGCGGCCCACGGCCGAGGTAGAAGCCGCCGTTGCGCACGTTGATGTCGGAGAAGTTGAGGCCGATGGCGGTGTGGCGCACGCGCACCTGGCGCGGCGCGGGCGGCGGCAGTTCGAGGTTCAGGGCTTCGAGGACCTCGGGGCCGCCGTGGCGATGGATGGCGATGGATTGCATGCCGCGAGTGTGCGCAGGAGTGCCGCGCCGCGCCCGTCCCCTCCGAGGGGACTGACACCGGGGCGAGCGCGCCCGACAGTGGCGCCATGACCAAGGCCACCTTCATCTGCGCCGGCGGCGCCCGCCGCGACGTCGACGTTCCCGTCGGCACCAACCTCATGCGCGCCGCCTGCGACCACGGCATCGACGAAATCGTCGGCGACTGCGGCGGCTCGCTCAGTTGCGCCACCTGCCATGTCTTCGTGGAAGACGGCCCCGCGGACGCACTGCCCGCCATGGCCTCGACCGAGGACCAGATGCTCGACTACACGGCCGCGCCGCGCCAGGCCACGAGCCGGCTCTCGTGCCAGCTCGTGATGAGCGCGGCGCTCGACGGCCTGGTGCTGCGCATCGCCAACCCGCAGGTCTGACGCCATGACCGCGAACTGGCTGCAACTGGAAGACAAGGTCTGCGTGGTCACCGGCGCGGCCGGCGGCATCGGCATCGAGATCGCGCGCGAGCTCGCGTCGGTGGGCGCCAGGGTGGCGCTGCTCGACCGCGACGAAGCGGGCGCGGCCCGCGCCGCCGCCGACATCGCGGAAAGCGGCGCACGCGCCATCGCGCTGGGCTGCGACATCACCGACAAGGCCGACGTGGAACGCGCCGCGGCCGCCGTCGAGCGCGAGCTCGGGCGCTGCGACGTGCTGGTGAACAACGCGGCCACGATCTACGCCGCGGCGCTGATGGACATCGACATCGAGCGCTGGCACCGGCTGATGGCGGTGAACCTCGACGGCTTCCTGCTGTGCGCGCAGGCCTTCGGCCGCCAGATGATCGCCGCGGGCGGCGGCAGCATGGTGCACGTGGCCTCGATCTCGGGCCGCGTGCCGCAGCCCTACAGCGGTCCCTACAGCATCAGCAAGGCGGGCGTGAAGATGCTGTCGCAGCTGCTGGCGGTGGAGCTCGGCGAGCACCGCATCCGCAGCAACGTGGTGAGCCCGGCGATGGTGCGCACGCCGCTCACCGAGGGCATCTATACCCAGCCCGAGGTGCTCGCGAAGCGCGAGGCCATCGTGCCGGCCGGGCGCATCAGCGGGCCGAAGGACATCGCCGAGGTGGTGGCCTTCCTGGCCAGCCCGCGCTCGGGCTACGTGAACGGGCAGGACCTGCTGGTCGACGGCGGCCTCAGCACCGCCTGGCTGTCGCTGATTCCCCGCCCCGGCTTCGAGAAGCAGGACGCGCAGGCCCGATGACCCGCGTGCGGCCCGGTGGCCTGGCGGCGTTGGCCACGGTGCATTGCTGCAGCAGCGCGATGATGCGCGTCTGCGACCCGATGCTGCCAGCGCTGGCGCAGACCTTCGGCGTCACCACGGGCCGCGCGGCGCTCACGGTGTCGGTCTACGCGGTGGCTTATGGGCTGCTGCAGCTGCTGTTCGGCCCGCTCGGCGACCGCTTCGGCAAGCGCCGCACCATCGGCTTCGCGGCGCTGGGCTGCGTGGCCGGCAACCTGCTCGCGCTGGCGGCGCTGAGCCTCGAGATGCTCGTGGTGGCGCGCTTTCTCGCCGGCGCCGCGGCGGCCGGCATCATCGCGCTGGTGCTGGCCTGGGTCGGCGACACGGTGCCCTATGCCGAGCGGCAGCCGGTGCTGGCGCGCTTCCTGATGCTGTCGCTGGGCGGGATGATCGCCGGGCAGTGGGTGTCGGGCGTGCTCACCGAATGGCTGGGCTGGCGCGCGGTGTTCGCGCTGCTCGCGGTGGTGTTCTGCATCGGCGGACTCGCGATCAGCCTCAACCGCGAAGTACGCGCCGAGCCGGTGCGCGCGCCCTCCGGCCATGGCCATGGGCACCTGCGCGACATCCTGCGCGTGCTGGCCGAGCCCTGGGCGCGCTGGATGCTGCTGGTGGTGATGGCCGAGGGCGCCTTCGCCTTCTCGGGCCTGGCCTTCCTGCCGGCCTTCCTGGTACGCGAGTACGGCCTCGGGCTCTCGAGCGCGGCGGGCGTGGTGGCGCTCTACGGCGTGGGTGGCTTCTTCTATGCCTTCGCGGCGCGCCGGCTGCTGGCGATATTTGGCGAAGGCGGGCTGGTGCTGGGCGGCGGCATCGCGCTGGGCCTGGGCTGGCTGGCGCTCGCGCTCGGCCAACACTGGGCGCTGGCGCTGCCGGCCTGCCTGGTGGCGGGCCTGGGCTTCTACGCGCTGCACGGCACCTTGCAGACCCATGCCACGCAGATGGTGCCCGCACTGCGCGGCACCGCGGTGAGCCTGTTCGCCTCCACCATGTTCCTCGGCATCGCACTCGGCGTGGCCGTGGCCTCGGCGGCGGTGGACCGCATCGGCACGCGGCCGGTGTTCCTGGCCTGCGCGGCCGCGCTGCTGGCGATTGGCGCGGGCTTCGCGCTGAGCCTGCGGCAGCGGGCGGCGGCGCAGCCGCGGACCATCGGCTGAGGCCGCGCGCCCACGGCGCTTTTCTTCCGGCATGCGCCGCGCGTATGCAGAATGCGTTCCCACGCAGGGGGCCGGATCCGCCCGGCCCCATGGAAGAAAGCCAGGAGCACCCATGAAGAAATCCGAGTCGGGCACCGACCCCGCGATCTCCGCGCAGATCGACCAGAAGATCGCCGAGCTCGGCGACTGGCGCACCCAGACCCTGGGCCGGATGCGGCAACTGATCAAGGAGGCCGATCCGGAGATCGTCGAGGAGCTCAAGTGGATGGGCACGCCGACCTGGTCGCACGACGGCATCGTCTGCACCGGCGAGTCGTACAAGGGAAAGGTGAAGCTGACCTTCGCCAAGGGCGCTTCGCTCGCGGATGCGACCGGCCTGTTCAATGCGAGCCTCGAGGGCAATGCGCGGCGCGCGATCGACATCGGCGAAGGCGAGACGGTCGATGCGCAGGCCTTCAAGGCGCTGATCCAGGAAGCGGTGGCGCTCAACGTGACGAAGAGCGCGGCGAAGGCGAAGCGGGGCAAATAGGGCGCGCACGCGGGGCGGGAGCGGCGCCGGCACGGCCCGAAAGCCAGACCCGCCCCTCTCACTTTCGGGGGGGTGCCACCGCTGCGCCATGGGCATCATGCGCAAAGGGCGAGAAGGGCGCGCGCGCAAGCGCCAAGCCCTCGGCGGACATTTCTCGAGGACACCGAACCATGAAAACGACCATCGCGACACTGCTCGCGCTCGCCGCGGCATGTGCCGCGCCGCTGTGCTCCCATGCGCAGGAGGCGAAGCTCGACCCCGACACCGGCCTGCCGGTGGCGCGCCCCTTCGCGTTTCCCGAACAGGGCCCCGCGGCGCCGTTCTGGGACCGCCGCCTCACGGGCTACATCGCCACCGCCGACGGCCACCGGCTGCGCTACACCGTGCTGCTGCCCAAGGGCCCGGGCCGCTTTCCCGTGGCGCTGACCGTCAACGGCTACGACGCCGGCTCGATCGGCGGCTCGGCCTACCTCAAGCACCAGACCTCGATGGCGCTCGACCTCGACCAGCGGCTGCTCGAGGCCGGCTATGCGGTGATGGGCGTCAACACCGCCGGCACCGGCTGCTCGAACGGCCCGCTCGAATACACGCGCCCGCAACTCGGCCGGCACGGTGCCGAGGCGGTGGAGTTCGCGGCCGCGCAGCCCTGGTCCGACGGCAACGTGGGCATGGTCAGCGCCTCCTACGGCGGCTCCTCGCAACTCGCGGCGGCGCAGTTCCGGCCGCCGCACCTGCGCGCCATCGTGCCCGGCGTGCCGCTGGTGGACTACCGCGACGCGCTGATGCCCGGCGGCGTGCTGCAGCCCGGCTTCATCACGCCGTTCCGGGTCGTGTTCCGCGCTTACTGGCACCAGGTGGTGGCAGGCACCGCGAAGGAGGAAGGCGACGCGGGCTGCCTGGCGCAGATCGAGAAGAACCTCGCGGCCGAGGAGAACCGCTCGGTGATGAACCTCTACCTCTCGCATCCGCTGCGCGACGACTACATGAACAGCTTCGACCTGTCGCGCCACGCCGACCGCATCGAGGTGCCGGTGCTGTCCTTCGAGTCGTTCCAGGACCAGGCGATCACGGCGCGCGGCGGCCACTACCACGCGAAGCTCGATCCCGCGAAGCTGTGGCGCTTCCAGTCGAACGGCCGCCACGACATGTACTTCGCCACCGCCTTCCAGGCCACCGCGCTGCGTTTTCTCGACCGCTTCGTGAAGGGCCGCGACAACGGCTTCGAGCGCGACACGCCGCGCACCACCGTGTGGATGGAAGCCTCGGGCGGTGGCCGCACGCCGCTCGAACAGCGCGCCGCGCCGGTGCCGCGCTGGGTGGTGCAGAAGGGCCCGATCCAGGCCGGCGACCTCGCGGTGCGCGAGTTCCGCCTCGGCGCGGGCGGCGTGCTCTCCGCGCAGGCCGTGCCGGGCGCGGCCGACGGCTACGACTACCCGGGCGTTGGCGTGGCCGTCAACGACGTGGCGGGCAACGGCTTCTGGGGCGCGCTGCCGGCCGACTGGAAGAAGACCAGCCTGGCCTACACCTCGGCGCCGCTGGCCGCCGACATGCTGGTCTACGGATCGGGCAGCGCCGACCTCTGGGTCACGGCTGACGGCGGCGATGCCGACCTGCAGGTCACGGTCACCGAACTGCGGCCCGACGGGCAGGAGACCTACGTGCAGCGCGGCTGGCTGCGGCTGTCGAACCGCCGGCTCGACGCGGCGCGCTCGACGCCGCTGCTACCCGTGCATCTCGAGCAGCCCGACCAGCTCGAGGCGCTGCTGCCCGGACGCCCGGTGCTCGCGCGCGTCGAGCTGCACAGGATGGGCCACTACTTCCGCCAGGGCTCGCGGCTGCGCATCTGGATCGACACGCCGGCCCAGACCGGCGGCATGGTGTTCGACACCTACTCGCTGAAGCAGCGCATCCACGTGCTGCACACCGCGAAGTACGACTCGCTGGTGCGCTTCGGCGTGCTCGAGGACGTCAAGGGGCCCGCGGCCTATCCGGCCTGCGGCACGGTGCTGCTGCAGCCCTGCCGGGCCGATCCGCTGGCTGTGCCCTGAACGGCCCGCGGGTCAATCGCCGATGCCGACCAGCTGCCTCGAATGGCGCCGGGCCTCGAGCTCGTCGACCAGCGCGCAGGCGAAGTCGGCATACGAGATGCCGCTGCGGCCCTGCGCATCGCTGACCAGCGCCCCGACCGCGCAGCGGTAGCGGCCGCTGCGCTCGCCCGGCGCGATGCGCGCGGCGGGCGCGAGGCAGGTCCAGTCGAGCCCCGAGGCCGCGAGCAGGGCCACCGCCTCCTCGTGCGCCTTGACCTTGGGCAATAGCTCGGCCGGGAAGTCCGCCGTGTCGGCCAACCGCCGGCCCGGCGCCACCGCGAGGCCACCGGCACCGCCCACGGTGACGATGCGCGCGACGCCCGCCGTGCGCGCGGCCTCCAGCATCGAGGCCGTGGCACGCACCAGCAGCTGCGCCAGCTCGGCCGGCGCGCCATAGGCGCTGACCAGCACGTCCCGCCCCCGCAGCCCGCGCGCGAGCGCCGCCGCATCGAACACGTCGAATTCGGCGCGCGGCAACGATCGCAGCAGGTGGCCGCGCCGCTCGGCCTCGAGCGCGATGTGGCGCCCCACGCGCCCGCTGCCGCCCACCAGCGCGATCTTCAGCGGCGGCATCAGGCGATGCGGCCCAGCCCGGCGCGGATGGTCGCGCCAGGCGCAGGCTCGAGCAGGTTGACCTCGGCGCGCTGGAACAGCGCCGTGCCATGGCGCGCGCGCTGCGCCGCGAACTCGGCCTGCAGCGCGGCATCGCGGTCCAGCCGCTGGCGGCCGGCATGCCAGGCCGCGGCATCGGGCCAGGCGTAGAGCAGCACGATCTTCTGCATGCCGGCACCGGCCGCCATGTCCCACACCGCGAGCACGCGCGCGCCGGCCTCGCGCACGCGCGGCAGCCAGGTCTCGTGCAGGAACACATTGGCGTTGGCGTTCTGCCCGGGCGCGATCTGCTGCTGCACCAGCTCGTGCAGGCCGCCCACGGGCTCCGCGGCCTCGGCCGCCGCGAGCGCCGGCCAGGCCGCGTTCGGCTTCAGGAAGAACAGGTCGTGGCGTTCCACCATCTCGTGGCCCGCGTTGGTCTCGGCGCGCACGCGCCACCATTCGGCATCGGCATAGAAGCTGGCCCACACGGCCTCGCGGTGCGCATAGTCGCGGTAGGCCATCAGGTAGGCGAAGCGCGGCGCGTCGGGGCCGGCCACGGCCTGCCAGCGCGCGACGCAGTCGACGCCGTGCTTCTCGAACAGGGCCGGGAAGTGGCGGTTGAAGCGGTCGTGCACGTCGGCCATGCGGCCCGGTGCCACCGAGTAAAGGCGCAGTTCGTGGATCATGGCCGCCACCATAGCCATCGCGCGGCGGCTGTCTGTCCCGCCGCAGGGGGGCAGGCAGCGACTATGCCCGTGCTAGTCTCGTGCGGATGGTCCCGCCCTCCCCCCTGAAAGATGCGAAGTCCGGCCATGGCGCCGACGAGACGACCGGCGCGGGCCCCGGTGCCGGTGACGAGGACGCGGGCGGCGTGCAGGCGGTCGACACCGCGGTGCGCGTGCTGTCCGCGCTGATCGACACCGGCGCGCCGCTGATGCTCAAGACCGTGGCCGAGCGCGCCGAGATGCAGCCGCCGAAGGCGCACCGCTACCTCGTGAGCTTCTGCCGCAACGGGCTGGCCGAGCGCGATGCCGCCAGCGGCGGCTACCGGCTCGGGCCGCTGGCGGTGCGGCTGGGCCTCGCGGCGCTGCGCCGGCTCAACGTGGTGCAGGTGGCCTCGCCCACCCTCGGCGAGCTGCGCGACGAGCTCGGCTTCACCGTCGGCCTCGCGGTCTGGGGCGCGGCCGGCCCGACCTTCGTGCGCTTCGAGGAGACCAACGACGCGCTGATCATCAGCGGTCGCCCCGGCTCGGTGATGCCGATGCTGACCTCCTCCACCGGCCGCATCTTCGGCGCCTACCTGCCGGCCTCGGTCACGGCGCCGCTGATCGATCGCGAGCTCTCGGGCGTGCCGCATCCGGGCGCGACGCCGAACCCGGCGGCCGGCCGGATGACGCGCGCCGATGTCGACGCGCTGTTCGAGTCGGTGCGCAAACGCAAGCTCGCGCGCATCCAGGGCGACCTCAATCCGGGGCTGCACGGCGTGTCGGCGCCGATCTTCGACCACGCGGGCGCGGTGGCCGGCGTGATCACCGTGATGGGCTCGGCCGGCCTGATCGACACCCGGCTCGACGGCCATGTGGCGACCGTGCTGTCGGCGCGCGCCGAGGACGTTTCGCGCCGCATGGGCTGGGGCTGAAACCGCCTGCCGCAGCGCAGCGGAGGGTTTCTCCTCACACAGTCAGGATTTCGATGAGCGTAATCTGATTACGGAATTTGAAACCTGCCCGGAACACAGAAGTCCGGGCAGCGAGCGCCCTCGAAGGCGCATGGCAGCACCCCAGGAGACAACGATGATGACGGTGACGATCCAGGACCGGCCCCCGGTCGCCTCCACCTCGGAAGCGCAGCTCGCGCGCCTGGTCGACGGCATGGGCAGCGAGCGCTTCGCCCCCGCGCTCGCGAACTACCTGCATGCGCTGTGCGGCGCCGATCACTTCGCGGCGTTCCGCCTCGGCCAGGACGAACTGCGCGAAGTGGCGGCCTGCTGCGTGCAGCCCGAGCGCACCGCGCGCGACCGCGTCGAGAGCTACGTCAAGCAGGGCCTGTGGAAGCACGACCCGGCCATGACGGAAGCCCAGCGCCGCGTCGACGGCGCGGCCGCTACCATCATCCACGTCGACTTCAGCGACCACGAGTACGACGACCTGCGCCCGCGCGTCTACCCGCACGTGCGCGACCGCATCCTGCTGTGCGGCCGCGGCACCAACGGCGCCTTCGGCCTCAGCGTGCTGCGCGCCGACCCGCACACGCCGTTCGCGCACGACGGCATCGAGCGCCTCGCGCAGGCGGCCGAACTGCTGCTGGCGATGCTCTCGAAGCATGCCGACGTCTGCCAGAGCCGGCCCGACGTGTCGCAGGCGCTGACCACGCTCGACGAGATCGAGAACTGCATCGTGGCGACCAGCCCGCTGCCGCGACGCGAGGCCGAGGTCTGCGCGCGCATCCTCTACGGGCTGTCGTCGGTCGGCATCGCGCTCGACCTCGCCGTGAGCGAGGAGACCGTGAAGACCTACCGCAAGCGCGCCTACCAGCGGCTGGTGATCGGCAGCGAACGCGAGCTGCTGACCTGGTACCTCGCGCGCTGGGGCCGCTGGAGCGCGGAGCGCTTCCAGACCATGGCCTCGCGCGCGCTGCACTAGCCCCCTCGAGCGTCCCCTGCAGCGGGACTGACCCCGGCGCCCGGCTGTGCCCCAATGAGGCCATGCCCGAGTCGCACCGATGCCACCCCTGCTCCAACCCTCCGCCGTCCAGCTGATCCTCGAGGATCACCAGGCCCTCGCGACGGTGCTGCGGGCCCTGGGCGACAGCGTCGAGCAGGCGCGCCGCTCGGCCCGCCGGCCCGATTTCGACGAGCTGCGCGCCATGCTGTTCTACCTCGACGAGATGCCCGCGCGCATGCACCACGCGAGCGAGAGCGAGCTGCTGTTCCCGAAGATCCGCGAGCGCTGCCCGGCGCTGCGCCCGGTGCTGGCCCGGCTCGAGGCCGAGCACGAGCGCGGCGAATCGTCGGTGCGCGAGCTCGAGCATGCGCTGACCGCCTGGGAGCTGATGGGCGAGGTGCACCGTGAATCCTTCCAGTTGCTGCTGCACACGCATGCCACCGTCTACCTCGGCCACATGGAGGTCGAGGAAAGCTACGTGCTGCCAGTGGCCGCCGACTACCTCTCGCCCGCCGACTGGCGCGAACTCGCCGAGGCGCTGGCGCGCCAGCGCGGCGACACCGATGCCGCGATGACGCAGGGCCACCGCGCGCTGTTCGCGCGCATCACCGCCCGCACCTCCTGCCCCGATCCCACGCTCCAGAAATGACCATGCAAGACATCGACGTTCCCGTTCTCATCGTCGGCGGCGGAGGCTGCGGCCTCGCGGCCTCGCTGTTCCTCTCGCGCCAGGGCATCGCCAGCCTGCTGATCGAACGCCATCCGGCGCCGGGCCGGCTGCCCAAGGCGCGCTACATCAGCCAGCGCACCATGGAGCTGCTGCGCCAATTCGAGGTGGCCGAGCGCGTCTACGAGCGCTCGATGCCGCTGGCCCACATCTCGCACATCCGCTGGTGCACCACGCTGGCCGGCGACGGCGAACTCGACCGTCGCACCTTCTACCGCATCGAATCCTTCGGCGGCGGCTCGCTCGCGCAGCACTATGCGAAGGACAGCCCCTGCGAATCCACGCTCTACCCGCAGGTGCGCATGGAGCCGCTGCTGCGCGAGCTGGCCTCGGCCGAAGCGAACGCGCAGGTGCGCTACCACCATCAGCTGCAGTCCTTCGAGCAGGACGAGGACGGCGTGACCGCGCGCGTGCTCGATCGCGACAGCGGCGAGGAGTACCGCGTGCGCGCGAAGTACCTGATCGGCGCCGACGGCGGCAAGACCGTGGGCCCGGCGCTGGGCGCGGTGATGAGCGGCGCGACCGACCTCGCGCACATGGTCACGGTCTACTTCCGCGCCGACCTCTCGAAGTACTGGGACGACGACCACTCGATGACCACCTGGTTCGTCAACCCCGAGGGCGGCTCCTGGGCCAGCGGCGTGCTGGGCCAGCTCGGGCCCACGCGCTTCGGCCGGCATTCCGAGGAGTGGATGTTCCACTTCAGCTTCCGGCCCGACGATCCCTCGCGCTTCGAGGAGTCGTCGCTGCTGCCGCGCATGCGCGAGCTGCTCAAGATCCCCGACCTGCATCCGGACATCATCGGCATCGGCCACTGGACGGTCGAGGGCGTGCTGGTCGACCGCTACCGCTGGGGCCGCGCGCTGCTCGCGGGCGATGCCGCGCACCGCCATCCGCCGACCACCGGCCTGGGCCTGAACTCGGCGATCCAGGACGCGCACAACCTGGCCTGGAAGCTCGCGGCGGTGCTGAAGGGCGAGGCGCACGACAGCCTGCTCGACAGCTACGAGGCCGAGCGCCGCCCGGTGGCCGCGTTCAACATCCAGTGGGCGCTGATGACCTTCCAGAACCACCAGCTCACCGATGCCGGCATCGGCCTCGTGCGCGGCAATGCCGAGCTGAGCCAGGCGAACTTCCGCCGCTACTTCGCCGACGACGCCGAGGGCCGCACGCGGCGCGCGCGCCTCGCGCAGATCATGGAAGTGCAGCGCATGGAATGGCAGGCGCACGACATCGAGCTCGGCTACCACTACGACCTCGGCGCGGTGATGCCCGACGGTACGCCCACGCCCGAGCGCGATCCGCTGGGCCAGACCTACGTGCCCACCACCCGGCCCGGCCACCGGCTGCCGCATGCCTGGCTCGAGCGCGATGGCAAGAGGATCTCCACGCTCGACCTGGTACGCCCGGGCCGCTTCACGCTGCTGACCGGCCGCCAGGGCTCGGCCTGGGCCGATGCCGCGGCCACGCTGGCGCATGGTGCGGGCCTGCCGGTGGACATCGTCGAGATCCACGACACGGCCGCGGTGCGCGACGTCGAGGGCACCTGGCGCTGCCTGCGCGGTGTCTCGTCGGACGGCGCGATCCTGGTGCGGCCCGACCAGCACGTGGCCTGGCGCGCCATGGGCCGCAGCGACAGCGCGCGCGGACAACTCGCGGCGGCCTTCGCGAAGATCCTGCAGCGCGATCTCGCGGCCTGACATTCCAACGAACGAGGAGACAGCCACCATGCAACGACGCACCCTGCTTTCGCTCCTGGCCACCGGCGCCCTGGCCCCCGCGACCTTCGGCGCCGCCGCGCAAGGCAGCTGGCCCAGCCAGCCGATCCGCCTGATCGTGCCCTACCCGGCCGGCGGCGGCACCGACTTCTTCGCGCGCCTGGTCGCGCCCGGCATGGGCGAGGTGCTGGGCCAGCCGGTGATCGTGGACAACCGCCCCGGCGCCTCCGGCATCATCGGCGCGACCGCCGTGGCCAAGCAGCTCGCGCCCGACGGCCACACCTTCCTGCTCGGCGACATGACCACCTACGCGGTGAACCCGGCGATGTTCGACAAGCTGTCGTACGACCCGCTCAAGGACCTGCGCACCGTGACCATGACGGCGAAGTTCGACTTCCTGCTGGTGGTCAATCCGAACACGCTGCCGGTGCGCAACCTGCAGGAACTGATCGCGCTGGCCGCGCGCACGCCCGAGGGCCTGAACTACGCTTCGCCGAGCGTGGGCACCACGCACCATCTCGCCACCGAGTTGCTGGCGCGCGAGACCGGCATGAAGCTGGTGGCCATCACCTACAAGGGCGGCGGCCCCGCGGTGCAGGACCTGCTGGGCGGCCAGGTGGGTTTGATGTTCCTCGACCGCGCCACCGCGCGGCCGCACATCGAGTCGGGCCGGCTGCGCCCGATCGCCGCCGCCGGCGCCAGGCGCATCGCGGCCTATCCCGAGGTGCCGACCGTGGCCGAGCAGGGCGTGAAGGGTTTCGAGGTCGAGGGCTGGCAGGGCTTCAGCGTGCGCACCGGCACGCCCGACGCCGTGGTGCAGGCGCTGCAGGCGGCCTATCTCAAGGCCATCGCGCCGGCCGAGATCCGGCGCAAGCTCGGCGAGGCGGGCATCGACCCGGTGGGCGGCACGCCCGAGCAGTTCACCCAGTACATCCAGTCCGAGACCGCCAAGTGGGGCCGCGTGGTGCGCGAGCGCGGCATCAAGGCCGAATGACGGCTACTTGAGGCAGGTCTTGGTGAAGACGCCGTCGTGCGCGGCCGTGGCCTCGCAGGCCGGCGCGGCGGTCTGGATGACCGTGGCGCCGGCGGCATCGTCCTTCTCCACCGCCCAGGCCATGGGCGCGAGGATCGCGAGGAAGAACGATCCCAGCAGGGCAGCACCGGCTGCCAGCGATCCTATTTTTTTCGTCATGTGCGGCTCCTGGTGCTTGCCGGGCAACAGGCCCGGCGCATGGGGACCGATGGTGGGGGCCGGGCGGGTGGGGACCCGTCAGTGCCGGAGCACGGCGCTTGTAGGCGGGCGCTGTATTCGCCGCGCTAGTGTTTGAACCCCGATTCGCGCTGCGCGCGAAGCGCAAGGATGAAGACGGTATCGATCTCGGCCAAGTAGCGGTAGAGCGCGACGTATCCACGAACGCCTTTGCCGATCACCAGCTCTCGCTTGCCTTGCCGCACCGGCCTTCCGATCAGCGGACTGTGGGCCAGGACTTGAATCGCCTGGATGATTTCGTCGACCCGCTTGGGCATGTCTACCGCTTGGTGAAGCACCATGTGCTCCACGAAGCGATCGATGTCCTCGAGCACGGCTGGGGCGAGCTCGATGTGCGCCACAGGGTCAGCTCGCCCTCACGCGCGCGCGCGCGGGCGGCGCGGCTTGTCTCCCTTGGCGCGGGCCTCGAGATACGCCTTGGCGTCAGTCCAGGAGACGGTCTGCCGGGTTTGCAGCAGCAAGGCCCACCGCTCCTCCGCCACGCGGTGCAGTTCCTCATCCATCTCGCTGCGCTCGACGGTCTCCGCGAGCGTGTCGAGGATGAATCCATGAGATGTCTTCCCTGCACGCTCCGCGGCCGCTGCAATCCTTGCCTTCAGAGCGTCTTCGATTCGAATGGTGGTGGTAGACATGCAGGTCCTTCTCTCGGCCAGCGGCCGCAAGCCAATGTAGCACAAGTGTGCTGCAAACGACCCATACCCTCAGCGCGCATCGAGAAAGAAGGCCCCTGTCATCGCGAGCCCCGTCAGCTCCTGATGCTCACCGAACAACAGGCCCGACGCATGGGAGTCAATGGTGGACACGTGTCAGCGCCGAAGCCCGGCGCTTGCATGCGGGCGCTGAATTCAGGACTGCAGGGCCGCCCCCGCCGCGGCGCGAATCCGCTCGGCCGACTGGCGCGCGCGGCGCATGATGGCCGGGGTGTCGTAGGCCACCAGGCGGCCGCCGCGCTTGACGATGCGGCCGTCGACCATCACGGTCTCGACGTTGGCGGCGCTGCCGCTCTGCACGATCGCGGTCTCGGCATTACCGACCGGGCCGATGTTGAGGTCGTCGGTGCGCACCAGGATGATGTCGGCGCGCTTGCCCTCGACGATCGAGCCCGTGACATCGCCGAGCCCCAGCGCGATGGCGCCGTTGATCGTCGCCATCTCGATCACCTCGTGCACGCCCACCGGCTTCGCGCCCGCGCTCGGCGTGCCGGCCCAGGGCACGCCGAGGTTCCAGGTGAAGCGCATCGCTTCGAACATGTCGGGCGGCGCGATCGAGGTGGCGTCGCTCGACAACGAGACCGCGAGGCCCGCCGCGCGCATCGCGAACAGCGCGGCGCGCGCGTCGCCGGTGCCGCTGAGGCGCAGCTCGGAATGGGTGGCGAAGCTCAGCGGCGTCCTCGTGCGCGCGAGCGCCGCGAGGTCGGCCGGGCTCGCGGGCACGTAGTGGGCGATCATGAAATCGGGCCCGAGGTAGCCGCGCCGCTCGTAGTCGAGCGCGTCGACGTTGTTGGGTGCTTCCTGCGGCGCATGGATCGCGACCGGCAGCCCGCTGGCCTTGGCGAACTTCATCTCCTCGTGGAAGACGGCCTCGGTGCTCTGCTGCGGGCCGCGCAGGTTCAGCCCCAGGTGCACCAGGCCGGCCAGCGGCGAACGTTCGCCGAACCAGTCGCGCCGCACGCGCGCCAGGTCCTCGTAGCGGTTGAGTTCATCGGCCGGCATCTGGTCGACGTGGCCATAGGAATAGCGCGCGCGCAGCAGCGACTGCCGGTGCGCGCGCAGCTCGGCGTCGGCATGGGCCGGCGAGCGCGTGTTGTGCGACCAGTTGTGCACGGTGGTGGTCCCGCCATGGGCCAGCTCGGCGCAGCCCAGCAGCACGCTGTTGTAGAAGTCCTCGGGCGTGTAGAGCGTGGAGGTCGCGCCCTTGGCCGGGTAGTAGGAGAAGCCCTCGCGCGCCGTGAAGCTGCGGCCGATCGCGCTCCACAGGTGGTAGTGGGAATTGACGAAGCCCGGCATCACGATGCGGTCGGTGGCGTCGATCACCTCGACGCCCGGTGCGCGCAGGCCGCGGCCCACCTTCTCGATGGTGCCGTCGCGCACCAGCACGTCGGCGCGCGGCAGGGTGCCGGTGGCGCGGTCGACCGTGATCACCGCGCCGTTGCGGATCAGGTAGCTGCCGCGGCTGGCCCGCGCCGGAGCGGCGAGCGCTGGCGCGCCGGTGGCGGCCACGGCCAGGGCGCCGGCCAGGCGGATGAAGTCTCTCTTGCTGGTTTGCATGGGCTGTCCCGGTGAGGAAGTGAGGAAAAGGATCGCGCGCCTCAGCGCGCGTTGAGAAAGAAGGCCCCCGTCATCGCAAGCCCCGTCAGCACCACGAACCCACGCACCAGCTCCGGCCGCAGCCGCCGTGCGGCCGTGCCGCCCGCATAGCCGCCGGCCGTGGCGCCGAGCGCCATCCACAGCGCATGGGTCCAGACGATCGCGCCGCTGGCCGCGTAGATCGCGACCGCCATCAGCGTGAGGATGGCCGAGACGAAGTTCTTGATGCCGTTCATGCGGCCCATGTCCGCATGCCCGAGCGCGCCGAGCACCGCGAGCAGCAGGATGCCGAGGCCGCCGTTGAAGTAGCCGCCGTAGACCGCGACCGCCACGATGCCCAGGTCGGCGAGCCAGGCACGCCCCGGCGCGGCGGTAGCGGCACGGCGGCGCACCAGCGCAGGCCCGATCGCGAACAGCAGCGTCGCGGCCAGCAGCAGCCAGGGCACGATGCGGCCGAAGGCCTGGTTCGAGGTCGACAGCAACAGCGCCGCACCGGCCGCGCCACCGAGCACCGAGAGCACGCCCAGCCGAAGCAGCGAGGGCGACATCGGCCCCGCGAGCTCGCGCCGCAGCGCCCAGGCCCCGGCCAGGTAGCCCGGCAGCAGCGCGGCGGTGCCGGTGGCATTGGCCGACACCAGCGGCACGCCGACCAGCGCCAGTGCCGGCAGGGTGAGGAAGCTGCCGCCGCCCGCCACCGCGTTGAGCGCGCCGGCCAGCGCCGCGGCGCCGCCGAGCAGCGCCCATTCGAAGGCCGTGGTCACGGCTTGCGCGCCGGCAGCGACATGCGGTCGGTGCGCAGCAGCGCCGTCAGCACCACGCCCACGGCCGCCAGCAGCGTGATCTGCAGCAACCCGGCCGAGCCCCAGCCCAGGCGCGCGGCGATGGCGCCGATGATGTAGCCCGCGAAGGCGCCCGCGCCGTAGAGCGTGGTGACGAACACGCCAGTGGCGCGGTTGGTGAGCGCGGCCCGCACTGCCTTGATGTGGTAGCCGGCCAGGTTCACGTAGAGCACGCCGCTGACCACCAGGCCCCAGGCGAAGGACAGCGCGGACTGCACCCACATGCCGGTGGGCCCGGAGAACAGCAGGAAACCCAGCAACCCGGTGCCGACGAAGCTCAGCGACAGCACCAGCTTGGGATGGAAGCGGTCACCGAGCCAGCCGCCGAAGATGGAGGCGAACACGCCGAAGCCGAAGATGCTCATGACGCGGCCGGTGTCGGCCGGCGTGTAGTGCAGGTGCTCGCGCAGGAAGGTCGGGTACATGCCGAGGTAGCCGTAGATGCACAGGCCGCCGATCACGCTCATCGCGGTCAGCAGCACGGTGTTGCGGTTCCACATGCGCTCGGCGCCGCGCTGGTCGGCGCGCGTGTCGGTCGCGGCCACGTTCTCGGTCATGCGCCGGCCCACCGTGAGCGCGATCAGCGCCATGGCCGCGAAGCCCGCCACGCCGAACACCACCAGCGGCAGCCGCCAGTCGCGCTCGGCGCCGATCAGGTGGCCGCCTAGCAGCGGCCCGACGATCGCGCCGATGCCGAACGAGAAGTTGATCGCGCCCACGGCCGTGGCGCGGTAGCGCGCGAAATGGCTGGCCGCGATGGCGATCACCACCGTGAGCTGCATCGCCTCGCCGATGCCGGTGGCCGCACGGTAGGCGATCATGTCGGCGAAGCCGTGCGAGTAGGCCGTGAGCAGCGTGCCCAGCGAGAAGATGGCGATGCCGATCTGCAGCACGGTCTTGCGCGACAGCCGCGCCAGCAGGTAGCCGGTGGGCACGCCGGCCACCGCCATGCCGAGCGTGAAGATGGTCGACAGCAGGCCGGTGTCGGCCAGCCCGAAGCCGAACTCGCGGCGCACGTCGGCCGCGATCAGCGGAAAGATCTGCCGGTCCATCGCATTGAGCGCGTAGGACGCGAGCAGCACCAGGAACATGGCGATCTCTAGGCCGCTGATGGGCGCCTCGCGGCGCGCGTCGCCGGCCAGCGGCAGGGCCGAGGTGGTGGAATGCACGATCTGTCTCCTTCTCGCCGGGGCGAGACTCTTGTTCTGGGGAAAAGGCAGCCCCGGCGGCGCGCGCCGGGGCGGGTCTCAAGCGGCGTCGCGCGTCGCGAGATGCCAGTCGAGGATCTGCTCGCCGGTGAAGAAGCCGACGTCCTCGCGCTCGCGGATGTGCGCCAGCGCCTCGCGGAAGTAGCGCAGCCGGTGCGGCGCGCCCATGATGTACGGATGCACCACCAGCGCCATCACGCGCGCCGAGTCCCTGGCGTCGGCGTACAGCTGCTCGAACTGGTCGATGGCGCGGTCGCGGTACTCGCTGGCCTTGTGGTGCTGGATCAGCATCATCGCCACGTCGTTGCATTCCTGCGTGTAGGGCACGTTGACGATGTGGCCGCCGTTGCGCGTCTTCAGCTCCACCGGCTGGTCGTCGAGCACCCAGTCGCAGACGTACTCGTAGCCCTGCTCGGCCAGGATGTCGGGCGTGTGCCAGGTCTCGGTGAGGCCCGGGCCGAGCCAGCCGCGCGGGCGCTTGCCGGTGTAGGCGCGGATCGCCTCGGTGGTCCTGGCGATGTCCTCGGCCTCGTCGGGCACCTTCTGCATGTTGCGCTGGCCGAAGCCGTGGCCGATGAATTCCCAATCGCGCGCCTTCGCCGCGCGGGCGATCGGCTCGTAGGCCCCGATGGCCGAGCCGTTGATGGCGAGCGTGGCGGGAATGCCGAGCGCGTCGATCGCCTCGAGCATGCGCCAGAAGCCGACGCGGTTGCCGTACTCGTGCCAGGCCCAGTTCGGGATGTCGGGCATGGGCGAGCCGCCGGCCGGCGGCGTGAGCACGGTGCGCGGCATGGTCTCGTCGATGTTCCATTCCTCGACGTTGACGATGACCCAGACGGCGAGCCGCTTGCCGCCGGGCAGCCGGCGGGCGGGACGGTCGGCGATGGCCGAGTAGGCGATGCGTTCGAGCGGTTTCATGCGGTGTCTCCTTGGCCTTGTGCGTTCAGACGATCTCGACCTGCAGCGGCGCGAGGCCCTCGATGCGGCCCGTGAGCCGATCGCCGCGCTGCACCGGGCCCACGCCCTCGGGCGTGCCGGTGAAGATCAGGTCGCCGGGCAGCAGGCGGTACTGCTTCGAGAGCTCGCTGACGATCTCGTGCACGTTCCAGATCATCTTCTCGAGCACCGAATCCTGCCGCACGCTGCCGTTGACCGCGAGGTTCAGCGCGCCCGAGCGGATGTGGCCGACGCGCGCCACCGGATGGATCGGGCCGCAGGGCGCCGAATGGTCGAAGGACTTGCCCTGCTCCCACGGCAGGCCGCGCTTGTTGCACTCGCGCTGGCGGTCGCGGCGCGTCATGTCGAGGCCGGCCGCGTAACCGAACACATGGTCGAGCGCGGTGTCGGGCGAGACGTCCGAGGCCTCGCTGCCGATCGCCACCACCAGCTCGAACTCGAACTGGAAGTCCTCGGTCAGCGTCGGATAGGGCACGCGGCCGTCGGTCACCACGGCATCGGCCGGCTTCTGGAAGAAGAACGGCGGATCGCGCTCGTCGCCCTCCTTCATCTCGCGGATGTGGGCCAGGTAGTTGCGGCCCACGCAGTAGACGCGGCGCACGGGGAACTGCCGATCGCTGCCGACGATGTCGATGGAGATGGGGGCGACCTGGAGGGCATCGGCGGCGCCGGGCGCGGGACTGGGGGACATTGCGGTTGTCTCTCTGGAAGGTTGTGGAAGGAGTGGCTAGAGTCTAGGAACGAGGCCCTTCGGCCTCAACGCACAGGCTTGCGCAAAGATATGCAATCCTTGCGATTCCTCGTGCCAGGCCCGCCATGCAACCAGCGCCCTCCCTCATCGACCCGCTTCCGCCGCACCCTGGCCCCGCCCGCGCCGCGCGCGCCGCCATCAGCAACTACACCATGGCCACGCGGGCGCAGCGCGCCTACTTCGGCATCCACGACCAGACCAACATCCTGCCGAACCCGGTGCCGCACCGGCACGAGTACTTCCAGATCTACGTCAACACGCGCGGCGAGACCACGCACTACATCGGCGGCGGCCAGCGCCCCATCGGGCCGGGCACGGTGAGCTTCGTGCTGCCCTTCCTGGTCCACTACATCCCGAACGCGGCCGACGGCGTGTTCCACATCATCAACATCAGCAAGGACTACCTGCTGCCCTCGCTCGACCTCGACGTGTTCGAGCTGTCGGAGGTGCCGCTGGCGCGCGCGCCCGAGCTCGCGCCGTTCCGCTTCCAGCACTGCCTGGACTTCCGCTTCGACGCGGCCGAGACTGAAGCGCTGCAGGCGCTGTGCGAGCGCATGACGCAGGAGGCGCAGCGGCCCTCGGGCGAGGACACGGCCAGCCACCTGCTGATCCGAGGCCACCTGCTGAACCTGATCGGCATGGTGTGGCGGCGCTACGGCGATGACTTCCGCCATTGCGAGGCCCAGGGCATGGTGCTGCAGTCGTACAAGCAGGCGGTGCTGCGCTGCATCCGCTACATCACGCAGAACCTGGCGCAGGAACTGACCCTGGGCGACGCGGCGCAGGCCAGCCACGTGTCGGCCACCCACCTGGCGCACCTGCTCAAGAGCGAGACCGGCAAGACCTTCCTCGAGATCGTGACCGAGCGGCGCATCGACCGCGCCAAGACGCTGCTGGTCTTCACCTCGGCCTCGGCGGCCGAGATCGGCGAGAGCACGGGCTTCGCCGAGCCGGCCCACTTCGCGCGCCGGTTCCGGCAGGTGGTGGGCACCACGCCCTCGGCCTACCGACGCCAGTACCAGGGCGTGGGCGCGCGGACCTGGATCGAATAGCGGCGCCGCTTCGATGGACTCCCTGATCGCCGCCGCCGCGCGCGCGCTGGCCGCGGGCGATGCGCTCGGCGCGCTCAAGCGGGTCGCGCTGCGCGACGATCCGCCGGCGCTGGCGCTGCGCGGTATCGCCATGGCCCAGCTCGGCGACCATGCGCGCGCCCGCGAACTGCTGCGCCGCGCCGCGCGCGGCTTCGGCGCGCACGAGGCGCTGGCACGCGCGCGCTGCGTGGTCGCCGAGGCCGAGGTGGCGCTGGCGATGCGCGACCTCGGCGGCTCGCCGCGCGCGCTGCTGGCGGCCGCCGCCACGCTCGAGGCGCATGCCGATCCCGCCAACGCGCTGCAGGCCTGGCTGATCGCGGCGCGGCGATCGCTGCTGCTCGGACGGCTCGACGAGGCGCGCGACGCGCTGGCCCATCTAGACGGCCAGGGCCTGCCGGCTTCGCTCGCGGCCGTGGCCGAGCTCGCCACCGCCGAGCTGGCGCTGCGTTCCCTGCGCACCGCGCCGGCGCGCGACGCCCTGGCCCGTGCGCGCATCGCCGCCGAGCATGCGGGCGTGCCGGCCCTGCTGGCCGAGGTGGTCGACACGCGCGCCGCGCTCGACCGTCCCGCCGCGCGGCAACGCTTTCCCGGCGGCGAACGGATGCTGCGGCTTGACGAGGTCGAGGCGCTGCTCGACTCGGGCACGCTGGTGGTCGATGCCTGCCGTCGCGCCGTGGGCGCGGGCACGACGTGGCGCGCGCTGGCGCGCCGGCCGGTGCTGTTCGCGCTCGCCCTCGCGCTGGCCGAAGCCTGGCCAGGCGACATCGATCGCGAAGCCTTGATCGCGCAGGTGTTTCGCACGCGCGACCCCGACGAGACCCACCGCGCGCGCCTGCGCGTCGAGATCGGCCGGCTGCGCGCGCTGGTCAAGCCGCTGGCGCGCATCGAGGCCAGCGCGCGTGGCTTCGTGCTGCGGCCGCACGACGAGCGGCCCGTCTCAGTGCTGGCGCCACCGATCGCCGGCGAGCAGGCCGCGCTGCTGGCGCTGCTGTCCGACGGCGCCGCCTGGTCGACCTCGGCGCTGGCGCTCGCGCTCGACGCCAGCCAGCGCACCGTGCAGCGCGCGCTGGCCGAGCTCGAGGCCGAGGGCCGCGTGCGCGCCATCGGCCAGACCCGCGCGCGGCGCTGGCTGGCACCGCCGCTGGCCGGTTTCACGACGATCTTGTTACTCCCCTCCACGCTCGCGATTGCATAGAGTTGTCTCCAAGGCGCCGATGTCCGGTGCCCCCCCAAGGAGCCAACCATGACAGCCAAGACCATCCACGACAGTTCCAGGGCCCGGGCGGCCGAGATCGTGCGCGAGTACGGGCCCTTCGCGGGCGCCACCCAGGTGCACGGCGTGACCCACGACGGCCAGCGCGTCTGGGCCGCCACCGGCGAGAAGCTGGTGGCCTTCGACCCCGACAGCGGCGAGACCACGAAGGCGCTGGACCGCACCTGCGATGCCGGCACGGCCTTCGACGGCACGCACCTCTACCAGATCGCCGAGGCCCGCATCGACAAGATCGATCCCGCCACCGGCCAAGTGCTGGCCTCGATCCCCGCGCCCGGCCAGGGCAGCGACTCGGGCCTGACCTGGGCCGAGGGCAGCCTGTGGGTGGGCCAGTACCGCGACCGCAAGATCCACGAGATCGATCCCGCGACCGGTGCCGTGCGCCGCACCATCGAGTGCAACCGCTTCGTCACCGGCGTGACCTGGGTCGACGGCGAACTGTGGCACGGCACCTGGGAGGCCGAGGAGAGCGACATCCGCCGCATCGACCCGCGCAGCGGCGAGGTGCTCGAGCGGCTCGAGATGCCGCGCGGCACCGGCGTCAGCGGGCTCGAGTCCGACGGCGCCGGCCTCTTCTACTGCGGCGGCGGCCCGAGCGGCAAGGTCCGCGCGGTGCGCCGGCCCGCGCACTGATCCACCGAACCTCACGCAAGGAGCATCCGATGAATGCAACGACCACCGAAGCAGGCACGGCGCACCACGCCGTCGTCTCCAGGGCGCAATGGACCGAGGCGCGCCGCGCCCTGCTGGAACGCGAGAAGGAACTCACGCGACTGGGCGACCAGATCGCGCGCGAACGCCGCGCCCTGCCCTGGGTGCGTGTCGAGAAGGACTACGTCTTCGACACGCCCGACGGCCCGCGCGCGCTGGCCGATCTGTTCGAGGGCCGCAGCCAGTTGCTGGTGCAGCACTTCATGTTCGCGCCGGGCTGGGAACAGGGCTGCCCGAGCTGTTCGTACATGGCCGACCACAACGACGGCGCCGCCCCGCACCTGGCCGCGCGCGACGTCACGCTGCTCGTGGTCTCGCGCAATGCGCTGCCCGAGATCGAGCGCTTTCGCGAGCGCATGGGCTGGCGGTTCAAATGGGTCTCGTCGGCGCGCAACGACTTCAACCACGACTTCCACGTCAGCTTCACGCCCGAGGAATTCGCGAGCGGCTCGGTCTACTACAACTTCGCCATGCAGCCCTTTCCGCAGACCGAGGCGCCCGGCATCAGCGTGTTCTTCAAGGACACGGCGGGCCAGGTGTTCCACACCTACTCGCGCTATGGCCGCGGCGTGGAGGTGATGATGGGCGCCTATCCGCTGATCGACCTCGTGCCCAAGGGGCGCGACGAAGAAGGGCTCGAGCACACGATGGCGTGGGTGCGGCATCACGACCGCTACGAGACGCGGCCCGCGGCGCATGCGTGCTGCGGATCGCGCGGCTGAGACCTTCCATGACCGCGCTCTGGCCCTGGCTGGCTGTCGCGGGACTCGGCGCCTTCCATGGGCTGAGTCCGGCCAATGGCTGGATGTTTGCCGCGGCCTGGGGCGTGCGGGCGCGTGACGCTGGAAAGGCACGGCGCGCGCTGCTGCCGATTGCCGTCGGGCATTTCGCATCGGTCGCGATCGTGGCCTTGGTCGTCGCGCAGGGGCTGTGGCTGGACCGTGCGCTGGTGCAGGTGCTGGCCGGTGCGCTGCTTCTAGGCGCGGCGGCCTACCGGTTGTTTCGCAGCGGTCGATCCACCATCGGCTTGCGAGCCGGCCATGCGGGCCTCGCGGGCTGGTCCTTCGCGATGGCGACCGCGCATGGCGCCGGGCTCATGCTGGTGCCCGCGCTCGTGCCGCTGTGCCTCGCCGGCGATCCCGCGCGGGCCATCACCGCATCGGGCTCGATGGCGCTGGCGCTCGCCGCGGTCGCGGTGCACACGGCGGCGATGTTGCTGGCCACCGGGCTGATCGCCACCAGCGTGTGCCGCGGCATCGCGCGGCATCCGCGGCTGCTCAAGGGCCGGACGTTGCGACTGGGCTGGACCGTGGCGCTGGCGGCGGCCGGTCTGCTGTTGATCGCGACGCGCTAGCCAGCGCGCGATTCCGCATCCTTCAGGACGACGCCAGGGTCCGCGCCATCGGACCTCACTCGAAGTAGTTGCCCGCCCGCACGATCACTCGCCGCGACTCGGGCCCGGTGCCCTCGGGGATGGCGCCTTCCTGGATCGCGCGGATCTGCCGGGTCAGGAGCCGCCTCAGCATCACGACGCCCTTGTCGCTCGTCGCGAGGTGCTCGTCGCTGTGGGCCGGGATGCTCCCCTGGCTGGACTGCGCTTCATAGTCGTCGGGAAACTGCTTGTGCTCCTGCTCGCTCATCTCCCACCACGTCTTGCCCTCGTGCGTCGCCATCCGCGAGCGGCGTGCATAGAGCGGTTCCTCGTTCTTCGGCACCCTGGCCACGCCGAACGAGCGGTGGTGATGGCTGTCGACGGGAACCAGCCACGCCACCTCGCGGCCCTTGCCGGGCGTGAGCTCGATCGAGGGAACGATGCGCACGTTCGGCAGCAGGGTTTGCGTGATGCGCGTGAGCACGCCCGACTCGGTCTGGCGGACCGATCGATACATCACGCCGTGGTCGCACAGTTCCCACTCGACATTCGGCATGACGGCCATCTGCTGCCTGAACTGCACGCCGCTGAAGCGGGAATGCAGGATCACGACATGGAAGGGATCCATCACGTTCTCGAAGTTCTGCAGCCAGCTGTAGGGCGCCACGGGGTTCTCGGCCGTCGTGCCGCCGCCGATGTAGAAGCTCTTGTCCTCCTGCTGCAGCTCCTCGTCCGGCCCCAGCTCCTCCAGGACGTCATAGCGCGGCAGCGGGGGCATCGCATCGAGCGGCCCCATGTAGGCGAACACCAGGCCGTAGCGCTCCTCCACCGGATACCAGGGCTGCCGGCACTTGTCGCGATGCTGTCCGCCGCCGGGCTCGCACGGCTGCTCGACGCATGCGCCGTCCACGGCGAACAGCCATCCGTGATAGCAGCAGCGGATGCCGTCGTCCTCGACCTTGCCGTAGTACAGCGAGCTTCCACGGTGCGCGCAATGCTCGTGCAGCAATCCCGCGCGACCCTTGCCATCGCGAAAGAGGATCAGGTCCTCCCCGAGGATCCGCACCTTCGCCGGATCGCTCGTGACCTTGGCCGAGATCCCGACCGGATGCCAATAGCGGCGCATCAGCTCCCCGCACGGCGTTCCCGGTTCCACCAAGGTCAGGAAGTCGTCGGAACGCCCGGGCTGCTTGCCATAGCCACCGCCCTGCTGGCGCTTGCCGAGAAACACGATCGGTTGCTGACGAGGAGACGCGGTGTCGTTCATGGATGAGGGCTTGCGAAGTGGACGCTGGCGACATTGCCTCGACCCCGTCATCGGGATCAATTAATTGCATTATGCAAATGATTATGTCGCCTCGCAAGTCGGCTCATGCCCGCGAGAAACCATGCGCCGTGCCCGCATGACACGAGCGCGGGCCCTTCAATCGTCTTCGCCTTGCCTCGTGGCCAGCACGCCTTGCGCGAGCGCCGCCACCTGCGCATCGATGCGTTCCAGGATGCTCTCGAGGCTGCGCACTTCCTGGCTGGTCAGCCCCGCGCGCAGGAAGAATTCGTTGGTCATCGCGCCCTGCTCGATCTCGTCGTAGGTCGAGCGGCCCTGTGGGGTCAGTTGCAGGCTGGCGCGCCGGCGGTCGGCGGGGTCCGCTTCGCGCGTGATCAGGCCCCGCTTGACCAGCAGATCGATGGAACGCACCACCCGATAGGGATCCGAGGAGGTCTTGGCGCCCAGCTCGCCCGCCGAAAGAGGCCCATAGCGAGCGATCACGGCCAACGAGCGCCAGGCCGGCATCGTGAGCTGGTGCTGTTCGACGTACTTGGCGGCCATCACCGCGCCGACGCGAGAGGCCACCAGGCCGAAACGGTAGGAGATCCAGTTCTCCAGGGGAAGCTTCTTCTTTGAGGCCATGACTGCCAGCGCGAGCTGCTTGAGCAAGGGTTTCCGAGGATAGCGCAGCGACCCGGTCGCGCGCGGTGGCCTTGAACCGCCTCGCCCATCTGTCCGGGGATGCCAAACACCGATTGCGGGCTTGGTTTTTTATTTTCATAATGCAAGTATCAAGGCGCGGTTTCGGGCCGAGACGGACCGGGACCGGATGCTTGGATGGATGGCGCCTTGCCGAGCAAGAGACAGAACATTCACAGGAGACAGACCCCCATGAAATACAGAAGCCGCTCCGCGCTCTTCCTGCTGCCGCTGGCGTTCGGCCCCTGGGCAGCCCGCGCGCAGGACCCCTGGCCCAACCATCCGGTCCGGCTGATCATTCCCTTTCCGCCGGGAGGATCCACCGACTCGCAGGGCCGGCTGGTCGGCCAGCACCTCGGCGAACTCTGGAGACAGCCGGTCATCGCGGACAACAGGCCGGGGGCCGGGACCGTGCTGGCAACCAACACGGTGGCGAAGGCACAGCCCGACGGCTACACCCTCGGGATCGTGGTGTCCTCTCATGCCATCAATCCCACGCTGCGCCCGAACCTTCCCTACGACACCCTGAAGGATCTGCTGCCCATCTCGGAGATCGGCGTGCAGCACATCATCCTCGTGGCCAATCCATCGCTGCCGGCCAACAACCTGCAGGAGGTGCTCGAACTCGCGCGCAAGGATCCCGGCAAGCTCAGCTATGCCAGTCCCGGCAGCGGCACGGCCCATCACCTCGTGATGGAGCTTCTCAAGTCCAGGACCGGCGTCAACATCGTGCATGTCCCCTACCGCGGAGGCGCTCCCGCGCAGCAGGACGTGATGGGCGGCCAGGTGCCCCTGCTGATGGACACGTACTACGCCAGCGAGGCGCTCATCAAGGCCGGCAAGCTCAAGCCGATCGCCCTGTTCAGCCCGAAGCGGCCAGCCAGCGTGCCCGACATTCCCGTGGTCGCGGAGACGGTTCCCGATGTCTCGGCCACCAGCAGCGTCGGCCTGGTCGCGCCCGCGGGCACGCCCTCCGCCGTCATCGCCAGGATCAGTTCCGACATCGCGCGATCGGTGCGGGCAAAGGCCTTCGCCGACCGCCTGCTGACGATGGGCCTCGACCCCGTGGGCTCCTCGCCGCAGGAGTACGACCAGCGGATCCGCGGCGACATCCTCAAGTGGGCGCCCGTGATCAAGGCGACCGGGGCCACGGCCGACTGAGCAGCGCCAACGCATGCATCGGAGGCCCGTCGAATCCATTGTTGACACATCAACGTTGATAGATCAACAATTAGCGTTTCGCAAGCTTCCCAACTCACCATGCCGGCCAAGAAAACGCCTTCCGCACCTCGGCGCGCCCAGCGCGCCAGCCCTCCCGCCAGGACGCAGGAGCGCAGACACGACGGCCATGACCCCGTCGTGGGACGCCCGGTGCCCGGGCTCGCCACCGACTTCATCGGCTGGCTGGTCACGAGCCTGTCCGTGCGGTTGAGCCGCAGCGCTTCGAGCTACTACATGCAGCGCTGGGACATCGGGACCACCGAATACCGGCTGCTGCTGGCGCTAGGCGTCGAGCATGAATGCAGTGCCGCGTTCGTGGCCGCCGCCGCCGATGTCGACAAGGCGGCGGCCAGCCGAAGCCTCCAGGTCCTGAGCCAGCAGGGCCTGGTCGTTCTCGCCCGGCATGGGCGGGAGATGACGATCAGCCTGACCGAAACCGGGCGCTCGCTCTCGCAGGAGCTCTACAGCACCTCACTGCAGCGCGAGACGCGCCTGACCCACGGCATGAGCGCGGCCCAGGTCAAGCGATTGCGCGCGGACCTGCACCAGCTGATCGAGAACCTGCCGCGCATGGGCGACGACAGCCTCGACGCCGATCCCGCGGACTGACTTCCTCCATTCCAAGACAACCCCCACGCGAACCATGCTCAGCAAAGAAAACAACAACCTCCTGACCCGCACCGGCCCCGACACTCCCATGGGCCAACTGATGCGCTGCTTCTGGACACCGGCCATGACCGAGGCCGAAGTGCCGGCCGCCGACGAGGCGCCGGTGCGCCTGCAACTGCTCGGCGAAGCACTCGTGGTGTTCCGCGACACCGAAGGCCGGGTCGGCGTGCTCGACCAGCACTGCCCGCACCGCGGTGCCAGCCTCTTCTTCGGACGCAACGAGGAAGGCGGCGTTCGCTGCGTCTACCACGGCTGGAAATTCGGCGTCGATGGCGAGTGCCTCGACATGCCGACCGAGGCATCCGACAGCCCCATGCGATGCAAGGTGCGCGCGCGCGCCTACCCGGCGCGCATCGCCGGCGGCGTGCTCTGGGTCTACATGGGCGATCCCGACAAGATGCCGCCGCTGCCCGACTTCGAGTGGCTCGGGCTGCCTTCCTCGCACGTCTACGTCTCGCGCTGGGAACAGGATTGCAACTATGCGCAGGCCATGGAGGGAGAGCTCGACAGCGCGCACGTGGGCTTCCTGCACAGCCTCGTCGACAAGACCCACGACGACGACCGCGCGCTGACGGGGCGCTTCTTCAAGAACGACAAGGCGCCGCTGTGGAAGATCGTGCCGACGCCTTCCGGCTTCCTGGCCTGCAATGGCCGTCGCGTCGACGAGAGCCAGCGCTACTGGCGCGTGAACCAGTTCCTGCTGCCGTTCTACACGATGATTCCGCCGCACCCCGCCGAAGCCCGGCTGGTGCGCATGTGGGTGCCGATGAACGACGAGCGCTGCTGGGTGCTGTGCGCCACCTTCCGGCCGGACCGTCCGCTGGAGGAGAAGGAACTCACGGCCTGGCGCAACGGCGACTATGCGCACCGCCGGGTGATTCCCGGCACCACGCGTCCCACCGAGCGGCTGGACAACGACTACCTGATCGATCGGCAGCAGCAGAAGACCGTCTCCTTCACGGGCATCGCGGGCATCCGCGCGCAGGACGCGATGGTGTCGGAGTCGGCAGGTCCCATCGTGGACCGCACCCGCGAGCACCTGGGGAGCAGCGACCGTGCCGTGGTCGCGATGCGCCGCTCGCTCATGGAGGCGGCGCGCGCCTGCGTGGACGGCCAGCGGCCCGTTGGACCGGACCACCCGTACCTCTACGGCGTTCGCGCCACGCAGACGGTTCTGCCCGAAAGCCTCGACCCCACCGAGTCCGACGAGCTCATGGGCACCGCGCGCCCCAAGGATCTGCCAGCCGCCTCGGCCTGAGCCGGTTGCAAACAACGGCAGCACAAGAGGCCCCACGCCCTGCTGCCCCACCCCTACATACCAAACACCAGGAGACCACGATGAAATCCCCCCATGCCCGACCCGGCGCGCGAGCGCTGATCCGTTCCATTGTTCTGGCCGGCCTCTTCAGCCTCGGCCTCGCGCAGAGCCAGGCGGCCGAGACCGATTACCCCAGGCAGCCGGTGAGCATCATCGTGCCCTTCGCACCCGGCGGCAGCCTCGATGCGACGGCGCGCGTCATCGCCGAGAAGCTGCGCGACCTGCTCGGCCAGCCGGTGCTGGTGGTGAACCGCCCCGGCGCCGGCAGCGCCGTGGGAGCGCGCTACGTCGCCCAGGCCAAGCCGGACGGATACACGCTGTTCATCGCCTCCGGCTCGGCCTTCGGCTTCCTGAACCTGATCGTTCCGAACTTCGAGTACCAGCTGAAGGACTATGCCCCGCTGGGTGGCGTGGCCGTCTACACCTCGCTGTTCGCGACCAACGCGTCGGTGCAGGCCAAGACCCTGCCCGAACTGGTGAAGCTGTCGCACGAAAGGGCCGGCGGCCTGAGCTTCTGCACGACGGGCGTGAGCGGACTGAACCACCTCCAGCTCGAGATGTTCAAGGGCCTGGTCAAGGCGAAGACCGGGACCGCGCTCAACGTGATCCACGTGCCCTACAACGGCGTGGCACCCGCGCTCACCGCGCTGAAGGCCGGCGAGGTGCAGGCCTGCGCGCTGCCCTACAGCACCATCGTGCGCAACTTCGAGGGCAACGGCATCCACAACATCGCGGTGCAGCGCCATGAACGGCTCAAGGCCATGCCCCAGGTCGGCACGACGGGCGAGCAGGGCTACGCGGAGATGGACGACAACGAGCAGCTCGTGACCCTGTCGGCGCCCGCGGGCACGCCGGCGCCGGTGATCGCCAAGCTCGAGTCCGCGCTGCAGACCACGATGAAGGACCCCGAGATCGTGAAGAAGCTCAACGACCTCGACGTGCAGCCCACCTTCGTGGGCTCGGCCGAGGCGCGCAAGTGGCTCGAGAAGGACGTCACCAAGTTCAGCAAGGTGATCAAGGCAGCCGGCCTGGCCGTGCAGCAGTAACGAGGAAGGATGACGAGGCCGCATCCGATGCGGCCTCGAATGGACATGCAGCAAACGACCACCGACACCCCCTCGCAGGCCGACGAGCTCCTGCGGGTTCAGGTGAGCGCCATGCGCCTGGAGTCGCCCGACGTGCTCAGCATGGAGCTGAGCGGCGTCGATGGCCTGGAACTCCCCCCGGCATCACCTGGCGCCCACGTCGACGTGCGCCTGCGCGATGGACTGACCCGCCCGTACTCCGTCGTGCGTGGCGACGAAGGCATCTACGTGCTGGCCGTGAAGCGCGAGCCATCCGGCCAGGGTGGCTCCGCCCATGTGCACGAGCGTCTTCGTGTCGGCGACCTGATCCGGGTCTCGGCGCCGCGCAATCATTTCGCCCTGGCCGACGACACGGGTCCCGCCGTGCTGATCGCGGGAGGCATCGGCATCACGCCGCTGCTTCCGATGGCGCGTGCGCTCGAGCGTGCGGGCCGCTCCTGGCGCCTGCACTATGCCGCGCGCGGCACCGCGGCGGCACCTTTCGTGCGCGAGCTTCGACAGCTGGGCGACCGGGTCTGCCTGCACGACAGCGAGACCGCCGGACGCCTCGACCTGGCCGCGCTCGTGGCAAAGGCGGAGCCCGGAGCGCATTTCTATTGCTGCGGTCCCGCGGGCATGCTGGATGCCTTCGCCGAGGCGACGCGGGATCTCGATCCGGCGCGCGTGCACATGGAACGCTTCGGTGCCGCCGCACCGCCCGCGGATGCGGGAAGCTTCGAAGTCCGGCTCGCGAAAAGCAATCGACGCGTGCTCGTGAAACCGGACATGAGCACCCTCGACGCATTGCTCGAGGCCGGCGTGGACGTGGACTACTCGTGCCGGCAAGGCATCTGCGGCGCCTGCGAGGTCCGCGTGCTCGAGGGCGTGCCGGACCACCGCGACGAGATCCTGACCGATGCCGAGCGGGCCAGCCACAAGACGATGATGGTGTGCTGCTCGCGCGCCTGCAGCCCGGCCTTGGTGCTGGATCTCTAGGAGTCTGCGCAGCTTCGGACAGAGGAATGCCCCTGGTACGGGCAGGTGCACGATTGCACGCAGGGGTGGAGGACGCTCGAATAGGCGCTTTGCCGCTCCACCCAGCCCTGCCCCGATGACCGCATTGCTCCCCATCGACATCGCACCGCAACTCTCGCTCTCGCGCGTCGTGCTCGAACGCCATCTGCCCGGCACCATCGAATCCCTCCACCTGTTCGGCTCGGCCGTCGACGGCGGCCTCCAGCCCGAGAGCGACATCGACCTGCTGGTCTGCGTGACCGCGCCGCTGACGGCCGCGACCCGGCAGGCGCTGATGACCGACCTGCTTTCGGTGTCGGCCCCGCCCGGTACCGACGCGGCGCTGCGCCCGCTCGAGGTGACGATCGTCGTGCACGACGAGGTGCTGCCCTGGCGCTACCCGCCGCGACGCGAACTGCAGTTCGGCGAATGGCTGCGCGACCAGTTGAAGGCCGGCGTCTTCGACGCGCCCGAGATCGACCGCGACCTCGCGATCCTGCTGACCAAGGCCAGGCAGCACAGCGTCGCGCTGATCGGGCCGGTGGCCGAGACCTTGTTCGATCCGGTGCCCGCGAGCGACTTCGCACAGGCGCTGCACGACACCATCGGCATCTGGAACGAACCTTCGGACTGGGATGGCGACGAGCGCAACGTGGTGCTCGCGCTGGCGCGTATCTGGTTCAGTGCCGCGACCGGTGGCATTGCTTCGAAGGATGCGGCTGCGGTTTGGGTGATCGAACGGCTGTCTGATGAACTGCGGCCGTTGATGGCGCGGGCGAGGGAGGCTTATCTGGGGCAGGCGGCGGACGATCTGGCGGCGCGGCAGGTTGAAGTGGCGGCGTTTGTGGCGCATGCCAAGCAAGCTGTCGAGCGGGCGTTGGCATCGAAGGAGGCAGGGTTGCCCTTCGCCGACAACGTGCGCTAGAGCTGGGTCGGATCCAGCTGCCCCTGCTCGGCCACGGCCCGCACCCCGCCGAATGCCTGCGTCATCTGGCGCAGCACGATCAGCAGCTCGGCCTGGTCGCCGTCGGCCAGGATGTCATTGATGACGTCCATCGCAAGGGCCGGATCGCTGCGGTACAGCTCGGCCATTGCGTCGTCATGCGGCTTGCCTTTCGGCATCCGCTCTCCACTGCCAGTGGTTGCCATTTTTTCCACTCCCTTCGCTTCACGCCTGCGCTGACCACCCGAAATCTACCTCGACACCCTGATCCGAATCAACGTCCGCTCGACCTTGCCGCGCCACCTGCGCGCTTTGCTTTCGCCCTCCCTGCCCCGACGCTTCGTTTCTCCTCACCCGCCCGCAGCTCATGCACCAGATCCACCAACGCCCGCAACGCCGCAGGCAAATGCCGATGCCCCGCGTAATAAAGGCACAACCCCGGCACAGGCACCGTCCACTCGTCGAGCACGCGCACCAGCCGACCGCTCGCGATGTCCTCCGCCACATACCACTCGGCCAGCTGCGCCACGCCCGCGCCTTGCCGCACCGCCTCCAGCATCAGCATCGGCGCGTCGAGCACCAGTGGCCCCGGCACATCGACAGTGAAAGGCTCGCCGCCTTGCGCGAACTCCCACGGTGAGGGCACGCCGCTCGGCAGGCGCGCGCGGATGCAGGCGTGTTGCATCAGGTCGGCGGGCACCTCGGGCCGGGGCCGATTCGCGAAGTACTCGGCCGACGCCACCACGGCCATTCGCAGGCTGCCGCCGAGCGGCACGCGCACCATGTCGCGCGGCACCAGCGGCGCGAGGCGCAGGCCGGCGTCGAAGCCCTCGGCGACGATGTCGACCATGCGGCCCTCGGTGACGATGTCGACGGTCACGCCCGGATGACGGCGCAGGAACTCCGCCACGAGCGGCCGGAACACCATCAGCGCCGCGCCCAGCGCGCTGTTGATGCGCAGGGTGCCGCCCAGCGTGGCGCGGCGCTCGCCGACGCTGTCCATCGCATCGCGAATGTTCGTGACGGCCGGGCCGATCTGCGCGACGAACTGCCGGCCGGCCTCGGTCAGCGAGACGCTGCGCGTGGTGCGATGGAACAGCCGCGCGCCGAGCCGGGCCTCGAGGCTCGACACGGCGTTGCTGACGGCGGTGGTCGACATCTCCAGTTCCACCGCCGCGGCGCGAAAGCCCTGCCGCCGCGCGACTGCCAGCACCACCTCGAGTTCGATCAGGCCGCTCTTGTGCATTGTTCCGATTTTCTGGATGAGTCATCTCATTTTGATCGGATTCTCAAAACGATGGCGGATTCCTAGACTGCCTTCAACCCGCCATCCGGCGGTACCCGTCAGGAGTCAGCACCATGTGGAACATCGACAAGGCCTACATCGACGGCGCCCTCGTGCCCGTGCAGGGCACCGAGATCGTTGAGATCGCCAACCCCGCGACCGAGCAGCGCATCGGCACCGCGACGCTCGCCAACCGCGACGACGCGAGACGCGCCATCGAGGCCGCGCAGCGCGCCCAGCCCGCGCTGGCCGCCAGCGGCAAGGCCGAGCGCATCGAGATGCTCGAGCGCTTGCGCACCGCCGTGCTCGCGCGCACCGACGCGATCCGCGACGCGACCATCGAGGAGTACGGCGGCCCGCTCGCGCGCGCCCAGTGGGTCAGCGACTACGCCTCACAATGCTTCGCCAACGCGGCGCGCGCGCTCGAGGCCTTCGAGTTCACGCGCCGCGTGGGCGATTCCACGGTGACGATGGCGCCGGTCGGCGTGGCCGGGCTGATCGCGCCGTGGAACAGCGTCGCCGGCTCGGTCTGCAGCAAGCTCGCCTCGGCGATCGCGGCGGGCTGCGCGTCGGTCATCAAGCCCAGCGAGCTGGGGCCGATCCAGGCTCAGGTGGTGACCGAGGCGCTGCACGACGCGGGCCTGCCCGCGGGCGCGTTCAATGTGCTGCTCGGCCGCGGCGCCGACGTGGGCGACGAGATCGCCACCCATCCCGGCATCGCGAAGCTGTCGTTCACGGGCTCGACGCCCACGGGCAAGCTGATCGCGCGCGCCGCGCTCGACACCATGAAGCGCGTGAGCCTCGCGCTCACCGGCAAGTCGGCCTCGATCGTGCTCGACGACGCCGACTTCGCGAACGCGCTGCCGCTGGCGCTCAACGCAGCCTTCATGAACAACGGCCAGGCCTGCGTCGCGGGCACGCGGCTCCTGATCCCGCGTGCGCGCATGCGGGAAGCGATCGAGCGCATCGCCGCCATCGCAACAGCGTTGCGCGTGGGCGATCCGCGCGATCCGGCCACGGCCATCGGGCCGCTGCTGAACGCATCCCAGTTCGAGCGCATCCAGCGCTTCATCCGGCGCGGCAAGGAACAGGGCGCGACGCTCGTGGCCGGCGGCGAAGGCCGGCCCGAGGGGCTGTCGCGCGGCTGGTACGTCAGGCCCACGGTGTTCGCCGATGTGCGCAACGACATGGACATCGCGCGCGAGGAGATCTTCGGTCCGGTGTTGTCGGTGCTCGGTTACGAAGGCGAAGACGAGGCCGTCGCGATCGCCAACGACTCGCCCTATGGACTGCAGGCCTATGTGTTCTCGTCCGATGCGCGGCGCGCCAGCCGCGTCGCCGCGCGCCTCGAGGCCGGCACGGTGCTCGTCAACCGCATCGCGCCCGACCTGCTCGCGCCCTTCGGCGGGGTCAAGCAGTCGGGCATCGGGCGTGAGTTCGGGGTGTTCGGGCTCGAGGCATTCCTCGAGCCGAAGACGATCACCACCGCCTGACCCCGAGCGCGCCGATCAGGCGATCAGGCCTGCACGCCCGAAGTAGTGGTCCGCAATCACCGGATCGTTCGCCAACTCGCTCGCCATGCCCTCATGCACGATGCGCCCCTGCTCTAGCACCGCGGCGCGGTGCGCGGTCTGCAGCGCGAGGCGCGCGTTCTGCTCCACCAGCAGGATGGTCATGCCCTCGCGGTTGAGCTGCACCAGCGCGCGGAACACCTCCTTGATGATCACGGGCGCGAGCCCGAGGCTGGGCTCGTCGAGCATCAGCACGCGCGGGCGCGCCATCAGCGCGCGGCCGATCGCGAGCATCTGCTGCTGGCCGCCCGACAGCGAGCCCGAGAGCTGATTGCGCCGGTCTTTCAGCACCGGGAACAGCGCATGCACGCGCTCCAGGTCCTTCGCATCGCTGCCGCGCACGCCGGCGGCCTGGCGGCCGAGTTCGAGGTTCTCGGCCACCGACAAGGGCGCGATCACGCGCCGGCCTTCGGGCACCTGGATGATGCCGGCGCGCGAGCGCAGGTGCGGGGGCATGCGGCCCAGCGGCTGGCCATCGAAGCGGATCTCGCCGCCCGCGGGCACGAGGCCCGAGAGCGCGTTCACCAGGCTCGACTTGCCGGCGCCGTTGGGGCCGATCAGCGCGAAGATCTCGCCCTGCTTCACATGGAGGCTCACGCCGCGCAGCGCCTGGATGCCGCGGTAGTGGACGTCGAGGTTTCGGATCTCGAGCATGGTTCAGGCTCCCAGATAGGCTTCGACGACCTTCGGATCGCGACCCACCGCCTCGGGCAGGCCATCGGCGATCAGCCGGCCCGAGGCCAGCACGTACAGGTGCGAGCACAGCGACATGACGAAGCGCATGTTGTGCTCGATCAGCAGCACCGCCACGCCGCTCGCGGCCACGTTGCGGAAGATGCCGGCGAGGCTCTCGGCCTCGGCGTCGTTCATGCCGGCCACGGGCTCGTCGAGCAGCAGCAGCTTGGGGCTGGTGGCCAGCGCGCGCATCATCTCGATGCGGCGCTGGTGGCCGTACGAGAGGCTGCCCGCGCGGTGCTCGGCCAGCGCGGCCATGCCGAAGCGCTCGAGCAGTTCCATCGCGCGCGCATCGAGTTCGCGCGCCTCGGCGCGCGCCGACGGCAGGCCCAGCAGGTTGGCCCACAGGCCGGACTTCTCGTGCCGGTGGAAGCCCGCCACCACGTTCTCGCGCACGCTCGCGTCGGGCACCAGCCGGATGTTCTGGAAGGTGCGCGCCACGCCGGCGCGGGCGAGCACAGGCGCCTCGTCGCGCGACACGTCGCGGCCCTCGAGCAGCACCCGGCCCGCGGTCAGGTGCAGCAGCCCGGTGATCAGGTTGACCACCGTGGTCTTGCCCGCGCCGTTGGGGCCGATCAGGCCGGTGATCTGGCCGGCCGGCACCTGCAGGCTCAGGCCGTCGACGGCCGGCACGCCGCCGAAATGGCGGGCCACGCCTTCGAGAACCAGGGTCGCGGTCATGGGCGCACGCCTCCTTCGATCGATGTCTTGACGATGGGTGCCTTGGGCACCGCCGGTGACGCGGGCGCGCGCGGCGCATGGCCCGCCTGGCGCCGCAGCCGGCGGTCGTGCAGCAGCGCGATCGCGGTGTCGGCCACGCCGCGCGGCAGGTAGACGATCACCAGCATCAGCAGGATGCCCTGCACCACGTTGCGGTAGTCGGCGAACACGCGGAACAGCTCGGGCAGGGTGGTGAGGATGGCCGCGCCCACGAGCGCGCCCCACACCGAGGTGCGCCCGCCGAGCACCACCATCGCGAGCACCGCCACCAGCATGCCGAAGCCGAACTCGCCGGGCGTGATGGCGTAGCTGCTCGAGGTCTGCAGCGCGCCGCCCAGGCCCGCGAGCAGGCCCGAGAGGATGAAGGCGATGCGCTGGTGGTAGGGCACCGAGATGCCGAGCGACACGGCCACGGTCTCGTCCTCGCGGATCACGTCCATCGCGCGGCCGATGCTGTGGCGCCCCATCGCGGCCAGCAGCACCACCACCGCGACCACGATCAGCAGCAGCTCGCCGGTGCCGGCCACCTTCGGAATGCCGCTGATGCCGATCGCGCCGTTGGTCACGCTGGTCCAGTTCTGCGTGGCCGACAGCACGATCTGCACCATGGCCAGGGTGGCGACCGCCTGGAACACGCCGCGCAGCCGCGACAGCGGAAAGGCCAGCACCGCGCTCGCCGCGCCGCCGAGCGCCGTGCCCGCGGCGATCGCCGCCAGCGGCGGCCAGCCGGCCTTGACCACCAGCAGCGCGCAACCATAGGCGCCGATGGCGGCGAAGCCCGCGCTGCCGAGCGAGAACACGCCCGCGCGCAGCACCACGTACTGGCTCATCGCGAGCATCGCGTAGACCAGGATGTGGTCGAACAGCGACTGGTAGGTGTAGAAGAAGTTCATCATGCGCGTTGCACCCGCATGGCGGCGGACGATTGACCGAACAGCCCGGTGGGCCGGACCAGGATGACGACGAACAGCGCGGTGAAGACGATCGCCTCCGCCACGCCCGAGGACACGTAGGCCACCGCGAGCGTCTGCACGATGCCGATCGCGAGCCCCGCGATCAGCGCGCCCGGAATGCTGCCGAGCCCGCCGAGGATGATGATCACGAAGGCGCGCAGCAGCAGCGGCTCGCCCATCGCGAAGTGCACCGAGTTGAAGACCAGCCCGATCAGCACGCCGGCCATGCCCGCGAGCGCGCCCGAGATCAGGAACACCTGCATGTTCACCGGCCCGGGGTTGATGCCCAGCAATCGCGAGGTCTGCTCCGAATAGGCCACGCAGCGGATGCGCTGGCCGAAGCCGGTGCGGTAGAGGTACCAGACCAGGCCGAACACCATCGCCACCACCAGTGCCACGATCACCAGCTGCAGCAGCTGCACGCGCACGCCGCCGATGGTGTAGATGACCACCGGGAAGGCATCGAAGGGAAAGCGCATCACGGCCGTGTTCGACAGCTTCTGCGCCAGTGCCAGCAGCACCAGGTCGGCGCCGATCGAGGACACGATGGCCGAGAACTCGGGCGCGCCGCGGCGGCGCAGCGGGCGGAACGCGAACAGGTCGAGCGCCACCGACACCAGCCCGCCCGCGAGCATGCCGATCAGCAGGGCGACGTAGATCGGCGCGTCGAGCACCGTGACCGCGTACAGGCCCGCAAACGCGCCCCACATGAACACCGAGCCGTGGGCCATGTTCATGATGTGGTTGACCCCGAACAGAAGGGTAAACCCGAGCGCGAACAGCGCATAGACGCTGCCCACGACCACGCCATTGAGTAGTTGTTGCATCAGCATGGCGGCGATCATCGGAATGCGGCCCTTGGTTGTATGTCCCCTTGCGGTGGTACGGGTGCGCCCGGGGCCGCCGTCCCCCGCATGGGGACAGACGCGCGCGGCGCGCCTGCGGACACTGGGCAAAGCACTGTGCCGACCCTGGAGACCCCATGCGCTTTCCGCAACTGCCCGTCGAGGACGAGCTCGAGATCCGTTCCCTGTTCGCCCGCTACGGCCACCTGGCCGACGCCGGCGATCCCGACTTCGCCCAGCTGTTCACCGAGGACGCCAGCTGGACCCGAGCCAACTCGCCGCCGGCCTCGCAGGGCGGCAGCGGCCTGCCGCCCGAAACCATCCACGGCCGCGACCATCTGCTCGCGCTGATGGAAGAGGTGATGAAGAAGAAGTTCAGGCAGCGCATGCACCACCAGATGACCGACTTCTACGCCGTGCCCGGCGAAGGCGCCGACGAGGCCCACGGCCATGCGCGCGCGCTCATCACCGACTGGCGCGACGGCCCCGGCAAGATCGCGATGTTCGGCAAGTACGAGCTGCGCTTCCGGCGCACCGGCGAGGGCTGGCGCATCGCCGACATGACCGTGCGCGTGCTGCCGAGCGCGGATTGAAAAGGACCGACCCATGAACGCCACCGCCACCCTGTCGATCCCCGACGCACCGGTCCTCGACGAGGACCCGTTCTCCGACGCGAACATCGCCGATCCCTATCCGCTGTTCGACCGCATGCGCGAGATGGCGCCCGCGGTCTACGTCGCGCCGCATGGCTACTACGCCGTCACGCGCCATGCCGAGGCCGGCATCGTCGCGAGCGACTTCGAGCGCTTCACGGTCGAGGGCGGCGTGGGCATGAGCGACATCCGCAAGCCCGGCGCTTGGCGCACGCGCAGCCCGATCTCGGAGATCGACCCGCCCGAGCACACGCGCGTGCGCGCCGCACTGCAGCGCATCCTGTCGCCGCTGGTCGTGAAGAGCTGGAAGGAGAAGTTCGCGCAGCGCGCCGAGGAGATCGCCGAGGCCGCGGTGGCGCGCGGCCGCGTCGACGGCGTGGCCGACATCACCGAGGCCTACGTGCTCGAGGTGTTCCCGGCCGTGCTCGGCATCGCGGTGCCGCCCGAGCGCATCAAGCTCACGGGCGAGCTCAACTTCAACCAGCTCGGGCCAAACAACGAGCGCGTGGCGCAGGCGCTCGAGCGTGCCGCGCCGATCATGGACTGGTACCAGCAGGTGCTGCAGCGCGAGCACACGCTGCCCGGCGGCTTCGCCGAGAAGATCTACGAGGCCGAGGACGCGGGCCACTTCGACAAGGGGACGGCGCCGCTGCACGTGCGCTCCTTCTTCCGCGCCGGCGTCGACACCACCATCGCCGGCATCGGCTCGACGCTCAAGCTGCTGGCCGAGCACCCCGACCAGTTCGCGCTCGTGAAAGCCAACCCGGCGCTCATCAAGGGCGCGTTCGAGGAGGCGCTGCGCCTGGAGTCGCCGGCGCAGGTGATGTTCCGCACCACCACGGGCGAGGTCGAGCTCGGCGGCGTGCGGCTGCGTGCCGACACCAAGGTCGGCTACCACATGGGCGCCGCCAACCGCGACCCGCGCCAGTGGCCCGACCCCGCGCGCTTCGACGTCACGCGCCAGACCGCGGGCGTGCACCGCGCCTTCGGCGTGGGCGCGCACGTGTGCATCGGCCAGATGATCTCGCGGCTCGAGGCCGAGAGCATCCTCGGCGCGCTGGTGCGGCGCGTGCAGCGCATCGAGCCCGCGGGCGCATCGCGCTGGCGGCCGGTCAACACGCTGCGCACGCTCGACGTGCTGCCGCTGAATCTCGTGGCCGAGTAGGCCCGGCGCTGCTTCGGGTCGGTCCGTCCCCTGTGATGGGGACTGACGCAACCCGGATGCATGAAGACACTGCCATGGCCCCCTGAGAAAAACCGCGCACCTTCGCGCGCCCTTGGAGACACACCATGACCATGCATCGCAGAGCCGCCGTCGCCGGCGCGCTGCTTCTCGCCTTCAGCGGCCTCGCCTTCGGGCAGGGCAATGAGATCCCCGTCGGCGTGTTCAACGCCATGACCGGCACCTACGCCTTCGGCGGCGTGCCGATCCAGAACGCCATGAAGCTCGCGCTGGAGGAAGCCAACGCGCAGGGGCTGCCGGGCGGCAACAAGTTCAGGATCGTCGAGGGCGACACCGCGGGCGACAAGGGCCAGGTCATCAACCTCGTCAACCAGTTCGGCAAGCGCGACAACGTGATGCTGATCCTCGGCCCCACGGTCAGCGCCGAGGCCCTGGCCGGCGCGCCGGTGGCCAACGACCTCAAGCTGCCGATCCTCGCCATCGGCAGCTCGCCCGGCATCCTGGCCACCGGCCCCTGGGCCTTCAAGATCCAGGCCACGCCGACCGACATCATGGGCTTCCTCGGCAAGCTGGCCTCGGAGAAGCTCGGCGTGAAGCGCGTGGTGCTGCTGCACGACCAGAGCAGCGACGGCTACATCGGCCAGAAGAACGCGCTGGCCGACTACTTCGCCAAGGCCGGCGTCACCATCGCGGCCGACGAGAAGTTCATCTCCTCCGACTCGAACTTCCTCGCGCTCGCGACCAAGGTCGCGACCACGCCCACCGACGCCATCTTCATCGCCGCCCCGGCCGAGGTCTCGGCCAACCTGATCCTGCAGATCCGCCAGGCCGGGCTCGAATCGAAGGTCAAGTTCATCGGCCCCTCGACGCTGGGCTCGGCCGGCTTCATCAAGGCCGGCGGCAAGGCGGTCGAGGGCACCTACTTCGTGTCGGACTATTCGCCGAACAATCCCTCGCCGATGAACCAGGCCTTCGTGAAGGCCTACCAGGCCAAGTACAAGGCCGCGCCCGACAACTGGGCCGGCATGGGCTACGCGCTGGGCCAGGTCGCGGTGCAGGCGGTGAAGAACGCGGGCCCGAACCCCGACCGCACGAAGATCCGCGACGAGCTCGCGAAGCTCAACAAGGTGCCGATGGTGCTGGGCAACGGCACCTGGAGCGTGGACGCGGGGCGCAACCCGAGCTATGGCGGCGTGCTGCTGCAGGTGAAGGGCGGGGAGTTCGTCGCGGTGCAGTGATCGCCTGAGCGGGGGACGGCAAGCGCGGACGCCGGGCTTGCCGCACAATGCGCCGTCCTTTCGACGCCCCCGGCCATGCCCCTTCCCAAGACCGGCCTGCTCGCGCAGGTCTCCGCCGCCCACCTCGTCAGCCACCTGCACATCATGGCGCTGCCCGCGCTGCTGCCGGTGTTGCCCGGCGCGTGGGGCCTGAGCTTCGTCGAGCTCGGCCTCGCGCTCAGCGTGTTCAACGTGGTCTCGGCGCTGGTACAGGCGCCGCTGGGCTTCGCGGTCGACCGCTTCGGCGCGCGGCGCCTGCTGATGGCCGGCCTGCTGCTGGGCAGCGCGGCCTTCGGCTCGCTCGCGTTCTCGGGCCACTACGCCTGGCTGCTCGCCGCGATGGCGCTGGCGGGCATCGCCAATGGCGTCTACCACCCGGCCGACTACGCGATGCTCTCCGCCGGCATCGACAGCGCGCGCATGGGCAAGGCCTTCTCGGTCCACACCTTCGCGGGCTTCGTCGGTGGCGCCATCGCGCCGGCCCTGCTGATGGGCATCGCCAGCACGCTGGGCGTGCGCTGGGCCTTCGCCGCCACCGGCCTCGCGGGGCTGCTGGCCTGGGTCTTCCTGTTCGCGGGCGAGAAGCCGGCGCTCGCCGCGCGGCCCGCGAGCAAGCCGAAGACCGCGGGCGGCAATGGAGCGGGCGTGCGCATCTTCACGCCCGCGATCCTCACGCTGACGCTGCTCTACGTGCTGCTGAGCCTCAGCACGAACTCGATCGGCAGCTTCTCGGTGTCGGCGCTGGTCGGCGGCTACGGCGTGAACCTCACCTGGGCCAATGCGGCGGTCACGGCCTTCCTTTTCGCCAGCGCCTTCGGCGTGCTGGCCGGCGGCGCGCTGGCCGACCGCACGCGCCGCCACGGCCTGGTGGCGGCCGTCGCGTTCGCGGGCGCGGCCGTGCTCGCGGCACTGGCCGCCTGGGGCCGGCTGCCCGATCTCGCGCTCGTGCTGTGCCTGGGCGCCACCGGCTTCCTGACCGGCGTGATCACGCCCTCGCGCGACATGCTCGTGCGCGCCGCCGCACCGCCCGGCGCCGAGGGCCGCGCCTTCGGCATCGTCTCCACCGGTTTCAATATCGGCGGCGCGGTCGGCCCGATGCTGTTCGGCTGGCTGCTCGACCGCGGCCATTTCAGCGGCGTCTTCTGGGCCGCGGTGGTCTTCATGGCGATGACCGTGATGCTGACCCTGCTGCAGGAGCATCGCGCCGCGCGCGCGCCGCGGCCGCTGTCCCGCCCCGCCGCGGGCTGAGGAAGACGGGGCGGCGACCGACACGCCCTTGCCCCACGCCTGGGCACACTCGGTCATCGACACCACACGGGCGCACCACGCGCTCCACCGCATGCTGAGCTACGCAATCCAGAAGGTCGGCGACGACTTCCAGCAGACCCACCCGCAGGGCGAGACCACGCTCGTCGGCTTCATGGCCGCGATCGACGCCCATCCGTGGCAGGAACAGCACCGCGAATGGAACGAGCAGCAGGACGGTCCGCTGCCCGCGCTGGTGCTGCGCCACGAGGCCGACCAGCGCGAACTGTGGGTCACGCTGCTGGGCGACGGCACCGACCGGCGCGGCGAATACCAGCTGCAGTCGGTGGCGATGCGCCCGCGCAAGGGTTTCTTCGGCAAGGGCAAGCTCGAACAGGACGTGGCGGTGTTCGAGACCCGCGACCGCGGCGAGCTCGATCGGCTCTGCGAGCTGTTCTGCGACGGGCAGTACGAGGCCCTCGATCGCGAAGCGGGGCGGATGGCGGCGCGCGAGGACGGCAGCGATTGATTCGCCGCGCCCCCGGGCGCTCTATCGGCCGGCGGGATTCGCGAGGTTGACGGCCTTGCTGCCGGACAGCAGCTTCTTCGCTTCCGCCTCGTCGGCCCCTCTGACCGCCGCGCAAGTCATGCTGGGGCTGACGACGAAGTAGTTCGACGATGCCTTCGCGGCGTCGAACTTCAGCGAATCCTCCTTCCAGGTCGGCGTGAAGCCGCCGAAGCATTTCACCCCCAGGTAGTGCTCGCCGGGCGACACCTGGAATTCGGCGTGCTCACCGGAGCCGATGCCGAAGATGTCCTTGCCATCCATCGCCACCGTGTAGCCATTGGCCGCGCCGACGATGCTGCTGATGCGGACCACCACCACCTTGGCGGCGACCGAGGCATCCGGGACCTCGGGCAACGGACCGAGCCTGCCCGAGGTCGTACCGCAACCGGCGAGCAATGCGGCCGTGGCCGCCAACACGAGCGTCTTCATCATCCTGTCTCCCTCCTGGTGATCGAATGGATCGAGCAACACGGTTGCATCGATGCGCTTGCGAGCGCGCGAGATCATATCGCCGGGATGGCGCACCACGGCCCGCGCGCAGATTCACCGTTTTCCGTTATCCTCCGCCCCGCCCGGACACCAAGATCCGGCCCTTGCAAGAAGGGGCGTTGACCGCCCGGAGACGGAGAGAGACAGATGAAATCGATGGCGTTCTGGCGTCCGCTGCTCGCGGCCGCCACGATGGCGGTTGCGGCTCTGCCCGCCGCGGCGGTGCAGGTGGTGGTCGGGCAGGTGGCCCCGATGTCGGGGCTCGAGGCGCGGCAGGGGCGGGCCTTCGGGGTCGGGCTCAAGCTGAGCTTCGACGCGATCAACAAGGCCGGCGGCGTCAACGGCCACACGCTGAGCCTGGTGCGCAAGGACGACCTGGGCCAGCCCGAGCAGACCGTGGCGCTGACCAAGGCCCTGGTCGCGGAGAACCGGCCGATGGTGCTCGCGGGCTACTTCGGCACGCGCAACATCGCGGCGCTCGTGGCCTCGGGCACGCTCGAGAAGGAACGGCTCGCGCTGGTGGGCTACCGCTCGTCCGAGCTGCGCGCGCCGCCGCCGCTGCTGTTCAACATGCATGCCGACCTGCGCGAGGAGCTGACCAAGATCACGCGCCATCTCGCCACCATCGGCATCAACCGGCTCGGCGTCTTCTACGAGGACGTGCCCGCGTCCGGCGAGCTGCTCAAGCTGATGGACGAGCTCGCCGCGGCCTCGTCGTCGCGCATCGTGGTGCGGGCTTCCTACCCGGCGGGCACGACCAAGGTGGGCGACGCCGCCGAGGCCTTCCTCAAGGAGCCGCCGCAGGCCATCGTGATGCTGACCAGCACCGGCGCCGCCGCGGCCTTCATCGAGCGCTACCGCATGGCGCCCAAGGGCACGGCGCAACTGGTCGCGCATTCGGGCGTCGACGTGGAGCAGCTGTCGCAGCGGCTGTCGGAGCAGCACATGCAGGGCATCGTGATCGCGCAGGTCACGCCGAGCCCGTTCCGCATCTCGAGCAAGCTGACGCGCGAGTTCATCGAGGCCACGGCCGGACAGACATTGGAGGTGCCGGTCAGCTATTCGATGTTCGAGGGCTACATCACGGGCCGCGTGATCGCCGAGGCCGTGCGCCGGCAAGGGCGCACGCCCACGCGCGAAGGCATGGCCGCGGCGTTGGCCTCGCTGGTGAACTTCGACTTCGGCGGCTACGTGGTCGACCTCGGCCCCAACGCCGGCGGCAACGGCACGCGCTTCGTCGAGCTCACGATCCTCAGCAACGCCGGCAAGATCCGGCAGTAGCGCCCTCCTCCCGTCCGATTCCTTCCGCGGGAGGCTTCTGCTAGCTTGAAGCCTCCCCCATCCGGAAGGAGCCGTTCATGGACGAAGACCTGGACACCCTGTCGCGCGAAGACCTGATCGCCGAGGTCCGGAAGCTGCGCGAGGGCGTGCGCCGCCACCGCGATGCCACCGGCCACGACCTGTGCTGGCACCATCCCGACCTGTGGGCGCTGCTGCCCGAGAAGACGCCGCCCGCGATCGCGGTGCCGGCCTGGCCGCAGTTCATGCGCGGCTGCGTGAAGTACCGGCAGTCGCTGGAGGAGCAGGCGTCCGATGCGCCGCGCACGACGCGCGAGTTCGGGGATTGACGCGATACACCCGCCGTTCGGGCCGAGCTCGGCCCGAACGGTGGTGGTTCATTTCTTCGGGGCGAACAGCGCGCCCAGCGCCCGTGCCGCCTTGACCAGCGGCGACGGCCGCAGCTGCTGGTACTCCGCGCGCAGCTCGGTGCGCAAGCCCTCGTCGATCTTCCCGGCGGGCAAGGCCAGCAGCAGTTCCAGCGTCTCGACCTGCCGCGCCACCTGCCCCACGCGGCCATAGCTGCGCGCGAGCCCGATGCGCGCCTTCACGACCTGGGCCGCGATGCCCTTGTCGGCCTCTTCGCCGCAGGCCTTCACCAGGGCCTCGCAGCAGGCCACCGCCTCCTGGTAGCGCCCGGCCTTGCGCAGGCGCACGCCGCGGTTCACGCTGGACTTCGCGGCATAGGTGCGCAGCGCGACCTCGGGCGCCTGCAGGCAGGTGTCGATCACGTGGCCGTAGAGCGCCAGCGCGGCATCCAGGTCGGTGTCGGCAATCGTGATCGCCTTGCAGTAGCGCGCATTGGCCACGCGCTCGCGCAGGTAGGCGACGTCGGAGCGGGCCCAGCGCACGATGATCGCGTCGTAGGTCTGCAGCTCCTCGTCGCGGCGGCCGAGCTTGTCGAGCTGCACCGCGCGGTTCGACATCGCGAGCGCGACGTCCTTCTCGGCCGAGGTCGAGAGCTCGTTGCCGTAGCGCGCGATGACCTCGTCGTTGACCGCCAGCGCGGCCTCGCGCTGCGACAGGCAGCCGAGGCTGTAGCCCTTGCGCACCATCGCATCGAGGCAATGGCGCCGCAGCTCGGGGTGCAGCGATTCGACATGGGCCTGCAGCACCTCGTCGTAGCAGGCGATGGCCTCGCGGTGCTTGCCCTCCACCGCCAGCACGCGGCCGCGCTCGATGGTGGCGTCGATCGCATCGCGCTGCGCCAGCGTCAGGTCCTCGTACTGGTCGCCGTAGCTCACCGCCGCGCCCTGGCGCTGCAGCCGGTTGAGGCAGGTCAGCCGGCTGGCCGCGGCCTTGGCCAGCGTGTCGCGCATCGCCGCGCTGGTGGCATTCGGAAAGCGTGCAAGCAGCGCGTCGTAGACCGGCAGCGCGTCGGCCTCGCGCTCCAGCAGCATCATCAGTGCATAGGCCTGGTTGAGGTAGGCGCTGGCGACAACGCCCTCGACCTCGGCGCAGGTGTCGGCCGCGAAGGCCTGCACCAGCGCCGCGTAGGCATCGACCGCGCGCTGGAACTGCAGGCGCCCGCGCCAATGGGCCGCGAGCGCGTACTGCGCCTTCACCGCGATCGTGCGCAGGTCCTCGGCGGGGTCCTTCGCGAAGCGCGCGACGAGCGCATCGACCGCGGCGGCGAAACGATGTTCAGCCTCGGTCACGGCGACCTCGATCGCACGGCCCTCCTCGTCCTTGCCGTCCGGGCGCGAATGCGCGGCGGGCGCCTGTGCCTGCAGGATGTCGCAGCGCAGGTCCATGGCGCGCGCGATGGCGCGGCGCAGGGCGGTGTCCTCCGCGCCGCGGGCCTCGGTCCAGCCTTCGAGCGCGCGCAGGGCGCCTTCGACATCGCCACGGGCCTCCAGGATCCGCGCGCGCTCGATGCGGCCGTGCACGCATTGCAGCCGCGTGTAGGCATCGGCGGACTCGGCATGCAGCGCATCGAGTTCCGAGAGCGCCGACAGCGCCTCGTCGCCCCGGTCGAGCGCGCGCAGCGCCCAGGCCTCGAGCAGGCGCGTGCGTGCCAGCTGCGGCTGCAGCAACGTGCTGCGGTCGTCGCCGAAACGTTCGAGCAGGCGGCGGTAGCCAAGCAGCTCGCGCGCCGGGTCGTCGAGCGGCACCAGCTGGTCGAGCATCGCGAGCAGCAGCTCCTTGCGGACCTGCGCATCGGGATGCCCGGCATAGCGCGACCACTGCCATTCGGCCAGTTCGTCGGCACGGTCCTCGTCGTCGGGCTCGGCATCGCGGTCGCGCAGCAGCTGCGCCTTGACGCGCAGGATGCGGTTCACGCAGCGCAACACGGTGGCGTCTTCGCTGTCCGCATGCGGGTCCAGCACGGCATCGCAGGCCGCGAGCAGGCGCTCCTCGAGGTCCTCGTCCTGCGCGCCGCGCAGCAGGTCGCGCTGCAAGGCGAGCGCGAGGTCGGTCCGCGCCAGCGCGAGGGTCTGGCGCCGGTCCGGCTCGGCGGCCTCGGCATGGGCGTCGATCAGGGTGCGCAGCAGCGCACGGGCTTCCTCGTTGCGGCCCAGCGTCTCGAGCAGGCGTGCATGGGCATGCAACGCTTCGGCGGCCTGCGCCTTCAGCGCGGGCTCGTCGGCGGCTTGCAGCTCGTCATGCAGGGCCGCGTATTGCTTCAGCGCCTCCTCGTGGTAGTCGAGCTCCGCCAGCATCCGGGCCTGCGCGGCACGCACGCGAGCCACGAGCACGCGCGTCGCGGGCCAGTCGTCGCCGCCGAAGCGCCGCGCCAGGTCCTCGCAATGCCGCACCATGTCGACCCGCGCGAAGGTCGCGCCACCGGCGGCGCGCAGCCTCGCCTCCTCGAGCCCCGCGGCGACGATCCATTCGCGCAGCGCCGGCGACTGCGCCTGCTCGAAGCGGCGTTGCACCTCCCGCAGCAGGCCCAGCGCGGCCTCGGCGTGGCCGGTCGCTGCCAGCGCGCGGGCCTTCTCGCACTGCGCACGCGCGATCCACGGCCAGGCCGCGACCGGCGCGAACACCGGCGCCAGCACATCGCGCGCACCGGGCTCGAAATGCGCGCACAGCGCATCGGCCACCGCCACCACCTCGGCCGTGCGTCCGAGCGCGCCCAGCGCCTCGATCTGCCGGAACCAGGCCGAGGCCAGATGCTCCTGCAGGTCGGGCGAGGCGCTGTCGGCGGGCGTGCTCAGCGGCAACAGCCGCGCAACGAGCGCTTCGGCCTCCGCGAGGGCCGATGCGGCGGTTGAAGGGTTGGCAAAGCGAGGCGAAGGGTCCGGGCGATCGATGTCGTGCAATCTCGTGTCCTGGCTGGGGCTCTGCGCTTCATTCTCGCCGCCGGCCGGCAGGCTTGCAGTTCACCAGAACGAATCGTCCTCGCGTGCCTTCACCACGCGCAGCCGGTGCTCGGCGATGCGGCGGATCAGGTCCTCGGGCAGCGGCTCGTCATAGCGCACCTTCAGCAGCTCCTTGGTGGTCTGGTGCCCGGCCAGCTCCTTGCGGAACGCCTCGAGCGCCGCGGCCGAGGGCGCGAAGCCCAGGTGGGCCTTGTGGGCCGAGAAGGCGAACAGGAAGCGCGGCTCGATGAAGAAGGGCGTGCCCCACTTGATGGCCTCCCGGGCCTCGGGGGCCACGCGCCGCAGCAGCGCGCGCAGGCGCCGCAGGTGCGCATGGGCCTCGGGCGGGGCGGCGGCGATGTAGTCGTCGATCGTGGTGGGCGCCTTGGTGGCCATCTCGTTCATCTCCTTCGTGCTCATGCGCCCTTGCCCTGCACGTCCTTCGGCGAGCGGCCGAACCGCGCCTTGAAGGCGCGGCTGAAATGGCTGAGGTCGGTGAAGCCGAACTCGAGCGCGGCCTGCGACACCTGCCGCACGCGCCCTTCGGCGAGCGCCCGGTAGCTGGCCTCGAGCCGCTGCTGCCAGAGCCAACGGCCGGGCGTGGTGCCCTCGGCGGCGAACAGCCGCATCAGCGTGCGCAGCGACAGGTGGCAGTCGCGCGCGATGGTTTCGCCGTCGAGCGTCGGGGCGCCGAGCCGGGCACGGAGGTAGCGCTTCACGGCCGCCAGGCGCCCGTCGCGCGCGCCGGCCTCGATCTGCGTGGGCGCGAGCTCCGCCTCGAGCGCCGTCGACCAGATGTCCATCGCGGCCTGTGCGAGCGCCGGCGGCGCATCGTCGTGCAGCGCCATCAGCTGCTGCAGCACCGATCCCGCGAGCGCGGCCAGCTTGGCGTTGCGGCCGACCGGCCGAGCCACGAATTCGTCGGCCGCGCCGATGCGGCTGGTCAGCAGCGCGCGCGGGATCGCGACCATGACCGCATGCGACCACTCGCCGAACTCGAGGCTGAAGGGACGCGACTGGTCGTGCAGCACCATGTCGCCGGGGCGCATGCTCACGCGCCGCTCGTCCTGGCTGAAGCGCGTGTTGCCGCCGAGCGCGAACCAGAGGAAGAAGTCGTCGCGCGGATCGCGCCGGATGTCGGTGGCGCCGCGCGTGACGCGGATGGTCGCCGCACCGGGCAGCTTCGATTCGATCTCGTTGAGCGCGAGCGCGCCGAGCCCGCGCTGCGACACCCTGGCGCGGAACGCCGCGCCGCCCGGCGCATTCGCGCACTGCGTGACCGAGTAGCTGCGGCACGTGACCTGGTGCCACTTCTCGAAGCTGTCGCCGGGTTCGACCAGGGTTTTCATGGAATGGATGGCAGGTGGAGAACAAAGCTTGGCAAGCCGGGGCCAGCGCGGACGGCCGGCGCGACCCAAGATCGCCGCACCCACCACCATCCGACTCACCCACCGAGGGGCCAATATGCCTTATCAGATCGATCGCATCAATCCGGCGACCACCGCCGTCATCGTCGTCGACATGCAGAACGACTTCGTCGCCGAGGGCGCCCAGCTGCGCTCGGCCCAGGCCGCGGCCATGGTGCCGACCTTGGCGCGCACGCTGGCCACCTGCCGCGAGCGCGGCATCCGCGTGATCTACACCGCGCACGTGCACCGGCGCGACGGCTGCGACATGGGCCTGTACGACGACCTCTACGGCCCGATCGCCGACCGCAGCGCGCTGGTCGACGACACGCCCGGCAGCGAGATCTTCGCGGCGCTCGCGCCCGCCGCGGGCGAGCACGTGGTCAAGAAGCACCGCTACAGCGGCTTCTTCGCGACCGACCTCGACCTGATCCTGCGCGAGTGGGGCATCGACACCGTGGCGATCACCGGCACCACGACCGAGAACTGCTGCCATGCGACGGCGCGCGACGCGATGTTCCGCAACTACAAGGTGGCCTTCCTGTCGGATGCGACCGGCACCTTCGACTACCCCGACGTGGGCCAGGGCGCGATGCCGGCCGAGGCGGTGCACCAGGCCACGCTGACCATCCTGGCCTTCTCGACCGCGCACGTGATGACGAGCGAGGAGTTCGTTGCGCGGATCGATCGCTGAGCCTTCGCGGCCTTGCGCGCCGGTCAGCGCGGCGGGCTCTGCACGGTCGCCGCGACGATGCGGCGCACCACCGGCAGCAGGACGAGCAACGAGGGAAACGCGGCCAGCCACGAGACGCCCCAGGCGCCCATCCACATTTGAGGCCATTCCTCGCTGAGCCCCACGCTCTTGAGTGTCGCGATGCCGGCCACGATGCACGACATGAAGACCGACAGCAGCAGCGGCATGAGGATGCCCGCGCAGCGCGCCGGCAGTTTCCGGAGGCCGCGGCTCATGCGGCAGCGAGCTCGCGAATGTATTGCGCCAGCGTGCGCGGCGCGCGGCCGAGGATGGCCTCGAGCGTGAGGGCATTGCCGCCGAGCCCGTGCGCCGCATAGTGCGCGTGGACCTTCGACAGCAGCTGCAACTGGCGTGCGTCATAGGGCGGGCGCGTCAGCTCGACCCAGCCCTCGAAGTCCATCTCCCGCGCCGCCACCGGCCGGCCGAGCGCCTCGCCGGCCATCGCCGCGATCTCCTGCGGATTGAAGCGGCCGGGCGCGCACAGCTCGAACGAGCCGTAGGCCAGCCGGTCTTCGGTGAGCGCAATGGCCGCGACCTCGGCGACGTCGCGATAGTCCACGCGCGCGATCCGCGTGTGCACCGGGTAGGGTTCCGCGAAGACGCCGTCCCGCGCCATGCCGGGCCAGGCGCCCCGCAGGTTCTGGAAGAAGTTGGCGGGATGCAGCAGCGTGTATTCGAGCTTCGACTCGAACAGCGCGGCCTCCACCGGGACCTTGCTCGCGTGGTTCGCGAGCGTGACGTGCGTCGGCTGGATCACCGACGAGAACACGAACTTGCGCACCCCGGCCTGCTGCGCGGCGGCGACGAGATTGCAACCCATCTGCGTTTCGTCCGCCTGAAAGGCCGGGCCGATGTGAAACACGCCGTCCGCACCCGCGGCCGCGCGCCGCAGGCTCGGCGGATCGCGCAGGTCGGCAACGACGGCTTCGGCGGCGCCGTTGCCGACCGCCTGGCGCCGGCCGGATTCGCTGCGCACCAGCGCGCGCACCGTGGCACCCCGCCGTACCAGCGCGGGCACCACGAGCGCGGCCACGCGACCGGTGGCGCCGACCACCAGCACCGTGGGTCTATGTTGTTCCATGGATGATTCCTCGATCGATGAGCGGCACCAGGCCGCGGAGTCCCGAAGATAGGGACGGCCGCCGCACGCGTGAATCCACGGCGGCCGCCAAAGACCTTCATCCAGAACGGAAGAATCCATGGACCAGATTCAGGACATCCGCGCCTTCGTCGCCATCGTCGAGCTGGGCAGCCAGAGCGCCGCGGCACGCCAGCTGGGGCGCTCGGTGCAGTCCGTCAGTCGCTCGCTGGGCGTGCTCGAGCGCAGCATCGGCGTGCAGTTGATCCGGCGGACCACGCGGCAGTCGTCCCCCACCGAGGTGGGACGGGCCTACCACCGGCGCGTGCAGGCCGCGCTGGCGGAGTTCGACGCGGCCGCGGCGGAGGCAAGCAGCCAATCGAGCGCGCCGCGCGGCCTGCTGCGCGTGGCCGCGCCCGTGCAGTTCGCGCCGGCCTTCGTCGTGCCGCTGATCGGCGCGTTCATGCAACGCTACGCAGGCATCGAGGTGGACCTCACCGCCTCCGACCGTTTCGTCGACCTGATCGAAGGCGACATCGACCTCGCGATCCGCATCGGCGAACTGCCCGATTCCGAACTGGCGGCGCGGCGGCTCGGCGACCTGCGGCTCGTGGTGTTCGGCGCGACCGACTACTTCGCGCGGCACGGGCGTCCGCAACGCCCCGAGGACCTGGTCGACCACCAATGCCTGGTGCGCACCACGCATGGCAACGACGCCAACTGGCCGTTCACCATCGATGGCCGGCCGCGGCGGGTGAAGGTCTCGGGACGCTTCCGGGCGGACAACACCGCTTCGCTCTATGCCGCGGTGGCGAACGGCCTGGGACTGTGCTTCACGCCGCTGTGGCAGATCCGCCATCTGCTCGAGAGCGGCCGCATCGAGCTGGTGCTGACCGAATTCGAGTCGCCGAGGGTGCCGGTGCATGCGGTGTGGCCCGCGGCCCGGGGCAGCTTCGCGCGCGCGAAGCTGTTCGCGGACTTCGCGGCGCAGAACCTGCCTTCGCTCGAGCCCGGGTTCAAGGCTTGAGCACGACGAGCAGCGCGATGCCGCCGAGCGCCGCGACGCACAGTCCCGGGCTGATCCGGATCCATGCGCGCTCGCGGGTGTTCGTGCCCTCGAGCTGCCTTCTGACAAAGGCCGACAGCACGCCGTGCAGCCCCGACAGCGCGAACACCAGCACCAGCTTCGCATAAAGCCAGCCCGCGCCGAACCAGCCGCCCAGGCTCGCGAGCGCGATGCCCAGGCCCCATGCCGCGACCATCGCCGGCACGGTGACGCGGCGGTCCCAGCGCAGGAAGGCCTGTCCCATGCGCTTCTCGTGCGGCAGCAGCACGCCCCCTGAACGGCCGAGCGCGGCGGCCGCCACGCCGAGCAGCAGCAGGCCGCCGGTCCAGGCGAGCACCGCGGCCAGGTGCAACGCTTTGAGCCACAGATAGGTCATGGCGAGGCCGGCTCGCGGTCGAGCAGCTTCCAGCTGTAGAAGCCACCGCCCGGCAGGCAGGCGAAGAGCACGAGCTTGAAGCCCATGCGCGCGGAGACGTCCTCGAGCGTCGCCGCGTTCGCGACCTTCCAGCAGAAGCCCAGGAAGACCAGGCCATGCAGCGGCCCCATGAGGCTCACGGCCCAGGGCAGGCCCGCGAGGTGTTTCATCGGCACCGCGACCAGCAGCAGGATCAGCAACGTAGTGGCTTCGAGCAGGCAGAACAGCCGGAGACGGGAAAGGCGCAGGGCTCGGGACGGCAAGAGCAACTCCATGACGGGAACCTCCGTAGTCTCCCCATGCATTGCCCGAGGCGAAAGTGGCCGGATTGACAAGCTTCGACTGTTTCTCGCCAACCATGGAAGAATCCGCCGCCATGACACCCCGCGCCCCGAACACCACCCCGCACCGGCTCGCGGTGCTCGCCCTGCCCGGCCTCATCGCCTTCGATCTCGCGAGCGCCTGCGAGGTCTTCGGCCATGCGGAACTCGCGCCCGGCCAGCCCTGCTACCGCATCGCGGTCTGCGGCGAACGGAAGTCCTTCGACAACGGCAGCTTCACGCTCACGGTCCGGCACGGGCTCTCGGTGCTCGATGAGGCGCAGACCATCGTCGTGCCCGGCATCGCCGATCCCGCGGCGCCGATCAGCCGCGCCGTGCTGCAGGCACTGCGCGCGGCCTCAGCACGCGGCGCGCGCATCGCCTCCATCTGCTCGGGCGCCTTCGTGCTGGCGCAGGCCGGCCTGCTCGACGGACTGAGCGCCACCACGCACTGGGTCGCGGCGCCGTTGCTCGCCGAGCTTCATCCACGGGTGGAGGTCGATGCCAAGGTGCTCTACATCGACCACGGCCAGATCCTGACCTCCGCGGGCGCGGCGGCGGGCCTGGACCTGTGCCTGCACATGGTGCGCAAGGACTTCGGCGCGGCCGTCGCGGCGCGCGTGGCGCGGCTGTCGGTGGTGCCGCTGCACCGCGAGGGCGGCCAGGCCCAGTTCATCCAGCCGCTCGACCTTCCCGCCGAGCGCGACCTGCAGCCGCTGCTCGCCTGGGTGGAGCGCAACCTGCACCGGCCGCTGTCGCTCGACGAGCTCGCGCGCCAGGCCTGCAGCAGCCAGCGGACGCTGAACCGGCGCTTCCAGGACCAGTTCGGCGTCTCGCCCGCGCAATGGCTGATCCGCGCGCGCGTGCGCCGCGCGCAGGAGCTGCTGGAGCGCACGCGCCTGGGCATCGAGCAGATCGTCGCCAAGGTCGGGCTGGGGTCGGCGGCGAACTTCAGGGCGCAGTTCCAGCGCGTGGCGGGCGTGAGTCCCAGCGCGTACCGGCAGAGCTTCGGCGCGGGGCCAAGGGCCTGATTCCACGGCGCCGACGGTGCATCGGCGCGCGACTACGAATCCTAGTGGTCGCGTCTTCGGCCGGCCCAAACGGCAGTAGAGTGCCGCCCGGAGCGGAAACGTTTGCACCCCCGGTTCGATGCCGTGCGGCCAACGAAGGCCTTCCTTCGAACCTTCGACTGATATCCGTCGCCGAACGTAGTGGAATGGATGTGTCGCCATTGCAATTTGGTTGCAGCTTCTTACGGTTGAGCGGCGCGAGCTTCCCTACAGTGCTCGGTTTTGCATGCGGGAGACGGTCCGCTCCTGTCGTCGCCCTTCACGTTTCGCTTCAGGGAGTTCCATGCCCACGCCCGCCTCCAGCCGGGGCCGCAAGATCACCGCGACCTCCGATGCCATGCCCATGCTCGATGGGGTGGCCGCCCTCGAACCCGTCCTGATCGAGGGCGAGGAAGCGCTCAGCCGCCCCTATCGCTACACCCTCACGCTGACCACGCCGGCGTCGAGCGCCATCGATGTGCGCTCGGCCGCGAACATCAAGCTCAAGCCCCTGATCGGCGAGGAGTTCGGCGTGCACATCCTGCTCGACGGCCGGCCCGGCGGCGCGCAGCAGCAGCGCCATCTCTCGGGGCTGGTGACCCGGGCGCGCTTCCTGCGCCTGGAGCAGCGGCGCGCGCTCTACGAGGTGGTCATCGAGTCGTGGCTGAGCCTGGCCCAGCGCTCGCGGGACTTCCGGATCTTCCAGAACAGGAACGTGCTCGACATCGTCGACGAGGTGCTCGGGGCCTACGGCTTCGCGCTCTCGATCCGCGCCACGGGCAGCTATCCGCCGCGCGAGTTCGTGGTGCAGTACGGCGAGACCGACTACGACTTCGCGAGCCGCCTGCTGCACGAGTGGGGCCTCTACTACTACTTCGAGCACGCGGCCAACAGCCACACGCTGGTGATCGTCGACGACATGCAGGCGCACGCTCCCTTCCCCGCCGGGGGCTACGAGCGCATTCCCTTCAGCGCCGCCGAGGCCTCGTCCAACGAGGAGCACTGCCATCACTTCCAGCTGGCCGAGGCGCTGCAAAGCGGCCAGTGGGTGACGGGCGACTTCGACTTCACGCGCCCCAAGGCCGACCTGCTGCGCACCAAGGCAATGCCGCGCCGCACCCGGCATGCGACGCGCGAGGTGTTCGCCTGGCCGGGCAACTATGCGGCCGAGGCCGACGGCGAGCAGATCGCGCGCGCACGGATGGAGGAGACCGGCGCGCCCGGCCAGGTCGCCAGCGGCGCGGGCAACCTGCGCGGCCTGGCGGCCGGCTACCGCTTCACGCTGACCGACCATCCGCAGGACAGCGCGAATGCCGACTACCTCGTGACCGCCGCGCGCCTGTCGCTGCAGGAAGCGGGCGACGCGACGGGGCTGGAGGAGTTCCGCTGCCGGGTCGAGTTCGAGGTGCTGCCGGCGAACAACATCTTCCGCCCCACGCCCGACGCGATCAAACCGCGCACCACGGGCCCGCAGACGGCGGTGGTCACCGGTCCCGCGGGCCGCGAGATCTGGACCGACCAGTACGGGCGCGTGAAGCTCAGCTTCCACTGGAACCGCTACTGCAGCAAGGACGAGAGCAGCTCGTGCTGGGTGCGCGTGTCCTCGCCCTGGGCCGGCAGCAACTTCGGCGGCATGCAGATCCCGCGCGTGGGGCAGGAGGTGGTGGTCGACTTCGAGTACGGCGACCCCGACCGCCCGCTGATCACGGGCCGGGTCTACAACGCGGACAACATGCCGCCGTGGGACCTGCCCGCCAACGCGACCCAGAGCGGCCTGCTGTCGCGCAGCTCCGAAGGCGGCAACGCCGCGAACGCGAATGCGCTGCGCTTCGAGGACAAGCTCGGCGAGGAGCAGCTGTGGCTGCATGCGGAGCGCGACCAGCTGCTCGAGGTCGAGAACGACGAGGTCCACACCGTGGGCCGCGACCGCAACAAGACCGTCGAGCGCGACGAGACCCACCACATCAAGAACGACCGCACCAAGACCGTCGACCGCAACGAGACGATCACGATCCACGGCCAGCGCGAAGAGACCGTGGACGGCGACGAGGCGGTCACCGTCAAGTCGAACCGCAGCCATGCCATCACCGGCACCGAGACCCTGACGGTCACGGGCGACCAGACGCACATCGCCAAGGCCCACCGCACCGCCAGCGTCACGGGCAACCAGACCACCTCGGTCACGGGCACGGATTCGCTGACGGTCACCCAGGCCCGCACCGTCACGGCGCAGGACAACGACCTGTGGAACGTCACGCTGGGCCAGACCACCACCATCGGGCAGGCCTACAAGGTTTCGGCCCGCTCGCATGCCGCGACCTACAACGACGCGATGACGCTCAACGTGCCGGCCGGTCCGGCCTCGGCCACCGCGCAGGGCGACGTCTCGCTGACCAGCTCGGCCGCCAACCTGTTCGGAACGGCCGCCCTCAACATGGGCCTGCTGGCGCAGGGCGGCGATTTCTCGGCCGTGGCCTCGGGCAGCGTGGGCGTGAGTGCCGAGGGCGGCACGCTCGACACCTTCGCCTCGGGCGCCATGACGCATGCGAGCCCGACCAGCGTGGTGCTCGATGTCGACGGCACGGCCGTGGAGGTCACGCCGGGGCGCATCGTGCTGCGCGCGGGCAGCGCGACGCTGATGCTCGATGCCTCGGGCGTCACGGTGAACGGCACCAAGATCTTCCTGAACTGCTGAGGGCCGCATCGATGTCCTCCGCGGCACCGGTGCGCAACCCGGTCGAAAAACGCATGGCCCGGCTCCACGACCTGTGGTGGGAGCGCACCGACGATGCGTCGCTGCGCGCGGTCGTGCTGCGGCTGCCGCCCGACTCGCAGCGCATGCTCGATGCCTTCTTCACCTTGCAGATGGTGGACAGCGACTACGCCACGCCCGACCTCTTCCTGCGGCTGGACGCGGCCTACGAGACCGGCTACCGCTACAGCCGCGAACTGCGGCAGGCCCTGATCGAGACCTTCCTGCACAACCGGCCGCAGCTCGCGAAGCAGGGCGTGACCGGTCCCTGGGAAGAGGAACACGCGAGCGGCCGCGACAGCGCTGCCGGCTTCGTCGACACCGGCCTGTCGCTGGCGCGCCACCTGCGCCGCCAGCGGCTGTCCGTCGTGTTGCAACCGGGTGGCGTGAGCGACGCGGCCTGCTTCGAGCGCTGGCTCGACGCGGCGCTGCAGGCGCCCGTGCCGCCACGGGATGCCGGGCTGCTGCGGCTGGTGCTGGTCGACGACAGCGACTCGCGCGCCTGGCAGCCGCTGGTGGAGCGGCATGCGGGCGTCGTGCGCGTGGTCGATGCGCCGCTCGACATCCTGGAAGCCGCACGCGAGATCGCGGCCCAGGCGGGCGGCGGAAGTGGCGGGGCCGCGCTGTTTCGGCAGATCTATGCCGACATGCTGGTGCTGCTGCGTCGCGGCGACGCGGCCGCCGTGGAAGCGACCGCCGAGCGCGCCGCGCGGCTGGCCACGCGCAACGGCTGGTCCGACCAGCGCGCCGTGCTCGACGTGATGGTGGGCGGCGCCTGGCTGCAGGCGCGCGACGTCGCGCGCGCGGTCGCGCGCTACCGCCAGGCCCGTGCCGCGGCGGCGCAGGCCACGCAGGCCGGCAACCCGATGGGCCCGATGCTGCTGATGCAGGGCTGGATGGCCGAAGGCGGCGCATGGGCCGCGGCCGGCGACATGAAGCAGTCGGCCCATGCCTTCGAGCAGGCCGCCGAAGCGGCCCGCCGCGTGCCCAACAGCCTGTTCGCGGTCGAGGGCCAGCGTGCCGCGGCCCAGGCCTGGCTCGGTGCCGGCGAGCGCGACCGGGCCTGGGCCTCGGCGCTGGCCGGCGTGCGCGAGGCGCGCACCATGGCCGATGCCGACCGGCCGAACAGCACGGTGCCGCAACTGCTGCAGGACATGCTCGCGATGCAGGACCCCCGACGCTGCGAGCGCATCGCGCAATGCGCCACGGCCTACGAGCGCGAGGCGCGCGCGGCCCTGGTCGAGGCGGATCTCGCGGGCCATCGGCTCGGCACCCATCCACCGACTAGCGCCATCGCCGCGATCGAGACGCAATTGGTGCAGCGCTACGAGCAGCTGTTCCAGGGCCAGCTGCGCGAGCGCGAGCAGCTGGTGCAAGGCGGCGAGGAAGTGTTCCGCACCGTCGTGGCCATGGGGCGCCAGTGGCTCGACCCGGCCTGGAGCGGGTTGCCGCACGTGAAGCATCCGCTGGACCTCGCGCCCGGCGAATGGCGCGAGCCGCCCGCGTTCGCGCGCCTGCCCGATCCGCAACCCTTCGTCGAAGCCGCCTGAAGGGCGCCGACTCCTCACGCCACAAGGAAAGCACGTGTTCTTCGCGGCCAAGCATTTCGACCCGCAGCTGGGCATCGATGCCCACACCTACCTGGCACCGCCCGGCGTGTGGCCCACGGTGCACATCGGCATCGTGATGGACCCGTTCGACTACCTGCCGACCATCGAGGTGTCGCCCGACAACCCGATCGTCAAGGGACTGGGCGCGCTCGGCACGGCGACCGAGGCCGCCAAGAACGCCATCGGCGAAGGCACGGCGTCGCCGCGGATACCGGCGCCGCCCGGCGCGCCGCCGGCCGATGGCGCGATGCCAGAGAGCATCCCGCTGCCGCTCGGCGCCACCGTCGAGGTGGCCGGCGTGCGGCGCGCCAATGCCGGCACGGGCGGCGTGGACTTCCACATCCTGGTCGGCGCGCCGATGCCGATCATCAAGGGGCCGGGCGGCCCGCAGTTCGACGACGAGCTGTTCATGGGCAGCCGCACCGTGCTGGCCGATGGCGATCCGTTCTCGCGCATCACCATGCCGGTGCTCAGCTGCAACATCGTCGGCCTGGTGCCGCCGTTTCGCCCGCGCAAGCTGGCCAAGCCAGTGCGCCTGAGCCTGATGCTGCCGACCACCTTCAACGTGGCGATCCCGCCGCAGGTGTTCGTCGGCGGACCGCCCACCATCTCCTGGGGCGCGATGATCCAGCGCGGCCTGTTCAAGGCGCTGGGCCGCGCCTACACGCGCATCGCGCGGCGCGCACTCAAGGACATGCCGCCCGGCTTCCTCAAGTGCCAGGTGCTGCGCGCCGAACCGGTCGACATCCGCGACGGCAGCGTCTCGGTGGCGCACGAGGACTTCCACGTTCCCGGGCGCCTGCCGCTCACGTGGAGCCGCATCTACGCATCGCGCGACCACGACTTCGCCGGCCACTGCGGCCTGGGCTGGCAAACGCCGGCGGACGTGCGCCTGGTGGCCGAGGACGACGGCATCCTGAGCCTGCGGGGACCGGAGGAGTTCGCGCTGTTCACCGAACTGCCGCGCACCGAGGCCCAGCAGGTGCTCGACGTGGTGGACGGCGCCCGGCTCACGCGCCAGGGCGACGCGCTGGTGGTGCGCCTCAAGAGCGGCCTGCGCTACCGCTTCGAGGAGGCGCTCTCGCCCGAGGGAGCGCTGCGCGCGCCGTCCCCCTTCGTGACGCGCATGGAGGATGCCTGCGGCAACCACTGGGACTTCGTGCGGCAGCGCGGCGAGCTGGCGCGCATCGTCGAGAGCGGCGTGAACGGGCTGCCCGGACGCAGCATCGAGGTGCAATCCCGGCAGGGACGCATCGAAGCCATGGCACTGCGCGATCCCGCCACGCAGCAGGACCATCCGCTGGTGCGCTACCGCCATGCCGACGGTGACCTGCTCGCGGCCATCGATGCGCTGGGCGCCGCGTACGAGTTCGCCTACCTGCGGCATCGCATGGCGCGCCACACCGACCGCACGGGCCTGTCGTTCCACTACGCCTACGACGACCGCTGGCGCGTGGTGCACGCCTGGGGCGACGGCGGGCTGCACGACTACCGCTTCGCCTATGACGAAGCGCTGGGCCGGACCGAGGTCAGCAACTCGCTGGGGCACCTGACGGTGGTGCGCTTCGACGAGTCCGGCCTGCCGCTGGCGGAGATCGATCCGCACGACGGCGTGACCACCTTCGCCTACGACGATGCCGGCCGCACCGTGGCCGTGACGGCACCGGGCGGGTTGCGCACCGGCTTCGTCTACGACGCGCGCGGCAACCTGCTGGCCGTGCAGCGCCCCGACGGCAGCAGCGTCGGCTGCGACTACGACACGGAAGACCGGCTGTGCGCGATCGTCGATCCGCTGGGCCACCGCTGGCAGCTCGAAAGCGACGCGCGCGGCCTGCCGACGCGGCAGACCGATCCGCTGGGCGCGGCCGCCCGCTTCGAGCACGACGCGCACGGGCAGCTGGTGCGCCACGTCAACGCGCGCGGCGCGGCCACGCAGTTGCACTACGACCGGCACGGGCAGCTGGAAGCGCTGGTCGATCCGCTCGGGCGTGTCGACCGCTTCACGCACGACGCGCTGGGGCGCCTGCTCGGCCGCACCAACGCCCTGGGCGAGACGACGCGCTACCACTGCGACCGGAAGGGCCGGCTGGTGCGCATCGACCATCCCGATGGCGCGCAGATCCTGTGCGGCTACGACGCCGAGGACCGGCTGGTGCGGCACGTGGACGCAGCGCGCGCCGAGACGCGGCTGGCCTACGTGGGCCTCGGCGAGATCGGCCGGCGCATCCAGCCCGACGGCCAGGTCCTGCAATACCACTACGACACCGAGGAGCAGCTCGTCGGCGTGACGAACCAGCGCGGCGAGCGCCTCGTGCTGCGGCGCGATGCCCTGGGCCGCATCGTGGAGGAGACCGATTTCTGGGGCCAGTCGCGGCACTACGCCTACGACGAGGCCGGCCACCTGAAGCAGATGACGGACCCGCTGGGCCAGCACGTCGCCTTCGCCTGCGACAAGCTCGGCCGCATCACGCGCAAGACGGCGGCCGATCCGCTGCGGCCCGCACACCAGCAGGACGAGCTGCTGGTCTACGACCGGCGCGGACAGCTGGTGGAAATGCGCAACGGCGCGGCCCACGTGAAGCGCCGCTTCGACGCGGCCGGCCGCGTGCTCGAGGAATGGCAGAACGGGTTTCGCGTCGCCTCGCAGTACGACGCGGTGGGCAACCGCACGCTGCGCGAGACCTCGGCCGGCCATCGCGTGCGGATGGAGTTCGATGCCTGCGACCAGCTCGCGAGCCTGGGCATCGACGACGAGGCGCCGATCGGCATCGAGCGCGATGCCCTCGGCCGGATCGTGCGGGAACAGCTGAGCGCGAGCGTCGTGCGCCACGCCCGCTACGACGCGAACCACCAGCTCACGGCCCAGGCCGTGCTGCGGGACGCCTCGCCGCTGTTCAGCACCCGCTACGACTACGACCGCAAGGGCCAGCTGGTGCATCGGCACGACAGCCTCCATGGCAGCGACCAGTACGGCTACGACCTCATGGGACGCGTCCTGCAGCACATCGATCCCGAAGGCAAGGTCACGCGGCTGCTGCACGATCCGGCGGGCGACCGCCTTCGCACCACCATCGAGCAGACGCGGATGCAGAAGGTGGCCGGCGGCGACGAAGACGCGCCGGTGCACTGGACGCGCGAAGGCCGCTGCGACGGCGTGCACTACGTGTTCGACCGCGCGGGCGATCTGGTGCGCAGAGGACCCGCGGCGCACGGCGTGCCCGGCACGAGCGACGAACTCGAATTGACCTGGGACGCCCACCACCGCTTGATCGAGAGCCGGCGCGGCACGGTGCGCACGCGCTACGGCTACGACGCCGTGGGCCGGCGTGTCTTCAAGCGCGGTGCCGCCCATACCACCTGGTTCTTCTGGGACGGCGATGCGCTGCTGGGCGAGGTGCGCCAGGCCCACGACGAACAGGTCGCGCCCGCGTCGCTCAACCCCGCGGCGCTCGCGCAGCGCCGCGCGATACGCGGCCGCCAGCAGCCGGTGGTGGCCTGGGAACGCGCGCGCGAGTACGTTTACTACCCGCAGACCTGCATTCCGCTGGCGCTGGTCGACCCGCCGCCGGATGCGTCGTCGCCGGGCACGAAACGTGTCGCCCACTTCCATGTCGAGCCGAACGGAATGCCCTCGCGGCTGACCGACGGCGCCGGCGAGATCCTCTGGTCCGCGACCTCCACCGCCTGGGGCAGCGCGCTCGCCTCGCGCGCCGCCGCGATCGACAACCCCCTGCGCCTGCAGGGGCAGTACTTCGACGAGGAATCGGGCCTGCACTACAACCGGAACCGCTACTTCGATCCGCACATCGGCGCCTTCGTGAGCCAGGACCCGATCGGCCTCGACGGTGGCGAGAACCCCTACGGCTTCGCGCCGAATGCGCTGGGCTGGATCGATCCCCTGGGGCTGCGCTGCAAGACGAAGCGGCAGCGCACGCGGCTGCGCCGCATCCTGGGCCTGTCGAACAAGCCCGGCAACACACAGATCACCGCGCGCCTGACGCAGGCCGAGGCGCGGGAACTGGCCGAGGAGTTCGTCGGCCCCGGCTTCACGCAGGAACTCACGGACAAGGGCGGATGGATGCTGAGGTCCGAGGATGGGCTGCGCACGGTGCGCGGGCCCAGCAAGAAGCCGACGGACGCGGGGCGCAACGTCCACCCGGTGTCCGGCCAACCCTTCTCCATGACCGGCACGCAGATGAACTTCCAGCAGCGTGCCGTGCCCAAGGGCCCTTACGATTCCAACGTTCACGTGGATGTGGAGCCCTGAAATGACAATCCGTCTCGAAATCGTCGACCTGCGTTCCCTCGATGTCGACAGGCTGAGCGCATGGCGTCCGGAGGCCCCCGAGGATGTCTACCTCACCCTCGAGCTCGAGATCGGCGAGACGGGCGTGTCCGGCGCGCACGTGTTCCAGCTGCTCGCGGCAACGCCCGAGGGCGTGAGAGCCCACCACGACGGCCGGGCGCTGCAGGCCTACACCTCGATGCGCCGGCGCGCCAAGGGCTTCGACATCGATGCGCTGCTGATCGTCGATCCCTACGACTGGGACACGCTGCGCGAGGCGCTGCGCCAGCGCGTGGCGGCCTGCGAACGGTCCACCTGGGCCGAGTCGCTCGACTGCCTGCGCACCCGGTTCTTCTGGGAGTACGAGGGCGTCGAGCGACGGTAGCTAGTCGATCGCGATCTTCGCGCGCGCCACCACTTCCTTCCAGCGCTCCAGCCCCTGCCGGATCGCCTGCGTGACCGCCTCGGGCTCGCTCGATCTCACCGCATAGCCCAGGCGCGCCAGCCGCGCGGCCAGGTCGGCATCGAGGGCCTTGCGCGTGGCGGCGCGGATCGTCGCGAGCACGGAGGTCGGCACGCCGGCCGGCGCCAGCAGGCAGTACCAGACCTCGTAGTCGACCGAGGGCCCGCCGATCTCCTTCAGCGTGGGCACCTCGGGCAGCTGCGTGCTGCGCTGCGCGCCGAACACCGCGATGCCGCGCAGCCGCCCGGCCGCGATCTGGCTCGCGACCGAGGGCGAAGTGGCATAGACCATGTCGATCTGCCCGCCCATCGCATCGTTGACTGCCGGCGCCGTGCCCTTGTAGGCACGTGCAGCGATTGCAGCGGCGAGATGGTCGAGAGGTACTCGCCCACCAGATGCGGCGAGGTGCCCGCGCCCGGCGTGCCGTAGCTCAGCGAGCGCTTTTTCGACAGCGCGACCAGCTCCTCGAAGTTCTTCGCGGGGAAGTCGGGCCGCACGGCCATCACCACCTGCGTGCTGCCGACCATGCTCACCGGCGCGAAGTCCTTGAGCGGGTCGAAGCGCGTGTTGCGGTTCACGCTCGGATTGGTCGCGAGGTAGTCGTTGGCGAACAGCAGCGTGTAGCCATCCGCCGGCGCGCGCGCGACGAAATCGGTGCCCATGTTGCCGCCGCTGCCCGGGCGGTTGTCCACGACGACCGCGCGTCCGAGCAGCTGGCCGAGCCGCTCCGCGAACGGCCGGGCGATGGTGTCGAAGCCGCCGCCCGGCGGAAACGGGACCACCATCGAGATCGGGCGCGAGGGAAATTCCTCCACGGCCCAGGCGCGCGGCAGCGGCGACGCGACCAGGGCCGCGCCGAGTCCCAGCATGATGCGACGGCGCCGGCCGTCGGACTGAGGGTCGTGCATGGTCACAGCCTCGGCAGCTCGATCTGCAACAGCTCGCTCGCGGCATCGGCCGTCATCGCGCTGGCCGCCTCCCCGCTGTAGAGCGAGGACCGTGCTTCCCAATCGCGCCGGGCGTCGCCCGCGTGGCCCTTGCCGGCCAGCACGAACACGATGCTGTTCGGCGGCACCTCGATGCCCCGGCCCGCCTCGAGCGCGATCAGCGACAGCACGGTCCGCGCCTCGGAGAAGCTGCCCAGGTGCTTGCGCGCCACGCCGGGCCGCTGCGCATCGTCCAGCCATTGCGCGGCGGACGGGCGAATGAAGATCGGCTTGTCGTAGCGGCTCTCGGGGTAGCGCAGTTCGCGGCCGTTCATGTGCTCCCAGACGGCTTCGTAGGCATCCTGGTTGCGCGTGCCGCCCTCGGGCTTGTCGACCTTGTAGACGCCGGCCTCGAAGCGCCCGTTCTTCTTGAGTTCGACAATGCCGCGCTGGAACGCCGCCTCCGACAGGTAGCCGCTGCGGCTCGCGCCGCCGAACTGCAGCACAAGGGTGAGCGACTCACCCGAGATGCTCTGCGGGCCGTAGAACACGCCCTCGGGAAAGTAGCCGATCATGCCCGGCTTCATGACGCCGTCGCGCGCGAAGTCGGCGTCGCCCTCGAGCTGCACGCGCACCTGGTCGAAGTTGTGGCGATGGCGCGGCGAGTCGAAGTCGTTGAAGGTGTTCGAGAGCTGGAGGAAGAAGTTGCCCGCGCTGCCATCGCGGCCGGACAGCAGTGGGTGGTAGCGGAACTTGCCGCCGCGGGCATGGGTGCGCTCGATCATCGTGAGATCGCGCAGGTTCAGAATCTGCTGCATGGAAGGATGCGTCTCCTTGTTGGAATGGCCCGCATGCTGACGCAGTCCCCGCCACAAGCCCAGCGACATTAATTCACGGCAGCGTTGCCATTGCGGCAACGCTGCCCCGCGCACCATGAAACCCCGACGCCCCCTGCTCGATCACCTGAACCTCGCCACCCTGAAGCTCGTCGCGGCGATCGAGCACGAAGGCAGCCTGTCGCGCGCGGCCGCCACCCTGCACATCGTGCCCTCGGCCGCGAGCCGCCGCATCACGCAACTCGAGAACGCCATGGGCGTCGAGCTGCTGCACCGCACCGCGCGCGGCGCCGGCCTGACCGCGGCGGGCCTGTCGATCGCGCGCTATGCGCGCGCGATGATGGAGGACGTCGACACCCTCGATGCCGAGCTGCAGAACCTGCAGGCCGGCGTGTCGAGCCGCATCCAGCTGGTCGCCTCGATCTCGGCCATCGTGCAGCACCTGCCGCAGGACCTCGCGCTGTTCCTGCAGCAGCACCCGGGCATCAAGATCGAGCTGGCCGAACACACGAGCGCGGAGATCGTCGAGCTGCTGCTGCAACGCAAGGCCGACGTCGGCGTGTTCGTCGCCGAGGGCGACATCCCCGGCCTCAAGCTGCAGCCCTACCGCACCGAGCGGCTGGTCGTGATCCTGCCCGTGCACCACCGGCTCGCGAAGCGCAAGCGCCTGCGCTTCGAGCAACTGCTGAAGGAGGAGTGGGTGGAGCTGCCACCGGGCACCGCGCTCGCGAGCCGCGTGGCCAGGGAGGCGCTCGCACACGGCGTGCGGCTGCGCACGCGCATCCAGGTCAAGGGCATGGATTCGGCCAGCCGCATGGTGCAGTGCGGCCTCGGCATCGGGCTGCTGCCCCAGGCCAGCCTCGAGCAGCAGGCGAAGTTTCCGAACCTGGCCTTCGTGCCGCTCGACGAGCCCTGGGCGCACCGGGTCAGCTACCTGGCGGTGCCCGCGCTGGCCGAGCCCCCACCGGCGAGCCGGCTGCTGTTGCAGGCGTTGATGGGGCTCTGAACGGCCCGGCGCCGCGTCGCCATGGCGCAGGCCATCACGGCGTGCAGGTGAAGCTCGCCGCCGAATTGACGTCGCCGCTGCCGTTGTAGCGCGGATACCTCGGGGATTCGCAGACCGGCATCGTCCGGGCCGTGGCGCCGACCCGGAAGTTGTAGGTCAGCTGCTCGGGCGCCTTGCCGCCCTCCACCCAGTCGATGATGGCGGCGAGCCAGTCGACCTCGTTCAGGTTGCCGCCCGCGCCGTGGCTCGAGGCGGGCACGATGAACAGGCGCGCGTTGCCGCGCGGGTCGGCCAGGCCGAGCGCCCTGGCCGTGCTGGACATGGTCGCGAAGTTGCGCATGTGATCGTTGGCCGACAGCAGCGGATCCCCCGCGTCGTGCCAGGACAGCAGCTTGCGGCCCGACGCCACGTAGGCCGCGATGGCGTTCCGGTCGTGGTCGGCGCCCGCGCGCTGGAGGCCGCTGCTGAAGACGTAGTAGTCGCGGTTGAGGTCGAAGCTCGCGAGGTTGGGCGCCGGCGCCGTGCCCGGCGGAGGCGCGCCGAACCACAGCGGGTCGTTCGTGGCCAGGAACGCGAAGCCGCCGCCCAGGCCGCCATAGCTCGTGACGCCCAGCGCCGGCACGCCGGGAATGGCGGACACGGGGGCGAAGTTGGTCCAGTTGTACTTGCTGTAGGCCGTGGCGCCACCGGCCAGCGTCAGGTTGCCGAGCAGGCCCGCGAGCGTGGGCACCTGCGCGGCCGACAGGCACAGCGCGGGATCGGCATTCGCGCCCGGCTGGCCGCATTGCAGCGACGCCGCGGGCAGGGCGCATGCGCCGGGGTTGGCGAGGTAGCCGTCGGCCGCGCCGTCGCCGGCATCGCAGGCCGTCACGGCGGCCGCGTAGGCGGCGGCGTACTGGGCCGGGCTGATCTCGGCCGGCGTGGCCGCCTTCGCGGCCGTGTTCATCAGGCCGGTGACCGCGCCGCCCATGTCCATGGTCTCGCAGCCCGCGACGATGCCGTCGAACTCGTCGGGCCAGCGCTGCGCGGCGATGTAGGCGTTGCGGCCCCCGTTGGAGCAGCCGTTGAAATAGCTGTGGCTCGGCGTCTTGCCGAAGAAGGCCTTCGCGACCGCCTTGCCGAAGCGCAGCGTGGTGCCGCCCGCGGCGTAGGCATAGTCGGCCGCCGACTGGCGCGCGTCGTCGGTCCCGCCGATCCACACGCCCGGCGCGGCCTGCGCGGGAACATTCGCCCGGTTGCCCCCGTTGGAGGCCGCGTACACCGCGCCCTTGAGAGCGAGCACGGGGCTGACCGCGGTCACCGCGCCGCCCGGATCGGTCGTCACCACCGAGGCGATGCGGCCGTCGAAGCCACCGCCGCCCTGCTGCCAGTAGCGTCCGGTCCAGTTGTCGGGCACGTCGATCTCGATGTCCAGGAAGGGTGCACGCGTGCCCAGCACCTGGCAGAAGCCCGCGGTGTAGAGCGGCGCCTTGGCCTCGAAACGCACCGTGCCCGTGACCGTCACGCCTTCGATGACCTGGCCCTTGAGCGCGTTGCAGCTGCTCTTGAGCTGTTCGACGCTGGGGCCCGCCGGTGGCGGCGCGGGCGGCGCCGGCGCGGGTGCGGGCGCCGGAATCGGAAGGAAGCCGCCGCCTCCGCCGCCACCCCCTCCACAGCCTTGCAAAGCCAGGCCAGCGGCCAGCAGAAGGCCCGTCGACAGCAGGGCACGGGGCAGACACTTTTCGTCGCGCATGGTTTTCTCCAGTGTTTGAGGGGTGCGCCGGACAACCGACGGGGCTCGTTCGACGAGGTCGTCATCGAACGAACGATCGGTTTTTTCTACCGACCGACCGGACGGTCGGCTCAGAAGCAGCGCGAGACTAACGCAGCCGCGCGAGCGCAGGCAAGCGGCACGGCGTCGGGACTAACCCCTAAGTTCGCTGGCCGCGCGGCTTCGCGGCTTTCTCACGCCGTCGGCGCGTCCTGCACGGCGGGACCGTTGTCATTGTCCATGTCGACCACCGCCTTCCAGTGCCCGTCGATGCGCTTCCAGACCACGACGTACTTTCCCTCGAAGCTGACAGGAAGGCCCTCCTTCTTCATCGCGATCCGATAGCGGCCGATGTCGTAGGCCATGTCGCCCGCATCGCAGAGATGGAGGGTGGGCACATAGCTCGCGACGAAGTCCTCGCGCTGCAGGTAGCCGGCCCAGACCTCCCTCAGGGCCTGCTTGCCCGAGAAGGCCGGCTTTCCGGGCGGCATGTAGGTCGCGTCGTCCGCGTAGATGTCGAGGATGGCCTCGAGGTCGCGCTCGCGGATCGATTGCATCCAGTGCTGGTAGCGCGCCAGGATGGCGGCGATGGCGGTGTTCTCCTGCGGCATGAGCGCGTCCTCTAGCGTGGCCGGGCGGCCGCGACCGCCTTGATCTCGATCAGCAGGTTGGGCCGCGCCAGCGACGCCACGCCCAGGATGGTCCAGGCCGGGAAGTCGCGCACGATGTAGCGCTCCTTGATCTCGCGGAACGCCGTCAGCTGCTCGTCGATGCGCACGTGATAGGACACCAGCTCGACCAGGTCCTCGAAGCCCAGCCCTTCATGCGCGAGGATCGCGCCGAGGCGCTTGAAGGCCAGTTCGATCTGTTCCTCGGCGCGCTCCGGCACGCTGCCGTCGGCATGGATGCCGACCTGGCCGGCGATGAAGACCAGCCCGCCGGCTTTCACGGCCGGCGCGTACTGGAACAGGTCGAAGACCTTGTTGCTGCCGAAGGTCGGATCGTTGTCTGGAAGACGCAAGCGCTGGATGTGGCTGGACATGGTGGGAGGGTGATGAAAGGTGGATTGAAGAAGATGGCGCGGCGAGCCACGCCGGGAATTCTTGCGTTCAGCGCGCTTCGACCTCGATGGTGCCGCGCTGGACCTGGTCGGTTTCCTGGCTCTCGAACAGCGCCTTGAAGTTTCCTTCGCCGAAACCGTCTTCCCCGCGGCGCTCGATGATCTCGAAGAACACCGGGCCGATCTGGCGGCGCGTGAAGCGCTGCAGCAGGATGCGGTCGCCGCCCTTGCCGTCGACCAGGATGCCGCGCGCCTTCATGGCCTCGAGGTCCAGCCCATGGCCGGGCACCCGCGCATCGACGCCGCGGTAGTAGACCTCGTGCGGTGCCTCCATGAACTCGACGCTGCCCTGCTGCAGGAAGTCGATGGTCTGCTCGATGTCCGAGGACAGCAGCGCGATGTGCTGGATGCCCTCGCCGTTGTAGTCGCGGATGAACTCGTCGTTCTGGTTCAGGGTGCCGGGCTGGTCGTGCGCGGCGGCGGCGATGGGAATGGAGACCTTGCCGCAAGGGCTGACCATCGAGCGCGCCCGCATGCCGGTCTTCTTGCCCTTGACGTCCAGGTACTGCTTCTGCGTGAACGCGAAGGTGTTCTTGTAGAAGTCCGCCCACAGGTCGAGATGCTCGGGCCGCACGATGTTGGAGGTGTGGTCGATGGCGACGATCGAGGCATCGTGCGCCGGAATGCCCGGCGTCGCGGCACAGGGACTGGAGAACTCGCCATACACATCGCGATCGACGAAGTACACCAGGCTGTCGCCGATGCCCACGATGGCGGGACTCTCGACGACATGGGTTCCGAAGGCCTCCGGGCTGGCCTCGCGTGCGCCGCCTTCCAGGGCGCGCGCCACGGCGTTGCGCGCGTTGTCGACGTTGATGCCGATCGCGCGCACCGAGGCACCGTGCACGTCGAGAAAAGGATTCGGCGCCGGGTTGACGATCACGGTCGCCTCGCCCTGCCGCATCAGGACCGCGCCGGTGCGTTCGGATCGGCCCAGGGGCTTGAAGCCGAGCCGCTCGAAGAGGGGAACGAGATCCTCGGTCCGCAGCGACACGAACTCGACGAATGCGAAGCCTGCGGTGGTTACTTGCGTCATGGCCATGGCTTGAAAAATGGAAGAGGTTGGCAAAGCCACGATTCTGTTTTTCGATGCCCCTGGCCCCGCCTTGATTTCCAAGGCGCGCGCAGGCGCCGGGATTTTTCTTTTCGACTTTGGCGCCCGGCCAGCTTTCATATGAAAGCGATGCGGGCCCGTTGCCGGCCTCACCATCGCTCTCCTTCTTTAAGATGGAAAGCAACGGCAGCCGAAGAGGAGTTTTTTTGTGAGCCAACCCAAGCGAAACTTTCTCGACGCGATCGACCACAAGCTGGTCAAGCTGCTGCTCAAGGATGGCCGGGCGTCGTTCAAGACCCTGGCGGCGGAGGTCGGCCTCACCGCGCCCGCGTGCGCCGAGCGCGTTCGCCGTCTGCGCGAGGAAGGCGTGATCAAGGGCTACCGCGCCGACGTCGACTGGAACCGCCTCGGCTTTCCCATCGACGCGCTGATCCGCATCGGCGCGGCCGCGGAACACGGCAAGGGCCTGATCAAGGCCTTTCGCGACACGCCCAACGTGATCGAAGTGCTGCGCGTCACCGGCTCCGACAGCTACGTGGTCCACATCCTGGCCCGGTCCAGCGAGGAACTCGAAACGGTGATCGACAAGATCGGAAGCTTCGGCACCGTCAACACCTCGCTCGTGCTCTCCGCGCCGCTGCCGGCCGCCGAGCGACTGGCCGATGTGCTCGGTTGGGTCGATTAGGGCCTGTTAACAAGTAGACAGTCAGCCGCGGCCGAACTGCCGACACTGCCCGCCAAGCGCTCTCCGCGACGGAGAGCCATCAAGACAAGGGCGATACCGATGCAGTTCCGTGTTCGATGCCTGTGGCCGCTGGCGGCCCTCGCGCTGGGGATTTCCTGTGCCTCGACCACCCTGGCGGCGGGTGCCGAGGTGCTGGCGCCGGGTGCGATCACGATGGTCGTTCCCTACACCCCGGGCGGCACCACCGACCTCCTGGCCCGCCGGGTGGCGCAGGGCATGTCCGAGCGCTTGAAGCGTCCGGTCGTGGTGGAGAACCGACCCGGCGCGGGCACGGCGATCGCGGCCAGTACCGTGGCCCGCGCACCGGCGGACGGCCGAACGCTGCTGGTCGCGAGCAACGCCACGCTGGCCATCAACCAGCACCTGGGCATCAAGCTGGGCTATGCCCCCGAGGACTCGTTCGACTGCGTGTCGCTGCTGGCCACGGTCCCGAATGTCGTCGTCACCCGTCCCGATGCGCGCTGGCGCAGCCTGGCGGACGTGGTCGCGTCGTCGAAGGCGGGCCAGCCCGCCAGCTACGGTTCGATGGGCACCGGGACCTCGACCCACATCGCGATGGAAGTGCTCGCGCAGACCACGGGCGCGCCCTTGACCCATGTGCCCTACAAGGGCAGCGCGCCCGCGCTGGTCGACCTGATGGGCGGACATGTCGACGTGGTGGTCGACACGCTGGTGGCCACCCTGCCGCATCTGCGCGAAGGAAAGTTGCGCGCGCTCGCCGTGCTCAGCGCGCGCCGCGCCGACAGCGCGCCCGAGATTCCGACCGCGAAGGAGTCATCGGGACGCGACATCGACATCTACTCATGGTTCGGCCTCGTGGTCCCCAAGGGCACGCCCCCCGCCGTGATCGCGGCGCTGCATGACGCGGCGGCGGCGGCGGCCAACGCACCCGCGCTCCGGAAGGACCTGGGCCCGCTGGGCGTCGACCTCGTCGGATCGAGCCCGCGCGCCTTCGGCGATTTCGTGAAAGGCCAGCAGCGCATGTACAGCGAGATCATTTCCACCCACAAGCTGCAGTTGAACTGAGCCCCTGGAGCCCCTTCGATGTCCGATCCGATCCACTACCTGAATCCCCCCTTGCTGGCACGCCCGAACGGGTTCTCGCACCTCACGGAAGCGACCGTGGACCGCATGGTCTTCATCTCCGGGCAGGTCGCCTACGACCCGTCCGGCGCCATCGTCGGCGCAGGCGATCTCGCCGCGCAGACGCGGCAGGTCTTCCTCAACCTGGGCCATGCGCTCGCGGCCGCGAACGCGGGCTTCGACAGCGTGGTCAAGCTCAACTTCTTCGTGCGCGACATCAGCGAAGCCGCCGTCGCGACGATCCGGCAGGTGCGCAAGGAGTTCCTGGTCGAGACGGCGCTGCCCGCCAGCACCATGGTCGGCGTCGCGGGCCTCGCCAAGGAAGCGCTGCTGCTCGAGGTCGAGGCCTATGCCTTGAAGGGCTGAAGCGCGCCGGTTCGCGCCCGCCCGGCCCCGCTATGCTGGCGGGCAGAGGCATCGGTCCTCTGCCTATCCCAAGGGGTGCGATGGAAAGCTCGAGCGACATCGGCTGGACCCGCGCGCTCGCCGGCCTGGACGACAACGAAGTGCGGCGCATCGAGCGTTGTCTCGGCGAGCGCGAGGTGCCCGCGCGCACGCCCATCTTTCACCAGGGCGATCCCGCCGGCGAGTTGTTCATCGTCCGCAGCGGCCGCGTGCGCCTGATCCGGCGCATGGAGAGCGGCGAGGAATTCACCAGCGGCGTCTGGTCCGAGGGCTACCTGATCGGCCTCATCAGCGCGTTCCTCGGCGAACCCCGCTTCCTGGCCGCCGAGAGCCTGGAGCAGACATCGTTGCGGGTGCTTCGCAGCACCGAATTGCATGCCTGCATGCAGGCCGTTCCCCGCTTCGCGCTCAACATCGCCCATCTGCTGGCCTTGCTCGCGAGCGACAGCATCCGGCGCGCGGCACCACTGGCGCTCGAATCGGTGGAGGCCAAGCTCGGACGCGTGCTGGTGAAGCTGGCCGAGGCCGATCCTTCAGGCACGACCCATGTGGTGCGGGGCATCACGCAGGACGAGCTGGGCAGCATGGTGGGCGCGAGCCGACCCTGGGTGAATCGCGCGCTCGCCGCCTTCGAGCGGCGGGGCCTGCTGCGGCGCGACAGGCAGCAGATCCTGCTCCTCGACATCGCGGCCTGCCGCCGGCTGTGGACGGACTGAGCACGCGTGTTCACAGGCACTCAGGGAAACCGGCGTTTCTCTGGAACGGATATTGCACTACACACGCTCTGTCAGAGTCATTCGCGACAAGGTTCGCGCAACGCCGGTCCCGCATGGTGCGGCAACCCGCCCAGGGTGCGACGGACCGGCATGAAAAGGTGCCCCATGGAAGCCCGCAACGAAACCGCCACCGAAACCTGGCACATGGACGCGCAGGCCGCCAGCGTCTTCATGGCCGCCGAACACCTGGGCCGCCGGCGGCTGCTTGCCAAGGGCACGGCCATCTATCGCCAGGGTGACGAGGGCTCGAGCTTCTACTTCGTCGTCAGGGGCCGGGTGCAGGTGGAGATCTTCCAGCAGCATGGCGCGGAATTCATCCTCGAGCTGATGGGACCGGGCTCGCTGATGGGCGAAGGCTCGGCGGTCGCGGGCCTGCGGCGCATGTCCAGCGCCACCACCCTCGAGCCCTGCGAACTGATCGAGTTCGACTACCCCGAGGTGAAGCGGGTCCTGGGCCGGCACCCCGAGTTCGCCGCCGCGCTGATGGAGGTGATCGCGGTCAAGCAATGGGTGCTGGGGATGCGCATCCAGTGCCTGGCCACGCCCAAGCCGGACCTGCGCGTGGTGGAACTGCTCGGTCGCCTCGCGAACCTGTACGGCGTCGAGGAGGCCGACGGCGTTCGCATCCGCACCCCGCTGACGCACGAGCTGGTGGCGGCCCTCACCGGCACGAGCCGGGTGACCGTCACCCGCACGATCATGAAGCTCAAGGCCGAAGGCGTGATCCGCAACGAAGGACGCCACTTCTGGGTGCTCGATCCGCTGCTCGCGCTGCGCGAGCAGCGCCGCGCCGCCTAGGTCTCTCCCGCGAGCCGAATCGGGCCGCGCCGCTCGAGCCAGGCCGCGATCGCCAGCACGTGGTCGTCGAAGCCCTTGGCCGCGACGAACTGCACCCCCATCGGCAGCGCGGCCCCGCGCGGCCACACCGGATACGACAGCGCCGGCATCTGGCTCAGGTTGAACGCCGGCGTGAACGGGTTCCAGGACATCCAGTCGCTGGACGGCGATCCCTCCGGCACATTGCGCCCGGCCTCGAAGGGAAGGATCGGCAGGGTGGGCAGCATCACCACGTCGACCGTGTCGAACGCGGCATGGATCTCGGCGGCGAGCAGATCGCGCTGCTGCTGCATGGCGACCAGCTCGTCCAGACCGACCGCCTCCACCGACCGGACGAAACGCACGAGTTCGGGATCGAGCTGGTCTTGCAGCGCTTCGGGAACGGCGCGCACGGCCGCGCGGCATCCCAGCGTGTAGAAGAACGCCCCCACCTGCGAGGCACGCCGGACGTCGAAGTCCACGGTCCGGATTTCGAAGCCGTCCTCACTGAGCAGCGCGAGCGTTTCCTGCATGCCCTGCCGCACGACCGGATCGCACGCGCGCTCCCATCGCTCCGGCGCGAGCAGTCCGATCCGCAGCTTGCGCGCGGGCGTGAGCTGGTCGAACGACAGCGCTCTCAATCCGATCGACGACCAGTCGCCGGCATGAGGCCCGCCGACGACCCGCATCACCTCGGCCAGTTCACCGACGCTGGCGGCGATCGGTCCCGTGTGCGTGACGTTGAAGAACGCGCTCGGCAGCGGCACCTGCGGAATGCGGCCGAAACTCGGCTTGAGCGCGACCGTTCCCGTGAAGGCCGCGGGTATGCGCACCGAACCGCCCGCATCGCTGCCCAGCGAGACACGCACGACGCCCGCCGAAACGGCCGCGGCGCAACCGCCGCTGCTGCCGCCGGGCGTGAGCCTGGCATCCCATGGATTGCGGGTCAGGCCGTAGCCGGGGCTGTCGGTCACGCCTTTCCAGTTGAATTCCGGCGCACGCGTCTTGCCGAGAAGCACCACGCCGGCATCGAGCAGCCGGTCGACGAACACCGCGCTGTGCGGCACGGGTTCGGCGGAAGTCACGCGCGAACCGCGGCGCGTGGGCCAGCCCTGGACCGCCGCGAACTCCTTGACCGTGAAGGGCATGCCGTCGAGCGCTCCGATCGGTGCCCCGCTTTTCCAGCGGCGCGCCGACGCCTCAGCCGCGGACAAGGCACGCTGAGGGTCGAGCCATGCAAAGGCATTGAGCTCGCCCTGGACCTGCTGCGCGTGCCGCAGCGCCGATTCGGCCACCTCGACCGGGGACCATGCGCCGCTGCGGTAGCCCGCGCGCAGCGTCTCAAACGATCGACGATGCAGCATCCGCCGCCTCCCTTCCTGCCTTGCCCGCGCCGAGGTAGATCTCGGCGAGTTGCGGATCGTTGGCCAGCTCGCTGCCCGATCCCTGCTTCACGACCTTCCCGATCTCGATCAGGTAGGCCCGGTCGGCCGCTCGCAGCGCGAGCCGCGCGTTCTGCTCCACCAGGACCACCGTGAGTCCCTCCTGGCGCTTGTGCTCGACGATCACGTCCATGATCTGCTGCACCACCAGCGGCGCCAGCCCGATCGAGGGCTCGTCGAGCAGCAGCACCTTGGGGCGCGCGATCAACGCGCGGCCGATCGCCACCATCTGCTGCTGTCCGCCCGAGAGCGTTCCGGCCAGCTGCGCCTTGCGCTCCTCGAGGATCGGAAAGAGCCGGTAGATGCGCCTGAGCTCGTCCTGGAAGCGCAGGGCGCGCCGGTTCGCATAGGTCCCGAGCTCCAGGTTGTCCTGCACGGTCATGGAGTTGAAGAGCGAGCGCTTCTCGGGCACGAGGTACATGGCGCGGCGCACGCGCTCTTCCACCGGTGCGCGCCCCAGCGGCACACCGGCCAGCGAGATCTCTCCGGCCTCGGCCGTCAAGGCACCCATGACCGCCTTCAGCAGGGTGCTCTTGCCGGCGCCGTTGGCACCGATCAGGGAGACGAGATCGCCTTCCTTCACTTCGAAGGACACGCCGCTGACGGCACGGACCCGGCCATAGGAGACCGAGAGTTTCTCCACCTTGAGCATGCTCATGCGTCGGTCCCCAGGTAGGCATCGATCACCTCGGGATTGCGCTGTACCTGCGCGGGCGTTCCCTGCGCGAGCAGCTTGCCGAAGTTCAGCACGAACAGGTAATCGGCGCAGCCCATCACCAGTTCCATGTCGTGCTCGACGATCAGCACCGTCATCCCGTCCTCGTCGCGCAGGGACTGCAGCAGCCTGGCAAGGCGCTCCTTCTCGGGCGCGCGCAGTCCCGCCGCCGGCTCGTCGAGCAGCAGCAGCGCGGGCCGCGCCATGAGCGCGCGCGCCACCTCGACCATGCGCTGGCTGCCCAGCGGCAGCTCGGACACCTTGACGCCGGCCAGCTCGAGCAGGCCCACGCGGCGCAGCGCGGCCAGCGCCTCGTCCATCAGCCGGGCTTCCTCGGCACGGTCGCGGCCGAAGGCCGACGAGAGCAGCCCCGCGCGGCCGTTGACGTAGCCGCCGATCAGCACGTTGCGCAGCACGTCGAGGTCCTGCACCAGCTGCACGTGCTGGAAGGTGCGCGCGATGCCCTGGCGCACGACCTCCTGGCTGGTCGACGGCAAGGGCTTGCCGTTGAAGCTCACGCTGCCGCTGGTGGCGGCATACACCTGCGTCAGGACGTTGAAGAGCGTGGACTTGCCCGCCCCGTTGGGACCGATCAGTCCGGTGATGGCCGCGCCGGGAATGGCGACGCTCACATCGGCGAGTGCCGTCAGTCCCCCGAACTTCTTGGTCACGTTGTGCGCGACCAGCGACACGGGGGCCTGCATGCGCGAGGCAGGCACAGGGACGGCCACGGACCTGGCATCGTCGCGGGCTCCCGCCCCTCCCTCCCCGAGCCGGGCCCAGGACAGCAGTCCATGCGGCCACTTGAGCAGCATCACGATCAGCATGACACCGAACACCATGGTCTCGACCTGGCCGGGCAGGTTCAGGACATTCGCGATCAGCTTCTGGGCCGACAGTTCGATGACGGTGAAGAAGATGGCGCCGAGGATCGCGCCCATGGGACCCGCCACGCCGCCCAGCACGGCCATGATGAGCAGGTTGATGGAAGCGCCCAACGAGAAGGTCGACGGGCTCAGGAACTGCATGTAGCACGCATACAGCGCGCCCGCGAGGCCGCCCAGCGCCGCGGAGAGCACGAAGATGCGGGTCCGGGTGGCCGGCACGTCGACGCCGAACGCGCTGACCATGACGCCGTTGCTCTTGAGCGCCCGTGCCACGCGGCCGACGCGCCCGCGGTAGATGCGCCGGTAGCCGACGAGCAGCAAGGCCACGACGACCCAGATGAGCGTGGCGGTCGAACGCGTGTCGAAGACCCAGCCGAACACCGACAGCGGCTTGACGCCGGTGAGCCCCGAGGCGCCGCCGGTCAGCTCGATGGCGGCCACGAAGCACACGGAGATCGCCATGCCGTAGGCCAGCGTCGCCAGCGGCAGGTAGTGCCCCTTGAGCTGCAAGGTCAGCCTGGCGAGCACATAGCCGACCGCCGCGCACAGCGCCGTGGCGCAGGGGATCGCCAGCAGCACCGGCACGCCCCAGCGCGCGGTCAGCAACGCGCTGCCGTAGGCGCCCAGTCCGAGGAAGGCGGCGTGCCCGAGCGAGATCTGGCCCGTGGCCATGAGGAAGCCCAGCCCCATGACGACGATCGCGTTCACCCCCACCACGGCCACCAGGCCCACGTAGTAGGTCGATGCCGTCAGCAGCAGCGATGCGACCAGGACGGCGATGGCCCCCAGCATCAAGCGCTCGCGGTCGAGCGTTCGTGGCGGCGCGAGCCGCGCCGCCGCGTTGTCAGTGTTCATCGAGATCGGCTCCATGGCTGGCGTTGCGCCAGAGAAGAATGGGAAGCACCAGCGCGAACACCCAGGCATCCCGGAACGCGCTGCTGAAGTAGGCGGAGAACGACTCGAAGACCCCGACGACGAACACGCCCAGCAGCGAGAGCGGGTAGGCCACCAGCCCGCCCATCACCGCGCCGACGAAGCCCTTGAGGCCGACCACGAATCCCATCTCGTAATGGGCCGTGACCAGCGGCGCGAGCAGCATGCCGCCCAGCGCGGACATGCCCGCGGCGATGAAGTAGCTCAGCCGGCCGACGGTGCCCACGGGCACGCCGCAATAGAGCGCGCCTTCGCGATGGATCGATGCCGCGCGCAAGGCCTTTCCGTACAGCGACCAGCGGAAGAACGCGAACAGCGCGAGGGTCATCAGCAGCGCCGCGGCCAGGATGAAGATCGATTGCATGGCGAGATCGACGCCGCCCAGGCTCAGGCGCTGCGCGCTGATCGGCTCGACCGTGCGCGAGTCGGTGCCCCACAGCAGCAGGCCCAGCGGATGCAGGATCAGCGTGACCCCGACACTGCAGGTCAGCAGCACGATCGGCGGATTGCCGGGATCGGGCTCCACGGTCAGCTGGTAGATGATCGGCCCCATCGCCGCGACCAGCACGAGTGCGGCGATCATCTGCAGCGGCATGGACTGCGAATGGCTCGCCGCCAGGGTCAGCGCGGCGAGCGCGAGGCCGGCGGCAAGGTACCTGAGCAAGGGTGCCAAGGGGCTGCGCTTGCAGACGATGGCCCGCCGGATGTCGAGGGCCATCGCCACCGCGCCGACGCCGAGCATCAGGTGGACCAACGGCGTCAGCGAGCCCGAGGCGAAACTCGCGAACGACAAGGCACCGAAGGTCAGGTAGTCGCCCTGGGCCACGTTGACCACGCGCGTGGTGGTGTAGACCAGCACGAGCGACAGGGCCACCAGGGCATACACGGCCCCGTTCGTGAGGCCGTCCACGCCGAGGAAGACGGTGATCGAACTGTCCATTCGCTTCGCTCCGATCACTCTTGGATGCGCTGGAACCGGCCGTCCTTCACCTGCACGAGGAACAGCGTGCGCTTGTCCAGCCCCACGTGGTCGGTCGGCGTGAAGTTGAAGATGCCGACGCTGCCTGCGTACTCCCGGGTCTGCTCCAGCTCGTCGCGCAGGTCCTTGCGGGTCTGTTCGAGGCCGCCCTTCTTTCCCGAAGCGACGTAGCGGCGAACGGTATCGACCGCCAGGCCGATGGCGTCGTAGCCCTGCGTCGCGAAGATCTCGGCCTTGCCCGCGCCGTACTTGCCGTCGTAGGCCTTGACGAACTCTCCGATCGAGCGGCTCAGCGGATTCCCCGGCTCCAGTTCCTTGTAGACGGTGATCGGCGTGGCCCCCACGATGGCGCCTTCGACCGCGCTCTTGCCGATGGTGACGAACGCGGTCGTCGGGGCGCCCGCGCCGTGATAGATCGGGCCTCGAAAGCCGACGCGCTTCAGGGCTTCATGCACGAGCGCCGCGGAGGGCGGGATCGCATGGATGTAGACGGCGTCCGGCTTCGACTGCGCGATCTTGAGCGCCTGCGGCGTGAAGTTGGTGTCGCCGCGCGCGAAGCGCTCGGACGCGACGATCCGGACGCCCTTCTTTTCCGCCAGGGCCTTGAGCTCGATCCATCCGCCTTCGCCGTAGGAGTCCTCCAGCCCGAGGAAGGCCACGCTCTTCACGCCCTGGCGGCGCATGTAGTCGAGGGTGTGGTCGATCATGAGGCGATCGGTGACCGGCGTCTTGAAGGTGTAGCGCTTCTCGGCCGGCGGCTCCACCACGCTGGCCGAGGCGGCCATGGAGATGGTGGGCGTCTGGCCCTCCTCGGAGACCTTGGCGACGGCGAGCGAGGACGGCGTGGTGGTGCAGCAGACCACCATCGCTGCGCCGTCTTCCTGGATCAGCTTGCGCACCAGGTTGACGGACTTGGTGGGGTCCGACGCGTCGTCGTACTGGATGAACTCGAGCTTGAAGGGCAGCTTGCGCGCGGCCATCTGCTCGCGATAGAGATCGATCGCCTGGTTGGCCGGTGCCGCGATCGTCGATGCGGCGCCCGTCGCCGCCGTGACGATGCCGATCCTGAGCACGGGAAGCTCCTGGGCATGGACACCCATCGCCGCCGCCAGGGCAAGAACGCCGGCAATCAGCCTCGTGATTTTCATGATGACTCCGCAAGAAAAAGAAGTGGGGGACGCGCGGCAGGATGGTTCGATGACCGCGCCGGAAATTCTGTGGGCGCACCCTCGTTCGTCGCTGTATCGCGCGATACATCGCAGCGTCGAATGCGATGCGAAGTCGCAGCCGATCCGCAACCGTTCTTGGCGAATGAAGATTTCGGCGCTTCGTGTATCGGCGGATACACGCGCGGCCGGAGCGTCTGCCTAGAGTTCTCCCATGTCCCCAGTCCCAGGAGAGAACGATGCTCGACATGGCCGATAGCCGCAGATTCCGCTCGCTGATGAGCCGCTTCGTGACGGGCGTGACCGTCATCGGCGTCGCGCACTCGCAGCAGCCCGGCGAGGTGGTCGCGATGACGGCCAGTTCCGTCACCTCGGTCAGCCTCAGTCCCCTGCTGTTGCTGTTCTGCGTGCGCAACGAGAGCCGGCTGCTGCCGCACCTGCAGGCCACCGGCGGCTTCTCCGTCAATGTGCTGGGCGCGCACCAGGACGACATTTCGCGCTACTACGGCGGGCAGACCGACCGGGGCGCGCGCGGCGCGTGGCTGCGCGACGCCGCGTCCGCACCGGCACTCGCCGGCGCCAACGCGAGCTTCCTGTGCCGCAGCCGGCACCTGCAGGCCTTCGGCGATCACCACGTGGTGATCGGCGAGGTCGTCGACATGGTCTCGGCCGATCCGCCGGCCCCCGCGCTGATCTACGCCTGCGGCAAGTACATGGGCGTGGAGCTCGCCCATTCCTGAATCCCGCCGTTCCCAAGAATCAACGGAGCCAACCCCATGCTGCCAATCGCCACGCCACCCGCCATCCCCTCGACCGACGAACTCGTCGAACGGGCGCACGCCATGATCCCGCATCTTCGAGCCGTCGGACCGGGCCATGACGCGGCCCGGCGCATCTCGGACGACGTGGCCCGGCGCCTGCGCGACGCCGGCTTCTTCCGCATCTGCCAGCCGCTGGAGAACGGCGGCTATGGCATGCGTCCCTCCACGCTGTGGCGCGTGTCGCGGGAGATCGCGCGCGGCGACAGCGCCACCGCCTGGATCCTCTCGCTCGCGGGGCTTCATCCGTGGATGGCCGGCATGTTCCCGCCCGAGGCCCAGGACGAGGTCTTCGCCGGCGGCCAGGACGCCGTCGTGATCGCGCTCACGGGCAACGTCGGGCGTGGCGTGCAGGCGCGGCTGGAGGACGGGCATTACGTGCTCGACGGCAAGTGGACCTATGCCTCGGGCATCGACGTGGCCGATTGGGCCGCGACGCTGGTGGAGGTGCCCAACGCCGAAGGCGGCACGGAACTGCGGCTTCTGCTCGTGCCCCGCGCGAGCTTTCGCATCGACCACGACAGCTGGAACGTCTTCGGCATGAAGGGCACGGGCAGCAAGGACGTCTACCTGAGCGGCGAACGCGTGCCGCCGCACCGCTCGATCCGGTGGTCCGACGTGCAGTGCAACCAGGTGCCCGGCCTGGCGCGCAACAAGGGGCCGATCTACCGGATTCCCCACACCAGCCTGTTCGTGATGTCGGTCGCCGCGGCGGCCACCGCGGTGGCGACCGGCCTGCTCGACATCTATCTCGAGACCGTCCGCCAGCGTACGCCGGTGGGCCTGAACGCGCCCCAGGTCGAGGACCGCTTCTCCCTGGCCGAACTGGGCAAGGCCGGCGCGAAGATCGAGGGGGCCTTCCATCTGCTGCTGCGCAACGTCGACGAGATGTGGGACCAGGCCGTTGCCGGCCAGCCCTTCACCGTGGCCCAGCGCACGCGCTACCGCATGGATGGCGCGCTCATCTGCGACATGGCGATGGAAGGCGCCGACGCCCTGGTCCGCAACCTGGGCGGCGGCCTGATGCCGCTGGGGCCGCTGGAGCGCTACTTCCGCGACCTGCACGCCATGGCCTCGCATTTCCTGATGCAGTCGGCACCCTCGGCCGAGCTTCATGGCCGCGCGCTGCTCGGGATGCCGATGCCGGCCAATGCCCGCATCTAGGGTCAGCCCAGCAGCAGCGCGTCGTCGGCGATGGCTTCGCCGCGGGTGTGCTCGAACAGGCGCAGCAGGTCCGGCACGTCCATGCCCGCGCGCTCGGTGCCGCTGACGTCCAGCACCACGCGTCCTTCGTGAAGCATGACGGTGCGCGTGCCGTAGCTCAGCGCATGGCGCATGCTGTGCGTGACCATCAGGGTGGTCAGCGGGCCGTCTTCCACGATCTTGCGCGTGAGGTCGAGCACGAAGGCGGCGGTCTTCGGGTCCAGCGCGGCGGTGTGCTCGTCGAGCAGCAGCAGGCGCGAGGGCCTGAGCGAGGCCATGAGCAGGCTGACCGCCTGCCGCTGGCCGCCCGAGAGCAGGCCCATGCGGTCCTGCAGCCGGTTCTCGAGCCCCAGGCCCAGGATGCGGAGCCGGTCGCGGAAGCGTTCGCGCAGTTCCCGATCCAGCGCCCACCGGATGCCGCGCCGCTCGCCGCGGCGCCAGGCCAGCGCCAGGTTCTCCTCGATGGTCAAGGCCTCGCAGGTGCCGGCCATCGGATCCTGGAAGACGCGCGACACCAGCGCGCTGCGCTGCCATGCGCCCATGCGCGTGACGTCGATGTCGTCCAGGGCGATGCTGCCGCTGTCGACGAGCAGGTCTCCGCTCAGCGCATTGAGCATCGTGGACTTGCCGGCGCCGTTCGAGCCGATGACGGTCACGAATTCGCCGCGGGGAATCGTCAGGTCGAGCCCGCGCAATGCGCGGTTCTCCATCGGGGTGCCCGCGTTGAAGGTCAGCCGCAGATTCGTGGCCTTCAGCATGAAGCGACCTCCTTGCGCGCTGCCGACGCCTTGCGTTGCCGCCGCAGCCATCGCCTCGATGCCGGCATCATGAGCGCGACCGTCACCAGCAGCGCCGTGACCAGGTTGAGGTCCTGCGCCTGCAGGCCGATGAAGTCGCTGTTGAGTCCCAGCGCGATGAGCAGGCGATAGAGCACGGCGCCGACGACGCAGCCCCAGGTCGCGATCGCCATGCTCCGGCCCGGCAGGATGGTCTCGCCGATGATCACCGCGGCCAGGCCGATCACGATGGTGCCGATCCCCATCGACACGTCCGCGCCGCCTTGGGACTGGGCGAAGAGGCCGCCCGCGAGCGCGACGATGCCGTTGGACAGCGCCAGCGCGACCAGCGACAGGCGATCGGTGGAGATGCCCATCGCGCGTGCCATGCGGGGATTGCCGCCCGTTGCGCGCATCGCCAAGCCCGCCTCGGACGCGAAGTAGCCATCGAGGCCGAACTTGACCAGCAGCGTGATGGCCAGCAGCACCACCGGCGTGATCCACGGTGCGGGCAGCCCACCGAGATGCACCAGGCCGAAGACCGTCGGCGAATCGAGCAGCGGCTGGTTGGGCTTGCCCATCACGCGCAGGTTGATCGAATAGAGCGCGATCATCACGAGGATGCCCGCGAGCAGCTGCATGATCTTGAGCTTCACATGCAGCCAGCCCGTCGTGAGCCCGGCCAGCGCTCCCGCGGCGAAGGCCGCCGCCGTCGCGGCCAGCGGATGCCATCCCGCCACGAGCAGGGTGGCGGCCACGGCGCCGCCGAGCGGAAAGCTTCCGTCCACCGTCAGGTCCGGAAAGTTGATGACCCGGAACGAGATGAACACGCCCAGCGCCACGAGCGCGAAGATCAGGCCCATCTCCAGTGAGCCGAGCAAGGCAATCAGCGTCACGAGCAGCTCTCCCGGCGTTCAGTCCACGACCTTGGTGGCCGCCTTGAGAAAGGCCTCGGGCACCGTCCAGCCCTGGCGCTGCGCGGCCCCCTTGCCGATGTGCGTCTCCAGCGTCGTGCTGAGCTGCGAGGGGATCGAGCCGGGCGCCTCGCCCTTGAGGATGCGCACCACCAGCTTGCCGGTCTGGCGGCCGAGGTCGTAGTAGTTGGTGCCGATGCCGATGGCGGCACCGCGCGTCGCGACGGACGGGTCGGCGGACACGAGTGGAATCCGGCCCTGGTCCGCGACCTTGGCGAGGCTCTCGAAGGCCGAGGTCACGTTGTTGTCGGTCGGTTCGTAGAACACGTCCACCTTGCCGACCAGGCTCTGCGCGGCGCTCGCGACGTCGACCGTGCGCGGCGCGGCCGCCTCCACCACCGTCATGCCCGCGGGTTGCGCCAGCTTCTTGAGTTCGGCGATGGCGGCCACGGAGTTGGCCTCGCCGGGGCTGTAGACCACGCCGATGCGCCTGGCGGCCGGCATGGCCTGGCGCAGCGCGGCCAGGTGCTTGTCGATAGACGGCAGGTCCGACACCCCCGTCACGTTGCCGCCCGTGGCCTGCCAGGACTTCACCAGCTTCGCGGCCACCGGGTCGGTCACCGCGCTGAAGACGATCGGAATCTCGCGCGTCGCCGCGAGCATGGTCTGGGCCGAGGGCGTGGAGACCGCGACGACGACATCGGGCCGGTCGCCGGCGAACTTCCGGGCGATCTGCGCGGCGGTGGCGACATTGCCCTGGGCACTTTGATACTCGAGCCGGAGGTTCTTGCCGACGACATAGCCGGCGTCCTGGAGTTCGTCCGCCACGCCCTTGCGTGCCGCGTCGAGCGCGGGGTGATCGACGATGGCGGTCACGGCGACGCGCACGTCGGCCGCGAGCGCCGTCGTGGCGATGGCGCCTGAAAGAGTGAGGCCGAGCATGGCGGCCCGGACGAGGACGGTCTTGTTCATGGGGTGTCTCCTGGGTTGGCGGCGGGGCATCCGGCGCACGCGCCAGGTCGGCGGTCGCGCTCCGTTTCCGCCTGAAAATTGTCGGTATCGCCGGCGATGGAAAGGCTTGCGTTTCCAAAGCGGGATGGGTGTGCGGAAACTTTCTTCGTGCCCGGCCGGTGCGCCGGCTTTGGTTTCGAAGGCGGCCCATGCCGGACCCGGCCGCGCCGTTGCTAGCGCCTCGCCGCGACCTGCATCAGCCGCTTCATGTCGGGCACGAGCACCCGGTTGTCCTCGACGGCAATGTCGCCCTGCTCGCGCAGGCGCTTGAGCGCGCGCGTCACCGTGACGCGCGTGGTGCCGGTCAATGCCGCGATCTGCTGATGCGTGAGGGAGACGCCGATGGCAGTCGCGCCCTGCTCGGCCAGGCCGTACTGCTCCGCCAGCCGATGCAGGAGCTCGGCGATGCGCGCCTGCGGCTTGAGCGACGCCAGGTAGTTGGCGCGCACGGCGATGATGCGCTGCTTGCGCGATGCGATGCGCAGCAGGGCCACGGCGATCTCGGGATGCGTCGCGAAAGCCGCGGCGGTCTGGTCCGCGCGAAAGGCGATCACCTCGACCTCGTCGAGCGCGAAGGCCGAGGTGAAGCTCGGCTTGCCGTCGAACGCCGCCGCCTCGCCGCAGACGGCCCGATGCCCCATCGTCTCGAGCGTGAACTCGCTGCCGTCCTCGCGCATGGACGAGACCAGCACATGCCCGCGCAGGACGAGATAGAAGCTCGGGTCGACCTCGCCCTGGCTGTAGAGGAAGTCACCCTGGCGGTAGACCCGCCGCCGCCCGAGATGCATCGCCCTCAGCAAGGGCTCGACGACCTCGTCGTCGGGATGCCAGGTCTCGATGCGGCGCGGCTTCCGGGTCACGGGACGAATGCCCGAAGGCTCATCTTGCCGCGGCGACGGCCTTGATCTCGATCAGCAGGTTGGGCCGCGCCAGCGACGCCACGCCCAGGATGGTCCAGGCCGGGAAGTCGCGCACGATGTAGCGCTCCTTGATCTCGCGGAACGCCGTGAGCTGCTCGTCGATGCGCACGTGATAGGACACCAGCTCGACCAGGTCCTCGAAGCCCAGCCCCTCGTGCGCGAGGATCGCGCCGAGGCGCTTGAAGGCCAGCTCGATCTGTTCCTCGGCGCGCTCCGGCACGCTGCCGTCGGCATGGATACCGACCTGGCCGGCGATGAAGACCAGCCCGCCGGCCTTCACGGCCGGCGCGTACTGGAACAGGTCGAAGACCTTGTTGCCGCCGAAGGTGGGATCGTTGTCGGGCAGGCGCAGGCGTTGCACTTCACTCATGGGGACATCCTTGATGCGATGGACGAGGCGATGGCCTCGAGGGGGTGTCCGAGGATTCTGTCTTCGACCGATCCACGGGCGCTGTATACGGCGATACAAGTCAACGAGGATCGCCTTTCGCGCCGGTTCCCGGGCTGTCGGCGCGTGTCATCCCTGACAGGATTTGCATGTCATGCAACAGCAGCCATCGACGACCGATGGGACCGCGGGGCTCGTCCTCATTGGCGGTTTTGCGCGTGGCGCAAGACTTGTACGCCCCCTGAAACGCGCGAATCATCGGGGCCTTCCAGCACTCACGACGAGGTACCCCATGACCGTCTCGATGTCGAAGCCGCGGCTCGATCGCCGCTTCGCCCTCACCCTCCTGCTCGGCGCGGGACTCGCGCTGTCCGCCCAGGCGCAGTCCGTGAGCTACCGCATCGCGACCGAAGGCACCTACCCACCCTGGAGCTTCAAGGATGCGCAAGGCGGCCTCCAGGGCTGGGACGTGGACATCGCCCATGCCCTGTGCGAGAAGATGAAGGCCCGGTGCGAGATCGTGGCGCAGGACTGGGACGGGATCATCCCCGGCCTCATGGCGAGGAAGTTCGACCTGATCGTGGCGAGCATGGCGATCACCGAGCAGCGCCGCCAGCGGGTGGACTTCTCGGACAAGTACAAGGAAACCATCTCGCGCTTCGTCGCCAGGAAAGGCGCGCCCGAGGACACCGGCCCCGATGCGCTCAAGGGCAAGCGCATCGGCGTGCAACGCGGCTCGATCCAGGCCGCCTACCTGAGCCAGAACTACAAGGCCTCGGACCTCAAGTTCTACGACACGCCGCAGGCGGCCGAGCTGGACCTCGTGGCGGGCCGCGTCGACTACATCTTCGGCAACATGGTGACCTACTTCATCGGCTTCATGAAGACGCCGGAGGCCGCGAGCTTCGCCTTCGTCGGGCCCGAGCTGAAGGGCGGCCTGCTCGGCGACGGCAACGGCATCGCCGTGCGCAAGGGCGACACCGCCCTGCTCGAGAAGGTCAATGCCGCGCTGGCCGCCATCCGCGCCGACGGGACCTACGACCGCATCACGGCCAAGTACTTTCCCTTCAAGCTGATGTAGAAGGCGGCACGCGGTGAGCATTCTTCACGGCTTCGGATCGCAGCTGCTGCTGGGCGCGCTGGCCACGGTGCAACTCGCCCTCGCCTCGCTGGTCGTCGGATCGCTGTTCGGCGTCATCGGCTGCTGGCTGCAGTTGCGCCAGAACCGCCTGCTGCGCGGCGCGGGCTATCTCTATGCCGCGCTGATCCGCGGCATTCCCGACCTGCTGGTGGTGTTCGCGGTCTACTTCGGCGGATCGCTGACGCTCGCGAAGCTCACGGGCCGGTACGTGGAGATCGATGCCTTCGCGGCCGGCGTGTTCGCGCTCTCGCTGTCCTTCGGCGCCTACGCGGCGGAGATCGCCCGCGGCGCGCTGCTCTCGGTGAATACCGGCCAGCGCGAGGCCGCATGGACCCTGGGCCTGTCGAAGACGCAGGCGCTGTGGACCGTGATCCTGCCCCAGGCGGCGCGCGCGGCGCTCGCGCCCTTCGGCAACCAGTCCATCGTGCTGCTCAAGCAGACCTCGATCGTGTCGATCGTCGGCTGCGACGAACTCATGCGCAAGGCGGCCGAGGCATCGGGCGCGACGCGACAGCCCTTCACGATGTACCTCGCGGTCGCGCTGATCTACCTGGTGCTGACGGGCGCCGCCACCCTGCTGCTCGAGCGCGCGGAACGGCGCGCCTCGCGCTACCTCGGAGCCTGAAACGTGTTCGACATTGCCATCGTCTGGTCGGTCCTGCCCGCCTTGGGCAAGGGCGCCTTGCTGACCCTGGAGCTGACCGCGCTGGTCATCCTCTTCGGCACCCTGCTCGCGTTGCCCCTGGCCCTGGCCAAGAACGCGCGCCACGTGGCGGCCCGGTCGTTCGCGCACGCCTACATCGTGTTCTTCCGCGGCACACCCTCGCTGGTCCAGGTCTTCCTGCTCTACTACGGCGCCGGACAGTTCCAGTCGCTGCAGGCCACCTTCCTGTGGCCCGTGCTGCGCGATCCCTTCTGGTGCGTGGTGATCGCACTGGCGCTGAACTCCGCCTCCTACACGGGCAAGACGCTGGCCGCCGCCTTGGCCGCCGTGCCCAAGGGCGCGAGGGAGGCCGCGTTCTCGCTCGGCCTGGCGCGCTACCAGTCCTTCCTGAGCGTGGAGTTCCCGCTGGCCGCACGCATCGCGCTGCCGGCCTTCGGCAACGAGGTCATCCTCACCTGCAAGGCCACCTCGCTGGCCAGCACCGTCACCTTGCTGGACCTCACGGGGACCGCGCGCCTGCTCAGCGCGGAAACCTATGCGCCGTACGAGGTGTTCCTCGGCGCGAGCCTGGTCTATCTCGCCATCAACTACAGCCTGATGCTCCTGATGCGTCGGCTGGAACGCGCATTCAAGCACTCGAACTGACACGAAAGCCCCTCATGAAATTCATCACCCTCGGCCCTTCGGGCAGCAACCACGAATACGTCACGCGCAACTACCTCGCGTTCCATGGCATCGACCGGAAGGCCGGCGTCGAGTTGGCGGTCGACTTCGAGCAAGGCGCCCGGGCCGTGCTCGATGGCGAAGCCGATTTCCTCGTGCAGTGCGCGGTCCACCCCGCCACGATGGCCACGGTCGCGAAGTACCTCGAGGGCCTCTACGTGGTCGATACCTTCATCTCGCCCAGCCAGGACCTGGCCATCATCCGGCGCAAGGCGGTGGCACGCTCGGGCACGCTGGCGGTCATGGCGCCGACGCTCGACTACACCGATGCCTCGCGCTGGGACAAGATCGAGTACGTCGCCACCGTGGCGGAAGTCAGCAGGGGTCTGGTCGAGGGCAAGTACGACGCGGGCCTGGGCTTCGTCTCGGTCGCCAACGCCCACGCCGATCAACTGGTCGTCGAGGAATTCATCGGCACGGTCGACGACGCGTGGATCGTCTACGGCCGCACCAAGATCAGCGGCGGCCAGTTGCTCGCCTGGCCCGACAGCCCCGCCGCGGCGATCTTCCACGACATGGCCTGAGGCGGCGATGAGCTCGGCATCCTCCTCCGCGGCACCGGCCATCGTGGCGGTACGCGGGCTCTCCAAGCGCTTCGGCGAACACCCCGTGCTCGACGGCATCGATCTCGATGTCCGCCCTTCCGAACGGGTCGTGATCTGCGGTCCCTCGGGCTCGGGAAAGTCCACCCTGGCGCGCTGCATCAACGGCCTGGAGCCCTACCAGCAGGGCGAGGTCAAGGTCAACGGCATCGCCATCTCGCCCGATGCCAGCCACGCCGATCGCGTGCGCGCCAACGTGGGCATGGTGTTCCAGCAGTTCAACCTGTTCCCGCACCTGAGCGTGCTCGAGAACTGCACGCTCGCGCAGACCTGGGTGCGACGGCGCTCGAAGCGCGAGGCCAGGGAGATCGCCATGGCCCATCTCGACAAGGTGCGCATGGCGGGCAAGGCCTCGTCCTTTCCTTCGCAGCTGTCGGGCGGGCAGCAGCAGCGCGTGGCCATCGCACGGGCGCTGTGCCTGAACCCCTCCGTCATGCTCTTCGACGAAGCGACCTCGGCACTGGATCCGGAGATGGTCAAGGAAGTGCTCGAGACGATGATCCTGCTCGCGCGCGACGGCATGACGATGATCTGCATCACGCACGAGATGGGATTCGCCAAGGCCGTGGCGGACAAGGTGGTCTTCATGGAGGCGGGTACCATCGCCGCGACCGCGCGGCCCGATGTCTTCTTCGGCGAAGGCGCCGACGAGCGGGTCCGGAAGTTCCTGAGGCAGGTGTTCTGACCTGGAAGCCGGCTCCGCGAACCTCAAAGAAAGGTGCGGCTGATGCCCAAGAAGCAGATTGCTTCGCCGTTTCCGACGCTGCAGAAGCAGAGCCCGCCGCGAAGCGCGCGCCAGAAGGATTCGGCCCCGCCGAAGCGCAGCACGACCTCGATCAAGGTCGGCGTCCAGATCCGCGCCCAGCGCCTGGCCGCCGACCTGTCCGCGGGCGCGCTCGCCACCCAGGCGGGCGTGTCGCGATCGATGATGTCGCGCATCGAAAGGGGCCTGGTGTCGCCCTCCATCGAGGTGCTGGACAAGATCGCGACCGTGCTCGACGTGCCGATGTCGCGCTTCTTCGCCGACCAGGTGCGCCGGCTCGACATGTCGCACGTGCCGGCGGGCAAGGGCCTGAAGATCGAGCGCGTGGATGCCGTCAAGGGCTACCACTATGCGTTGCTCGGCCACCTGCTGTCGGGGAACCTGTTCGTCGAACCCTACCTGATCGAACTCTCCGACGAGGCCACGCCCTACCCGGCATTCCAGCATCCCGGCGTGAAGTTCATCTACATGCTCTCGGGACGCGTCAAGTACCGCTACGGCAGCCGGACGCTCGAGGTCAAGGCCGGCGACTCGCTGCTTTTCGATGCCCGTGCGCTGCACGGGGCCGAGATACTGCGCGAGCGGCCCGTCTCCTATCTCTCGATCGTGTTCACCCTGCGCGAGTAGCGTCGCGCGGCGCCTGGATCAAGGGCTCGAGCGCCGCCCGAATCCGCCGCACCGCCAGTTCGCTCGCCAGCGTCTGCGGTCCGCGCCCATAGGTGCCCGCGAGCCGGATCAGCCGCAGCTGCTCGCGCTGCAGCCGCGTCTTGAGCCGCCGCGCCCGGGCGCCGAAGGCACGGCCCATTTCGCGGCGCACGCGCCAGCGTGCCAGCGGTTCGCCCAGGCGCACCCATTCGTCGTCGCGGATCAGCTCGCGCTCGGGCACGAAATAGGCCGCGAGCGCGTGCAGGTAGGCACCGTTCTCACGCGCGGCCTCGCGCCAGAACAGCCAGGCCGCGATCAGCACCGGGATGCCCTTGACCAGCAGCAGCAGCGCCATCTCGCCATAGCCGCCGTCGAAGTAGTCCTCGAGCAGCGGCGAGTTCCAGACGAAGTGCATGGCCCAGGCCAGCACGAAGCACAGCACGGCGGCGCCGATGCGCGTGGCCAGCCGCCGCTCGGGATGCAGCAGGAACCAGGCGACGCCGAAGGAGGCGATGGCGGTGTAGGCCGCGTGGCTCCACAGCCCGCTCATGAGTCCGCGCGTGAGCAGGTTCAGCAGCACCGGGTAGACCTGGTTCTCGAGCGGGAAGCGCATCGAGGCGTTGACGGTGTAGGTCAGGTTCTCCACCACCTGAAAACCGAGCCCGGCCATGGCGCCGACGATGAGCACCGACAGGTAGGTCTGGAACTGGTTGCGCGCCACCAGCACCAGCAGCACCACGCCCGCGAGCTTGAGGAATTCCTCGGTGATCGGTCCCGCGACCGCGGGCCCCCAGGCCGCCACGAACTCGGGCGAGATCAGCTTGGCGCACAGGCTCTGGATCGCGATGTTGGCTGGCGCCGCGAAGTACACGGCGCCCATGCCGCCCCAGGCGAAGGCCAGCACGAAAGCCTCGGGCGGATGCTGCTCGAGCAGGTCGAGCGTGCGGAACACCAGCAGGAAGGCCAGCGTGTAGAGGCCCCACACCACGAGCCCCAGGAAGGCCGTGATGGGCACCACGCGAAAGCCCATCGAGAACATCTGCACGGTGTAGAACAGGCCGTTGACGATCAGCGCGCTCAGCAGCCAGAAGGCGGCGCGGCGCGGCTGGAAGAAGGAGTCGGTGCCGACCGGCCAGGGCGACTCGTCGCTGTCGAAGGCGGTGGTGGTGATGGTGGTGTCGTGGCTCACAGCGGCGCCTCCAGGTCCATCGACTCGAGCATGCTGCGCGCGTCGGCCATGGCCTCGTCGAGGCCGTCGCTGCCGCCGTAGACGTCGATCTGCACCAGCGACTTGCGGCGCTGGTCCACCACCTGCCAGAAGCGCCCGGCGATCTTGCTGCCGTAGTAGGCGAAGGTCTTGCCCTGCAGGCCCCACATGGTGACGAAGTCGGACACGTCGCCCTCGATGCTCAGGCCCTGGCCGCGCTCCATCAGCCGCTGCTGGCGCACCAGCGGACCGTCGGGCCCGCCGGCCCAGGGCAGCGTGGTCACGAGGAACTTGTGGTTGCCCTTGAACAGCATCAGCGAACGGCCGGCCTTGGAGCGCGCCACGTCCATCTGCCAGCCGCGCGCGGGCTCGAAGCGCGCATGGCCGACCGACACGGTCTCGCCGGCCGGCAGCGGGCGCGCGCCGGGCGTGTGGCGGTCCCAGAAGATCAGGCCGCCGACATAGGCGGCAATGGCGAGGAAGACCGCGAGGGCGCCCGGCCAGGTGCGGTAGGGGATGCGGCGGGAGGGCTCGTGCATGGGGGCGATGGTGCCATGGCGCGGCGGGGGCGATTCCGCCGTGCGCGCGGCCGGCGGGGTCCGGCGGCGGCCCGTGAAGCGCTGCGCGTTCGATGCGAACTTTTCACTTCGGCGTCAGTGTGCGGTCAGTCGTCCTATGTCATGCATCTGCCACCGGGAGGTCATACGACCCCCGCATGATCCGCCCCGCGCCCGCCGGCCCCTTCACTGGGGCGGCGGGCGTTTCGTCACTTCTTTCGCGGATCTTTTTTCATGATTTTTTCCCTTCCTCGCACTGCGCGCGCGACCTCGACGATCGCCGTCGCCGCAGCGGTGCTGCTGTTGTCCGCCTGCGGCGGCAGCGACAACCAGAACGCCGGCTTCTTCCCGCTGCCGCCCTCGGGCGCCAACCCCGGCCAGACCACGCCCCCGCCGGCCGAGTCCGCGCCGCCGGTGCAGGTCGCGTTCATGCCCGACATCCACTTCCACGACGTCTACGCCAACTTCAAGGACGGTTCGTTCCCCGGCGTGTTCAACCAGAAGTCGGGCCGCAACGCGACGATCCGCCTGATGCATGCGCAGATGACCTCGACGCGCCTGTTCAACGAGAACTACTTCGCCTTCATCACCGCGCTCGACGACGCGGTGGCGCGTGGCGTGAAGCTGATCGCGCTGCCCGGCGACTTCTCGGACGACGGACAACCGGTGCACATGCGCGGCCTGAAGAAGGTGCTGGACGACTATGCGAACAAGCACGGCATCCAGTTCTTCGCGGCCCCCGGCAACCACGACCCGAACAAGCCGCTCGAGCGCGCGGGCGGCAAGGCCGACTACCTGGGCATCGACCCCACGACCAACCGCGTCGGCGCGCCCCAGCCGATCTACAGCCGCGGCGGCAACGGCGACTGCGCGGCGTCCAACTACAGCGGCGAATGGGCCAAGGTCAACAGCAGCTACTGCACCGAGGAAGTCAAGGAACAGGGCTACGCAGGCATCACCGAGGCGCTCGACCAGCACGGCCTGATGCCCAAGGCCGGCTACCGCTATTTCGAGACGCCCTACAGCAGCTACAGCTACCAGAACTACGACTTCGCGAAGGCGAAGGAACAGGCGTCCTGGAGCAAGCGCACTTTCGAGATCTGCGCGCAGGGCGCGGGCGGCACCTACAAGAAGGACGGCTACACCTTCTGCCACGACGTGCCCGACACCAGCTACCTGGTCGAACCGGTCGAAGGCCTGTGGCTCGTTGGCATCGATGCCAACGTCTACGTGCCCACCGGCACCGGCCCCAACGACTTCAACGGCTCGGGCGACGCCGGCTACAACAAGATGCTGACCCACAAGCCGCACGTGATCGCGTGGCTCAAGGACGTGGTGGCACGCGGCAAGAAGCAGGGCAAGCAGGTCGTGGCCTTCAGCCATTTCCCGATGAGCGAGTTCTTCAACGGCGCCTCCGACGACATCATCGCGCTGCTCGGCGCGGGCAAGATGCAGATGGTGCGCCGTCCCGCCGAGGACGTGACCAAGGCACTGGCCGACACCGGCCTGCAGGTGCACGTGGGCGGCCACATGCACTTCAACGACACCGCCGTGCGCAACTACGACGACGGCCATGGCCTGGTGAACATCCAGGCACCGTCGATGGCGGCCTACGTGCCGGCCTACAAGCTGCTGACCTTCAAGGACGCGACGCACATCGACGTGCAGACCGTGCGCCTGGACAACGTGGCGCGCTTCGACGAGCTGTTCGACCTTTACCGCGAGGAACACCGCTTCTTCACCGACTTCCCGGGCCGGCTGCCGGGCGGCAGCAACGGCGTGCTGTGGGACCGGACCGTGCTCGACGCGAAGAGCTATGGCGAGTTCAGCACGCGCTACATGTCGGAGCTGGTGCGCCTGCGGCTGCTCAACGACGACTGGCGCTGCGAGATGCGCGAGCTCGTGAAGAGCCCGATCTACGGCTCCGACCTGCTGGTGCTGTCGCAGCTGCAGACCAAGGTCACGCTCAAGCAACTGGGCAACACCGGCAACCGCGGCCTGCTGAGCAACGCCTTCTTCTCGTGCCTGGGCGACGCCGGCGGCGACGGCAGCGCGCAGCAGGCGGCCTACGCCAAGGACTACGCGGATGCGGAAGCCAAGGCGCGCGCGCTCGCGGGGGCCAACGGCATGCGGCTGGAGGACTTCAACCAGTGGAAGGCGATCGACCTGGCGGGCGACTTCGTGCGCCTGGCCAATGCCGGCGACCTCGCGTTCACCGACATTCCGGCCGACCGCGCGCGCCAGTACAAGCTGATCGCCCAGGCCCTCGAAGGCACCAACACCGCGCTGGCGCTCAACGGCAGCCAGCAGGTGATGAACGACAACCCGGCCCATGCGGTGTTCCAGGCGCGCTTCAAGCCGCTGATGCAGATCCTGCTCAAGCTCGCCCGCGGCGCGCCGACGCAGCATTTCGTGATCGATCTGCAGACCAACAAGCTGACCGACATGACGTCGGCACCGGCGCCCTTCTGAATCGCAGCGAAGACCCAGACATGACATCGAAGAACAACATCCAGCGCCGCGGCCTGCTGCTCGGAGCGGGCGGCGCGCTGCTGGCCGGTTGCGGCGGCGGCGGAAGCAGCGGCGGCTTCCCCTTCGTGCCGGCACCCGCACCGGCCCCTGCTCCCGCACCGGCGCCCGCGCCGGTGGCCGAACCCGAAGTGACGGCCCCGACGCTGACCGGCCGCGCCGTGCTGCCGGCCGACAGCTACGTGGCCGGCCCGACCTCGGGCCAGTTCATCTCGGGCGGCGACTACACGCGTGCCAAGGACACCTACGGCTACACCCTGCCCTTCCAGGGCAAGCAGCCGATGCAGGGCTTTTCGGCGCTGGTGCCCAGCGGCATGCCGGGCGTCTTCTACGCGATGCAGGACAACGGCTTCGGCGGCCGCGCCGCCTCGCCCGATGCCCTGCTGCACATCTACGCGGTGAAGTTCGACTGGGCCAAGGGCCAGGTGATCCCGGCCAACTTCCAGACCGGCGAGACGCTCGCGTCCTTCAGCGAACAGAGCTACATCCGCCTGAGCGATCCCTACCGCAACCTCGGCTACCCGGCCGTGGCCGACATGGTCAACTATCCCGGCGCCTCGGTGTCGCCGGCCGGCCAGACGCTGGCCGTGGACCCGGCGATCGTCTCGGGCCGCCTGTTGACCGGCTACGACATCGACCCCGAGTCGCTGCAGATCGATGCGCAGGGCAACTTCTGGATCGGCGACGAGTTCGGTCCCTTCCTGCTGAAGTTCGACCGCCAGGGCCGGCTGGTCGCGCGCGAGGTGCAGATGCCCAACCTCGCGAAGATCGGCGGCAATCCGCTGGTGCAGACGCCGAACAATCCGTACATCCAGTCGAACACCTCGGTGGCCAACCTCGGCGGTTCGGGCGGCCTGGAAAGCATGGCGATCAACGCCAGCCGCACCAAGCTCTATGCGATGTACGAGAAGGAGATGAACGGCGACAACGCGCAGCGCCGCATCATCAGCGTGTTCGACCTGGCCTCGCAGAACTTCGAGCCGCGCGTCTACGCCTACAAGGTGAGCACCGGCCAGCGCATCAACGGCGACGGCAACCTCGAGACCGAGGTCTACAGCGTCAACGACATGGTCGCGATCAACGACACCGAGTTCCTCGTGGTCGAGAAGGACAGCGGCGCGGGCGACGTGCGCAGCGGCAAGTTCCCGGCCTCGGGCACCTGGCGCAATGCGGCGCGCTTCAAGCGCGTCTACAGGATCGACCTCGCGCAGGTCGACAGCAGCGGCTACCTCAAGAAGGAAGAGATCGTCGACCTGATGGCGCTGAAGGACCCGAAGGGCCTGGGCGGCGATGCCACCATCGACGGCGTCTTCGCCTTCCCGATGGAGTGCGTGGAGGTGGTCACGATCGTCGACGCGCAGACGCTGATGCTGGTGAACGACAACAACTACCCCGGCGGCTCGCCCTCGCGCCTGCCGAACAAGGTGGACGGCAACGAGTTCATCCGCATCCGGCTGCCGAAGCCGCTGGCGCTGCCGCCCGCGAAGGCTTGAGCGCGCGCGGCGCGGGGATCGCGATGCGCCGCAGCGCTACGGCCGACACCACGGCCAGGGCCGCGATCCCCGCGGCCGCCACGGCGGACGACACGCCGAGCCCGGCCACGAAGGCGTGCCGGGCCTCGTCGAGCAGGCCCGCGGGCAGGCTTTGCGCGAGCGAGGTCGCGGTCCAGAGGCCTTCCTGCACCGCGCGGGCCGCCTGTTCGGGCAGCTCGCGCGGCAGGTGCTCGGCGATGCGTGCGCGGTAGACCACGGTCGTCAGGCTGCCGAAGATCGCCACGCCGAGCGCGACGCCGAGTTCCTGCACCGTTTCCGACAGCGCCGAGGCCGAGCCCGCATGGGCGGCCGGCGCCGCGCCGATCACGAGGTCGGTGCCCAGCGCGGCCAGCGTTCCCAATCCCAGGTAGATCAGCGAATAGCCGGCCACCGCCCAGCCCAATCCCTGCGTTGCCGGCATCACGGGCAGCAGCGCGAGCAAGCCATGGCCGAGCGCCGACAGCGCGAGCGACGCGGCCATCACGAAGCCCGGGCGCACGCGCCGCGCGACCAGCGGCGCGCCGATGCCGGCCACCAGCATCGCGAGCGCCGGCGGCGCCATCCACAGGCCGGCCGTCACCGGCGGCAGGCCGATCACGAGCTGCAGGTACTGCGTCACCAGCAGCAGCGCGCCACCGACGCCGGTCAGCCCGACCAGCAGCACGCCGAGCGCGACGCTGAAGCTGCGGTCGGCGAACAACCCGATGTCGAGCAGCGGATTCGCGAGTCTGCGCTGGCGCCGCACGAACGCGATTGCGCAGGCGATGCCGAGCAGCAGCGCCAGCGTGGTGGCAATGCCCCAGCCGCTCTTCGCGCTCTGCTTGACCACGTAGACCAGCGGCAGGATCGCCGCCAGCGACAGCGCGACGCTCGCGAGGTCGAGGCGCGCGCGACCCGGCGCCCGGTACTCGGGCAGCAGCAGCGGTCCGCCGATCCACAGCAGCAGCACCACGGGAATCGCCACCAGGAAGGCCGAGCCCCACCAGAAGTGCGCGAGCAGCAGGCCGCCGACCAGCGGCCCCGCGGCCATGCCGAAGGCGAACATGGTGGCCCACACGCCGATCGCCAGCGCGCGCTGGCGCGCATCGAGGAACATGTTGCGGATCAGCGCCAGCGTGGACGGCATCAGCGCCGCGCCCGCGATGCCGAGCAGGGCCCGCGCGGCGATCAGCAGATTGGCGCTGGGCGCGAAGGCGGCCAGCACCGAGGTGACGGCGAAGGCCGCGGCGCCTATCAACAGCAGGCGACGGCGCCCAATCGCATCGCCCAGCGCGCCCATCGTGACCAGGAAGCCCGCGATCATGAAGCCGTAGGCGTCCATGATCCACAGCGCCTGCGTGGCGCTGGGCCGCAGGTCCTCGGCCAGCTTGGGCAGCGCGAGGTAGAGCAGCGTCACGTCGAGCCCGAGCAGCATCGTGGGCAGCGCGAGCATGGCGAGGCCGGCCCATTGGGCCAGGCCCGCGCGCGCCGGCGGCGTTGTCGCAACGCTGTTGCCGTTGTGCCGTTTGAGACCGAAAGCCATGCGAGCCACTCCTGAATGATGAAAGAGCGATCATTCTGGGAACGGATCAGCAACAGGACAATATTTCCTCTCATGCTATTACTGGCAGCAATACGAAGCGCGGCGTGCCATGGCGTCTAGATCGCTCGACCGCACGCGCACCGAACTCTCGGCCTTCCTGCGCGCCCATCGCGAGCGGCTCGCGCCCGCGGACGTGGGACTGCCCAGCGGCGGCCGGCGCCGCACGCCCGGCCTGCGCCGCGAGGAGGTGGCGGCGCTCGCGGGCGTGGGCATCACCTGGTACACCTGGTTCGAACAGGGCCGCGAGATCGGTGTCTCGGAAGCCTTCCTGCTGCGTATCGGCAAGATCCTGCGGCTCGACGATGCCGAGTGCTGCCACCTGTTCCTGCTCGCGCAGCAGCGGCCGCCCTCGGCCGAGGCCCATCACTGGCCGAGCATCCCGCCGCTGGTGCAACGCATGATGGACGAGCTGGTCGCGCGCCCCGTCTACGTCACCAACCTGCGCTGGGACGTGGTCGCGTGGAATGCCGCCGCCGACCGGTTGTTCGGATTCTCGGGCCGGGAGCCCGCGCAGCGCAACTTCCTGCGCCTGGCCTTCGCCGATCCCGAGCTGCGCCGGCGCTTGCCGGACTGGAAAGAAGATGCGCCGCGCCTGCTGGCCGCGTTTCGCCGCGAGCTCGCGGTCGCGCCCGACGATCCCGCGATGCTGGCGCTGGTCGATCAGCTGCGGCGGCTGTCGCCCGATTTCCGACGCTGGTGGGACACGCCGCGCGATCCGCAGCCCTCGCGCGGCATTTCGGCCCTGCTGGCCGAGGGCCGGCGCGTGGCCTTCGAGCACGAGGCGCTGACGGTGGACGAATACCGCCACCTGCGCATGGTGGTGTACTTCGAGGACGGCGCCGGGCCGCTCAGCGCGGGCTCGTTGCCGGCCGCGCGGGAATCCACGCCACCAGCGGCGCCAGCCAGCGCGGTCGCCAGCTCAGCGTGAAGGTCACGGCGAGCGCGGCACCCGCGAGCGCCATGAACCAGACCAGCGAGGCCATCGAGACATGGTCGACGCGCAGGCACAGCAGCAGCGACACCACCAGGCAGGCCGCGCCCAGCACGCGCAGCACGCGCGCCATGCGCACCGGGTAGGCCGTGCCGGGGCGCGCCTGCTCCCAGTGCACGTCCATCGACAGCGCGAACAGGCCCGCGCCCACGAGGTTGGCGGCCAGCGCGGCCGCGAGCATCAGGGCCTCAGACACGGGCCACCGCCGATCCGTTCGACGCCGACACGGTGGTAACGGCACTCGCGGCGGCACGGCGCCGCAGCATGCGCGCCGCTACCACGGCCAGCGAGACCGCCGCGAGCACCGACAGGTCGACCCCGGCCACCGGCCAGTAGCCGCTGCCGATGGTGCGCAGCAGATGGTCGCCGGTGGTGATCCAGTTCAGCAGCACCGCCGCCACGCCCAGCAGCGCCACGGCCCAGCACTGTTCGGCCCAGGCCGGTGCGAGACGGCCCTGCGCCGTGGGCGCGGTGCGCCACAGGCCATGGAGCAGCGAGACCAGCCAGGCGCCCGCGAAGACGCCGATCTCCCAGTTGCCGCGCAACGGCAGCTCGGCCGGCAGCAGGCGGTTGGCGACCAGCATGGAGAAGGTCGCGATCAGCAGGCCCGGCACCGTCGCAACCGCGAAGGCATCGACCCAGCGCGCGCCCTGCAGGCCCTGCTTCGCATGCTGGCGCTTGCGCTTCTCGACGAAGAAGATGAAGCCGGTGGCGATGCAGGCACAGCCGGCCAGCCCGCCCAGCACGTAGAGCCAGCGCAGCAGCCAGTGCCTGAAGTGCTGCAGGTGCAGGCCGGTCAGGAAGTCCTTGATGCCCGCGACCACCGTGGGCGCCGGGTCCTCGCGGATCACCTCGCCGGTGGCGCCGTTGAAGTGGATGCCCTCGCCCGTGAGCGTGACCCGGTCGGTGCCCGCGCGGTAGACGCTGACGTAGGCATTGGCGTCGTTCACGTGCTGCACGTTGAGCATGCCCACCTCGCCCGCCATGCCGCGGCTGGCCCAGCGGCGCTGGGCCTCGGCCACCATCGCGTCGACCGAGGCCAGCGTGCCCGGCGTGCCCGCGCGGTCGTGCGGCAGGCCGGTCTCCTGGGCCTCGAGCTTCTCGTGCAGTTCGTGCAGCGGCTCGAGCTGGGTGTGGCTCACGGGGAAATAGACGCCCGCGAACACCACCAGGCCCGACAACGCGAAGATGAAGTGGAACGGCAGCGCGACCACGCCCGTGAGGTTGTGCAGGTCGAGCGCGCTGCGCTGCACGTGCTTGGCCGGACGGAAGGTGAACAGCTCGCGGAAGATCTTGCGGTGCATCACCACGCCGCTCACCAGCGCGATCAGCATCACCAGCGCCGCGAAGCCGACGATCCAGGTGCCGAGGTTCAGCCAGTTGATGTGCAGGCTGTAGTGCAGCGGGTAGAAGAAGTCGCTACCGATCTTCAGGCGGTCTTCCGACAGCGTCTTGCCGGTGCGCGGGTCGATGGTGGCGTAGCCCCAGACCGCGTCTTCGGGGTCCTTGGCGTTGGGCAGGATGAAGCCCGAATAGATGCTCAGCACCGGGTCGCGATGCGTGGTGTAGGCCAGCCACTGCTTGGGCTCGAAGCTCGTCGCCATCGGGCCGTTCACGCGCGAGCGCGCCTGCTCGATGTTGGCGGGGGCGGGCTTCGCCTCCTTGAACAGCGGCAGCAACACCTGGTCGAACGAGGGCATGCGCTGCGGCTCGAAGCGCGTCTCGGGGATCGCCCAGCGGTCGATCTCGCGGTCGAACACCGACAGCGAGCCGAAGAAGAACACGACCATCAGCACGAAGCCGAGCACCAGCCCGAACCAGGTGTGGAGCCAGGCCATCGAGAGGCGGAAGTTCTGGAACACGGAAGTCTCTCCTCGCGGGGGAATGGGTCGATTCGGGTCGGGTCGGGTCAGAGCAGCGCCCGCTGCACGAGCGACGCCGCCGCCGTCATCGACAGGCCGCCGCCGGCCAGCACCAGCCACACCCGCTTGATGTTGGCGGCCGAGAACGCCCAGAGGAACGCGACCAGGAACACCAGGAAGGCCAGCATGCTGGCGAGCGACTCGGCATCGTGGAACGGCATGCCCGCGGCGAACAGCAACCCGATGCCGAGCGCGACGAAGCCCCAGGAGAACGCATAGCCGCCGAGCACGGCGGCGCCGATGCGGGAGACGATCTGCAGGGCGGGGACAGCGTTCTGGGCCATGGTTTCTTCGACGGGATGGACGGCGAGCGGTGGCAGGCGTGGCGCCTTGCCGCACCCGGAGGCCCGGAGACCGGTCACTCGAGGCAATTGATAGTCGTTCTCATTCTATCAAGCGGGTTTTCGCCAACCTGAAGAATCGAAGGGACTCTTCCTGTTCGCCGTGGTCAACCAACGACCTGGAAGAAAAGGCGGAAGAGCCTATTCCACGTCAAGCGGATGCCGGAAACTCGCCCTTTTCCAAAGCCCCCGGCACTTCCGCCCACGGCGGTCCCGCGATCCCCCAGTCCATCCTGTCCCTGTATTCCCGCGCGCCGAAGAACCGATCCTCTATCTTCAGCACTCCCTTTTCCTCCATGTATCGCATGAGCGGCCAGTGGCAGAACACGGGGCTGTAGAAATGAAAGGGGTCCTCCTGCTGAAGAAGGCGGTCCAATTCCGCGAACAGCTTGCGCTTGAGACAAGCCGTACCGAGGTCGGCTTCCATCCCGAAAAACTGCGCATTCGGATACTGGGCCCGCCAGCGCGCGACGGCCGGGACGAACTCGTCGTCGGGCAGGCCATGAAGGCGGAGCCACATCGGTATCTTGATACCCCTGAGCCACAGCAGCGAGCCCGGTTGCGCCCATTGCTCGACCTGGTCGATGAGGGAATCGATGCGTTCGATCGGCACCGCGCAGTCGATGCGATGCAAGGCCAGCAACGCGGCCTGCACCTTTTGCGATTCGGCGCACCATTCGTTCTCCAGATCGGTGTAGACGATGCCGTCCATACCGTGCGAGAAGGCGTGAATCCCTCCCGAAAGCGCCTTCGCCCCTTTGCGCTCGAAGGCGGTCTGGGCGACCTCGAAGTCCTGCGCTATCACCTTGAGCAGCACGGCGTGGAAGGACCTGAGATAGCCCATGCCCACGGCCTCGACGGTTCCGACGGCGATTCTTCGCCTCTGCGGCGCGTACTGCGCGTGGATCTCGGCCTCGGCGTGCAGGCAGTTGTTGTACGGCAGGTAGAAGCGAATGCCGGACTGTGGCACCGGCGTCGCATTCTTGCGGAACATGTGGACCAGGAGTGCGGCAGGCACCTCCGGCTCCAGCCATTGCACAGCCTGCTCGACGAGCGCGCCGTCCTTTTCGGCCAACGCGCGCTCGATGAATTCGTCGCGCAAGCCCGCATCGAGCAGTTCCCGCATGCCCCGCTTGCGCACGGAAAATCTCTTGGATTCCAGGCGTTCGCGCGTCTTCTCGAGGGGTGTCATCTTCCGGTGATCGTTCGTGCTGCAAGAGAAAGCGCGATCCTCGCACAGCGCCCGCCGATCAGATCCCCAGTTGCGTCAACGCCCAGGCCACCATCGCCAGTTGCACCACGTTGATCAGCATGCCCGCGATGTGCAGCCGGCGGAACTCGAGGATCGAGGCATCGGCCTCGGGAATCGAGCCGCGCAGCGCGTCCATGCGCGGAATGATGAACCAGCCGCGCAGGGCGAAGGCCAGTGCGCCGATGAGCGCCGCGCCCAAGGCGAAGACGAACTTGCCCGACCAGACATAGCTGAGCGCCGCAGCGGCGGCCGTCAGGGTCACGGCGACGTAATAGACATTGAACAGGCCGCGGATGAAGCGCGCATCGAGCGGCGTGTCGTGCTTGAGCACGAGCAAGGGCAGCGAGCCCATCATGAAGAAGCCCATCCAGACCAGCAGGACGACGGTGGCAGCGAGCGCGACGACGATAGGGAGCATCGGGATCCTCCGCGACCTCGCGGCGCTTGCCGGGGCCGAGGCGGACTGTAGCCGTTCACAGGGCCGTTGTGACCGAGATCATCCGAACTTTCAACCGCCGTGCAGCGCCGCCGAGAAGGTGGCGGACTGCAGGGAGAGTCCGCAACGAAGTCTCCTTGGGCGCGGACCGAAGGCACGCGAGGCCATCTGGCGCAATTGCAAGGCCCGCACCGAACATGACCGTCTCGTCAAAATAGAACGTGTCGTGCGCCTCTGCGCCATGACAGTGACATCGATCGGTCATTTTGCGGCAATATGCTGAAACAAATAGAAGCACATCAATCAACCTAGAGGGAGAAGGTCATGAGGGGAACGACATTGGGTTCCGCGCCGCGCGCGCGGGGATTTGCAGCGCTTGCGATCATCCTGGCTCTCGCCGGATGCGGCGGCGGTGGAGGGGGCGGCGGCGGGATTCCCTTCATACCGCCATCGGCGTCGGCACCGGTCACGCCGCAGCCGGAGACGACCGTCCCCGAAACACCGGCTCCGGCGACCGAGCCCGAAGCCACCGAACTCAAGTTCACCTACGAAGGGGTGGTTCCAGTGGCCCCGACCGGCGCCGCGGACTTCCTCGCTCCCTTCAATGCGCAAGGCGCCAAGGGCCTGCGTTATTTCGGCAGCGCGTTCCAGAGCCCCACGGATCAACTGGCTATCTACGTGAAAGATAGCGACACCACATACACCTACGAGCTGCAGCCCGATCCGGCCACGCTCGACGAATTTCGAACTCAGCTTGCCAATCGCGGCGCGGCTGGCTTCCAATGGATCGGCTCTTACTCCGAGCGTACAGGTTCGGGCATGTACGTCACGTGGCATATCTACCGCAAGGACGCCAGCGCAGCGACCACATTCGCTTATCGCGTGGTCCAGTACCAGCCCTACGCGATGGACAAGATCACTGCGGAGGCAAACATCCAGGGCGCCGACGGCTACTACGCCTCCAACATGTCCAGCACCGCTGCGAATCGCCTGGTGGGCATTTACGAAAAGGATCTGAAGAGCAGTTCCACCTATGCCTACGAAGCGGTGGAATTGCCCGATCTCAAGAACAACACGTTCCTGACGGCGGCCAACGAACGCGGCGCGCGTGGATTCCGGCTCACGGATGCCAGCTTCTCGGGCCCCAACGGACCGCAATTCGTCTTCGTGAAAGACACCACCCAGAATTCCAGCTTCTCCTATTACGGGCTGTCCATCCAGGAGAAACCTGCGAAGCTGCTCGAGCAAGTCAACGCTGAAGGCGCAAAGGGTGGAGCGCCTCTACGTTCATCGTTCGTGCACTTCTATAGTTCGGACGTACCCGGATTCAGCTATTTCTTCAGTGCCAAGAAGTGCAAGGGTCCATTGTGCAAGCCAGCTCAGAATCGGGTCAGCTTTTGAGCCGCATGGAAGACCGTTGACCTGATTCATCAAATAGCGCACACGCTCGGCAAGGCCGGCCTGCAATCCAGCGGCCGGCCCTGTCCCCGGTCTCAGGCCGTCATCCCCCCATCCACGTTGTAAACCCCACCCGTCACGAAGCTCGCCTGCGGCCCCAGCAGCCAGAACACCAGGTTCGCCACCTCCTGCGCGGTCGCCGCGCGCTTGAGCGGCTGGTTCAGGAAGTGCTGCTTCAGCGCGGCCTCGGCCTGCGCCTCGGTGCGGCCGTCGACGAGGAAGGTGCTGCGCAACAGCGGCGTGTCGATCGGTCCCGGGCAGATGGCGTTGATGCGGATGCCGAGCGGCGCGAACTCCAGCGCCGCCTGCTGTGTCATGCGGATCACCGCGGCCTTCGAGGCGCCGTAGACACCGAGCCCGGCTTCGGCGCGGCTGCTGCGTTGGCCCGACACCGAGGCGGTGTTGACCATGGTGCCGCCGCCCTGGTCGCGCATCGCGCGCGCCACGGCCTGCACGCCGAGCAGCACGCCGCGCACGTTGACCGCGAAGATGCGCTCGAAGTCCTGCATGCGGAACTCGAGCAGCGAGGACTGCGGGCCGACGATGGCGGCGTTGTTGTGGAACAGGTCGATGCGGCCGAACTTGCGCAGCGCCGTGTCGACGTAGCGCTGCACATCCGCCTCCTGCGCGACATCGGCCGCGACGCCGATCGCATCGCGTGCATCGAGCCCCTCGAGCGCGCGATCCAGCGCCGCCTCGTCGCGGTCGACGATGGCCACGCGCGCGCCGGCCTCGAGCAGCTGGCGCGCGAGTGCGAGGCCCACGCCGCTGGCACCGCCGGTGACGACTGCCACCCGGCCTTCGAACACGGGCGCGCTCATTGCAGCGTGACCTCCAGCGCGCTCGGTGCGCGAAACACGAAGGTATGCAGATGCGTCGCGCGATCGGGCTCGACCAGCCGCATGCGCGGGAAACGCTTGGCGAACTCCTCGAACACGATCTTCATCTCGAGCCGCGCGAGCGGCGCGCCCAGGCAGAAATGCACGCCGTTGCCGAAGGTGAGCTGCTTGCGCGCATTGGCGCGGCGGATGTCGAAGCGCTGCGGGTTCTCGAACACCTCCTCGTCGCGGTTGGCCGAGGCGAAGGACAGCACGATGGGCGCGCCCTTCGGGATCGTCACGCCACGGAACTCCACGTCCTCGAGCGCGATGCGGCGCCAGCCGATCACGGCGCCGGCATAGCGCATGCCCTCCTCCACCGTGTTGGCCGCGAGCGAGGGATCGGCGCACAGCGCCTCCCACTGCTCGCGGTTCTCGAGCAGGCTGCGGAAGGTGTTGGTGAGCTGGTTGGTGGTGGTCTCGTGGCCCGCGAAGGCAACGCCGAAGGTGTGGGTGATGATCTCGGGAATGGTCATCACGGCGTCGTCGCCATTGCGGATCTCGAGCATGCGGCTGGTGAAATCGTCCTGCGGATGCTTCTCGCGCTCGCGGACCATCTCGGTGCAGTACTGCCAGAACGCCACCATGTTGCGCGCGCCCTCGAGCTGCTCGGCATGGGTGGCGGGGCTGAAGTCGATCACGCTGCGCGCGCCGGCCCAGTGCTTGACGCTCGGGATGTCCGAATCGGGAATGCCCAGCACCTTGAACACCACCTGCGCCGGCAGCTCGTAGTTGACCTCGCGCAGCAGGTCGACGGCATCCTTGCCCTCGACGCGGTCGATGGCCTCGTTCACGAGCCGGCGGATGTGGCCGTCGAGCTTGACGAACTCGCGCAGGTTCAGCACCTGGCCGGTCACGCCGCGGATGCGCTTGTGCACCGCGCCGTCGAGGCTCGAGTGGCTGCCGGTCTGCGCATAGCCGCCCTCCTTGAGGATCGCCTGCGCATCGGGATGCATCGGCGTCACGGGCCGCGTGGTGTTCTGCGACGAGAAGCGCGCGCCGTCGTGCAGCACGCTGTAGACGTCGGCGTGTTTGGTCAGCACCCAATAGCCAATCTCCTCGCACCAGAACACGGGCTCGTCGCGCCGCTGGGTCTCGAAGGCCGCATGCAGCTCGGGGCTGAAGTAGGGCTTGAACTCGGCGGACGGCGAGGTCCCCGCATGAAAGGGGCAACCGGCAATGGCATTCATCGGGAAGTCTCCTGGCGTGGGTGGTCTTGGAAGAGGAAGCGTCAGCGCATCAACATGCCGCCGTTGACGTCGATCGTGGCGCCCGTCACGAAGCCGGCACCGGGCGACACGAGGTAGGACACCGCGGCCGCGATCTCCTCGGGCGTGCCGATGCGGCCCAGCGGCACGGCCGCGGTGCCGAGGTATTTCTGGCCGCGCTGCGCCTCGGGCACGGTCTGGTGCAGCATCGGCGTGTCGATCGGTCCCGGCGCCACGGTATTGACGGTGATGCCCAGCGCGGCGGCCTCGCGCGCCACCACCTTCGACAGCGCGAGCACCGCGCCCTTCGAGGCGCTGTAGGCCGCGCCGCTCTGCATGCCGCCCATCTGCCCCGCGAGCGAGGCAACGGTGACGATGCGGCCGTGCTCGATCGCCTGGCCGTCGCAACGGCGCAGCATCTCGCGCACGCAGAGGAAGGTGCCGAGCGCGTTCACGCGCAGCACGGTGTCCCACTCCTGCAGCGTGATGTCGACGGTGGGCAGCCGCCCCGGCGCGGGCTGCGCGCTGAGGATGCCCGCGAAGCAGGCCAGCACGGCCACTCTGCCGAGCCGCTCCTGCACCGTGTCGAAGGCGGCGCGCACGCTGTCCTCGTCGGCCACGTTGCAGCCCAGGCCGATGTGGTCCTGGCCCGGCAGGTCGGCGGCGGCACGCTCGGCGGCCTCCGCATGCAGGTCGGCCACTGCGACGGTCAGGCCGTCCTCGGCCAGCCGCCGCGCGCTGGCCAGCCCCAGCCCGCCAGCGGCGCCGGTGATGAGTGCGATGCGCATGAAAAGACTCCTGGAATTCAGCGGTCCGGATGGGCCTCGGCCCAGCACTGCACCAGCGGTTCGCTGATGTAGGCGCTCGTGGTCTGGCCCCCGTCGACGGCCAGCACCTGGCCCGTGACGTAGCCCGCGTCGTCGCTGCACAGGAAGGCGGCCGCGCCGGCCACCTCCTCGGGCAGGCCGGGCCGGCCCATCGGCGTGGTGCCGACGATGGTGGCCTGGAAGCGCGCGGTGTGCAGGCGCGCCGCGGTCTGCGGCGTGGCGATGATGCCGGGCGCGATCGCGTTGACGCGGATGCCCTGGTCGGCATAGTCGGCCGCGAGGTTGCGCGTGAGGCCGATCACGCCGGCCTTGGCCATCGAGTACACGGCCTGCCGGCGGTAGCCCACCAGCCCCAGCGTGGACGCGATGTTGAGCACCACGCCGCGCGCCGCGATCAGCGCCGGGAAGGCCGCGCGCGTGACCATGAAGGTGGCCTTCTGGTTGATGTCGGCGAACCTGCGGTAGTCGTCGTCGGTGGTCTCGTGGAACGGCGGGCAGTTGCCCAGTCCCGCGTTGTTGACCAGCACGCGCAGGTCGCCGAAGCGCTCCATGCATTCGTCGACGATGGCCTGCGGCGCGCCGTCGGCCGTGACGTCGGCGGCGAAGACCTGCAGGCGTTCGTCGCGCGGCAGTTGCGCGAGTCCCTCGGCATTGATGTCGACCGCGAGCACGCGCGCGCCCTCGGCATGCAGCCGCAGCGCGATGGCGCGGCCGATGCCCGAGGCCGCGGCGGTCACGATGGCGGCTCGGCCCTCGAAGCGCTTCATGCGACTTCCCACACGTCGTACACGGGCCCGTCGCTCTCGCGCGTGCCGGTGCCGACCGCGATGCGGTCGTTGAGCCATTCGAGCCCCGGCGCCGCGGTCTCGAACTGCACCGCGACGCGGAAGTAGTCCTCGCCGCGCGCGATGGCTTCGCGGTTCACGATCTTGCGCATGATCTCGGGCGTGGGCCCGTTGCGGCGTCCGTTGTAGGTCATGTAGATCAGTCCGCCGCCCTCGGCTTCGAGCACCAGCCGCACGTCGAGGTGCAGGCCGCCATCGGGCCGCTCGAGCACCACGTCGGCGCCGCCGGGCAGCACCCGGCCGCGCAGCCGTTCTCCCTCAAAACGGCCGCCGCTCACGCACATCACGCGCCGCGTGTAGCCGTGCGGCACGGCGCCCACGAGCTGGGCCGGTGCCGTGACCTCGGCCTTGATCGTGAAGAGGGGACGCAGTTCGATCGGTGTCATGCCGGCGCGCCGCTCACTCGCCGGCCTTCTCGCCGTGGCCCGTGCCGTAGCGCTTGCGCACGTCCTGGATCAGCTCCAGCAGCGCCTCGGGCACGTCGCGACCCTCGGCCTTGGCCTGGCGCTTGCAGTCCTCCCACAGCTTGAGGTCGGCATAGCCCTTGTCGGTGTGGCGGTTCCATTCCTTGTCCAGCGGCGTGGTGATCTCCAGGCGCACGCCGGCCGGGTCGTGGAAGTAGATCGACAGGATCAGGCCCTTGTGGTCGGTCGGCCCGATCACCTCCACGCCCTGCGAGGTCAGCCACTCGTACCACTTCGTCACCTCGGCGCGGTCCTTCGCCTGCAGCGCGATGTGGTTGAAGATGTCGTAGGCCGGATGGCTGGACTTCGAGGGCGCGGGTACGCCCGGTGCCTCGAAGAAGGCCAGCGTGGAGCCGTCGCCCATGCGGAAGAAGATGTGGAAGTAGGGAATCGCGTCGCCGGTCGAGGGCACGCTGTCGTCGAGCACCGTGCTCGCGAGCTCCATGCCCATGATGCGGGTGTAGAAGTCGGTGGTGGCCGCCGCGTCGGGCGTGACCCAGGCCGCATGGTTCAGCATCATCGGCGTGAGGCCGGGATTGGGGGTCAGCGCCGCCTTGGGCTTGGTGCTGTTGTCGGTTGCGGTGGCTTGCATGAAGCGTTTCTCCGTGTTGATGTCGGCTCTTACAGTTGAGGGTCGGCGATGCGCACGGCGATGCCGTCGAGCGCGTCGCTCATGACGATCTGGCACGACAGCCGGCTGCCCGCTTCGCGCGGCGCGGCCGTGTAGTCGAGCATCTGGTTCTCGGTGTCGACCGCGGGCGGCAGCCTGTCGATGAAGGCCGCGTCGACGATCACGTGGCAGGTGGCGCAGCTCATGACGCCGCCGCAGTCGCCGACGATGCCTTGCAGGTCGTGGCTGGTGGCGGCGAGCATCAGGCTCTGGCCTTCTGCGACCTCGAGCTCGGTGCGCTCGCCGTTGGAATGGATGTAGATGGCGCGGGGCATGGAAGGACTTTCTCTCAGGCGCTCGTTCGCGTCAGTCCCCTCGACGGGGACGTTGGGCCGCGCCGTTGCCGCGCAGGCGCCGCAGCACGCTGCGCACCAGCCCCACGAAGCCCTGCGGCATCAGGAACATGCACAGGATCAGGAAGCCCGCGAAGATCGCCGAGGGCGCCGACTTCGAGATCTGGTCGGCGATGTTCGGTATGAACTGGATGAAGGCCGCGCCCACCAGCGCGCCCGAGATGGTGCCGAGCCCGCCCACCACCACGCCCACGAGGAAGAACACCGACACGAACATGCCGAAGCTGTCGGGCGCCACGAAGGCGGTGGCGATGGCGCCGAGCGAGCCGGCCACGCCGGTGTAGAGCGCGCTAATGCCGAAGGTCATGGCCTTCACGTGCGGCACGTTGACGCCCATCGCGGCCGCGGCGGTCGGCTGCTCGCGGATGGCGATGGTGGCGCGGCCCAGCCGGCCGCGCAGCATGTTCCAGGCGCAGACGAACATCAGCGCCGCGATGGCCAGCACCACGAGGTAGAGCCACTGGTCGGCCGACAGCTGCAGGCCGAAGGGCGCCTCGGGCTTCATCAGCACGATGCCCTGCACGCCGCCGGTCCAGGGTTCGAGCGCCTTGTGCTTGAGCAGCTGCGGCGTGGCCAGCGCGAGCGCGAAGGTGGCGAGCGCAAGGTAATGGCCCTTGAGCCGCAGCGCCGGCCAGCCGAACAGGAAGCCGAAGCCGAAGCACACCGCGGCCGACACCGGCAGGGTGGCCCACCAGGCGAAGCCGCCGTGCTCCATCAGCACCGCGGTGACGTAGGCACCGAGCGCGTACAGCGCGCCATGGCCCAGCGAGAGCTGGCCGTTGTAGCCCACCAGCATGTTGAGGCCGAGCACGCCGATGGCGGTGATCAGCGTCATGGTGACGAGGAAGAGGCGGTAGTCCGACAGCGCGAAGGGCAGCGCGAGCGACGCGACGGCCAGCAGCGCGAAGGCGGCGATGCGCCAGGGCGAACGCGCGGGCGCGGCGTCGGCGGCCAGGGCCGGTGCCTGCTCGGGAATGAAGGGCAGTGCCGACATCTTCAGACCCTCGCCACCAGCTTGCGGCCGAACAGGCCCGAGGGCCGCACCAGCAGCACGGCCACGATCAACACCAGGGCCAGCGTCAGCTTGAGCTCGGTGCCCACGAGGTAGGTGCCCGCGAGGTTCTCGACCACGCCCACGATCAGGCCCCCGGCCACCGCGCCCCAGGGGTTGTCGATGCCGCCGAGCAGCGCCGCCGCGAAGGCGTAGATCAGCACGCCGCCCATCATGTTGGGCTCGAGGAAGACCACGGGCGCCACCATCAGCCCGGCCACCGCGCCGATCAGCGCCGACAGGCCCCAGCCCAGCGAGAGCATCAGCGACACCGGGATGCCCGCGAGGCGCGAGGACACCGGGTTCTCGGCCGAGGCGCGCATCGCGAGACCGACCTTGGTGAAGCGCAGGAAGGCATAGAGCAGCGCCATCACCAGCAGCACCACCGCCACCGTGCCGAGCTCGTGGCCCGAGATCAGCGTGCTGCCGCCGGGCAGCTTGTCGGGGAACGGACTCGGGAACGGCTCGAGCTGGTGGCCGAAGATCCAGCCGGCCAGCGAGTTGATGCCGACGAACAGGCCGATGAAGACCACGATCACCGAGAGCTCGGGCACGTCGCCCAGCGGCCGCAGCACCAGCCGCTCGATGGCGAAGCCGGCCACGAAGCCGAAGGCCAGCGTGGCGAGCGCGGCGGCCCAGTACGGCAGGCCCCACTTCAGCAGCAGGAAGGCGATGAAGGTGGAGAACATCGCCATCTCGCCCTGCGCGAAATTGATGTGGTGGGTGGACTGGTAGATCATCACCAGCGCCAGGCCGAGGCAGGCGTAGATGCCGCCCATGGCGATGCCGGAGGCGATCTGTTGCAGCAGGCTGTACATGGGGTGGGGTCCTGGTCAGAAGCCGAGATAGGAGCGGCGGATCTGCGCGTCGTCGCGCAGCTGTTTCGCGGTGCCAGAGATGACGGTGCGGCCGGTCTCGAGCAGCCAGGCGTGGTCGGCGATCTCGAGCGCGCGAGCGACGTTCTGCTCGACCAGCAGGATGCCCACGCCCTCCTCGCGATTGACCACGCGCATGATCTCGAAGATCTCGCGGATCACCAGCGGCGCGAGGCCGAACGAGGGCTCGTCCATCAGCAGCAGGCGCGGGCGCTGCATCAGCGCGCGGCTGATCGCCAGCATCTGCTGCTCGCCGCCCGAGAGCGTGCCGGCCTGCTGCCCGCGCCGCTCACGCAGCCGCGGGAAGTAGCCGAACATGCGCGCCATGTCCTGCTCGACCTTGGCCTTGCCGCGGCGCAGGTAGGCGCCCACGCGCAGGTTCTCCTCCACCGTCATGTTGACCAGCGTGCCGCGCCCGTCGGGCACGTGCGCGATGCCCAGCGCGGCGGTCTTCTCGGTGCTGTGGCCATCGATGCGATGGCCCGCGAGGCGGATCTCGCCGGTGCGCCGCACCAGGCCGCTCAGCGCGCGCAGCGTCGTGGTCTTGCCCGCGCCGTTGGCGCCGAGGATGGTGGTGATGCCGCCCTCGGCGACTTCGAAGTCGATGCCCTCGAGCACGCGCGTGGGGCCGTAGAAGGCCTCGAGCTTCCTCACCTCCAGCAGCGCGGCCATCAGGCGATCTCCGTGCCGAGGTAGGCGCGCACCACTTCCGGGTCGGCCTGCACCTGCGCGGGCGGGCCGTCGGCGATCTTGCGGCCGAAGTTCATCGCCACCACCTGGTCGGACACCCGCATCACCAGGTTCAGGTGATGCTCGACCAGCAGCACGGTCACGTGGAAGCGCTCGCGCACGTCGAGGATCAGCTGGCGCAGCCCGTCGACCTCCTCGTGGTTGAGGCCGGCCGCGGGTTCGTCGAGCAGCAGCAGCTTGGGATCGGCCACCAGCGCGCGCGCCATCTCCACGCGCTTGCGGGTGCCGAACGAGAGGTTCTTCACCGGCGTCTCGGCCAGCGCGGAGAGGTCGAGCAGGGCCAGCAACCGCTCGGTGCGTTCGCGCACCTCGGCCTCCTCGCGCCGCACCGAAGGCAGGCGGAAGGCATTGGCGAGGTAGCCGGTGCCGGTGCGGCAATGGCGGCCCACCATCACGTTCTCGCGCACCGTCATCGCGGGGAACAGCGCCACGTTCTGGAAGGTGCGGCCGATGCCCGCCGCCGCGATCGCATGCTGCGGCTGCGCGAGCAGGTCGACGCCGTCGAACACGATAGCTCCCGCGGCCGGCGTGTAGATGCGGCTCAGGCAGTTGAACAGCGTGGTCTTGCCGGCCCCGTTGGGACCGATCAGCCCGCAGATCTGGCCGCGGCGCACCTCGAAGGAGATGCCGTCGAGCGCCACGATGCCGCCGAAGCGCACGCCGAGGCCGCTGACGCGCAGCAGCACGTCGTCGGCGGCGGCGGTGGTGGAGACGGAGGGGGTTGTCATGGCGGGCAGTATTCGCCGCGCATCGCGGGCCCGTCAGTCCCCTGCCCGTGGTACAGGCCGCGCTGTCCCTTGCCACGGGGACAGACGCCGCGCGGCGGCGCTGCCACATTCGCCGCACTCCCCTCTTCCCACTCCCCATTCACTCATTCCCTCGTGGAGGCACAGCCATGGACTACGGACTGCAGGACCGCGTGATCCTCGTCACCGGCGGCGGCAGCGGCATCGGTCGCGCGATCGGCATCGAGGCCGCGCGCGGCGGCGCGCGCATCGCCGTCGTCGATGCGGTGGCCGAGCGCGCCACGAGCGTGGCGGCCGAGCTGCGCGAACTCGGCGCGCAGGCCGTCGCGCAGACGCTCGACGTGCGCGATGCCGCCGCCTGCGAAGCCGCGGTGGCACGCATCGAGGAACAGCTCGGCGCCATCGACGGCATGGTGGCCTGCGCGGGCATCTCGCCGCCGGCGCCCGCCCACACCATGCCCGACGAGCTCTGGACCCGCTGCCTCGACGTCAACCTCACGGGCATGTTCCGCTCGCTGCAGCCCGTGGGCCGGCGCATGCTCGAGCGCCGGCGCGGCGCGATCGTCACCGTGGCCTCGATCGACGGCCTCGGCGGCCATGCCGGCCGCGCGCACTACAGCGCCTCGAAGCACGGCGTGATCGGCCTCACGCGCGCGCTCGCCATCGAGTGGGGCCGCTTCGGCGTGCGCGTCAACGCGCTCGCGCCGGGCGTGGTCGACACGCCGCTCGTGCAGGCCAACATCCCGCCCGACCACCTGCAGTACGCGATGGTCGACCGCAACCCGCTGGGCCGCCTGTGCCGGGCCGAGGAGCAGGCCGGCCCCGCGCTGTTCCTGCTGTCGGATGCCGCGAGCTACGTCACCGGCTCGGTGATGACCGTCGACGGCGGCAGCGCCGCAGGCTTCTTCACACGCTGGAACGGCGCCGACCTCGGCTCGCGCGCGCTGCTCGAGGCGGGCGCCTACGGCGCGCCCGACTGAAACGAACTCTTTGCACCACCCCTTGAAGGACGACCACCCATGAAGAACCTCTTCGACCTGCGCGGCGAGCGCATCCTGATCACCGGCGCCGGCGGCGCCATCGGCGGCGCCACCGCGCGCGTGTGCGCCGCGCTCGGCGCCGAGCTGTTCATCGCCGACCTGAAGGCGCCGACCGAGCTGGCCGACGAACTCAAGGCCCGCGCCGCCGGGCTCGACAACACGAAGCGCGACGACGTCAATGCACTGCTGCAGGACATCGGCGAGATCGACGCGCTGATCGACACCAGCGGCTACTACGTCAAGGGCGACTGGCTCGATGGCGGCGACGAATGGGAGCAGCTGTTCGAGCGCACCATGGCCGTGAACGTGAAGGGCCCGGTCAACCTGTTGCGCGCGGCCCTGCCCGCGATGATGAAGCGCGGCAGCGGCCGCATCGTGCTGACCAGCTCGATGGCCGCGCGCAATGCGGGCTCGACGCTGGCGGTGGAGCCGGCCTACGCGGCCTCGAAGGGCGGGCTGTCGGCGCTGGTGCGCTACTTCGCGCGCCAGGCCGCGGCCTCGGGCGTGGTGGTCAACGGCGTGGCGCCGGGGCCGATCTTCACGCCGCTGCTGGTGTCGGCAAACCAGCCCTTCACCGTCGACCAGTACCCGATGAAGCGCCTGGGCCAGCCCGAGGAGATCGGCTGGCCCGCCGCCTTCCTGGCCTCGCGCGGCGCCAGCTTCACCACCGGCGCGGTGCTCGACGTCAACGGTGGCATGTGCTTCTCCTGAGCCGCGCATGACGACGCAGCCGGCCGCCCTCGACGGCCTGTGGGAACCGGTGCGCATCGGCCCCGTGCAGGCGCTCAACCGCATCTACCTGCCCGCGCACCAGGTCAGCCTGCCGCCGCCGGCCTATGGTGCCTACCTGGCCGAACGCGCGCGCGGCGGCGTCGGCCTGATCGTCACGCACGGCTTCCATGTGCATCCCGCCAGCGCGCGCGCCGGCGTGTCGCCGTGGGAGCCCGGCTGGGCCGATGCGGTGCGGGCCTTCGTCACCCCGAGCAAGCGGCTCGGCGTGCCGGTGATCGTGCAGGTCACGCACATGGGCGCCAGCGGCACGCGCCGCACCGACGACATCGCGCACTGGGGCGCCGTGCTCGCGCCTTCGCAGCTGGCCTCGCCGGTGCACCGTGCGATGCCGCAGCCGATGGAGGAGGACGACATTCGCGAAGTGATCGAGGGTTTCGCCGCGACCTGCGCCAACGTGCAGGCCGGCGGCGGCGACGGTGTGGAGATCCACGGCTCGCACGGCTACCTGCTGAGCAACTTCCTCTCGCCGTACTGGAACCGGCGCGATGATGCATGGGGCGGCGACACCGAGCGCCGCGCGCGGCTCGCGCTCGAGATCGGCCGCGCGGTGCGCGCACGCTGCGGCAGCGATTTCGCGATCGGCATCAAGCTGAGCCTCGACGAGTACCTCGGCGAGGCCGGCACCACGCCCGAGGAAACGCTGCGCGTGGTCGCGCTGCTCGAAGCCGAGCGCCTGTTCGACTACCTGTGCCTCTCGCACACCGACTACCACCAGAACCACCGGCTGGTGCCGCCGCAATCGAGCGGCGAGACCGCGCCGCTGGCCGCCAACGCCGCGCGCGTGCGCGAGGCGTTGCGCGGGCGCATCCCGCTGCTGATCCAGGGCTCGGTGCGCGACATCGACACGGCCGCGAAGATCGTCGCGCAAGGGCAGTCCGACATGGTCGGGCTGGTGCGCGCCCAGATCGCCGACCCCGAGATCGTGCGCAAGGCGAAAGAAGGCCGCGCCGACCAGACCCGGCGCTGCGTGGGCGCCAACCAGGGCTGCTGGCGACGGCTGGGGCAGAACGTGAGCTGCACCGTGAACCCCGAGGCGGGCCGCGAACTGCAGTTCGGTGCGGCGCTGGCGCGTCCCGCTGCCACGCCGCGCACGCTGCTCGTGATCGGTGGCGGCCCGGGCGGCCTCAAGTTCGCGGACAGCGCGGCCGCGCGCGGCCATCGCGTCACCCTGTGGGAACACATGGACCGGCTCGGCGGTCAGATCCGCCGCGCCGGCCTGCTGCCCGACTACGGTTCGTGGAACTTCCTGGTCGACGACCTCGAGGCCTCGCTGCGCCGGCGCGGCGTGGAGATCGTGCTGCGCCGCGAGGCCACGGCCGACGCGGTGGCCGCCTTCGGCGCCGACGAGGTCGTGGTGGCCACCGGCGCGCGCTGGCAGCGCGGCGGCCGCTCGATGTTCCGCACCGACCGCGACGCGATCCCGGGCGCGGAGCTGCCGCATGTGACGGACGCGCTCTCGGCGCTCGACGACCTGCCCGCCTGCGGGCGCCGCGTGCTGATCGTCGACGACAACGGCGACTACCTGCCGCTGGGCCTGGCCCGGCTGCTGAGCGCCGCCGGCCGCGAGGTCACGGTGGTTGGTGCCGACGCGCTGCTCGGGCGCAAGCTCGAGCCCACGCTCGACTGGCCCTGGCTGATGCCGCGCGTGGCCGCGGCCGGCGTGGCGCTGCGTGCCTCGACCACCGTCGAGCACATCGAGCCGGGCCGCGTCGTGTTGCGCAGCACGCTGGGCGGCGCGAGCGAGACGCTGGCGGCCGACACGGTCGTGCTGTCGATGCTGCGCGAGAGCGAGGACGGGCTGTACCACCAGCTGAGGTCACGCGGCCTCGCGGTCCGCCGCATCGGCGATTGCGTGGCGCCGCGCGAGGTGGACGACGCGGTGCTCGAGGGCTTCAGGGAGGCGCAGGCGATCGGCTGAGGCCGGGCCATGGCCCGCGCTCAGGCAATGCGCACGAGGTAGGCCGGCAACGGCGGCTCGGGCAGCACGGCCAGCACCTTGAGCTGCTGCTGCGTGCGCTTGCGCGCGGCCTGCAGGTGCGCCGCGAGCGCCTCGGCCGCCTGCGCGTAGCGGCCCTCGCACAGGTGCTCGACGATCTGCCGGTACTCGTCGATCAGCGCGGGATGCATCGGCTGGTGGAACATGCGGCAGAAGGTCTGATGGACGATCAGCGGCATCTGGCATTGCCGCAGGATGCCGAGCATCTTGGTGTTGGGGTGGTGCGCCAGGCAGGTGTCGTGGATCTGGCTCTCGATGCGCAGCAGCTCTTCCGTGTCGACGGCCGCGGGATCGCGCAGCACCTCGCGCAGGCCCGACAGGAACTTCGCATCGAGCTTCGGTGCGCTCTCGAGCAACGCGGCCGGCGCCAGCAGCAGCCGGACCTCGAAGTCCTGCGCCATGGCGCGCGCGGTCAGCGGGCCGGCGCGCCAGGCCGCGTAGGCGCTCTTCTCGACCAGGCCGCGGTCGACCAGCCGGCTCAGCACCTCGCGCAGCGCGCCGCGGTTCACGCTGAAATGCTGCATGGCCTGCGCCTCGTCGATGCGGAAATGGCCGAACACGATGGCGGCCGAGATCGACTGCTCCAGCTCGCTGTAGATGCGCTCGCCCTCGGAAGGGATGTAGATGGTCGCGTCCTGCGCATCCTGCCCGAGCGAGGCCTCGTCGATCGGCAGCCGCAGCGGCTCCACCTGCTGGCCGCGCGGCGCGACCATGTAGCCGCGGCCCATGAACTTCTGCAGCAGGCCTTCTTCATGGAGCAGGTGGAAGGCCTTGCGCACCGGCACGCGGCTGGTGCCGAACACGTCGGCGACCGGTCCTTCGAGCAGCACCAGCCCGGGCACGATGCGCCGGTCGACGATGGCCTGGCGCAGCCGGTGGCGGATCAGTTCGTAGCGCAGCTTCCGTTCGCCAGCTTCGGAGCTTTCCTCGGCCGACGCGGGGTCGGAGGCTGGCGGACTCATGGTCTTCTCATCGCTGTCGTGCAGTCGCGTCTCGGGGGTCTCAACAGGGGGTCAGCCGCTGCGCAGGAACTCGGTCCATTTGCGCACCAGGTAGTTGTGCTCGTCCATGACGGTGTTCCACACGGCCACGTCGCTCATGCGCTGCGCGTAGGAGCCGCCGTCGCGCACGCTGCCTTGGCGGATCAGGATGGTACCGTCAGTTCCCGGCAGGTCCTCGGCCGCCGGCAGGCCCGCGTACCAATAGTCCCATTCGGCGGCGCTCAGGTGCGCGCGCGTGCGCAGCGGGTTGGAGATGTAGAAGCCCTGGCGCGCCATCACCGCGCCGGCCCAGCCCGAATGCCACCAGTTCAGGTAGCGGTAGGCCGCGTCGAGCTTGGGCCCCTGCGCGCGGCGCGCGATGCCCAGGCCGCCGTACCAGGCTCGATAGCCTTCGCGCGGACGCGCCAGCCGGTAGGCCAGGCCGGCCTGCTCGTACTGCGCGATGGCGGGCGACCAGTTGCTCTGGATCGCGACGCGGGCATCGATCATCATGCGCGCGGCATCGGCGTAGTTGCCCCAGAAGCCGCGGAACAGGCCGGCCTTCTTCTTGGCCATCAGCAGCGCGATCATCCGGTCGACCTCCTCGATCTCGAGGTTGCTGATGTCGCCGAACGCCATCTCGCCGCTCGCACGCAGCGCCAGCACGGCGTCGAGCGCGCCGATCGCGGCATCGGCCTGCAGCGCCACGCGGCCATTGCAGGCCGGCGACACCAGCCACGACCAGCTCTCCTCGGTGCCGAACAGCGACGGGATCTCGGCCGGCAGGTAGACGAAGCTGTCGGCGTTGTGCGTGAGCGGCAGCATGCTGATCCGCGCGCTCGGCGCATCGCCCACGCTGCCGTCGGGCTGCACATAGAGGCGCGTCACGGGATTGCAGCCCTGCCCGTAGCGCGCGTCCGGCGCGATCCGCCCGGTCTTGGGCAGGGCATTGACCTCGGACCAGTGCTCGATCCGGTCCAGCTCGATCGGCTGCAGCGCGCCGGCCGGCCAGAGATAGTCGATGCTGTGGAACCACTGGTCGTAGACGTCGAAACTGCCCTGCTCGATCACGGCCTGGCGCTGCGCGTCGAAGCCGTCGAGCACCTCGAAGTGGATGCGCAGGCCGAGGTCCGACATGGCGCGCTTGCGCACGGCTTCCGTGAGCGTGACCGACGTGCCCAGCACGCGCAGCTCGGTTCTCTTCGATGCCAGGGCGGCCATGGCTACGCTTTCGAGGTGAGAGGATTCGGCCCGGCTTCCCGCGGCGCGTAGAAGCGTTCGAAGGCTTCCCACGACGCGCGCACGTCCGCCTCGGACAAGCCCTGCACGATGAAGACCAGGCGCGAGCGCCGGTCGTCGTCGGGCCAGTCGGCCAGGTGTTCGGGCGGGTGCATCAGGTGCCCGATCCCGTGCAGGACCGTGGGCTGCCCGTGCGCGAAGCCGTCGGCCGCGATGCCCAGCAAGCCCTTGATGCGCAGCAATCGATCGCCATGACGATGCACCAGCAGCGTGAGCCAGAGAGTGAGGGTGAACCATTCTAGGGGCCGCTCGAACACCAGGCAGAACGAACGCGCGCCCGTGCCGGCCAGCTGCTGCGCATGGGTGCCGCCGATGCGCGCGGGCACCGGCCGTGCGCCGGCACGCGGCCGCAGCGTGCCCGCGGCGACGCGCGCGATCCAGCCCGCGGTGTCGTCGCGAGAAGCGCCGTCCGCGAGATCGTCGAGCCAGGGCACGGACGCCGCCGAGGGCGCGTCCAGTTGGCGGGCCACGGGGTTGAGTTCCGCCAGCATCGCCCGCAGCCGCGTCGCCTGCCCGGGTGCCACCAGGTCGGTCTTGCTCAGCCACAGCGTGTCGGCCGCGGCGACCTGCGCGATCCATTCGGGGTGCCGCGCCTGCTGGCGCTCGGCATGCAGGGCATCGACCACGGTGGCGACGAAGGCCGGCCGGAAGTGATGGCGAAGCTGCGCATCGCCCAGCAGCGTGCCCAGCACCGGCCCCGGCGTGGCCAGGCCCGTGGTCTCGATCAGCACGCGGCGGAAGGCCGGCAATTCCCCGCGCTGGCGGCGCGACAGCAGGCGCATCAGCGCCTCCTTGAGTTCGCCGCGGATCGAACAGCAGATGCAGCCGTTGTCGAGCAGCACGGTGTCGGCATCGATCGCACCGACCAGCAGGTGGTCGAGGCCGACATCGCCGAACTCGTTGATGAGCACGGCCGTGTCGCCCGCGACGCTGCCCTGCAGCCAGCGCCGCAGTAGCGTGGTCTTGCCGCTGCCCAGGAAGCCGGTCAGGATGCCGACGGGCAGGACCTCGAAGGCGATGTCCGTCATGGCGCGTCGTCCTTCGCGGGCCATGGCATGGCCAGCGGATCGATGGTGCGGCCCAGCAGCTGCTCGGCCGCGCTCCATAGCGCGCTGAAGTCGGGCACCAGCACGCTCGCACCGGTCGCGCCCTGCAGCAGGTAGGACTGCCCATGGAAGTCCTGCAACTCGAGCCGGAACAGCCGCAGCAGGCGGTTGGCCCGCGCCACCTGGAGCAGCCGCTGGCGCCGTCCCTGCACCGAACCGGCCGCGGCATGGCTCCAGTGCGCCGTCCCTTGCAGCAAGCCGCACATTCCGCACATGGTCCACCGCCTTTCAGGGCATCACGTCGCCGGAATTGGGCCCGAGCGTCTGGCCCACGTAGAGATTGCCGCCGGGATCGGAGGCCAGCAGCACGGCGGTGGGCGCCACCTCTTCCACGCGGCCGAAGCGGCCCAGCGGCAGGCTGGCTTCCTTGGCCCGCTTCCAGTCGGCGCTGATGCCGTCGACCAGCGGCGTGGCGATCGGGCCGGGCGCGATGGCGTTGACCAGCACGTTGGCCGGCGCCATCTCGAGCGCGAGCGACTTGGTGAAGCCGATCACGCCGGCCTTGGCGGCCGCGTAGTGGCACAGCTCGACACCGCCCTTGATGCCGAGCTGCGAGGCCACGTTGATCACGCGCCCCCAGCGCTGCGCCGCCATGTGGGGAACGGCGCGGCGCGCGCAGAGGAACACGCTGCGCAGGTCGACGCGCAGCATGTCGTCCCACATGGCGGTCGGCATGTCGGCGCAGCGCGACTGGGTCAGCATGCCGGCGTTGTTGACCAGGATGTCGATGCCGCCGAAGGCCGCCACGCAGGCATCGATGGCCTCGTTGGCCACCGCCTCGTCGCCGATGTCGCCGACGGCGGTCTCGACGCGGCCACCGGCTTCGCGGCAGCGGCGCGCGGTGTCTTCCACCCGCGCGCGATCGATGTCGGCCAGCAGCAGGTCGGCGCCGGCACGCGCATAGGCCAGCGCGATGGCGGCGCCGATGCCGCTGCCGGCGCCGGTCACGACGGCGCGCCGTCCGTTGAGGAGTCTGTCGTTCATGGGTGCTCCTGCCAGTTCAACCGGGCCAGCGCACGGTGAGGCCGCCATCGGCGATCACCGACTGGCCCGTGATGTACGACGCGTCGTCGCCGCTCAGGAAGCGGATCAGCGTCGCGATCTCGCGCGCCCTGCCGACCCGGCCGAGCGGAATGCCGGCGGCCGCCTGCCGCAGGCCCTCGGGACCGAGCGAGTTGACCGGGTCGAGCGACTGCGGCGTCTCGATCAGCCCGGGAATCACGCAGTTGCAGCGGATGCCGCGCGGCGCGAGCTCCATCGCCACGGCACGGCACAGGCCGGGCACGCCGGCCTTCGCGGCCGAGTAGTGGGCATGGTGCTCCCACCCGTACACGCCGCCGGCGATCGACGACACCGCGACCATCGCGCCACCCTCGCCCATGTGGCGGGCCGCGGCGCGGAAGGTGCGCATCACGCCGCTGAGGTCGACGTTGATCACGTCCATCCATTGCGCATCGCTCATGGCGGTGAGTGCCGCCTGGCGCAACAGGCCGGCATTCGCGACCGCATGGTCGAGACGGCCGAAACGCTCGATGGCGGTCTGCGCGAAGCGCTCGACCTGGTCGGCATCGCCGACGTCGACGGGCACCATGACGCAGCGGCCGCCGGCGTCGTTCACCAGCCGCTCGGTCTGCGCCGGGTCGTGCGGATCGCCGGGGAAATAGCCGCCCACGACCGCGACATCGGTCTGCGCATAGGCCAGCGCCAGCGCCTGGCCGATGCCGCTCGCGGCACCGGTGATCAATGCCACGCGGCCCGCACTTGCTTGCGATGAAGTCATCGGGTTGCTCCTTCAGCGCACCGACTTCGGGTCGACGTGCGGCACCAGCAGCATCACGATGCCGGAGATCGTGCAGGGAATCGCGCCCCAGACGACCGCGGCCTGCACCCAGTCGGCGCCGTGCGACAGCGTGTAGGTCACGCCGAAGCCGGCCGCGATGGCGCCCACCTGCCCCATCGCGTTGACGAAGGAGCTGGCGGTGGCGCGGATGTGGCTCGGGAAGCTCTCGCCGACCAGGAACAGCACCGCGGCATAGGGGCCGATCAGGAAGAACAGGCCGAGTGAGTACAGCGGCACGATGCGCCAGAAGTCGCCCTGCGGCGCCTGCAGCATCAGGTAGAACGCGAGCCCGCCCAGCACCCAGCCGATGGCAACCGCGTTGCGCCGGCCGATGCGGTCGCCGAGCCAGCCGTGGAACATGTAGCCGAGGAAGCCGGCCAGGTTCGAGACGATCAGCACCTGCAGCGCATTGGAGAAGTCCACGCCCTTGCCGGGCGTGCCGCCCGAGCCGCCGAGCACCGAGGTGCCCAGCACGGCGAAGATCACGATCGCGAACCAGTTGAGGAAGAAGCTCAGGGCCAGCGACAGCGTGGGCCGCAGCGATGCGCCCTTGAACATGGCGGAGATGCCGGTGTGATGCCGCGCCGACAGGTCGATGCCCTGCGCCTGCGCGAGCCGCTGCGCATCGGCGGCCCGGCCTTCGCGCTGCAGCCGCGCGATGCGCTGGCCGGTGATGAACTGCGGCGTCTCGACCAGCCGGCGGCCGAGGATCGCGATCACGATGGCGGGGAACATCGCGAACACGAAGGACAGCGCCCAGCCGCCGCCTTCGCCGAACCAGCGCTCGCCCAGCGGATAGAGCGCCGCCACCAGCGCCGCGGTGAGCACCGCGCCCACCGGCCAGCCGCCCTGCACCAGCGAGTAGATGAAGCCGCGCCGCCGGGTGGCGGCCGGATCGGTGTGCACCAGCGAGAACAGTTCGCTGAGGTAGGTGGCGTTGATGCTCTGCTCGGCATAGCCGAGCCCGGCCAGCGAGCGCACCAGGATCAGCAGCACGAAGCCCACCCCGGCCGACAGGCCGATCACCCAGCCCGCGAAGGCCGTCAGTCCCGAGCACAGGGCCGCGCCGGCGACCGCGATGATGATGCCCTTGCGCCGGCCCAGCCGGTCGGCGATCGGCCCGATGCCGAAGGCCACGATGACCGTGCCGAGCGTGACCCAGGTGTTGAGGTTGGTCTGCTGGTCGGCGGTCCACTTGAAGTGGTCGCCGAGCCGGGGCAGCAGGGTGCCGAACAGGATGAAGTCGTAGACGGCGAACACCCAGGCGAAGAAGCACACCCAGGTGGCGTAGTTCACCTGCTTCTTCGTCACGGTCGGCGGCGTCCAGGCGGCGTCGGCCGCGGCTTGGGGAGGGATCGAGGCGGTCATGGTCGTTCTCTGTGGAAGGGGCGGTGCAATGCCGGGGCCTAGACGCGCGGATGGCGGCGCAGGAAGTCGTCCGCGATCTGGTCGCAGGTCATGAAGCGCACGCCGGCGTGGGACTGGAAGTGCTCGATCAGCCGCTCCAGCATCAGCAGCACCTGGGGCCGGCCCGAGACGTCCGGATGGATCGTGATCGGGAACACCGCGTAGTCGTGCTCGCGGTAGACCCAGTCGAACTGGTCGCGCCACATCTGCTCGATGTCGCGCGGGTTCACGAAGCCGTGGCTGTTGGGCGCCTTCTTGATGAACATCATCGGCGGCAGGTCGTCCAGGTACCAGTTGGCCGGGATCTCGACCAGCGAGGTCTCGGTGCCGCGCTCGAGCGGCTTCATCCAGCTGTCCGGATGCTTGCTGTAGTCGATCCGGGTCCACCGGTCGCCGACGCGGACGTAGTACGGGTGGAAGTCGTTGTGCATCAGGCTGTGGTCGTACTTGATGCCCTTCTTGATCAGCAGCTCGTTGGTGACCGGACTGAACTCCCACCACGGCGCGACATAGCCGGTCGGCGCCCGGCCCGCGAGGCGCGTGATGACGTCGATGCTGCGGTCGAGCACGGCCTCTTCCTGCTCGGGCGTCATCGCGATCGGGTTCTCGTGGCTGTAGCCGTGGATGCCCAGCTCGTGGCCCGCGTCGACCACGGCCTTCATCTGGTCCGGAAAGGTCTCGGCCGAGTGCCCGGGCACGAACCAGGTGGTGGTCAGGCCGTACCTCTTGAACAGCTTCAGCAGCCGCGGCGATCCCACCTCGCCCGCGAACATGCCGCGCGAGATGTCGTCCGGCGAGTCCTCGCCGCCGTACGAACCGAGCCAGCCGCCGACGGCGTCCACGTCGACGCCGAAGGTGATGAAGATTTCCTTGGTCATGTCATTGCTCCTTGAAGTGGGGTGAAGAAAACAGGTGCTCGAGGGAAAGGGCGATCTGCAGCAGCCGCGCGTCGTCGCCGCGGGGGCGCATCAGCTGCAGGCCGGTGGGCAGGAGATCGGTGCTGCCGTCGGGCGCGGCCACGCGCTCGACGCCGCTGGGCATCGCGACGGCGGGCGTGTCGAGGAAGCTGCCGGGCATCGTGAGGCGCAGCGTCGCGAGGTTGGTGCGCGCGAAGAGCTCGTCGTCGGCCTCCAGCGGCTGCAGCAGCGGCGCGGTGTGCGCGGTGGCGGGCAGCACCAGGGTCGCGCCCTCGAGATCGCGCTCGAAGGCGGCGATCAGCCGCTGCCGCTCCCAGCGCAGGTGCAGGTAGCGCGCGGCATTGACATCGCGCGCCGCCTCGAGCCGGCGGCGCACGCGCGGGTCCATGGCCTCGGCCTGCGGCGCATCGAGCCGCGCCTGGTGCATCGCGAAGGCCTCGCTGGCGCCGAGCCAGCCGTGGCTGTCGATCAGCGCCTGCACGAGGTGCAGGCTCTTCACCTCGCGCTCCACGACCGTCGCGCCCGCGGCGCGCAGCCAGCGCATCCGCGCCCGCAGGTTCTCGCGCACCGCCGTCGTGACGCGCTCGCTGTCGAGGATGGCCGGATCGACGACGAAGGTCTGCTGCGCCAGGGTGCGGCGGGCTGCGTCGAAGCCGCCGGCGAGCAGTTCGCGTGCTTCGTCGCCGCGGCCGCCCTGGAGCACCGCATCCATGGCGATGCAATCGGCCACCGAATGCGCGAGCGGACCGACGGTGTCGAGCGACGGGGCGAGCGCGAACACGCCCGTCATCGCATGGCGCCGCCTGCTGGCCCGGTAGCCGACCAGCCCGTTGAACGATGCCGGAACGCGCACCGAGCCGGCGGTGTCGGTGCCGATGCCGATCGGCGCGATGCCCAGCGCGACGGCCAGCGCGGCCCCCGAGGACGATCCGCCCGGTGCCCTGGCGCGCGTGCCGAGGGCCGGGTTCACCGGCGTGCCGAAGAACGGGTTCAGGCCCAGCCCCGAATAGGCGAACTCGCTCAGGTTGGTCTTGCCGATGCAGACCATGCCGGCCGCCTCGGCATGCGCCACCAGCGTGGCATCGGCCTTCGCCGGTTCGGCCCGTGCAAGCAAGGCCGAGCCGGCCGTGGTGGGGGTGCCGCGGATGTCGAACAGGTCCTTCCAGGTCAACGGCACGCCGTCCATCGGACCGAGCGGCGTGCCGGCCCGCCAGCGAGCGGTGGCCCGTTCGGCCTGCGCGAGGGCCCGCGACACGGTGAGCTGCGTGAACACGCCGCGCGCGGTCTGCGCACGCGCCAGGCAGCGCTCGGCGACCTGCGTGGGCGTGAGCTCGCGCCGGGCGTAGGCGGCAGCCAAGGCACCGGCTGTCGTTGCTTGATGTGCTGTGTCGAGGTTCATGATCCGTTTGTTTTGTACTTTGATGACAAAGTACATTTCAGGCGGATCGTAGGTGCTTTTGACGTGCCTGCCTTAGGCGTTAATGCTTATTGACGCGTGAACTCGATCTTTGGATTACGCGTGCGCGAACGCTTGTCTTGACGGAAGTTAGCAACGTAGCTAACCTTCTCATAGAAGGCGACAACGGCGCGATGCACATTGCATGGCGGGTTCCGCCTCATTGAAAGGACGCACCATGGGACATGCACAGATCAAGACGGTTTCCAGCCGCGAGTTCGTGCACAACGTCAGCGCCGCCCGGCGCGTGGTGAGCGAGGGCGGCACGGTCATCATCACCGACCGCGGCGAGCCGACCCAGGCGCTCATTCCGATCGCCGAATACCGCCGCCTCACGAAGACCGACAAGAACCTGGTCGAGCTGCTGCGCATGCCCGAAGCCGACGCCTTCGACCTGGACGTCGAGCCGATCCGCATCGGCGCCAAGGACATCGACGCATGAAGCGCGATCCCTCGCACACGAACGAGCCCGAGGGAGGACGGCGCGCATGATGTGGCTGCTGGACACCAACGTCGTTTCCGAAGTCCGCAAGAGCAGTTGCCACCCAAACGTGCTGGCCTGGATGGTCGCTCATGCCACCGGGGACATGTACCTGTCCGCCGTCACGGTGCTGGAGATCCAGCGCGGCATCAGCCAGGCCGCGCAGCGCGGCGACGAATTGCAGGCCGAGGTCTTCCATCGCTGGCTCGAGACCATGGTGCTCCCGGCCTTCGCCGGCCGGATCCTGCCCGTCGATCACGTGGTGGCCCGGCGTGCGGCCAGCCTCGCATGGGCCGATGGCCGCGACTACCGCGATCCCCTGATCGCCGCGACGGCGCTGGTGCACGGCGCCACGGTGGTGACGCGCAACCTCAAGCACTTCGAAGCGTCCGGCGTGCCGCTGATGAATCCCTGGGACTCCACAGGCGGCTGACGGACCGGCTGCTACATTCCCGCGTCCCCCGCCGATCCCGCCCATGTCGACCTCCTCCGGCCCGGCCCAGAAGCAGCGCTTCGAAGCCCTCTCCAATTTCCGCCACACGCTGCGCAGCTTCCTGCGCTTCAGCGAGGACGCCGCGCGCGAGCAAGGCATCACGGCGCTGCAATACCAGCTGCTGCTTCACACACAGGGCTTTCCGGGCCGCGACTGGGCCTCGATCGGCGAGCTGGCCGAACGGCTGCAGGCGCAGCCGCATGGCGTGGTGGCGCTGGTGTCGCGCTGCGAAGAAGCGGGCCTGGTCGTGCGCAAGCCCAGCACCGTCGATCGCCGGCAGGTGGAAGTGCATCTGCTGCCCGCGGGCCGCAAGAAGCTCGCGCGCCTCGCGACCGCGCATGCCGACCAGCTCGCGACCTTGGCCGAGGTAGTGCGGCTCGCGAGCAGCCTGCGCGACTGATAAGGTGTGAATGAACCTGCTGCGCACCCCGATCTCGCATCTGCGGTCCTCGCCGTACGTCAGTACGGCTCCGGTCCTCGACGCGACCTCGGGGCGCTCGCGACGGTTCCTTCACACCTTCTGAGCCCGCGGGTCGGGCATCCGCAACGGCCGGCATCGTGCGCGGGCCGGTCGTTAAAATCCGCGACTTTCCTTCAATCTCTTCTTTCGCCTCCCCATGCTCCTTCGCCTCCCCGCACGCTCCGCCCTCCTCCTGTGTTCGCTGCTCGCCACTTTCGCCGTTCGAGCGGAGCCCGCCGATGCGATGGAGATGGCCGAGCGTTATGCGGACGCCGAGCACTGCATGGAGCAGATCGTCGGCAAGCGCTGGGAGATGCGCTATGGCGTCGAACTCGCGCGCAACCAGTGGGGTGCGCTCGAGCCCACGGGCCGCTCGATGGACAGCGCGCCGCAGGCGATCCGCATGGCCGACATGAGCTGCCGGCGCGAACTCAGCATCGAGCGCCAGCCGCGGCCCTGACACCGCGCATGCTCAGCGCTCGATGGTGATGAGCTCCGTCATGGGCTTCCATGACTTGCCATCGAACTGCGCGAGCCGCGCCTGCCGGATCGGGTAGTAGTCGTCGGCGCGGAAGTTGATCTTCATGCCGGGCAGCAGCATGCCGAGCTCGATGTCCTTCAGCCCCTGCACCTGCTTGAGGAAGTTCTCGCGCGTGAGGTTGTCGCCGCAGCGCTCGAGCACCAGCGCCGTGAGTTGCGCGCCCATGTAGGTGTAGACCGAGGTGGTGTCGCCCGGATCGTCGTTGGGCAGGTACTTCTTGAAGAAGGCCAGGTACTCCTGCATCGCCTTGTCGTTGTTCCAGGTCGGGTCCGACGGCGTCTTGAACCAGTAGCTCGACACCAGCCCCACCGAGTTGTCGAGGCCGGCCGGGGTCAGCACGCCGCTGATCGAGCTCGACACGTAGGGCACGATGTAGAACGGCTTCCAGCCGATCGCCGCCGCCTTGCGGATCGCCTGCGCCTGCGCCTTGTTCGAGGTGAAGGCCACCAGCACCTCGGCGCCCGATGCCTGCAGCTGCAGGATCTGCGAGTCGACGGTCGGGTCGCTCATCTCCTGGCTCACCTCCTTCACGATGTTCGACTGCTTCGCGCCCAACGCCTTGCGGAAACCGCGCATGTACGACTTGCCCACGTCGTCGTTCTGGTAGAGCACGCCGATCTTCGCGTTGGGCTTGGCGTCGACGAGATACTTGCCATAGATCGAGCCCTCGATGTCGTAGGCGAAGGAGAAGGGCACGGTCCACGGCGTGGTGGCGGAGTCGTGCAGGTTCGGGCTCGAGGCATAGAAGAACACCTGCGGCACCTTCTTGCCGTTGAGGTACTTCTGCACCGAGGTCTGCGAGGCCGTGCCCATGGAGTTGACCAGCGCCAGCACCTGGTCGGACTCGACCAGCTTGCGCGTGCCCTCCACGGTCTTGGGCGGGCTGTAGGCATCGTCGACCGACAGCAGGTTGATCTTGCGTCCGTTGACCCCGCCCCTGGTCTCGTTGAGCATCTTGAAGTAGGCCACCGACATGCGGCCCACCATCGAATAGGCCGAGCCGGGACCGCTGTAGGCCACGGTCTGGCCGAGCTTGATCTCGGTGTCGCTGGCACCGGGGCCGTAGGTCTTCTGGGCCTGTGCCGTCGCCGCGGTCGCGAAGGCGGTGCAGGCCACGAGGGCTAGCAGGGAAGCGCGCATGTGTGTGTCTCCTGGTTCCGGGGATGGTCGTTCTTCGAGCCGGCGCGAGTACATCAAGCGGCGCGCGCGGCGTCTGTCCCCTTGCCGGGGACGCAGCCTCTCGACAGGTTCGCGCCGTCCCCGTCAAGGGGACTGACGCGCGGCGGACGGCCATCGAGACTCGATGCATTCCCCCACGCCAGGAGCCCCTGCATGACCACCACCGCCGAACCCGTCGCGCTGCGCGACGCGCCCGTGCTGGACATCGACCCGTACGCGATCGAGGTGCTGCTCGATCCCTATCCGTTCCACGAGGCGCTGCGCGAAGCCGGTCCCGTGGCCTTCATCGCGCCGCACGGCATCTATGCCGTGGGCCGCCATGCCGAGGCGAAGACGGTGCTGGCCGACCATGCGCGCTTCACCAACGCGGGCGGCATCGGCATCCAGGACATCCGCAAGCCCGGCGAGTTCCGCATCCCGAGCCGGCTGCTCGAGGCCGACCCGCCCGACCATACGAAGATCCGCTCGGTGGTCACGCGCCTGCTGTCGCCGCTCGTGATCCGGCGCTGGAAGGAAGGCTTCGAGCGCAAGGCCGAGTCGCTGGTCGAACAACTGCTGGACCAGCGCGAGTTCGATGGCGTGGAGGACTGCGCCGAGCGCTTCGTGCTCGAGGCCTTCCCGGCCGCGGTGGGCGTGCGCCTGCCGCGCACCGAGACCCTGGCCATCGGCGAGATGCGCTTCAACCAGAGCGGCCCGCGCAACGCGCTCTACGAGCGCGCGATGCAGGCCGCGCAGCCCTACCTCGCGTGGTTCGAGCAGAGCGTGTCGCGCCAGGGCGTGATTCCCGACTCGATCGCCGAGCTGCTGTTCCGCGCCGAGGACGCGGGCGAACTCGACGAGGGCATCGCCTCGAACGTGGTGCGCAGCTTCGTGGGCGGCGGCACCGACTCCACCATCGCCGGCATCGGCTTCACGCTGCACCAGCTCGCGAGGAATCCCGCGCAGTGGGAGCGCGTGCGCAACGAGCCGGCCAAGGTCAAGGCCGCGTTCGAGGAAGGCATCCGCCACGAGACGCCGTTCCAGGTCACCTACCGCACCACGCGCGGCGAGACCGAGCTCTCGGGCGTGCGCCTGGCCCCCGACACCAAGATCGGCGTGTTCATGGGCGCGGCCAACCGCGATCCGCGCCAGTTCCCCGAGCCCGAGCGCTTCGACGTCGACCGCCCCGCGCTCGCGGGCAGCCACGTCGCGCTGGGCAACGGCATCCATGCCTGCATCGGCCAGATGCTCGCGCGCCAGGAATCGGAAGCGCTGATCGGCGCGCTGAGCCGCCGCGTGGCGCGCATGGAACTCACGGCGCCGGCCAGCTACCGGCCGATCAACCAGATGCGCACGCTCGACCGGCTGCCGATGCGCATCGTGCCGGCATGACGGCAGCGAGCGAAGCGCGCGGTCCGCTCGCGGGCCTCAAGGTGCTCGAGATGGGCCAGCTCATCGCGGGCCCCTTCGCCGCCAAGACGCTCGGCGACTTCGGTGCCGAGGTCATCAAGATCGAGCCCCCTGGCGCCGGCGATCCGCTGCGCAAGTGGCGGCTGCTGAAGGACGGCACCTCGGTCTGGTGGCAGGTGCAGTCGCGCAACAAGCGCTCGATCGCGCTCGACCTCAAGGACAGCGAGGCGCAGGCCATCGTGCGCCGGCTCGCCGCCGAGTCGGACGTGCTGATCGAGAACTTCCGCCCCGGCGCGCTCGAGGGCTGGGGGCTCGGTCCCGAAACATTGCTCGAGGCCAATCCGCGGCTGATCGTGCTGCGCGTGAGCGGCTACGGCCAGACCGGCCCCTACCGCGACCGCCCCGGCTTCGGCGTGGTGGCCGAGGCCATGGGCGGGCTGCGCCATCTCACGGCCGAACCCGGCCGGGTGCCGGTGCGCGTGGGCATCTCGCTGGGCGACACGCTGGCCGCGCTGCATGGCGTGATCGGCATCCTGATGGCGCTGCAGGAGCGCCAGCGCTCGGGCCGCGGCCAGGTGATCGACGTGGCGCTCTACGAGGCGGTGTTCAACTGCATGGAAAGCCTGCTGCCCGAGTACAGCGCCTTCGGCGCGGTGCGCGGCGCGGCCGGCAGCGCCCTGCCCGGCATCGCGCCGAGCAACGCCTACCTCTGCGGCGACGGCGGCTATGCGCTGATCGCGGGCAATGGCGACAGCATCTTCCGCCGGCTCATGGCCACGATCGAGCGACCCGATATCGCGGCCGATCCGGCGCTGGCCGACAACGCCGGTCGCGTGGCGCGCGTGGCCGAACTCGATGCCGCCATCGGCGCCTGGACCGCGCAGCGCGATGTGGCCGAAGTGCTCGCGCGGCTCGACGAGGCCTCGGTGCCGGCCGGCCGCATCTACTCGGTGGCCGACATCGCGGCCGATCCGCACTACCTCGCGCGCGGCATGCTGCAGACCATCGCCATGGGCGACGGCAATGCGCTGCAGGTGCCTGGCATCGTGCCCAAGCTCTCGCGCACGCCCGGTGCGCAGCGGCGCAACGCACCGCGCCTCGGGCAGGACACCGACGCGGTGCTCGCCGAGATCGGCCTCACGCCCGCGCAGATCGACGAGCTCAAGCGGCGCGGCGTCGTCGCGGGCAGCGAGGCATGAGCACGATGCGCGCCGCCTTCTACACGCGCCAGGGCGAAGCGGCCGAGGTGATCCGCGTCGGCGAGCAGCCGCGGCCCGAGCCCGGCCCGGGCGAAGTGCGGGTACGGCTTCGCAGCTCGGGCGTGAACCCCTCCGACTGGAAGATGCGGCGCGGCGGCGGTGGCCGCGCGCTGGTGGCGCCGCTGATCGTTCCGCACAGCGACGGCGCCGGCGTGATCGACGCCGTGGGCGATGGCGTGCCCACCGTGCGCATCGGCGAACGCGTGTGGACCTGGAACGCCCAATGGCGGCGCGCCTTCGGCACCGCGGCCGACTACGTCGCGCTGCCGTCGGCGCAGGCCGTGCCGCTGCCGGCCGCGCTGGGCTTCGCCGAGGGCGCCTGCCTCGGCATTCCCGCCTTCACCGCGCTGCACGCCGTGCGCCTGGCCGAATGCGGCCCCGGCCAGCGCGTGCTGGTGGCGGGCGGCGCGGGATCGGTGGGCCACTATGCGATCCAGTTCGCGAAGCTGCGCGGCGCCGAGGTCATCGCCAGCGTGAGTTCGGCGCGCAAGGCCGCGCATGCCATCGCGGCCGGCGCCGACCATGTCGTCGACTACCGCGAGCAGGACCTCGGCGACGGCGTGAAGGCCCTCACGGGCGGCGCGGGCGTGGACCGCGTGATCGAGGTCGATCTCGCGAACAACGCGGCGCACTACCCGAAGCTGCTGAAGCCCGGCGCGCGCGTCGTGGTCTACGGCACGACCGGCCTCGATGCCGTGCTGCCGGCCGTGGTGCTGATGCAGAAGAGCGCCGAACTGCGCTTCTTCACCATCTACGAGATCGCACCCAGCGAGCGCGAGGCCTGCCTGCGCGAACTGCTGCCGCTGCTCGAGGACGACCTGCTGCTGCACACCATCGGCCAGTTGCTGCCGCTCGAACAGATCGTGCGCGCGCACGAACTGGTGGAGCGCGGCGAGGTCCTTGGCAACGTCGTGCTCGCCATCGACTGACTCCCTTCCATCCCATCATTTCCCAGAGGTTCCCCATGATCGAAACCGACGTGGTCGTCATCGGCAGCGGCGCGGCCGGACTCACCGCCGCCATCACCGCGCGCCAGCTGGGGCTGGAGGTGCTGGTGGTCGAGAAGACCGCGCTGTTCGGCGGCACCACCGCCTACTCGGGCGGCGCGCCCTGGATTCCGTGCAACCACGTGATGAAGCAGATCGGCCTCGACGATTCGCGCGCGGCCGCCGAAACCTACCTGCGCGCCGTGCTCGGCGAGGCCTACCGGGACGACCTCGTCGCCAGCTACCTCGACCATGCGCCCGAGATGCTGGCCTTCATGGAGCGGCACTCCGAGGTGCGCTTCAAGCCCTTTCCGCTGCCCGACTACGAATCGGACCTGCCGGGCGCGGCGCGCAGCCGCTCGCTGCTGACCCAGGCCTTCGACGGCCGGCTGCTCGGCCACCGCCTGGCCGACCTGCGCATGCCGCTGCCGCAGCTCATGCTGTTCGGCAGCATGCAGATCGAGGGCGCCGACATCCACCCGATGCGCCATGCGCTCAAGACCTGGGCCGGTTTTCGCCACACCGCGCGCGTGATGCGGCGCTTCGTCGCCGACCGGCTGCGCTATGGGCGCGGCACGCGCATCGTCAACGGCAACGCGCTGGCCGCGCGGCTGTTCCATTCGGCGATCCAGGCCGGCGTGACCCTGTGGAAGAACACGCCCGCGCTCGAGCTCACGATGCGGGACGGCCGCGTGACCGGCGTGGAGATCGAGCGCGAAGGCCGCCGCATGCAGGTGGTCGCGCGGCGCGGCGTGCTGCTGGCCACCGGCGGCTATGGCGCGAGCGAGGCGATGCGCCGCAAGCACATCCCGTTCGCCGAGCACCACCATTCGCTGCAGCCCGAAGGCAACGTCGGCGACGGCGTGCGGCTCGGCGTGGCGGTCGGCGGCCTGCACGATCCGGCCCATGCGGGCGACTGCATCTGGACGCCGGTGTCGGTGCTGCGCAAGCCCGACGGCGGCATCGTGAGGTATCCGCACATCTTCATCGACCGTGCCATGCCCGGTTGCATCGCGGTCGGGCCCGACGGGCGGCGCTTCGTCAACGAGGGTGGGTCGTACCAGACCTTCGTGGGCACGATGCACCGGCGAGGCATCACCACCGCGCACCTGATCGCCAACCGCGATTTCCTGCGCCGCTACGGGCTGGGTCTGGCGCGGCCCGCGCCCTTCAGCGCGCGCTCGCTGATCGAGGCGGGGTATCTGATCGAGGCGCCGACCCTGGCGCAGCTGGCCGGGCGGCTCCACATCGATCCGCACGAACTCGAGGCCACGGTGCGGCGTTTCAACGACGGCGCGGCGCGCGGCGAGGACCCCGAGTTCGGCAAGGGCGCCGATGCGCACTCGCGCTTTCGCGGCGACCAGGCGCATGCGCCCAATCCGGGCGTGGCGCCGATCGGCGACGGGCCCTACTACGCGCTTGCACTGCATCCGGGCGATCTCAGCACGGTGGGCGGCCTCGAGACCGATGCCGAGGCACGGGTGCTGACGCCGCAGGGCACGCCGATCGAGGGGCTCTATGCGGCCGGGCTCGACATGAACTCGATCATGCGCGGGCGCTATCCGGGCGGCGGCAGCAGCATCGGGCCGGCGATGACCTTCGGCTACATCGCGGCGCGGCAGATGGCGCAGGCGCGCCCGGCGACGCCGCCGGCCGAGGCCCGCGCTCAGACGATCGGCGCGTAGCCGGGCGCGGCCCAGCGCAGGGTCACGCGCGTGCCCTGGCCGGGCCGGCTGTCGATGGCCAGCCGCACGCCCATGGCCTCGGCCTGCTCGCGCAACCCCACCAGCCCATAGTGTCCGGGCGCGATGGCCTGGCTGTCGAAGCCCACGCCGTCGTCCACGATCTCGAGCTGCAGAACGCCCGGGTCGGCGGCGGGCTGCAGGCGCAGGCCCAGGTGCCGCGCGCCCGCATGCCGCTCGACGTTGCGCAGCAGTTCCTCGCACATGCGGTACACGGTCTCGGCGGGCTCGGCGACCAGCGCCGGCAGGTCGGGCGCGAGCTCGCAGTCGAGCACGATGCCCGTGCGCTCGTTCATGCCGCGGGCCAGCTCGACCAGCGCCGCGCCCAGCCCGATGTCGCGCACCGGGTTGCTGCGCAGCTGGTCGATGGCGCGGCGCGCCTCGTCCAGGCCCTCGCGCGCGGCCTGCTCGGCGCGCATCAGCTCGTCGGGCAGTTCCTGCGGCTGCGTGGTCGCGATGTGCTTGAGCACGCGGATCTCGGTCAGCATGGCCATCATCGAATGCGCCAGCGTGTCGTGCAGGTCGCGCGCCATGCGCAGGCGCTCGCGCATCACGGCGGATTCGCGCGACTCCTGCGCCAGCCGGCTGATCTCGACGGTGCGCTGGCGCACGCGCTCGTCGAGTTCCGCGTTGAGCAGGCGCAGCTCGTCGCGTTCGCGCTGCAGGGTGTCGAGCAGCCGGTCGAGCGCCGTGCCCAGGCGCGCGGCCTCGTCGGCGCCCTCGGGCACCTCGATGCGCGAGGCGCTGCCGGCGAGCACCGCGTCGGCCGAGCTCGCGATCACGCTCACGCGGTGGGTCAGGCGGTGCGTCATGGCCACGCCGACCACCGCGGCGCACAGGCCCAGCATGCTGAGCACCAGCGTGATGCGCCATTCGATGGCGGTCGCGAACGAGGCCAGCGAGGCCACCGGCTCCACCACCACCACGCGCCAGCCCAGGCGCCGCAAGGTGCCGTCGCGCTCGGTGCGCGGCGCCGCCACCAGGAAGGGCTTGTTGTCGACCAGCCGCCGCACCCGGATGCGCGCCGGCAGGTCGGCGCCATCGGTGCCCAGCCCGGCGACCGTCGGGTCGAAGGGCGCGGCCAGGTCGCCCCTCTCGCGCCAGCGCGTGCCGAGCAGGGCCGCCGGGCCGTGGCGCACCATGCCGTCGCGGTCGATCAGCAGCCACTCGCCCGGCGAGGCCTTGATGCCGGACACCGTGTGGTCCACCCATTGCCAGCTGAGCTGCGCCGCGACCACGCCGACGATGGCACCGTCGGCGTTGCTCACGGGCGCGCTGAGCTTGAGGAAGTGCTCGCCCGGCGAGCGGCCCTCCTCGATCCACGCATCGGCCAGCCCCTGCGAGATCCACGCATGCTGGTTGACGTTCTCGCCCACCACCTTCGGGTCGGTGGCCGCGACGATGAAACCGTCCGCATCGGTCAGCGCCAGCCAGATCAGGTCCGGCACGCCGCGGTGCACCGCCTCGAGCGAACGCTGCCGCCACGCGGCGTCGTCGCCCTGCACGTCCTGCGACAGGATCGAGGCCACCACGCTCACCGACTGCAGGCGCAGCAGCATCGCGGTGTCGAGCTCGGCGCTGACGTGCTCGCCGGCCGTCTCCAGCCGCTGGGAGTGCACCTCGAGCAGGGTCGAGCGCACGAAGCTGCGCAGCCAGAGGTTGGCCGCCAGCGCCAGGCAGATGGCCAGCGCGATCATCAGCCAGCCGATCGCGGCGGCGAGGCTGCGTCGGGGGTCGATGCGCTGCAGCAGGCTCATCGAGAGGTCGAAGCCGGCGGGGCGGGAGGGGGGCGCGCGGTCATGGGCGGCGCATTGTCGCAAAGGACCCGGGGCGCGTCAGCCCATGACTTTCGGTATGGGCACTTACCCTGAGATCTCGGGGTTTTCCTCGGGTCGCGGCGTGACTTCCGGCAGGCGCGAGCAGTTATTTTCGAGACGACAGTTGCGTCCATCGCGCAGCGTGTCGAGAGATGCGCCACATCCACCCCGTTCGACAACGCCGCGACGCGATCGGCGTGACCTGCCAAGGAGACATTCGACAATGAGCACCCCCACATCCCTCTCGCCGGCCGTCGGCGCCTCCGCCGGCGTCCCGGTACGCTGGTACGCCAGCCGCTGGACGCAGCTGGTCGTCGGCATCGTCTGCATGATCGCGACCGCGAACATCCAGTACGCGTGGACGCTGTTCGTGCCGGAGATCCAGAAGTCCTTCGGCTGGGAGCGCGCCTCGATCCAGATCGCCTTCACCATCTTCGTGCTGGTCCAGACCTGGCTCGCGCCGATCGAGGGCTACTTCATCGACAAGTTCGGGCCACGGCTGATCGTGGCCTTCGGCGCGCTGTTCATCGGCGCGGCCTGGGTCATCAACTCGCAGGCGACCACGCTGCTGGGCTTCTACATCGGCGCGGCCGTCGGCGGCATCGGCGTGGGATCGATCTACGCCACCTGCATCAACAACGCGCTCAAGTGGTTCCCCGACCGCCGCGGCCTGGCCGTGGGCCTGACGGCCGGCGGCTACGGCGCCGGCTCGGCCGCGACCATCCTGCCGATCGCCGCGATGATCGAATCGTCCGGTTTCCAGGAAGCCTTCTTCTTCTTCGGCGTGATGCAGGGTTCGCTGGCCTTCCTGGCCGCGTGGTTCCTGCGCGCCCCGAAGGCGCACGAGATCCGCGCCTCGGCCAAGCTCACGCAGAGCCGCCGCGACTACACGCTGAAGGAAGCGCTGAACACCCGCCTGTTCTGGCTGATGCTGCTGATGTTCTCGTGCGTGGTCACCGGCGGCATGATGGCCGTGGCGCAACTGGGCGTGATCGCGCAGGACCTGGGCGTGAAGGAGTTCAAGGTCGACCTCTACTTCTTCGTCATGGCCGCGCTGCCGCTGGCGCTGATGCTCGACCGCGTGATGAACGGCATCTCGCGCCCCCTGTTCGGCTGGATCTCCGACCACATCGGCCGCGAGAAGACCATGGTGATCGCCTTCACGCTCGAGGGCATCGGCATCATCGCGCTGGGCTACTTCGGCCACAACCCGTGGGCCTTCCTGATCCTGTCGGGCGTCGTGTTCCTGGCCTGGGGCGAGGTCTATTCGCTGTTCTCGGCGCTGGCCGGCGATGCCTTCGGCACCAAGCACATCGGCAAGATCTACGGCGTGCTGTACTGCGCCAAGGGCGTCGGCGCGCTGTTCGTGCCCATCGGCAACCTGATGATGGAAGCCACCGGCACCTGGTCGACCGTGCTCTACACCGTGGCGGCGCTGGACCTGTTCGCCGCCTTCCTGGCCATCGTGGCGCTGCGGCCGATGCTCAAGGCGCACGTGGAAGCCTCGTCCGCGAATCCCGCGGGCAAGCATGGACGCTTCGGATTGAGCGAATGACCCGCTTCAGCGAATGAGCGAATGAGCGAATGAACGACGCCGGGCACGACCCGGCGTCTTTTTTTCTTCAGGACTGTTTTCTTCGCGCGAGCACGAGCACCGCCAGTTCGGTGCGCGTGTTCGCGTGAAGCTTTTGCATGATGCGGCTCGCGTGGTTCTTCACCGTGCCCTCGGCCAGGTTCAGCGCCGCCGCGATCTGGCGGTTGCTCTGCCCCTTGGCGATCAGGTCGAGCACCACGGCCTCGCGCTCGGTCAGCGGATCGGGCGCCTCCTGCGGCTCGGCCGACGCGGGCTCGGCGCAGGCCGGCGGGTCTTCCACCGCCACGTCCTGCGCCACGTGGTTGGCCAGCAGCCGGAACTGGTCCATCACCTTGCGCGCGATCTGCGGCGTCATGCGCGACTCGCCGCGGTGCACGGCGCGCACCGTGTCCAGCACCTCCTCCTCCGACGCATCCTTGAGCAGGTAGGCCTGCGCGCCGGCGCGCACCGCGTCGAACACCAGGTCGTCGCGGTCGAAGGTGGTCAGCACCATCACGCGGGTGCGCGGCAGCGCGGCCGTGATCTCGCGCGTGGCCAGCACGCCGCTCTGGCGCGGCATGCGCAGGTCCATCAGCACCACGTCGGGCAGCAGGCGCCGCGCGAGTTCCACCACCTCCATGCCGTCGGCGGCCTGGCCGACGACCTGGATGTCGGATGCGGCGTCCAGCAGCATGGCCATGCCGCGGCGGATCAGCGGCTGGTCGTCGGCGACGAGGACCCGGATCCGCGGGTCGGCGGGCGCAAGGGGTGGAACGGGCAAAACGGTGGTGGCGCTCATGGGGGCATCGGGGGAGATGCGCTCATTGTGCGATGCAGGATGGCCCGTGGCGGACAGGGATGGCCCTGAGGCAGCCGGGTATTTTCGGGCCCCGGGCCGGCCGCCGCCCCCCGGCGTGGCGCGAAAATACCCCGAAAAGACCGTATCCGGCCGGTCGGTGCCCCCTGGAGACATACCCCCACGCCAGGGTTTCGGAGCCCGCGCGGCGGAACCGGGTCCCGTCCGCGCGACAATCCGGGTCTACGGCCAGAAAAAGGGCCCCCCGACGGCCGGAAATCCCAGTGACCCGACAGCCCAGCATCTACGGAAGAAGCGCATGAGCACGAAGCAACCTACCATCATCTACACCCTGACCGACGAGGCGCCCCTGCTGGCGACCTACGCATTCCTGCCCATCATTCGCGCCTTCGCGAACCCGGCCGGCATCAACGTCGAAACCAGCGACATCTCCGTGGCGGCCCGCATCCTGGGCGAATTCCCCGAGCTGCTGAGCGACGACCAGAAGGTGCCGGACAACCTCGCCGAGCTGGGCAAGCTCACGCTCAAGCCCGAAGCCAACATCATCAAGCTGCCCAACATCAGCGCCTCGGTGTCCCAGCTCAAGTCGGCCATCAAGGAACTGCAGGGCAAGGGCTACAAGATCCCCGACTACCCCGAAAACCCGACCACGGACGAGGACAAGGACATCCGCGCGCGCTACAACAAGTGCACCGGCAGCGCCGTGAACCCCGTGCTGCGCGAAGGCAACTCCGACCGCCGCGCGCCCAAGGCCGTCAAGGAATACGCCCGCAAGAACCCGCACAGCATGGCCGACTGGAGCCAGGCCTCGCGCTCGCACGTCTCGCACATGCACGGCGGCGACTTCTACCACGGCGAGAAGTCCATGACCCTGGACCGCGCGCGCAACGTCAAGATGGAGCTCATCACCAAGAGCGGCAAGACCATCGTGCTCAAGCCCAAGGTCGCGCTGCTGGACCGCGAGGTCATCGACTCCATGTTCATGAGCAAGAAGGCGCTGCTGGCCTTCTACGAGAAGGAGATCGAGGACGCGCACAAGACCGGCGTGATGTTCTCGCTGCACGTCAAGGCCACCATGATGAAGGTCTCGCACCCCATCGTGTTCGGCCACTGCGTGAAGATCTTCTACAAGGAAGCCTTCGAGAAGCACGGCAAGCTGTTCGACGAACTGGGCATCAACGTCAACAACGGCATGGTCGACCTCTACACCAAGATCGCCACGCTGCCCCAGAGCACCCAGGACGAGATCAAGCGCGACCTGCACGCCTGCCACGAGCACCGCCCCGAGCTGGCCATGGTCGACTCGGCCAAGGGCATCACCAACTTCCACTCGCCCAACGACGTGATCGTGGACGCCTCCATGCCCGCGATGATCCGCAACGGCGGCAAGATGTGGGGCGCCGACGGCCGCCTGAAGGACGTCAAGGCCGTGATGCCCGAATCGACCTTCGCCCGCATCTACCAGGAGATCATCAACTTCTGCAAGTGGCACGGCGCCTTCGACCCCAAGACCATGGGCACCGTGCCCAACGTCGGCCTGATGGCGCAGAAGGCCGAGGAATACGGTTCGCACGACAAGACCTTCGAGATCCCGGAAGACGGCGTCGCCAACATCACCGACCTGGACACCGGCGAAGTACTGATGAGCGAGGACGTCGAGCAGGGCGACATCTGGCGCATGTGCCAGGTCAAGGACGCCGCGATCCGCGACTGGGTGAAGCTGGCCGTCAACCGCGCGCGCAACTCCGGCATGCCGGTCGTGTTCTGGCTCGACGCCTACCGCCCGCACGAGGCACAGCTGATCACCAAGGTCAAGATGTACCTGCACGAGCACAACACCTCGGGCCTGGACATCCAGATCATGAGCCAGGTGCGCGCCATGCGCTACACGCTGGAACGCGTCGTGCGCGGCCTCGACACCATCAGCGCCACCGGCAACATCCTGCGCGACTACCTGACCGACCTGTTCCCCATCATGGAGCTGGGCACCTCGGCCAAGATGCTGTCGATCGTGCCCCTGATGGCCGGCGGCGGCCTGTACGAGACCGGCGCGGGCGGCTCGGCCCCCAAGCACGTGCAGCAGCTGGTGGAAGAGAACCACCTGCGCTGGGACTCGCTGGGCGAGTTCCTCGCGCTGGCCGTGAGCCTCGAAGACCTGGGCCTGAAGACCGGCAACAAGCAGGCCGCCATCCTGGCCAAGACGCTCGACACCGCCACCGGCAAGCTGCTCGACAACAACAAGAACCCCTCGCCCAAGACCGGCCAGCTCGACAACCGCGGCAGCCAGTTCTACCTGGCGATGTACTGGGCACAGGAACTCGCCGCGCAGACCGACGACACGGAACTGCAGGGCCGCTTCAAGAAGCTGGCGGAGGCCCTCTCGTCCAACGAGCAGAAGATCGTCGACGAACTCGCGGCCGTGCAGGGCAAGGCCGTGGACATCGGCGGCTACTACCTGGCCGACAAGGCGAAGTTCGAAGCCGTGATGCGCCCGAGCGCCACGCTCAACGCAGCGCTGGCCTCGGCCCAGGGCTGATCGACAGCGCGCGGGTGGCAGCCGTGAAGCCCTCCTGGCGCGCGATGCTCCCCGCCGTGCTGGCCCTGGCCGGCGCGGCGGGCAGCGCGCACGCGGCCGAGGACTGCGAGGCCCTGCGCACCCGCATCGAGTCGAAGATCGCCGCCGCCGGCGTGGCGCGCTTCACCGTGGCCGTCGTCGATGCCAACGCGTCGACGAACGGGCAGGTGGTGGGGAGCTGCGAGCTTGGCAGCAGGAAAATCGTCTATGAAAGGGACGTCGGTACTGGCGCGGGGTCGGCGCCGGTGGCGGCGGGACCGGGCTCGGCTTCGGTGGGGGAGCCGATGCTGACTGAGTGCAAGGACGGGAGGGTGTCGATGGGTGGGGATTGCAAGTAGCTTCCTGAGGCATCACGTCGTGCATGGCGCTGCAACCCAGGTGGCCAGGGCTTCTTCAAGACCCTCCCACGATGGCCCTCCAACCCACGCCACGTAGCCGTCGGGCCTGACCCACACGGCCGCCGGTGCACCGACCTCGCCGATCACCGGAAGCTCCCAGGTGCCATCGAAGCTGGCATCGACCACCTGGACCTTGTCGGCCAGGCGTTCCACATCGGGGCTGCCCGGCATCCCGAAATTCAGCAGCAGCGGCCGCGCCGAGTGCATCAGCGTGAAGACGCGCTTCGTACCTTCCGCGGTCACGACCTCGATATCCGGCATCCTCCTGCCCACCAGTGGATGCCCCTCTCCCAGGTCGTACCGGATATCCAATCCCGACATCATCCCCGCGAAGCGCTTGCGCGGCTCCTCCATCCGAAGCAGCTCCGACATGCTTTCCGCCAACGCCTTGCTGCGATCGTCTTGCCGCCGTAGCGCGACCTGCGCCAGCGAATTGCGCAGCACCAGCGCCCCCACCGGATGCCGCTCCGCCTGATAGCTATCGAGCAGGCTGTCCGGCGAGATCCCCTTGACCACCTGCGCCAACTTCCACCCGAGGTTGAAGGCATCCTGCACGCCGAGATTGAGCCCCTGCCCGCCCGCCGGGTAGTGCACATGCGCCGCGTCGCCGGCCAGCAGGACCCGTCCCTGCCGATAGCTGGCGGCTTGCCGAGCCATGTCCGTGAAGCGTGAGATGTGAAGGGGGCTGTGGACACCGAAGTCAGTCCCATAGTGTGCGATCAAGCCTTCGCTGAGATCGCGCAAGGTGGGTTGATCGGCGCGGCCTACATCCCGTTCCGTCACCATGATCCGAACCGTCTTCCCGTCGTCCATCCGGCTGAGGCCATGGATGCCGATCGCGTCGTGACGCATGCCCCAGGTGGGTTCGTCGGCGATCTCGGCCTCGGCGAGGATGTGGCTCACGGTCGGGTCCCACCCCGGAAACTCGATCCCCGCCGCCTTCCGGATCACGCTGCGCCCGCCATCACAACCGACCAGGTATTGCGCACGCAGCGTCTGGCCGTCGCGCAGATGGACGTCGACACCGGCCTCGTCCTGATCGAAACCGACCACCTCGCGCTCCCGATACGTGGTCACCCCCAGTTCGGCAATCCAGCCCGCAAGAATGCGCTCGATGTGCTTCTGCCACAGCGCCAGTCCGTAGTTGTGCCGCGTCGGAAAGTCGCTGATGTCGAGCCGGTTGAGGCCGAACGCGGCCACCTGGGCGGTCTGCCCCTCGGCCAGGAACCGGTCGACGATGCCGCGCTGGTCGAAGATCTCGAGGGTGCGCGCATGCAGGCCGCCGGCGCGCGATCCTTCGATGTCCTGGTTCGAGCGCCGCTCGAGGATCGCGACATCGACGCCGGCCAGCGCCAATTCGCCCGCGAGCATCATGCCGGTGGGGCCCGCGCCTGCGATCAGCACCGCATGACCATCGCCAGGCGCGGTGACGCCTGCGGAAATCTCGTCCTGGGTTCGGCCCGTCTCGTTCGATCGACTCATTGCCTGCGGTCCTCCATGCGATGGTGTACGGCTTGTTCGGATACCACGAGGGCCCTGTAACATCGCCCTGCTTGGCCTCGACCAGACAACAGGTACGCCCCATGCGGTTGCTCCCCATTTTCGTGGTTCTGCTTGCGAGCGCGGCATCCGCCGCCGACGGCCCGACCGCCACGACGACCACGCTCTACAAGTCCATCGGCCCCGACGGTCGAACGATCTACAGCGACGTCCCGCCCCCACAGGCACGCGAATCGAAGACGCTGACGTTCAAGAACCTGCCGGCCAGCCCCCTGTCCGCGGAGACCCTCGCGTACATCGAGCAGTTGCGCCAATCCGCGGACAGCCGGGCATCGGCACCGCTCCCTCGCGACACGGTGCTGTTCTCGGCCAAGTGGTGCGGCTTCTGTCGGCAGGCGAAGGCCTACCTGGCGGCCAAGGGCATCGGCTATCGCGAAGTGGACATCGACACCAACGAAGGCAAGCTGGCCTATGCGCAACTGGGTGGCAACAACGGCGTGCCCCAACTGTTCGTGAATGGCCGAGGTCTCACCGGCTTCACGGCCTCTGCTTACGACGCCTTCCTGCAGCCTCGCAAATAGCTTTCCCGCCGGAAGCGGGGACCCGCCTAACTCCCCTCCCTCCACCCCCCCGGCGTCACCCCATGCAGCCGCACGAATGCCCGCTGCAGCGCATCCACCGACCGAAACCCGCTGCGGCTCGCGATCCGTTCCTGCGTCCACGCGGTCTGCCGCAGCAACTGCGCCGCCGCCGCCACGCGCGTGCGCTCGACGAAGCGCGCGGGTGTGCACCCGGTCTCCGCCGCAAAGGCACGCGCGAAGTTGCGCGGGCTCATGCCCACGCGTTCGGCCAGCACCTCGACCGCGAGCTCTTCCTGCGGATGGGTGCCGATCCACGCCACCAGTTCGCGCAGCCGGTGGCTCGCGCTGGCCTGCGCCTGCAGCGCGGGGGTGAGCTGCGGCTGCTCGCCGCCGCGCAGCATCGGCAGCGCCAGGGTGCGCGCGATGTCCATCGAGACCTCATGGCCGAGGTCGTCCTCGACCAGCGCGAGCGCGAGTTCGATGCCGGTGACCACACCCGCCGAAGTCCAGACCTTGCCGTCGCGCACGTAGATGCGCTGCTGACGCACGCGCACCTGCGGGCGCAGTTCCTGCAGCATCTCGCACACGCGCCAATGGGTGGTGGCCTCGCGCCCGTCGAGCAGGCCGGCCGCGGCGAGCGCAAAGGCGCCGCTGCACACGCTCGCGACGCGGCGCACGCGCGGCGCGGCCTGGGCGATCCAGTCGCCGATGCGTTGCTCGAGGATGGCGTGACGCACGGCGGGCTCGTCGCCGCCGGCCACGATCAGGGTGTCGATGGCGGCGGGCAGCGCGTCGAGGCTGCGGGTGTCGCCCAGCTGCAGGCCGCTGTTGGTCGACACGGTGCCGCCACCCGGCGAGGCGATCAGCACCTCGTAGCTGCCGGGGCGCAATTGCTCGGCCTTGCTGAACACGCTGGCGGGGCCCGCGACGTCGATGGCCTCGACGCCATCGAACGCGATCAGCACGACGGTGCTGGCAGGAACCGCGGCTTCTTCGTCCTTGTGGGTGGGGGTCGGCATTCCTAAGCTCGGTGCATCGAGGTCATGAAGGGGATTCTCCATGTGGAACGGGCTGCGTGCGCTGCTGTGCGCGAGTATGGCGGCGATCGGGTTGGCGGGATGCGGCACGGGCACACGCGATGCGGCGGTGCCGCCCGCGGCGCACGACGAGGCGGCGCTCGCGCGCGACCGGCAGGCCTTCGTCGAGGCCATAAAGCCGCGCCGGGCCGGCCGGCCGGTGGTCGCGATGCTGGCGCTCAACGAAGGCACCGAGCTCACCGACCTGCTGCTGCCGCACGCGGTGCTGCAGCGCGCCGACGTGGCCGAAGTGCGGATCGTGGCGCCGCGTGCGGGCCGGGTCACGCTGTTCCCGGCGCTGCAGGTCGAGGGGGCGCAGGACTTCGCCACCTTCGACCGCGCCCATCCCGCGGGCGCCGACTACGTGATCGTGCCCGCGATGGAGCCGGCCGATGCGCCCGCGGTGAGGGCCTGGCTGCAACAACAGGCCAGCCGAGGCGCGCGCGTGATCGGCGTGTGTTCGGGCGCGCTGGTGCTCGCGCAGGCCGGCCTGCTCGACGGCCGGCGTTTTGCCGGCCACTGGTACGACCGCGGCACGCTGCGCCAGCGGCCCGGCGCCACGCATGTGCCCGACCGGCGCTACCTGGTCGATCGCGACGTGGCGACGACCACCGGCATCACGGCTTCGGTGCCCGCGACACTGGCGCTGGTCGAGGCCATCGGCGGGCCCGCGAAGGCCGGGGCGATGGCGGCCGAACTCGGCGTGGACGGCTGGGGACCGGCGCATGCGAGCGCGCCCTTCGGCCTCACGACCGGCCGCGGCGCCGAGTACCTGTTCAACAAGACGGCGTTCTGGCGCGGCGAGCGTCGGCAGCTCGAGGTGCGCGACGGCGCCGACGACATCGCGCTCGCGCTGGCCACCGATGCATGGACGCGCACGGGGCATGTCGATGTCGAGGCGGTCTCGGCCTCGGGCCCGGTGAAGCTGCGCAGCGGTCTCGTGCTGGTGGCCGGCCCCGCCACGCGCGAAGCACGGCCGCTGCCGCTGGTGGCCACGCTCAAGCCGGTGCAGCAGCTCGACCGCACGCTGTGCGAGATCGCGAGCCGCTACGGCAACGCGCGGCGCGACTGGGTGATGCAGGAGATGGAATACCCGCGCACGGCAGCGAACACCGCCTGCGCGTCCTGATCAGCCGGCGTCGGCGGCGATGAAGTTGCGCCCGCGCGCACCGGCCAGCGCCTGCAGGATGCGTTCGCTCCAGTCCGCCTCGGGGATGCCATAGCTCAGCGGATCGACGCTCACGCCCAGCCCCTCGAGAAAGGCGCTCAGCGACGCGACGGCATGCTCGATGTCGTGCGCATCGAACACCGAGAGCAGCAACGCATCGAGCGCCGGATCGCGCCCGGCCGCGAGCTGCATGATGCGCGGCAGGCTGAACGAACACGCGATGCCGTGCGGCACGCCGTGCCGCAGCGTGATGTCGTAGGACAGCGAATGCGCGAGCGCGGTGCGCGTGTTGGAAAACGCCAGGCCGGCCTGCAGCGCGGCAGTGGCCAGGCGTTCGCGCAGCTCGGGCCGGTCGGGCCGCGCCAGCAGTTCGGGCAGCGTGGCGACGATGCTGCGCGCCGCGCTCACGGCCAGGCTTGCCGACACCGGGTTGCGGTGCACGTTCCACAGCGACTCGAGCGCATGCGACAGCGCGTCGAGGCCGCTGGCCAGGGTGGCCGCATGCGGCAGGCTCAGCATCAGGTCGGCATCGACGATGGCGGCCTCGGGCCAGGTCCAGGGCAGCTGCAGCGACAGCTTGCGCGCGCGCGTCTGGTCCCACACGGTGGCCCAGGGCGTGACTTCGCTGCCGGTGCCGGCGGTCGTGGGAATGGCCAGCAGTTGCCGGTGCCGCCGCGCTGCGGCCGGCGCGCTGTCCGCGCCTTCGAGCAGCGCGAGCAGTTCGTCGAAGCGGCCGCCTGCGGGGCGCGTGAGCATGACCTTCGCGCAGTCGATCACGCTGCCGCCGCCGAGCGCGATGACGCAGTCGACCTCGGCATGCTCGCGCCACAGCCGTTCGTACATCGGCGCCAGCCAGGCCACGTCGGGGTTCGGCAGTACCTCGGTCTCGATGGCCGCGAGGCGCTCGCCCAGCAGGCCGCGGATGCGATCGACGAGGCCGAGGCCGACCGCCTCGGGGAAGGCGATCAGGATCGCGCGGCGTGCGCCGAGCAGCCCGGGCAGTGCATCGAGCGAGCCGCAGCCGGCATGCACGTCGACGGGGTTGTAGTAGGTCCACATGATGGGTTCGGGAAAGCTCGCGCCACGGCCGCGTCATGCAGCCGGGCGCTCAAGAGAAAAGATCCGCGCGGCCTTCAGTGCCGGCCGCTGTGCTGGATGCGGTGGCGCAATTGGCTAGAGAGCAGGTCGGCCACGATCACCATCACGGTGATCACGATGATGCAGGTGGCGGTCTCCTGGTAGCGGAACAGCTTGAGGCTGCTCACCAGCTCGAAGCCCAGCCCGCCCGCGCCCACCATGCCCAGCACGGTGGCCGAGCGCAGGTTCACCTCGAAGCGGTACAGCACGACGGCGATCCAGGCCGTGACGACCTGCGGCAGCACGCCGAACACGATGACCTGCAGCGGCCGCGCGCCGGTGGCGCGCAGGGCCTCGAGCGGGCCCTGGTCGATCTCCTCGATGGCATCGGCGAAGAACTTGCCGAGCATGCCCGCGCCATGCAGCGCGAGCGCCAGCACGCCGGGGAACGGACCGAGCCCCACGGCCGACACGAACACCAGCGCAAGGATCAGCTCGTTGATGCTGCGCACCACGTTGAGGGCCTGGCGCGTGCACTGGTAGACCCAGCGCCGGCTCTGCAGGTTGCGCGCCGCCAGGAAGGACAGCGGAATGGCGGGCAGCACCGCCAGCAGCGTGCCCCAGACGGCGATCTGGATGGTCTCGAGCGCGGGCGCGACCAGGCGGCTCAGGATGTTGGTATCGGGCGGCATGGTGCGGCCCAGGAAGTCGAGGATCTGCGGCAGGCCCGCTGCCAGTTCGGACCAACTGAGCTGCGCGCCGCCGGCGCTCCATTGCAATGCCCAGCCGACCACGCACAGGCCGATCAGCAGGTTGAACCAGCCGCGGCGGCTCTCGGGCAGCGGGCCGGTCCAGGCGTATCGGGTCGAGGGGTTGTTCATGCGTGTCCTTCGGTGCGCGCCAAGAGCGGCAGCGGCACGGCCGCCGGGGCGGCGGGCTCCTTGCGATCGGCCGCGGGCTGCGGCACGTAGATGCGGTCGATGTCGTCGGGGCCCATGGCCTGCGGCGCGCCGTCGAACACGACGCGGCCCTGCGAGAGGCCGACGATGCGGTCGGCGAACTCGCGCGCGTAGTCGACCTGGTGCAGGTTGCACAGCACGGTGATGCCGAGATCGCGCGAGGCATCGCGCAGGTACTGCAGCACCTTGCGCGAGGTCTGCGGGTCGAGGCTCGCGACCGGCTCGTCGGCCAGGATCAGCCGCGGCTGCTGCGCAAGCGCGCGCGCGATGCCCACGCGCTGCATCTGGCCGCCCGAGAGCGAATCGGTGCGCGCATGGGCCTTGTGCGCGAGGCCCACGCGGCCCAGGCATTCGTGCGCCAGCGCGATGTCGGCGCGGCTGAAGAAGTGCAGCACCGAGGCCAGGGTCGACACCGCGCCGAGCCGGCCCGTGAGCACGTTCTTCAGCGCGCTGAGCCGCGGCACCACGTTGTGGTGCTGGAAGATCATGGCCACGCGCTGGCGCAGCGCGCGCGTGTCGGCGCAGTTCACGGCGTCCATGCCGTCGACCCTGAGCTCGCCGCCATCGGCCAGCGCCAGCCGGTTCACGCAGCGCAGCAGGGTCGACTTGCCGGCACCCGATTCGCCGAGCACCACCACGAACTCGCCCGCCGCGGCATCGAGGTCCACACCGCGCAGCACGGCGTTGTCGCCGTAGCGCTTGGTGAGCTGCCGGATGCAGATCACTTCATGCTCCGCAGGTCGAGCTTGAGCACCTTGGCGGTGTCGCGCACCACGTTGTAGGCCGCGTCGGTGGTGGGCTGGAAACCGTTGAGCACGCCCTGGTCGCCCCAGGGCAGGTCCTTCACGTTGGCCAGCGCCTTCGCGATCTTCGCCTTCAGCGCCGGATCGAGGTCCTTGCGCCAGACCATCGGCGACTCGGGGATCGGGTTCGACGACCAGACGATCTCGAGCTCGTCCTGCTTGACCTGGCCCTTGGCGATGGCGCTCGCGAGGATGCGGTCGGCCACGGCGGCGGCGTCGACCTTCTTGTTGGCCACGGCCAGGATGCTGGCGTCGTGCGAGCCCGAGAAGATCACGCGGCCGAAGAAGGTCTCGGGGTCGTAGCCGGCCTGCAGCAGGCCCGACTTGGGGAACAGGTGGCCCGAGGCCGAGGTCGGGTCGACGAAGGCGAAGCTGCGGCCCTTGAGGTCGGCGGTCTTGGCGATGCCGCTTTCCTTGCGCGCGATGATCACGCTCTTGTAGGAGCTCTGGCCGGTCTTCTTGGTCACGGCCACCGCGAAGGCTTCCACGTCCGCGACCTGGTTCGCGAGCACGTACGAGAACGGGCCGAGGTAGGCCACGTCGAGCTTCTTGGAACGCAGCGCCTCGATCACGCCGTTGTAGTCGGTCGCCACGAAGGGCTTGACCGGCATGCCGAGCTGCTGCTGCAGGCTGTCGAGCACCTGGCGGCTGCTCTCGATCATGGCCTGCGAGTCCTCGGCCGGGATCAGCCCGATGGTGAGGGGTTGCGCGGCCAGGGCCGGCAGGGCGGCGACCGCGGAGAGGGCCAGGGCGATCAGGCTGCGGCGCAGGCGAAGAAGGGTGTTCATGGTGGTGTTGGGGATGGGAAAAGGGACTGGAAGGGACCGGAACGGCAGGCGTCGGCCTGCGAGTACCCCAAGGCTAAGAACGCCATGTGACAGGCGCATATCAGATCGATCACGGATTTGTCACGATTCCATTCAAACAATCTATGGATGTCCGCTGCCAAACTCCGCGCCTTCCTCGCCGTCGCCCAGCACGGCAGCTTCAGCGCCGCCGCGCGCGCCGTGGGCCTGAGCCAGCCCACGCTGACCACCCAGGTCCAGGCGCTGGAGCGCCAGCACAAGGTGATGCTGTTCCACCGCCAGGGTCACCGCATCGAGCTCACCAGCGTCGGCGAGCGCCTGCTGCCCATCGCGCGCCAGATCGCCGCGCTCGAGCTCGATTCGTACAACCTGCTGCACGACAGCGGCGACCTGCAGTCGGGCGAGCTCAAGCTCGGCGCGGTCGGCCCTTTCCACGTGATCGAGATGGTCGACGCCTACCGCCGGCGCTATCCACGGCTCGACGTCTCGATCCGCATGGGCAATTCGTCGTCGGTGTTCAAGGACCTCGAGGAATACGCGGTCGACATCGGCGTGCTCGCGCGCTTCCACGAGGCGCCGGGCTTCAGCGCGACGCCGTATGCGCGCCATGCGCTGATCCTGTTCGTGCACCGCGACCATCCGTTCGCCAGGCGCGGCGAGATCCGGCTCGAGGAACTGCACGGCCAGCCCATGCTGCAGCGCGAGAGCGGCTCCAGCACGCGGCGCGCGCTCGACGAAGCCTTCGCGCGCGCGGGCGTGCGGCCGAAGCTCGCGATGGAGATCGGCAGCCGCGAGGCGATCCGCGAAGCGGCCGCGCGCGGCATCGGCATCGGCGCGGTCTCCGAGGCCGAGTTCATTCCCGACGCGCGCCTGCGCACCGTGCGCATCGAGGGCGATCCCGCGGTGACGCAGACCTACCTCTACTGCCTGCAGGTGCGGCGCGACAGCCGCGTACTCGCCTCCTTCTTCGACGTGGCGCTGAAGCTGCGCAAGGGGGAGTTCGAAGAGGCAGCGTGAGCCGCGCTCGCACCGATCGATCTGACGAAAAAGCCGACAGGACGAACGAAATACTCATGGGCTTTCGTCTCTGGCACGTCACCCCGCTCTTCTGTAATTCGGCCACTCCATCACCAGAGGCCGATAGACATGCCAGTCGAGCAACTACCCCACGCCCCCGCGGACCGCGCCACGCCGGCGCGCCGCTTCCCTGAATCCGCGCGCCCCCGCAGGGCCGCATCGACGCGCGCCTTCGCACTCGCCGCCACGCTCGTCGCCGCGCTCGCGGGCTGCGGCGGCGGCAGCGGGGGCGCCTCGCTGCCCTTCCTGCCGCCCGCGCAAGGCGGTAACGACACGCCCGAGGGCCCCTCGGCGCCGGCCGCGAACCGCGCGCTGATCATCGACCTCGATGGCGCCACCTACGGCGCGGTGCGCAGCGGCATCGCCGCCGGCACGCTGCCCAACCTCGCGCAGCTCGAGCCGCGGCTGGCCTACAGCGGCGGCATGGCCGGCACGCCGAGCCAGCAGCCCACGCTCGACACGCCCGGCTGGGCCACGCTGCTGACCGGCACCTGGGCCGCGCGCCACCAGGTGATGTCGGAAGCGCCGAAGCAGGCGATCCGCGGCGCCACCGTGTTCCAGCTGGCCAAGACGAAGAACGGCACGAGCAACGGCGCCGCCGTGGCCTCGGCCGGCCTGGCCCAGTTGCTGGCCTCCGACCACGACAGCGGCACGCTCGATGCGCTGGCCGACTGCTCGAAGGATGCGACCGCCACCGACTGCGTGACCACGCAGGCCACGCAATTCATCGGCGGCGACTACGCCACCGTGCTCGCGCAATACCGCGCGAGCAAGGACGCGGCGCTCGACTTCGGTCTCGCCTCTCCCCAGTACGCGGGCACGCTGGCCACGCTCGACAAGGCGGTCGGCACGCTGCTCGCGGCCACCGCGAAGCGCGCCAACGAACGCTGGCTGGTCGTGATCACCGGCAACCACGGCCTCAGCGCCAACAGCCAGGACGATGGCCTGCCGCTGGTGCCCGAGTCGAGCACCTTCATCGGCCTGAACCAGCCCGCCAACATCGCGGCACAGGGCATCGGCGCGGCGCTGCCGCAGACGCTGGCCGAGCTCTACGGCTACGCCAGCATCGCCGACGTGGCGCCGACCGTGCTCGGCCACCTGAAGGCGCTGCCCGACGCGAAGGCATCCCCGATGGACGGCGGCCGGCTCACCGGCGCGCAGCCCGTGTCGCGGCTCACGGCCTCGGTGCTCGACAACAACTCCGCCACCGTGAGCGTGAAGCTCGACTGGGTGGCGCCTTCGACCGGCGCGATCACGGTGCTGCGCGACGGCCAGCCCATCGCGTCGAAGCTGCCGGCCGGCACCACCACCTTTACCGACAACCAGCTCGCGCAGGTGCTGACGGCCAAGGGCAGCTACCAGTTCGACTACACGGTGCAGGCCGGCGACGGCGACGACGCGGCCGCGCGGGCCGTGCTCTCGCCGCGCGTGTCGTACGTGCCGCCCGTGCCGCTGGCGCCGACGCTGAAGAACGGCCTGGTCTCCTACTACCCGTTCAGCGCCACGCTGCCGCCGATCGACGCCATGGGCCACAGCACCATGGGCCCGGCCGCGAGCGACCTGCCCGCGGCGGCAGGCCTGGTTGTGCCGGGTCCGTTCCCGGGCACGCACGGCCTGCTGATCGACACCAACTTCGTCACCACCGCCGGGATCGAAGGCTACCGGCTCACGCCGGCCGAGGGCTTCGACATCGCCAAGGGCACGGCGCCGCAGTTCACCATCGGCCTGTGGTTCAAGACGCCCGTCTGCGTCTCGAAGAACAACGTGACCATCCTCTCCAACAAGAGCTATGTCAGCGGCGGCAACGCGGGCGTCGCGCTCGGCCTGTTCGCGAGTTCGGGCGACCAGTGCGGCGTGGCCTTCAACATCGGCTCGGGTGGCGGCGTGCGCGCGGACGGGCCGACCAGCCCCTACACGCAGATCGCCATCGACCGCTGGGTCTACATCGCGTTCTCGGTCGACGGCGTGGCCAAGACGATGAACATGACCGTGTTCGATCCCGTGACCAGCACCACCAACCGCGTGGCGGTGGGCAAGTCGACCGGCGCCGTGGACCTCTCGAAGCTCTCGCCGTACCCGCACTGGGGCATCGGCGACGACGGCACCGGCACCTTCCTGATGAACAAGTGCAATGGCTCCGTCACGCCGCCGTACGTCGCGGGCAAGTGCGCGACCGCGCCGACCTACCAGGAGCATTTCGGCGACCTCGCGCTGTGGAACCGCGTGCTGACCGATGCCGAGCTGCAGTCGATCTTCCTGTCGAACAAGCCGCTGTCGACGCTGTCGGCCAACTGAAGGGAAGCGCGATGACATCCAAGTTCTTCCCCGGATGGCGCGCCGCCGCGAAGGCGCTCGCCCTGGCCTGCGCCGCGGGTGCGCTGCTCGCCGCCTGCGGCGGTGGCGGCGGATCGGGCGCCCCGTTCGCCGCGCCGCCCGCGGCCAATGCGAGCGGCGATGGCGCCGCCGCGCCCCAGGTGCCGATCGTCTCGGCGCCCGGCAACGGCGCCGAATCCGGCGCCGACGTCCCCGTCCGGAATTCCAGGCTCGATTGCGCGCCCTGAGCGCACGCGTCCGGCCAGTCACTCTCATTGCCGATCACCATGACCACCTTGAACCGCCGCGCCCTGCTGCGCGCCGCCGCGGCCAGTGCCGCCCTCGGGCCCTTCCCGCCCGCCATCCAGCGTGCGCTGGCCATTCCCGCCCACAACGCGACGGGCACGCTCAACGACGTCGAGCACGTCATCATCCTGATGCAGGAGAACCGCTCCTTCGACCACTACTTCGGCACCATGCCCGGCGTGCGCGGCTTCAGCGACCGCTTCACGATCCCGATGGCCTCGGGCCAGCCGGTGTGGCTGCAGCAGGGCGCGGCCGACACGGTGCAACCCTTCTACCTCGACGCCACCAAGGGCAACGCGCTGCGCGTGGGCGGCGCGCACGACTGGGGCGACCAGCAGGCGGCCTGGGACGGCGGGCGCATGGCGGCCTGGCCGAAGGCCAAGAACACCAAGATCTCGATGGGCCACCTGCGCCAGTCCGACCTGCCGTTCCACTGGGCGCTGGCCGATGCCTTCACGGTCTGCGACGCGTACCACACGTCGATCCACACCGGCACCTTCACCAACCGCATGTTCCTGTGGAGCGGCACCAACGGCGCCAACGTCGTCGGCCGCGCCTGCGTCACCAACGCCAACTGGGGCGGCCTCGGCCCCTCGGGCGACGGCCTGAACTGGACCACCTACCCCGAGCGCCTGCAGGCGGCCGGCGTCAATTGGAAGGTCTACACGCGCCCCGGCAACAACAGCAACAACAACCAGTTGGTCGCCTTCGCGTCCTACCGCGCGGTCGACGAGCAACTGCGCGCGCAGGGTTCGCCCAACGCGGCCTACGGCCCGGCGATGGAAGCGCTGTCGCCGCTCTACAAGGGCTTCGGCAACACCATGCCCGACGGCGGCTTCCTGCAGGCCGTGGCCGACGACATCGCCGCGGGCACGCTGCCGCAGGTAAGCTGGATCGTCGCGCCCGGCGCCTACAGCGAGCATCCGAGCATGTCGGTGCCGCAGCAGGGCGCCTGGTACATCCAGACCTTGCTCGACATGCTGACCGCCAACCCGGAGGTCTGGAGCAAGACGGTGCTGATCATCAACTTCGACGAGAACGACTGCTTCTTCGACCACGTGCCGCCGCCGGCACCGCCCTGGCGCAACGCCGACGGCAGCCACGAGGGCAAGTCGACGGTGGACATCGCGAACGAGTACTACACCATGTCGGCGCCGGCCGGCGACTCGAGCCAGCGCACGCCCGACGGCCGCCCCTTCGGCGCCAGCTCGCGGCTGCCGATGCTCGTGATCTCGCCGTGGAGCGTGGGCGGCTGGGTCAACTCGCAGGCCTTCGACCACACCTCGACCCTGCGCTTCCTCGAACAGCGCTTCGGCGTGCGCGAGACCAACATCAGCCCGTGGCGGCGCGCGGTGTTCGGCGACCTGATGTCCTGCTTCGACTTCCGCAACCCCAACGGCGCCCGGCCCGCGCTGGCGCCCGCGCCCACGCGCGCGCAGGCCGATGCCACCTACTCGCAGCAGGTGGCATCGCCGGGCGTGCCCGTGCCCGCCGCGGGCTCGGTGCCGCTGCCCTCGCAGGCGCTGGCGCTGCGCCCCTCGCGCGCGCTGCCCTACCGCCTGCACACCAGCGCCAATGTCGACCTCGCGGGCCGCCGCGTGTGGCTCAGCTTCAGCAACACGGGCACGCAGGGCGCGGTGTTCCACGTCTACGACGAACTCAACCTCGCGCGCTATCCGCGGCGCTACACCGTCGAGGCCGGCAAGATGATCTCCGACGCCTGGCAGGCCAGCACCGACGACGCGGGCCGCTACAGCCTCTGGGTGCTCGGGCCGAACGGCTATCACCGGCGCTTCAAGGGCCAGCTCGGCGCGCTGGCCGGCGCGGCCAACCCCGAGGTGCGCGTGTGCTACGACCCCGAGCGCAACGCGGTCCGCCTCACCATCATGAACATGGGCGAGGCCCCGGCCGCGGTGACGGTGCGCGCCAACGCCTATCGCGGCGACGGCCCGTGGACCTACACCGTGTCGCCGGGCATGCAGCTCGAGCCCTCGTGGAGCCTCGCCGGCACCCACAGCTGGTACGACTTCACGCTGACCATGGGCGATGGCTTCGAGCGGCGCTTCGCCGGCCGGCTCGAGACCGGCCAGGACGGCACCAGCGATCCGGCGATGGGCGTCGCCGCCTCGTAGTGCAAGGTGCCGCCGCACGACGGCACACTTACACGAGGCCATCACGATCGGCCGGCATCATGGTGCGTTTCGCAACGACCCACCGATCCCGGAGACCCGCAGTGACGCTCAACCAGATCCGCGCCTTCGTCGCGGTCGCCCACGACGGCGGATTCACGGCTGCGGCGCGCACGCTGGGCATGAGCCACAGCACGCTCAACTCGCAGATCCAGATGATGGAGCTCGAGTACGGCGCCGAGCTGTTCCACCGGCGCGGGCGCCGCGTCGAGCTGTCCGCGCTCGGCCTCGAGATGCTGCCGCTGGCGCGGCGCATGATCGCGCTCGAGGGCGACATGAGCTCGCTGCTCGACGACAGCGGCAAGCTGCGCCACGGTTCGCTGAAGGTCGGCGCGGTCGGCCCGTACCACGTCACCGAGATGATCGAGGCCTACCACGCGGTGCATCCGCGCATCAAGATCTCGGTCACGCTGGGCAACTCCGAGGTGGTGCTCGACGCGCTCGACCGCTACGTGAGCGACGTGGGCGTGGTGGCGAGCCGCTTTCCCGACGAGCGCTATCACATGCAGCTCTATGCGCGCTACCCGGTGATCGCCTTCGTCCATGTCGGCCATCCGTTCGCCAAGCGCGAGGCGATCGCGCTGCGCGAACTCTCGGGCCAGCCGCTGCTGATGCGCGAGCCGGGCTCGACCACGCGCAAGGCACTCGAGGACGCGCTCGCCAAGCAGGGCATCGCGGTGCAGGTCGCGATGGAGATCGGCAGCCGCGAGGCGCTGCGCGAGGCCGTCGCGCGCGGGCTGGGCATCGGCACGGTCTCGGAATCCGAGTACGTGCCCGACCCGCGCCTGCGGCCGGTGCGCATCGAGGGCGACGTGGTCTCGACCCACATCCACGTGTGTTGCCTGCGCGAGCGGCGCGACAGCCGGCTCATCGCTTCCTTCTTCGAGGCCATCGCCGATCGCACGGCGCCCGCGGCGTGATCCGGCCTTATGCGAACGACGGCTAAGCATCCCTGAAAGCCTTCGTTGGCCCGCCACCGGCGGCCACCTTAGTCTGCGTCGATCCTCTTTCAGCAAGGACCCCGCAGATGAACGACCGACTCCAGCGCGTGCATGCCTCGCGCTCGGCCGCCGTGAAGGCCGGCCTCGACCATCCGGTGATCGACACCGACGTGCACGTCAACGACTTCGCGCCCGTGCTCGAGGACTACGTGGCGCAGTACGGCGGCAACAAGCTGGTCGACGCGCTGCGCAAGGCGCTCGGCGGGCGCTTCGTCACGCGCAACGGCGGCGGCAAGGACTGGTACCAGCAGTCGGCCGAGGAACGCCAGTTCCACCGCACGCTGCGCGCGCCCTGGTGGGCCCGCGTCACGCGCAACACCTACGACCTCGCGACCTACACGCTGCCCGCGCTGCTGCACGAGCGCCTGGGCGAGCAGGGCTCGGACTACTCGATCCTGTTCCCCAACGACGTGCTCTCGCCGGCCGCGGCCGGCAGCGAGTACCGCCAGCCGCTGCACCGCGCCATCAACCACTTCCACGCCGACCAGTACCGGCCCTATGCCGACCGGCTGACGCCGGTGGCGGGCATTCCGCTGCACTCGCCGCAGGAGGGCATCGAGGAACTGGAGTTCGCGGTCAAGACGCTGGGCCTGAAGGTCATCAACATCGCGGGCGGCGTGCGCCGCCCGATCCGCGCCATCGCCGAGAAGTACCCGGCCGTCGAGCATCCCGAGATCGCCAGGCAGGTCGGCTACATCGACTTCTACGGCATCGACAGCGAGCACGACTACGACCCCTTCTGGGCCAAGGTGGTGGAACTCGGCGTGCCGGTGACCACGCACTACGGCAGCCAGGGCTGGACCGGCCGGCAGTCGATCAGCAACTACATGAACAACCACATCGGCCACTTCGCCGATGGCTCGCAGGCCTTCGCCAAGGCGCTGTTCTTCGGCGGCGTGACGCGGCGCTTTCCGGGGCTGCGGGTGGGCCTGCTCGAAGGCGGCGCGGACTGGGGTTCGCACGTCTACACGCACCTGGTGGACCGCTGGGAGAAACGCAACCGGCATGCGGTACGCAACTACGACCCGGCAGAGGCCGACATCGAGCTGCTGGCCTCGCTGTTCGAGCGCTACGGCGGCGACTTCGTCAAGGGCCGCACGCTCGACAAGGCCACGCTGCTGCGCGACAGCCTGGGCATCTCGGCGCTGCCGCACAGCCGCGAGCCGAACGAGAGCGAGATCGACGACTTCGCGCTCGCGGGCATCGAGAAGATCGAGGACATCCGCGACCGCTGGGTGAACAACTTCTACTTCGGCTCGGAAGCCGACGACCGCACCGTGGCCGCGGCCTTCAACGACAAGGTGAACCCGCTGGGCGTGAAGATCAACGCGATCTGGTCGTCCGACGTGGGCCACTGGGACGTGCCCGAGTTCACCGAACCGCTGGCCGAGACCTGGGACCTGGTGCAGCAGGGCGTGATCTCGGCGGCCGACTTCCGGGCCTTCGTGTTCGAGAACCCGCACCGCTTCTACACCGAGGCCAACCCGCGCTTCTTCGAAGGCACCGAGGTCGGCCGCAAGATGGCCGCGAAGAAAGGCACGCCATGAAGCCCGTGCGGCATCTGCTGCGCTGGACCGCGCTGCTGGCCATCGCCCTCGCGGCCTCGGCGCAGGCCGCGCCCGACACTATCCGCATCGGCGTGGCCACGGCGGGCGGCGGCGATCCCGTCACCTGGGGCGGCTCGCCCGGCGGCGTGGCGCGCGCCAACAACTGGCTCGAGGAGGAGTTCAAGGCCTCGGGCATCAAGGTCGAGTGGCTGTTCTTCAAGGGCGCGGGCCCGGCCGTGAACGAGGCGCTGTCGAACAAGCAGATCGACTTCGCCTACCAGGGCGACCTGCCCTCGATCGTCGGGCGCTCGAACGGCCTCAAGACCAGGGTGCTGCTGGTCAGCGGCGCGCGCAACAACCTCTACCTGGTCACGCCGACGCAATCGAACATCCAGTCGATCAAGGACCTCAAGGGCCGCACGGTGTCGATCTTCCGCGGCACCAACGGCCACCTGGTCGCGATCAACGTGCTGGCGGCCGACGGGCTGGCCGAGCGCGACATCAAGGGCGTGAACCTCGACACCGGCAGCGCGCAGGCGGCGCTGGTCTCGAACGGCGTGGACGCGGCCTTCGGCGGCTACGAATGGTTCAAGGTGCGCGACCAGGGGCTCGCGAAGGTGGTCTATTCCACCCAGGGCCGCGATCCGGCGCTCACGCGCCAGGCCGCGCTGCTGGTGCGCAGCGAGTTCGAACAGGCCAACCCCGCCGAGGTGCAGCGCGTGGTCGACGTGTTCGTGCGCGCCGCGCACTGGTCGTCGGAAGAGAAGAACCGCGACGAGCTGTTCCGCATCTGGGCCCGCAGCGGCACGCCGGTCGCCTCGTGGACCGCCGAGTTCGACAAGCAGCCGCTGGCGCAGCGCAACTCGCCGCTGGCCGACGACTTCATCGTGGCGCGCTACAAGGCCGTGGTCGGCGACGCACTCAAGCTCAAGCTGATCCGCCGCGAGGTCACGGTCGACGACTGGTTCGACACGCGCTACCTCAAGGCCGCGCTCAAGAAGCAGGGCCTCGAGGGCTACTGGACCGCTTCCGACGCGAAGGGCCGGCCGAAGGGCGGGCCCGCGGTCGCGTCGCGATGAGCGCCGAAGCCGAACTGTCGGCGGTCCTGCAGCGCGACGAGGCCGCGCCGCTGCGCCTCTCGTTGCCATGGCGCCGCCTCGGCGACGCCGCCCTGCCCTGGCTGCTGCCCGCCGCATTGCTCGCGCTGTGGTTCGTGGGTGCCGGCCAGGGCTGGATCTCGCCGCAGGTGCTGCCGCCGCCCGAGTTCGTGGCCGAGACGCTGCGCGACCTCGCGACCAGCGGCGACCTGTGGCTGCACGTGAGCACCAGTTTCGCGCGCGTGGGCGTGGGCTTCGCGATCGGCACGCTGCTCGGGCTGCTGCTGGGCACGGCCATGGGCCTGTCGCGCCGCGTCGAGGCCTACCTGCTGCCCAGCTTCAATGCACTGGTGCAGATCCCGGTGCTGGCCTGGCTGCCCTTCGTGCTGCTGATCGTGGGCATCGGCGAGCCGCTCAAGTACATCCTGATCGCCAAGGCGGCGCTGGTGCCGGTGGCGCTCAACACGCTGCAGGGCTTCCGGCAGACGCCGCGGTCGCTGCGCGAGGTCGGCGAGGTCTACGGCTACAGCCGGCGCCAGCAGGTGCTGGAGATCGTGCTGCCGCATGCCGTGCCCACGCTGTTCACGGGCGTGCGGCTGGGCTTCACCAAGGCCTGGCTGTCGCTGGTGGTGGTCGAGCTGGTCGCCTCGAGCGAGGGGCTGGGCTACCTGATCGTCTATGGCCGCCAGCTGTTCCAGCTCGACCTGGTGATGGCCGCCGTGGTGGTCGTGGGCGCGATCGGCTGGGCCATCGACCGCCTGCTCGAGCGGCTAGAGAACACGCTGCACCGGCACCGCCCGGGCGGTGCCGCGCGATGAGCGGGCCCGCCTCGCTGTCGCGCGACGCGGTGCAGCCGTTGCGGCCCGTCGATCGCAGCCGCTGGCGCGGCCTGGTGCTGCCCGCCGTGGCGATCGCGCTGTGGGCATTGCTGTCGTGGCTCGACGTGGTCAATTCGGCGCTGCTGGTCTCGCCGCAGAAGGTGCTCGCGACCGCCGCCGACCAGATCGTCAGCGGCCGTCTGTGGCGCGCGCTAAGCGCCAGCCTCGCGCGCGAGGCCACGGGCTTCCTGATCGGCACCGCCTCGGGCCTGGTGCTCGGCGCGCTGCTGGGCCTGTGGCCGCTGTTCAACCGCATCGTCGGCCCGAGCTTCAACACCTTCAAGCAGATCTCGCTGTTCGCGTGGATTCCGCTGATCTCGGTCTGGTTCGGCCTCGGCGACGTGGCCAAGGTGGTGTTCCTCTCGCTGGCCGCGCTGGTGCCGGTGGTGGTCAACACCTGCGACGGCATCCGCACCGTGCCGCCCGCGCTGCTCGAGGTGGCGCGCGTCTACGGCTTCACGCGCTGGCAGACGCTCACGCAGGTGGTGCTGCCGGCCGCGCTGCCCGCCATCTTCACGGGCGTGTACCTCGCGCTCATCTATTCCTGGCTCGCGACCATCGGCGCCGAATACCTGCTGGTGGCCGGCAAGGGCATCGGCAACACGCTGATCGAGGGCAGCGAGCATTTCCAGATGGACCTGGTGATCTTCGGCATGTTCGTCATCGGCCTGGTCGGCTGGCTGATGAATGCCTCGGCGCGTGCACTCGAACGCCGGCTGGCACGCTGGACCGGCCGGGCCTGACACCTCTTCCTCTCCGCACCATGAGCACCTCCATCGCATCGAACGAACTCGACATCCGCGACCTCGGCAAGCGCTACGCGCAGGCACAGGCGCGCGGCGGCGAACTGCAGGTGCTCGAGAACATCGACCTGCATGTGCCGCCGGGCAGCTTCACCAGCATCGTGGGCGCGAGCGGCTGCGGCAAGTCGACGCTGCTGCGGCTGGTCCTCGGGCTCGACGACCAGTACGAGGGCCAGATCCTGCTCGGCGGCCAGCCGATCGCGGGCACCGGCCGCGAGCGCGGCATCGTGTTCCAGGACCACCGGCTGTTCCCGTGGCTCACGGTCGAGCAGAACATCGCCGTGGGCCTGCGCAACGCGTCGCTCGGCGCGAAGCAGAAGGCCGAGCTGGTGGCCGAGCACGTGGCGCTGGTCGGCCTCGGCGGTTTCGAGAAATCGTGGCCGCACCAGATCTCGGGCGGCATGGCGCAGCGCGTGGCCATCGCGCGCGGCCTGGTCAACCGGCCGCGCGTGCTGCTGCTCGACGAGCCCTTCGGCGCGCTCGACGCGCTCACGCGCGCACGGCTGCAGAACGAACTGCAGCGCATCTGGCAGAAGGAGCGCATCACCATGCTGCTGGTGACGCACGACGTGGAGGAGGCCGTGTTCCTCGGCGACCGCGTGGTGGTGATGCAGCCCTCGCCGGGGCGCATCCGCCGCACCGTGGCGGTGGACCTGCCGCATCCGCGCAACCGCAGCGATCCGGCCTTCATCCGCTTGCGCGACGACGTGCTGAGCGACTTCGTCGATGCGGGAGTCGACGAGCGCCGCGCGCCACCGCGCGACTACGAACCCGGCGAGGCACGGCCCTCGCGATTGCAGCTCGCATGGTGAGCATGGCTCGCCGCCGTCAGCGCGATCAGCGCCCCTTCTGCCGGATGTACGCCTGCGGCGTCATGCCGATCTGCTTGCAGAACATGGCGATGAAGGCCGAGGGCGAGCCGTAGCCCAGCTCGATCGCGACGTCCTTCACCGCGCGCCCCGCCTCCAGCAGGGCGATCCCGCGAATCACCTTGAGGCGCTGGCGCCACTCGCTGAACGGCATCTGCAGGTCGCGCTCGCAGCGCCGCGCCAGCGTGCGCTCGGTCGAATGCACCGTGGCGGCCCATTCGGCGAGCGAGCGGCCATCCCAGGGTTGCGCCTGCAAGGCCTCGAGCACGCGGCCCAGCTGGAGGTCGTCCGACATCGGCAGGTAGCTGTCGTGGCCGGGCGCGATGGCCAGTTCATCGCGCAGGACCTCGAACAGGCGCTGCTCGGCCGGGGTGTGCGGCACCTCGATGGAGCGGCTGCGCAGGCTGTCGAGCACGGCCTGCGTCAGCGGGCTGATGACCATGGTGCAGGCGCGCTTCGGCAGCAGGTCGCACAAGGCCTCGGCCAGGTAGACCGTGGCGTAGCTGGCCGCATGGCGGTTGCTCGACAGGTGCTCGACGCGCGGCGGAATCCACACGCCGTACTGCGGCGGCGCCAGGAAGACCCGGCCGCTCATCCCGACCTCGATCACGCCCGAGATCGCATGCACGAACTGCCCTTCCTCGTGGCTGTCGCGCGGCGCGGTGCCGCCCGGCGCCAAGTGCACGACCTTGAAGAGCACGGGTTGCCCGTCGGCGGCGGATTTAAGGGGTCGCTTCATGTTGTCCGGCTTGCTCGATCGCTTGTCCGATTGGATGGGCTGTTTTCCAGGCCGTCACTCTAGACTGCCTTCGGCCCCGCAACCATTGTCTACCTCGAAGGAGACACCGCCCATGAATGCACGACCCGACGACCGGCTTCCATCGGACCAACAGGTCGATGAGTTTTCGCGCGATGGCGCCATCGTGCTGCGCGGCGTCCTGCGGCCGGCCGAGGTCGAGCTGCTGCGCCAGGGCATCGATGCCAACCTCGCCGCGCCGAGCGTGCGCGCGAAGGTGGCGAGCCGGCCCGATGACCCGGGCTTCTTCATCGAGGACTTCTGCAACTGGCAGGAGATCCCGGCGTACTGGGACGTGATCTCGCGCTCGGCATTGCCGGCCGCCGCAGCCAGGCTCACGAAGAGCACGCAGGTGCGGCTCTATCACGACCACATGCTCACCAAGGAGTCAGGCACGCGCCAGCGCACGCCCTGGCACCAGGACCAACCCTACTACAACGTCGAGGGCAGCCAGAACGTCAGCTTCTGGATTCCGGTCGATCCGGTGTCGCGAGCCTCCACGCTGGAGCTCGTCGCCGGATCGCACAAGGGGCCGTGGCTGATGCCACGCACCTTCATGACCAACGAGGCCAAGTGGTTTCCCGAAGGCGCGCTGGCGGACCTGCCCGATATCGAGGCCGACCGCGCGGCCCACGACATCCTCGGCTGGGCCGTGGAACCGGGCGACGCCATCGCCTTCAACATGCTCACGCTGCACGCCTCGGCCGGGCTCGAGCCCGGTCGGCGGCGGCGGGTGTTCTCGGTCCGCATGCTGGGAGACGACATGCGGCATGCGCCGCGGCGCTGGAAGACCTCGCCGGATTTCCCGGGGCTGGCCGAGCAGCTGGCGGCGGGCGCACCGATGGCGCATCCGCTGTTTCCGGTGCTGTGGCCGCCGGCTTCCAGTTAACGGGCCGCGAGGCGTTCCGCTTCCAGCGCCGCGCGAACGCTGGCGCGCTGCCCCATGCGGACCATGAAGCGCTGGATCGCCGCATAACCCGAGAGATCGAGATTCACGCGCGGCGGCCACGACAGCACGTTGTAGAGATAGGCATCGGCCACCGAGAAATCGGCGCCCAGCACATAGTCGTGGGTCGACAGGTGCTCGTCGATGTAGGCGAACTTGCTCGTGAGGTTGCCGTCGGCGAATCGCTTCTTGGTGGCCGCATCGAGATACGGCGAGAACATCACGGCCATGCCCTTGTGCAGATCGCTTGCGACGAAGTTCAGCCACTCGAGCGCGCGGTAGCGCGCCCGCGTGCCGAAGGGTGGAAGCAGCCGGTGCTCGGGATGTCGGTCGGCAATCCACTGCAGGATCACTGCGCCTTCGGTGAGGAGGTCGCCGTCGTCCAGTTGGAGGACGGGAATGAAGCCCTTGGGGCTCACCTGGAGGTAGTCGCCTTCGACCGTCGTCTTGGTCTTGAAGTCGACCTTGATCAGTTCATAGGCCTGGCCGGCCTCCTGCAATGCGATCTGCGAAGCAAGGCCGCAGGAGCCGGGAGCGTAATAGAGTTTCATGACTGACTAGAGAGCGGGCACCAGGGCATCGAAATCGCTGGCGTCGTGGCGCTCGCGCAGCACGGTGCCCGGCGCGCCCGACGTGCGGTTGACCACCCTGCCGCGTGCGACCGCGGGCCGCGCGGCAATGGCTTCGTACCAGCGCAGCAGGTGCCTGTAGTCCTCGACGGCCAGGAACTCGTGGGTGTTGTAGACGCCGTAGAGGCTGCCCGGATACCACGGCCAGACCGCCATGTCCGCGATCGTGTACTGGTCGCCCGCGAGGAACTCGTTCGACGCGAGGTGGGTGTCGAGCACGTGCAACTGCCGCTTGGTCTCCATCGCATAGCGGTTGATCGCGTATTCGATCTTGAACGGCGCGTAGGCGTAGAAGTGACCGAGACCGCCGCCCACGAAAGGCGCCGAACCCATCTGCCACATCAGCCAATTGAAGGTCCGAGTACGCGCACCAGCTTCGGTCGGCAGGAACGCGCCGAAGCGTTCCGCGAGATAGACGAGGATCGAGCCGCTCTCGAAGACGCGCATGGCCGGATCGGTCGATGAGTCCACCAGCGCCGGGATCTTGGCGTTCGGATTGATGTCGACGAAGCCGCTTCCGAATTGCTCGCCCTTGAAGATATCGATCAGCCACGCGTCGTACTCGGCCCCCGAGTGCCCCGCGGCCAACAACTCCTCCAGCATGATGGTGATCTTCTGCCCATTGGGTGTTCCCTGCGAGTAGAGCTGCAAGGGATGCTTGCCCACCGGCAGCTTTTGCTCGAAGCGAGGCCCCGACGTCGGGCGATTGATCGCGGCGAACTGGCCGCCATGGACGGTCTTCGGACGCCAGACCTTGTCTGGCACATAGCCCAGGGGCTGGTTTTCATCCACGGGGATGTCGGTCATTGATCGCTCCATATGCACCGGAATCACTTTGATTCCTGGGAATCCAGGACTCTTCTTTCGGTGCGGAAATTCTATGGAGACGACTTCATTCGATATACGGGCTCACATCGAATTGAGCATTCGGCATCCCGAACAATGCAACGGCTCGGCGACATTGAAAGACTTTCTTCGAAACTTCCAATCAGCCCGAGTCTCGGCCCTGTCGCATGACCGGATGCTTCTCGAAAAGCTCCGCCACCCAGTCCACGAATACCCGCACCTTGTTCGACAGGTGACGGTTCTGCGGAAAGACCACGTGAATGGGCAGCGGGTCGTTGCTCCAGTCCTCGAGCACGGGCACGAAGCGGCCGTCCTCGATCATGGGCCGCAGCAGGAAGTTCGCCATCTGCACGATGCCCAGCCCCGACAGGCCCGCCGCCGTGTACGCATAGCTGTCGTTCAGCGCGATCTGGCCGGACAGCACGAGCTGCACGCGCTCGCCGCCGCGCGTGAAGTCCCAGTGGAACATCTCGCCCGTGCGCGCGGAGAAGTAGTTGACGCAGCGATGCCGCGCCAGGTCGTCCGGATGCAGGGGCCGGCCATGGCGCTCGATGTAGGCCGGCGAGGCGCAGGTGACGTAGTGCATCGCCCCGACGCGGCGCGCGACCAGGCGCGTGTCGCCGAGCGCTCCGCCGCGCACCGCGCAGTCCACGCCTTCCTCGATCAGGTCCACGGGCCGGTCGCTGCAACCGAGTTCCAGATGGATGTCGGGATAGCGCGCGAAGAACTCGGGCAAGGCGGGAATGATCACCAGGCTCGCCAGGCCCGTGGGCGCATCGACGCGCAGGCGCCCCGAGGGACTGCGCCGCGTGCGCGACAGCGACTCATCGGCCTCGCGCACGTCCGACAGGATGCGCAGGCACCGCTCGTGATAGGCCGCGCCTTCGGCGGTCACGCTGACCTTGCGCGTGGTCCGGTGCAGCAGCTTGGCCGACAGCGAGGACTCGAGCGACTGGATCAACGTCGAGACCGTCGCCTTCGGCAGCTTCAGGTTCTCGGCCGCGCGCGTGAAGCTGCCCGTGTCCACGACCTGCACGAAGACCTCGATTGCCTGCAGCTTGTTCATCGCTCGCCCCGCTCCGCCGCCCGTCATGCCAGGAACGCCCGGGTGCCCTCGGCCTGCTGGAGGACCCAGCGGCAGAAGCCGTCGACCTCGGGGCGGCCGACCGCATTCGGATTGACGACCATCCAATAGGCGCCCGGACCCGCGGTGCGGAACGCCTCGCCGAACACCTCGTGCAGCTCGTTGCGCCGCAGCAGGTCGGCCACCAGCGGCAGCCGCGCCAAGGCCAGCGCATGTCCCGCCACGGCGGCCTGCACCTGCTGATAGGTGAAGTTCAGATGCATCCAGTTGCGCGGCTCCAGCTCGGCATGGTTGTGGATGCGCAGCCAATGCCGCCAACTCGCCAGGCCGGCCGAGGCATAGGCGTCGTCCTCCTCGACCAGCGTGTGCAGCGCGAGGTCGCCGACGCTCTTGAGCGGTGGCGCATCGCCGAGCTCGATCTGCCGCGCGAAGGCCGTGCTCATGACCGGCGTCAGCGACTCGTTGAACAGCCGCGCGGCACCGGCAGGCGCGAACTTGGGCGCGCAGTAGCGCAGGAACACGTCCGTGTCGGGACTCTCGATCGGCGCCATTGCATCGCTCGACGAGACACGGATGTCGATCTCGGTGTTCTCGCGCTGGAACTGCTCCAGCCTCGGCAACAGCCACAGCGAGGTGAACGAGGCGAAGGTGCTGACGGTGACGCGCGCCTTGGCGCTCGGCGAGCGGATCTGGCGCACGGCCTCGTCGAGGCGGTCGAGCATCGGGAACAGGGCCTTGACCAGCACCCGGCCCTCGGCGCTCAGCTCGACCGAGCGCGTGCTACGCGCCAGCAGCGTCGCACCGATGTCGCTCTCGAGCGCCTGGATCTTGCGGCTGACGGCCGATTGCGTCAGATGGAGTTCCGCCGCCGCGGCATTGAAGTTGAGATGCCTCGCGACCGCTGCGAAAGCGCGCAAGGGTCCGATCGATAGCGGTCTTTGACGGTCCATGGGAAGAGTGATGGCACCGCATCGCGAGACGGATTGGTGCACGCAGGACTCTACGCAAGAACACCGCGCCGGGTGCGACGCGCGGCGCAATTGTGAGTTGCGTCTGCCGATGCATCGAATCGATCCGTCAAACCTAAGATCGACTTCGCCAGCCCGGGCTACAGGCTTTTCTTTCAATTCAATGCAACCGATTCAAGGCCTTTCCATGAAATTCGCAATCTTCGTTTTCTCCGATCCCAAGGCCGGTGAAGAAGCCCTCGGGCGCCTCTTCAATGCGCTCGCGACCGCCTACGACTTCAAGCAGCGCAATGTCGAAGTCGCGATCTATTTCCAGGGCACCGGCACGCGCTGGGCCGGCGTGGTCGGCAATGCCGACCACCCGGTGCATGGGCTCTACAAGGCCGTCGAGGACAAGGTCGCGGGCGTTTCCTGCGGCTGCGCCGACGTCTTCGGTGCGCGCGAGGACGCCATCAAGAACGGCTTCGAACTGCTGACCGGCAACGACGTGCCGGGTACGTCCGGACTGCCGAGCATCGGCGCCCTGGCGGCAGACGGCTTCACCATCCTGACCTTCTGATCGACTGCTGCAATCACCGCCGCGCCTAGAGCGCGGCGATCTCCTTGCGCAGCCTCGGTCCGACCAGGTCGATGAAGCTTCGCACCCTGGACGAGCCGAATCGGCTCTCGCGATGCAGCAGGTGGATCGGCAGCGAGCCGCTCGCGTAGTCGACCAGGATCGCGCGAAGCTCGCCGCTGCGCACCTTGTCGGCCACCTGGTAGCACGGCAGGTTCACGATGCCGATGCCGCGCACGGCCGCATCGATGGCGGCATCGCTGCCGATCACATCGAGCACCGGCCTGAGCTTGACCGAGATGGCGCTGTCCTTCGACTTGAACTTCCATACCGCCACCTGGGCCGACACCTCGGCCGCGATGATCCTGTGCTTCTGCAGATCCATCGGATGCACCGGCTCGCCGTGCTTCTCGAGGTAAGCCGGCGAGGCATAGCTCAGCCTGCGCACCTGGCCGACCTTCAGTGCCTTCATGCCCGAATCGGGCAGCTCGGCGATGCGGATGGCCACGTCGAAGCCCTCGTCGATCAGGTTCACGGTGCGGTCGAGAAAGATCGCCGAGATCTCCATCTCGGGATAGAGCGCCAGGTATTCCTTGATCAGCGGAATGATGAAGAGCCGGCCGAACACCGTCGGCGCGGTGATCCGCAACTGGCCGCGCGCGACGATGTTGGCGCCGATCACCGAGGCCTCGGCCTGCTCGACCAGCTGCAGCACCGCGCGGGAATCCTCGAGATACCGCTGCCCGCTCTCGGTGAGTGCCAGCCCCCGGGTGTTGCGCTGGAAGAAGGCGACGCCCATCTTCGATTCGAGGTGGTTGATGGCGCGCATGGCCGCCGCGGCCGAGATGTCGAGCCGCCGCGCGCCGCCGGCCAGGCTTTGTTCCTCGCCGACGGCGACGAACACCGTCATCAAATGAATGTCATCCATGGCACCACCGTTGTCCTGGCTCGACCGCCCTGCGTCGCGCGCAATTATCAATTGCGGTCCGTCTGCTTTCCGGTCGCCGTGTCGATCGGCACAATTTTTTTCCAATGACCGTTCTCGAAGGCATCGATCCATGACGACCAGCGACACCCTGTTCCACGAAGGCGAACTGATGGCCCAGCGCCATGCGGGCGAGAGGGACATCGCCGTGCGCAACGGCGCCACCGTGGGCCGCACCATCATCCGGGGCGCCCTGCCCTTCGTGCGCCAGCAGAAGACGGCCTACGCCGCCAGCCTGGATCCGAGCGGACAGGTGTGGGCCTCGATCCTGCTCGGCGAGCCCGGCTTCCTGGCCCCCAGCGACGACGCGGCCACGCTGTCGGTCGACCTGGGCAAGGTCGCGAAACTCGATGCGGACCCGCTCTGGGAGAACATCCGGCACGACGCGCGCATCGGCCTGCTGCTGCTGGAACTGCAGAGCCGACGCCGGCTGAAGATCAACGGCGAGGCCCATCTGGAAGGCGAGCGGCTCGAGGTCCAGGTGACCAAGTCCTTCCCCATCTGCCCGCGCTACATCCACCGGCGCGAGATCGTGCTCGCGGACGCGGGCAAGGCGCCGCCCTCCTCGACCTCCAGTCGAGGCCATGAACTGGGTCCGGCCCAACTCGAACTGATAGCGGACGCCGACACCTTCTTCCTCGCATCGGCGCATGCCACGCGCGGCGCGGACTGCTCGCACCGCGGGGGGCCGCGCGGCTTCGTTCGGCATGCGGGCGATGGCGTGCTGAGGATTCCCGACTACAACGGCAACAGCATGTTCAACAGCTTCGGGAATTTCCTGCTGAACCCGCAAGCGGGCCTGGCCTTCCCGGACTACGAGCGGCGCCGCGTGCTGCAGCTGGCCGGCACGGTCGAGATGATGTGGAACCAGGCCGACCCGCAGGGCCTCACGGGCGGCACCGGTCGGTTCTGGGAGTTCAGGCCCTCGCACTGGATCGAGAGCGAACTGCCGACGACGCTGCGGACGAAGTTCATCGAGTTTTCTCCCTTCCTGCCCGAGGTGAACTGAGCATGCGCCTCACCGTGACCCGGGCCGAGCCGCTGGCGGACGACGTGCGCCTGATTCGATTGCAGGATCCCGCCGATGCGCCGCTTCCGCGTTTCGATGCCGGCGCGCACATCGAACTGGGATTCGAAGTCGATGGGCAACACCTGCTGCGCAAGTATTCGCTGGTCTCCGACACCGGGGCACTCGACCGCTACCACATTGCGGTGAAGCGCAACGACAGCGGCCGCGGCGGCTCGCGCTTCCTGCACGACGTGCTGGCGGTTGGCGACACGCTGGAAGTCTCCACGCCGGTCCATGGTTTCGGCATTGCGCCTGCCGCCAGCCACCACGTGCTGATCGCCGGCGGTATCGGCATCACGCCGATGCTCGGGCTGGCATCGACGCTGAAGCAGCGCGGTGCGTCCTACGAACTGCACTATGCGGCCAGGCACGACCGGGAAATGGCCTTTCGCGACCGGCTGCTCGGCGAGGGACACGACACGCTGTTCCTCTACGCGACGCAGCAGGGAGAATCCCCGCGGCGCATGGATGTGCGAGGGCTGCTGCAGCCTCATCTGCGCGACGAAGGCGCTCACTTCTACGTCTGCGGTCCGGCGAAACTCATCGACGATGTGCGCCTCGCGGCCGTGGCCCATGGTGTTGCGTCGTCGCGCATCCACTTCGAGAGCTTCGGGCCCGCGTGGAGCGCCACCGACACGAAGGTCCGGCTTGCATTGACCGAATCGGGACTCGAACTGGAAGCCTCGCCGGGAACCACCTTGCTCGATGCGGTCGAGGCCGCGGGCGCGTGGATCCCGTCGGACTGCAGGCGCGGCGAATGCGGTGCCTGCATCGTGAGCTACAGCGGCGGCACGCCGATCCACCGTGACAACTGCCTGACACCGCAGCAGCGCACGCATTCGCTGTGCCTGTGCGTGTCCTGGGCCGAGCCGGGCGACAGGCTGGCCCTTCGGGTGTGAGGCCGCCCCTCAGTTCAACGCCTTGCTGCCGCGCAGGCGGTGCACCAGCAGGTCGATGAACGCGCGGGCGCGCGGCGATTCACCGCGCTCCTTCTCGTAGACCACATGGACCGGCCAGGGCGGCTCCTCGTGGTCCGGCAGCACGATCGCCAGGCGCCCGGCATCCAGATGCGCGGCGACCTGGTAGGAGAGAAGTTGGGTGATCCCACTGCCGCGCACGGCCGCCTCGAGGGCCGAATCGTTGGTGCCGACGATCAGCCGAGGCGCGAGGCGAAGCGCGACGCTCGTGCCCTTGGACCTGAACTTCCATTCGTTGCCGGGAGACAAAGGCGCGGCCATCACGACCGCATGCCGCTCGAGCTCCGAGGGATCGCTCGGCGTGCCGTGCGCCTTCAGGTAGCCCGGCGATGCGCAGAGAACGCGCCGGACCTGCCCCACGCGGATGGCCTCGAGACCGGTGTTGGGAAAAAAGCCGATGCGGATCGCGACGTCCATCCCTTCCTCGCGAAGATCCACGATGCGGTCGAGGAAGTAGCCCGAGATGCTCATCCGGGGAAACTGCTCGAGGTAGGCATCGATGCACGGCATCACGTGCGAGATGCCGAACAGCGCGGGCGCCGTGATGTGGAGATGCCCCTGCACGGCGCTGTTCACGCCGCGCGCCGCTTCGGCCGCGTCGGCGAGCTTCGCGAGGATGAGCCTCACGTCCTCCAGATAGCGATGCCCGACATCCGTGAGCCTCACGCTGCGCGTGGTGCGCAGGATCAGCTTCACGCCCAGGTGTTCCTCGAGGCTGGCGATCGCGCGCGTGACGGCGGGCGCCGACATCCCCAGGCGTCGCGCCGCGGCAGCGAAATTCTGCGCTTCGGCCACCGCGAGGAACACGGTCATCAGGTGCGCGCGATCCACTGCGGTTGCTATGGTTGTGGTGTCTTGGGGGGAGGGCCGGGCCATTCTACGTTTCGAGGCGGACGGTCCCTGCGCTCGACAGGCCTCGCTGGCAACGTCCAGTCGCCGCTCATCGATTCCCGATCCGCATCAATGCGCGCGCGCGATGCAAACAACTCGATAGTCGAGCGGCGCATTCGGAAAGAATGAGCCATCGAATGCGGTGCGCATCACCGCGCGATTCAACCTAGGATCGAATCCAGCAATGCAATCACCCCCTCTCTCCCTCGCGACCCGCGCCATCCACGCGGGCTACGACGCCTCGGCGCACCAGGGCGCGCTGAACCCGCCGATCTTCTGGTCCTCGACCTTCGCCTTCGACTCGGCCGAGCAGGGCGCCGCGCGCTTCGCGCAGGAAGAGCCGGGCATGATCTATACGCGGATCACCAACCCGACCGTGCAGCTGCTCGAGGAGCGCCTCGCATCGCTCGAGGGCGGCGAGGCCGCGCTCGCTTTCGGGTCCGGCATGGGCGCGATCTGCACGCTGATGTGGACTTTGCTGAGACCGGGCGACGAGCTGCTCGTCGACCTCACGCTCTACGGCTGCACCCATGCCCTCGTGCACCACCTGCTGCCCGACTTCGGCATCGTCACGCGGGTCGCGGACTTCACGCAGCCGGGCGAGCTGGCGGCCCATCTCAACGCGAGAACGAAGCTCGTGCTGCTCGAGACGCCCGCGAGCCCCCATATGCGCGTCGTCGACATCGCGGCGGTGTCGGAGGTGGTCCATGCGCACAGCACGGCACTGGTCGCGGTCGACAGCACCTACTGCACGCCCTACCTGCAGCAGCCGCTGAAGCTCGGCGCCGACGTCGTGGTGCATTCGCTCACCAAGTACATCAACGGCCATGGCGACGTGATCGCGGGCGCGCTGGTCGGCACCAGGGCCCTGATGTCGACGCTGCGCTTCGTGGGCATCAAGGAGCTGACCGGCGCCTGCATATCGCCGATGGATGCCTACCTGATCCTGCGCGGCCTGAAGACGCTGCCGGTGCGCATGGACCGGCATTGCGCGAACGCGCAGCGCGTCGCGGAGTTCCTCGAAGCCAGGCCCGAGGTGGCGCGCGTGAAGTTCCCGGGACTGCCTTCGCATCCCCAGTACGCGCTGGCACGGCGGCAGATGGCGCAACCGGGCGCGGTGATCGCGTTCGACATCCACGGCGGACTCGATGCCGGGCGCCGCTTCATCAACGCGCTGCGCCTGGTGACGCGCGCCGTCAGCCTCGGCGATGCCGAGAGCCTGGCCCAGCATCCCGCGAGCATGACGCACGCGACCTACACGCCCGAGGAGCGCGCGCAGCACATGATCGGCGACAGCCTGATCCGGCTGTCGATCGGGCTGGAGGGGATCGAGGACATCCTCGAGGACCTGCGGCAGGCGCTGGAAGCGTCGCCCGCCGGCTGAGCGGCACCGATCTCTAGGCCGCGCGCGCGAGCAAGCCCCGCACATCCTCCGGCCGCGGTATCGGCGCCACCGCCCCGAAGCCCGTGGTCGTGAGCGCCGCCGCCGCATTGGCATAGCGCACCGACTGCGCGATCGCGTCGCCCGCGGCCAGCCGCGCGAGCAGCGAGCCCGCGAAGCAGTCGCCGGCGCCGGTGGCATCGACCGCCTGCACCGCATGGCCAGCGATGCGTTCGCGCGATGACGGCGTGGCGAGCACCGCACCGGCCTTGCCGAGCTTCAGCACCACGGTGCGCGCGCCGGCCTCGAAGCACCAGTCGAGGATGGCGTCTTCGCCGTCGAGGCCGGTGAACTGCTGCGCATCCTCGATGCTCGGCAGGAACAGGTCCGACAGGCCCACGGTCTCGCGGATCACCGCGCGGGCGCGCGCCAGCGGCCAGAGCTTGAGGCGCAGGTTGGCGTCGTAGCTGACCTGCACGCCCTTGCCGCGCGCGATGGCGATGGCTTCGAACACGGTGTCGCAGGCGCTCGCACTGATCGCCTGGCTGATGCCCGACACATGGAGGAAGCGCGCGCCCTCGATGGTGTCGCGCGGCAGCCCGGCCGGCACCATGCGGCTGGCGGCGCTGCCGGCACGCAGGTAGCTGAAGGCATGGCCGTCGCCATCGTGGGTGACGAAGTACACCGCGGTCGGCGCCTGCGCATCGCGCGCCACGCCGTCGGTGGCCACGCCCTCGGCGCGCCACAGGGCCATCAGCGCATCGCCCCAGGTGTCGCTGCCCACGCGCGTGAGGTAGGCGGTGCGCGCGCCCTGCCGGGCGGCGGCGATGATGGCGTTGGAGGTATCGCCGCCGAAACCTTGCAGGTAGTTCGGCTCGCCAGGGCGGACCTGGTTGAACTCCACCATCGGCTCGCCGAGCGCGACGATCTGCGCCGCGCCGGTGGCTTCAGATGCGGCCATATTTCGCCAGCCCCTTGCGCAGCGAGCGCTCGGCCACGATCAGCTTGGCCTGCTCGAGCTCGCGCTGGTCGATCTCCTGCGCCATCGCGAGCACGGCCTCGGCATGGGCGAGCGGCACGATCACCACGCCGTCGATGTCGGCCACCACGATGTCGCCCGGGTGCACCATCACGCCACCGATCATGGTCGGCACGCCCGAGCTCAGGGTCTTGTGGCGGCCCAGCGTGGTGCCCGGCGAGACGCTGCGCGCGAACACGGGGAAGTCGTAGTCGCGGCGGATCTCGGCGATGTCGCGCACGCCGCCGTCGAGCAGCGCGCCCGCATGGCGGTTGGCGAAGGCGCCCGCGGTCATCAGGCCGCCCCAGACGGCGACGTCGCTCTCGCCGCCGATGCCGATGCAGATCACGCTGCCCTCGGGCGCCTCGTCGATCAGGTCGAGCGCATGCTGCGGCGGCACGAACTCGTCGGTCGGCACCTCGATCACGGTGGCGGCCGGGCCGACCACGCGCTTGTCGTTGATGCGCGGCTTGATTTCGTGGTCGAGGTAGCCGCGCTTGCCGGTGACCTTGTCGACGGCATCGGCGACCGAGGCGGTCGCGACCTTCTCGAAGGCGGCGATCAGTTGCTGGGTGTCCATGGATCTCTCTCCTTGTGTATGTATGCGATGGGCTGGATGACGGCGAATGGCGGGCAGGCTCCCGCCCGCCCTCCTCGCGGAGGGCGGCGAAAAAACGAATCGGGGGTTCAGGCGCTCACTGCGCGGCCTTGGCGATCTCCTCGCGCGCCTGCTTCATCAGCGCGGCGCCGATCTGCTCGGTGAACTTCTCGTGCACGGGCTTGACCTTCTCGCGCATGCGGTTGGCCTCGGCGGCCGGCAGGTCGACCACCTGCAGGCCGTGCTTCTTCATCTGGTCGACCAGCTTGCGCGTTTCCTCGCGGTTGATCTGGCGCTGGTAGGTGCCGGCATCGACCGCCGCCTTGCGCACCAGCTCGCGGTCGGCCTCGGGCAGCTTGTCGAACCACTTCTTGCTCGCCAGCACGATGTAGGGCGTGTAGCTGTGGGCGCTCAGGGTCAGGTACTTCTGCACCTCGTAGAACTTGCCCGACTCGATCAGGCCCAGGCCGTTCTCCTGCGCATCGACCGATTTGGTCTCGAGCGCGCCGTAGAGCTCGGTGTAGGGCAGCGGCAGCGGGTTGGCGCCCAGGGCCTTGAAGGTCTCGATGTAGACCGGGTTCGGGATCACGCGGATCTTCAGGCCCGCGATGTCCTCGAGCTTGTTGACCGGGCGGCGCGAATTGGTGAGATGGCGAAAGCCGTTCTCCCAGTAGGCCAGCCCCACCAGGCCATGGGCCTCGAGCTTCTGGAACAGCGACTGGCCGACCGGGCCGTCGAGCAGCGAGTCGGCCTCCTTGAAGCTGGAGACCAGGAACGGCAGGTCGAGCAGCGCGTATTCCTTGACCACGCCGACCAGGCCCGAGGTCGGGCCGACCATCAGCTCCTGCACGCCGCCCTGCAGCGCCGACTGCATCTGCGCATCGGTGCCGAGCTTGCCGCTGCCGTAGGTGTTGACGTTGATGCGGCCGCCGGTGCGCGTCTTCACCAGTTCGGAAAAGCGCTTGGCCGCCAGGCCCTGCGAGTTGTCGTCGCTGGCGCCGTAGCCGAACTTGCCGGCCTGCGCATGGGCCAGGCCGAGCGCCGCGGTGGCCGCGAGCGCGACGATGATCTTCTTGAGCATGCTTGTTGTCTCCTTGTGTGTGATTCGATGGACGAACGGATTCAGCGGAACCAGGTGGCGGGCACGAGGACCAGCGCGGGGAACAGGATCAGCAGCAGCAGCACGACGAGCTGCGCCGCCATGAAGGGCATGACGCCGCGGATCGCGTCGTCCATGCGGATGCGCGCCACGCCGGCCACCACGTTGAGCACCGTGCCCACGGGCGGCGTCACCATGCCGATGGCGTTGTTGATGATGAACAGCACGCCGAAGTAGATCGGGTCGATGCCGGCCTCCTTGATGATCGGCATCAGCACCGGCGTGAGGATCAGGATGGTGGGCGTGAAGTCGAGCGCGGTGCCCACCAGCACGACCACCGCCATCAGCACCAGCATCAACAGCGTCTTGTGCTCGATGAAGGGCTGCGCCAGCGAGACGATCTGGTCGGGGATGTTGGCCACCGTGATGAGCCAGGCCGACACCAGCGAGGCCGCCACCAGGAACATGATGATGGCCGAGGTCATGGCCGCGCTCAGCAGTGCGCGGTAGAGGTCGCGAAGCGACAGCGCGCGGTAGACCACGGTGCTCACGAACAGCGCGTAGGCCGCGGCCACCACGCCGGCCTCGGTGGGCGTGAACACGCCGAGCTTGAGACCGAAGATGATGATCACCGGCAGCCCCAGCGCCCACAGGCTGCGCAGCACGGCCACGCCGATCTCGGGCAGGCTGCGGCGCGGCGCCGGCTGCACCGTGCCGCGGCGCGAGAGCCACCACCAGGTGACGATCAGCGAGGCGCCCATCATCAGGCCCGGCACGATGCCGGCCATGAACAGCTTGGTGATCGACAGGCCCGCGGCCACGCCGAACACCACGAAGCCGATCGAGGGCGGGATCACCGGCGCGATGATGCCGGCCGCGGCGATCAGCCCGCTCGAGCGGCCCACGTCGTAGCCGGCATTGCGCATCATCGGGATCAGCAGCACCGCCACCGCCGCGGTGTCGGCGATGGCCGAGCCCGAGACGCTGGCCAGCACCAGCGCCGTGAGCACCGCCACGTAGCCCAGGCCGCCGCGGATGTGGCCGATGACGGCCATCGCGGCATCGACGATGCGCCGCGACAGGCCGCCGAGGTTCATGATCTCGCCGGCCAGCAGGAAGAAGGGCACCGACATCAGCAGGTAGTTGTCGGCGCCGTCGACCAGCTTCTGCGCCAGGATCTGCACGTCGAAGCTGTTCATCTGCAGCATCAGCGCGACGCCGCAGACCATGAGGGCGAACGCGATCGGCATGCCCAGCGTCATGGCGCCGAGCAGCGATGCGATGAAGGTGAAGACGGTCATGGGATGGCCTCTGTCCTTGCGCTCAGTCGGCGGCGCGGTCTTCGCTCTCGCGCACCGTCACCAGCTGCGCGTCGCTGAGGTCGCCGCGCATCGCCTGCCAGAGGTTGGCGAGCAGGGTGATGCCCATCAGCACCGCGGCCACCAACCCGACCGAATAGACCGCCGCCACCGGGATGCCCGAGACCGGCGCGTGGTTGTCGAGGTTGACGCGGGTCTGCTCCCAGCAGCCGAGCCACAGCATCACGATGCAGCCCAGCATCAGCAGGTGGCTCAGGACGAAGAAGGCCAGCTTGCCCGCATGCGGCAACCGGCTGACCACCGTGTCCATGCCCAGGTGCGTGCCCTGGCGCAGCGCGACGATCGAGCCGATGAAGGTCAGCCAGACGAACAGCATGCGCGACACCTCCTCGGTGAAGGTGATGCCGGTGTCGAACACATAGCGCAGTACCACGTTGGCGAACACCATCAGCGACATCACGGCCAGGCCGCCCACGAGCGCGTGCTCGAACCACCGGTAGAGCCGGTCCATTGCTGCATTCATCTTGTCTCCTGTTCTATGGCAACAAATATATCAGATTCCAGATATGGAACGCCAGAGATCAGATCCGGTATTTCCCGAGGGCCGGTCCTGTTAGGATCGCGCATGGCCCCGCCCCGTCAATCCGCCCTCTCCGTCAAGGTCGAGCGGCCCAAATCGCTCACCGAACTCGCGATCGACCAGATCCGCGCCGCCATCGTCAGGGGCGAGCTGGGGTTCGGGGAGGCGTTGTCGGAGTCGGTGCTGGCGGCCACGCTGGGGATCAGCAAGACGCCGGTGCGCGAGGCGCTGCTGCACCTCAAGATGGAAGGGCTGGTCGAGGTCCATCCGCAGCGCGGGACCTTCGTGTTCCAGCTCGGCGAGGCCGAGGTCGCGAACATCTGCCGCTTCCGCTCGATGATCGAATGCGAGGCGCTGGCCGACGGCATGGAGCACCGGCCCGAGGCGCTGATCCAGGCGCTCGAGAAATGCCTGGACAACATGGCCGCCGCCTTCTCGAAGCAGCAGCACGACGAGTTCCCGCGCCTGGACACCGAGTTCCACAACGCCATCATCGAGAGCTGCGCCAACGGCTACATCCAGTCCGCCTACACGCTGGTGGCGGCGCAGCTCACTGCCCTGCGCTACCGGCTGCCGGCCGAGAACAGCCAGGTCACGCACTGCCAGGACAACCACCGCGTGGTGGTCGACGCGATCCGCGCCAACGACGCGGCGCGCGCGCAGGCGATCCTGCGCGAGCACATCCAGAGCACGGAGCAGGCCTACCTGATCGCCTGCCGCAACATGGTGGCGCCGGGGCGCGGCGAGCGCGCGGCCGTCTAGAGTCGGTACGCAACGGGCGGGGTCATGGCGACATGGCCCACTCCGAATCACCGAAGTTGGTCCAAGGGGACGGAAGGTAGTGGCTGCACACTGCCTGCGCCCTTCATCGACCTCATCCCTCATGACCGCCACCCCGATCAGTTTCCGCCCCGTCGAATCCGACGCGGACCTCCTCGCCTGCTACCCCATCGTGCGGCAACTGCGCCCGCATCTCGCGAGCTCCGAGGCCTTCCAGCAGGCCGTGGCCGAGCAGCGCCGCGAGGGCTATCGCATGCTCGCGGCCTGGCAGCACGATGCGCCCTGCGGCTTCGCGGGCTACCGCTTCCAGCGCAACCTGATCCACGGGCGCTTCCTCTATGTCGACGACCTCGTGACCACGCAGGACGAGCGCAGCAGCGGCGTGGGCAGCGCGCTGCTCGGCGCGCTGAAGACGCTGGCGCGCGAAGCCGGGTGCACGCGCCTCACGCTCGATACCGGCATGGACAACGCGCTGGCGCAGCGCTTCTACTTCCGCAACGGCCTGCTCGCGCGCGGCCTGTACTTCGGATTCGATCTGCGCTAGCTGTCAGCCGATCGCGTACGCCATCGTTGCCCATGGGCTGACGATCGCGCGACACCGGAGCTCTACAACCGGGACCTGTTCCTGGTTCAACGAAGGAGAGTTCCGGATGTCACAGACGAACAAGGCCACCCTCGAGAAGGCCAACGCGGCCATCGTCGAAGGAGATTACGAAGGTTTTCTGAGTGCCTGCACCGAAGACACGAAGTGGACCTTCGTCGGCGAGCAAACGCTCGACGGCAAGGAAGCCGTTCGCCAATGGATGGCCCAGACGTACAAGGAGCCGCCGAAGTTCGACGTGCATCGGCTGGTCGCCGAGGGCGACATCGTGGCGGCCATCGGCGAGATCACGCTGAAGGACGAGGCGGGCAAGGCGACCCATCACAGCTACTGCGATGTCTGGCGCTTTCGCGACGGAAAGCTGGCCGAGCTGCATGCCTTCGTGGTCGAGACGGGAAGCACCGCATGACCTCCGCCGTTCGACACCGCCGCATCCAGGTCGGCAAGGTGGACACCTTCTACCGCGAAGCCGGTCCGCCCGATGCGCCGGCCGTGCTGCTGCCGCATGGCTACCCGTGCTCGTCCTACGAGTTCCGCAACCTGATGCCGCTTCTCGGGGACCGCTGGCGGCTCGTCGCGCCCGACTATCCGGGCGCGGGGTACAGCGCCACGCCCGAGGACTTCGACTACAGCTTCGATGGCTATGCGGCCTTCCTCGACCGCTTCGTGAAGACGCTGGGCCTGTCGCGCTTCGCGCTCTACCTGCACGACTTCGGATCGCCGATCGGCGCGCGGCTGGCCATCATGGCGCCCGAGCGCATCGCGGCGCAGATCATCCAGAACGGCGACATCCCCTACGAGGATGCGCTGGGCCCGAAGTACGCGGAGATCGAAGAGACCTGGACCTTGCCCGAGTCCGAGATGCGCGCCCAACTGGCGAAGGCCATCGACGAGAAGACCTTCAAGGAGGAGTTCCTCAATGCACTGGACGACGAGCGCGCCGACCGGATTCCGCCGGACCTGTGGAAGCTGCACTGGTCGCTGGTCACGCCGAAACGCAAGGAGGTTGCGATCGACCTGATCGCGGGCCTCAAGCAGAACCGCGCGTGGTTTCCGGCGCATCGCCAGTACCTAGCGACCCACAAGCCGCCGACGCTGATCGTCTGGGGGCCGCACGATCACTACATGCCCGAGAAATCGGCGCGCGCCTATCTGCGCGACCTGCCGCAGGCCGAACTGCATCTGCTCGATGGCGGGCACTGGCTGCTCGAGACGCATCTCGACGAGGTATCGGGCCTGATGCGCGACTTTCTCGGCAGGGTGCACGCCTGAGCCAGATCAGGCGCTGGCGTGGAGCACCTTGAAGCGATCGAGCTTCGAGGGATCGCGCTCGACGACCTGGACCTGCGGCCAGGCCCACTGCAGGACATCGATGCCCGGCACGCGCGAGAACCGAAGCGGGCCGCGGCTGCTTTCGAAGATCCTTTGAACCCAGGCCTCGGCGATGCCCTCGCGCCGCGCACTATGCGATCGCATCGCCTCGGCGAGCACGGCGATCGTGTCGTAGCCCTCGAAGGCGACGAACGAAGGCGCCACGCCCAGTCGCTCGCGCAATGCCGCTTCGATGCGCGTGGCTGACGCACCGAGGTGCTCGGGCAGATAGCGAAGGAACGGAATCGCCGCGCCATTCACGCCCAGAGCCGCCATCCATTCGGCGAACTCGGGCTGCCCGGCCGGCGCGCCGATCCGCATGCCGGCAAGGCGCGGGTCATGGCGCACGGCCTTGACGATGGGCACGGCCGGCTCGGGATGGCCGGCCAGCATCAGGACGGCCGTCGCGCGCTGCTCGAACAGCTGGTCGCACAGTGCCGCGGGCGACAGCGCGCGCGCATCGAGCTCGATCAACACGCCGCCGCGCGCGACCAGGTGCTCGCGCAGGATGCCCGTGCCCGCCGCCCAGTAGACGCTGGCATCGGCCGCGACCGCGATGCGGCGATGGCCTTCGCCGAGCAGGAAGTCCGCATAGATCCGCCAGCCATGCGACTGCGCCGGCGCCAGCCGCGCCACCCAGGGCGTCGGCTGTTCGCACAGCGCATCGAGCACCGCCGATGCGCAGAGGAACGGCAGGCCGAGCGCATGCGCGCGTGCGGCGGCAGCGCGGGCGACCACGCTGTGGTACTCGCCCGCCAGCGCCACCACGCCGAGGCGGGCCAGTTCGGTCACCGCGGCCACGGCTTTGTTCGGGTCGGCCGCCGTGTCCCTCACCACCAGTCGAAGCGGCTTGCCCGCGATCCCGCCTGCCTCATTGATCTCGAGGGCGGCCAATTCCATGCCCGCGAGCAGATGCTCGCCCGCCTCGACCCAGCCCGGCCGGCTCAGCGGCGCGAGCGCGCCGATCTCGATCGCGGAAGAACTCATCGGCCGCTCAGGCGAAACGCTTGGCGCCCGCCACGCAGAACACCACGACCACGGTCGAGGCGATCATGGTCCAGGCCACGGGCTCGCCCAGCAGCATCCCGGCCAGCAGCAGGCCGAAGAAGGGCTGCAGCAATTGCAGTTGCCCCACGCCCGCGATGCCGCCAAGCGCCAGGCCGCGGTACCAGAAGACGAAGCCGATCATCATGCTGAAGACCGACACGTAGGCGAGGCCGGCCCAGGCCGGGGCGCCGATGCGGTCCCAGGCATGCGGCAGGGTGAACAGCGCGATGGCGGCCATGAGCGGCAGCGACAGCAGCAACGCCCAGCAGATCACCTGCCAGCCGCCGAGGCGGCGCGAGAGCGTGGCGCCTTCGGCATAGCCGAGTCCGCACACCACGATGGCCGCGATCATCAGCAGGTCGCCCTGCAGGCTGCCGCCGCGGCTGCCGTGCAGCGCGAAGCCGGCCACCACCGCGGCGCCGACGATCGAGAACAGCCAGAAGGCGGGCCTGGGCCGCTCGCCGCCGCGCAGCACGCCGAAGATCGCGGTTGACAGCGGCAGCAACCCGACGAAGACCACCGAATGCGCGGCATCGATGTGCTGCAGCGCGAGCGCGGTCAGCAGCGGGAAGCCGACGACCACGCCGATCGCCACCAAGGTCAGCGGCACGAGATCGGCCCGCTTGGGCCGCGCCTCGCGCAGCGCGAACAGGAACACCGCGCCCAGCAAGGCTGCGATCACCGCGCGCGCGCCCGTCAGGAACAACGGCGAGAAATCGGCCACGGCCACGCGCGTGGCGGGCAGCGAGCCGCTGAAGATGAGCACGCCCAGCAGGCCGCTGCCCCAGCCGGCGGAATGTCGTCGAGAACCTTCGCTTGTCATCCGCCCAGCGTAGCGGGGCAGCGCACTGGCGGGAAGGCACAGAGGCATACAATTTCCGCAAACTGTATGGCTCATCCCGGCCACACAGTCACCCGGGAAGGCGACGAGGATGAGCGGTGTGAAGGCAACGATGCGGACCGATGCGCTGATGGAGGCGGTGCGCGCCAAGATCGCGAACCGCGCCCTGGTGGAAGGCGATCGCCTGCCCTCGGTGCGCAGCTTCGCCGAGACCATGGGCGTCTCTCCCTCCACCGTGGTCGAGGCTTATGACCGCCTCGAGGCCGAGGGCGTGATCCGCGCGCGCCGCGGCTCGGGCTTCTACGTGACCGGCGCCAACCTGCCGCCGATGGCGCTGGCCGAGATGGGCGCGCCGCGCGAGCGCGACGTCGATCCCTTCTGGGTCTCGCGCCAGTCGCTGGATGCCGATGGCTCCTTCCTCATGCCGGGCTGCGGCTGGCTGCCGGCCGACTGGATGCCGCACGCGGCCCTGCGCAAGGGCCTGCGCGCACTGAGCCGCGCCGACGACGCATTGCTGGCCGACTACGGCAGCACGCGCGGCGCGCTCGCGCTGCGCCGCCTGCTGCTGGCACGCCTGGCCGACGAGGGCATCGCCGCGACGCCCGAACAGCTGCTGCTGACCACCTCGGGCACGCAGGCCATCGACCTGATCTGCCGCCTGCTGCTGCGGCCCGGCGACACGGTGCTGGTGGACGACCCCTGCTACTTCAACTTCCAGGCGCTGCTGCGCGCCCACCAGGCGAAAATCGTCGGCGTGCCGTTCACGCCCACCGGCCCCGACGTCGCGGCCTTCACGCGGGCACTGGCGCAGAACCCGCGGCTCTACATCACCAACTCGGCGCTGCACAACCCCACCGGCGCCACGATCTCGCCGCAGACCGCGCACCGCGTGCTCGGCGCGGCCGCGGCGCAGGGCATGACGATCGTCGAGGACGAGGTCTTCGCCGACTTCGAGCCCTCGCCCTCGCCGCGGCTCGCGGTGCTCGACGGCCTGCAGCGCGTGATCCGCATCGGCAGCTTCTCCAAGACGCTCTCGGCCTCGGTGCGCTGCGGCTACATCGCCGCGCGCCGCGACTGGATCGACGGACTGGTCGACCTGCAGGTGGCGACCCAGTTCGGCGGCCCGAGCCCGGTGGCCACCGAACTGATCGCGGGCGTGCTGGCCGGCGGCAGCTACCGCAAGCACATGGACGAGGTGCGCCAGCGCCTCACGCGCGCGCGCAAGGAGGCCACCGATCGCCTGGCCGCGCTGGGGATCGCGCCCTGGCTCGCGCCGCGCGGCGGCTTCTACCTCTGGTGCCGGCTGCCCGATGGCCTCGACTCCGCGGTGCTGGCGCGGCGCTGCATGGAACAGAAGGTCGTGCTCGCGCCCGGCAATGTCTTCAGCGTCTCGCAGACGGCCGGCGCGTTCGTGCGCTTCAATGTCGCGCAGCTCGGCGACCGGCGCGTGTTCGGCCTCCTCAAGGAGGCCATGAAGGACAGCATGCCGCCGCGCCATGCGACGGCCAGGCGCAAGCAAAGCGCGGCCCTGTGAAAATCCATCACGCTCCCGCTCCACCCGATCTCCAGCCGCCCGTGCCGTCCACCGAACTCCAGGGCTTCATCCTCACCCGGCGCTGGCGCGATGCGCCCGGCGGCACCGAGATCGAGTTCTGGCTCGCCACCGACGCGGGCCCGCGCAAGGTGCTGCTCAACGCGCAGACCTCGGTCGCCTTCGTCGCGGCGAAGCACAGGCAGGCGGTGGAGTCGCACGCCCCGGAGCTGCCGGGCCTGCAGCTGCGCGAACTCGCGCTCAAGACCTTCGGCCAGGAGCCGGTCGTCGGCGTCTACGTCACGCATTTCCGCCAGCTCAAGCGGCTGGTGCGACTGCTCGAGGCGAAGAACATTCCACTGCTCGAGGCCGACATCCGGCCGCACGACCGCTACCTGATGGAGCGCTTCATCACGGCGGGCGCGCTCGTGGAAGGCGGCCGGCCCGACGGCACCGCCATCGTCGATCCGAGGCTCAAGCCCGCGCCCGCCTACCGGCCGCGGCTCAAGGTGGTGTCGCTCGACATCGAGACCAGCCAGCACGAGGAGCTCTACTCGATCGCGCTCGACGGCACGGGCGAGCGCGTGGTCTACATGCTGGGCGAGCCGCCCGCGCAGGCGGCGAGCGAGCCGCTGGGCTTCTCGCTCGTCTACTGCGCCAGCCGCAAGGCGATGATCGAGCGCCTCAACGACTGGTTCGCGCACAACGACCCCGACGTCATCGTCGGCTGGAGCGTGATCCAGTTCGACCTGCGCGTGCTGCAGAAGACGGCCGACACCGCCGGCACGCCGCTGCTGCCGGGCCGCGAACGCCGGCCCTTCGAATGGCGCACGCATCCGGGCAAGCAGGGCTACCTGTTCGCGACCACCGCGGGCCGCGTGATCATCGACGGCATCGAGGCACTGCGCTCCGGCATGTGGAGCTTTCCGTCGTTCAGCCTCGAGTCGGTGTCGCAGGCCTTGCTCGGCGAAGGCAAGGCCATCGGCGACGAGTACGACAAGATGGCCGAGATCGAGCGCCGCTACCAGCAGGACAAGCCGGCGCTCGCCACCTACAACATCCGCGACTGCGAGCTGGTGCTGCGCATCTTCGAGAAGACGAAGCTGCTGAGCTTCGTGCTGGAGCGCGCCCAGACCACGGGCCTGCAGGCCGACCACTTCGGCGGCTCCATCGCCGCGTTCAGCCACCACTACCTGCCGCGCATGCACCGGCTGGGCTACGTGGCGCCCAACGTCGGCGAGATCCTCAGCAAGGCCTACCCGGGCGGCTACGTGATGGACTCCAAGCCCGGCTTCTACGACTCGGTCGTGGTGCTCGACTACAAGAGCCTCTATCCATCGATCATCCGCACCTTCCTCGTCGACCCCGTGGGGCTGGTGGAAGGCACGCGCGCGCAAGACCCGGCCGCGGGCGTGAAGGGCCCGAACGGCACCCTGTTCTCGCGCGACAGGCACTGCCTGCCCGAGATCGTCAGCACCTTCTGGCATGCGCGCGACGAGGCCAAGCGCGCGAAGAACGAGCCGCTGTCGCAGGCGCTGAAGCTGCTCATGAACTCCTTCGCGGGCGTGCTGGGCGCGTCCGACTGCCGCTTCTTCAACCCCGACCTGGTGTCCGCCATCACGCTGCGCGGCCACGAGATGATGCGGCTCACGCGCGACTTCGTGGAGGAGCGCGGCTACGAGGTCATCTACGGCGACACCGACTCCATCTTCATCTGGCTCAAGCGCGCGCATTCCAGCGAGGACGCGCACGCCATCGCGGCGGCGCTCACCACCGAGATCAATGCCTGGTGGACCCGCACCCTGCACGACGAACAGGGGCTGCGCAACTTCCTCGAGATCGAGTTCGACACCCACTACAAGAAGTTCTTCATGCCCACCATCCGAGGCTCGGAGATCGGCAGCAAGAAGCGCTATGCGGGCCTGAGCGTGGATGCGAAGGGCCAGGAGGAGATGGTCTATCGCGGACTCGAGATGGCGCGCAGCGACTGGACGCCGCTGGCGCGCCAGTTCCAGGAAGGACTGCTGTCGCGCATCTTCCACGACGAGCCCTACCGCGACTTCGTCACCGACTACGCGCGCTCGATGCTGGCGGGCGCCAAGGACGAGCTGCTGATCTACCGCAAGCGCCTGCGCCATCGGCTCGACGACTACCAGGTCAACGTGCCGCCGCAGGTGCGCGCGGCGCGCATCGCCGATGCGTTCAACGACCGAGCCCAGCGGCCGCGCCAGTACCAGAACGGCGGCTGGATCCAGTACGTGATGACGCGCAACGGGCCCGAGCCGCTGGAAGCGCGCCAGTCGCGCATCGACTACGAGCACTACCTCGCGAAGCAGCTGCGGCCGATCGCGGACGCGATCCTGCAGCCGATGGGCGAGAGCTTCTCGGCGCTGACCTCCTCGCAGTCGCGCCTGTTCGAGGAGTAAAGATCAGATGCGGCCGAAGTCGCCGCCGCGCCCCAGTCCCGATGCAAAGCGGCCCGCGCCATCGGCGCCTTCCTGATGATGTGCCTCCACGCCGTTGGCCCACTCCACGCGCATCGCATCGCGCAGCGGCAGCCCGTGGCTCTCGTGGACCGTGCGGCGATCGGCCCGCACGGCGGCCTGCGGAAAGCGCGCGATCTCCCTGGCCATCGCCTCGGCCGCCTGCCGCGCCTCGCCATGCGGCACCAGCTGTTCGCACATGCCGATGCGCAGCGCCTCCTCGGCCGGCACCTTGCGGCCGGTGAGGATGATCTCCATCGCGCGGCCCTGGCCCACCAGCCGCGGCAGGCGCACCGCGCCGCCATCGAGCAGGGGAATGCCCCAGCGGCGGCAGTACACGCCGAAGTAAGCGCTCTCGGCCATCACGCGGATGTCGCACCACAGCGCGAGCTCCATGCCGCCCGCCACCGCGGGGCCTTCCACCGCCGCGATCACGGGCTTCGACAGCTCCAGCCGCGTCGGCCCCAGCGGGCCCCGCGGCGCCGCGTTGGCACCCATCGGAAACGCCAGGCCGCGCACGATGTCCTGGTCGAAGCGCTCGCGGTCCGCCAGCGTGCTCGCGTACTTGAGGTCCCACCCGGCGCAGAAGGCGCCGCCCTCGCCCCACAGCACCGCGACGCGCGCCTGCGGATCGCGGTCGAAGGCCTGCAACTGCTCGACCAGCGCGTCGGCGCTGTCCGGGTCCATCGCGTTGCGCGCTGCGTCGAAGCGGCTGTGGATCACGGTCCACACCGCACCATCCTTCTCGGTTCTCACGGTCATTGGCGTCTCCTGTTGAAGTGCTTACTATCGTGAAGACACGCGCATCGCGCTGTCGTTGCAACGACATCCATGAAGTCCGCCACACCGCCCACCGCCCTGCTCGACCGCACCGCCTGGTTCGCCACGCTGGAGCCGGCGCAGCAGGCGCTGGTGCGCGCCACCCTGGTCGAGAAGGAGGCCGCGATCGGCGAATGCGTGGCCAGGGTGGGCGAGGCCGCCGCGCACTGGATCGGCGTGGACAGCGGCTTCCTGCAGATGTCCGTGACCGCCGCCGATGGCAGCGAGACCACGCTGCATTTCCTGCGCGAGGGCGAGTGGGGCGGCGAAGGCTCGATGCTCAAGCGCGAGCAGCGGCGCTATGACGTGATCGCGGTGCGCGCAAGCCGCGTCTGCCTGCTGCCCGCACCCACCTTCGAACTGCTGCTCGCGCAGAGCGTGCCGTTCAACAACTTCCTGCTCAACAACCTCAACCAGCGCATGGGCACGGTCACGGCCTTGCTCGAAGCCTCGCGCATGCTGGCGCCCGACATGCGCGTCGCGCGCTGCCTGTCGCTGCTGGCCCAGGGCGACGACGGCGACGCGCTGGCCCTGCCGCAGCACCAGCTCGCCAACCTGTGCGGGCTGTCGCGCCAGCGGACCAACATGGCGCTGCGCGCGCTGAGGGCCGACGGGCTGGTGCAGCTCGACGGACCCCGGATCAGGATCGTGGACTTCGCCGGATTGGCGAGCCATGGCGCGAAGGCCGGCGGCCGCAGGAAAAGCGGGCGCGCCACCTAGCCAGCCGGCGCGCCGCGCACCCGGTCACGCCGAAGCGCCGAGCCCGCACAAGGCCTGCACGACCGCTGTGCGCGCCTGGCCGAAGACCATGCCCTGCCAATCGGCATTGTCGACGTAGAAGCAGGCCTTCAGTTCCTGCCCGGCCTCGGCCTTGAGCCGTGGCGCGACGGGCGGCTCGGCCCGCCAGCAGAAGTGGTCGGCGCGCAGCGCATCGATCATCCGCAGCAACGGCACGGTGCCGAACTCGAGCGCGATCGTGGTGCCCAGTGCATCGGGACATTCCTCCGCGAGGATCGTCACCATCGGGCCGTTGATCTCGTACATCACCGAGTCGTCGCGCTCGGTCGAGATGACATCGGCGCCCCACCAGGTCCGGGCCCGGTCGATCTCGCCGCGCCTGCCGATGAAGACCTTCTCGCAGTGGCCCCGCGGGCCGAGCCCGGTGTGAAGATCGATCCAGCCCACCTGCTTCGCCGCGGCGCCCTCTTGCCGAAGAACCTGCCGGATCGTCCTGTTGCTCCAGGTCGCGCGGCTGCCGCCGTAGAACATTCCCGTGGGCGAGTCGTACTGTCCCTGGAACACGGACTGCCCATAGGCCTCGACGCCGTGCGCGCCGATCCAGGCATCGAGCCGCGCGGCCTCTTCGGGGCCCGGAGGCCATACGGGCGGAAGCAGCAGGGGCTCCAGCTCGGCATAGCCGTGGTTCGGCGAACGCGCCTCCTCGAAGCGCACGAAATTGCGGTTCACGTCCACGTTGTCTTCGTTGACGCGGCGCAGGTGCGAGAAGCCGAAGGGATTGACCGCATGCACGAACAGCAGGCCGACGCCCATGCGCCCGGCCGTGGTCAGCAGCGGCTCGTCCACGAGCATCGCCGACTGGCAGCCCGAACCGCAGAAGCCCTCGACGCCGTGGATCGCGGAGGTCAGGACCAGCAGCTTGTCGGCACGCGGATCGCCGACCCGCACGACGTCCATCGCGAGTTCCTCGCCCTGCGCGCCGCGCACGCCTTCGATCGCATGCGAGGCCACCGCGAGCCCCGCCGAATCCGCGCTCGCGAGAAAGCGCTCGCGTGCAGCGGCATAGTTCGCCGCGAAATGGCTCGTGGGTTTCATTCGAAGCTCCTCACGGGCATCACGGCGCGAGCACGGGGCGATGCTTCCCTCGGGCTCTCCGCATCGAGGTCCTCGCCGGTGCGATCCACGAGCCAGGGCATGACGAGGGTCGAGACCACGGTCACGGCCACCAGGTACCAGGCGGGCGCCAGCTTGTCGCCAGTCTCATGCACCAGCCAGGTCAGCACGAAGGGCGAGAAGCCGCTGAAGACCGCGACCACCACGCTGTAGACGGTCGACAGGCCGCTGGCGCGCACATGCTTCGGAAAGATCTCGGTGAGCATCACCAGCAGCGCGGGAAACTGCGACGTCAGGCACACGCTGAGCAGCCCGACGACCACATACAGGCGCCCCGGCGAGGGCGCGGCGAGCAGCCAGTGGAAGCACGGGAACACCAGCAGCAGCAACACCACGCGCGACCAGAAGATCACGGGCTTGCGCCGCAACCAGTCGGCCAGCAGGCCCGACAGCGGCGCGACGAGCAGGTTCACGATGCCGAACACCACGCCGGCCCAGATGCCGACCTGCACCGGCAGCCCGAGCTCCCGGGCCGCGTAGGTGGGCATGTAGAACGCGACCACGTAGATGCCGACCGTGCACGCGAGGAACAGCAGGCTGGCCTGGATCAGTTCCTTCCAGTGGTGGCGCAGCAGCAGTCCGATCTTGCCGCCCGTTTCGCCCGAAGCCGATGGCGTCAGCGCATCGACATGCGTCTCGTGCAGGCGCGTGCGGATGTACATGCCCACCGGCGCGATCAGGATGCCGAGCACGAAGGGCAGCCGCCAGCCCCAGCTCTCGAGATCGGCCGGCGCCAGCACCGAGATCACGGTGCTCGAGACGAGCGCGCCGAACATCACGCCCAGGCCCTGGCTCGCGACCTGCCAGCTGGCCATGAAGGCGCGCTCGTTGCGGCCCGCGTACTCGACCAGCATGGCCGTCGATGCACCGACCTCGCCGCCCGCCGAGAAGCCCTGGATCAGCCGCGCCAGCACGATGATCGCCGGCGCCGCCAGCCCGATCTGCGCGGGCGTCGGTGCCGCCGCGATCATGGCGCAGCCCAGCGCCATGAGCCCGATGGTCAGCCCCATCGCCTTCTTGCGGCCATGGCGGTCGGCATAGGCACCGATCACCACGCCGCCCAGCGGCCGCGCGAGGAAGCCGACGCCGAAGCTGGCCACCGCCAGCAGCAGCTGCGCGTAGGGACTCAGGGAGGGGAAGAAGATCCGGCCGATGATGCTCGTCATGAAGCCGTAGACGGTGAAGTCGTAGAACTCCAGCGCGTTGCCGACCGTGATCGCCGTCACCGCCTTGCGCTTCGATAGCGGTGGCGCGACGCCACTTGTCTGGGTACCCATCGTTGTCTCCTGGCCTTGCCTTTTGTTGCGATGGCGGATGCTAGGAGCAGCGATCCGCGGCCGGAAGACAAGCACTCTTCAGGGGTGATAGGCGTTGCCTTTCATCGCCGCTTCATGGCGCAGGCAATCGAGGAAGTTCTGCGCCGCCGGGCTCAGCACCGATCCGGGCCGCGAGATCACGCTGACGTCGAGCGCCGCGAGCGGGTCGCACAGCGGGACCTTCACCAGGCCGTAGTGCGGAAACTCCTCGCGGGTCATCGTGTCGACGAACACCCCGACCAGGTCGCTCGCGCCCACGAGCTTCAGGCCGATCGCCGTCGAGGTGCAGCGCACCACCTGCGTCGGTGGCGCGATGCGCTTCTGCGCGAACAGCTGGCGCACCAACTCGGGCGCGCTCTCGTCGTCGTAGGGCAGCAGCCATTCCCACTCGGCGAAGCGGTCCGTGTCCGCCGCGTCGAGGATCGGATGGCCCTCGCGCGCCACCGCCACCATGGCCGTGCGGAACAGGCGCTTGACCTCCCAGTCGGCCAGCGAGCCGGGCAGCATGTGCGCGACCATGAAGTCCACCGTTCCGTCGAGGATGCGCGGCAGCGTGTGCGGGATCGAGGCTTCGTTGAAGCGGACCTCGACATGGGGGAAGCGCGCGCGGAACGCCGCGAAGGCCTTCGGCAGGATCTCGAAGGCGACGGCCGTGGAGATCGCGATCGAGATCAGGCCCGAGCTGCCGTCGCGGATCTCCTCGATCTCCGCCACCGCGCGCTCCATCTCGCGCTGGATCACGCTGGCCCGGCGCACCAGCGAGCGGCCGTACACGGTGAGCTCGACACCGGCCGTGCCGCGCTGCAACAGCGGTGCATCGACCGACAGCTCGAGCTCGCGCATCGCCTGGGTCACGGCCGGCTGCGACATGCCGAGCGCGCGCGCCGCGGCTCGGATGCTCCCATGCTCGGCGACGCTGAGGAACGAGCGGAGTTGACTCAGTTTCATGGCGGTCGGGCTCGATGGATCGGGGTTTTGCAGTGTACGTACGGCGGTCGCGACGGGATCGTTGCCTACCCGCTCGCGCGCCGGGAACCGACTGCAACGGGTCGCGCGAAGTCCAGAGTCGATGCTCTACAACAAGGAGCAGCCATGGCCCAGTACGGCATCAATTCACCGGTCGACGTCATCGAAGGGCCACGCGGCGAAAGCGGCGTTTCCTGGGGCGCGATCTTCGCGGGCGCCGCAGGCGCGGCCTCGCTGTCGCTGGTCCTGCTGCTGCTCGGCACGGGCCTCGGGATGTCCGCGGTGAGCCCCTGGGCCAGCCGCGGCGCGAGCGCGGGCGCGATCGGCATCGCGACCATCCTCTGGCTCAGCTTCACGCAACTCGCCGCCTCGGGACTGGGCGGCTATCTGGCGGGCCGGCTGCGCACCAAGTGGGCCGGCATCCATACCGGCGAGGTCTACTTTCGCGACACGGCCCATGGCTTTCTCGCCTGGGCCGTCGCGACGCTGCTCACGGCCGCGCTGTTGAGCTCCGCCGTGGGCTCGGTGCTCGGCGCGGGTGCGCAGGCCAGTGCCACGGTGGCCGGCGGTGCGGCGAGTGCCGCCACGGTTGCTGGCGCGGCGGGCGCCGGTTCCGCGGCATCGCAGTCCGGCTCGGACAGCGGCGCGGGCCCGATGAGCTACTTCGTCGATTCGCTGTTCCGTCAGGACGCCGGTGCCACGCCGCCGCCCGCCGGCGATGCCGGCACCCTCGCGGTGTCGCCGCCGCCCATGCGCGACACGGCCGGCGCGAACGCCGAGGTGACACGCATCTTCCTCAACAGCATCCGCACCGGCGCGCTGCCGCCCGAGGACAGCAAGTACGTCGGCCAGGTGGTCGCGCAGCGCACCGGCATGAGCCAGCAGGACGCCGAGAAGCGCGTGAACGAGGTCTATGCCAAGGCGCAGGCCGCGCTGCGCGACGTGCAGGCCAAGGCCAAGGAAGCGGCCGACACGGCCCGCAAGGCCTCGGCCTATGCCGCGATGTGGCTCGTGGTCTCGCTGCTCATCGGCGCCTTCTTCGCGAGTCTCGCCGCCACCTACGGCGGCCGTCGCCGCGATCTCTGAACCCACTTCCACCACTTCGAGGAGACCTCTCATGCGCTCGCTTCTGCTTCTGTTTCTCGGCGTGCCGATCCCGGTGATCATCCTGATCGCGCTGTTCTTCCACTAGGCATCTTCGCGTCGCTCCGCGCAAGGGGCGACGCCTTATCGATTCGATGCCGCGTGCGCGCATTCGCACATGCGCCGCGCCCCGGCCCGCCAAGGTGATGACCTTCGCGGGCCTTCTTCATGGGAGGTCCGGCCCACGCGAAGGCCCCGGGTTTTCCCTTGAACGAGCCAGTGGGTAACGATGTTACCTTCGCGGCCGACTTCATCACCCGCGACATCGTCCATGCCCAAGAGCAACGCACCGGCGGCGGCGCCCGAGCCCCTCCCGACCCCTTCCGGAACGCAGAGCATTCCCGCGAACCTGCGCGATCGGCTCTCGCCCGTCGTGATGGAAACCTACGCCGCCGGCGACTTCCATCGCGCCGACATGCGCACCATCGCGCGCGAAGCCGGCATGAGCTTTCGCACCATCTATCGCTACTTCGGCGACAAGGAAGCGCTGCTGTTCTGGTTCATCCAGCACTGGCTCGGCGGCCTCTATCCGGCGGCGCTCAAGCCCTTCGACGACGCGGGCGACCTGAAGTCCAAGCTGCTCGCGGTGCTCACGCTGCACCTCGAGTTCTACGAGAGGAATCCCAACGTCGGGCGCATCATCTTCATGACCGTTCCGCTCGAGCGATGGATGCGCGATCCGAGCTACGCACAGCACGAGATGATGCGGCGCCTGCTCCACGCCATCACCGAAGCGCAGCAGCAAGGCGAACTGCGCTGCGACGTGGACAGCCGGCTCATCCTCGACACCTTCAACGCCATCTTCAACCGGGCCTTCCTGATGTGGGAGTACCGCCGCCGCAGCTATTCGCTCGCGGCGCAGGCCGCCCCGTTGATGTCGATCCTGTGGAACGGCATCACGCCCCACAAGGCGCGCGAGCCCGAAGCGGCGGCGGCAAAAAAGCCGACCGCGCCCCGCAAGAGAACGGCGAAGTGACGCCTCGAAGCGTCCCGCCGCCCGATTTCGCAACAGCCCCCAAGACCGGAGACAACATGACCGACCGAACGCGCACGGACTCGCTGCGCCGCCTCCTCTGCACCGCCACCGCGGCAACGCTCGCCGCCCTCGCCGCGCCCGGCGCGCAGGCACAGCCCGCATCGGCCAAGCCCTTGCGCCTCATCGTCGCGGGCCCCGCCGGCGGCGCCTCCGACATCGTCGCGCGCATGCTCGGCGACGGCCTGCAGAAGGAACTGGGCCAGGCGGTCGTCGTCGATCCGAAGCCGGGCGCGGGCGGCGCGCTCGCGGTCAACGACCTGATGCAGATGCCGCACGACGGCGCCACCGCGCTGGTGGGAATCAGCGGCCTGGTCTCCGAGGTCCCGCACATCGTCAAGCTGCGCATCGACATGGCCAGGGAGATCAAGCCGATCGCCGAGTTCGCGCGCTTCGGCCTGGTGATGGTCGGCCATCCCTCGGTGCCGGCGAAGACGATGGGCGAACTGATCGCCTACATCAAGGCCAACCCGGGCAAGGTCAGCTACGCCTCCTACAGCGCGGGCACGATCGCGCACGTGACCGGCCTGAAGCTCAACCAGGCCGCGGGCCTCGACATGACGCATGTCGGCTACAAGGGATCGATGCCGGGGCTCACGGACGTCATGGGCGGGCATGTGCCGCTGATGATCGACGGCATGTCGACCGCGCTGCCCCTGATCAAGGCGGGCAAGCTCAAGGCCTTCGCGGTCAGCCTGCCGCAGCGCTCGCCGATGCTGCCCGACGTGCCCACCTTCCGCGAACTCGGCTTCCCGGACCTCGAGACCGTCGTCTGGATCGGCGTCTGGACCACGCCCGACGTGCCGGCCGCGGCGCAGGCACGGCTGCGCCAGGCCACCCTGAAGATCCTCGAGCAGCCCGCCGTGCGCGAGCGCCTGCAGGAGATCGGCCTCGCCGTCGGCCAGCCGCGCACCTCGGAGGAGCTGACGAAGACGCTGCGCACCGACTACGACAAGGTCGGCGAGGTGCTGCGCTCGATCAACTTCACGCCCGAATAGACGAGCGCCCAGCCGACCGTCTCCGCGCTCCTTTCCGAACCCGACGCTTCTTCCAATGCAACCCGTCTTCATCGCCGGAACGGGCATGACCCGTTTCGGCAAATTCCTCGACCGTGGACTCAAGTCGCTGGCCGCCGAAGCCATCGGCGAAGCGCTGGCCGATGCCGGCATCGAAGCCTCGCAGCTGCAGGCGGCCTACATGGGCAATGCGGCCGCCGGCGTGATGACCGGCCAGGTGCTGATCCCCGGCCAGGTCGTGCTGCGCGGCCTGGGCATCGGGCGCATCCCGGTCGTCAATGTCGAGAATGCCTGCGCCACCTCGGCCACCGCCTTCCAGCAGGCGGTGCAGATGATCACGCTGCAGGCCTACGACATCGTGCTCGTGGCCGGCTTCGAGAAGCTCTACAGCGAGGACAAGGCCCGCACCTTCTCGGTGTTCCACGGCGCCGTCGACCTCGAGGCGATCGACGAGGTGCTCGCGGGGCTGGCGCGCAACCTCGCGCGCTCCGGCGCCGAGGCGGACATCTCCGAGGCGGGCAGGTCGCGCTCGCTCTTCATGGACCTGTACGCCGGCATGGCGCGCGACTTCATGGCGACGCATGGCGTGACGCAGCGCGACTTCGCCGCGGTGGCGGCAAAGAACTCGTTCCACGGCAGCCTGAATCCGAAGGCGCAGTTCCAGGAGGTGCTGAGCATCGAGCAGGTGCTGGCCGCGCCCTTGATCGTCGACCCGATGACGCGCCCGATGTGCGCGCCGATCGGCGATGGCGCCGCGGCCCTGGTGCTGGTATCCGCGCAGGCGGCGGCGCGGCTGGGGCTGCGCGACCGGGTGCGCGTGCTGTCGTCGGTGCTGGCTTCGGGCTGGGACTACGAGGCCGGCGATCCGGCGCGGCTGGCGCCGACCGTCGCCGCGCAGGCCTACGAGGCCGCGGGCCTCGGGCCGGCCGAGCTCGACGTGGTCGAGCTGCACGATGCCGGCGCCCCGGCCGAATTGATCTACTACGAGCACCTGGGGCTCGCCGCGCCGGGCGAGGCCGTGGCGCTGCTCGACAGCGGCGCCACCCGGCTCGGCGGCCGGGTGCCGGTCAACCCGTCGGGCGGGCTGCTGCGCAAGGGCCATCCGATCGGTGCCTCGGGCTGCGCGCAGCTGGTCGAGCTCAGCGATCAATTGCGCGGCCGCTGCGCGGCACGCCAGGTCCACGGTGCCCGCACCGCGCTCGCCGAGAACGGGGGCGGCTGGATCGGGGAAGACGCCGCGGCCATCGTCGTCAGCGTGCTGCAGAAGGACTGAGCCATGGCCGAGCGCTCTCACGTCAATCTCGCCTCGATCGTCCATTCCTTCGCGCACACCGAGCCGGCGCGCGAGTCCCTGCTGTTCGAAGGAGGCCATGCGGTGCCCGATGTCGCGCGCAGCTACGGCCAGCTGTGGCGCAACGCGCAGGCGCTGGCACGCGGCCTGGGCCGGCGCGGCGCCGGGCCCGGCAGCGTGATCGCAGTCCTGATGGCGAACCATGCCGAGTTCGTCGAGCTGATGATCGCGGCCGCGCTGCTGCGCGTGGTGCTGGTGCCGATCGACCCTCGCACCCGGGGCGAGAAGCTGCGCTTCATGATCGCGAACTCGAGGGCGACCGGCCTGGTCGCCGCCGACTACGCGCTGCCCGGCGCCGAGGAACTGCTCGAGGACGACGCGGGCATCGAATGGATCGCCGCGCTCGCCACCGACGAAGGCCCGGGACGCGCGATGTGGGCCCCGCGCGTGGAGGACTACGCCGCGCTGCGGATCGTGGAGGGCGACGACCTGCCGGTGCCGGCGGACAACGGCGAGGAGGCGATGCTGATCCTCCACACCTCGGGCACCACGGGCGATCCCAAGGGCATCGTCATGACGCATCGCCGCTTCTGCGACACCGCCGCCGCGGCCTTGAAGGGCTTCGGCTACCGGCCCGACGACCGGCTGTATTCGGGCCTCTCGCTGACCCATGCCAACGCGCTGCAGGTCACGCTCGCGCCGGCGCTGCTCGGCGGGCTGCCCGTGGTGTTCTCGCGCCGCTTCACGCGCTCGCGGCTGTGGGCCCTCACGCGCAAGTACCGGTGCACGACCTTCACGCTGCTGGGCGGCATGACGACCACCCTGTATGCCGAGCCGCCGCGCGCGGACGATGCCCAGAACCCGGTGCGCTTCGTCGTGTCGGCGGGCATGCCGGCCGCGATCTGGGCGCGGTTCGAACAACGCTTCGGCGTGAAGGTGCTGGAGTTCTACGGCTCGGCCGAGGGCGGCCTCGCGATCAAGCCGCTGGACGCGGGCCCCGTCGGCAGCATCGGGCGGGTCGCGCCGCACTTCAGCTACCGCATCGTGGACGACACGGGCGCCGAGTTGCCGCGCGGCGTTCCCGGCGAGCTGTGGCTGCGGCCGGCCGACGGTTCGCCGTTTCGCGTCGAGTACGTCGGCAATCCCGAGGCCTCCGCGCGCAAGTGCGCGGGCGGCTGGCTGCACATGGGCGACGTCGTGCGCGAAGACGGCGACGGCTGGCTGTTCTTCGAATACCGCCAGGGCGGCGGCCTGCGCCGCAATGGCGACTTCATCAACACCGCCTATGTCGAGAAGTCGATCGCCGAATCGGGCCTGGTCCGCGACGTGTTCGTGTACGGCGTGCCGGCCGCCTCGGGCGCACCGGGAGAGAAGGACGTGGTGGCGGCGGTGGTGCCGCTCGACGGCTCGACGCTCGATGTGCAGGCGCTGTTCCGCTGCTGCCGCGCGGCGCTGGAGCCCAACTTCGTGCCGAGCTTCGTCCAGGTGGTCTCGGAGATTCCCAAGACCGCTTCCGAGAAGCCGCTGGAGCGCCTGCTGATCGAGGCCCTGGCCCGCGAACCGCTGGGCGTGCACGAAGAGGAAGGCGCCCGCCGTGCCGGAGCGGGAGCCGCCGCATGAAGCTCGACGACCAGCTCTCGGCCGTCGTCACCGGCGGCGCCAGGGGACTCGGAGCGGCCACCGCGATCCGGCTCGCCGCGCGCGGCGTGAAGGTCGCGCTGTTCGATCTCGACGCCGAGGCCGGCGCGGCGCTGGCCCGCCGCATCGGCGGCGTGTTCTGCCATGCCGACGTGGCCTCCGACGCCAGCGTGGACGACGCCTTCGCACGCGCCCGCCGGGCGCATGGCCAGGAACGCATCCTCGTCAATTGCGCGGGGATCGTGCATGCCCACAAGACCGCGGCGCGGGACCGCGCGACGGGCGCGATCCGCCACCATCCGATGGCCGACTACGAACGCGTGATCGCGATCAACCTGCTCGGCACCTTCCGCTGCATCGCCCGGTCGAGCGCCGGCATGCTGGCGCTCGACCGCCTGCCGGACGGCGAGCGCGGCGCGATCGTCAACACCGCGTCGATCAGTGCCGACGAGGGCCAGATGGGGCAGGCGGCGTATGCGGCATCGAAGGCCGGCGTGGCGGGCATGACGCTGCCGATCGCGCGCGACTTCGCCAGCGAGGGCATCCGCGTCAACACGATCAAGCCCGGTGTCTTCGACACCCCGATGCTGCGCGCCGGGCCCGAACATGTTCGGCGGGCGCTGGAATCGTCGGTGCCGTTTCCGAGCCGCGTCGGCGATCCCGACGAATACGCCCGGCTGGTCGAGTTCCTGCTGACCAACGGCTACATGAATGGCGAGTGCGTGCGCATCGACGGCGCATTGAGGATGAATCCACGATGAACTTCCCCCTTCAATCCAGAACCGCGCTGGTCTTCGGCGCCGGCGCGTCCGCGGCGGGCCCGGGCAACGGCGCGGCGATCGCGATCCGCATGGCGCAGCACGGCGCGCTCGTGTTCGCGGCCGACAAGGACCTCGAGGCCGCGCGGCGAACCCAGCGCCTGGCGCAGGAGAGCGGCGGACGCTGCGAAGCGATCGAGGCGGACGTGTGCGTCGAGTCCTCGATCCGCGACGCGGTGCGGATCGCGCAGGCGATCAACGGCAACGTCGACATCCTGGTCAACAACGTCGGCGTCGTCATGCACGGCGGGCCGGCGGAACTGGCGGTGGAAGACTGGGACCGCTCCTTTGCACTGAACACGCGCTCGGCGTTCCTCGCGCTGAAGCATGTGCTGCCGCTGATGGACAAGGCCGGGCGCGGTGCCGTGGTGCAGGTGTCGTCGATCGCGGCCGCGCGCGCGGGTTCGGCCGCGCTGTGCGCCTATCACGCGAGCAAGGCCGCGCTGAACGCCCTGGGCGCGAGCGTCGCGATGCAGTACGCGGGGCGCGGCATCCGCTGCAACAACATCCTGCTGGGCCTGATGGACACGGCGCTGGTGCGCCAGCAACTGGCCGTGGCCCATCCGCAAGGCCTCGAACATCTGCTGGCCACGCGCAACGCCACCTGCCCGACCGGCGCCATGGGGTCGCCCTGGGACGCCGCCGACGCGGCCGCCTTCCTGGCCAGCGACGCGGCGCGCTACATCACGGGCACCGACATCTTCGTGGACGGCGGCTTGCACAACCAGGTGACCGCACCGGTTCTCGCGAGCACGGCAGGCACCGGGGCCCCCGCATGACCTTCGCCACCGCCGACATCTCCGACGACGATCCCGACGCCAGCAGGTGGTGCGACGCCGGCTTGCTCGACTTCGGGCAGCGACGGACGTTCTGGGGCCAGGCGGTCACGCTGCGGGTCCGCGACGATCACCGCGCGGGCATCCCGATCTGCCTCGAACCGGGCCATGGGAAGGTGCTGGTCATCGACGGCCACGGCTCGCGCGGCATCGCGTTGTTCGGCGGCACCATGGCCTCGATCGCCGTGCGCAACGGATGGGCGGGCGCGATCGTTTTCGGAGCGATCCGCGATGCGCGGGAAATGGCCACCTGTGAGCTCGGCGTCAAGGCCCTGTGCACGACGCCGCGCAGCGCGACCGTGGCCGCGCCTTTCGCACGCGACATCGCCGTGCGCTTCGGGGGCGTGACCTTCGAGCCCGGCGATTGGGTCTATGCCGATGCCGACGGTATTTTGGTGCGGGACACCGAATACAGGCCGGCCCCGTTCGTCTATCCGGGCTGAGGCCCGGGCCGCGCGGCTTCCGATCGAATCGGCACCGAAGTCGATCGGCACGGCATCGATGCCGCGCGCGTGCCGCCCTAGACTGCGGCCATGCAAGCACGCCTTCGCGCCGCGGACCGCCGCCCTTCCCGGTCCGCGGCACCCGAACTTCCGCCCTCCGCCGATGGCGCGCCATTGGCCCGGCAGCTGCATGCGCGCGCGGGCATCGGCGTCGCGGCGCATGTGATCCAGGGGCGTGGCCTCGCGGCCTTGCGCATGCACGTCGAACAGGCCGCGCTGGTCTTCGTGGTGCGGGGCATCAAGACCGTGCGCACGGCGCAAGGTCGCACGGTGCGTGCGCTCCCGGGCCAGGCGCTCGTGCTCGCGGGCCACCAGACCGTCGACTTCCACAACGACATTCCCGAGGGCGCGCAGTACGAAGCGCGCTGGCTGGTCTTCGACGCCGCCCTGCTCGAGGACGCGCACTATCGCGGCCACGCCGACGCGATGGAGCGCGCGGGCGCCGCCTCGGCACCGGCCCGCGTGCTCGCCCATCCCGGCGAGGCGCTGGCGCGCGCCTTCGACGCCGCGACGCTGGCGCTGCCGCTCGCACAGCGATTGCCCGATGCCATCGTCCGGCTTCGCCTGCTCGAAGTCATGCATTGGCTGCTGGAACACGGCATCGTGCTGCGCAACTCACCCGTGCGTGCCGACGCGTCGACACGCGTGCGCGCATTGATCGCCGGGAACCTGGCCGATGCATGGCCGGCCGATCGCGTGGCGCGCGAGCTCGCGCAGTCGCAGGCCACCTTGCGCCGGCGCCTCGCGGCGGAGGGCACCTCGCTCACGCAGTTGCTGACCGACGCGCGCATGGCGACCGCGCTGAGCCTGCTGCAGGCCACGACCCAGCCCGTCGCCCAGGTGGCGCTCACGGTCGGCTACGAATCTCCCTCGCGCTTCGCGGTGCGCTTTCGCCACCGCTTCGGCTTCGCGCCCACCGCGGTGCGCGGCCACGAACGCAACCCATGACAGCGCTCACACCAAGGCATCCATGATCAAGATCCACCATCTCGGGCACTCCCAATCGGAACGCATCCTCTGGCTGTGCGAAGAGCTCGGCCTGCCCTATCGACTGCAGCACTACACGCGCGACCCGGTGACGCGTCTCTCGCCGCCCGAACTGCTCGCCTTGCATCCGCTGGGTGCCGCGCCCGTGCTCGAGGACGGCGACCTGCTGCTGGCCGAATCCGCCGCGATCGTGGAGTACCTGATCGGCCGGCATGGCGCGGGGCGCCTGAAGCCCGGCCCCGAGCATCCCGACTACGCGGCCTTCCTCTACTGGTTCCACTTCGCCAACGGCAATCTGCAGCCCACGCTGCTGCGGCTCATGACCGTGGGCCGGGCCACCGCGGGGTCGGACCATCCGGTGCTCGCGGCCACGCGCGATCGCTTCGCGCGCCTGATGGCGCTGATGGAAGCGCGGCTCACGGAGGTGCCCTGGCTCGCGGGCCAGGACTTCAGCGCCGCGGACATCATGAACGTGTTCTCGCTGACGACGATGCGCCTGTTCATGCCGGTCGACCTGGCGCCGTATCCGGGCATCCGCGCCTACCTGCAGTGCATCGGCGAGCGGCCGGCCTATCGGAAGGCCATGGCGAAGGGGGACCCCGATCTCGTGCCGCTGTTGTCCTGACGCGCCTGGTTCGCCCGCGCGGCTTCAGAGCGCCGGGCGGCCATCGATCTCGTCACCGGCCAGGGTCCCTCAAGCGGTGCGCGCCTGACTCTGCATCAGGCCGAGGATCTCCGCTCGTCGGATGCCGAATTCCACCAGCTGGCGCTTCGCCTCCTCGATCGTTCTGTCGAGCTTGACGAGGTGCCCGGCGATCTCGCGGTTGCCCGACTCGACCAGCCGGATGGCTTGCCACGCGGCCAGCGAATCCTCCGACAGCCCGACGAGGATGTTGACGCCGGGAATGAACGCCGTGAGGGCCTTGCGCTCCAGTTCCTCGACGATCGCCTGCTTGAGCAGGGACAGCACGGGCTTCCAGGCGCCGTCGAGGCGGGTGCCGCTCCTGGCGAGCTTTCCGTGCAGCTGCTGCACGAGCACCTGGTACATCGTGTTCGCGCTCTTCAGCTCGAAGGCATTGAGCACCACATTCAGCGGAATCAGCGTGACGTTGGACAACACGGCGATCGTTCCCCACGCATCGGCCGCCGATCGCGTGCGCGCGAGGTCGCTGCGTACCTGCGTCAGCAACTGGATGCCGTCCTGGATCGCGAGCTGCTTTCTTCCGAGGGTCTCGAACTGGGTGGCCAAGTTCACGATGGAGCTCCTGCTGTGGTTTCGAGGGAGGCAAGGCGGTCGCCGCGAGAAAGGAATCTTGTAGCGGTCTACGCGTCTCGTCTTCTCCCGGACAGGGTATGGCGGAAGACGTACGTCCAGAGCTGCGTTTCCCCGGCCTCGCAACGAAGGCCTTGCCATCGGCAGTGGAGTGCGTAACAGCATATTCCATCCCATCACCATCCATACAGATGGTGCTAGGATGGCCCATGCCGACCAAAACCCGCCCCGCCCCCGTCGTCACCCGCGCCCCCGAATCCGAGAAGATCACCATCAACATGGGCTTCGTCGACCTCGGGCAGGTCGATCTGCTGGTGGCCGAGGGCTTCTATTCGAACCGCACGGACTTCATCCGCACGGCGATACGCACGCACCTCGCGACGCATGCCGACGCGCTGCGCCAGGCGGTGTCGCGCAACATGCTGGTGCTGGGCCTGCAGCGCTTTTCCACGGCCGACCTGGAGGCCGTTCGCGCGGCCGGCGAGACGCTGCAGATCCGCGTGCTCGGCCTGGCCGTCATCGCCCCCGACGTGAGCCCCGCGCTTGCCAAGGCCACCATCGCTTCGCTCACCGTGCTCGGTGCCCTCCACGCGTCGCCCGCCGTCAAGACCGCGCTGGCGGACCGCATTCGCTGACCTTGCGGTCGGCATCCAACGGACTCTCATCCATGAACACACTTTTCTCGGGCCTGATGCGCGACGCTGCCCAACTCACGCGCACTGGCCGCCTCGTGGATGCCACGCAGCTCATTCAGCGCGCCTTGCGGGGCGACACGTCGCCCGCCGAGGCGCCCACCACGACGTCTCAAGCGGTGGTGGAAGACGACGTGATCGAAGCGCAGGTGCGCGTGGTCGAGGTGCATCCAACGCCCGAGCCGCGCGGGTCCGAAGCGGCCGACGCCTGGACCTCGGGCAGCTTCACGCACCAGGGCCGCAGCATCGACTACATGCTCTTCGTGCCCGCATCGGCCTCGGCGCAGCCGGCGGCCGCCCCGCCCCTGGTGCTGATGCTCCACGGCTGCACCCAAGGCGCGGCGGACTTCGCGGCGGGCACGCGCATGAACGAGCATGCGCGCGAGAACGGCTGCATCGTGCTCTACCCCGAGCAGGCGAAGCGCGCCCATGGCCAGAAGTGCTGGAACTGGTTCAAGACCCAGCACCAGCAACGCGGACGCGGAGAACCCGCGCTGCTCGCCGCGCTGACCGAGCACATCGTCGCGCAACAGCAGGCGGACCGCTCGCGCGTCTACGTGGCGGGCCTCTCGGCGGGCGGTGCCATGGCCGACGTGCTGGGCCATTGCTATCCCGATCTCTACGCCGCGGTCGGCGTGCATTCGGGGCTGCCGCACGGCGCGGCGAACGACATGATGAGCGCGTTGAACGTCATGCGCACCGGGGCGCCCGAGGCACGCGCCGGCGCGGCGAAGGGATCGCCGCCGACCATCGTCTTCCACGGCGACGCGGACCCGACGGTGCATCCGGGCAACGGCCGCGCGATCGTCGCGGGCGCGATGCCCGGTACGGTCAGCGAAGGCCGCTCCGCGGCGGGCCGGCGCTACACCCGCACCGTGCATCCCGCATCGCCGGGCCGAGGCGATGCCGAACACTGGCTGCTTCATGGCGCGGGCCATGCGTGGTCGGGCGGCAGCGCCGCGGGCAGCTATACGCAACCCGATGGCATCGATGCCAGCCGCGAGATGCTGCGCTTCTTCCTCGCCCATCGGTCGACGCTCGCCAGCGAGCCGCAGCGGGCGCCTTGAATGGGCTCGCGGCGCGCCTTCGTGCTGGGTGCATCGGCGCTGGCGTCCGGCATCGGCATACCGGCGGCAGCGGCGACAGCTGCGTCCTGGATGAAAGCAGGACCCGAGACGCAAGGCTTTGCAGCCGGCGCGCTCGACCGCCTGTTCGAAACGGGAAGCCTGGTGCCCGCGCTTCGAGCCCTGGTCGTGGTCCGGAACGGCCATCTCGTCGGCGAGCGCCACTACGCGGGCACCCGGCCCGACGATCTGCTGCCCATCCACTCGGCGACCAAGAGCATCGTCTCGCTGCTGGTCGGCCAGGCCGTGGCTCAGGGCAAGTTGAAGAGCGACCTGTCACAGACCGTGGCCGAGCTGCTGCCGGACTTGGCCGCCCGCTTTCCCGACGCCGCGGCCCATGGCCTGACGCTGCGACAGATTCTTTCGGGAACGACCGGACTCGCCTACGACTACCGGCTTCAGGCCCGCGCGCTCTCGATCGCCGCCGACCCGGCGATCTACGCGATGGGCCTCGAGGCCGACGCCCAGCCACCGGGCCATTGGTCATACAACGACGCCGCCATCGCGCTGCTGAGCCCGATCCTCGAGCGCGTTCAGGGCCTGGGCCTGGCCGCGCTGGCCCAGCGCGATCTGTTCGACGCGCTGGGGATCGCGCACTCCGCATGGCAGCGCGACAGGACCGGGCGCGCGTTCGCGCACCGGGGCCTGTCCCTTCGCACCGCCGACCTCGCGAAGGTGGCATGGCTGGTGGCGGATGGCGGGCGATGGAACGACCAGGTCGTCGTGCCGTCGCGCTGGATCGAGGACAGCACGCATGCACACACGCCGGGCGCCTGGTCGATCCCGCCCATCGGGCCGACCGCGTACGGCTACCTGTGGTTCACCGGGCAGCTTCACGGCACCCCGGTCGCGTGGGCCTGGGGCTATGGCGGCCAGTTCGCCTTCGTGGCACCGGCGCTGCGGCTCGCCATCGCCACCGCGGCCACCGATCCCGGGCCCCGGGAGCTGCAGGCACAGACGACGGCGATCATGGCACTCGTGGCCCAGGCGGTGGCGCTGGCCGGTTGACGGGACGCCCCGGGGCATGCGCGCGGACGCCGCGCTGCCGCAGTGTCTTTTGCCATAGGTGCATTCCGTTTCTTGCTCGACAATGGCCGCGGACTGGGCCTTTGACCTGACGTACGGGCCCTGTCGATCATCGAACGACAGACCGGATGCGTCCGGTCACCCCGAGTCAGGACGACCCCGAATGGAATCCCTGGAACTGGCCGACCACATCCGGCGCGACGTCGAAGCCATCGGCCGGATCAGCGCCGTGCCCTCGATGCTGCGGCTGATCTGCGAACAGACGGGCATGGGCTTTGCCGCCGTCGCGCGCGTCGACGGCGACAGCTGGACCGCCTGCGCCGTGCTCGACCGGATCAACTTCGGCCTCAAGCCCGGCGGCCAGCTCGAGGTCCACACCACGCTGTGCGTCGAGTCGCGCGCGGCGCGCCAGCCCATCGCCTTCGACCACGCGAGCACGCACCCGGTCTTTCGCACGCACCACACGCCCCGCATCTACGGCATCGAGAGCTACATCTCGGTGCCGATCGTCAAGGGCGACGGCAGCTACTTCGGCAACCTCTGCGCGATCGATCCGACGCCGCACGGCGTGGACAACGCCCGCACCATCGCGATGTTCCAGGGCTTCGCCGACCTGATCGGCCACACGCTGGAACTCGAGGACCGGCAGAGCGCGACCGAGGTTGCCCTGTTCGATGCCGAGGCGACCGCCGAGCTGCGCGACCAGTTCATCGCCGTGCTCGGCCATGACCTGCGCAATCCGCTGGCCTCGCTGAGCGCCATCGGCGAGCTGCTGGCCCGGCGCGCGGCCGACCCCGACAGCACGCGCGCGGGGCTGCGCATCCGCGCCACCACGAAGCGGATGGCCTCGCTGATCGAGGACGTGATGGACTTCGCGCGCGGGCGCATGGGCAGCGGCCTCGATGTCGCGCGCGAGCAGATTCCCGACCTGGGCCTCGCGCTCGACGACGTGGTGGCCGAGATGCGCGCCGCGCATCCCGCGCGCACCATCGCCGCCGACATCCACGTGACCGACATCGTGCACGGCAGCCGCGGCCGCCTGCAGCAGGTGCTGTCGAACCTGCTGGGCAACGCCGTCTCGCACGGCGCGCCCGACAGCCCCATCGACGTGGCGGCCTGGACGCGCGACGGCTGGTTCGTGCTGAGCGTGAAGAACCAGGGCGAGCCCATTTCGCCCGGCAACCTGCAGAAGATCTTCCAGCCCTATTGGCGACCGGCCGAGAGCCGGGGCCATGGCGGGCTGGGCCTGGGGCTGCACATCTGCTCGCTGATCGTGAAGTCGCACGGCGGCACGCTGCAGGTGACCTCGACGGCGGAGCACGGCACGAGCTTCGTGGCGCGCATTCCGGTGCGGCCGGGGGTCGCGGCCGTCGCCTAGGCGTCCGCGCGGCGGCGCGCCAGGACTAGCTGGCCCCGAAGATGTCCTCGAGGTTGACCTCTTCAGGCTCCTGATGGAGGTTCACGCTCTTCTCGATGTGGTCGAGGTGATGCAGCATCAGCTGCGCGGCGCGCTCCGCGTCCTTCGACTTGATCGCCTCCACGATCAGTGAATGCTCGTCGGCCCGGCAGCTTTCCGCCGGGGGCGCGTCGTACACCAGGATGATCAGGCAGGTCAGCGTCGACAGCTCGCGCTGCGTGCGCGCGAGCGTCGTGTTGCCGGCCAGGTCGGCGCACAGGTTGTGGAACTCGCCCGACAGGCGGATGACGGCCCGCTTGTCGCCACGCGTGCGCGCGCCCATCTCCTGGTCCACATGCGTGAGCAGGGCATCGACCACTTCCGGCGTGGCCCGTTGCGCCAGCCGCCGCATGATCGCCGGCTCGATGACGCGGCGGGCCTCGAACACATCGCGCGCCTGCTCGATCGTCGGCCGGGCGACGAACGCCCCCTTGTTCGGGATGAGCTCGACGATCTGCTCGTAGGCAAACCGGGTCAGCACCTCCCGGATGCGGGGCCGGCTCACCTTGAAGATTTCGGCCAGGCGCTCTTCGGCCAGCTTGGTCCCCGGCAGCAGCCGGTGCTCCTGGATCGCAACATAGATCTTTTCGTAGATCTCTTCGCTGCTGTCGCGCTCACGGCGCGGCGCGGGGATGGCGGTGGAAGGCGTAGACATGTTTCCAGGCATCGGTTCTTCAGGTGCCAACAATTTTTTAGAAGATTGTAGAAAGTCTAACACCGAGGCCGCGCTCCAGTGGGCGCCTCGCTCGACGCCCGGACAACCCTTGCCTCCTCTGCGGAAAGGCCCGATGAGGATAGCCGCACCGCCGGCACGGGCGCTACGAGCCACCAGATTCTTGCGCTTCTCCTTCGAGGGTTTGCCCTCCCTTCTCGTTGCCCATCGACCGGCTAAAGTTATGTCAACAATCTTTTAGACAATGTGGCATATGTTTTGCAAACACTCAAAGCAATCCACTGAAGTCAAAGAAAGATCATTTTGTTGAACATTTTTGGTGCGAGAGAACCCAAGTGAGTGCATCCCTTTTTGATCTAGTGATCCGCAACGCCCGGGCGGCGACGGCTTCGGACGTGTTCGACACCGACATCGGCATCAAGGACGGCCGGATCGTCCAGCTGGGGCTGGACCTGCCGCGAGGCAGCCGCGAGATCGACGCGCGGGGCCGCGTCGTCACCCCCGGCGGCGTCGACGCCCATTGCCACCTGGACCAGCCCTCGCCGCCGCCGGTCAGGATGGCCGACGACTTCGACACCGGGACCCTTTCCGCCGTCTGCGGCGGCACCACGACCGTCATCCCGTTCGCGGCACAGCAAAAAGGCGGCAGCCTGCGCGCCGCCGTCGAGGACTACCACCGGCGCGCGGACGGCATCGCCCATGTCGACTATGCGTTCCACCTCATCGTCAGCGATCCGACGCCCGAGGTGCTGAATGCCGAGCTGCCCGCGTTGATCCGCGAGGGCTACACCTCGTTCAAGGCCTACATGACCTACGACGACCTGAAGCTCGACGACGGGCAGATCCTCGACGTGCTCGATGTCGCGAAGCGCCATGGCGCGATCGCGATGCTGCACGCCGAGAACTCGGACTGCATCGAATGGCTCACCCAGCGGCTCGAGGCCATGGGCCGCAGCGCGCCGCGCTTTCATGCGCACTCGCGCCCCATGCTGGTGGAGCGCGAAGCGACGCACCGCGCCATCGCGCTCGCCGAACTGGTGGACGTGCCGATCCTCATCGTTCATGTCTCGGGCCGGGAAGCCATCGAGCAGATCCGCTGGGGCCGCGCCCATGGATTGAACATCTTCGCCGAGACCTGCCCGCAGTACCTGTTCCTGACCGCGGAAGACCTGGGCATCGACGACAGCTATCACGGCGCGAAGTGCGTCTGCAGCCCGCCGCCGCGCGACAAGGCCAACCAGGAGGTCATCTGGAACGGCCTGCGAGACGGCCTCTTCAGCGTGTTCTCTTCCGACCACGCGCCCTTCAAGTTCGATGGCCCCGGCGGCAAGCACCCGAACGGCGAAGAGGTGGCCTTCCGCCACATCCCCAACGGCATTCCCGGGCTCGAGACGCGCATGCCCCTGCTCTATTCCGAAGGCGTGCTCAAGGGCCGCATCAGCCTCGAGAAGTTCGTTGAACTCACCGCCACCGGCCCCGCGAAGACCTACGGGATCCATCCGCGCAAGGGCGCCATCTGCATCGGCGCCGATGCGGACCTGGTGATCTGGGACGAGCGCGAGCTCACCATCCGCAACAGCGCGCTGCACCACGCGGTCGACTACACCCCCTACGAAGGCATGCGGCTCGGCGCCTGGCCCGCCTTCACGCTGCTGCGCGGCGAAGTGCTGTGGGACGGCAGCTCCTGCGTGGGCCCGAAGAACCAGGGCCGCTTCATCGCCGCCGGTCGCCCCTCGATCCTGCCGCCCGCTCATCTCGCTGCGGCCTGAAGCCCGGCCTCCCCATGCGCCCTTCTCATTTCAACCACCCTCAGAAACTTGGAAAGCCAGCAATGAACATCAAGACCGACGTCGTGCAATCGCTCGCAGGGCCTGCCGCCCGGGCTCTCTTCGCGGCATCGCTGCTCGGCGCGGTCCTCGTGCCCGCCGCGTTCGCGCAGGATGCGAAATCGATCCTCGTGGTGGCCGGTCCCCGGACACCCGAGTCCCTGGACCAGGAGTACCCGCCGACCGAGGCGACGCATGAAGCGAAGCGCAACATCTACGAGCGCCTGCTGGCCTACGACACGAAGACGGTCGACGGCGTCAAGGTCGAGAACTTCGACAAGCTCGTCGGTGCGCTCGCCGAACGGTGGGAGGTCTCCGCGGACAAGACCTCCATCACCTTCTTCCTGCGCAAGGGCGTGAAGAGCGCGGCCGGCAACGAGCTGCGCGCCGACGACGTGATGTGGTCGTTCGAGCGCGGCTGGAACAAGAACGCCAACTTCCGCTGGTACATGAACCAGATCCTCGGCATCAGCAAGTACGAGGACGCGTTCAAGAAGATCGACGACATGTCGGTCAAGGTGACGTTGCCGAAGACCTCTCCGCTCATCGAGCGCCTCTGGGTCAACAACGACCTCGGCATCCTGGACGCGACGGCGGCGAAGAAGAACGCCACCGCCGACGACGCCTGGGCATCGCGCTGGCTGGCGACGCATTCGGCATCGTTCGCGCCGTACCAGGTCACGAAGTTCCAGTCGGGCCAGGAGGTGGTCTACGAGGCCAACCCGAACTACTACCGTGGCGCGCCGCAGATCAAGAAAGTGATCTTCCGCGAGATGCCCACGTCCGCCAACCGGCTGGCGGCACTGCAGGCCGGCGCGGTCGACGTGGCCGAATGGCTCTCGCCGCGCGAACTCGCCACCCTGGAGAAGAACCCCCAGCTGAAGGTCTGGCAGGTCTTCGGCAACTACATCCACCGCGTGGAGATGAACAACACCACGCCGCCGTTCGACAACCCCAAGGTCCGCCAGGCGCTGAACTACCTGGTGCCTCGCGAGGACATCCTGAAGGCCGTGTACTACGGCAAGGCCCGGCCGACCAAGAGCCCGATCTCCGAGATCTATCCGTCCTACACCGACCAGTACTTCAAGTACACGCTCGACGTCGAGAAGGCCAAGGCCCTGCTCAAGGAGGCGGGCCAGCCGTCGGGCTTCAAGACGCAACTCGGTTACCGCACCGGCGACCAGATCGAGGAAGAGATCGCCGTCATCCTGAAGACCGCCTTCGCGCGTGCCGGCGTGGAGGCCGAGCTCGTCAAGCTGCCCGCATCGACGCTGGTCGAGCGCTACTCCAAGGGCACCATCCCGATGTATTTCTTCCGCGACATGGCCATCGTGCCGGACGCCGCCTATGTCGCCAACCTGTGGCTCAACAGCGCCTCGCTGATCAACTATCCCAAGTTCAAGAACGCGGAAGTCGACAAGCTGATCAACGAAGGGCTGTCGAGCACCGACGAAGCCAAGCGCGAGGCCGGGATGAAGCGCGTGCAGCAGATCGTGATGGACCAGGCGCCGTGGGTCTTTCTCATGAACCCGGGCTACCAGCTCGCCACGCGGGCCAGCGTGACGGGCTACAGCTGGTACACGCCGAACAGCAACAACTGGTCCGACTTCTCGAAGAAGTGAACCCCGCCGTGCCGGGCGATCCGCGGCTTGCGCGGGCGCCCTGGCACACGCGAGCCACCCAACAAGGAAAGACATGACGCTACGCACGTCGCTGCGATCGCTACCGCGACCGCTTCGAATCGTCCTGGCCAGGCTGAGCATTCTGATTCCGCAGATGTTCGGCGTGCTGCTGGCCACCTTCCTGCTCATCCGGCTGCTGCCGGGCGACCCGGCCCTGCTGATGCTCGGCAACATGGCGACGCCCGAGCAGATCGCCAACCTGCGGGAAAGGCTGGGACTGAACGGCAGCCTGTGGTCGCAGTTCACGAGCTATCTCTCCACCGTGGTGCACGGCGACCTGGGCACGTCCATGTTCACCGCCAATCCCGTGGCGGTGGACCTGCTCGATCGCGTGCCCGCCACGCTCGAGCTGATCACCTACGCCATGCTGCTGACCATCGTCGTGAGCCTGTCGCTGGCGGTCGTCTCGGTCGTCAAGCCCCGGGGATTCGTGAGCCGCTTCAGCAAGGTCTATGGCCTGGCTGCGGGCGCCGTGCCGGACTTCTGGGTCGGGCTGCTGCTGATCTACTTTCTGTTCTACGTCGCCGGCATCGCACCCGCGCCGTTCGGACGCATCGACGCCATCATGTCGGCGCCGCCCGCGGTCACCGGCTTCCTGACGATCGACACCCTGCTGGCCGGCGACACGGCGGCCTTCGCGTCGGCCGTGGGGCGCCTGTGCCTGCCGGTGCTGACCCTGGCGATCGTGAATGCCGGGGCGCTGATGAAGATGACCCAGATCGTGTTCGCCGACAACTATCGCAGCGAATACATCCGCCATGCGCGCGCGAGCGGCCTGTCGGAGCGACAGCTCATCAAGAGCGCACTGCGCAACAGCCTGCCGCCGATCATCACGATGGTCGGCTTCCTGTTCGGCTTCCTGCTGGGAGCCGCCGTCCTGGTCGAAACCATCTTCGCGTGGGGCGGTCTCGGGCAGTACGCCGTCTCCGCGGTCATGAACAGCGACTATCCGGCGCTCCAGGGCTTCGTGCTCGTCGCCGCCGCATTCATCCTGATCGTCTACACCGTGGTGGACGTTCTCTACGGCATTGCCGATCCGAGGATCGAAGTATGAAGATCATGGCTGCCGCCCACCGGCGTGGCGCGAAGCTGACCCTGGCCATCGGACTCTCGCTGCTGGCCATGCAGTTCCTCGCGATCGTGTTCGCCCCGTGGATCGCCCCGTATTCCCCGGTCGATGCGGACCCGATCAATGCACTGAAGTCGCCGTCCTTCGCGCACCTGTTCGGCACCGACGTGTCCGGCATGGACATCTTCTCGCGCGTGATCTTCGCGACGCGCATCAACCTGCTCATCAGCGTGACCGCGGTGGCCATCGCCTTCGTCATCGGGGTGCCGATCGGGCTGGCCATCGGCTACTACAAGGGCTGGGCGAGCTCCTTCGCGATGCGCATCTTCGACTTCGTCCAGTCCTTTCCCGTCTTCGTGCTGGGGATGGTGCTGGTCTCGGTCATGGGCCAGGAGATATGGAACGTCGCCATCGTGCTGGCCGTGCTCTTCACGCCGGTGTTCGCGCGCCTGATCCGCGCCGAGGTTCTTTCGCTGCGCGACCGGCCCTTCATTGCCGCGGCGCGCTGCAGCGGCGCGACCGACGGCGCCATCATGTTCCAGCACATCCTGCCGAACGCACTGACCCCGGCCATCGTCCAGATCTCCATCAGCATCGGGATGGCGATCCTGCTGACCGCCGGGCTGTCCTTCGTCGGCGCGGGCGTGCGGATGCCCACGCCCGAATGGGGGCTCATGGTGAGCAACGGCGCGCAGCAAATGATCCTCGGAGTGTGGTGGGTCGCGCTCTTCCCGGGCCTGGCCATCGTCCTTTCCGTGCTGACATTCGCGCTGCTGGGCGATGCCGCCAAACAGATGTTCGATCCCCAAACGAGGAGCGCTCCATGAACCAGGTCGCAGACGCGTTGCTCGAGGTTCGCAACCTCAGCGTCGGTTTCTCCGATGCACAGGCCTCCCCCGCGCTGCGCGGCGTGAGCTTCAGCTTGCGGCCCGGAGAGATCCTCGGCATCGTCGGAGAAACGGGCGCGGGAAAGTCGCTGCTGGCGCGCGCCATCATCGACATGCTGCCGGGCGACGGCCGCATCCTCGACGGCGAGGTCCTCGTTCGCGGCCAGGCCGTCTCGAAGATGACGGAGACCCAGAAGCGCGGACTCCGCGGTGGCGAAGTCGCCCTGATAGGCACGAACGCGAAGTCGCTGCTCGACCCCGTCGTCAAGGTGGGAGAGCAGATCGCCCGCGTGCTTCGCGCCCACCGCGGCATCGACAAGGCGCAAGCCTGGCGCGAGGCCATCGCCCTGTTCGAGCAGGTCGGCATCGTCAATCCGGAGCGCCGCGCCCATGCCTACCCGCATGAGCTGTCCGGCGGCATGGCGCAGCGGGTCGTCATCGCGATGGCACTGATCGCGCAACCCAAGGTCCTGCTCGCGGACGACGCCACCCTGGGGCTGGATGCCACGATCCAGCTGCAGGTGCTCGACCTGCTGGTCCAGAAGGGCCGCGAGCTCGGTCTCGCCGTGGTGCTCATCACCCATGACCTGGGCATGGTCGCCGCGTACTGCGACCGCGTGGGCATCATGAAGTCCGGCGAGCTGCTCGAACTCGAGAGCGTTCACTCGTTCCTCACGCAGGGTCCGCGGCATCCTTACAGCCGCGAACTGCTCGAAGCGGCCAAGGTGCGTCCGCTTCCGATGGTCCCGGACGCTTCCGCGAGCGCGGGCCTACCGGGCGGGCAGCCGCTGCTCGAGGTCACGAACCTGGTCAAGACCTTCCATGTCGATGGTTCCTCCGACGTGGTGCGCGCCGTCGACCATGTGTCGCTGACCATCGCCCGCGGCGAGACCCTTGCCCTCGTGGGCGAGAGCGGCTCCGGCAAGACGACGATGGGCCAATGCCTCGTCAGGCTGCTGGCATCCGACGCCGGCTCGATCCGCTTCGACGGCCAGGAAACGCTGGCGCTCTCGGACAAGGCGTTCAGAACGGTGCGCCGGCGCATGCAGATGGTGTTCCAGGAGCCCTACGTCGCCTTGAACCCGCGATGGCGCGTGCGCGAGCTGGTGGCGGAGCCGCTGAAGCTCGGGGAGGCCTTGTCGCGAACCGAGCGCGACGCCCGCGTGATGGAGTTGCTCGACCTGGTCGGCATCGCCAGTGCGAAGGCGAACGCCTACCCGCACGAACTGACGGCCGGCGAGCAGAAGCGCGTCGGCATCGCACGCGCACTGGCCGTGCGGCCCGATTTCGTCATCTTCGACGAACCAACGACCGCGCTGGACATTCGCGTGCGCGCCCAGATCATCGACCTGGTGCGCGACCTGCAAAAGCGCATGGGACTGTCCGCGCTGTTCATCACGCATGACCTGAACTCCGTGCGCTCGCTGGCCCACTACGTCGCCGTGATGCGCCACGGGAAGATCGTCGAGCAAGGCCCGACCGAACAGATCTTCTCGCACCCCAAGGAGGCCTACACGCGCAAGCTGCTGGAGGCCGAGCTTCCCATCGAGGCGAAGGAGCCGGTTGCGACCCTGACCCTGGAGACTGCCGAGGCCTCATGACATTCGATCGAACAACCACCAAGCCGGTGCTGGTCACCGGCGCCGCGGGCCTGGTCGGCCGCAAGCTCGCGCGCCGACTGGCCGACCGGCAACGCGCCTTCATCGCGCTGGACCGAACCGCGTCCGTCACCGAGGACGGCATCGAGATCGTCGGCTGCGATCTCGGCGACGTGCACCGCATGTACGCGCTCACGCGGGAGGGGATCGATTCGGTCGTTCATTGCGGGGCGTTCTCCGGGCCTATGGTGGCCCGCGATACGCCGCACGCGATGGTGCAGGTGAACATCGTCGGCACGGCCAACATGCTCGAGCTGGCGCGCGTTCACGAGGCCCGGCGCTTCGTCTACTGCTCGTCGACCAGCGCCTATGGCGTCGTTCGATCGGCGGCGCCGGTCACGGAGGATTGCCTGCTACGACCCGCGAGCCTGTATGGCGCGAGCAAGGTCGCGTCCGAATACATCACGACGTCCTATGCGCAGCAGTACGGCCTGTCGGCGGCGAGCGTCCGCCTCTCGTGGGTGTACGGACCCGGACGGACGACGGACTGCGTGGTCCGCACCATGATCGAGGACGCGCTCGCCGCGCGGCCCACGCGCATGGCGTTCGGCTCGGACTTTCCCCGGCAGTTCATCCATGTCGACGACGCCGTGGACGGCCTGCTGGAGGCGCTGGATGCCGAATCCCTGCCCAGGACGACCTACAACGTCACGGGCAACACGCGCGTGACGCTGGGTGAGCTCGCGCAGCTGGTGCGCCTTGTCTTTCCGAAAGCCGACATCGTGTTGCAGCCCGGGCCGGACCCGGTGGACGAGTTCCAGGAACAGTTCAGCATCGAGGCGGCACGGTGCGACCTCGGCTACGAGCCCCGGGTCTCGCTCGAACAAGGCATCCGCTCGTACGCCGAGTGGATCGAGGCACGCCGGAGTGGCCGGCCATGATCGAGCCGCGCGCCCTTTCCCAAGCCGGGTTCGCGCCTTTCGGGCGCGTCATCGAGGCACCTGCCCTGCCGCGGCGGGACTATTTCGACGCGGAACTGGCCTCGCGTCGATCGCACGCGAGCGCTTCGCTGTCCCTGGTCACCAACGATCCGGTGCGCGAGAACGTGCTCGCATTCAGCAGCCTCGAATGCCACCCGCACTCGTCCCAGTCGTTCATTCCCATGAGCGCCGGCCGCTGGCTGGTGGTCGTGGCGCCCGACGCGCTCGGCCGCCCCGACATGCAGCAGGCGCTCGCCTTCATCGCCGGCCCGTCGCAGGGCATCACCTTCCGTCCCGGCGTCTGGCACCTCGGCCTGCATGTGCTCGACAGGCGATCGACGCATGCCATCTTCATGTGGCGCGACGGGACCGAAGGCGACGAGACCTTCGTCGACGTCGAGCCGACGACCATCGATTTGTCCAAGATCCTGAAAGAAGCTTGATCGTGACCCACCTTCAAAGAGACTTCGTCGGCTACGGCCGCAATCCTCCCGATCCGAAGTGGCCAGGCGGCGCCCGGCTCGCTCTCAACTTCGTCCTCAATTACGAGGAAGGGTCCGAGCCCTCCGTCCACGACGGAGAAGGCCTCACCGAGACCTGGTTCACCGAAAGCCACGGCCTGGCCAACCTCGAGGGGCGAGACCTCGCCGCCGAGGGGCTCTTCGAGTATGGGAGCCGGGTGGGTTTCTGGCGGGTCATGCGGCTCCTGCAGGAGCGTTCGCTGCCCGCCACGATCTTCGGTTGCGCGCTGGCGCTCGAACGCAACCCCGAGGCCTGCGATGCCATCAAGGCGTCGGGTTTCGACGTGTGCTCGCATGGATGGCGCTGGATCCAGCACTATCGGTTGTCGCAGGACGAGGAGCGCGAGCACATCCGTCGCGCCGTCGAATCGCTGACCCATTCGATCGGCGAGCGCCCGCAGGGCTGGTACTGCCGCTACGCACCGAGCGTCCATACGCGCCAGCTTCTGGTCGAGGAGGGCGGCTTTCTCTACGACTCGGATTACTACGGCGACGAGCTGCCGTTCTGGACGCGGGTCGACGGCCAACCGCACCTGGTGGTCCCCTACTCGCTGACCAACAACGACGGCCAGTTCGCAGCCGGCGTCAGCACCGGCAACGACTGGTACGGCTTCCTCAAGGATGCCTTCGACATGCTCTACAAGGAAGGCCGGACCCAGCCCAAGATGATGTCCGTCGGCCTGCACATGAGGCTCGTCGGCCATCCCGCGCGCGCCGCTGCGCTGGAGCGATTCCTCGACTACATCCGCCAGTTCCCCGACGTCTGGGTGACGCGGCGCATCGACATCGCCCGGCACTGGCGGCACGTGCATCCGGCGCCTGCAACCCAGGGAGCCGAATCGTGAAGAGCCCGTTCGATCTTTCCGGCCGCAAGGCCGTCGTCACCGGCGGCAGCCGCGGCATCGGCGGCGCCATCGCCGAGCTGTTCCTCGAACATGGTGCCGAGGTCGCCATCTGCCATCTGGGCGACGAGGCCAATGCCAGCCTGCTGCGCGAGCGGATGGCTGCCAGGGGACACACGCTCCATTGCACCGAATGCGATGTCTCCAGCCCCGCTGCCGTCGACCGGTTCGCCGAATGGGCCACGCAGCGGCTCGGGCAGGTCGACATCGTCGTCAATTCCGCGGGCGTCGGCGGCGGCGACCGGCCCTTCGAATCGACCGACGAGCGCGACTGGGACCTGACCGTCGGCGTGAACCTGCGCGGCACGATGCTGGTGACGCGGGCCTTCTTCGCGGGCATGACCTCGCGCCAATGGGGACGCGTGATCAATGTCGCCTCCCAGCTCGCCTACAAGGGCGCGCCCGGCCTCGCGCACTACTGCGCGGCCAAGGCCGGCGTTGTCGGATTCACGCGTGCGCTGGCCTATGAGGGCGCCCCGCGCGGCGTGCTGGTCAATGCCATCGCGCCGGGTCCCGTGGACACCGATCTGTTGCGCAATCACAGCGAGCAATGGCTGGCGTTCAAGAAGAGCCAGCTGCCGGTCGGACGGTTCGGCGAGGTGGGCGAGATCGCGCCGACCGCGCTGCTGCTGGCTTCGGAAGCGGGCGCGTTCTACGTGGGGCAGACCCTGTCGCCGAACGGGGGCGACGTCATGCTCTGAGGCTCCGTCAACAGCCTTAGATCAGCCCCCGCGTCGCCGCCTTCAGCGTCGCGGCCGCGCGCGTCGTGCACCCGAGCTTCTGGAACACGCGCTCCACGTGCGTGCGCACCGTGCTGGGACTGATACCCAGCGCGCGCGCCACCTCCTTCGTGTTGTCGCCCTGGCTGATGCAGCGCAGCACCTCGAGCTCGCGCTGGGACAGCGATGCATCGTCCTGCGCCGGCGCCGCGGGCTTCGGCGGCACCGCGCCCGGCAGCGTGCTGGCGCACAGCGCCTCGACCACCGCCGTGTCGAAGCGGCCGGCCGCGGCGTCTTCCTTCATGCGCTCGGCCGCCTGTTCCCGCGTCAGCGCCTCGCGCCACGGCCGGCGCGTGCAATGCGACCACCACTGTTCGGCCGCGGCGACGACCTGCCCTTCGAGCGGCATGGCCGCACCCGAGCGGCCACGGAAATGGCCCGAGCCATCGCGCCGCTCGAAGGCGAAGGACGCGATCTCCGCCTCGGCCGCGAGGCCGTCGATCTGCCCGGCGGCGCGCGAGGTCCAGTACGGCACGAGTCGCACGCGCTCCAGCGCCGAGGCCTGCAGCGGCCCGGGCGCGTTCCAGATCGCATTGGGCACCGAGGCGCGTCCGATGCCGTGGATCAGCCCTGCCTTGTAGGCGCGGCCGCAGCCGGCTTCGTCCAGCCCCATGCGCGCCCCGCAGTCGCGCGCCAGGACGGCCACGCGGCGCGAGTAGCCCGTCATCCACGGCAGCTTGAGGTCGATCACATCGCCGACCAGTTCCAGCCCCATGGGCCGGCGCATCGAGGCCGGCTGTTCCGCCGCCTCGGCCCATGGCGCGGCGGGCGCATCGAGCGCCTGCATCCAGGCCGCGAGATCGGCCGCGCTGGCGTCGAGCAGCGCGGCCGGATAGAGGCTGTCGGCACGGCCGCGCACCAACGCGAGCGCTTGCTCGATGCCGTAGAGGCGGCCGAAGATCTCGAGGTCGCTGGCCAATGCCACCACGTAGGTCGAGAACGGCACCGCCTCGCCGCGCAGCAGGCCCGGCACGCCGCTGCCGTCGTAGGCCTCGAACACGGCGCGCAGCGTGGCTTCGGTGTCGTGGCTCAGCCCCAGCGTGTGGGCGATGTCGCCCGCGATCTCGCAGTGGATCTCGGCCATGGCGAGCACGGCGCCGGGCACCGGCGCGCTGTCGTGGGGCTGGCGCATGCGCGGTGCCGACGATGCGAGCAGGGCCCGCCGGCCCTCGACGTCGTCGTCGAGGAAATCGGCGAACTCCTGTGCATTGGCCGTGCAGCCCGACCAGCGCAGCAGCGCGGCATGGCGCGCCGCCTCGATCTGCGGCGCGGTGCAGCCGGCCTGCGCGGCGATCCGGCCCGCGAGCCAGGCCGTGCGCAGCGAATGGTCGATCGGCTGGCCCATGCTCAGGTCGCCGATGAAGGCCAGCGCGCGGACGGCGTCGAAAACGGGGATGGTCGTGTCGTCGGACATGGCCCATTTTGCGCGTGTCGGTCATTCGACCGATACCGGCCGCCGGGGTGGCTCGGAAGAATCGTGGCATCCACCGCTCGACGGGCGGCCCCTCTCACTCGCGGCCTCCACCGCCTCTTCCTCATGTCCGACATCCTGCAAAACCCATCCCCGCGCGCCGCCTGGCTGCGCAAGCTCTATTTCACCCGCGCCGCCTTCTCCTTCGCCTGGGTCGCGCTGGCCTTCACCGTCGCGAAGCAGTCGCCCGCGCTGGCCACCGTGCTGCTGATCGTCTACCCCGCCTGGGACGCCTTCGCGAACCTGTGGGACGCCCGGATGAGCGGCGGCGCGCAGGCCAATCCCACGCAGATGCTCAACCTCTGGATGAGCACCCTGGTCGCGCTCGCAGTCGCGGCCTCGCTCGTGGCCGGCTGGCAGGTCGTGCTATTGATCTTTGGCGTCTGGGCCATCGTGTCGGGCCTGCTGCAGCTGGCCACGGCCCTCCGCCGCCGCAAGGCCGAACGCGGCCAGTGGGTGATGATGCTCAGCGGCGCGCAGTCCGCGCTGGCCGGCGGGCTCTTCATCTCGCGGCAGGGCACCGATGCGCCGATTCCGCAGACGCTGGCGGGGTATGCGGCGGTGGGGGCGGTGTACTTTCTGATTTCGGGGGTGGTGATTCTGGTGCGGGAGCGCAGGCGCTGAAACGTCGGTACGACGACGCGCCGCGCTATGCAGCCTCGGCCGCCTTGCGGCGGCGAGCTTGCGCCAGGCCCTTCGGTCTGGACAGCTTCACCACCGGCGCCATGCCGGCGGTGGCGGCCATGTCCATCAGGGTGTCCAGGGAGAACAGGCTGATCCTTCCCCGAACCAGGTCGGAGATGCGCGGCTGCGTCACGCCGAACAGCTGCGCCGCCTCGGTTTGCGTCATGCCCTGCTGCCGAATGACTTCGGCCAGGCTCATCATCAGATCGGCACGCGCGCGCATGCTGGCTGCCTCCTGGGGCGTGCCTGCAATGGCGTCGAAGACGCTGTCGAAACGCCGGGCTCCGGTCATGATGCAAGGTCCTTCACTAGGTCTTTCAAGCGCTTTCTGGTCAGTTCGATGTCGCGTTTCGCAGTTTGCTGGGTCTTCTTCTGGAAGCAGTGCAGCACATAGACAGCATCGGCCAGCCGAGCCACGTACATCACGCGGAAGGTTCCCGCTTCATCCCAGATCCTCAACTCCACCACGCCTGCGCCGATGCTGGGCACCGCCTTGGCATCGACCGGCGCCAGGCCGTTCTGCACGAGGTGCAACTGGTAGCCGGCCTCGCTCCGAGCAAGCTCGGGAAAGCTGCGTAGATCGTTCAAGGAAGTGCCTCGGAACTCGATGGGCTTCATGCCCATTTATACAAAATTTTATATTAAATCCTCCAGTGCAGTTCTGCACGCTCCCGCGCGGAATCTTCTCTGGAAAAGCTGGCCGCTCAAGGCGGCAACACCAACGGCCCGCAATCCGAATCCGCGATGAAGGTCGCGATCAGCGACGCCGGCTTCACCGGATCGGGGTTCTCCGCGAACAGGTGCAGCGCGCGCGGCGGCTCGAACCAGGTCTGGCCGGCCTGGTAGTCGACCGCGGGACCGCCCGCCATCTGCGAGCGCACGGTGCCGCTGACCACCACGGCCTGCACCGAGCCCGGGTGCCGGTGCGCGGGCGTGTAGGCCAGCGGCGGGAACTCGACCAGGGCGGTGGTGATGGACTTGCCCGGCACGTTCGGCAGCGGCTCGCACGACAGCGGCCGCACGGTCGTCTGCGGCCGCGCGGCGCTGCCCTCGGGCGCGGGTGCCGAGGCGAACATCGGGCGCGTCACGCTGCTGCAGAGGTCGTCGAGCCATGCGACGGTGGCCTGCCTGCCCGCATGCGGCACCAGGGCCCATGCGGCCGCACCGAGGGCGAGCCCCGCTAGCGACAGCGCGACCGCATGCCGCGGCGCGCGCGACGATAGGCGGGCCGCGATGCTCACGACCGTGCCTCCGCGCCCAGGCGCATCGACGGGGTCCAGCCCAGCAGCCGCCGCGCCTTGCCGCTGTCGACCTCGGGGTTGTCCTCGGTGACGTTGAAGACGCCACCGGCCGAATGGCGCCAGGCCAGCAGCGCGGCCCAGGCGGCGGCTTCGACATGCACGGGGCTCGCGCCCTTGGGCTCGTCGGCGCCGGTGCCCGGGCCGTAGAGCTGGCCGTAGCGCAGCACGGTGCCGGTGATGCCGGGTGCGTGAAGCACGGCCTGCTCGAGCGCCACCACGCCGCCCACGCTGACGCGGCGCGCGCCTTCGGCCTCGGTGTCGAGCGGCTGCGCTTCCGCATGCGGCTTGGGGCCCGGCGCGTAGGCCCAGGCGATGCTCTGGGCCACCATGCGCACCGCGCCCGCGGCGCGCGCGGCCTCGACCAGGTTGCGCGTGCCCTCGGTGCGCACGCGGGCGTTGCGCGCCGTGGCCTCGGCCATGCGCGCGGGATCGAGGCCGCGCGGCAGATCGGTGAGCTGGTGGATCACGCCGTGCGGCGCGATGCGCACCAGCGCGGCTTTCAGCGCTTGCGCATCGAACACGTCGACCAGCACCGGCTTCACGCCCTGGGCCTCGAGCGCCGCGGCGCGCTCGGGCTGGCGGGTGCTGCCGTGCACTTCGTAGCCGGCCTCGCGCAGCAGCGGGATCAGGGCCGAGCCGATGGCGCCGGTGGCGCCGGCCAGGAAAATTCTTTCGTTCATGGCGTTCTTTCTCTCGGATGCGGATGCTTTGGAGCCTCCAGCTTAGGCAGCCGATGGTCCGGCGCACAGTGCCAAGAATCGGTGGATCGGATGGACCATCGCGGCCCATCACGGGGCGCACTCAGCCTTGCCGCACCAGCGTCAGCAGCCGCGCGCAGGTCTCGGCCGCGATCTCCACGCGCAGGTCCGCCACGCCAAGCAGCAGCCCCGTGTTCTCGGGCCTGGGCTGCGCGAACCACGGCGACAGCGGCACCGGCGTCAGGCCGTGCGCCGCGAGCGATTGCGCCAGCGCCAGGTCCGACACGCCCGGCGCGAGGCGCAGCAGCACGGTCAGGCCCGCGGCGATGTAGGTGGCCGATGCGGCATCGAGGCAGGCGACCAGTGCCGCGCGCCGCTGCGCATAGACCTGCCGGGTGCGGCGCAGGTGGCGCAGGAAATGGCCATCGCGCAGGAAGGCCGCCACCGCCAGCTGCACCAGCGGCGCCGGGGCCGGCGGCACCACCGCCGCATGGCGCGCGAAGCGCTCGACCTGATCCGCCGGCACGACCAGGAAACCGAGCCGCAGCATCGGGCTGATGGTCTTGCTGAAGGTGCCCACGTGCAGCACGCGCGCGCCGTCGCCGGCGGCCACGAGCGAAGGCGCGGCGCGGGCGCCGAGCTGCAGCTCGCCGAGGTAGTCGTCCTCGACCACCCAGGCCCGCGCGCGCTCGGCCCAGGCGAGGATCGCCTGCCGCCGCCGCGCCGACAGCGCCACGCCGAGCGGTGCCTGCTGCCCCGCGGTGACGACGGCCAGCGCCGCATCGGGCGCGCGTGCCACGCCCTCGTCGACCACCAGGCCTTCGGCATCGACCGGTACGGGCACCGGCTCCACGCCGAGCGCATGCAGGCAGCGGCCCGTGGTGGGATAGCCGGGATCCTCGGTCCAGGCCGAGCTGCCGCGCAGCCCGAGCGCCTGCACCGCGAGCGAGAGCGAACCGGCATAGCCGGTGGTGACGAAGACCTGCGCTGCCGTGCACGGCAGCCCGCGCGCGAGCGAGAGGTAGGCCGCGATCTCGCTGCGCAGCGCGAGCTCGCCGCGCGGATCGGGATTGATCTGCCGGGCATGCGAGGTGGCGCGTACCGCGCCCGTCATGATCCGCGCCCAGACCTTGGCGGGGAACAGGTCCTGCGCCGGGTTCGCCATCTGGAAGATGCCCGAGCGGCCGGGGAAGCTCGGGATGGTGCCGACGGGCGCAGATGGAACCGCCACGGCCTCGCGCGGGCGCGATGACGGCGGCAGGTGCTCGGCGACGAAGGTGCCGGCCGCGCCCAGCGAGACGATCAGTTGCGCATCGAGCAGCCGCTCGTAGGCCGCGCTCACCGTGCCGCGCGCCACGCCGAGCTGCGAGGCCAGGTCGCGCCACGACGGCAGGCGCGCGCGCGGCGCGAGGCGGCCTTCTCGGATGGCCGCGCGCAGGCCCGCGGCGATCTGTTCGCTGACCGGCTCGCGTGCCGCGCGGTCGATTCGTATCTGCAGCTTCGACATGGGCGGATGTTAAGCAGGTGGCCTTGCGGCCGCTGCGTGCATCGGCGCGCCGCGACAATGGCCACTGCTCCATGACGCCTCCCAGCCTGCTCACCGCCCTGCTGCCCCTGATGGCCGACCTGGCCCAGGACCTGCCCGAGGCCGAACGCCATCGCCGCCTGCTCCAGACCCTGCGCGCCCTGCTGCCCTGCGACGCCACCGCGATGCTGCGGCTCGAGGGCGACTGGCTGGTGCCGCTGGCCGTCGACGGCCTCGGCCGCGACACGCTGGGCCGGCGCTTTCGTGCGAGCGAGCATCCGCGCTTCGCCCAGCTGCTCGAGGCGCCCGGTCCCGTGCGCTTCGCGGCCGACTGCGGGCTGCCCGATCCCTTCGACGGACTGGTCGAGGGCGTACAGGGCCATCTGCCGGTGCACGACTGCATGGGCTGCGCGCTGCGCGTCGACGGCAGGCCCTGGGGGCTGCTGACGCTCGACGCGCTCGAGGTCGGCCGCTTCTCGCGCGTCGAACTCGATGTGCTGCAGGCCTTCGCGAGCCTCGCGGCCGCCACCGTGGTGGTGGCCGCGCGCATGGACGGCCTGGCCGCGCGCGTGGAAGACGAACGGCTGCGCGCCGACAGCTATGCGCGCGCGGGGGGCCAGGCGCCGCGCCAGTTGATCGGCCACGGCGCCGCGCACAAGCGGCTGCTCAGGGAGATCGCGCTCGCGGGCCCGAGCGAACTCTGCGTGCTGATCCAGGGCGAGACCGGCGTGGGCAAGGAGCTGGTGGCGCAGGCGCTGCATGCGGCCTCGCCGCGCGCGAAGCAGCCGCTGGTCAGCATCAACTGCGCGGCCCTGCCCGACAACCTGGTCGAGAGCGAGCTCTTCGGCCATGTGCGCGGCGCCTTCACGGGCGCGGTGACCGATCGCCGCGGCAAGTTCGAGCTCGCCGACAGCGGCACGCTGTTCCTCGACGAGGTGGCGGAACTGCCGCTGCCCGTGCAGGCCAAGCTGCTGCGCGCGCTGCAGAACGGCCAGATCCAGCGCCTGGGCTCCGACCGCGAGCATCGCGTGGACGTGCGCGTGATCGCCGCGAGCAACCGCAACCTGGCCGAAGAAGTGCGCGCGGGCCGCCTGCGCGCCGACTTCTACCACCGGCTCAGCGTCTATCCACTGCAGGTGCCGCCGCTGCGCGAGCGCGGGCGCGACGTGCTGCCGATCGGCGGCTTCTTCCTCGAGGAGGCGCGCGTGCGCATGGGCCTGGGCGGCGTGCGGCTCGACGCGGGCGCGCAGGCCGCGCTGCTGGCCTACGACTGGCCCGGCAACGTGCGCGAGCTCGAACATCTGCTGGGCCGCAGCGTGCTCAAGGCGCTGGGCCGGCATGCGCAGCGTCCGCGCATCCTCACGCTGAGCGCCGAGGACCTCGGGCTCGCCAGCCCGGCCGCGGCGCCGCCGAAGATCGAGCCCGCGGCGGCGCGCCCTAGGGGCGATGCGATCGGTTCGCAAGGCCTGCGCGAGGCCGTGGCGCAGTTCGAGCGAACGATGGTGGAGCAGGCGCTCGAGCGCCACGGCTTCAGCTGGGCCGCCGCGGCGCGCGCCTTGCAGGTCGACCCGGCCAACCTCGCGCGCACCGCGAAGCGGCTGGGCGTTGCGCGCCGCTGACCGCAGGGCGATTCACTCGAGCGCCGAGGCCGGCCCGAAGAACTCGAAGCGCGACTGCGCATCGGGCACGCCCCATGCGCGCAACTCGCGCCGCACCTGCTGCATGAAGGGCGTGGGCCCGAGGAAATAGGCATCGACATCGCGCGTGTGCGCGGGCAGCCAGGCCGCGAGCTTCTCGCGGTCGAGCCGGCCGACCGCATGCGGGCGCACGACATCGCTCGCGTCGCTCTCGTCATAGCAATAGAAGCGGTTCAACCTCGGATGGCGCGCCGCCATGCCGTCGATGTGCTCGCGGAACGCATGCACCGCGCCATTGCGCGCGCAGTGGATGAACACCACCTCGCGCTGCGTGGCCAGTGCCTGCTCGAGCATCGCGAGCGTGGGCGTGATGCCGACGCCGCCGCTGATCAGCACCAGCGGCCGCGCGCTGTCGGCCAGCGTGAACTCGCCCGAAGGCGGCAGCAGCTGCAGCGTGTCCCCCTCGTGCACCTGGTCGTGCAGGTGGTTCGAGGCCACGCCGCCGGGCTCGCGCTTCACGCTGATGCGGTAGCTGCGGCCGTTCGGCGCGGCCGACAGCGAATAGTTGCGGCGGATGTCCTTGCCGTCGACCCGCAGGCACAGGCCGATGTACTGGCCGGGCGCGAAGTCCATCAACGGCCCGCCATCGGCCGGCGCCAGGTGGAACGAGACGATCTCGGCGCTCTCGGCCTGCTTGCGCACCAGCGTGAACGCGCGCATGCCGCGCCAGCCGCCCGGCGCCGCGGCCTGCGCGTCGTAGCGCTGCTTCTCGGCGCCGATGAGGATGTCGGCGAGCTGCCCGTAGGCGGCGGCCCAGGCATCGATCACCGCGTCGGTCGCGACCTCGGCGCCGAGCACGTCGCGGATGGCGCGCAGCAGGCAGCCGCCGACGATCGGGTAGTGCTCGGGCATCACCTGCAGCGCCACGTGCTTGTTGACGATCTGCGTCGCGAGCGGACCCATGGCCTCGAGGCGGTCGATGTTCTTCGCGTACATCAGCACGCCGTTCGCCAGCGCGCGCGGCTGGTCGCCTTTGGCCTGGTGGGTCTCGTTGAAGAAGGGCCGCACCTCGGGATGCTCGGCCAGCAGCATCCGGTAGAAGTGGGTGGTGAGCGCCTCGCCGCCCTGTTCGAGCAGGGGCACGGTGGACGAAACGATGGCGCGCTGGGTGGCGGTGAGCATGGGACCTCGGGGTGGTGTTGAAAGACGGGGCTTTCAACGCAACCGGTGTGCCATGCGGAAGGGCCTTTCAAATCAACGGGTTAGAGGCTTTCATGTCGAATCGACCGCTCGATATTTCGAGTCGATCTGACTGCCCGTGTCCAATCGACTGGGGACATCCTCTGCTCGATGCCCGTGCCGCAGCGCCTATCCCTTCTTCCGCGGCCGCCCGCGCCCGCCGCCCTTCGCCTGGGGCGCCGGAACCGCCGCGGCCTCGGCTTCCAGGCCGGTGCCCGCCGATGCCGACGCATAGCGCGCCAGCACGTCCCGGATGTCCACGCCCGCGCGGATCGGCGGCAGCGCGCGGTCGGCCACCGCTTCGAGGTGCCGCTGCATCACGTCGGCGGCCGTTGCGAAATCGCCCTTGGCCAGGGCATCGACGATCTCCGCATGCTCGGTCACGGCGCATTCGCTGGAGTGCGGCCGGCCATAGGTCGCGAGGATCAGCGAGCAGCGCGAGACCACCTCGCGCACATAGCGCTCGAGCAGCTGGTTGCCGGTCATCGCGGCGAGCTGCAGATGGAACTCGCCGGCCAGGCGCATCGAGCGCACGGCGTCGCGCCCCGAGGCCTGCTGCTCCTTGACGACGTGCGAGCGCAGCGTGGACTCGTGCGCCGCCGAGAGCTTGCCCGACAGCGTCTGCACCACCGTGCGCTCGAGCCCGTTGCGCACCTGGAAGATCTCGCGGCCCTCCTCGAGGCTGGGGTTGGCCACGAAGGCGCCGCGGTTGGGCTTGAGCTCGACCAGGCCTTCGACCGCGAGCCGGCCCAGCGCCTCGCGCGCGATGGTGCGGCTGGCGCCGAAGCTCTCGCCGATCGCGTCCTCGGGCAGGCGCGCGCCGGGCTGGAGGCTCTGCTCGATGATGGCCAGCCGCAGGGCCTCGTGCACGGTCTCGGTCCGCGTGCGGCCGAGCTTGTCGTCGGGGGCGGTGGCGTTGCTCGGCGGGCGTCTGGAGGGTGGCACGGGGCTCGGTGTCGCGTGGCGAAAGGATCGGGAAGCGCGATTATTGCGCCCGCGGCCGTGCCGGCGCCCCGCTCAACGGGAGGGTTGCGGCAGCTTGCGCGGGGCCGCCCAGGCCTCGAGGATCTCGATCGCATCCCACGGCAGGTGCTGCTCGGCGGGCGTCAGGCCTTCGGCGAGCGTGGCACCGGCCACGCGGCGCAGCTCGTCCACGTCGATGGGATGGCGTGCCGCCACGGGCAGGCCCTCGAAGGCCGCGCCCGATTGCGCGAGCGTGGCGGCATGGAACAGCCGGCGGATGCCCGCCACGCGCATCGCGGCCACGCACATCGCGCATGGCTCGCACGACGAATACAGCTCGCAGTCCGACAGGTCGACGCGCCGCAGCCGCCGGCAGGCATCGCGGATGGCCTCGACCTCGCCGTGCGAGGTCGGGTCGAAGTGCGCGACCGAATGGTTGAAGCCCTCGCCGACCACCTGGCCGTCCTTCACGATCACCGCGCCGAAAGGCTCGGTGCCCGGTTTCGCGAGTGCCTGCGCGGACAAGGCCAGCGCCTGGCGCATGAATCTCTCTTCGTACATGTGTGCTCCAGTCTCGAGGTGTCGTCAGGCGTTGCGCGGCAACAGCCACGCATGCCTGGGGTCCCAATGCAGGCCCACGCGCCGGCCCGGCGCGAGCTCGAGCGACTCGATCTCGTGCTGCTGCTTCTGGACCCGGAACTCGTGCCCGCCCGGCAGTTCGATGAAGACCGTCTGCGTGGAGCCGACGAACTCCAGGCCCAGCACGGCGCCTTCGAGGCGCGAAGCCCCCGCGGGTGCCTCGGCCTCCGAGGGCCTGAGCGACACGCGGTCGGCCGCCACCACGAAGCTCACGTCGGCGCCGCGGTCCAGCGCGCGCCGCGCCGGCACCGCGAAGCTGCCGAGCGCGCCATCGACGCGCGCCCAACCTTCGGCGTCGAGCGCGCCCACCGTGCCGGTCAGCAGGTTGTTGGTGCCGATGAAGTCGGCCACGAAGGGGTTCACCGGCGCGCGGTAGACGTCCTGCGGCGCGCCCACCTGCTGGATGCGGCCCTCGTTCATGATCACGATCCGGTCGGCCAGCGCGAAGGCCTCCGACTGCGCATGCGTCACGTAGACGAAGGTGATGCGCAGCTCGCGGTGCAGCCGCGCGAGCTCGGTCTGCATGCGCACGCGCAGGTGCGCATCGAGGGCGCTCAGCGGCTCGTCGAGCAGCAGGATCGAGGGCTCGGTGACCAGCGCCCGCGCGATGGCCACGCGCTGGCGCTGGCCACCCGAGAGCTGCGCGATCTGCCGGTCGCCCATGCCGGCGAGCCCCATGCGGCCGAGCCAGTCGAGCGCGCGCTTGCGCCGCGCCTCGGCGCCCAGTCCCTTCATGCGCAGCGGAAACTCCACGTTCTGGGCCACCGTGAGGAAGGGGAACAGCGCCAGGCTCTGCCACACCATCGGCGTGTCGCGCTGGTAGGCCGGCACATCGCGCATGCTGCGCCCGCCGATCAGGATGTCGCCGGAGCTGGGCTGGTCCAGCCCGGCCAGCAGCCGCAAGGTGGTGGACTTGCCGCAGCCCGAGGGCCCCATGATGGCGACGAACTCGCCGGCCGCGATGTCGAGGTCGATGCCGCGCACGGCGTGGTGGCCCGCGAAGCGCTTGTCGAGCGCGCGCAGCGAAACGTAAGCGTCGTTGTTCATCCTGGTCTCACTCGGTTGCGATGCGCGCGGCCGGTCGTCCGGCCCGCACGCCCATGAAGCGCTGCGCGAGCAGCACCAGCGCCACGCTGACCGCCAGCACCACGGTGCCGATGGCGTTGATCTTCGGACTAACCTGGCCCTGCAGCAGGTTGAGGATGCGCACCGGCAGCGTCTCGTGCACGCCGCCGACGAACCAGGCGATCATGAATTCGTCGAACGAGACCGCCGCCGCGAGGAAGAAGGAAGCGATCAGCGACGACCGGCAGTACGGGATCACGACGCGCACCAGCCCCGTGGCCGGCGACGCACCCATGTTCCAGGCCGCCTGCTCCATGTCGGGCCCCAGTTCGCCGAGGCGCAGGCGGATGATCGCCATCGAGAACGAGGTCGCGATCGCCACGTGGCAGGCGACGATGGCCTCGAGCCGGCCGAACAGGCCGATGCGCGACAGGAAGGCCAGCATCGCCATGCCGAGGATGGTGGCCGGCACGGCCGGCGGAATGGCCACCAGCATCGCGAAGGCCGTCTTGCCGCGGTAGCGATAGCGGTGGTCGAGGTAGGCGGCCGCGAAGCCGAGCACGGTCGAGAGCACCGCGGTGCCGAGCGCGACCACCAGCGTGTTGACGAAGGCGTCGCGCACCATCTCGTCGTCGAGGATCGCGCGCTGCCACTGCAGGCTGAAGCCGCCCCACGGGATCGTGGGATAGCGGTTCGCGTCGAACGAGAACACGACGATGACCAGCATCGGCGCCGCGATGAAGGCGAACAGCAGGGCCAGCCAGGCGTACTGCGCGGCGCGCGAGATCTTCCTGGCGCGCGCGTGGTCGATGCCGCTCATGCCGCACTCCTCGCGCCCAGGCGCCGGGCCAAGCCCAGCACGAAGCCGAGCAACGCCAGCATGCAGACGCCGATCACCGAGGCCCGCGGCCATTGCGACCCCGACTTGACGGTGTCGACGATCAGGATCGACAGGGTCGGCGGATTGCTGCCGGTCATGAACACCGGGCTCACGTAGTCGCCGAAGGCCAGCAGGAAGGTGGTCGAGCCCGCGAGCACCAGCGCCGGGCGGATGGCCGGCAGCAGCACGTGGCCCACCACGCGCAGGCGCCTGCAGCCGAGGTTCTCGGCCGCCTCGACCACCGACGAATCCACGCCGCCGAGCGCGAACACCAGGATCAGCACCGCGACCGGCAGGCTCAACGTCAGCAGGCCGATCTGCAGCGACAGCGCGCCACCCAGCAAGGGCAGCGCCGGCACGCCGAACGCGCCCAGCAGCGTGTTCGCGAGGCCCTCGGGGCTCAGCACGATCTGCCATGCATAGATGCGCAGGATGTAGCTCGAGAACACCGGCACCAGCAGCGCCGCGATCGCGGCGTCGCGCCAGCGCGCGGGCAGCCGGAAGGCGATGGTGTAGGCGGCCGGGAATGCGATCGCCAGCGCGAGCACCGTGGCCGTGGCCGAGACCGCGAGGCTGTGCAGCGCGGCCTGGTGGAAGCTCGATGCGCCGAGGACGCGCGTCCAGTTGTCGAGCGACAGCGCCGGCTGCAGCTTGAAGGAGCGCACCTGCCAGAAGGTGACGACCACGAGGAACAGCAGCGGCGCCGCGAAGAAGACGAGCTGCCACAGCAGCACGGGCAGGCCGAGCAGCACCGGCACCGTCCTGGGCGAGGGACCGCGGCGCGCGCTCCCGCGGCCTCTGGCGGGCACGGGAGCGATCGCCATCGATGGCGTGGAGGAGGCGTTCATGGTGCGCGCGCTCAGAGGCTCTTGAACTGGCTCCACGCGTCGTTCCAGTCCTCGATCGACTGCTTCGAGGGCAGCTGGCGGAACTGGATCTTCCTGGCCTTGTACTCGTCCATCACGTTCGGCCCCTTGAGCGTCATGCGCAGGATCTCGGCCTCCTTCGGCTTGGTCTCGTTGAGCAGCTTCCAGCCGGCCATCGAGGGAATGCTCTTCTTGTTGTCGGCCTTGGTGGCCATGCGCACCTGGCCTTCGGGCGAGGTCGTGTACTGGATGAACTTGCGCGCGAGGTCGCGCTTGGGCGTGCCCTTGACGATCGACAGCGACTCGGTCCACTGCAGCCCGCCCTCCTCCGGGATGATGGTGTCGACCGGCACGCCGTTCTGGCGCAGCCCGAGCGTGATCCATTCGCCGATGCCGGGCACGAGCTGGGCGCGGCCATTGGTCATCGACGAGAAGATGTCGGCGATGGTGTAGAAGCCCGAGGCCTGCGGCTTGAGGCTGAAGAGCTTCTTCTTCACGGCCTCGAAGCGCGCCTTGTCGATGTCGAAGGGCGGGCGGTTGCCGTTGGCCAGGCTGATCGAGCCCATCGACGGCAGGTACCAGTCGAACAGGCCGACCTTGCCCTTGGCCTTCTCGCTCCACAGCGCCGCATAGGAGGCCACCTCCTTGGGCGTGAAGGCCTTGGTGTTGTACGACAGGCCCAGGTAGCCGAAGTCCGTCATGACGCCGTAGAGCTTGCCGTCGAACCAGTGCAGCGGGAACTTCTGGAACTCGGGCCAGTAGTCCTTGAGCGGATAGTCGGCGGGATCGAGCGCCTCGATGAAGTCGGCCTCGTGCAGCAGGTGCATGTACTCGGCGTCCGCGAGCACGACGTCGAAGCTGCCGGGCGGGGACTGGTTGATGACGGCCATCATCTGGTCGCCGCCCACGTATTCCTTGATGCGCACCTTCACGCCGTGGGCCTTCTCGAAGGCTTCGATCAGGTAGGGATCGGCATTGCCGGGCCAGGAGAGATAGTTCAGCACCTGGGGCGACGCCGCATCGGCCGGGGTCCAGGCCGCGCCGGCGGCCGCGGCGCCGGCGGCGAGGCCGGCTTGCAGGAAGGTGCGACGGCTGAGATCGCGCGGGGGCGGAAGCGGGGCTGCGGACATGACGACTCCTTCAGAAAGGGTGGAACACGGATTGCATACGATCTTTGCCGCATGCATCCTTCATGCCAAGGGCCACCGGCCGCGAGAATTCTTGAATTTCCCAATGAAATCGACCGATCCTCCCGCATCCACCGAGCCATACACTGCACAACAATGAAGCCTCTAGCGCACATGAACGCACCATTCGCATGCAGAATTAAAAACAAATTGCATGCGATTTCTTAAATAACCGACACCCAACCTCCATGGAAATCGACTTCCAGACCCTCGACCCTTACGCCCGCTACAAGCTGATGGCGAGCCTCATCGTTCCGCGGCCGATCGCGCTGATCACCACGCTCGAGCCCGAGGGCACGGTCAACGCCGCGCCCTTCAGCATGTTCAACATGGTGGGCGAAGACCCGCCCCTGGTCTTCGTGAGCATCAACCGCCTGCACGACGGGCGCATCAAGGACACGGCCGCCAACATCCTGCGCACCGGCGAGTTCGTCGTGCACCTGACCGACGAGGCGATGGCCGAGCAGATGCATGCCTGTGGCGATTCGCTGCCGCGCGGAACCAGCGAACTCGCGCATGCCGGATTGCATGCGATCCCGTCGAACAGCGTCGCGCCGCCGCGCATCGCCGAGGCGCCCGTGGCCTTCGAATGCGTGCTGCACGAGACGATGGAAACCGAGAGCCGCTATGTGTTCTTCGGCCGCGTGAAATGGCTCGCGGTGCGCGACGGGCTCGTGGACGCGGAACGCTGGCGCGTGCAGCTGCAGGACTACCGGCCCGTGGGACGCTTCGGCGCGAGCTTCTACGTGGGCACGCAGCAGCGCTTCGCGCTCGGCGCCGCGGCTTCGGCGAGCGGCGCCATCGACCAGCTCTAGCGCCTCACCTCAGCATCGGCGCGCCAGTGCCGGCGCGGCCCGCTGACGCCCACGCACACCGTCTGGCCCGACACCTCGGCGCAGTGGTCGAGCGCCTGGCGCAGGGTCGTGTCCACGCTGCGCAGCGACATCTGCAGCCAGTCGGCCACTTCCTCGCGCGTGCGCTCCTCGATGCGCAGCGCCACCAGCACGGCGCGATGCCGGCCCGGCAGGCGCTGCAGCGCGCGGTCCATCGCGCGCATCTCGGAACGCTTCTCGACGATGACGTCGGGCCCCGGCGCGGGATCGGCCATCGCCTCCGGTGCCACCGCCTCCTCGCCCGCCGGCTGCCAGAGCCGGTTGCGGCGCAGCCCGTCGATGGCCACGTTGCAGGCGACGCGGTAGACATAGGCCTGCGGACTGCGCGTGGGCACCGGGGCGGTGAACTCGCCCAGGCGCAGCCAGGCGTCGTGCAGGCAATCGCTCGCCAGGTCCGGGCAGCCGAGCTTGCGCACCAGGCGGCGCTTCAGGCTCTCGTAGTGCATGACCAGCACCTCGCGCAGCGCGAGGCCGTCGTCGATGCCGCCGGGGTGCGCCGCGTCCGCGTCGGCGGGCGCGGCGACGTCCAGATACTGCATAACGCTCAGGTCCATGGCCGTTCGATCTCCGCATTCAGGGGTTGCAAACTCCGCCGCTGCCGCGCGCAGGGCGCCGCCCTCCGCCCCGCGGCAAGCGGGAGCGGAGGAGGAAGCAGGCAGGCGTGGAAGAAGGCCTAGCGGCCTTGCCGCAACAGGCGCCGCTCTTCGTTGCTCAGCATCGACAGCACCGAGGCATCGAAGCCGCCGCCATGGCCGAGCACCTGGACCGGAATCCGCGCGTCGGGGCCCGTCGGGGCCGAGGAAGAGAGCGAGCCGGTCTGCGGCATCGGCTTCTTCTCCTCGCCCGGGCTCGTGCCCGCCGGCTCGTTGCCGAAGCCCAGCACGCGCACCGTGAACACCGAGGGCAGCGCCTGGCGCGCGGTGGCGCGTTCGCGCTGCACCGTGTCCTGCGCGGCCATCGCGGCTTGAGAAGCCGCCGCGCTCGCATTGGTGAGCGCGCCCACGTTGACCGAGGCCACCACCGGCAGGCCCTTCGACTCGCCCTTGACCTGGATGTTGGCGGCGTTCACCACCTGCAGCGCCGCGAGGTTGACGTTGCCCGAGACGCGGATACCGGCCTCGCCCGCGTCGATGGTGCCCAGCGGCGCGATCAGGTCCACGTCGCCCGGCGGCACTTCCGGGATCGGGTCGAGCGTCGCGATGCCCGCGCCCGTGCTCGGCACGTTCGGCGACAGTTTCACGTTGCCCAGCGTGTCGTACTCGCGCTTGGGCGGCGTGTAGACCAGCGTGGTCTTCGAGCCGCGCCCGGCGTTGATGTCGCCCTCTTCCGACCACGCGAGGATGCCGCCGCCGAAGGTGGTCATGATGCGCGACAGGCCCAGCAGGATGCTGCCCTGGCTGAAGATCCCGATGTCGCCCGCGCCCTGCGTGACGATGCCCGCGGTCGAGGGCGGCACCTGGCCCTGCACGCCCACCACCACCTGCCCGCCGGGCGCCAGCAGCTCGATGCTGCCGCCGAACAGCGTGCGCACGCCCGAGCCGCCGAACAGGGTGATGTCGCCGTCGCGCTCGATGGCGTTGCCCTCGGCATCGAGCTTCGGGAACAGCGCGGCGATCGCATCGCGCCCGCGCAGGTAGGAGCCGTAGCGCTTGCTGGCCTCGTCGTTGTATTCGCGTCCGCCCGCGCGCAGCTCCGCGAAGTACACCGTGCGCAGGAAGATGTGCTGCTGCTCGGGTGCCAGCGTGCCGAAGTAGGCCAGCGCCTCGGCGGGGCTGCCGCCGAAGCCGTGCGTCTTCTTCAGCCACTCGGCCAGTTCCTGCTCATAGGTCTTGACCACCTTGCCCGAGCCCGCGAGCGCGGTGCCCTCGGGCAGCAGGTTGGCGGGATCCAGGTACTTCATCAGGCCCGCGTAGGCCGGGCCGCCGGCACCGGTGCCGGCCTGCAGCACGACGTCCGCGCCCGCGCGGTTGTCGCCCGGCACCACCTGGCCGATGCTCACGATCGTGCCCTTGTCGCCCTGGTAGATGTTGCGCCCGGCCGCGACCTCGAGCGTGCCGGGACCGGCGATGCGGGCGTTGGCATAGAAGATGTCGCGCCCGGCCTCGATCGACGAGACGTCGGTGTCGTTGGCATTCATGATCACGCTCGGCGCGCCCAGCGGGTCGTTGGCATTCCCGAGCCCGAAGCCCACGATGTCGCGCCCCGCGCGCACCTGCGCGGCCTTGGCCGCGAGGTAGGTGGCGGGCCGCGGCGCGCCGAAGGTGCTGGCCGGCTGGCTGGCGCCCAGCGTCGCGCCGACGATGTCGCCGTCGACGGCATACAGCCGGATCGGCTCGGTGTCGCCGGCATGCAGCACGCCGGCCGGCGTGTCCGCGGGCTGGAAGGCGAAGTACCCCAGCGTGGGCGAGTAGGTCGTCGGCCCGCCGACGAAGGGCGGCGGCGCGATGCGCACCAGCGTATTGGTGCCGTAGCCGTTGATCCCGTCGATGGTCAGCGTGACGATGTTGGACGTGAAGTTCGGTGCGACCAGCAGCCAGGCGGGCTTGAACGGATTGGGCAGCGCGTCGACGCCGGCCCGGGCGCCCGACATGCCGACCAGCGCCGTCGCCTCGCCCGCGCCGCTGGCATAGATCGAATCCGCCGCCAGCAGCTCGAGCTGGCCGCCGGCCGATGGCGTCAGCTCGTAGGTGGTGGGCGCATTGCTCTGCTGCGATCCGTAGTAGATGCTGCCGCTGCCGGCCACCGCCCTGAACTGCGCGGGCATGAGGGCGATGCCGTAGATGCCGCCATAGCCTTGTTCGTTGACACTGGTGCCCTGGCCCCAGAACGGCGCCAGGTTGCCGCCGGCGGCGAACAGAGAGACGGCCGTGCGCGGCGTCCACAGCGAGAACCAGCTGCGGCCCACGCCGACCTTGGTCGGGTCCGAGGCCAGCGCGCCGAGCACGGTGTAGTTGAACTGGTAGTTCCCGACGGTGCCCGGATCGAGCATGGTGGCATCGCCGTAGCCACCCAGCACCAGGTCGCCGCGGGTGCGGAAGCTCGCCGTGCCGTCGCCGGGCACGATGGCCGGACCGCCGGCGCTGCCCGCGAGGCTGGCGGTGTAGAGGTCCACGCCGCGCGGATCCTGCGAGCCCTTGACGCCGTAGGCGAGCTGGAGGCTGCCGATCGATCCCGCGTCGATGGCGATGTCGCCGCGCAGGTCGGCGAAGGTGCCGTTCATCTCGTCCGCGAGGGCCCGGCGGTCCGCGGCCGGCGCCGGATTGAGCGCTCCGCCGATCTTCAGCCGCAGGTCGCCGCCGCCGGTCTGCACCAGCGTGCCTCCGGTCACCACACCGTCGCGGCTGGTCACCGAGGTCACGCGGCCGGTGGCGCCGACCGCCACCGTGAGGCCGCCCGCGGGCCGGGTGCCGACGTCGAGGCCGTTCGGGTCGTAGGCCTCGAGCACGCCGGCATGGCCGTCCACGCGCATCGTGACGTTGCCGCCGCCCAGCGCGCCGAAGCCGTCGAAGCCCGAGACGCCGATCAGCGCGTCGCTGCGGCCCGTGGCCGGGTTGTAGCGCGTGCCGGTCTGCACATAGGTGCCGAAGTTGATCGACCAGGCCGGCTGCTGTCCCATGCCGTCGCCGCCCTGCGTCCACAGCCAGCTGGCGATGGAGGTGGTCTTGTCGTCCCTCAACGGTCCCCAGTCGGTCAGGTTGCCCTGCGCGGCGACATAGAGGTCGCCGCCGTGGTCGGGGAACCAGGTGCTGCGGTCGTTCAGCGCCGCGTCGTAGGCGGCCACGCCGGTGAGCTTGGCGCGCGGCAGTTCGAAGGCCGCGTTGCCCTCGGGCAGCTCGCTCTGCGTGCCGGCGGTGTAGACGCCGAAGGGCGTGGCCTGGCTGAAGTCGCCGCCGGCCAGGATGTCGAGGTCGCCGGTGCCGGTGCGGATCACGCTGAAGATTGGCTTCTGCGTCAGGCCGCTGAGGCGCGAGTCGTCCAGCGTGATGTTGCCGGCGCCGCGCAGCGCACTGGCCGGTCGCAGCGCGCGCGTGTCGGCGGCGGCGAGGTCGGCGCCGCCGACCAGGCGGATCGAGGCCGACGGGCTGCCGGCCGCAAGCATCGGCGCCAGCGCCCACAGCGGCCGCGAGCGCATGGACAGCACGTCCGCCGTGGTCGACACCGCCGTGCCCGCGGGCAGCACGGTGCCGGCCGGCAGGTCCATCGACGCGGTCAGGGTGTAGCCGCCGACGAGCACCAGGGGATTGCCCGCCTGCCAGGTGGTGGCGGCGATGTCGAAGTCGAAGGGCAGCGAGGCGCCGGTGCCCAGCGTCGTGCCGCTCGGCAGCACGGTGCCGGCGGGAATGGTCATGCCCGCGGTCCAGGTGCGGGTCGGCGTGGCGATGGTGCCGGTCGCGGTCAGCGCCGCCGACAGCGTGTAGCCCGCGGCCAGCGTCACCGCCTGGGGCAGCGACTTGCCTGCCGCCACCTGGGGCGGGGGTGCCAGCACCACGTCGGCATAGCCGGCCGTGGCCGAACGGAAGACCGTGCCGGGGTAGATGACCGCACCGTCGCCCAGGCCGTAGGCGATGTAGCTTCCGGGGCCGAAGCTGGTGCCGTTCCAGTTCCAGTCGTCCACGCGTCCCGAGACCACCTGGACCGGCTCCAGCATCTCGCCCCAGGAGTTCGCGCCGCCGAAGTAGTAGACGTTCGCGCCCACGTTCGGGTCGTAGGCGGGATGCAGCACGATCTGGCGCGGCGTGGCCTCACCCGCGCGCAGCACCTCGCCGTCGTGCAACTCGATGTTGAAGGGCAGGGTCACGCCCACGCCGAGCGTGGTGCCGACCGCCAGCGTCGCGTTCTCCGGCAGCACGTAGTCGGCGTTCAGCTTGGCGCCGGCGAGCAGCAGCACCGTGAAGTCGTCGGGCGAGCCCTTGGGCTTGCCGAAGCCGTCGGTGATGCTGCCCTTGATGTCGAGGTCGCCCGCGGCACGCACCGTCAGCGCCATCGGCTCGCCGCGGCCGTAGCGGTAGTCCGCGAGGTCGATGTCGCTGGCGATCGTGAGCTTGCCGCCCGAGGCCTCGCTGCTGATGATCTCCACGCCCGGGCGCAGGTGGTAGGCATCGCCATAGGCCTTCAGGCCCGCCAGGCGGCCCTGCAGCGCGCCGTTGGCGAGCGCGTTGGCGTAGAAGACCTGGCTCTTCGCATCGATCTGGTTCAGGCCGACGGCGCCGGCCGGCACGTTGTCGGCGCCGGTGTCGCGCACGATGGTGCCCGCGGCATCGGTGGGCGCATAGGTCCAGAAGCCGTTCACCGCGATGCTGGCCGCGCCGTGCACGTTCACCTGGCCCGAGGCATCGACCAGGATGTCCCCGCCCGTCTCGGTGGCGCGCCGCGCATTGAGCACCACGCGCCCGAAGTTCACGCCCGGCGCCGACACGTCCAGCGTGGTGCCGTCGTCCAGCCGCAGCCAACCCTGGGCCGACGTCAGCTCGATCGCGCCGCGGTTCAGGGCCTCGATGGGCTGGCCGTAGCTTTCCACCTGCAGCACCGTGCCGTGCGCATCGAGCACCGCGCCGCCCGCCAGGCGCAGGTCGTCGTGCGCGGCCAGCCGGATGCTGCCGGGGCGCTCGCCCGAGGCGTCGATGTGGCCCTTCACCGTGAGGCTGCCGCCATCGACCGAGACCGTGACGTCGCGCGCCTTGAGCTCGTCGCCGATCTCCAGGTTGCCCTGCTTGAACGCGAAGCCGCGGCTGCCGAGGAAGCCGGCGTCGGTGAGCCGGGTGTTCAGGGCCGCGAAGTCGCTCGTGAGCGTGGCGGCGCTGTCGCCGATGCGCTGCGCGCGCAGGTCGATGCCGCCGCCCGCATGGCCTTGCGCGCCGCCGCCGCGCAGCGTGCCGTCGAGGCGAACGGCGCCGGCATCGGGCCTGGCATCGGCGCCGTCGTTCAGCGCCGAGATGCGCAGCGTGCCCGCATCCTCGTGCGCGGCCGACACGTCGATCGTCGAGCCCTGCGCCTGCAGCACGTTGCCGTGCCGGCTCTCGATGAGGATGTCGCCGCCCCAGGTGTTGCGCACCTGGTCGAAGAAGGCGAGGCTGCGGCCCGACACGTCGAGCCGCGAGCCCGCGGCCAGCGTGATGTCGCCCTCGGCCGTCAGCGTCAGCTTGCCGGTGGGCAGCACGATCGCCGAGGCGATGTCGATGCGGCCCGCGTGCAGGTCGATCTGGCCGCCGACCTTGTCGGTGCTGGCGGTGGCGCCGTCGGGTGCGGTCACGAAGAGCGCGCCGCCCGCGTACAGCCCCAGCACCGCGCCGGACTCGGCCGTGAGCAGCGGCGTGTTCAGCCGCACCGTGGCGCCGGTGCCGGCGTAGGTGGCGGGATCGAAGGCGGTGCTCGGATCGGCGCCGTTCTGGTAGATCGAGACCGTGCCGTTGGCATTGCCGACGATGCGCTCGCTGGCGTTCAGCGCCACGTCCGAGAAACCCAGCATCAGCCGGTCGAAGCGCACCGAGCTGTCGGGCTGCGCCGGCGTCGGGTAGCCGAACACGATGCTGTTCGCGTTCACCTCGAAGCGGCCGCTGCCCGGGCCGCCCGCCATCACGGCACCCGGCGCGGCGCTGCCGTACAGCGGCCGGCTGGCGTTGTCGTTGATGACCTTCGTGAAGGTGTCGTTCCACACCAGCGTGTCGGTGCTCAGGCGCACCGTGTCGCCGGCCGCGCCATAGCCGTAGATCGCGGGGCTGTTGAACACCAGCTGCTTCAGGTGCGACTTGCCGGTGGCCGGGTCGATGGTGTCGAGGTCGACCGTGCCGAAGAAGTTGATCGACTTGCCCGCGCTCAGCACCAGGTTCTCGATCGCGGGCACGCCCGCGGCGCGATTGCCGGCGAACAGCGTGTCGAGGATGCCCTGGTCCAGGCTCATGCCCGCCGGCAGTTGCGCCACCGCCGCCAGCGCGGCCGCGGTACCGATGTTGAACGAGGGCACCGCGAGCGAGAGGTTGCGCGTGCCGATCTTCGGCGTGCCGACCAGCGACACGCCGAGGTCGGAATAGAAGCCCACCGTGCCTTCGGAGTACAGCGCCACGCCGTCTTTCAGCTCGATGTTGCTGCCGTACAGGCCCGAGGGCGCATCGAGCGTGAAGGTGCCGTTGGACACCAGCAGGATGGCCGTGCTGCCGAAGGGCGAGGCCTTGGGGCCGAACAGCAGGCCGTTGCGCGAATCGAGCCAGCTCGTGCCCTGGCCGAGCGTGCTGATGCTGGCGCCCTCCTCGAGCGTGATCTTGCTGGCGGCGCCGAGCACGACCTGTCCGCCGGTCAGCGTCACGCCGCGCTCGAGCACCAGGTTCTTCGCCATCAGGCCTTCGTTGCCGATCACGCCCTGCAGGGCGATGTTCGGCGTGGTGACGTTCGGCATGCCGCCGATGTAGAGGTTGGGCGCCTGCAGCTTGCCGATCTCCGAGGCGGCCACGGCGATCGTGGTGGCGTCGTTGCGCGTGGCGCTGCCGTCGGCGGTGATGACGAGGCTGGTGGCGGCGGGATCGGTATAGACGCCGCCGAGCAGCGAGAAGGCGCCCGGATAGCCGCCCCGGGCGGCCGAGAAGTCGGCGCGGCCGTTGAACACCAGCGCGCTGGCGTTGGCGTTGTCGGGCGCAACGCGGGCATTGAAGATCAGCTGCTTGCCGTCGATCTCCAGCTGCGGGCGCAGGGTGCCGAAGGTGTTCGCCCGCGCGAACTGGAACTGGTCGTAGCCCTGCTCGTTGTAGCTCGAGTAGGTGCGCAGCGTGGCGCCCGGCGTGACCGTGACCATGGTGCCGAGCGAATCGCGGATGGCGGTGTTGGCGATGCCCTGCACGCCGGTCAGCGCGTAGGAGCCGTTGCGCAGCGGCAGCGCGCCCGCGAACTCCTGCACCGCACCGCCGAGCTCGACGCGGAAGGCGCCGGGCAGCAGGGCGTAGTTGGCCGGCATCAGCGTGTAGGTGCCGGCGGCCAGGCCGGGCACGCCGTCGGGAATGGTGATCTGCTGGCCGATGCCGGGCGCCGCGCCGGTCCAGGCCGCGTTGTAGCCGCCGGGCACCGGCGCCGTCTTCGCGCCGGGCACGATGGCGTAGACCTTGCCGCCGGCCTTGAGCGGACTGAGCAGCGTGTCGACAGAGCCGCCGCGGCCGGTGACGAAGGCCGCGCCCAGCAGCTGCCCGCCGCCCGACAGGTCCAGCAGCGAGCCGGCATCGCCGACCAGCGAGGCCGCGTTGATCCGGAGGCCGACCTGGCCGTTGATGCCGAGCTCGTCCTTGGTGAAGACCCCGCCGAACTGGCCCGAGCCCAGGGCCGGCTTGAGAACGTCCACGCCGTTGACGGTGTAGTTGACGCCGTCCACCGTGCCGCCGAAGGGCATCGCGAGGCCGCTGGTGCCGACCGAGGTGACGCTGCCGTCGAGCAGCTCGACCTCGCGCGTCGCGTTCAGCGTGAGCGAACCGAAGGGCGCGCGCACGACGCCGCCCTGGCGGATGACATCGGCGTTCAGCGTGAGGCTGCCCAGCACCGAATAGGGCTGCGCGGGCACCTCGCCCGTCGAGCGGATCGACAGCACGGACGAGGTCGTGGCATCGGGCGCCTTGCCCGCGCCGGCGCGCGCCACGGCCACCGCGCCGCTGACCGGATAGACCTGCGCGGCCGCCAGCTCGAGGTCGCCCCAGGCGCGCAGTTCGGTCGTGCGCCCCGACGAATCGTTGAGCTGCGCCTCGGGCGCCGAGGCGGTGCCGGCGAGGAAGCGCAGGTCGCCGCTGCTCTGCAGCAGCGTGCGGTCGAACTGCATGCGCACCGCGTTGCGCAGGTCGATCAGGTCGGACTCGGCCGTGAAGCTGCCGCCGGTCTCGTGGTCGGGCAGCTTGGCGCCGCCCACCAGCGGCACCTGCGAGGACGGCGAGCGCCCCACCATCTGGATGCCGCCGTCGAACAGCAGGTAGGGCGCGGCGAGCCGCACGTTGGCGCCGGCCGTGGTCTGGTAGATCAGGCCCTGCTGCAGCGCGAGGCTGCGGCCCAGGCGCAGGTCGACATCGCCGTCGAAGAAGAGGCCGGAGCGCGCCCACAGCGACAGGCTGTCGAAGCCGCCGCGCGCGACCTGCGCGGCGCTGACGCGCGCCGTGCCGACGACGAAGCCGTCGTCGAGCGCGCCGGGCGCCAGGTCGGCCGCGAGGCTGCCGGGCCGGTCGTCCTGCGCCACCATGATCACGCGGCCCGGCCGGGTCAGCGGATCGATGCCGAAGGGGCCGCCGTAGACCGGCGACTCGAGCACCAGCGACAGGCTGCCGCCGCTGGCGCCCGCGCCGCCGGCCGCGGCGCGCAGCTCGCCGTCGAGGAAGAAGCTCTGGTAGGAACTGATCGTGATCGATCCGCCGTCGCTGGCCACCGTCCGCGGCGCGCGCGCGGGACCGGCGGCACCGACGCTGCCGGCCGCGACGTCGAGCACGGCGCTCGCGCCCGAGGCATCGATGCGCGCGCCCGGGCGCACGACCACGTAGGAACTGCTGGACATGACGCCGCTCGCGAGCGGGTTCTTGCCGCCCAGGCTGCCGAGCACGATGGCGCCGCCGTCGAGCACGGTGCCGTAGGTCCGGCCCTGCGCGTCGAGCGCGGTGTAGGCGCGGCCCGCGACATCGAGCACCGCGTGTTCGCCGATCCACACCGACATCGCGTCGGCGGGATCGTTGTCCTCGTAGTTCCATTCGTTGGGATGGGCGATGCGCCAGGCCGCGGCCACGTCGTCCAGCGTGCGCGTGTTGACGATGGAGATCGCGCCGCCCGGCGCCACGAAGCTGCCGTCGACGGTGATCTGGCCCTTGCTGGTGAGGTCGATGCGCCGGCCGGGGTCGACGCTGACCACCGCCCCCTCGCCGATCACGATGCCGCCGCTGACCAGCGGATTCGCCACCGCGCCCGCGACCGAATTGGGAATGCCGCCGGTCAGCGACAGGTCGGCGCCGGCGCGCTGCTTGAGCGTGCCCTTGAGCGCGTTCTCGGTGAACAGCGGCGGCAGGTAGAGCTGCGCGGCCTCGGCCAGCGCATCGCCGGCCAGCGACTGCTGCGGCGCGCCGCTGCCGAGGCTGGCGCCGGTGAGGCGGTAGATCGGCATCGCCACGTCGACCTTGGTGCCCGGCTTCACGACCGCACCGGCCGCGCCGCTCAGGTTGTAGGCCGAGAAGCCCTGCTGGAAGAAGGCCTGGGCATCGGTGACCTCGAACACCGGCATGACCGACGCCGCCACCGGCAGCACGGCACCGCGCTGCAAGGCGGTGCCGGCGATGACGTCGAGGTCCATCGCCAGCACGGTGCCGGCGGCATAGGTGGTGGTGCGCCGGTAGATCGGCAGCGGTGCCGTGAAGGCATCGGCCGGCATGACGTAGCCGGTCGGGAAGGAATTCTGGATCGTCACCACGAGGTAGCCGGCCGGGACGAGGCTGCCGGCCGCATAGGCCGTCTGCACGCCCGTCACCGGATCCCTTGCGTACACGCCGTCGATCGGCGTGGTCCAGCCGTTGGGGCCGACGGTGACCGGCTTGTTGAAGGGGATGTTCACGATGGCGTTGGGCGGCACCACCGCGCCCAGCCGGATGAAGTCGCCCGAGGACACCTTCAGCTCGAAGGGCAGCGTGGTGCCGGCCGGCAGCACGAAGTCCGCGCCGACCGTGAGATCGAAGGGCGCCGCCTCGCCGGGCGCCAGCAGGCCGCGGGTCGCCAGCAGCGTGCCGCCGATGGAGATCGCCGCCGGCGTGACGATGCTGAGCTTGCCGCCACGGGTGAAGCCGTAGGAGGCGATGGTGCCGCCGCCATCGATCACCAGGCCGCCCGCGCTCAGGCTGACGTCGCCGCCCGCGCCGCCGAGCACGCTGCCGTTCGACAGCAGCGCCGCGCCGGCCGAGGCGTCGATGCGCGAACCCGACTCGAGCTGCAGCGCGCCATTGGTGACCAGCGTCACCGTGCCGCCGTTGCGGAAGGCCGCGCCCCAGGCGCTCGCGGGGTCGAGCGCCGCATTGGTCCACAGGCCGCGCGTGTCGATCACGATGCCGCGCTGGACCGTCAGGCCGTGGAGGTCGCCGAACAGGCCGGTGCCGCCCACCAGGCTCACGGAGCCGCCGCGCGCGCTCAGGCTGCCGTCGAGCGTGACGTTGCCCGAGGTGGTGAAGTCCATCGCGCCGCCCGGTGCCAGCGCGACGTCGCCGCCGATCGTCAGGTCGCCGAAGGCCACCGTCTTCAGGCCGCCGAGCCCCGCGTCGTTGAGGCGGTCGCGGTTCATCCACACGAGGTTGCCCGTCTTGGCGATCGCGCTCGGCGGCTGCTCGTCCGACGGGCGCTCGTTGTCGATGCGCACGTCGGAGATGCTCTGCAGGCGCGGACTGGCGCCATCGGTCTTGAGCGTCGGGTCGTAGCTCTGGATCACCAGCCGCGCCGGCAGCGCCGCCTGCGTCTGGCTCAGCTTGTAGGCATCGCTCACCGTCAGCGGTCGCGCGTCGGTCTGGCGCGGCCCGTTGTAGACCCGCGCCTCGATGTCGCCATCGAGCAGCGCGTTGGCCGAGGCGATGACCAGCGAGCCCGCGTCGCGGCCCACGGTGTAGCCGTTCTCCATCTGCCGCTGCGGCGCGATCAGCGGGTTGTAGAAGGAGTCGGTCACGCCCCAGCGCGCGTGCTTGTCCTCGTAGCCGACATACACGCCGCTGTAGACCAGGTCCGCCGGCGCGTTGTTCGCCGTGTAGAGCCGCCCGTCGCTGCCCTTGAGCCAGGTGTTGTGGATGGAGCCGGTCTGCACGTCGAGCGTGCCGCCCGACAGGTTGATGCTCGAGCCCGCCGCGGTGACGGTGCTGTCGCCGGCCAGGTTGACGATGCCGCCCTGCGCCGTCCACTCGCCGATGCCGTGGCCCTGGTTGCCCAGGTAGCCGCTGACCTCGAGCAGCCCGCCGGCCGTGTACCAGCGGTCGCTGTCGTACACGCCCGCGGCCGCGGGCACGCGCACGAGGCGTCGGCGGTCGACCCAGAGGTCGCGGTTGAACAGCTTGCCCGCGTCGCGGTTCAGCGGTGCGTCGCGCAGCTCGTTGCCCTGCACGTTGACCTTGACGTCGTTGCTCTCCATCGCCACCCGCACGCCCACGCTGCCCGACACGTCGAGCTGCGCGCCCGAGCGCACGCGGATCGCGCCGAAGGTGGCCGGCGTGGTGGTGGCGACGTCTTCCCGGGTGCCGGCCGCCGCGTTGCCGGCCGACACGGCGAGCTGGCCGCCGGTGGCCAGGGTCAGCGAGCCGCCCTCGAAGTCGACCGCACTGCCGCCGACGATCTCGATGCGCGACAGGTCGCGCCGGTCGGTCAGCGTGGACAGGTTGTCGAAGTTCCTGCCGGAGGTGGCGGCCGCCAGGGCGCGCAGCTGGTCGAGTGCGGCCGAGTCCTTGATCAGCGCATCGCGCTGGGAGTCGAGCGCGGTGGTCTTGCCGTCGTCCTCGGTCACGATGGCGGTGACCGCGCCTTCGCCCATGCGCACGGTGCCCGTGGCGTCGTTGGCCGAGGTCAGCAGATGGACCGTGCCGCGCGTGTTGACCGTGGTGGTGGCCACGGCCACGCCGTTCTGCCGCACGTCGCGGCCCGCGAGCGTGATGTCGCCCTCGCGCGCCAGCAGCAGGCCGCTGTTGACGACCTTGCCCGCGGTGCTGTCGGCAATGAACTGCGGCGCGACCTCGCTGCCGCGCGTGGTGGAGAAGGTGTTGCCGTCGGTGCCCACGCCCTTGCGGATCAGGAAGCTGTCGCCCGCGGCCAGCAGTGCCTGGCCCTTGCGCGTGGCGATCTCGCCGGCATTGGAGACCTCGGTGCCCAGCAGCATCACGTAGCCGCCGCCGTCGGTGACCGAGCGCGGCTCGGTGGTCGTGATCTTCGCGCCGGCCTGCACCTCGACCTTGCCGAGCGCGTCGGTGAAGGTGGGGGTCGCCACGCTGGCGCCGTACAGGCCGCCGCTCGTGAACTGGTTGTCGGTGATCCTGGCCGCGGCCGCCACCAGGTTGCGCACGTCGACCTGGCTCGAGCCCGAGAACACGATGCCGTTGCGGTTGGCGATCATCACCGTGCCGTCGGCCTTGATCTGCCCCTGGATCTGCGAGGGCCGTGCCTGCGGATCGTTGACCTTGTTCAGCACGCTCCAGGCCGACTGCTGCTGGAACTCCACCGTCGTCTGCTTGCCGACGTTGAAGGTCTCCCAGTTCAGGATCGCGCGGTCGGCGGTCTGCCGGATCGCGACGTTGGTGCGGCCGTTCGACACGGTCTGCACGGGCGCGTTGGCGTTGAGCCAGCCGGCGGTCAGCGAATCGGTGTCGACCTTGAGGCCGCCGTCGGCGAGGCCGTCGGGGACCGATGCCGGATCGTTCGCGGCCGCCTGCCGTGCCGCGGCCTGCGCGCCCTGCTGCGCCGCGATGGCCTGCGCCGCCAGGTTGAGGTTGCCGATGGAACGCTGCAGTTGCGCATTGGCCTGCTGCTGTTGCGCCTGCGTGCTCGTCAGGCTCGACGCCGGCATGCCGTTGGGCAGCCGGCCCGTGGCGATGGCGGTGTTCTGCGCCATGTTCTTCTGCGCCATCCAGCCCGCGCTGAACGCGCGCTGCGCATGCGCCGTGCCGAGCAGGCCGCCGGCCGCCAGCGCCATCGCGATGGCCCGCGCGATCGGCGCCCTCCGCAGATCGTGCCTCGCCTGTGGATGGTGCTTCGCCTGTGTCGCCTGCCTGGCCGCGCCGTTGCGTCCGCCTGTGCTCATGTGATGTTCCCGCCCGCTGGTTGAGTCGTTGCCACGGCCGGCCCCTCGCGCGGCCCGCCATTTCCGGAGAGAACCCGACACCGCTGCGGCTGGAAGCCGCCGATGCAAGGCCCGTCCCTTCTAGATGGCTGGCACCGCGCGAAACCCCGAAGAATTTTTTTCTCCCGGGCCGAGGACCGCTGTCATGACGCGGTCATCGAATCCACCCTCAGCTCAGGATCAGCACACCGCCCGGCAACGACCGCGCGCTCAGGTCGAACGAGCGCTGGATCTGCAGCAGCGCCGCATCGAGCGCCTTGAACTGCAGGCGGGCACTGAGGGTCTTGTGGCGCAGCGACGGCGCCATCAGCACGACGCGTCCCGGCCGGTAGCGGTTGATCTCGTCGATCACCGCGGACAGCGGGCTGCGCTTGAACACCAGCTCGCCCCGGCGCCAGGCGGCCGCATCGGCCGGATCGACCGCGACCGGCGCGCCGATCGATGCGTCGTCGTAGCTCGCCTGCTGCCCCACACGCAACGACAGGCTGCCCGCCGGATGCTCGACGCGCACCGCGCCCTCGATGCAGGTCACGCAGGCCTTGCCATCGAGAAAGCGCACCTCGAACTTCCCGCCCTCGCAGAGGCTGCGCCCCTTGCCCGCGACCACGCCGAAGGCGCGCTCGGCGGCGCGCACATCGACCGCCGCTTCGCCGGCCAGCAGGATCAGGCCGACGGTCCGGCCCTCCGCGGCGACCTGGCGCACGCTGGTGCGGGTGTTCATCGTCACGTCGACCTGGCTCGTCAGCGCCACCGAGCGCTGTTCGCCGGCCGCGGTGCGGTAGTCCGCGTTCCACTCGTCCAGCGGCGTCCACAGCCCCAGCGGCGGATGCACCACGGCCACGCCCGCGACCGCCGCGGCGCTCACGGCCGCGCCCAGGAAGACGCGACGGCCGAGCGACGACCGCTGCAGCAGCCGCTGGTGGTGGCGTGCGAGTTCCGCGCGCGTGCCCAGCAGCTTGCCGAACGCGGGCTTCAGCAGCCGCCACTGGTCGCGCGCCTCCTCGAAGGCCTTCTGATGGCGCGGGCCGAGCGCGCGCCAGCGCTGGAACGCCTGCGCGTCCTCCTGCGTCGCCTTGCCCGAGGTCAGCAGCACCAGCCAGGCATGCGCGTCCTGGCGCAGCAGCTCGGGGAAATCGGTCTTGTCGGATGAATCGGAGAGGTCGCGCATCTCAGCTCCTTCGCCTCGCGCTGCCCGTGCGGTCCGTCGCACGCCTGCCTTCTCTCAAGATGGATTTCGCGCGGCGAATCCCCGAACTATTTCTTCTCGACATCTTCATCCCGGCCTGCCGTTTCGCTGCGCGAGGCGGGTCGCGCAGTAGTCCTGGCCCGCTTTCAGTTCGTATTCGACGGTGCGCAGCGACACCCCCAGGTGCTTGGCGACGTCCTGCTGCGACCAGCCCTCCCAGCGCACCAGCAACAGGATGTCGCGCCGCCGCGCCGGCATCTTCTCGAGGATCTCGTGGAGCGCCTGCAGCTGCGAGCGGTCCTCGGCCACCCGGTCCGGCCCGGCCGCGCCGTCGGGCACCAGGTCGAGCAGCACCTGCGCGTCTTCGGCGGACAGCAGCTGCTGCTGGCCGCGCCGCGCCTCGAGCGCGAAGTTGACCGCCATCCGCATCACGTAGGCCTGCGGGTTGGCGATCGGCCCCTGGATCTCGCCGCGCTGCAAACGCAACCAGGTGTCGTGCAGCGCATCGTCGGCGAGCTCGTCGTTGCCCACCGTGCGGCGCAACCGGCGCTTCAGGTCGCCGTAGCGCTGGACCAGGAAGCTGCGCAACAGCGGCAGGACGTCTTCAGCCATGGTCAGGGCACCGGCTGGCAGACGCGCGCCTGCGCGACCGCATCGAGCGGCAGCACGATCAGCGTCAGCGGCTGCCTGAGATCGGGCGGCGGCGGCTCGACGCGCAGCGCCGAGAGCGTCGAGATCACGGCCGCGTCGCGCTGCCGGTTGCCGGTCGATGCGAGCAGGCGCGCCTGGCGCACCAGGCCGGCGGCATCCACCTGGAAGCGCAGCATCGCGCGGTAGTCGCTGGGGGCGGTGCGCGGGTCGGCGCACAGGGCCTTCCACACCCCGGCCTGCACCGAGCCGTCGTAGCGGCGATGCAGCTCGGCGGGAACATCGCGGGTCGCGACCTCCGGAGCTGTCTTCAGCACGAAGGCCGCGATCCGGTCCCGGTGGCCCCCGACGTTCTCCGCCGTCAGGCCGGTTCCGGCGAGCAGCGCATGCAAAGCCGCCAGCGGCGTGTAGCGCCCCTGCACGGCCGCCGAGCTGCGGCCATCCACCAGTTCGTCGTCGAACAGCACCGACTGCCGCGCCGCGTTGGCGAACTGGTCGAGTGCGATGGGCAATGGCTGGGCCGGGATGTTGAATTCGATCTGCGACTCGCTCGATCCCGGCGCGATGGTCACGGACTCGATCGCTTGCGCATGCGCGGCGCCCGCTCCGGCCATGAGAGACAGCGAGATCAGTCTTCGTGCCAGCGCGACCACATGACCCAATAGCGGGGAGCCTGCCATTTCCTGTCGCGCAGCCGTCGATTCCAGAAGGGAGGAGCGACGCGAATCGCCCGGGGCCTGAAACTTAAGGACTCGAGACGACACTTTCGTGACAGCCTGCGAGCCCGCCGATGCAAGCGCGGCGGCGAGCACCGATGTCATAAATTCCACCTAGCATGGCCGCATGAGCCTGCATCGCCCCAGCCGCCGCCAAGTCCTTCGTGGTGCGACGGCCATGGCCTTCGCGTCGTCCGTCGGCGCCAGCTTCGCCCAGGGTTCTCGCGCCGCCGAACAGCCGGCAGTCCGGGTCACGCAGCTCATGGACACGTCGCCGAGCCAGCAGGCGCTGTCGCGCGACTATGCGACCGGCTTCCGGCTCGCGTTCGCGGAGCTCAAGGCCACGACGGGGCTCAACGTGCAGCTCAAGGCCGTGGAGGTCGGCGACTCGGACGCCGACGCCCAGGCCGCGCTCAAGGCCATCGGCGAGGACAGCGCGCAGGTCGCGCTGGTGGGCACCGTGGGAGAGCGCCTCGCGCTCGCGAGCCTCGCGCATGCGGAAAGCGGCCGCCTCGAGATCGCGCATGTCGCGCCCTGGCTCGCCGATTCGCGCTTCGATGCGAACCCAAACCTGTTCGCCCTGTTCGCATCGCGCGAGGACCAGATCCGGCACGTGCTCAAGAACCTCGCGACCATGGGCGTGGCCAAGATCGGCATCGTGTATCCCACGGCCGCTCACGCCACGGCGCTGCAGCCGGGCATGGCGCAGATCGCCGAGCGCCTCAAGCTCGAGGCGCAGGTGCTGACGGCACCCAAGGGCCGCGACCTCGAAGCCTTCGGCGGCCAGCTGCCCGCCAGCACGCCCTACTTCCTGCTGTTCACCGGCGATGCCATCGAGCTGGCGCTGTTCACGCGCGGGCTCGCCAAACGGGGCGTGCAGCGCACCGTGGTGTGCCTGTCCGACGTCGACACCAACACCTTTCTGCAGCTGAGCCCCGGCAAGGGCGTGCCGATCATCTTCACGCGCGTGGTGCCGGACCCGCGCACCAGCAAGGTGGCGATCGTGCGCAGTTACCGCAACGCGCTGCAGCGCTACTTCGACGAGGACCCCTCGCCGACCAGCTTTGCCGGCTACCTCGGCGGCCGTTATGCGGGCGCCGTCATCGCCGGCGCGGGCACCGAGCCCGGGCGCGCGAAGCTGCTGACCCAGTTCAAGCGCCGCGCCGCGGTGGACCTCGATGGCTGGCGCTTCGACTATGCGGGCGGATCGCGCGCCAGCAGCCAGGTCAGCCAGATCCTGTTGAACAGCAGCGGGAACTTCGTGGGCTGAAGGCCGCGGGGGCACGCGCGGGCCCGCCGATCGTGACGCTAAGATGCGCGCGCGGCACGGCGACGCCGGGCCGCATGCCCGTCGGCCCCGCGCCGACACGATCGAACAGGGAGAAAAAATGAAATTGCTGCTGTCCACCGGCGTGCTCGCCGTCTTGCTGTCGCACGGCCATGCCTTCGCGGAGTCGCTCGCGCAGTCCGCGAGCGACCCGCTCCTCGAAGCCGCTGCGTCGCAGGCCGCTTCGTCGTCCTACATCAAGAGAAGCTGGGTCGGGGCCAAGCCGCTGATGGCGTCGGACCCGAACCAGGGGCTCTACCCCTCGGCCCGCTGGGAGACGCGCACACGCAGCTTCCTGACGACGGATGGCCTGCCGCCACCCGCCCAGGCCGTGGATGGCCGCGGGCTCGCGGTGGCCTTCGCCCTCAACGCCGTGCTCGACGCGACGGGCGCCAAGGACTACTTCGTCAAGCGCTGAGTCGCGATCTCAGATCTCAGCCCGCGCGCTGGATCATCTTCCACCCGTTGCCCGACGGGTCCCTGAAGCCGGCATCGACAGTGCCATAGCGCTCCACCGGCTCCTGCGTGAACTCCACGCCCTGGGCGCGGAGCCGTTCGTAGCTCGCGCGGCAGTCGTCGACGCTCAGCACCAGCGGCGGCATCGCGCCCTTGGCGACGATCGCCTGCAAGGCCTGCGCCGTGGCTGCGTCGTGCACCGGCGGGCCGGGCTTGAACAGGCCGAGCTGGAACGCCGGCTGCTCGGGATGCTGCACGGTCAACCAGCGGTAGTCGCCGTTGCCGACATCGGTGTGGACGCGAAAGCCGAGCTTGCCCGCGTAGAAGGCGAGTGCCTCCTCCTGATCGCGCACATACAGACCGACCGTTTCAATACCTTGGCTCATGGAATCTCCTGTGGTTCGGCCTCGTTTGTACCGGCCGCGGCCTGGCGGCGCTTCTCCGAAACTGCTGTTTCGAGATGGGGCCGCTGCGAGGCGCTGACGATGCAGGCGGGCACGGGCCCGAAGGCCTGCGCCTCGCTTTTGCCGCGCGTGCGCACCTCGCCCGGGCTGCCACCCGTGATGTCGCGGAAGGTGCGCCCGAAGGTGCCGAGGCTGGACCAGCCGGTGGCGAAGGCGATGTCGGTGATCGAGAGTTCGGTTTCGCGCAGCAGCGCGCTCGCGCGTTCGATGCGACGCGTGAGCAGGTAGCGATGCGGCGGGGTGCCGAAGGCCTGCTTGAACGAGCGCGCGAAGTGGGCCTCGGAAACGCCACTGACCTGCGCCAGCCGCTCGACCGGCCATTCCTCGTGCGAGGCAGCGTCCATGCGGTCCTTGGCGCGCAGCAGGCGGCGCAACAGCGCGGGGTCCTGAACGGGCGGCGCGGCGTCCGCACTTGTCATGGGTGTGTCTCCTTCGATGAACATGCCGCCATGCGTCGGCATGCGGCATTGTGTCGCAGGAGCGTGCGGGGGATCTTCGCGGTGGCCTACAGCGCCGGCCGCGCGGCGGATGGCGCGCGCGCATCCTTCGCCGGGTTCAGGAAATCGAAGCGCGTGGCCACCGGCGAAGACTCGGGCACCACGTAGACCACGCCGCGCCGTTGACCCAATGCGGGCTTCACGTAGGCGTCGTAGAAGGCGGCGGGCACGTTGATGCAGCCGTAGGAAATTCGGTTGTCGGCGATGGTGGGCGAGGCGAGCCGCTCGAGCCGGCGGTCGGCCTTGTTGGTGGTGCGCACGCGGTGCATGGAGATCGCGGCGTCGTAGTCGACCCAGACGATGTCCTCGCCGCCCGTGTTGCGCCCCGGCTCGGAAGCGAAGCGCCCGGCCGGCGTGGTGCGTTCGTGCGGCCTGATCTTGGCCATGGGGCGCTCGCCAATGCCCGGCACCGAATCGTCGCCGCGCGCGAGACCCAGCAGCACCGGCGATGAGCCGAGCAGCGTGCCCTTTGCGTCGAAGACGAAGACGCTCGCAGCCTTCTTGTCGACCACCGCGAAGGCGCCGCCCGCGTTGTCGCGCACCGCGACCGCGGCCTGGGCGATACGCTGGGCATCGGCCGTCAGCGGGGCCGCGGGCATCGCGGGCGGGGCGGCGAACGCCGCCGCGCTCGCGAGCAGCAGCGCTGCCGCCGCCGCCCGCGGATACGGAATGCCTGTGTGCATCACTGAAGCCCGCGGCCTCAGTTGCGGTCGGCGCGCGCCGGACGCATCGGCTGTGCGGCGGCCATGGTGCTGCTGCCCGAGTCCTGCGACATCGCGGTGCCGCGCATCGGAGCCGGTGCCGGGGTGGCGGCCATGGTGTTGTTCTGCGGCGTGGTGCCGGTGGTGCCCATCGGGCCACCCGCGGGGCTCTGCTGGCCGGCGGCGGTGGCCGGGTTCGGCGGCGCGGTGGTGGGCGGGTTGCCCTGCGCGAAGGCGGCGCCGGCGGCGGTGAGTGCGAGGGCTGCGATCAGGTGAGACGTGCGATTCATGGAAATGCTCCTTGGGGAAATCCGGCAAGGCCGGAAGGTTGAGATCCGCCGGACCGGATGCCCGACATGGATCAACTTAGGCCCCACGAAAAATCGCCAGGTCAGTTCGCGGCGCGGCCTCCTGTAGGAGCGCGACACCCCAAAACGGCACGGGCCAGGCGTGCGCGACGCCCGGCCCGTGCCGGCAAATGCCATTCGGTGGCGTTGGCTACTGCGGCTTCTTCTTGAGGCTGATGACCTGCGGCTGCGTCACTGCCTTGAGCCCGTCGATGCCGAACTCCAGGCCCCAGCCCGAGCTCTTGACGCCGCCGAAGGGCACCATCGGATGGATCGCGCCGTGCTGGTTGATCCACACGGTGCCGGCCTCGATGCGCGACGCGACTGCGCGCGCCTGCTCGATGTCGGTGCCCCAGACCGAGGCGCCCAGGCCCACGTCGACGCGGTTGGCCTGCGCGATCGCGTCGTCGATGTCGCGGTAGCGGATCACCGGCAGCACCGGGCCGAACTGCTCCTCGTCGACCAGGCTCGCGCCGTCCGCGATGTCGGTGACCAGCGTGAGCGGATAGAAGTTGCCGGCGCCCGCGCGCGGCTCGCCGCCGCAGACGATGGTCGCGCCGCCGGCGCGCGCCTCGTCGACCAGCCGGCGCACCTTGTCGAACTGCATGCGGTTCTGGATCGGGCCCATCGCGATGCCGGGCTGCGCGCCGTCGCCCATCGGCATCGCCTCGGCGATCGCCTTGAGCTCGGCCACCACCGCGTCGTGCAGCGCATCGGGCACGTACAGCCGCTTGGCGCAGGCGCAGGTCTGGCCCATGTTGAGGAAGGCGCCCCAGAACAGGTCCATGGCGATGGCCTTCGGGTCGGCGTCGGGCAGCACGATGGCCGCGTCGTTGCCGCCGAGCTCGATGGTGGTGGGCGTGAGGTTGCGCGCCGCGGCGGCCGCGATCTTCGCGCCGGTGGCACTCGAGCCGGTGAACATGATCTTGTCGATGTCGGGGTTCTCGACCAGCCAGCCTCCGACCTCGCCGGTGCCGCTGATGGTGTTGAGCACGCCGGGCGGCAGCACCTCGGCGATCAGCCGCACCATCTCGAGCGTGCCGATGCTGGTGTATTCCGAGGGCTTGATGACCACCGTGTTGCCCGCGCGCAGCGAGGGCACGATCTGCCAGATGGCGATCAAGAGCGGCCAGTTCCACGGCGCGATCGCCGCGATCACGCCGAAGGGCTTGCGGTGCATCTCGTCGCGCCGCGTGGCGTCCTCGAACACCACCTCCACCGGCATCTCGAGGCTGGCCGGCACCTGGGTCCAGGCCTCGCAGCCGAACAGCTCGAAGCGCGCGCCCGGCACCTCGGTGGGGCCGACGCCGCCCAGCGGCTTGCCCTGCTCGCGCGTGACCCAGCCGGCCAGGTACTCGGCATTGCCGTGCAGCACCTCGGCCACCTTCATCAGCAGCGCGCGGCGCTCGGCGTCGGGCCGCGCGGCCCAGGCTGGCTGTGCCTTGCGCGCCGCGCGCACGGCCTGCTCGACCTGCTCGGCCGTGGAATGCGGCACGAGGCCGATGGCTTCGCCGGTGGCGGGGTTCTTCGATTCGAAGCTGCGCTCCGACGTGACCGGACGGTTGTCGACGGTGTTGGGGTAGGTTTGAAGGCTCATGGGGCGCAGTCTGCGAGCCCGCCGCCTTCATGGCATCGCGAACATTCGCGACGGGGTATTCCCGGGGCCTTCCCCAGGGCCCGCCGCGCCGCCCCCTGCGGCAAACCCTATCGCGAAAGCTCGCGATAGCCAGCCGCGCGGGCGCTTTCCAGAATCCCGAGGGCCGCTGCCCTGCCCTCGCCGGCCCCGGCCCCCTCACAACAACCGACAAGAAACCAGGAGTCACGATGCCCCACCGCCTTCCGCCCGCTCTCACCGGCCTTCGCCCGCCTGCGCGCCTCGCGCTGCTGCTGGCCGGCTGCGCCCTCGCCGGCGCGGCCGCGGCCCAGGCCGTGGACGGCGCGCGCATCGCGGCGGCCGATCGCGAGCCGGGCAACTGGATGAGCCACGGCCGCACCTACGACGAGCAGCGCTTCAGCCCGCTCGCGAAGATCAACGACCGCAACGTCGGCAAGCTCGGCATGGCCTGGACCTACAAGCTCGACGTCGACCGCGGGGTGGAGGCCACGCCGATCGTGGTCGACGGCGTGATGTACACCACCGGCGCCGAGAGCATCGTCTACGCCCTCGACGCGCGCACCGGCAAGCTGCTGTGGCGCCACGACCCGAAGGTCAATGCCGAGTCGCTGAGCCAGGGCTGCTGCGACGTGGTCAACCGCGGCGTGGCCGTGTGGAAGGGCCGCGTCTACGTCGGCGCCTTCGACGGCCGGCTGATCGCGCTCGACGCGCGCACCGGCGAGCAGGTCTGGTCGGTCGACACCGTGCTCGACAAGACCAAGAGCTACACCATCACCGGCGCGCCACGCATCGTGAAGGGCAAGGTGCTGATCGGCAACGGCGGCGCCGAGTTCGGCGTGCGCGGCTACGTCACCGCCTACGACGCCGACACCGGCCAGCAGGCCTGGCGCTTCTTCACCGTGCCCGGCGACCCGGCCCAGCCGCCCGAGAACAAGGCCATGGCCATGGCGATGAAGACCTGGTCGGGCAACGGCTGGGTCAAGTGGGGCGGCGGCGGCACGGCCTGGGACTCGATGGCCTACGACCCCGAGCTCAACCTGCTGTACATCGGCACCGGCAACGGGTCGCCCTGGAACTACCAGTTCCGCAGCGAGGGCAAGGGCGACAACCTGTTCCTGTCGTCGATCGTCGCGCTCGACCCCGACACCGGCGACTACGTCTGGCACTACCAGACCACCCCCGCAGATCGCTGGGACTACACCGCAACGCAGCACATCGTGCTGGCCGACCTGCGCATCGACGGCAAGCTGCGCAAGGTGCTGATGCAGGCGCCGAAGAACGGCTTCTTCTACGTGCTCGACCGCACCGACGGCAAGCTGATCTCGGCGAAGAACTACGTGCCGGTCAACTGGGCCTCGCACATCGACCTGAAGACCGGCCGGCCGGTGGAGACCGGCGCCGGCAACTACGGGCCCGGCGAGCAGAAGAAGCTGGTGATCCCGGCCTTCCTCGGCGGCCACAACTGGCACCCGATGTCGTTCAACCCGAAGACCGGCTTGGTCTACCTGCCCGCGCAGGAGACCATGGCCGAGCTCGAGGCGCAGAAGGAACCGCTGTTCCTGCCGACCAAGTCGGTGGTCAACCTCGGCCTGGAGGTGCCCGAGCTGCCCGAGGACCCGAAGATCGAAGCCCAGATCCGCGGTGCCTGGAAGGGCCGCCTGCTGGCCTGGGACCCGGTGCGCCAGAAGGCCGCGTGGTCGCACGACTACGCCAGCGCCTGGAACGGCGGCACCCTGAGCACCGCGGGCAACCTCGTGTTCCAGGGCACAGCCGACGGCCGCGCGGTCGCCTATGCGGCCGACAACGGCAAGCAGCTCTGGCAGAGCCCCGTCAACAGCGGCGCCATGGCCGGCCCGATCAGCTACGAGGTCGACGGCGAGCAGTACGTGAGCTTCATGGTCGGCTGGGGCGGCGCCTTCCCGCACATCACCGGCCCGATCTCGCTGAGCGCCCGCGTGCGGCCCGAGGCACGCGTCGTCACCTTCAAGCTCGGCGCCAGCCAGAAGCTGCCGCCTGCCAAGCTCGCGCCCGCGCTGCCGCGCGCCGCCGACGTGCCGCCGCTGACCGCCTCGGCCGAGCAGATCAAGCAGGCGCGCCTGATGTTCAACGGCCTGTGCGGCTCCTGCCACGGCCTCAATGCCGTCAGCGGCGGCGTCGTGCCCGACCTGCGCTACATGAAGCCCGAGCAGCACGAGCTGTTCGCGGCCACCGTGAGCGGCGCGCGCATCAACCGCGGCATGCCGGGCTTCGCGGGCGTGCTCAAGCCCGAGGACATGCAGCTGCTGCACCAGTACGTCATCAAGCGCACGCACGACCTCAGCGCGGAGATCGCGGCCACGCGGCCGGCCGCCAAGTAGGCAAACCCCATGCCGACGCCCTGCCCGGACTGGCTATCATCCGGCCGACCTGGATGTGCAGTCGGAGATGGGCGCATGAACGACGAAGAGCTGATGGCCGCGCAACGCCAGTTGCGCCGAAGCCTGCTGGATGGCCATGGCGCCCTGCGCTGGCGGCCCGCGCGCGACCTGGCCGCGCACCTGCTGCTGCATCTCGACGAACCCGACGACTGCTGGCGCTTCGCCGCCGGCTGGCTGCGCGAGGCCTTCGACGCCGACCGCGTCGACTGCGGCTTCGGCCGCCCCGACGAAGCCTGCTACCGCCCCCAGGCCGAAGCCCTGCGCCGCGACCGCGACGTGCCCTCGGTGATCGGCCTCGCAATCGACGCCGCCGACTGCGGCGTGCAGACCGTCTGGCATGCGCACGGCGTGGTGGTGCTGCGCGACGTCGAGCAGGAGCGCAGGCTCGGCCAGAGCACGCGCGCCGAACTGCTGCGCATGGGCACGCGCGTGAAGATGGCCGCACCGATCATGGACCGCACGCGGCCGCTGGGGCTGATGTGCGTCGACTGGATGGATGCCTGCGAGCCGGCGCGCGACGAGCGCTGGGCGCGGTTCGAGGAGATTGCGGCGGTGGTGCTGGGGCCGGTGATGAGCACGGCGCAGCGCATGGCCAGCGGCGCGCGCGATGTGGGTCGACCGGTGCATGGCGGGGATGCGATCGATCTGCTTGAGAGCCTGACGCCGGCTGAACGCACGGTGGCTCGGCTGGCGGTCGATGGGTTGAGCTACAAGGAGATCGCGCGGCGGCTCAATCGTTCGTTCTCCACCGTGGATCATCAGTTGCGCAGTGCGCGGAGCAAGCTGGGGGTTAGTTCAACGGCGCGGCTGGTGAATTTGATGTCGGGGACGCGGTCGCACTAAGGTCATGTTTGGCCATCTTGCCCGCTGAGCACGCGGCGCGAGACCAGCGCCACACGTTCTTGAGCAGACAGGTATTCGCCTTCACCGCTCTTATCCTGCAGCCAGGCCATGAACTCAAGAGTTGCCATATTTCTGTCCCTCCTTCTGGTCTCACCGACGCTTCTCGCAGAAGTCCAGTATCCGACGCTGGAAGATTCGCGCCGTGCCATCCGATGCAGCTATCTGTTCGGCATTGCTGCGCGAGAGGCTCACGACGACAAGGTCAGGGATGCAAACCGGATGGTCAGAGGACTGATGCTGCGGCTTGGCTCGCTCAGCGCCGGTACGCAACTGACGCTGGCCTGGGTGGATGAACTGGAGAAGGAAATGCCGTTGAGCGGTGAGCAGATGATGGCCTTGAACAACGACTGCAAGAGCCTGCTCTCCGAGCAAAGGGAAGTCATCACATTGCTGCGAGAGAAGCGGCTCTAGCATTCCGAGGCGCGATGCTCCGGCAGAGCACTTGCTTACCCAGCGCTGCCGAATGATGCACCTCAGCCTGCGGGCACCTGCACGATATTTGAGAGAGCCCAAGTGGATTCTGTACAGATCGTTGGTATTCAGGTTGAAAGCCGTCTGATCTCAAAAGCAGGGGCCCTTCGAACCTTTGCGACCAATCCGGTCGCCGGAACTTCAGCCGCATTTGTCTGAACCATTGTTTGCTAGAGGCTGCCATCATCAATTCAGCGGCAGCGCTGAGAGGTGATCGCTGTCAAATCCGGCTCCGTCGATATCAAAGGGAACAAGCCATAGCCGCATGCCTGCGTCGAAATCGAACAGTCGTTCCTGCGGAAATTCAGCACCGTGCGGGAAGACCAGAAACAGGTCCCCCTTGCCTGCCATGTAGCGATGGCCATATGCGAAAAGTTGGTAGAAGTCCGGCTGACTCAGGCCGTACTTGCTTTTCCTTTCATCATCGACGCGTTTCCATTTGCAATCGAGAACCCATGCATTCTCGCCATGCGTCACGAGCATGTCCGGTTCGAGCCGAAAAATTCTGCTGTCGTCGTGCCAACACAGGTATTGCGAGCGAGCAGGGGTATGCAGCCTAGCATGCGGTACGATCAATTGACGCAACGCCTTGGCGACGCAGCGCTCGAATAATTTCTCCATCGGAAACAGTAGGCTGATGCCCTGCCATGCGCCGACGACGGCAAGCGGAACCTGGTGCCCTAGGATCAATCGGCACCATGGTTCAACGGCCTCGTAGTGCGCCATAAGGCGGTCGTGAGACCAACGACGAAAGTCGCTCTCTATGTCAGCGCTCAGCGGCACTTCCGACATGACTGCACGCAATTCATGCGCCAATCGCCAGTTGGCAGGATCCTGCGTTGCCTTGCAGACCTGATCGAGCGCGCGCCGGAGCAAGCGGTTCTCCGGTCGATCAGGCAGATGCAGGTCGTGGCGAATATGAAACCGGTGCCCTCGGCCGGGCCATTGCTGCATCTGTCTGGATACGTTCAACTGACCACGCAGATAGAGCGCCTCCTCTTCAACACACTGATAGTGAAAACGCAAGCCTCGCTTGATCAGCACATCGAGTTCACGCAGGAATTGGCGGATCAACCATTCCGAAACGGGGCCATCGAAGATCTCCAGTGCGGCTTCTTCCGTAACACGCGCTGGAAGGTCTAGGGCTCCGAGTATGAGTCGACGAAGAAGCAGGCGACTGCGTGGCGCGGCATCCTCAGTGTCATAGTGCTTGGGAAGAATTTCGATCACAGTCCCGCATGGGGTCTGCACCACGCCCACGAAGTTGTCTAAACGCAGCCATGTCCGATTTTCCGCGTGCACCAGCGCAGCACCAGCGACCCGTAGACGGGAGCTCAGGTCGCACAGCCAGTCGAAGGCGGATGCGGAGATCTGAGCGCGATCAAGAGGGCGCGCAGCATCATTCGCCGAGAGCTTTTGCGTGGTCAGTCGCGCATGCTCACGGACCGTCACGATCTGCATGGTCAAGCACCGATTTTTGAGATGTTCTGATAGCTAGCGGGGGACTTCATGGCGCGCTCATTGACGGCCCAGCGGTTGTCCCGCACCTTGGCGGCATTCGCCTCGCCAAATAGTCTCTGGAGTGTGCTTCCACTCGCGCTGTCGGACCGGATGAACGGCTCCACGCCCGAAGGAGCATTCGGATCATTCAGAACCCAACCGATACGTTCAGCGTCGTCGAAGAAATACTCCTGAAGAAGCGGCAGCACATTCTGCTGAAAGATCGCGGCAAGCTGGTCCAGCGTACGGGTGCGCTTGAGCGGTAGGAAATATGCGTGGCCAAGGCAGTGATCCCGATCTAGCAGGACCTCGATACGCTCATTCATGCTCCGCAGCATCTTGCCTATGTCGATGCCCTCCACGACGACACCCTCGAGCAGTTCCGGCCGTGGGGGCATGTCCTTGAATGCGAAGCGCCGGCGAAGCGCGATATCCAAGCCTGTAAGGGAGCGGTCGGCCGTATTCATCGTGCCGATCAAATGCACGTTCAGCGGAACGCCGAAGCGCTTGCGAGAATATGGCAACGTGGCGTAGAGAGCCTCCGACGCCCCGACGCGCTTGGATGGCTCGATCAGCGTAATGAGCTCGCCGAAGATCCTGGAAACGTTACCCCTATTGATCTCATCGATGATCAGGACATAGGGCTCGATCTGCGGGGGCACAACATTGCTCTGTTTTTTGTCCGGATCCGTCATCTTCACGTCACCGACGAGCAGGGCCTGCCGCAACTCAGGCCAAGTGAAGCGGTCTATTTCGTAGACAGTCTTCAGCGTGAAGCGCCTGCCGGCGTTGAGCTCCGTGATTGGAAATTTCAGGCCGACAGCAAGCCATTTGACAGGAAGCACATTCTTGTAGTCCTTCCGCACGCCTTCGGGAGCTGCTTCTTCGTAACGATACTCCCCCTGAATCACACCGACTGCAGCAACCTCCGTTGCGCTTCCGATGCAAAGCACAATGTCGCCAGGCTGGATGTTCTGCGAGAAATCACCGAGCGTGCTGCGATCGTTCGATCCGAGCTTGAAGTCAGGGTACGTCAAGTCTGCCTTGCGTAGGTCTCCAACATGTCCCCAACCAATACGAGCTTCGCCATTGGCAAAGCAATATTGGCGAGTAGCGCTTTGCCCAGTTCCATCGATTGAAATTTTCCAAAGCCGTGGACTGGCATTGACGCCGAGTTGCACGTCTTGCTTGGGAGTACCCGATGCAGCTTCGCAGATCTGCCGAAAAATTCCCGGCTCCACCACATACCTGATTTGCCCCGGATCGGAGTTGTCGGTATCGGGCCGGATACCCTCCACAAAATCCTCGTAGCTGAAACTTTGATGGAAGGTTATGAAGCGAATGCGCTTGGCTTCCGTAAGCTCGTCATACCGTTCCTTGAGTACACCACGATCGTCGGCGTTTTTCTCGAGAAACTCCGGATCCAGGATCCGCAGCGCCTCGTCAATCGTGGCATGGGTTTTGCCGGTACCCGGTGGCCCCTGAAGAATCGTGTTGATCGATGTCGGGGCTTCGCTGTCGTTGAAATCTTCGATGTCCTCGCCGGCATCCACATCCATTTCAAGTGCGCTCGCGTCTTCGGTTGCTGTCTCCTTTGTAGGCGCCAAACCGAGTTCAGCGCTATACAGCGCTTGCATGAAGCCATGGACGGTCAATTTCGAAATCTGTCGCCGAGCCTCTTCATACACCTCTCTAAGCAGCGTCAGACGTGCCACAGGCTTCTTTACCGAAGGAATCAGAGCCGCTGGATAGCCCAACTCAATCAAAAAGTGGCGGATATGTTCGGACGATGAGATCGGGATGATGTCATCGGGATGGTAGACACTCAACAGACGAAGTTTTCGCCCCTCGCCGATCATGACGCGCTTGCTCTCGAGATTGGCGCGGGAATAGACCTGCGCATCATCGTCCACCCATTCGAGGTCGCCCAGCTCTGCGCTAGCGATGGCGTGTTGGATTTGCATCGTGTACGTTACGGCGTCCTGATCGGCGAGGTCGCGCAGCTTGCGATTCTTGTACAGCGTGCCGTCTTTTCTCCAATGCACCTGATGACCTTTCGAGGTTCCTGGCATGTACCTTCCCAGGAGGGGTTGGAGTCCTCGTTCGATCCACCAGCTAAAGCTTGAGTTATCGCCTTTACCGATGCAGTACTCATCGACAGTCAGGAGTTTGAGATTTTCCACAGGATAGGCCCGAAGGAAGTCCTGGTACAGAGCGCTGGTGGATACCACTCTGTCGATAGGAAAAGGACTCTGACGAAGCAGACTGAGCAACTGCTCGAAACGAGGGGTAGGACTGAACATTCTTCTTTGAGGATGGTGTGGTTATCTTGGGGCTGCCTTGGTATCGCTCACATCGGGCGTTTGAGTTCGATGCTGCGCGAGCTTTCCGAAAATGTAAAGCCGGTAGGCCGGGAGCCCGAATCCCACTCATTGGCTCAATCGGACCGCGTCACCACTTGCCACGAAGTCTGCGGCGCCCGAACACTGGCGCACACCGGCCCCCCATCCTTCATCGTTCCTTCGATGCGCGCCTCGATCGCGGCATTCGGGTTGCCCACCGCGCTTTCCACCAGCGCGATCGGAATATCAACCAGCTTGATCTTCGCCCTTCGTTCCCACGGCGTGCCCATCTGGCCTGCGTAGAAACCGGAGTTCACGTACACGAATCGATCCGCGGGCGTGCCTTGCGCGAAAGGGCCCCGGAAGTTCGGGGCCCCATCGGCCAGCGAAGGTCCAAGTGTCAGCGTGATGGCGAACGACACCGCGTCTGCCGTCGCGAGGAATGGTTTCACCAGCTCATCACGGCCGCGCTGCACGGCGAAGTCGACGCCTGGCGGCGGCGACTGCAGAGTGAGAATGAGTTGAAGGCTTTGTGCTTGGTCGTTCTGCATGGACTGCAGTTTAGAGTCAGCGCTCGCGCGAGTCTCATCATCACGGAAACCCCATGGCTATATTGATCGCCGCTGAAAACGTAGGAATAGGGTGTGCTGGTTGGATCTGTCGCGCGATCGTGAGAGAGATTTCGCAGGTGCTCACAGAACGCGGTCACGATGCACTCGCAACATGGCTCTCGGATGAAAACGCCGGCATCCATCTCTATGGCTTCCTTGACGCTCGAACGTTCACGCCTGCCAACCGGGAGGCCTTCCTGTCTGCACTTGTGATGGCACAAGTGCGCAGCGAAGCCAATGGACCAACGGGCTGGCGAGATCCCACGTTCTGGCCCGGCTACTCCGACCTCTTCGCCAGCTTGGCAGACCAGGCGAAACGGACGGCACGAGGAGAAGCTCCGATCTCCTGGCCTAACCTGGCAAGCTTTCCAGAGCACGACGACTCACTCCGTGATGGCCCCGGCTGGCCAGGTCAAGACGCCGACTGACGTTTGCTCCACCCTCCGCGCGAGACGTCAATATGACTTCGCGGAAGGCCGAAATTTCATCCACATCCCGAGCCCGCACTAGCAGGACGGCCAAGTGGCTGTCGGGATGTTCGTACGGGCATTTCCGGCGTGGATACCGAGGCAGAATTCGGCCAGGACCGATCGCTGACGAGTCAGACCGAGCTCGCCGGGAGGCGGTCACTCTCTCAAGCAAGGAGGACAGTTGGGCATTTCGAACTCGATGATGGGGAGGCTCTGCACGAAGAAGCTCCGGAGACGTTCTACATCCCTCCTCGGGAGCAGCGGGCCAACCTGCAGCTTGGCCAACTCGTCAAGCTGGTGTTTCGCATCGAGCATGATGAGACCGTTGACGTTGAACGGATGTGGGTAATCGTGGAGGAAGCCATCGCTACCGGCTACATCGGTTCGCTCAACAATCAACCGGTGTCCACGAACGAGCTTCAGATCGGCGCTTTGGTGGCATTTGGTCCTCAACACATCATTCAGATCTACGACGGCGACTGATGAATGCTGCTGCTTTCAGCCACAACCAGCCGGTCGTGCGGTTGGGCAAAATTCGGCCGCGACCAGAACGTCGCTCGATCAAGCAGAATCTCACCTCATACGTATGGCGAACGAAATTAGAGACCATGGTGCATTCACAGCGGTGAAGTGGGAAGACCATAGCTCGGTTAATGTTGGCTTCCAGGTCGCTCCTGTAAGGTCAGCAGAACAAGGCAAGCTGCTTCGAGTCTGTTTCAGCGGTAACTACGGCTACGGCTCAGCCGGAAACCGCGATGCGACGTACATGGATGCAATGTTCCGGGCAGCCGACGAGGTACTGCATCCCGAAGGAGTCATTCTGGATTTCTCAGCAATGGCATATCAATGGGGAGACATGCTCGGAAAAGTCTTGAACGTCCCAGACCGATGGAGAGCGCTTGAGGAGTCGCCATTCGCAATTGTCGAAGGCGCCGACTGCAAGGGCGCATTGCGAAGCCTTCTGGTCGACGACCTTGACTGGGATGCGAGTTCTTTGGACTGGATTTTCGAAGACGTCGATCAGGCACGCGAATTTGTTGAACTGCGCATCACGAAGAACGCGAACATGTTCCAGCTTCAGCTAGATCGCAAACGTGACGAAGCGGCATTGGCGTTCTGGAAAATGCTTGGCGAGGAAATTGGACCTGAACGCTGCCGCAGCGCTGCCTGCACGAGGCTGCGAATCAAGGACAGCGTGCTTTGCCGGATCCATCACTTCGAGCAGATTCAACATAGTGCTTACCCCTTCAGCTAACCCCCCCGGGGAAAGCAAGCTGCCGCGTCAATCAATCATCGGTATGAAGCACGATCCAATTCCGCTTGGGCCGTAGCTATCCTCACTACGATGCCCTTTTCGGACACCACCAATCGTTCGTCGTGCCGGCACAATACGCTCATGAATCTGGCTACGTCGCATCAGCCGAGGAACGCCATGAACAACCCAGCTCGGATCAAACGGCTTTTATCGACTCACGCGCATCTTCTTTCTGCAAAGCAGTACGTTTCCCTGCGCGTGCCATCGGATATACCGGATAGTCATGTCGCTCTCGCGGAGGTTGAGCAAAGACTTTCCGAGGAAGCACTGGTCTCGTGCATGGATCTCCTGGCTGCGTGCGGGGTTCAGGAGCGCCCCCGAGGCGGCTTCTGGCGAGACATGGAACGAGCGGCCGAGGCGCTGGGTCACATGGAGCGAGCTACGGCGTACCGTGCCCGCTTTCTATTCACCCTCAGGATTCCAATTCACGAGGCGAACGGGGTCGGTGGTGGACAGGATTCTCGTCGCGGAGCATGAAACTCCGAAACGAGGACTGACTGGCGGGCCTATACCGGGCTCCCCAGCCTCTGCTTCAGCCCTGCACCGCCTTTAGCGTGCCACGCCAATCGCGAGGAAGCAGTTCATCGATGCGGCTGTTCAGGTGCATCGGTCGGCGCGCGAGGATGCCTGCTTCCCGACTAAGTCCGTCAGTGCCCCGCCCCGACACCGATCGTATCCAGCCGCGCCACCGCCTCCACCGGTAATTCCAGCCCAGCCGCCGCCAGATTCTCCCGCAGATGCCCCAGCGACGAAGTCCCCGGAATCAGCAACAGGTTCGGCGAGCGCTGCAGCAGCCAGGCCAGCGCCACCTGCATCGGCGTCGCGCCGAGTTCGCCCGCCACCTCCGACAGCACCCCCGACTGCAGCGGCGTGAAGCCCCCGAGCGGGAAGAAGGGCACATAGGCGATCCCCTCGCGCGCCAGCTTCTCGACCAGCGCGTCGTCGGCGCGGTTCGCGAGGTTGTACATGTTCTGCACGCCGACGATCGGCACGATGCGCTGGCCGTCGTCGACCTGCTTCGCGGTCACGTTGCTCAGGCCGATGTGGCGGATCAGCCCTTGCTGGCGCAACTCGGCGAGCGCGGTCAGCGGCGCCTCGAGCGAACCTTCGGCCGGCCCGTGCACGCCCAGCATGCTGCGCATGTTGACGACATCGAGCACGTCGAGGCCGAGGTTGCGCAGGTTGTCGTGCACCGCCTGGCGCAGCTCGGCCGGCGAGGCCGCGAGGTTCCACGAGGCGTCGGACCCGCGCGTGGCACCCACCTTGGTGACGATGGTCAGGTCGTCGCGGTACGGGTGCAGCGCCTCGCGGATGATCTGGTTGGTGACGTGCGGGCCGTAGAAATCGCTGGTGTCGATGTGGTCCACGCCGGCCTCGATCGCGGCGCGCAGCACCGCGACGGCGGCGGCGCGGTCCTTCGGCGGGCCGTAGACGCCGGGGCCGGCGAGCTGCATGGCGCCGTAGCCGAGGCGCTTCACGTCGCGGCTGCCAAGGCGGAAGGTGGAGATGGTGTCGAGCGGGTTCATGGGCTTTCCTTTCAGGTTGACGCTGAATGTAGGCACCGCGGCGGCGTACGATAAGCCGGCTCAATGCGCACGGGTCGTGCGGAAAAACGAACAATCGAAAGACAGGCGATGACGGAACAGCTCGGCGATCTGGCGGTCTTCGTGGCGGTGGCGCGCGCGGGCGGCTTTCGCGAGGCGGCGCGGCTGCAGAGCGTGAGCGCCTCCAGCCTCAGCGCGGCGGTGCGCCGGCTCGAAACGCGGCTGGGCGTGCGCCTCCTGCATCGCAGCACCCGCAGCGTGGTGCCCACCGAGGCCGGCGCGCGGCTGCTCGACCGGCTCGGGCCCGCGCTCGGCGAGGTAGAGGCCGCGCTCGACGTGGTCAACGGCTTTCGCGACAAGCCCGCGGGCACCTTGCGGCTCAACGTGCCGGCGAGCGCGTCGCGGCTGGTGCTGCCGGCGATCGTGCCGCCCTTTCTCGCGGCCTATCCCGAGATCCTGCTCGAGGTGGTGGTCGAGGAGAGCTTCGTCGACGTGCTGGCCGCGGGCTGCGATGCCGGCATCCGCTACGAGGAACGGCTCGAACAGGACGTGATCGCGATCCCGATCGGCCCGCGCCGCCAGCGCATGGCGACCGCGGCCTCGCCGGCCTACCTCGCGGCGCACGGCCGCCCCATGCATCCGCGCGACCTGCTGCAGCACGCCTGCCTGCGCGGGCGCTTCGCGAGCGGCGCGATGGCGGGCTGGGAATTCGAGCGCGAGGGCGAGGTGGTGACGGTGGACGTCGATGGGCCGCTGATCGTGCGCCTGGGCGGCGGCGTCGAGCTCGCGGTCGAAACGGCGGTGGCCGGCATCGGCGTGATCCATCTGTTCGAGGAATGGCTGCAGCCGCAACTGGCGAGCGGCGCGCTGGTGCCGGTGCTCGAGGACTGGTGGCAGCCCTTCACCGGGCCCTTTCTCTACTACCAGGGCCGCGAACGGCTGCCGGCGCCGCTGCGCGCCTTCGTGGATTTCGTGCAGTCGCGGCGCGGCTGAGGCCGCGCTTCAGCGTCGACTTCAGCGACCGGCCTGCGACAGCGGCAACGCCGCGCCGGCCTTGAGTTCTTCCAGGCACACGCTCGAACGCACCATGCTCACCCCGGGCAGCGCCGAGAGCTTCTCGGTCAGGAAGGTGCTGAGTGCCTCGAGGTCGCTCGCGATCACCTTGAGCACGTAGTCGACGTCGCCCGTCACCGAGTGGCATTCGAGCACGTCGGGCAGTTGCGTTACGGCCTGGCGGAAGCGCTTGAAATCGCGCACGTGGCCGCGCTCCATCGCGATCTGGACGAAGGCCATCACGCGCAGGCCCACGGCCGCGGGCCGCAGCCGTGCCTCGTAGCGCGCGATCACGCCTTCTTCCTCGAGCCGGTGATGCCGGCGGCTGCATTGCGCGGGCGAGAGCCCGACCGCGGCCGCGAGCTCGAGATTGGAGATGCGGCCATGGCTCTGCAGCACCTCGAGCATGCGGGTGTCCATCGAGTCCAGCGGTACGGGTTGCAAAATGTTCTCCTGTTTGGTGGGAATGGCGAAAGAACTTCTCTTCTTCGAGGGGCGATCCCCAGGCGCGATGAAAACCCATTGCGCGAGCCGGGCGAAAGAATCGTTGCGAGCTCGACCCAGGGGCGAGAGCAGGTGAGACATCTTCTCTCGATAGGCAACGAATGCGCAACTGCATTGCATCGCCATTCGCGAACGCCCCGGGTCAGCCATCCGATCCATCCGCACCGAGCTTCGACCAGGAGAACCCATGAAGCGCATCCCCGAACCGTTCCGCATCAAGACCATCGAGCGCATCGCCCTGACCAGCCGCGCGCACCGCGAGCAGGCCCTGCTCGAAGCGGGGCTCAACCCCTTCCTGCTGCGCAGCGACGACGTCTTCATCGACCTGCTGACCGACAGCGGCAGCGGCGCGATGAGCGACCGCCAGTGGGCCGCGATGATGGCGGCCGACGAGGCCTATGCCGGCAGCCGCAGCTACTACCGGCTCGCCGACACCATCGAGAAAGTCTTCGGCCATCGCCACACGGTGCCCGCGCACCAGGGCCGCGGGGCCGAGCAGCTGCTCTACCCCGAGCTCGTGAAGCGCCGCGGCGCGAAGCAGCCGGTGTTCCTGTCGAACTTCCACTTCGACACCACCAAGCTCCACATCGAGCTGGCCGGCGCGCGCGCGCTCAACGCACTGACGAAGGAGGCACTGGACACCGCCACCTACCACGACTGGAAAGGCAACTTCGACCTCGACGAACTCGCGCGGCTGATCGAGACCCATGGCGCGGCCAACGTGGTGGCGCTGGTGGCCACCGTGACCTGCAACACCAGCGGCGGCCAGCCGGTCGCGCTGGCCAACCTGCGCGCGGCCTCGCGACTCGCGCGCGAAGCCGGCATTCCGGTGGTGATCGACGCCACGCGCTTCGCGGAGAACGCCTGGTTCATCCGCGAACGCGAGGCCGGCCAGGCGCAGCGCGAGGTAGCCGACATCGTGCGCGACATGATGGCCTGCGCCGACATCGCGGTGATGTCGTCGAAGAAGGACGGGCTGGTCAACATCGGCGGCTTCTGCAGCTTTCGCGATGACCAGGACCTGTTTCGCGCCGTGCAGGAACGCTGCGTGGTCAGCGAGGGCTTCATCACCTACGGCGGCCTCGCGGGCCGCGACATGGAGGCGCTCGCGGTCGGCCTCGAGGAGGCCATGGATGCCGACTACCTGCGCTATCGCGTCGGCCAGGTCGCCTACCTCGGCGAGCGGCTGCGCGCACAGGGCATACCGATCCAGCACCCGACCGGCGGGCATGCGGTGTTCGTCGACGCGGCCGCGCTGCTGCCGCACCTGCCGGCCGAAAGCTTTCCGGCACATGCGCTCGCCTGCGAGCTGTACCTGGAGGCGGGCGTGCGTGCGGTCGAGATCGGCTCGCTGCTGCTCGGGCGCGATCCGGCCACCGGGTTGCAGGAGAAGGCGCCGCTCGAATCGATGCGGCTCACGATCCCGCGGCGCGTCTACACCAACGACCACATGGACTACGTGGCCGACGCGCTGGCCGAGGTGGCGCGGCGCGCAGCGCGCATCCGCGGCATGGCCTTCACCTACGAGCCGGCGCTGCTGCGCAACTTCACGGCGCGTTTTCGCTGGGCCTGAGCCGACCCGCGCTCAGCCGATGGGGGGATAGCTGCCTGTTCCCTCGGGCCAGGGCGTCAGCACCTCGAAGCCGTCCTCGGTCACCGCGACCATGTGCTCCCACTGCGCCGACAGCGAATGGTCGCGCGTGACCACGGTCCAGCCGTCAGGCAGCTCGCGGGTCTCGCGGCGGCCCGCGTTGATCATCGGCTCGATGGTGAAGACCATGCCGGGCGCGAGCCGCAGGCCTTCGCCGGGCCGGCCGTAGTGCAGCACCTGCGGATCGTCGTGGTAGATCTGCCCGATGCCGTGGCCGCAGTATTCGCGCACCACGCTGAAACGCTCGCGGTGCGCCACGCTCTGGATCGCATGGCCCACGTCGCCCAGCGTCGCGCCCGGGCGCACGGCCAGGATGCCGGCGCGCATGGCCTCGTAGGTGGTCTCGACCAGCCGGCGCGCGAGCGGGCTCGGCTCGTCGACGAAGTACATGCGGCTGCAGTCGCCGAACCAGCCGTCCTTGATCACGGCCACGTCGATGTTGACGATGTCGCCCTTCTTCAGCGTCTTCTGCGCCGAGGGAATGCCGTGGCAGACCACGTGGTTGACGGAGGTGCACACGGTCTTCGGGAAGCCCTTGTAGCCCACGTTGGCCGGGATCGCGCGCTGCACGTTGACGATGTGGTCGTGGCAGAGGCGGTCGAGCTCCTCGGTGGTGACGCCGGGCTTCACGTAGGCCCCGATCATCTGCAGCACCTCGGCCGCCAGGTGCCCGGCCTTGCGCGACAGCGCGATCTGCTCGGGCGTCTTCAGGGGCACGGCCATGTTCATTGCACGACCTTCGCCGTTCGCCCCGCCGCGCGGCCCGATGGCCGCGGCGCATGCGGCTCGCTCGGCGCGCAGGCCATCGCGAGGTCGAGCCCGCCGGCCATCTCGGCGCGCACCAGCAGCTGGCACAGCTCGCGGTGATCGAGATCGGGATGCAGCTCGGCGAGCATGCCGATGCGCATCCAGTGCTCGGCCTGCGCGTTGATGGAACGGCTCAGCGCGGTGCCTGCGACGCGCAGGTTCTCGTGCATGAGGTCGGAGATCTTGACGATGCCCATGGTGCCTGGTCTATATGAAACGTATACGAATCATATAGATTTTTCGGCAGAGCCGCCTCGCGAGGCCGGCCCGCCCCTCAGGGCGCCGCCGGCTTCATGCGCCGCAGATGCGCCAGCATCTCCTCGCGCACCACCCCCGTCACATGGCTGCGCTTGCCGTTCTCGAGCATGCCGAGCCGCCGCGCCACGGGCCGGCCCGGCAGGTGCAGCACGCACAGCGCGGGGTCGCTCTCCCAGTCGAAGTTCTTCAGCAACGGCGCCATGGTGAAGCCCACGTTCTTGCGCACCAGCTCCGCGATGGCCAGCAGCGAGTTGAGCTCGAGGAACTCCTTCGGCACGTACTGCAGCCGCCGCAGGATCTTGTCGATGCGCGCGCCGGTCGGCGTGCGGCGGTCGAAGCGGATGAAGGGATGGTTCGCGAACAGGCTCGCGATCGGCGTCTCGGCCGAGGCGATGCCCGAGTTGGCGATGACGGTCAGCGCCTCGTCGTAGCAGGGCGTCCACAGCAGGCCTGGCGCCTCGGGCCACTGGCGCTCGACCACCACGGCCGCGTCGAGCTCGCCGCTGATCACGTCCTGCATCAGCTGCGTCTGCTCGCGCACGCGCAGCTCCACCTCGAGGTTCGGATGCAGCGACTTCAACACCGCCAGCGTGCTCGACAGCAGCCCCATCGCCGAGATCAGCGAGCCGAGCTTGATGGTGCCGGCGATCTGGCGCTGGTCCTGCAGGTCGCGCCGCATCGACTCGTACTGCGCGAGCAGCTCCTCGGCGCGCGGCAGCAGCAGGTGGCCGGCCGGGCTCAGCGCCATGGTGCGGCCGGTCTTGTCGAACAGCGACTTCTTCATCTCGGCCTCGAGCGCGCGCATCTGCTGGCCCACGGCCGCCTGCGTCAGCGCGACCTGGTCGGCCGCGGCCGCGAACGAGCCGCCGCGGGCCGCGGCGACGAAGGTGCGCAGGAAACGGATGGTGCTCATGGGAGCGAGACGATAAACAAATCCTTTATTAACTCTAAACGATTTTTAAATTTATTTTTTCCTGTGCCTGCCAAACAATGCGGGCCATCGCCACCGCCGCGCCGTTCACTACCGCCTTCGCGCGGCAGGCCGATGACAAACCAACGCCATGACCACCCCTGAATACTTTCCCCTCGTCGATGTTTCCGGCACGCCGCATGCGCGCGGCGTGCAGCACGGCCGCGCGGTGCCCGAGCGCGTGGCCGGCGGCATCGCGCTCTACCGCGCGCAACTGGGCCGCCGCGGCCTGGACGACGCCACCATCCGCCAGCTCGCGCAGTCGATGCTGCCGGTGATCGCGGCCTACGACGCGAGCTACCTCGAGGAGATGCGCGGCATCGCCGAAGGCGCGGGCGTCGCGCTCGAGGACGTGGTGATGATCAACTGCCGCACCGAGATGCTGTTCGGCTATGCCGACATGAAGCAGGCCACGGCGCCGGCCGCCGCACCTGCAGTCGACGCCGCATCGAGCGAGGACGGCGACTGCACCGGCCTCGTGGTGCTGCCCGCGCGCTCGGCCAGCGGCCGCCTCATGCATGCCCACAACTGGGACTGGCGCCAGGAATGCGTCGACACCGGCATCGTGCTGCGCATCCGCGCGGAGAACGGTCCCGACATGCTGAGCTTCACCGAGGCCGGCGCGCTCGCGCGCCACGGCTTCAACAGCCATGGCGTCTCGCTGACCGGCAACTCGCTGACCTGCGACGAGGACTTCCGCAAGGGCCCGGGCGTGCCGCTGGTGCTGCTGCGCCGCCGCGTGCTCGAAGCCGCCAACCTGGCACAGGCGATGAAGACGATCTGGGCCTCGAAGCGCTACTGCGCCAACAACATGATCCTCGCGCAGGCCAGCGGCAACGACGGCTCGGGCATCAGCCTCGAGACCTCGCCCGGCGAGATCTTCTGGACCCTGCCCGAGAACGACCTGCTGGTGCATGCCAACCACTGGATGTCGCCCGCGGCCACCATGAAGCTGCGCGACCCCGGCCTGCCGCAGCGCCCCGACAGCATCTACCGCCAGCACCGCGTGGAGAACGCGCTGCGCCGCGTCGAGGGCCGCATCGACTGGAGCGATGTCAAAGCCGCGCTGGCCGACGAGTTCGGCAAGCCCGACGGCGTGCTGCGCACGCCCAAGCCCGCGGACTTCAGCAGCATCTCGGCCACCGTGGCCACCACGCTGATGGACGCGGCCAACCGCGTGATGTGGGTGGCGCGCAAGCCCTACGAGGCACGCCACTTCCGCGAATACACGCTGTAGTCCCTCCCCCTTCCTCCTGCCTTCCCTCATGACCGACACCACCGAAGCCCCCGCCGCCCTCGCCGAGCGGCGCGCCCGCACCCTCTACGACCTGGGCCCGAGCACCATCTACGCCGCGCGCAGCGACCCGCGCTTCTCCTACTGCACCTACGTGCCCGAGCACGTGGGCCAGCCCGGCACGCGACCGATGCAGCTGGTAGTGGTGGTGCACGGCACCGGCCGCGCCTTCGTCAACTACCGCGAGGCCTTCAGCGGCTTCGCGAAATGGAACGACTGCATCGTGCTGTGCCCGCTGTTCCCGGCCGGCGTGCGCGGCGACGGCAACCGCGACGGCTTCAAGCACCTGATCGAGGCCGACATCCGTTACGACCAGGTGCTGCTCGACATGGTGGCCGAGGTGGGCGAGAAGTTCGGCTGCGACTTCGACCGCTTCGCGCTGTTCGGCTATTCGGGCGGCGGGCAGTTCGTCAACCGCTTCGCGATGCTGCACCCCGAGCGCCTGTGGGCCGTGTCGATCGGCGCGCCGGGTTCGGTCACCCTGATCGATCCCGAGCAGGGCTGGTGGGTCGGCACCAAAGACTTCGAGACCCGCTTCGGCAAGCCCATGGACCTCGAGGCGCTGCGCCGCCTGCCGGTGCACATGATCGCGGGCAAGGCCGACATCGAGACCTGGGAGATCACGCACAAGCCCGGCGGCAAGTTCTTCATGCCGGGCGCCAACGATGCCGGCCGCACGCGGCCCGAGCGGCTCGAGACGCTGCGCCGCTCCTTCGAGGCGGCCGGCGTGAAGGTGGCTTTCGAGCTGCTCGACAACGTGCCGCACAACGGGCTGGCCTGCGTGGGCCATGTGCAGGACTTCTTCGCCAAGGCCCTGCAAGAACTGCGCGCCGCGCCGTCGCCGGCCTGACCCCACCCACCACGAGGAAGAAGGCCCATGTTCCGTTTCGCAGCGGCCCGCATCGCGATGGCCGTCCCCACCCTGCTGATCGTGGCGGTGTCGGTGTTCGTCCTGATCCGGCTGATTCCCGGCGACCCCGCGCAGCTGCTGCTCGGCGACCTCGCCACGCCCGCGAGCCTGGCCGACCTGCGCGCGCGGCTCGGCCTCGACCGCTCGCTGCCGGCGCAGTTCGGCATCTGGTTCGGCCACGTGCTGCAGGGCGACCTCGGCACCTCGATCAACAGCGGGCAGGACGTGCTCTCGCTGGTGGCCGAGCGCTTCCTCATCAGCGGCCGCATCGTGCTGGTGGCGGTGGCGCTGGCCGCGCTGGTGGCGGTGCCGGCCGGCATGGTCGCCGCATGGAAGCAGAACCGCGCGCCCGACCTGCTGCTGGTCGGCTCGGCCACCTTGCTGGTGTCGGTCCCGACCTTCTGGCTCGGCCTGCTGTTGCTGCTGCTGTTCGGCCTCAAGCTGGGCTGGCTGCCGGTGGTGGGCTACGTGGGCATCGCCGAGGACTGGAAGAACGGCCTGCTGTACCTGGTGCTGCCGATCCTCACGCTGTTCCTGCACGAGATCGGCGTGCTCATGCGCATGGCGCGCGCCAGCACGCTCGAGGTGCTGCGCCTGGACTACATCACGCATGCGCGTGCCAAGGGCCTGTCGGAGCGCGCGGTGCTGATGCGCCATGCCTTCAAGAACGCCTTCGGCCCGACCTGGACCCTGATCGGCCTGGTGCTGGGCAACCTGCTCGGCGGCATCGCGGTGGTCGAAACCGTGTTCACCATCCCGGGCCTGGGCCGGCTGCTGGTCGACGCGATCTTCGCGCGCGACTACCCGGTGATCCAGGGCTGCCTGCTGTTCGTGGCGGTGATCTACGTGGTGGTCAACCTCGTGATCGACCTCTGCTATCCCCTGTTCGACCCCCGCGTCGCCGTCGAATAGGCACGAAGATGACCCGCAACAAACGCATTCCCCTCAACGCAATGGTCGGCATCGTCATCGTCGGCCTCATCGTGGCCGCGGCGCTCGTCAGCCTGGTGTGGACGCCGCACGATCCGCTGCGCATCAACTTCGGCTCGCGACTCAAGCTGCCCGGCGCGCGCTACCTGCTGGGCACCGACGAGTTCGGCCGCGACGAGCTCTCGCGCCTGATGGCCGGCGCCGCCACCAGCGTCTGGATAGCAGTGCTCACGGTGGGCTTCTCGATCGTGGTGGGCAGCATCGTGGGCGTGCTCACGGGCTTCCTGCGCGGCTGGACCGACCGCATCGTGATGGCCTTCAACAACGCGCTGCTGGCCTTCCCCGGGCTGCTGCTGGCGCTGGGCCTGCTCGCGGTGGTGGGCGCCAACCAGTACGGCATCGTGCTCGCGCTCGGACTGGCCTACACGCCCTCGGTGACGCGCATCGTGCGCGGCACGGTGCTGTCGCTGCGCGAGAAGGAGTTCATCGAGTCCTCGCGCGTGCTCGGCAACTCCGAGCTCTACACCATGGTGCGCCACGTGCTGCCCAACTGCACCGCGCCGCTCACGGTGCTGGCCACCTCGATGTTCGGCTGGGTGATCCTGGCCGAGAGCGCGCTCTCCTTCCTCGGCCTCGGCGTGCCGCCGCCGGCGCCCACCTGGGGCAACATGCTCGCTTCGGCGCGGCCGTTCATGGCACAGGCCAGCCACCTCTCGATTCTTCCGGGCCTGTGCATCGCGCTGACGCTGCTGGGCATCAACCTGCTGGGCGACGCGGTGCGCGACTGGCTCGATCCGCGCATGAAGGGCGTGCAATGACTTCCACTCCTACCACCGCGCCGCTGGTCAGCGTCGAAGGCCTCACGCTCGCCGTCGGCCCCGGCGGCCGCGAGATCGTGCGCGACGTGAGCTTCGACATCGCGCCCGGCGAGATGGTCGGCATCGTCGGCGAATCGGGCAGCGGCAAGACGCAGGCCGCGCGCGCCCTGATGGGCCTCACGCCGCCGCCGCTGGTGCGCACCGCGGGCCGCATCCTGTTCGAGGGCGAGGACCTCGCGCTCGCCAGGCCCGCGCGGCTGCGCGAGCTGCGCGGTGCGCGCGTGGGCATGGTGTTCCAGGAGCCGATGACCTCGCTCAATCCGTCGATGACCATCGGCCGCCAGCTCGAGGAAGCGCTCGCGCTGCACCGCCGCGAACTGTCGCCCACCGCGCGGCGCACGCGCGTCCTCGACATGCTCGCGCGCGTGGGCATCCGCGATCCGCAGGGCGCGCTCGCGGCCTGGCCGCACGAGTTCTCGGGCGGCATGCGCCAGCGCATGATGCTGGCCTCGGTCATGCTGCTGGAGCCCGCCCTCTTGATCGCCGACGAGCCGACCACCGCGCTCGACGCCGTGGTGCAGCGCGACGTGCTCGAGCTGATGGTGGGCCTCACGCGCGAGCACCGCACCGCCGTGCTGATGATCAGCCACGACCTGCCGATGGTGGCGCGCTTCACGCAACGCATGGTCGTGATGCGGCACGGCGAGGTGAAGGAAACCGGCCGCACCGAGGACCTGCTCGAGCAGCCGAAGCACCCCTACACGCGCGAGCTGCTGCAGGCCATGCCGCGCCGGCTGCCCGCGCGCGCGGTGGCCGACGAGCCGCCGGTGGTCGAGGTGCGCAACCTCGTCATCGACTACCCCGGCCGGCGCCGGCTGTTCGCCAAGACCGCGCCGAAGCGCGCGCTGCACGGCATCGACCTCGTGGTGCGTCCGCGCGAGGTGGTCGCGGTGGTCGGCGGCTCGGGCTCGGGCAAGACCACGCTGGGCCGCACCATCGCCGGACTGCTCAAGCCCGGCGGCGGCGAGATCCTGTTCCGCGGCCGCCCGATCGCGCGCTCCGACCCCGGCTGGGCCGACTACCGGCTGCAGTGCCAGATGGTGTTCCAGGACCCCTACGCCTCGCTCGATCCGCGCATGACCATCGGCCAGCTGGTCGGCGAGGGGCTGCGGCTGGTGCCCGGCATGTCGACGGCCGACAAGGCGAAGCGCGTGGCCGAGGTGCTCGACGAGGTCGGGCTCGGCACCGCCTACGCGCCGCGCTATGCGCACCAGCTCTCGGGCGGGCAGCGCCAGCGCGTGGCGATCGCGCGCGCGCTGGTGCGCCGGCCCGCCTTCGTGATCGCCGACGAGCCGGTGTCGGCGCTCGACGTCACCGTGCGCGCCCAGGTGCTCGAGCTGTTCGCCGAACTGCAGAAGCGCCACGGCTTCTCGTGCCTGTTCATCAGCCACGACCTCGGCGTGGTCGAGCAGGTGGCCGACCGCGTGGTCGTGATGCAGGACGGCCGCATCGTCGAGCAGGGCACGCGCGACACCGTGTTCGACGCGCCGCGGCAGGACTACACGCGCCAACTGCTGTCCGCCATCCCGGCGCTCGAGCCCACCGAGGCCGGCGGCGTGCGGCTGCGCTGGCGCTTCGGCGCCGAGACCGCCCTCGCCTGAAGTTCTTTTTTTCGCAGGAGTCCTCCATGCCCCGTCCCTTCTTCCGACTCGCCGCCCTCGCCGGCGCCGGCCTCGCCTGCGGCGCGGCGCTGGCCCAGACCACGGTGACGGTCGCCCAGCCGGCCGACATCCGTTCCACCAACCCGGGCGTGAACCGCGACAACACCACCGATGGCATCGTCCTCAACATGGTCGAGGGCCTGGTCGGCTACCGGCAGGACGGCAGCGTCGGCCCGCTGCTCGCGCAGTCGGTCGAGGTGTCGCCCGACGGCCTCACCTACACCTTCAAGTTGCGCAAGGGTGTGAAGTTCCACAACGACGCGCCGCTGACCTCGGCCGACGTGGCCTGGAGCTGGAAGCGCTACATGGACCCGAAGACCGACTGGCGCTGCCTCAGCGAATACGACGGCCGCAACGGCCTCAAGGTGGTCGAGACCGCGACGCCCGACGACGCCACCTTCACGATGAAGATCAACCGGCCCTCGGCCGTGTTCCTCGATTCGCTGGCGCGCTCCGACTGCGGCATGACGGCAATCCTGCACAGGAGCTCGGTCAAGGCCGACGGCAGCTGGGACAAGCCCGTGGGCACCGGCCCCTTCAAGTTCGGCGAATGGAAGCGCGGCGAGTACGTCACGGTCACGGCCTTCAAGGGCTACACCTCGCCGCCGGGCGCGACCAAGGTCGACGGCTACGTGGGCCTGAAGGCGCCGCTGGTCGACACGGTGCGCTTCCTGGTTGTGCCCGACGCGGCCACGGCCGCCGCGGGCCTGAAGTCGGGCGCCATCGACGCGGCGCAGATCACCTCGAGCGACGCGCAGGAGCTCAAGACCGACCGCAACCTCGTCGTGCAGGCGCCGACCGAGGCCACCAAGAACACGCTGCTGATCCAGACCCGCGATCCGCTGCTCAAGAACCAGAAGCTGCGCCAGGCCATCGCGGCCTCGCTCGACATGGAGCAGATCGTGGCGGCCGCCTCCGAGGGCCTGGGCACGGTGAACAATGCCGCCATCCACAAGACCTCGGCCTTCTACGGCCCGGTACAGAAGAAGGGCTACCACTACGACCCGGCGCTGGCCGCGAAGCTGCTGCGCGAGGCCGGCTACAGGAACGAGAAGATCGTCATCCAGACCAACAAGCGCGCCCACGTGCCGAGCTACACGGTGGCGGTGCTGGCGCAGGCCATGATGCAGTCGGTGGGCATCAACGCGCAGATCGAGGTGCTCGAATGGGCGACGCAGCTCGACCGCTACAACAGCGGCAACTACCAGATGAGCTCGTTCACCTATTCGTCGCGGCTCGACCCGGCGCTGAGCTACGAGCAGTTCTCGGGCCCGAAGGACAAGCAGTCGCGCAAGGTCTGGGAAGACCCGCAGGCGCTGAAGCTGCTCGACGAGAGCTTCGCCGAATCGGACCCGAAGAAGCGCCAGGCGCTGTTCGACCAGATCCACGCGCTGATGATCCAGCAGGTGCCGATGATCATGCTGTTCAACGGCATCGATGCCTGGGGCGTGCGCAAGCGCCTGAGCGGCTTCTCGGTGTGGGAAGGCAAGCCCCGGCTGTGGGGCGTATCGGCGACCGCGAAGGCCTCGTGAGCGGCCGCCGCGCCGCCATGCTCAGTCCTGCAGGCAGAGGTACTTGAGCTCGAGGTAGTCCTCGATCCCGTGCCGCGAGCCCTCGCGGCCCAGGCCCGACTGCTTCACGCCGCCGAAGGGCGCGACCTCGTTCGAGATCAGGCCGGTGTTGATGCCGACCATGCCGGTCTCGAGCTGCTCGCCCACGCGCCAGAGGCGGCGGCGGTCCTCGGTGAACAGGTAGGCGGCGAGGCCGAACTCCGAATCGTTGGCCATCGCGATGACCTCCTCCTCGGTCTCGAAGCGGAACAGCGGCGCCAGCGGCCCGAAGGTCTCCTCGCGCGCCACGCGCATGGCCTGCGTCACGCCGGTCAGCACGGTGGGCTCGAAGTAGGTGCCGCCCAGCGCATGCGGCTTGCCGCCGATGCGCAACTCGGCGCCCTGCGTGAGCGCGTCGTCGATGTGCTGGCGCACCTTGGCGACCGCGCGGCCGTCGATCAGCGGGCCCTGCGTGATGCCGGCCTCGAGGCCGTTGCCCACGCGCATCGCCTCGACCGCGGCCACCAGCCGCGCGGCCACGGCGTCGTAGATGCCGGCCTGCACGTAGATGCGGTTGGCGCAGACGCAGGTCTGGCCCGCGTTGCGGAATTTGGAGGCCACGATGCCCTCGATCGCGCGGTCGATGTCGGCGTCGTCGAACACGACCAGCGGCGCATTGCCGCCGAGCTCGAGCGAGAGCTTCTTGATGGTCGGCGCGCACTGCTGCGCGAGCACGCGGCCCACGCCGGTGGAGCCGGTGAAGCTGAGCTTGCGCACGGTCGGGCTCTCGCACAGCGCGGCGCCGATCTCGGGCGCGTTGCCGGCCACGATCTGCAGCACGCCGGGCGGCAGGCCGGCCTCGAGCCCTAGCACGCCGAGCGCGAAGGCGCTCAGCGGCGTGAGCTCGGCCGGCTTCACGACGATGGTGCAGCCCGCGGCCAGCGCGGGGCCGACCTTGCGCGTGATCATCGCGGCCGGGAAGTTCCACGGCGTGATCGCGGCGCACACGCCGATCGGCTGCTTGAGCACCACGATGCGCTGGCCCGCGCGCTGCGGCTGCAGCACCTCGCCGTCCACGCGCTTGGCCTCCTCGGCGAACCATTCGATGAACGAGGCCGCGTAGGCGATCTCGCCGCGCGCCTCGGCCAGCGGCTTGCCCTGCTCGAGCGTCATCAGCCGGCCCAGGTCGTCCTGGTGCGCGAGCATCAGCTCGGCCCAGCGGCGCAGCACGCGCGCGCGCTCGGGCGCGGTGCGCGCGCGCCAGGCGGGCAGCGCGGCGGCGGCGCCGGCGATGGCGCGCTCGGTCTCGGCGCGGCCCATCCGCGGCACGTCGGCCAGGTGCCGGCCGGTGGCGGGGTCGTTCACGGCGAAGGTGGCGCCGTCGTCGGCCGCGACCCACTGGCCGTCGATCAGGCCGGCGCCGCGCAGCAGGTCGGGGCGCTGCAGGCCCAGGGTGGATGCGGTGCTCATGCCGAGAACGCCTCCTCGACGATGGCCAGCGCGCGTTCGAACTGCGCGTCGGGAATGGTCAGCGGGTAGAGGAAGCGGATCACGTTGCCGTACATGCCGCAGCTCAGCAGCACCAGGCCCTGCGCCAGCGCCTTGGCCTGCACGCGTGCCACCGCTTCGGCGTCGGGCGCGCCCGTGGCCGCATCGCGCAGCTCGACCGCGACCATCGAACCCTGAGCGCGCACCTCGGCCAGCGCCGGGTTCGATTCCTTGATCTTCAGCAGCCGGCCGACCAGGCGCTCGCCCAGCGCGGCGGCGCGTTCGCAGAGCTTCTCGTCGGCGATCACGTCGAGCACCGCGTGCGCCGAGGCCACCGCCAGCGGATTGCCCGCATAGGTGCCGCCGAGGCCGCCGGGCGCCGGCGCGTCCATGATGGCGGCGCGGCCGGCCACGGCCGACAGCGGCATGCCGCCCGCGAGGCTCTTGGCCATGGTGATCAGGTCGGGCTCGACGCCGTGGTGCTGCATCGAGAACAGCCGGCCGGTGCGCGCGAAGCCGGTCTGCACCTCGTCGGCGATCAGCACGATGCCGTGCGCGTCGCAGAGGCGGCGCAGGCCCTGCAGCAGCGCGGTGGGCGCGACGTTGAAACCGCCCTCGCCCTGCACCGGCTCGATCACGATCGCGGCCACGCGCCTGGGGTCGATGTCGGCCTTGAACAGCTTCTCGATCGCGGCCAGCGAATCGTCGGCGCTCACGCCCTGCAGCGCGCTCGGGAACGGCACGTGGAACACGTCGGCCGGGAACGGGCCGAAGCCGGTCTTGTAGGGCGCGACCTTGCCGGTCATGGCCAGCGCCATCAGCGTGCGGCCGTGGAAGCCGCCGCCGAAGGCGATCACGCCGGCGCGGCCGGTGTGGGCGCGCGCGATCTTCACCGCGTTCTCGAGCGCCTCGGCGCCGGTGGTGAAGAAGGCCGTCTTCACCGGGCCCGAGATCGGCACCAGCGCGTTGAGCCGCTCGGCCAGCGTCACCACGCTCTCGTAGGGAACGATCTGGTAGGCCGTGTGCGTGAAGCGCCCGAGCTGCTCCTGGATCGCGGCCACCAGGCGCGGATGGCGGTGGCCGGTGTTGAGCACCGCGATGCCGGCGGCGAAGTCGATGTATTCGCGGCCTTCGATGTCCCACAGCGTCGCGTTCTCGGCGCGCTGGGCATAGAAGCCGCACATCACGCCCACGCCGCGCGGGGTGGCCGCGAGGCGGCGGGTCTGGAGTTCGGAGTTGGTGGTCATGGCTGAAGGCGTCCGGGAAAGGCTGGAGGTCGATCGGAAGTTCTGATTGAATGCGCAATTGGCTCCATCAAAAAGATCCACTTCCTGCAATCAGGATGGAGCCAATCCAAAAAGCCATGAAATCCATCTGCGCCGACCTGGTGCTGCAGCGCATTGCCCCCGCCGCCGGCGCCGCGCTCAACCGCCAGCTCTACGACTGCCTGCGCGGCGCCATCCTCGACGGCAGCCTGCCGCCCTCGAGCGCGCTGCCGGCCTCACGCGACCTGGCGCGCGAGACCGGCATGTCGCGCAACACCGTGCTGCATGCCTACGAGCAGCTGCGCGCCGAGGGCTACGTGCATTCGCGCGTGGGCAGCGGCACCTTCGTGGCCGAGACCACGCCCGAGAGCCAGCTCGCCACCGGCCGCGGGGGGGGGGGGGGGG